>NZ_LZSG01000001.1 GCF_001665395.1 Mycobacterium sp. 1164966.3
ACGCAAAAGCACCCGCACGCCGGCGTGTCGGGTGCTTTTGCGTCTGCTCGCGCTACGAAACTTGGTCGGTCGTACTCTGCGGGTCGATGAGGATCTTGGCGTGAGTTTCGGGATTTCCCAGCGCTCCGAACGCCGCATCAACCCCTGCGAGCCCCACGCTTCCGGTCACCAGGGCGGAGGCGTCGAGCTTGCCCTCGGCGAGTTGGTACAGGGTGTCGCGGAACTCCAGCGGCGTGTAACCGAACACGAAGCGCAGGTCGATTTCCTTGCCGATCGCCACGGTGGGCCTAAAGTGGTCGGTGCCCATGCATACGCCGGCCACCACGACACGCGAATTAAACGGCGCTGCAACGAGAATCGAATCGATCATTCCCGGTGTGCCCACGCATTCGAAGATCACCGGTCGTTTCGGTGCTGCCGCGCCAAGCTTGTCCGCGACGCGGTAGACGTGGTTCCAGCCGGGCAGTTTGCGTAGCTTCTCCATCGCGCTGATACCCAGTTCGGACAGGTCGGTCACCGAGGTGACCACGCCCTTCCGCTTGCCGACGGATTCGTACGGTGAGCCCTCGGCTGGGTCGACCACGACGTGGGCGCCGCAACGTTGGGCCAGCGCACGTCGCCCCGGCGAGAAGTCGCTGGCGACAATCGTTTCCACGCCTTTGGCCTTGAGGTGACAAACGACGGCAAGGCCGACCGGACCACACCCGACCACTACGGCCACGTCACGCCTGGCGATATCGCTGCGCTGCACGGCGTGTAATGCCACCGCCATCGGCTCGGTCAAGGCGGCGATGTTGGGATCCAGACCGTTGGGCACGACGAAGCTCATGGCGGCCTCGGCGAGCACCTGTTCGGCGTAGGCCCCGGGGGCCAGCGGAGAGAGCCCCGTGAGGTGGACCCCTTGATGGGCGCGCAGCAGTGGGAAGGACACCACCGTGGCGCCCGCTTTGAAGTGCTTGGCCACGCCGCGTCCCCGCTCGGCAATCTGACCGCAGAACTCGTGGCCGAACACGACCGGCGTTTCGCTGGTGAGGGAGTGTTCGTAACCCACGGCGTTCATCGCGTCAGCCAACTCATCGCCGTGATCCTTGGCGTGCAGGTCTGAGCCGCAGATACCGCACCGAAGCACGTCGAGTACCAGCTGGCCGGAGGCCGGTTGCGGCGAGGGCAGGTCGACGACCGACAACTCACCGTGCAGACAGCTGACCGCTTTCATCGGATTCCTCCTCAGTGCTGAGCAGTCCCCGCAGGCAAAGGTACCCCTGGCGACATTAGGCGTGAAGCCTCGGCGTTGGTTGTGACGCGTCGGCGTTGATTGTGACGCGTCGGCGTTGGTTGTGAAGCCAGGGCGGAGAAATCGTCGAATCGCCACCGCTGGTTCACATTCAAAGCCGTTGATTCACAATGAAAGCCAGCCGTCTGCTACTCCCTGATCGAGATGGCCTGCCGCGGGCACTGACGCACCGCATCGCGGATCAGCGATTCGTTCTCCGGGGTGACCTCTGGCTGCAGGATGTGCAGCATGTCCTCGTCGTCTAGGTGGAAGACCTCCGGGATGATGCCCATGCACACCCCATTGCTTTCGCACAGACCCCAATCAACTTCGACTCTCATCGCAGCACTTTCACCGGTACGTTCTGCCACCCGGCGACATTCTGCATGTGCACACGTTTGCAGCCGTCCCAATCCACTTCGTAGCGAGGCATGAAGTCGAGCAGCTTTTCCAGCGCGATCGCGGCTTCCATCCGGGCCAGCGCCGCACCGAGGCAGCTGTGAATCCCGTAGCCGAATCCCATGTTCTGCGCTTCGGACCGGTCGCGATCGATGTCGAACTTGTCCGGATCGGTCCACGCCGCAGGGTCACGGTTGGCCGCGCCGTTGATCAGGAACACCGGCTTGCCGGCCGGGATCGTGACGCCGTGCAGGTGCACGTCTTTCATCGACCGCCGGACCTGATATTGCGACGGCGCCTCGTAGCGCAACAGCTCTTCGACCGCGGCTGAAATCTTGGTGCGGTCGTCGAGCAGCTTCTGCCACTCTTCGGGGAACCGAGCGAACACCACCGGCGCATTACCGACCAGCTTGGTGACGGTCTCGGCACCGGCGCCGCCCAATAGCGTTGCGAACCCGGTTATTTCGAGATCGTCGAGCTTGGTCTTCTGCCCGTCCTCGCGCTCGATCTCGGCCTCGATCAGCTTGGTGAACAGGTCGTCACGCGGGTCCTCGCGGCGCTGCTTCACCAGGTCGTAGTACAGCATCGCGGTATTGATGTTGGCCTGCATGCCCACTTCGTCGACTTCGACCTGCCCGGGCGCGCGGGTCAGTGACACGTCGATCCAGTGACGTATCTGCTGCGCATGCTCTTCCGGCACCCCGAGCATCGTGGTGATCACTTCGACGGGGAACGGACCGGAGAGGTCGCGCACCACGTCGAAGGCGTCGGGATCGGCCGCGCTGAGATATTTGTCGATCTTCTCGATGACCATCTGGCGCTGCGATTGGATCGCGCGCGGCGTGAAGACCTTGTTCAGCAAGCTGCGCATGTGGCGGTGGTCGGGCGGGTCCATGAAGATGATCGACTGCGGCGGCTTTTCGCCGGACCGCACCATCGACAGGTCGATGCCGTAGGACGACGAGTACGTCTCGAAGTCCTTGAGGCCCGCAGCCACATCCTCGTGCCGGGTCAGGGCGTAGAAGTCGTACTCCTCGCTGTAGTAGACCGGCGCTTCTTCTTGCATCCGCCGGTAGGTATCCCAGGCGCCGTTGAAGAACTCCTCGGAGAACGGATCGAAGACGACCTTCGATTTGGTCATTGCACACTCCTTGCGGACGAGTTGCCGGCCATTACAGCGGAATGCCTGACTGTAACGCTAACGGTAGTGCTTTCGTTGCGGAACGCAAAGCGGCAGACACGCCGAGCCGACCCGCTTGTCCCGGTGAACTCAGCTGTCATCGCGGGCACTCCATCAGGTCCAGCGCCGCGTCGGCCGCGTCGAGCACGGCACCGCCGCAGGCTGCTGCCTGGTCGGCGAGGTCGGCGACCAGGCGGACGTCCTTCTGCAGCAGCGTCCCGGCGAGGCCGGCAAGCCGGTCCAGGCTGCCGGTTCCGCCAATAGCATTGAGCGCAAAGCTCTTCCCGCTGCTAAGGCCGACGACTTCGATGAAGCGGTCGGCGGACAGACCGAAGGTCTTCGCCAGCGAAAGGGCTGTGGCTGCAGTTCCCAGGTTGGCGGTGAACAGCAAGTTGTTCAGCAACTTGGCGGTCTGCCCCGAACCAACGCCGCCTAGCCGCACGACCGGATCGGCATAGGTTTGCATGACCGGACGGCAGCGCTCGACCACGTCGGCCTCACCACCGACCATCGCCAGCAGACGACCCCGCGCGGCGGCTGGTCCACCCCCGCTCACCGGCGCGTCGACCACCGAAACTCCCTGGGCAGCAGCTTTCTTGGCGAGCCGGCGGCATGTCTCGGGATGGACAGTGCTATGCACGGCGATCACACCGCCGCGTCCCAGGCCTGCAAGCACGCCGTGTTCACCACCGGTGACCTCGTCGACGTCGGCGTCGCCGACCACACAGAGACAGACCAGGTCGCTGGCAGCGGCGAGCTCGGCGGGTGACGTGGCGATCTGTGCGGCAGTGTCGGCGAACGGCTCGAGCGTTGCGGGCCTGCGCGCCCACAGCGTCGTCGGGTAGCCGGCCTGAACGATCCGGCGCGCCATCGGGCCGCCCTGGCTGCCCAACCCGATGAAACCGACCCGCATATCATCCCGCCTCTTCGTTCACCGAGGGCGCTGCGGCGACGCATTCGTCGACGAACGCAAACACGCGGCGGTGATAATCGGCGGCGCTGTTACCGAGGCTGATGTTGTGTCCCGCCTCGGGCTGCCTATTGACGGTGAACCGCGGCGAGCCGGAGAACAGGGCGGTGATTTCGGTTAATGCGGAATCGTCCGTCTGCCAGACCTTTTCGTGCTCGGCAATGCTGAATTGCACCGGGACGCGCACGGCAGGGGCAAGCGCAGGAAAAGTTTGGCGGGCCCAGTCGGACACCATCTGGTCCTCGTAGGCCGGGGCGCTCGGCGAAATGGTGGCCCCGTTGAGCACCTCGGGTGGATACAGCCGTTCGGGCTGCCAGAGCAGGTCGTACAGGCCCGCCGGCTTGCGTTCTCTCGTCGCGGTCTTCAAGATTTCGCGGGCCGCCGGATGATAGTGCCGGCCGGTGCCGGCTAGTTCAATGCCGAGCAGATTGCCGCCCCGCTCGTCCGCGGCCATCCGCATCGTCAGTTCGCATCCACCCGAATGGCCCATGACGAACAACCCGGCGCCGCGTGGACGCTGCCCGAGAATGCGATCCACCGCGCCATAAGCCAAGTTGACCCGCTGCTCGGGAGCGGCCATCGCCTCCGGATAGGGGGCGGAGCTGCCATAACCGGGCCGGTCGAGGGCCACCACCGTGAAGCCGGCGGCCGCGCCGGTCCGTAGCAACGAAAGCGATGGATGGCCAGGGCAATCGAAATAAATTGCGGTAGTACCGCCGCCGTGGATGGCAACGATCACGGCCGTGGGGTCAGGGGCCTCGGCGACCATCGCCGACATCGGCACGCCGTCGACGATCACGATCCTCGGGCGCACGCTCATGCGTCCGCCCGAAGCAGAAGCACCCCGCTGGGGGTGAGCCCGCCGCTGCTGACCACGCCAACCCGGGCGTCGGCGACCTGACGATCGCCCGCCTCGCCCCGCAATTGGGTGACTGCCTCGTGCAGCAGGCCCATGCCGTGGGTGCGGCCATGCGACAGCTGGCCGCCATGAGTGTTCAACGGCAGCAAGCCGTCTCGCGCGATGTTCTTGCCGCCATCCAGGAATTCGCGCGCCTCGCCGATGCCGCAGAATCCCAGGGCCTCGATCCAGGACAGGCAGTTCATGGTGAACCCGTCGTAGAGCTGGGCGACGTCGACATCGGCCGGCCGTAGCGAGGTCCGCGTCCAGACATGCGCGGCCTGGCCCAGTACCTGCGGCTCATGGGTCAAAGTGCTTTGGTCCCAATCGATCCGCTCGATGATCTGTGTCCCTACCGCCTCCACCAGGACGGGTGGCTTGGCAAGGTCACGGGCGGCGTCGACGGCGGATACGACGACGGCGATCGCCCCGTCGCACGGCACATCGCAGTCGTAGAGACCGAAGGGCGTGGTGATGGGACGGGCATTCAGGTAGTCGTCCATCGTCATCGGGTCGCGGTAGACGGCGGTCGGGTTGAGTTCGGCGTTGGCGCGCTGGTTCAGCGCGATCCAGCCCAGCGTCTCCTTGGTGGTGCCGTAACGGTGGAAGTGCCGCTGCGCGTTGAGGGCCAGCGTGTGTGCCGCCGACGTGGCGCCGAACGGCCACTGCCAGCTGTCGGTGCGGCCCATGGATGGGACGATCTTGCCCTGCTTCATCCGTTCGTTGAAGGTGGCTTCCCACAGCGTGCGGAAGCACAGCACGTGACGGGCCAGACCGCCCGCGATAGCGAGCATCGCGGCGATCACCGACCCGCCCGGGCCGAACGTCTCGATACCGCCGTTATGCCAGGTAGGCCGGATGCCCAACGTGGCCTCCAGCGCGGTCACTCCGCCCTCGCCGAACCCGCCGAGATTGCCGCCTCCGGGATAGGTCGACAGGCCGTCGATGTCGGCGATCGTCAGCCCGGCGTCGGCGACGGCTGCCTCGCAGGCGTCGACAGTCAGCGACAGTGGCGGAACCATCAGCCGGCGGCCGATTTTCGACATGCCGATCCCCGTCAGGGCGACCTTGTCCTCGAATTTTCCCGTGGTCAGCATGGGCCGGACGTATTCGCCGAAGCGCTCCGGCGCGATCTCGTCGTCGGGCAGGGGAGCCGGTTCAGTGTTTGCGGCGGGCTTGAACAGCGGCAGCCACACCTCTTCGATCTGCTCGAAGGTGACCTCGACCTGTTGACCGAGCTCGAGTTGTTCGGGATCGCACTCGACGATGTTGGTGGTCAGCCGGACCCGGGGATCCTCGGCGATAGCCACCTGCGCGATGACGTAGGGGGCCGGCATTCCGGGCACGCTGAACCGGTGATTCACGGTGAAGCCAGCCAGGGTCGCCCTGCCGGAGAGGTCTCGCACGCCGATCTCTCGCGAGCGGCAGTAGCGGCATACCGGCGCGGGCGGATGGATCAGCGCCTGGCAGGCCTGGCATTCCTGTAGGCGGAGCGTGCCGTCGGCGCCCGCCTTCCAGAAGAACTCGTTTGCGTCGGTGAGTAGGGGCAGCGGGCGTCCCGGTGCTGCTGACACGTCACCTCCGGTGGTAGGCGCATTGTACGAATTGGAGAATTACGTTATCACTTCCGAGCAGGGGCGATCTAGGTCCCGTCGTGCTGCGCCCCCCACACGCACTGCGTTGCTGGCTATCAGCACCAGCATGACTTACTAGCATCAAGCGATGGCCCGGATAATCACTTTGCGGCTTTCAGACAGCGCCTACGAGGCTGTGAAGCGCTACGCCGACGCAGACCAGCAGTCGATGAATTCCTGGATCGAGAAACTTCTCGACGTCGAGGACATGAGGCGCCGCTGCGCGGCACACGACAAGTGGATGCAAGCGCACCCAGATGCAACCGCGTTCAGCGAGGCGTGGGCGGATCGCAATCTCGACGAGCTAGCGAAACGTTGAGCCAACCCCCACGTCGTGGCGACATATGGGCAACCGACGCCGGCGTCACCGTGCTCATCATCTCCTTCACCGTTTACAACGAGATTCCCAGTGAACCGACGGTCATCGTCGTGCCGGTATTCGACACCGAGCCTGATACAGGATTTGGCGTGGATCTGAGTGAGAATGACTGGGCTGCACCGGGACTGGTCACTAGCCTTCGCAAGGCCCGACTGAGCGCATATCACCGTCGGATCGGGGTTCAGGCCCTTACCGACGTGAATAACATGCTCTTCAGAATTCTCGCGACGCCGGATCAATAGCAGAGTTGAGCATGCGCGCTGCGTTGTGTTGGTCCGAACGCGATCTGCGCTGACCACCTCGGCTCGGTCATTGCATCTCTGGAACGGGCACACGTGTACACCGGTGGCAGTCAAGGCGTGACGACGAAGCGCCCGCCTCGAAGTGGCCGCAGGACTTCGAAATGTCGACGGTCGAGCGTCGCAATTGTCCGCGTTCGGTAGCGATCCGCTAGCACGACATTGGATACGTCCGTGATCCCGACGCGCTGGTCACGGTACTTTTCGATGATTGAGGCCGCCTGCTCCAATTCGGCCACACCAAATGTGGCCAGCTCCCACGCGCCGCTACAGAGTTCTCGCAGTCCTGCAAGCTCGGCATCGATTCCGATGCGAATGGCGACAAGATAGTCGAGTTCCGCCACGACGAACGGCGATACCACCAACGGTTCCTTGCTTCTTTCGATGACGCGTGACACCGCTGCGTGGTCTGGCTCGTGAGCGTCGAAATATGCGAGTAGAGCGCTGGTGTCGATGATCACCGCTCGCCGAAGCCCTGCAGCAGCTCGTCGACGCGCCGAGCAATGGGCTCCGATCCCGAATACAGGCCACCCCTTGGGGGTGGCTTCGCACTACCCACACCCGCACGGATGGATTCGCGGATGACTTCAGCTTCGGACACGCCACGCTGGCGGGCTGCGATCTTCACAGCTTCCTTGAGGTCACCCGGCAAGTAGATTGTCGTCTTTTCCATCGCTATGTATGGTACCACCGGTAGTGCCATACAACCTTGGTGAATACAGTCTCCGTTTTCATCTGATGAATGGGTCGGATGCGCTCAGGTTTGCGCTGCGGCGTTTTCAAGTGGCGGCACTTGGCCGTTGAGCTCATCGAACCGCGCGAGCGCGGCGTCGAGGTCTTCCTCGTCGAACAGCTCAAACCGCGAGACCAGCTCGCCTTCGAATAAGAACAGGCCGATCTCGCGCCACTCGGCGTCGAAGCCCTCCTCTGATGTCCCCGTCATGACCTCTGTGATGACCACTCCGAGGGTGCTCAACCGGTGCACAGCCTCGATGTGGCCCTTGACGTCCGGAGCGACTTCCCATGTGGCGCTGAGGAATGGGATCAAGTCGCCTGGCGCGAATGCTCTGCCTCGCCGATGATCGATGCTCACGCAATCCTCCGCCACCGGCCTGGAAAGTTCGTGTCGGTTGTACGTGCTCTGAACCTGGGTCATGGCCGTCCATGTCTGCGCAAAGGCGGCCGCTTCGCCGGCGAGGTACCGGGCGTCGAGTTCTTCGACGGCGGCGTCGATGTTGTCAACATCGAACGCAATGTGTGCCTTTATCTTGTTGTCGGCGTCGATCTCGACGATGCTGAACATCTCGGTGTAAAACTCATCGTGCCGCACGTCGCGATTTACGGCTCGATACAGCGCGAGGCGCTCGCCGCGAGTAGCAACGACGGTCACCGTGATCCTCAACCCGGCCTCGGAAACGGCTCGCATATTTGTGATTACGGCCTCGCGACCGTACCAGAGCCCGGCGCGCACGACGCGACGACGATCATCCATCAAAATTTCGTCTGACAGTAATTCCGCCATGGCATCCCAGTCGTGCGCTGCGAAGTGGTCCCAGAAGTGTTGCTCCACTTGGCTTGCCGCGTTTTCCGGCCGGGGTGTCTGTAGGTGCAGTTCATCGAACCGGGCCAGTGCGGCGTCGAGGTCATCCTCGTCGAAGACCTCGGCGCGGCTGAGCAGGTTGCCTCCGACGCTCATAAGCTCGGTGCATCGCCACTCGGCATCCAAGCCGTCTTGCGAGGTACCAGTGGCCACCCGAGTAAAGACCGCACCCAAGTCGCTCAACCGATGTACTGCCTCGATGCGGAAGTTGAGCTCGGGCATGAGCTCCCACAATGAGCGGAGGGCCGCCTCGAGACCGCCCGCCTCCGTTATTGCGAGTCGCCGGTGATCGACGTTCACCCAATCTGGTGTCGTCGGGGGAAGCTCGCGTCGGCTCATCGAGGCGAAGACCTTCGTGATGACCGACCATGTATCAGAGTTGGTGGCCGCTTCGCCGGCGACGTATCGGGCGTCGAGCTCTTCGAAGGCGGCGTCGAGATCATCGGAGTCGAACACGACGCGTGCCACGATCTGGTTTTCGGAGTTGATTTCAACAACGCATAGCGCCTCTGACTTCGACCCGCCATCCGTGGACCAACGGTCGGTGACGTCGTTACGTCCGAGGACGAGGCGCTCCCCGCGGATTGCTACCACCGTTGACGTTCCGCTGGTGACTCCGACGGAGGCAAGCGCCCGCAGGCTTGCGATCTCCGAATTGCGGCCGTGCAGGACGCCGGCGTTCACGACCCGACGCCGATCATCTACGGATATGTCGTTGGCGATCAACTCCGCAAGGGCGTTCCAGTCACGGGCTCCGAAGTAGGCCAAGAAGTGTTGCTCCACTTGGCTTGCCGCGTTCGTTGGACGCGGTGCACGAGGGTGCAGTTCGTCGAATCGGGCCAGCGCCGCGTCCAGGTCGACCTCGTCGAAGATCTCGCAGCGGCTGAGCAGATCACCGTCTACCGTGAAAACGTTGACCATCCGCCAGTCGGCGTCCAAGCCGTCTGGCGAGGCGCCATTACCTACGTGCGTGACAACGGCTCCGAATTGGCTCAACCGGTGGACAGCCTCGATGTGGACCCGGACGTCCGGAGCGACGGCCCACACGCTACGAGCACCTACAGCCAGATCAACCGCTTCGTTTGTTACCAGCCGGCGGCGGTCGACGCTCACCGAATCCGTTGCCATCGGGGGCAATTCGTGGCGATTGAACCCGGCGTACGCCTCCGCGATCACCGACCATGTGTCCGCGTGTGCGGCCGCTTCGCCGGCGAGGTACCGGGAGTCGAGTTCTTCGAAGGCGGCGTCGATGTCGTCGAGGTCGAATGTGATGAATGCCGCGATCCGTTCGTCGGCAGCGATCTCAACGATGGCGAGCATCTCGACGCCGAACTCCCCATGCCGCAGATCGCTGTTCGAGGAACAGACACGAGTAAGGACGAGTCGTTTCCCGCGGGTCGCGACGACGGCTACCGTGTTGTTCGCCTCAATGTCGGCGAGGCTTCGCATGTCGGCTATTTGGATCTCTCGACCATGTTGGATGCCAGCATTTACGACGCGACGACGATCGCTTTTGAAGAGGTCTTCGACAAGCATCCCACCCATGGCGTCCCAGTCGTGGGCTGTGTAGTAGCTCCAGAAACGTTCGTACGCTTGACTTGCCGCGTTTTCCAGCCGTCGCGCTTGCGGTTGCAACTCGTCGAAGCGGGCGAGCGCTGCGTCGACGTCTTCCTCGTCGAAGATTTCTAGGCGGTTGATGCGATCGCCGTCGAACATCAAAAGTTCGATCTCCCGCCACTCGGCGTCGAAGCCTTCTTGCGACGTGCCATGCACCACCAGCGTGACGACCGTTCCGAAATTACTCATCCTATGCACAGCCTCGATGTACCCGGTCATGTCGGGCGAAATGTTCCATGCCTCAACGGCATACGCGGTGAGCTGGCCCGACTCGGCCCGCACAAGCCGGTGGTGATCAATATTCACCCAATCGTGTGTCGTGGGAAGAAGCTCATGTCGGTTGAGCTTGGCGTAGACGTCGGTGATGGCCGACCATATGCGCGCGTGGGGGGCCGCCTCGCCGGCGAGGTACCGGGCGTCGAGTTCTTCGAAGGCGGCGTCGATGTCATTGAGGTCGATCATGACGATCGCCGCGATCTGCTCGTCGGCGTTGATCTCGACGATGCTGAGGTACTCCGTGACAAATCCCTCGGGCGCTTGATCGCGGTGCGAGAAGCGGCCACGTATCAGGACAAGCCGCTCGCCGCGGGTCGCTATGACGGTAGATGTAACGTTGGCCGTCCACAGGTCCGCGGTCGCCCGCATGTCCGAGATCCAGCCGTCTCGACCATGTCCGACTCCGGCGCCCACCACCCGACGGCGATCGTCTCTGAAAAAGTCGTCGGCGAGCATCTCTGCCATGGCGTGCCAGTCGCCTGCCGCGAAGTGCGCCAAGAGGTGCCTACTCACTCGGCCGGCCGCGTTTTCAAGCTGCCGCGCTTGCGGTTGCAATTCCTCGAACCGGGCAAGCGCGGCATCCAGGTCTGCCTCGTCGAACAGCTCGCAGCGGTTGACCAGATCGCCTTCGACAGTCAGAGCCTGGATCATTCGCCACTCGGCTTCGAAGCCATCTTGCGAGATTCCGCGGCCCACCCAGGTGACAACAGCGCCGAGGTTACTCAGCCGATGCACGGCCTCGATGTGGATGTTGAGGTGCGGCGTGATGTCCCAAATTCCGCGGGTGGACGCAGTCCAGTTGGTGTCGCCGCCGCGCCTCGGCGCGAACGGCGTACCTCGCCGGTGGTCTGTGACGACCCAGTCCGCAGAGGGCAACTCGTGCCGGTTGAGCGCGGCGGTATTCCGCGCGATTACCGACCAGATGTGCGCGTGGGGACCCGCTTCTCCAGCGAGGTACCGGGCGTCGAGTTCCGCAAACGCAGCGTCAATGTCGTCGGGATCGAAGCTCACGCTGGCTTCCATTCGCCCGTCGTCGCCGAGTTCCATAACGTTCAAGAACTCGACGGCGATCGGTCGATCGGCATCCTCGACGTCGCGGTAGCACCCGCGGATCACCGCGAGGCGAGTCCCTCGGATGGCGATGGGCTCAACCTCCATCCGCCAGTTGCTCTGTGCCATCTCGAACACGGCCAGCACAGCCTTGCGCCGTCCTGAACCGTCGACCTTGTCCCCCAAGCCTTTCCGCCGGTCCTCATAGCCCGCGTCAGCACCGCCGGCGGCCAGTACACCGTCCAAGTCGCGGCGGTTGAACGCGTCAGCTAGCTGCGACCACGCCCGAGTGGCGGCGTTCTCAAGTCGCGGCAGCTGACGACTGAGCTCGTCGAACCGTGCGAGCGCGGCGTCCAGGTCTGTCTCGTCGAAGATTTCGCAGCAGCTGATTAGGTCACCCTCGATCGTAAAGAGGTCGATCATCCGCCACTCGACGTCGACGCCCTCTTTGGAGGTCCCTTTCAGGGTTTGGGTGACGACGGCTCCGAGCTCGCTCAGTCGATGCACCGTCTCGACACAGTAGCTGATGTCTGGAAGGAGGTCCCACACGACGCGAATAGATGTGGCCAGATCACTCGCCTCGATGGTTACGAGCGGTCGATGATCGATGTAAACCGAATCCGTTGTTGTCAGGGGCAGTTCGTGATGGTTGTATGCGGCGTAGGTTCCCGCGATGACAGACCACGTTCGCGAATGGGCGGCGCCTTCGCCGGCGATGTACCGAGCTTCGAGGTCGGCAAAGGCGGCATCGATGTCGTCGACGTCGAACCCGACGCGCGCCACGATCCGACCTTCGGAGTCGATCTCGACGATGGTGAGCGCCTCGAAGCCGACCTCCTCCGGCCGCAGGCCGCGGTTCCAGGAGCGGATACGAGTGAGGGCAAGCCGTGCCCCGCGCGTCGCAATTACGCCTATTGACGCCATCTTTTCGGTTCCCACTTCGGCGGCGGCTCGCAGTCCCGCTTTATGTTCGACGCGACCGTGCCGAATGCCGGAGTTCACGACCCGACGATGGTCGTCTGTGGAAATGTCTTCGGCCATCAATTCCGCCATGGCGTCCCAGTTGCGCGCGGTGAAGTAGTCCCAAAAGCGTTGGTCTACTTGGCTTGCCGCGTTTACCAATCGCGGTGCCTGCGGTTGCAACTCGTCGAAGCGGGCGAGGGCGGTGTCGAGGTCTGCCTCGTCGAACATTTCGGCGCGGTCGATCAGGTCACCGTCGACGGTGAAGATCGCGATCATGCGCCATTCAGCGTCGAGACCCTCTTGCGAGGCCCCTTTCAGGCATTGGGTGATGACGGCTCCGAGTTCGCTTACCCGATGCACGGCCTCGATGCGGACGCGGATATCGGGCATGAGGTCCCAGGTGGCACGGCTGTTCGCGGCCAGATCACTTGCCGCGTTATTTAGCAACGGGCGATGATCGATGTAAACGGAATCCTGTGTTATCGGCGGGAATTCACGTCGGTTGAATGCGGCCGCGGACTCGGCAATCACAGACCACGTCTGCGCATGGGGTGCGGCCTCTCCGCTGAGGTAGCGCACGTCGAGCTCGGCAAAGGCGGCATCGATGTCATCGAGGTCGAACCCGATATGCGCGACGATCCGGTTGTCGGCATCGATCTCGGCAATGTTGAGCACGTCGATGCCGGCCTCTTCCGGCCGCATCCCGTCAGCCCAGGCGCGGACACGCGTGAGGGCGAGGTTCACTCCGCGAGTCGCCAGGACGGTAGACGCAGTCTTCTCGAAACCCACGTCGGCAGCGGCTCGCATCGTCGCCATGTAGTGATCTCGACCCTGACGGACGCCGGCGTTTACGACCCGACGGCGATCGTCCGTGGAAACGTCGTCGGCCAGCAATTCTGCCATACCGTCCCAGTCGCGCGCCGTGAAGGTTTTCCAGAAGCGTTGGTCCACTTGGCTTGCCGCGTTTTCCAGTCGCGGAGCCCGTGGTTGCAGTTCCTCAAAGCGCGCGAGTGCGGCGTCAAGGTCTGCCTCGTCGTACATTTCGGAGCGGCGCATCAGGTCGCCTTCGACCGCGAGGACGTCGACCATCCGCCATTCGGCGTCGAAGTTCTCTTGCGAAATGCCACGCGCGGTGTGGGTGACAACCGCTCCGAGGTCGCTCACTCGGTGCACTGCTTCGATATAGAGCCGGATGTCCGGTGTTTGCTCCCAGACGGCATCGATGGACGAAGGCAGATCAACCGCATCAATCCTTACCAGCGGCCGATGGTCCACGTAGACCCAATCCGGCGTCGTCGCAGGAGGTTCGCGCCGGTTGAACCCGGCGTAGATCCCGGCAATGACCGACCAAACGTGCGCGTGGGCGGCTGCTTCGCCGGCGAGGTAGCGTGCGTCGAGCTGCTCGAAGGCGGCGTCGATGTCGTCGGGGTCGAACACGACCTGCGCGACGACCCGGTTGTTCGTGTCGATCTCGACGATGGTGAGCGTCTCGGTGTAGAAAGCCTCAGGCCGCTGGTCTCGGCCCGACATGCGGGCACGACCCAGGGCGAGGCGCTCTCCGCGGATGGCAATAGTTGTCAAGGCAATGTTTGCGACCCCGACGGCGGCGATGGCCCGCATGTTTGCGATGTCGGCATCTCGGCCATGTTGGTTTCCGGCGTTCACAACCCGGCGGCGATCGTCGGTGAAGCAGTCTTCGGCCAGTAGCTCCGCATATGCGGTCCAGTCGCGGGCCGTGAAGTTCGCCCGAAGACGTTCGGCCACTTGGGTTGCCGCGTTTTCCAGTCGCCGTGTCGGTGGCTGCAGTTCTTCAAAGAGGGCAAGCGCGGCGTCGAGGTCTGCCTCGTCGAAAACGTCGCAGCGGTTGATCCGTTCGCCTTCAACAGTGAGAAGGAAGATCATTCGCCACTCGCCGGCGAAGCCGTCTGGCGAGGTCCCATGCGCCGTATAGGTGGCGACCGCTCCGAAACCACTGAGCCGATGCACCGCCTCGATGCGGATGCTGAAGTCTGGCGTGACATCAAAAGTTCGCATGGCTGATTGCGGGTCAGCCGCGTCGATTATGGCGAGCGGCCTGTGGTCGATGGTGATGAAGTCGGCAATGGTGTGCTCGTGCCGGTTGAATGCGGCGCATTCCCTTGCGATAACCGACCACGTCTGCAAATGGGCCGCCGCTTCGCCCGCGAGGTACCGCGCATCAAGTTCTTCATAGGCGGCGTCGATGTCGTCGAGGTCGAATCCGACCATCGCGACGATCCGCTCGTCGTCGTAGATCTCGGCGACGGCGAGCCACTCGGCGGCGACCTCACCGGGCGAAGAGACGCTGTTGAAGACACGGCCATAAGCGAGGGCAAGTCGCTCGCCGCGTGTAGCGATGATGCTCGAAGATATGGACTCTCCGCCGACCTCGGCGGCGGCTCGATTGTCCGCGATGTGCACATCTCGGCCATGTCGAACCCCTGCGTTCACGACACGGCGACGATCGTCCACAACGATGTCGTCGGCCAGCAGCTCCGACATGGCGGCCCAGTCCTGGATCGAGAAGCACGCGTAGTAACGCTGGAATATTCGGCCTGCCGCGTTTTCCGGAAGTGGCGCCTGCGGCTGCAGTTCCTCAAACCGGGCGAGGGCCGCGTCGAGGTCTGCCTCGTCGAAGAATTCGCTGCGGTTGAGCCGGTCGCCGTCGACAGTCAGAATTTCGATCATCCGCCACTCGGCGGCGAAGCCCTCTGTCGAGATCCCATGCGCCGTATAGGTGACGACTGCTCCGAAACTGCTGAGCCGATGTACCGCCTCGATGCGGGCGGTGAGATCTGGTGTGAGGTCCCCAATGGCACGTATGGCTGCTTGCAGATCGCTCGCATCGATCGGGGCGACCGGTCGATGGTCGATGGTTACCCAGTCCGCCGTTGGGAGTTCGTGCCGGTTGAAGGCGGCCTGGGCACGCGCGATGACCGACCACGTGCGTGAGTGTGCGGCCGCTTCGCCGGTGAAGTAGCGGGCGTCGAGTTCCTCGAAGGCGGTGTCGATGTCGTCAAGATCGAATGCGACAATCGCGGCGATCCGCTCGCCGGCGTCGATCTCGGCGACGACGAGCCACTCGGCGCCGACCTCGCCAGGCGAAAAGCCGCGGTTGAAGGCGCGGACATGAGCGAGGGCGAGGCGCTCCCCGCGGGTCGCAATGACGCTCGAAGATATGGTCTCTGCGCCGGCCTCGACGGCGGCTCGATTGTCTGCGATATACGAATCTCGGCCACGTCGAACCCCCGCGTTCACGACACGGCGGCGATCGTCCAGAACCATGTCGTCGGCCAGCAGCGTCGCCAGCGTGGCCCAATCCTGCGCCGAGAAGCACGCGCAGCAATACTCGGTTATTCGGCTTGCCGCGCTTTCCAGTCGTGGCGGTGGCGGCTGCAGTTCCTCAAACCGGGCGAGGGCCGCGTCGAGGTCTGCCTCGTCGAATACCTCGTGGCGGTTGATCGATTCGCCATCGATGGTAAGAAGTTGAATCATTCGCCACTCGGCGTCAAAGCCTTCTTGCGAGGTCCCATACGCCGTGTTTGTGACGACCGCTCCGAGATCGTTCAGCCGGTGCACCGCGTCTGTGTGGATCCTTAGGCGAGGCGTGACGTCGAAGGACGCGTAGATCGCTGCGGTGAGGTCGCCGGTTTCGAACGCCGTCCCTCTGCGGTGGTCGATGCTGATGCAGTCCGCCGTGACCGCAGGTAGCTCGCGCCGGTTTATTGCGGCGACTCCCCGTGCGATAACCGACCACGTGTGCGCGTGGCCGGCAGCTTCGCCGGCGAGGTAACGGGCGTCTAGCTCCGCTATGGCCGGGTCAAAGCTCTCGGGATCGAACACGATCAACCCCGCGATCAACGCATCGGTGTCGACCTCGACCAGGCAGAGCACTTCCGTATGGAACGTCTCCGACGCCGGGTCGCTGTTCGACCATCGCCAGCGACTGAGGGCGAGGCGATCACCCCGGGTGGCGACGAGCCCTAAATTCTCGACGGTAAAGTCGGTAACCGCGCGCATGTTTTCAACCACGAGATTGCGGCCGTGCCAACAGCCGCCGTTCACCACGCGACGGCGATCGTCGTAGACGATGTCATTGGCGAAGATCTCCGCGATCGCCGCCCAGTCGTCGGCGGCGAAGTACGCATACATGCGCTCGTTCACCCGGGATGCAGTGTTTTCCAGCCGCCTCCTCTGGTGCAGTTCCTTGAAGCGGGTGATAGCGGCGTCGAGGTCCTCTTCGTCGAAGACCTCGACACGGGTGGCCAAGTCACCTTCGAACGTGAAAAGGCCGATGTTTTGCCACTCGGCGTCGAGGCCCTGACGCGAGGTCCCGCGCAGCGCTTGGGTGATGACTGCTCCGAGGTCACTCAGCCTATGCACCGCCACGATGTAATGAGTTGCGTCGGGCGTGTCGTCAAACGTGGCGCGCACAAACGGGACGATGTCGCCAGGCGCGAAAGCTATGCCGCGGCGGTGGTCAATGTTGACGAAACCGGGTGCAGTTGGGGGGATCTCGTGGCGGTTGAGCGCGGAGTGGGTCTGCGCCATGAGCGACCACGTGTGCGAGTACGCGGCAGCTTCGCCGACGAGGTATCGCGCGTCGAGCTCCGCGAAAGCCGCGTCGATGTCGTCGACGTCGAACTGGATGTGCGCCGTGATCCGACCGTCGTTGTCAGTCTCGGCGATGATGAGCCCTTCGGAGACGAATTCCCCGTTGTGCGGGTCGCGGTTCGGAGATCGCCTATGAGTAAGGACAAGGCGCTCCCCGCGCGTCGCGACGACAGTCAACGTTGTGATTTCTGGAGCCGCATCGTCGACCAGGGTTTGCATATTTGCGATCACGACATCGCGACCGTCCCATAACCCGACGTTCGCCACGTTGCGGTGAGTGTCGTCGATGAAAGTATCTTCGGTGAGCGTCTCGGCCATCGCCGCCCAGTTACGGGCCGCCCAGCACGCAAAGAAGCGTTGCTCTGCTCGGCTTGCCGCATTTCCCAATCGTGGTTCCTGCGGGTGCAATTCATCAAAGCGGGCAAGAGCGGCGCCAATGTCTGCCTCGTCGAATACTTCGCAGCGGCTCAGCCGGTCGCCCTCGAACATCAATATGTCGATCGGCCGCCACTCTACGTCGAAGCCCTCCTCTGAGGTCCCACGAGCTACGACGCTGACGACTGCCCCGAGGTTATCCAGTCGGTGCACAGCCTCGACATACATGCGGACTTGGGGTGTGAGTTCCAATGCGGCGCGGAGCAATGTGGCCCCATCAATCGCCTCGGTCGAGATGAGCGGTCGACGATCGATGAAAACCGAATTCGGGGTCATCGTGGGAAGTTCGTGCCGGTTAATCGTGGCGAACGTCCGGGCAATCGCCGTCCAGGTCTGCGCGTGCGGGGCCGCTTCGCCGGTAATGTATCGTGCATCAAGCTCGGCGAAGGCGGCATCGACGTCTTCGATGTCGAGCTGCACACCGGCCACCACCCGGTTGTCGCTGCCGATTTCGATGATGCTGAGCAGCTCTACATCGAAGTTATCGGAGGTCGAGGTACCGATGCGGTTGAGTGCCAGGCGTTCCCCGCGGGTCGCAATGACGGTCGACGTTATATTCACTGCAAACTCGGTGAGGCGTCGCATGTCATCGATCACGACTTCTCTACCTTGTCGGACCCCCGCGTTCACGACCCGACGGCGATCGTCGGTGGAAATGTTATCGATGAACAGCTCCGTCAGGGCGTCCCAGTCGCGGGCTGCAAAGCCTGACCAGACGCGCGCGGCCACTCGGCTTGCCGCGTTCTCCAATCGCGGTGCCTGCGGGCGCAATTCATCGAAGCGGGCAAGTGCCAAGTCGATGTCAACCTCAGCGAAGGTTTCGCAGCGGCCCAACTGGTTGCCCTCGAACATCAATATGCCGATCGGCCGCCACTCTACGTCGGAGCCCTCTTCTGAGGTCCCACGTGCCACAACGCTGACGACTGCCCCCAGGTTATTCAGCCGTTGGACAGCCTCGACGTACATGCTCAGTTGGGGTGTGAGTTCCCACACGGCGCGAAAGAATGCGGCCATGTCGAGCGCCTCAATAGAAATGAGAGGTCGATGATCGATATAAACGGAATTCGGCGTCATCGCGGGGATTTCGTGCCGGTTGATCGCGGCGTAGAGCCCGGTAATCGCTGACCACGTGTGCGCGTGTTGGGCCGCTTCGCCGGCGAGGTAGCGGGCGTCGAGTTCCTTGAAGGCTGCGTCGATGTCGTCGGGGTCGAATGAAACCATCGCGACGATGCGTTCGTCAGCATCGATCTCGCAGATGCCGAGAGCCTCGGCGCCGACCTCGTCGGTCATGCCGCGGTTGAAGATACGGACCCGAGCGAGGGCAAGGCGCTCCCCCCGGGACGCGATGATGCTGGTAGAAAAGGTCGGGTCGCTGACATCGACGGTGGCTCGCATGTCCGCGATGTGCACTTCTCGGCCACGTCGAACCCCTGCATTCACGACCCGGCGACGATCGTCGGTGACAATGTCGTTGGCCAGTAGCTCCGCCATGGCGGCCCAACCGCGAGTCGTGAAGCACGCTTGATACCGCTCGATGATTTGGGTTGCGGTGTTTTCCAGTCGTGGCGCCTGCGGATGGAGCTCGTCAAAGCGGGCGAGTGCGGCGTCGAGGTCTGTCTCGTCGAAGATTTCGCAGCGCTTGATCAGGTCGCCATCGAACGCCAGCAAGGCGATTTCCCGCCATTCGCCGTCGAAACCCTCTTGCGAGGTGGCAGAAACCGCTTGGGTTACTACCGCGCCGAGGTTCGTGAGGCGATGGACGCGTTCGATGAAAAACCGGAGTTGCGATGTCAGATCCCATGCTGCGCGAAGGGAAGCCACGAAGTCGCGCGCTTCAATCGCCACGAGCCGTCGATGGTCGATGTTGGCTAAGTCCGACGTCGCCGGCGGAAGTTCGCGGCGATTAAGCGCGGCGTAGCCATCCCTGACGAGGGACCATGTCCGTGCGCAGGGGGCCGCTTCTCCGGCGAGGTAGCGGGCGTCGAGTTCCTCCAAGGCTGCGTCGATGTCGTCGAGGTCAAACACGATGCACGCTGCGAACCGCTCATCTGCGTCGATCTCGGCGACCTGCAGGACATCTAGTTGAACGGCATCGTGGTCGCGGCCCGAGGAGCGAAAGCGCGAGAGAAAGAGGCGTGAGCCCCGGGTCGCGATGACATCCGCCGTGATGTTCGCCCACAACCCGACGTCGGCGGCCGCCCGCATGTCTTCGATGGCGGCATCTCGGCCGTTTCGGACCCCGGCGTTGACGACCCGACGATGATCGTCGAGGTAATAAGTGTCGGCGAAATCCTGCGCCATGGCATCCCAGTCACGGGCCGCGAAGTGCGCCAGGAAGCGCTCTACCACAGCGTTTTTCAGGCGCGGCGACTGCGGATGCAGCTCTTCGAAGCGGGCGAGCGCGGCGTCGAGGTCTGCTTCGTCAAAGATTTCGCAGCGGCAGATTCGACCGCCCTCGAACATTAGAATGTCGATCTGATGCCATTCGGCGTCGAACCCCTGATCTGAGGTCCCGTGCGTTGCGCTGGTGACGACTGCTCCGAGGTTGCTCAACCGATGTACGGCCTCAAAATAGAAACCGATGTCCGGCGTAAGTTGCCACGCGGCAAGGATATTGGCGGTCATGTCGCCCGGCGCGAACCCTCGGCCCCGCCGATGATCGATGTTCACCCAATCCGGTGTCGTCAAGGTCAGTTCGTGCCGATTGATCGTGCGGTAGACCCGGGTCAAGGCAGACCAGATGTGCGAGTGAGGAGCCGCTTCGCCGGCGAGGTAGCGGGCGTCGAGTTCGGCGAAGGCGCCGTCGAAATCCTCGGGGTCGAACGCGACGTGGGTGACGAGTCGCCCCTCGGTATCGATCTCGGCGATGCCGAGCGCTTCGGTGTGGAACGCGTCGGGCCGTTGGTCGCGGCCCGACAGCCGAATGCGGCTGAGCGCCAGGCGCACGCCACGTGTCGCAATGACGGTCAGTGTTGCGTTCGTCACCCCAATGTCTGCGACGGCCCGCATATTCGCGATGTCGAAGTCTCGACCACGATGGCTGCCTGCGCCCACCACACGACGACGATCCTCAGTGGCAAGGTCGTCGGCGAGTATTTCCGCCATGCCGTGCCAGTCGCGGGCTGCGAAAGAGCTCCAGAATCTTTGGGCGACTTGTGTTGCCACGTTTTCCAGCTGCGGTGCCGACGGTTGCAGTTCATCGAACCGTGTGATCGCGAGTTCGATATCTGTCTCGTCGAAGAGCTCGGACCGGCTAATCAGGTCGCCGTCCAGAACCTTCATGCTGATTTCGCGCCACTCTGCGTCGAAGCCGTCTGGCGACGTCCCCTGTGACGCCTGCGTGACTAGCGCTCCGAAGTTACTCAGGCGGTGCACGGCCTCGATATAGATCCGGGCTTGTGGCATGAGTTCCCATGTGGCATGGAGGAATGCGGGCAGATCACCGGCCTCGAACGATCGCCCTCGCCGGTGGTCCGTATTGACCCAGTCCGGTGTCGTCGGCGGTATCTCGTGGCGGTTGAGCGCGGCATACCACCGCGTGATGACCGACCACGTATGCGCGTGCTCGGCTGCTTCCTCTGCCAGGTAGCGGCCATCGAGTTCTTCGAAGGCGGCGTCGATCTGGTCGAGGTCAAATGTCACGACGGCTGCTAACCGCTCGTCGGCGTCGATCTCCACTATCTGCAGCACCGAAGTGAACTGGAATGCCTCCGGTAGCTCGTCGTTGCCCACGTTTTCCCGCCTCAGGACGAGGCGCTCGCCGCGGGTGGCAATGACGGTCGACGAAAGCTTCTGGGCCCCGATATCGGCGATGGCTTGCATGTTCGCGATTTCGGCATCCCGACCGCGTCGCACACCGGCGTTGACCACCCGCCGACGATCGTCGTCCAATATCTCCTCGGCCATCAGTTCGGCCATGGCGTCCCAGTCGCGGGCCTCAAAGCAGATGTGGAACCGCTCTATTGCTTGGCTCGCCGCGTTTTCCAGCCGCGACGCAGGCTGACTTAGCTGATCGAACCGTGCGATCGCGGCGTCGAGATCCATTTCGTCGAACAGTTCGCAACGGCTGAGCAGTTCACCGTCGAACGTGAAAATCCCAATCTCCCGCCATTCGGCTTCAAAACCGTTTTGCGAAATGCCGTGCGCCCTTTGGGTGACAACCACTCCCAGGTTGGCCAGGCGATGGACAGCCTCGATATAGACCTCGATGTCCGGCGAGTCTTCAAATATGTCGCGGACGAATGCGGTCATGTCGCCGGGCGCGAACGCTGCACCGCGTCGGTGGTCGACATTCGCCCAGTCCGGCGTCAGCTCGGGGAGTTCGTGTCTGTTGATTGCGGCGAAGGCGCCGGTGACGAGTGACCACGTGTGTGCGTGGGCGGCGCTTTCGCCGGCGAGGTAGCGGGCGTCGAGCTCTGCCAGGGCGGCCTCGAAGTCGTCGGGGTCGAACACCACCAACCCCACGACCCGGTCGTCGCAGCCGATTTCGTAGACGTCGAGGATATCCGTATAGAACGTCCCGACCCAGCATCGGGCGCGACGAAGGACGAGGCGCTCGCCGCGCGTCGCAAGGATGGTCGGCGCTATATCCGTAACGCCTAGATTTGCGATCGCGCGAGCATCTTCGATTGCGGCGTCCCGACTGCGTCTGATCCCCGCGTTCACGACTCGGCGCCGGTCTTCACTCAAAACGTCATCAGCCAGCATCTCGGCCGCCGCGGCCCAGTCGCGCGTGACGATACACGCCTGTAGGCGCTCGGTTATTCGGCTTGCCCTGTTCTCCAACCGCGGTGCCGGCCGGCTGAGCTGATCGAATTTCGCCAAGGCGGCGTCGATGTCGGCCTCGTCGAACATCTCGCTGCGGCTAACCAGGTCGCCGTCAATTGTCACGACGTGATTCGCCCGCCACTCGCCCTCGAAACCTTCCTGCGAGGTTGCCTTTGCCGTAAAGGTCAAGACCGCTCCTAGGTCGCTTAGCCGATGCACAGCTTCGATGTAGATGCTCCGATCCGGCATGAGGTCCCAGAAAGCGCGGAGGTTTGGAATGATGTCGCCGGGCGCCAGTGTGACGACGTGCCGATGGTCGAGGTTTACCCAGTCCTGAGTCGTCGCAGGAAGTTCGCCGCGATTGACTCCTGAGTACATCCGCGCGATAACCGACCACGGGTGCGCGTGGGCCGCCGCTTCAGCGGCGAGGTATCGGGCGTCGAGTTCCTCTAGGGCGGAGTCGAAGTCGTCAAGATCGAATATGACGGTTGCCGCGATTCGCCCATCGGAGCGGAGCTCGACCAGAGTAGGCGCGTCGCTTTGACTCGCACCGGGGTCGGGGCCCGTTGCGCGAACACGCACAAGGGCGAGGCGCTCGCCGCGGGTCGCCATGACGCCCACCATCGTTATTGTGAGTCCGACATCGACGGCCGCTCGGACTTCTTCGATTGCGGCATTTCGACCATGCCGGATCCCGGCATTCACCACCCGGCGGCGATCTTCGGTGTAGAAGTCTTCCGCCACCGTTTCGGTCATGGCGTCCCAGTCGCGCGGCGCGATGCACGCCAGGATGTGCTCGTACGCTTGGCTTGCCGCGTTTTCCAACCGCCGCACCGGCGGGCGCAGCTCCTCGAAGCGAGCAAGGGCGGCGTCTACGTCCTCCTCTTCGTAGACTTCCAACCGCGTCTCGCCCCGGCCCACGTACAAGAGAAGTGTACGAGGCCACTGTAATTCGTTGCCGCGGATATCGGTGCCTTCAATGACGAATTTGACGACGGTGCCGTGGGCATCGAGCGCGTGCACCTTAGTCGTCCGATAGCGGGCATCGGGTACAAGACGCAACAATTCCTCAATCGCCCGTCGGAAGTCTCCGTCTGCGAAGGGGACTCGTCGGTGATCGACGTATGCAAGTTGCTCGATCGTTGGTCCGAGCTCGTGGCGATTGAGCTCGCAGATGATGTCTAAAGTGCGCTTCCAAACGCTCGCGTACGGAGCCGCTTCGCCGGCGATGTATCGGGCGTCGAGCTCGGCGATGGCAGCCTCGAAGTCGTCGGGGTCGAACACGACCCGCGCAACAATACGGTTTTTGGCATCGACTTCGACGATGCCGAGAACCTCGCTGTGGAACGCATCGGACCCTTGCTCGGCGCCCAAGAAGCGCGTCCGCCCCAGGAACAGATGCTCGCCCCGGACTGCGATGACGGCGAACGTCATCTTTCTAACTCCGACATCAGCCCACGCCCGCATATTGTCGACATCGGCATCTCGACCCAGTTGGATTCCCGCACCCACCACGCAACGACGATCGTCACTCGAAAAGTCGTCAGCCGTCATCGCGGCCATCGCATCCCAGTCGCGCGCCGCGAAGTACGCTAGGAATCGGTCACTAATTTGGCTTGCCCTATTTTGCAGTTGCGGCGCTGGTCGGCTGAGCTCATCGAACCGTGCGATCGCGGTGTCAGCGTCCTGTTCGTCGAAAACCTCAGTCCGGTTGATCATTTCGCCTTCGACGGTGAACACGGCGATCCCGCGCCACTCGGCCGTCAGGCCCTCTTGCGAAGTCTCGTGCGCTGCGTAAGTGATGACTGCGCCCAGGTCGTCCAGTCGCTGCACGGCCTCAACATAAGATCGGTTGTCTTGGTTCGGGTCCGGGGCCACTTCGATGTATTCGATCAGGTCGCCGGGTCCCATCGCGGTCTCCCGCCGGTGATCGACGGTGACCCAGTCCGGCGAAATCGCTGGCTGCTCGTTTCGGTTGATCGCTGCGTAGCTTCCCGCGATGACCGACCACGTGTTCGGGTGGGCCGCCGCTTCACCCGCGATGTAGCGGGCATCGAGTTCGGCGACGGCGGCATCGAAATCGTCGAGGTCGAACAAGACGATCGCCGCGATCTGATTGTGTGAGTTGACTTCGACGACGCTCAGCATCTCGTTGAGGAACTCCCCGGACCCGCCTTCGCCGCCCGAGCCACGCGTGAGGGTGAGGCGATTTCCACGGGCTGCAATGAAGACCGACGTAATATACGTGAAGCCGGCGTCTGCGGCCGCCCGCATGTTTGCGGACTCGGCCTTGCGACCGTGTCGGACCCCTGCGTTTACCAGCCGCCGGCGATCGTCGATACAGACGTTGTCGGCCAGTATCGCCGCGAATGCATCCCAGTCGCGTGAGGCGAAGTAGACCTGGTAGCGCTCAACTGCTTGGCTTGCAGCGTTTTCCAGCCGAGGCGCTTGCGGGCGCAACTCCTTGAATCGGGCAAGGGCGGCATCGACGTCATCCTCTTCGTAGACTTCCAGCCGCGTCTCTCCCCGGCCGACATACATCAGAAGCACACGGGGCCACTGCAATTCGTTGCCGTGGATATCGGTGCCTTCGATAACGAATTTGACGACGGTGCCGTGGGCGTCGAGCGCGTGCACCGCAGTCGTCCGGTAGCGGGCGTCGGGCACCAGCGCCCACAATTCCTCGACCGCGCGACCGAAGTCCCCCGACGCGAACCCGATATGTCGGTGATCGGTATAAACAAGCCGGGCAATCATTGGTCCAGGTTCGTGACGGTTGAGTTCGCCGAGCGTTTCCATTCCGATCTGCCAGACATCCGCATAGGGCGCTGCCTCGCCGGCTAGGTACCGCGCTTCCAGCTCCTCATAAGCGGCGTCGACGTCGTCAAGATCGAACGCAACGTACGCCACGATCCGCTCGTCGGTGTCGATTTCCGCGACGCGGAGTAACTCGGTGCAAAATGCCCCTGGCCGTTTGTCTTGGCCCGAGTAGAGGGTACGGACGAGGGCGAGGCGCTCCCCGCGGATCGCGAGGACGACCGAGCTCATGGTCTTAGTTCCGACCTCAGCGATCGCCCGTAGCTCCGCGAGTTCCGTGGCGCGATCGTTGCCTTCTCGGCGGAGTCCGCGACGCCGGTCCTCGACCTGGATGTGGTCGATGAGCATCGCGCCGATTTCGTCCCAACGCCGCTCGGCAAACAGCACATTGAACCGACCATCGGCTCTACTCGCCGCGTTCTCGAGCCGAGGCGCGTTTGAGGGTGTCTCCTCGAATCGGGCGTGCGCGGCGTCAAGTTCGGCTAATGCGGCGTCCACGTCCTCGATGTCGAAAACGACCTGCAGCGAGATTCGGCCCTCGTTGTCGATGCCGTATAGCTGGAGCGCCTCGTCGTGCGGCGCACCAAGGCTGTCGTCTTCAGTGAAGAGCTCCAATCGAGTGAGAGCCAAGCGCTCGCCCCGGATGGCGATAATCCCAATGCGGGCGCGCAACCCGCCGCTATCGCGAAGACGCCTCGCGTGATCTACCCAAGCGCCGGGCGGAAGATCGTCCCGTGTGAAGCCGATTATCTTGCGGCGACTTTCGAAGAAGACGTCGGACGCGTATATCGTCTCCATCTCGTCCCAGGCATCGCGGTTGGCGGCCGACTCAGACTCGCGGATTACTCGCACGCATGCATTGTCCAGCTCGACGCTCGGATCTTCTTGTGGCGCTTGCGCAATCCGGCGAGAGTGCGCGGCATCGAGCTCGGCGACAGCGGCGTCAGAGTCTTCGAGGTCGAAAAACACTTGCAGCGCGATACGGCCGTCCTTGTCGAGACCGATTATCTCGAGCATCTCGTCTTGGGGCGCCGCGCGGCTGACATCGGCAGTACCTATGTCCAACTGGCAGAGAGCGAGGCGCTCGCCGCGCACGGCGATCACCACGTGGTGGTGCCGCATCGGACCGACCTCGCGAGCGCGTTGGCCCATGCGTACCCATTCGCTCGCCGGAAGGTCGACGCGGGGATAACCGACAATCTTCCGGCGACTCTCGTGGGTGATGACGGGGGCGAGGAGCTCGAGTTCCGCATCCCAAGCCCCACGTTCGAAGGCAGCGTCGAGGCGCCCGATCGCTCGTACGCACGCAGTGTCCGGCTCGACCTGCGGCTCCGGTTCGGGCGGCGCCGGGGCGGCCGGCTTGGCGGCACCGAGGATGTTTCGCGCCATCTCGGCAAGCGCGGCGGCACCCTTTTGTTCGTACAGACCCACCGCGCGCTCCGCGGCGGCTCGCGCCCCCCTGGCGTCACCGGCAGCGCCCAAAACCGTTGCCAGCGAGGCACATGCGTCGCCATGGTCAACCAACAAGTCGGTTCGCTCAGCAAGGGCGACGGCAGCCTCGGCCGCCCGCCGGGCCCCGTCGTGATCATTGCCACGCGACAGCAGATGCGCCCGAAGACTCCGCCATTCGATCGATGGCTTCAGTGCGTGTCCGGCGAGACGCTCACTCTCCCTGCATAATTCGTCAGCTTCGTCTGCATGATCGAGCGCCAGACAAGTACGTCCCAGCAGCGCGGCGGTTTCCGCCGTGTCGGCGTCCAGGCCCATCCGCCGAAAACCGTTGTAGGCCTGACGAAGATGCGGCTCGGCCGCGGCCGGGTCTCCGACGACCAGCTCGACAATGCCGGCGAATTGCTGGACCTCGAGAAAGGCATGGCGCAGACCGAGCTCGGTGACCGTTCGCCGGGCCGACTCGATCATCCGTCGGGCCGCCTCAGCGCGTCCGCGGAAAGCCTCCAAGACAGCCTGACACCGCGTGGACGTCGCCTCGACCGCGGGCGAGTCGGTCGTAATTCGCAGCAGCCGCACCACATCCAGACACCGCCCGCCCGCACGCGGAACCGGGTTTGGTCCCCACAGCGCCGCAAGTGGCGCGCCCGCCAAGACCGCATTCACCCGGCGGTGCTCGCGCGCGCGCCGCGCAGCGGTGAGGGCGTCGTCCAAAGCAATTTCGCAGTCGCCGATTCGACCGAGGCGGGCCAGGCATCCGGCACGGACGGTGTGCGCCATGGCTTCTCCGGCCGCGTCGTCCAGTTCGGCCAGCTTGCCGGCGGCCGCGCCAACCGCGGCTTCCACTTCGTCGAGGCGCTCAGGATGGATCAACATCGAGAGTTGGCCGTCGAAGCAGGTGGCCCATGCCGCGAGCCGGGCCGAGTCGCGCGTCGCATCTTGTAGTTGCGCCACCGCGCCTGCCGCTGAAGTGACGTCACCGGCCGCTAACAGTGCCTCGCAGCGGGCGATCATCAACGCGGCAACCTGGTCGTCACGGTCGGGCAGCTCGTCGTCGATCTCCTCAAGCGCGTGCAGCGCTCGGTCGTACAGGTCGGCGGCACCTTCGTAGGCCAGTCGTGCCATCGCCTGATCCGCCGCGCGCCGGCAGTACTCGACGGCCTTGGCGGCGTTGCCGGCCCACGCGCATTCGAAGTAGTGGTAAGCCAGTTCGCCCAGCAGCTCGTCATCGGCGCCGGGCTCGGTCTCCAGCGTCGTGGCGATGCGCTGGTGCAGACGCAGGCGGCGCACAGACGGCAGTTCGGCAAGCAGCGACTGTCGGACGAGGGCGTGGTTGAACCGATAGTGACCGCTGGATTCTTCGATGACGATGCCGGCCTTGCACGCCTCGTCGAACGCGTCGACGAGGTCGTCCCCGACTACGCGCTCGACCAGTTCCAATCCGAACCGGCTGCCGACGACCGCGGCTGCCGCGAGAGCCTTGTTCGTCTCCGCCGGAAGCCGGGTGAGTCGGCGGCTCACGGCCTCACGAACCCCTTGCGGCAGGGTGCTCGGATCCCAATGTCCGCCACTTTCATCGACGTGGCGCAGTGCCTCGATGAGGAAGAACGGGTTGCCGCCGGTGACCGACGCCAGCGCTCGGGCCAGCTCTTCGTCGTCGAAGCCTGCCTCGGCGACATACGCGGTCACGTCATCCTCGTCCAGCCCACCGAGTGCAATGCGCTTGGCGGTGCCGTCGCGATGCAGGTCGGCGAGCATCGCCGCGAGGGGGTGCGAGCGGTCCAGGTCAGTGCTGCGATACGTGCCGACGATCTGCACGCGGTCACGCTCGCCAAAGCGCAGTAAGTGCCGCAGCAGCAGCAGCGTGGGTTTGGCCGCCCAGTGCAGGTCATCAAGAATCAGCACAACGGGCGCCCTGGCGGAGGCGATTCCCAACAGCGCGACGACCGCGTCGAAAAGTGCGTAGCGTTCGGTGTCGGGGTCTGCGCGGGTAGGCGCGGCCAGATCAGGTAGCACATCGGTCAGCCCGGGTACCAGCGCAAGAAGTGCTTCCACGCCGCGCAGGCCTCGAAGGCGGTTGGCACCGAGGCACGGCACCAGCGAACGCAGGGCTTCGGCGAACGGCTGGTATGGCGCACCGAGGTCCTCGTCGCAACGGCCGTAAATCACAAGGGCGCCTTGGTCGTAGGCCTGCCGTGACCATTCGCCGGCGAGGCGCGTCTTGCCGACACCCGGTTCGCCGGCGATCAGCACCGCATTCGTGCCACCGGCAAGCGCACGCTGCCACGCGGAAAACAGTCCCTCGAGCTCAGGCCCGCGCCCAACGAACGGCCCAGGGCCGCCTAGCACCGCGGGCAGCGCTGGACGGTCGATGGGCGCATCGTTTGTCGGGGCCGGCGGAGCGACTTCGGCTGTAGCCAGTCGGAGTTCGAAAACATGCTCGGGCCGCGCGAGATTCTTCAGCTGGCGCATCCCGAGGTCGGCGAGCTCGACATCATCGGGAAGTGAGTCGATGACCAGCTCGGCGGTCGCACCCGAGCACAGGATTTGGCCACCCTCAGCCAGTGAGCGCAGGCGCGCGGCGCGGTTGACCGCCCGTCCGAAGTAGTCGCCATCGCGAAGCTCGACCTCCCCGGTGTGCAGCGCCACGCGGATACGCATGGGCTCGCGCAGCGCCCACGGCTCGTGGACGATTGCTTCTTGCAGCTCTATCGCCGCGGCGGCAGCCGTCGACGGCCGGTCGAAGACGGAGAACGTGGCATCGCCTTCGCCACGCGTCTTTATCAGCCGTCCTCCACGCGACGTGACGACCTGTTCGACGAGCTCGTCATGTCGTGCGAGCGCCGTGGCCATGGCGTCGGCGTCTGCCTCCCAAGCGGCCGTTGACCCCTCGATATCGGTCAGCAGGAAGGTCACGGCCCGAGTCACCGTCGAAGGCTGTTGTGCAGCAGGGATTTCCAGCGCAGCATCCTGCGCGACGATCGCGGCCTCGAGTCGGCGAAGGTACGGTCCCGGGTCGACGCCCAGCTCTTCGGCGAGTAGCGTCCGAGCCCGTTGGTAAGCGCCAAGGGCTTCGCCCTGTCTGCCGGCGCGGTAGAGGGCGAGCATCAGCTGGCCCCAACGCCTTTCGCGCAGGGGCGCGTCGGCAACCGCGGCCTCCAGCTCGCCGATAATTTCCGCGGCGCGACCGGTCGAAAGCAGCGCGTCGGCCCGATCCTCCACCAGCGCGGCATGACCCTCGATCCATTGCGTCTTTTCGGAGGTTCCGCGTCGGCTGTCGGGCAGTTCGGGGATTCCGCGCCACAGGGCGAGCGCCTCCTCGAAGCGGGTCACCGCTTGGCCCGGGTCGCCAGCCGCAGCGGCAGCGCGTCCGAGTCGTGCGGCCGTTCTGTAACGCGAGGCGTCAACCTCACTCTCGGCGAGGGCCCAACCCGCGCCCGCCGTCAGGACAAAGCCGTCGCCCAGGGTTCGGCGAAGCGAGGAGATGTGGGTCTGCAGCGCTTTGGCGGCGGTGCGCGGCGGATCGTCGCCCCAGAGCAGCTCGACGAGGTGGTCGGCCGATACCACCGAACCGCTGTGCAACCCGAGCATCGTGAGAAGGGCACGCGGTTTGGCGCCCGGGATAGCGACGGGCGCACCGTCCTGCCGGACCTGGAGAGGTCCCAAAACCCCCAGTTCCACCCATGAAAGCGTACTCACATTGACTATCGTGGGCGCGGCAATTCAATGCCTGGTCAAGATCCAGTAAAGGCGGCGCGCGCCACTGGCTGGCAAACTTTCGGCAGAGCAGTGCCCAGCAACTTTGGATGATGACTTTCCAAACGTCAGCTTTGTAACCGGCCGTAGACTTGGCCTTATGCTGCTGTTTGACCGGGCTTTTAAGAAGCTCATCAAGCAGGGCGAGCTGGTCGTTTACGACGCGGACGGCAAAGCCTATCGCTACGGTGTGCCCTATCCCGGCCGCGATCCGGTCGTGGTCCGCTTCACCACCACATCCACCTCGCGCAAGATCGTGATGGCGCCGTCATTGGGCGCGGGCGAGGCCTATATGGATGGCCGTCTAGTGATGGAGCAGGGCGACATCCACGCGTTGCTGGATCTCGTCACCTGGAACAACCGGTGGGAAAAGCGCAGCGATTTGCGCAATGTCGAAGCCAGGTCTCGCCTCCCCGGCGATCCGCTCGGCTGGCTGCGCACCTACAACCAGGTGCGGCGCTCGAAGCGCAACGTCGCGCACCACTATGACCTGTCGGCGCGGCTCTACGATCTCTTTCTCGACTCCGACCGGCAATATAGCTGCGCCTACTTCACCGATCGCGACAATCCGCTCGAGCAGGCGCAGCTCGACAAGAAGGCGCACATCGCCGCCAAGCTTTACCTCAAGTCCGGTCTGAAGGTGCTCGATATCGGCTGCGGCTGGGGCGGGATGGCGCTGTATCTCCACGAGAAGACGGGGGTCGAGGTGCTCGGCATCACGCTCTCGGAAGAGCAGCTCAAGATCGCGCGCGAGCGGGCCGAGGAAGCCGGCGTCGCCGACAAGGTGAAATTCGAGCTGATCGATTACCGCAAGGTCACCGGCAAATACGATCGGATCGTGTCGGTCGGCATGTTCGAGCATGTCGGCCCGGCTTATTTCCGTACCTTTATGGGGAAATGCCGCTCACTGCTGGCCGAGGACGGGGTGATGTTGCTTCACACGATCGGCCGCATCGGCACCCGACGTGCGACCGACAGGTGGACCACGAAATATATCTTTCCCGGCGGCTATATCCCCACTCTGTCGGAAATGTCCGAGGCTGCCGAGTCTGCCTGGATGTGCACGAGCGACGTAGAGACGTGGCGGCTCCATTATGGCTACACGCTCGAACATTGGCTGCGACGGACGCAGGCGCACAAGGCCGAGATCGTCGACATGTATGACGACCGCTTCTATCGCATGTGGGAGTTCTACCTCGCGGGCGCGATGGTCGGTTTCTTTAACCGCGCGATGGTTAACTACCAGGCCCAATACGTCCGCGACCGCCGCGCATTGCCGATCACGCGCGACTATATGGCCGAGGCCGAGGCGCGGCTGAAGGCCTGACCCGGTCGCATCTCCGCGTGCTGACGCGCGGATCTCCGCGTTTGCGCTGATGTTCGCGGCGTGACGACGGCTCACCCTGGCTACTATGAGCCAACACGCGGAGATGCCGCCGTTGAACTGGAGCGATCTGGGCGTGAGCGAGTTGCTGCCGACCGGAACGGTGACGTTGCTGCTTGCCGACGTCGAAGGGTCCACGCGGCTGTGGGAATCGCAACCTGAGGACATGACCGGTGCCGTCGCACGGCTGGACCGCGCGCTGGCCGAGGTTGTGGCCGCACATGGCGGCGTCCGGCCGTTGGAGCAAGGTGAGGGCGACAGCTTCGTCATCGCGTTCGGGCGGGCCAGCGACGCCATCGCCTGTGCCCTCGACCTGCAGCGTGCACCGCTCGCGCCGATCCGGCTGCGCATCGGGGTGCACACCGGCGAGGTGCAGCTACGCGATGACGCCAACTACATCGGTCCGGCAATCAACCGCACAGCGCGATTGCGAGAACTCGCACACGGCGGACAAACGGTGCTCTCCAGCACGACGAGTGACTTGGTAATCGAACGGCTTCCCGACGGGTCATGGCTGACCGATCTAGGCATTCACCAGTTACGTGACCTACCCCGGCCGGAACGGGTGGTTCAGTTGTGCCATCCCGACTTACCGAACGACTTCCCACCCCTACGCACCGCGAAAGCCGCTGCGGTTCACAACTTTCCGCCGCAGCTGACGGCCTTCGTCGGGCGCAGGGAAGAAATGGATCAGCTGACTGCAACGCTCACTGACAACCGGCTGGTCACATTGACCGGTGCCGGCGGCGTCGGCAAGACGCGCCTTGCAATGCACCTTGCCAAGCAGACGGCATCTCAATTCGACGATGGCGCGTGGTTCGTCGATCTGGCACCCGTCGCGGATCCCGCTTTAGTGCCAGTAGCGGCGGCTCGCGCGATGGGCTTGCGCGACGAGCCGGGTCAAGCCACCGTCGATACGCTGACCCGGTTCATCAGTGACCGGCATCTGCTCATGGTGCTGGACAACTGCGAGCATGTCTTGGACGCCAGCGCCGAGTTGATCACCGCGCTCTTGGCGGTCTGTCCGCGGTTGGCCGTGTTGGCCACGAGCCGAGAACCGATCGCAATGGCCGGCGAAGTGAGCTGGCGAGTCCCATCGTTGTCGCTGGGCGATGAGGCCGTCGAACTCTTCGTCGAGCGTGCTCGCCGGGTGCGGCCGGACCTGCAAGTCGATGACGAGAAGGCGAGCGTGGTTGCCGAAATCTGTCATCGCCTCGACGGTGTGCCTTTGGCGATCGAGCTGGCTGCCGCCCGCGTCCGTTCATTGTCACTGGACGAGATCCTGGATGGTCTGCACGACCGATTCCGCTTATTGGCCGGCGGCGCACGCGCCGCTGTTCGGCGTCAGCAGACACTGCGCGCGTCGGTGGACTGGTCGCATGCGTTGCTCACCGAGCCCGAACGCCTGCTCTTTCGCCGCCTGGCCGTATTCATGGGCGGGTTTGACCTCGGCGCTGCCGAAGCCGTCGCAAGTGGAGGCGAGTTAGAACGCCACCAGGTGCTGGACCTATTGACGCTGCTTGTCGACAAGTCTCTTGTTGTCGCCGAATCCGCCACTGGCCCAACGCGATACCGTCTGCTCGAGACAGTGCGCCAATACGCTCTGGAAAAGCTCGGCGAATCCGGCGAGGCCCTTGAAGTCCGCAGCCGTCATCGTGACCACTACACAGCACTGGCGGCGCTGGTCGACGCGGCCGCGACCGAGCTGGACCGACGTGTTGCGTGGGCCGAAACGGAGATCGACAATCTGCGAGGCGCGTTCACGTGGAGCCGCGAATCCTCGGATGCCGAGGCGGCACTGGCGCTGTGCTCGGCTCTGCACCCGCTGTGGATCGTCAGCGGCCGCATCCAGGAGGGGATGAGCTGGTTCGACGAAGCCCTCTCCGACACAAATCACGAACTGACACCAGCGATATGGGCACGCGCAATCGCGGACCGGGCGGCACTCGACACCTATGCCGGGTTGGAGAGACCGGACAGCCTTGAGCTAGCCGAACAGGCATTGGCGATCGCCCGGGACATTGGCGACCCCACGCTGACTGTTCGGGCTTTGACCGCATGCGGAGGCACGGCGATCTTTTTAACTGAAATTGCCAATCAGTATCTAGATGAAGGCATTGCCCTGGCGCGGGAACTGGGCGACGGGTGGAGGTTGAGTCAGCTGCTCGGCTGGCGTGCCTTCGGTGGGAACGCGTCCGGCGAACTGCAACGCCCGCTCATGGCGGCCGAGGAAGGCTGCCTGCACGCAAAAGCGATCGGCGATCACTTCCACGGGCGGATTTTCCGGATGTGGCGCGGCTTGGCACAGGTATGCCTGGGGCAGGTGGTCGACGGCTGCACGGAGATGCGTGGAGTCCTCGCCGAGGCCGAGGCAGCTCACGAGTCGGTGATCGTGGCGCTGTGCTCAATCTGCTACGCCTACGGACTCGCGTATAAAGGTGAGCTTGGCGCGGCGCGAGCCACTGCGGAGCAGGGTGTCGAAGTTGGAGAGATGCTCGGGGGGTTCTATTTGGACCTCGCATATGCAGTGCTGGGAGTGGCCGGACTTGCCGCGGGCGACGTATCGGCCGCCCGAGACGCCAGTGAAAAGGCCTGGCAGAACAGAATGCCGGTGCCACAGCGAGAACCCCTTGTCATCAGCGTCGCGCCACTTGCCGAGGCCGCGGCGGCATGCAGTGACCTCGCCGAGGCGCGCCGTTGGTCCGACGCCGCGGTGTCGAAGACGCGTTACTGGCACTTGATTAATTCCCTCGCGGAACGCGTCCGCGTGGCGATGGCAGAGGGCGAGCCACTGCAGGCTGAGCGTCACGCCTTTGACGCGTTGGCAATGGCCGTCGATATGCACGCACACCTCCTGACGCCGGACTTGCTGGAGTCCTTGGGGATATTGGCCACCCAAGCCGATAGTCACCGCGAAGCCGCCCGCCTACTCGGTGCCGCCTACGCCATGCGGCGGCGCAACGGCATCGTCCGATTCAAGATCCATGAGCCTGGCTACGAGTCCTGCCTTGTTGAATTGCGTAATGCCTTGGCGGAGGGCGATTTTGACGCCGCCTGGGCCGAAGGAGCCAACTTGTCGACCGAAGAAGCGATCGCGTATGCGCTACGAGGTCGCGGTGAGCGCAAACGACCCACCAGTGGCTGGGAATCGCTCACGCCGACCGAGCGTGATGTGGTGAGACTGGCCTGTGAAGGGTTGGGCAACAAAGACATCGCCCACCGGCTTTTCATCTCGCACCGGACTGTGCAATCGCACCTCACTCACGTCTACACCAAGCTCGGCTTGTCGTCGCGCGTCCAACTCGTGCAGGAAGCCGCCCGCCACGATTGATAAGCGTCAACCCGCCAGGGCTATGTCGTCGACATCGTCGCCGACCGGCTTCTCCAGCGAAATGTTCTTGGTTTCCCGCATGAGCAACAACGCGAGGATGGTCAGAATCGCCACCACGATCAGGTACACGCCGACCCAGACCACGCCGTGTCTGGTGGCCAGCCACGTAGCGACGAACGGCGCAATCGCGGCGCCCAGAATGCCCGACATGTTGTAGGAGATCCCAGAGCCGGTATAACGCACATTGGTCGGGAACAGTTCAGGCAGCACCGCGCTCATCGGGCCAAAAGACAAGCCCATCAACGTCATTCCGATGATCAGGAACAGCGCCGCGGAAGCCTTCGTCGCGCTGCCGGGCGTCAGCATGAGACCGAATGACGCACCGTACCCGATGATCGCCACCGTAACGACCAGCAACGTGCGGCGTCGGCCAAAGCGGTCGGCGAGCGCGCCGGCTATCGGCACCGTCGCCGCGAAGAACAACACTGCGATCAGCTGAATGTGCAAGAAGTCCACATAACCGAAGCCCAGGCCCCGCCCACGCGGCGGGCGCCTGGAGGTGCCGTAGCTCAGTGCCCACGTGGTGACGGTGTAGAAGAGGGTGTAAGTCGCGAGCATGACGAATGTGCCGATGATCAGTTCTTGCCAACTGGTGTGAAACACGACGGTCAGCGGGTTCCGGACTCGCTCGCCGCGCGCGAGTGCCCTTGCGAATACGGGCGTCTCGGTCAGTCGCAGCCGTACATAAAGCCCGACGGCCACCAAGACCACACTCAAGAGGAACGGGATCCGCCATCCCCAAGTCAGGAACGGGCCCGCCGCGTCGGGTTCGAGGTTGCTGTGGCCCAGCCAGCTGATCAGCACGAGGAACAGCCCGTTCGCCAGCAGGAAACCGAACGGCGCGCCCAACTGTGGCCACATCGCCGCGCGCGCTCGCTTGTCGGGTTCGGCGTTTTCGGTGACCAGCAGCGCCGCTCCGCTCCACTCCCCGCCCAACGCGAGGCCCTGGCTGAACCGCATCAGCGCCAGCAGCACCGGCGCGGCGACGCCAATCTGCTGATAGGTCGGCAGCAGTCCGATGACGAAAGTGGCGATCCCCATGGTCAATAGCGAGCCGACAAGGGTGGCTTTTCGGCCCGCCCGATCGCCGAAGTACCCGAACAGCACTGAACCCACCGGACGCGCCACGAATGCCAGACCGAACGTCGCGAGGGAGGCCAGCAGCGCGGTGGTGTGATTGCCTTTGGGGTAGAAGAGGTGCGGAAAGACAGAAACCGCGGCCGTGGCATAGATGTAGAAGTCGAAGAACTCGACCGTGGTGCCCACCATCGAGGCGACGGCGATCCGCCGCCGCGGAACATAGCCGCCCACGTTGGCGTCGACGGTGCTCATGGGCTCGCTTCCTGATCGGGCAGTCCAATACGTCGCGGCCGCCACTATTCAAGCGGCGATGACCGCGACATCGTAGGCAGAAAACTGGTCGTTCGCGGTGATGATCGTCAATCGAGCAGTTGCGCTTGAGCGACGAGGACACGAGTCAGCGGGTGAATCCCCACTGGGCTTCGTTCGCCTCGGTATGCACGTGGGCCGCGGGATCGTCCTCGTCATGCAGTTCCGGGTGCGGGACGCTGGGCCTGCGCTCACCGAGCTCGGTGATGGCGTGTACCGGGCAGTCCAGCAGCGCCCGCATCACAGCGTCGTGGTCTTCGTCGGGCACGGCACCGTCTCCGATCAGCGACGCGTATCCCCAGTCGTCCAGCGAGAAGTAATCGGGCGCATGCTTGGCGCACAGCCCGAAGCCGTCGCAAATGGTGCGGTCCAAACGGATTTTCATGGTTGCCTCCAAGCCTCCGCCTGGTAGGGACGGTCGGCGCGGAACGGCGTGTTGCGGCAATCCGGACAATCGCCGTCGAGATGGTGAGCCACCTCTCGGGGGAACTGGTCCAGCAAGCTCGCCGCCACGTTACAAGCCGCGTCGAGCGTGGCGCAGGCGCCGCGGCCGCGCAACACCACCGACCAGCGGCGCAATCGGTCGACATCCTCAGTGGTGGCGACGCCGTCGCGCAGTGCGCCGCCGACAGCGGCCATTGCAGCCGTCCCGTTGAAACATGATCCGCACTGACCGGCGTTTTCGCGGTCGAAGTAGGCCAGGACCGAGGCTGCGACGGCAACGGGGCAGTCGTCGGTGATGAGTGAGATGGCACCGCAACCCAGACCGCTGCCGATGCCGCGCATCGTCTCATGGTCCATAGTGGTGTCCAGCAACATGCGATTGAGCAGGCCGGCGAAATAACCGCCCATCAGCGCACCCCGCACCTGGTCTGCCGAAACTCCATGCAACGCAACCAATTCTGCGAATGGCAAGCCGTGCGGGAGTTCGTAGAGAACCGGCGGGCGCGCGGCTCCGGTGATGGTCGCCAGAAACGTGCCCGGCGAGCCAGACGTGCCCTGCGAGCGGAACGCCGCCGAGCCGTGGCGTTGCAGGAACGGCAGATTGGCCAGGGTCTCGACATTGCTCACCAGAGTGGGCCGGTCCCCGACACCCTCTTCGTAGGGGCGCGGCGGCTTGTCCGTCGGCTTGGCCGGGCCGCCGTTGATGGCGCGTACCGCCGCGGTTTCCTCTCCGGCGACGTACCCGGGCGTCACCGTCCAGAGATCTACCGTGACGGCGCCGAGGATGTCCGTGTCGATTTCGCTCAGCGCGGTTTCGACGCTGAGCGCAGATTCCTGGTCGGACACGTAGACGTAGGCGCGGTCGGCGGCCACGACCGCCGCGGCCAGCCGGAGCCCGTCGAGAACCAGATGTGGCCGGTTGCGCAACAACCATCGATCCTTGATCGAAGCCGGTTCTCCCTCTTCGCCGTTCGCGACGACGACTGTGTTGCCCGCCAGGCGTCCGTTCTCACGTACCGAACGCAGTTTGACCGCAAGCGGAAAGGCGGCGCCCCCGCGGCCGAGCAGGCCGCCGGCTTCTACTTCGGCGAGTAATGCGTCTGCATCAGTCAGCGGCTGGTAGCCACCCTGTTCTTGATATGTCGCGTAGGGTTCGACACCGGACACCAGCAGCCGGGGCGGACAACCGGGCCAGGAAGCTGTCACGACCGGTGCTCGAGTGGTTGCTTGTGTCTTCATGATTCAGCCCGCCGTCACTCCGGTTAGGCTAGCCCGCATGCGGACGGCGGTGGTACGGGTCAACGTCGATCCGGGCAGTGTGCTCACGCCGGAGCAGTTACGCAAAGGCATGGCAGTGCTCCTCGGGCTTGCGGCCGAGTTGGGCGCTGATGTGGTGGAAAACGATCTCGCGGCGATGGCGGACAGCCGCCGCGAGGTCGAGCTGCTGATCGAAAGCGACGACGTCGACGCGACCAAGGAGGCCGCAATCGGGTTGTGCGTTAGGGCATTTGGAACTGACCCGACGGCCGGCGCGGTCACCTTCGTCAGCAGGGGAACCGACGACGACGCCCGCGGAGTGCTGTCGGCTTTCGGCCTCACCGGTGAGATCGTCCGCCACCCGGGGGATGAAGGCTTCGACATCATCTATGTCACTTTGCAGGAAGAGGACCTCGAACGCATCCCGGAGAGCCGGATCCACACGGCGCTGGAGGCAACGTTGAACTGCGAGGTCCACATTCGCACCCGGTGACCGCATCACGAGTCCAGAAACTCCAGGATCGGGGGCGCCGCCAGCACCCACGTGTCAAACATGTTGAAGTGCTTCACCCTGCCGGCCGCACGGTCTTCTGAGGCGCGCTCCCAGGCATCCTCCGGCCACGGCGGGTCGATCAGCTTCGATCCTTTGATCAGGCAGCTGACTTCCAGCGACGTGCGTTTGGGATGGTCCCAGTCGTTCTCGCCGCCCCGGATGATCAGCGTGGGCACCTTGATGCGGTCGAACATCTCGTCGTCGACACCGGGGATGGTCTGTCCCGGCTTGGACACGAACGCGTTGAGCCAGCGCAGCATCACCTTGAGGAATTCATTCTTGTCGAAGTCGAGGAACCGCTGCTTGTTGGCGGGATTCTCCTCGATGCGCTCGCGCCACTCCGACACCTTCACCACACCGTCCATCCCGGTGCCGCGGGCCGCGAGAATGCTTGGCACGATGTAAAAAGAGCCCAGTACGAACGTGCCGTAGATGCCGCCGACAATGTTCCACACCACCAGCTTGGTGACCATGTCGGGGTAGAGCATGGTGGTCAGCATGGAATCCCGTGCGCCGCCGGAACCCCCGGCCAGGATGCACCGCTCGAAACCCAAGCCTGTCACCAGCTTGTGCAGAGTTTCGGCGCGCATGTGCGATTCGCTCTGCCCGTAGAACTGGACGTCGGAGGCGCCGCAGTTGGGCCGGTCCCACAGCAGCACACGATAGCCGCCGCCGACCAGCGCCTCAGCCAGCGGGCGCAAACCGGGAATTTCCTTGCTGAACCGGCCACCTGGCGTCAGAGCAATGAGTTCGCCTGAGTCACCGAGGATTTCGTAGACGACGTTGCCGCCGTTCACCTCGAGAGAAGACACCCAATACTCCTGTCAGGCCATCACCAAGACGTCGTTGCCGACAACTCGTACCGGATATGTCCGGATACTCCACTCCGGTTTGACCGCTGTCGTGCCGGTTGCCAGCTCGAAACCCCATTGGTGCCAAGGGCAGTAGATGTACTCCAGGTCGCGCACCATGACGGCATCCCCGGCGGCGGTCTCGTCCACGATGGTGCGGCCGCGGGCCCGTCCCGAGCACAGCGGGCCGCCCTGGTGTGGGCAGTAGTTCGCGATCGCGTAGAAGCTGCCGTTGACGTTGTAGACGCCCACTCCGTGCCGTCCGATCGGGACGAGTTTGTGAGTGCCAGGCGGGATCTCGTCCACCGTCGCCACTACGTGTTCGCGGCCCTGAGCGAGGCGGGGCTGGGGCCGCCTGGTCGCTTCTTCGCTCAACTCAGAGCACCCGGGTCTGGCCCTCGAGGACCGGAACGGTCTCCGGCAGGTGATAGGTCGCGATGCCGTTCTTGTACATGATCGCGTCCCGGGCGCCCTTCGGGAGGTGTTTCACCAACCAGCGCGGATCGTCAAAAGTCCAGTGCGGGTAGTCCGATGAGTACAGCAGGATCTTGTCGCACTCCATCCATTCCAGCGCACGGGTCAGCTCGGTCTTGTCTTCCGGGTAGTCCAGCGGCTGGGTGGTGAACTTGATGTGGTCCTTGACGTACTCCGACGGCTTGCGCTTGATTTCCAGCCGTGACTTGCGCGCTTCGTAGATCGCGTCCATGCGCCACATCAGCGGCAGGATCCACGTAAAAGCGTGCTCCACGAACACGATTCGCAGCGTCGGGAAGCGGTCGAAGACACCGTCGAATATCAGGCTCATCACCTGATTGGCGGCCAGCAACGAGTAGGTGACCATGAAGTCGTGGTTGTAGCTGGGATAGCCGACCGGCGGTGTCGGCAGCATCTCGTAGTTGCTGCGCGATAGGTGACAACTCACGGTGATGTCGTGTTTGGTAGCCGCCGCCCAGATCGGGTTGTACATGGGGTGACCCCATGACGGCCGCGGCTCGGCTTTGATCAGGATCTGCGCCATGTAGGGGTGCCCGGCCCATTCCTCGATCTCGCGGGCGGCGCCTTCGGGATCTTCGACGGCCGCGCAGATAGACCCGCGCCAACGCTGGTGCCAGTTGTTGTGGCTGTCGAGCCAATGGTTGGCCTGCCAGTGGTTGAGTGCGGTCGAGTAGGCCTGGTGGGCTTCGGGCAGGCGCGGTGTGCGGCCGCCGGGCTCCAGGATCGCGATGTCGGAGCCGGCCTCCATGATCAACTGGCGAAACGCCATATCCGGGTCACTGCCGGGAAACTCGCCGTCAGGCGGAAAGGTGTCGACTCGCATCGCAAAGCTGTGCGCGTAATCCGGAGCGTCGTAGTAGATGAGCTCGCCGACCTTGTGGTCCAAGAAGAACTTGCTGCGCCACGGCTCCGGGATGTACTGCGTGATCTCTCCGCGTTTGGGCACCGGGTGGACGTCGGAATCGACACACCTAACGGCAATACGCTCCGCGGCAGGTATCCGCTCCTGGGTTTGAGTCAGGGTCATCGTGATCTCCCTTGCTTTCTGTCCATTCTGCGACTACCCGGTTGCCAGGTCGACCGAAATGTCGATCCCGTACAGGTTTGCCGCGTTGCGCCAGCAAACTTTCTCGCGCTGTTCGACGGACAGCGCTTTAGGCAGCTTGCGGATATCGCCGCATTGCCAGTGCGGATAGCTGGACCCGAACATCACCATGTCGTCCTTGCCGGTGAAGCCGAACCACTCACCGGCGAACTCGGTGTCGCCGGGACCGTCGAGGCTGCCCTGCACGAAATAGACGTGGCCGGGCAGGTAGTCGCTGGGGATCCGGGGGGCCCATGGCGTCTGTTCGAGGTGTGGCCGGCCGAAGGTGTCCATCCGCCAGATGAACGGCGTCAAGAAGTCGGCGGCACCGTCAGCCCAGACGAACTTCAGCTTGGGGAAGCGCTCGAACACGCCCTCGGCGATCATGTTCATCAGGTGGTAGATGTAGTTCAGCGCCATGAAGCTGACGTATTGCTCGTAGGTTCGGGTGTGGCCGGACGGGGTGGGCGGAAAGCCGATGCCTTCGCCAGACTCGATGTGCACCGCCACCGGAAGGTTCGCATCGGCTGCGGCTTCCCAGAGCGGCCAGAATTGCGGCTTGCCATAAAGCTCGCGGGACTGCAGTGGGACGCCGATCTGGACGACGCGCGGGTGCGCACGCCATTTCTCGATCTCGCGCACCGCGCCGGCGACGTCGTCGGGGTTCACTCGGATGGTGCCGCGAAACTTCTCGCCCAACTCGTCGTGCTCCAGCCAGCGCGACACCATCATCTCGTTGTGAGCGGCGTGTAGCGCGCTGCCCAGATGACGGTCCGGCATGATGCCGCGACCCATCGGATGCAGGACAGCCACGTCGACGCCGCGGTTCGAAAACAGTTCATTCGCAACGAGTTCCGGATCCGATCCGGGATAACGGCGGTTGGGACCCTCGGTGTTCGGCGCGTACTCGCTGCCGGGCGCTCCGTACCAGTCCATCTCGTAGTCGGGGAAGCCGCGGCTTTTGAACGGCTCGCGCAAGAAGGAGCGCAGATCCTTGTTGGACGGAAAGAAGATATGCACGCTGGCGTCGATCACCGGCGTGCGTGTTCCGTCAGCGTGTTCGATCACCGAGGCAGTCCTCCGGCTTCGCTGGCCAAAGCAAGCCCTTCACGGGCAGATGATAGCCAATCTAACATTCTTCTGTGCCGTCGATCAATGGACTTCCGGTAAGCATTTCGGTTAATCATCTGTGCTGGTAGACGCGCATTTTGCAGGGCTGGTGGTAAGTGTCATTCTTCGATGGGTATAATACCATTCTCAGATTCGTCGGTTGGGTATCCAACCGTGACGCCGGCGGCCTTCTCCAACGGCTTGATCACTTCCGTGAAGTCCGAATCGGGGCCTTGGTCGCGCGCCGCGGACTCCCATAGCCGGGAGATCGCTTCGGCGATCTCGACCGGCACGCCAAGCGCCTTGGCTTCGTCGAGATAGAGCCGAACGTCCTTGACCATCAACCCGGTGGCGAAGCCGTAGTCGAAAGTGCGGGGCAGGATCGCGCGGGGAAACTTGTCGCGGCTTGCGCTCGTCGCGCCCGAGCCGGCATTAAGCACCTCGATCATGACTCCGGGCTCCAGTCCCGCCTTGACGCCCATGACGACGGCCTCCGCCGTTGCGACCAAGACATTGGCCGCCAGCATGTTGTTGGCGAGTTTCATCGTCTGCGCCGAGCCGGGCTTGTCTCCGATGTAGAACGGCCTGCCGATCGCCTCGAGTACGGTTCGTATGACGTCGAATTGGTCCCGCGGGCCGGACACCATGATGGCCAACACGCCCCTTTCGGCCCCGCCGACTCCGCCGCTGACCGGGCAGTCGATGGTGACGATGTTCCGTACCGCCAGCAGCTCGTGGATCCGTGCCGCCGTTCGGCTGCCGACGGTCGATAGGTCGACGTAACGCTTGACGCGCGAGCCCTTGATCACTCCTGTTGCGCCGGTTGCCACCTCTAGCGAAGCCGTCGGCGACGGCAGACTCGCCATGACGGTCTCGACGCGGTCCGCCACCTCTCGCGGCGACGACGCGGGGCATGCCCCAAGGGCGACGATGCGTTGCAACGCCTTGTCACGCGTGTCGAAGGCGACGACGTCGTGGTTCATTTCGATGAGCCGTCGCGCGATGGGAAAGCCCATGTTTCCCAAGCCGATGAAGCCGATGTCCATGGCGGCGCTAGCCCTCGTCCAGCTCGGCGAAGGTCTCTTGCGCGATGCGAAAGCTGGCGACCGCGGCGGGCACGCCGGCGTAAATGGCCACCTGCAAAAAGATCTCACGGATCTCGTCGCGGGTGACACCGTTGGTCAACGCGGCCTTGATGTGGGTCCGTAATTCGTTGGGCCGGTTGAGGATCGGAATCATGGCCAGGTTGAGCATGCTGCGCGTCTTCAGAGGCAGCTCCTGGCGGCCCCACACCGCTCCCCAGCAGTATTCGGTGATCAGCTCCTGCAGGGGTTTGGTGAAGTCGTCGGCATCGGTCAGCGCCTTGTTGACGTATGCCTCGCCCAGTACGGCGGACCGGATTTCGAGTCCCTTGTCGTACGTCTCACGGTCCACAGGTCTGCTCCTTTACAGCTAGCTCCTTGGCTTGAATGCTGGCGCTTCGCGGTGTTGTTTGCGATGAAGCATTGCACGGGAACGCATCGTGAACCGAAATCGGAGTACACACAGTTCATCTCGTCTTGGGCATTGATTGTCGATATCGCACGATAGGTTCCGTTGGACGACTTGGGGCGAGCAGACCAGAAAGGGGCGGGTCATGGCGGGTGCCAGCAGCGACGTCTGGGAGGTGATGTCCAGCGCCCGCACCATCCGGCGCTTCACCGACGAGCCCGTCGACGACGCCACCCTAACGCGGTGCCTGCAAGCGGCGACCTGGGCGCCTTCCGGTGCCAACGCGCAGAGCTGGCGCTTCGTGGTGCTGCGCTCACCCGAGCAGCGAGCCATCGTGGCCGAGGCTGCGTCGCGGGCATTGACGGTGATCGAGCCGGTCTATGGAATGACTCGGCCCGCCGATGACGATAACAGCCGTCGCGCTCGCACCTACCGCGCGACCTACGAATTACACGATCGCGCCGGCGAGTTCACGTCGGTCTTGTTCGCGCAGAAGCACTTTCCGACGGCGTCCGAACTGCTGTTGGGCGGATCGATTTTTCCGGCGATGCAGAACTTCCTGCTGGCCGCCCGCGCCCAAGGTCTCGGTGCGTGTCTTACCAGCTGGGCATCCTACGGCGGTGAGCAGTTGCTGCGGGACGCCGTCGGCGTTCCCGCGGAGTGGATAGTTGCCGGCCACGTCGTGGTCGGGTGGCCGAAAGGCCGACACGGGCGCGTTCGTCGGCGCCCACTCGCCGAGGCGCTGAACCTCGACCACTGGGACGAGCCGGCCGACGACTTGCTGGCCGCCTTGCCGCCTATCCCGTAGCCGCTTTCCGAGATTATTACTTCCGCAACCGAGAATGCTATTCTCGCGTGAGCGGTGAGGACAGGAGGCGGCCGGCATGCTGTTGGAGTTCGACGCTGACCAGCGACTTTGGCAACAGACTGTGCGCGACGTCCTCGCCAAGCAATGCCCGCCCCCGCTGGTGCGCAGCGTTGCCGAGGACGGTGTCGACCCCGGCCCGCTGTGGAAGGTTTACCTCGACCTCGGCTGGACCGAGCTCAACGATCCGGTCAGCGCGGTGGAGTTGGCGATCGTGTTCGAAGAGCTCGGGCACGCAACCGATCCCACCCCGTTTCTGGCGACCATGAGCCAGTTCGCGCCGCTGGCGGCGGATCGGTTCGACCCCCACGAATCGGGGACCGCCGTCTACAGCGGGGTGTCGGCGCACCGGGACCCCGACGGCTGGGTGTTGCACGGTACCGCGCGCCATGTCCTGGACGGCGACCGCGCCGACCGGTTGGCGGTGGTGACCGACGCGGGTGTGTTCGTCATCGGCGCCGACCAGGTTTCGGCTCGTCGCTCAGCGGTCTTCGACCCGGTGTTGCACGTCGGCGACCTGTCCTTTGACGAAGTTCGGGTGCCCGACAGTGCCCGGGTGGCCGTCGATCGTGAGCGCGCGAATCACGTTGCGCTGACGGGCATGGCGATCACCATGGTCGGTGCCTGCCAACGCATCCTCGATCTGGTCCTCGAACACGTCCGCAGCCGTCACCAATTCGGCGTGCCGATCGGATCGTTCCAGGCGGTGCAGCACAAGGCCGCCGATATGCACGTCGCGGTGGAACGCGCCCGGGCATTGGCCTACTTCGCCGCGCTGACGATTGCCGCCGACGATCCACGGCGCCGGCTGGCTGCCGCAATGGCCAAGGCGGCCGCAGGTGAGTGCCAGTCGCTGGTGTTTCGGCACGGCCTCCAGCTGCACGGTGCGATGGGATTCACGTGGGAGAACGATTTGCAGTTCGCCCTGAAGCGCGCGAAGGCCGGGGAATTGATGCTCGGCGGCGCGGCGGAGCACCGGGCGCGGATCGCGGAGGAATACCGTGCAGCTGACTTTTGATCCCGACGTCGAAGCGTTTCGGGCGGAGTTCTCGGCATTCCTCGACGAAAACCTTCCGCCCGCAAGCGAAACCCAGGAGCGGCCCCGGTCCGTGTCGCATATGCCGGCCTGGGCGCGCAGATGGCAACGGCTGCTGTTCGACAACGGCTGGCTGCTGCCAAGTCAGCCACCCGAATTCGGTGGGCGAAACGCCACGGTGCTACAGCAGTTCGTCTATCTGGAGGAGCTGTGCCGCCGGCGGATCTACCACAGCCTCAATCCGCAGGGCGTGAATATCGTTGCGGCGTCATTGTTGTCGTTCGGAAGCGATGAGCAGAAGCGTCGCTGGGCGGTGCCGATCCTGCGGGCCGAGATCACCGCTTCACTGGGCATGAGTGAGCCCAGCGCCGGATCCGATCTGGCGTCGTTGCGTACCAGTGCGGTGCTTGACGGCGACTACTTCGTGGTCAACGGGCAGAAGGTGTGGACCTCCGGCGCTCACGATGCCGACGTCTTGCTGACGTTCGTGCGCACCGACCCCGATGCGCCAAAACACAAGGGCATCAGCGCATTAGTGATCCCGACCGACAGCCCCGGGCTGGTGTGCCGTCCGTTCCCGTCCATCTGCTCGGCCGATGACCTGGATTTCAACGAGGTGTTCTTCACCGATGTGAGGGTTCCGGCCGAGAACCTGGTCGGTGGGCTCAACCAGGGATGGGCGGTGGCCAACGGATCCCTGGGACACGAGCGCACGATGATGTGGCTGGGCTTCGCCGATCGGCTGGACAATATGATCGCCGACTTCCGGCCGGCCACTGCGCTCGACCGCGACCACTATGCGACCGCGATTATGGACAAACATGCTTTGCGGCTGTTGGGTTCGGTGGCGCTGGCGCGCACCGCCCGCGGCGAAGACGATGTCGCCCAATTGTCGGTGCTCAAGCTGCTCGGCTCTGAAGCCGAGCGCACCGCATACGAACATGCTCTGGCGGCTGCCGGACCCGACGGGCTCCTCCACCCCGCGTTGAGTGGCCCGTACGCGCCAATGAACCTCGACCACTATTTCGCCAGCTGGTTCGAGCGCTACGCGCGCAGCTTTTCCGGCACCATCGCCGGCGGGACTTCCGAGATCCAGCGCAACATCATCGCCCAGCGCGTGCTTGGCTTGCCGCGCGGCTGAGTTCCACCGTCTGCTCGCCAGCAGGCTAGACCGGGTCGAACTTGGTGATCAGCCACTTGCCGTTGATCCGAGTCATGCTCACCAGCACGCTGCTGGCCCACATGGAGGGATCGGGCCTGTCTTTGCTTGTGGTGCTCTGGTCGACGAACACGAGAACCACGGCCGAATTCCGATGCAACTCCGACACGGCGGCCCCCACTACGTGGGCGGTCGTTGTCAACGACTTCTGTTTGGCCGCCGGAGCCACCGTCTGCTCGATGCGCTTGGTGTACTCGGACAGGAAATCCCCGGAAAGATACGACTTGGCGTTGGCGAAGTCTTTGTCGAGCGACTCGGGGGAGTAGGACAGCAACGCAACCGTTCCGTCGGAAGCCGCCTTGGCCACCTCCCGCGCGACGCCGGGATCGGTCTGTTGCTTCGGCCGATACTGCTCGAAGTACAGCCACGCCGCCGCGCCGCCGGATAGCAGCAACAGCAGAACAAGAAGCACGGGAACGATTTTCACCGTGTGCAGCCGACGTGACCAGTCGCGGTGACCACGCCTTAGCTCGGGAGAGCTATCGACTTCGGCGAGCGTCTCGGTCTCCGAGGCGTCGTCCTGGGTTTCGGCGACGCCGGTAACGTCCTCGTCCGCTTCCTCGATCTCCGTGGTTTCGACGTCGCGGGTGTCATCGGTCACGGTACGAAGTCCACCTTCGACATCTTGTACTGCCCGCCTTCTTCGGTCACGGTTACCCGGAACCGCCATACGCGTGGTTCGTCCTGGGCGCCCGCGGCATTGGAGATCCGCGATGTCGTCAAGACCAGGACGGATGCGGAATTCTCGCCCATGGACTCCAAGGCCGCCGCGGTGACCGTTCCCTGGGCGACCACTTTGGACTGCTCGACTACCGACGTGAAATCCTTTGCCCGCTGCTGGAAGTCGTCTCTGAACTGACCGGTAGAGCTGTCGAGCAGGCGCTGAACGTCTTCCTTGGCTCGCTTGAAATCCAACGAGGTCATGTTGACGATGCCCTGCCTGGCGCCCGCAACGAAATTCGCTGCGCGCTGCTCGCGCTCGGTGGCCTCATGGTCTTGCCACGCCAGGTATCCGCTGAGACCGGTAAAGGCGCAGATGAGGACGATGGCCGCTACTTTCAAGATTGCCGGCATCCGGCGCCGCCATCCGGCCGGCTTGGATTCCGGTTCGACGGCTTCGACGGTCTCGCCGGCGCTCTCCTCCTCGGCTTCCTCATCGGCGTCCTCATCGCTGGCCTGGGTAACCTCGGCAGCCTCAACCGTGTCAACAGCCTGGGTGGCCTCCGCGGCCTCTGCGGTCTCAGCTTCGGCCTCAGCGGTCTCGGCGGCTTCAGTCTCGGCGGTCTCCGCGTTTGCCTCGGTCTCGGACTCGGCCAGCACTTCGCGCCGTAGCTTGGCTGCCCGGGCGCGGGCCCGCGCCGCGGCGGCGAGTGCTTCGGCCTCGGCTGCTTCGGCCTCGGCTTCTTCGAGCAACGCCATCGCCTCGGCTTTGGACCTGACCGAATCTTCCGGCGGCTTTTCCGCCTCAGCCATCGCGCTTACCGCCCGTCAACTTCGTCGTCCACTCAGCTCGTTTCGCGGCTACCATCGCACGAGCGAGAAGGGGTAGGTGTCGCTGCCCCCCGGTCCGCCGCCGCACCCAGTGTCGTATGTGGAGACCACCTGACCGGCCAGTGAGACCGCGTCCCACGTGTAGACATCGTGCGAGGGAAAGAACTGGACCACGCAGCGCACACCATCAGGCACGTCGACGGTCAGGGTGTAGGTGCCGTTGGACAGATGAGCATCTTCGGCCCACCACGCCGCCTGCCCATTGGGTTGGGGTATCGCTTGGACGCGTACGCAGTCCGGTGTGTGAGAAACGCACGCTCGAATCAAAAAAAGCCAGCTGTGCCCGGGATCGCGGTTGGTGTCCACCCTGTAGTCGCCCACCTGCATTTCCGCGTTGGCTGTGGGCGTAAGGGTCAACGCGGTCATGGCCAACGCCACGCTGAATGCGAATGTCTTCACCGACGCATCTCCCATCTCCGCACTGTTCCAAATATAGGGGGCGGTGGCGTTGACCAGGCCTACTCAAAAAAATCCGGGCCGTCAGCGGGCTCACGCTTTACCTAGTCGATGACCGCGGCCTCTTTACGTTCGGTGACGGGCCGGGCGAGTTCCTGCTCGTCGCAGATGCGCTGCAGCTTGTCGAGTGTCTCGTCGAGACCGGCGCCTACCCGCGGGCCGGGCGGGAACGTGGCCGGCAGCTTGCGCATGCCCTGGATGACGCCGATGGTCTCGTAGTGCACTACGCCGGCGGGGTCGCAATGGTAATCCGGCATGCGGTCGAGTACCGCGTTCAGCATGGACTTGAATACCGTGCGCGCCACGTTGGATCCGATACAGCGATGCACGCCGATACCGAAGCTGAAGTGCCGGTTGCCCTTACGGTCGAGGACGACCCTGTCGGGATCCGGGAAGACCATCGGATCGCGGTTGGCCATGGCCCATGAGATCCACAGCCGCTCACCCTCTTTGAACTGAACGCCGTCAAGTTCCACGTCGTCGGAGAAGGTTCTGCCGTCCCCGGGCGCCGGCGTGAAGTAACGCAGGAACTCCTCGGTCGCGGGGTCGAGCAGGGAGTCGCGGTTTCGCCGCAGGCGCTCGCGCTCATCGGGGTTTTCCGAAAGCCATTCCAGCGAGTGGGCTGTCAGCGCGGTTGTGGTGTCGAAGCCACCGCCGATGACCAGCCCGAGATTCCCCAGAATTTCCAGATCGGGAGCGGGCTCGCCGTCGATCCGCATCTGCAGCAGAGCATTCACCACGCCGGGTCGCGGGTTCTGACGGATCTCGATCATGTTGTTGACCATGTCGAGCCCCATCTGCCGGTGCATCTCGGTGACGCGCTCGATGTCCGGAGAGTGCTCGGGTGTGTACACCGCGGCATGGACCGGCTCGCTGTACATATTCCACTTCTTCAGCGGGATGCCGAGCATCGCCAGAGTCAGCACAGCGGGAACGATGTTGGCCAGATCGTCGACGAAGTCGATGCGGCCGTCCTCGATCTTCTCGTCGAGGCAGGCACGCGTGATGTCGTCGATGAACGGCTCCCAGCGCTTGACCGCGGCGGGGGACAAATACGGGTTCAGCACCGTGCGGTAGGTGCGGTGTTCTGGATCATCCATTTCCAGGATGCCGCCCCGGACGACGTTGACACGGCTGGCCGTTGGGATCGAAATGCCTTTGTAGCCACGACGTTCGCCGTGGATGTCATGGTCGTTGGACACTGCCGGACACCGGGCCAGCTCGAATACCTCATGGCTGCCGGCCGCGACCCAGTGCCCGCCGTAGGTGTCGGTCCAGGCCATCGGGCACTTGGCATGCATTTCCTCGGTGATCGCCTTGAACTGCGATCGGTATTCCGCGGTGTGCCTGTCGAAGTGGTAGCGATGCTTCTTCCGATCGCTGTCGCTGACGATATCGTCGACACTCAACGTGTTGTCTCCCTTTATGTTTCGTCAGTGATGAGGATGGCCTGCTCGGGGCAGGAGTGCGCGGCTTCCCGAACCTGGTCCTGTTGCTCTGGCGGCACTTCTTCGTCGACGGCCGACGAACTGCCGTCAATGTCGCTGAGCTGGAAGGAATCCGGAGCGATCATCGAGCACAAGGTGTGGCCCTGGCAACGTTCTGGATCAACCCAGACCTTCATGGTGTCTCCTGCGAAAGATGGTCTCGCCGTTCTAGAACGGTCTACGTTTCTAGATCGCCTTATGTATTGCGCCCGCCGTTAACACCCAAGATCTGACCGGTGATGTAGCCGGCTTCCTCGGACACCAGAAATGCACAGGCCGCGGCGATGTCTTCCGGCTTGCCCATCCTGCGGACGGGCGTCCGGGCGATGTTCTGCTCGACGTCGCCGAGAAACCCTTGTGACTCCGCGTTGCGCAGCATCGGGGTGTCGATGAATCCCGGTGGCACGGCGTTGACGGTGATACCGCTGGGCCCGTACTCGAGTGCCAGCGATTTGGTGAGGCCGTTGACCGCGGACTTGGCCGCCACGTAGTGGGCCATGTATGGCACACCGGAATGCGTACTCGACGACGAGATATTGACGATGCGTCCCCAGCCGGCCTCCACCATGTCGGGCAGCACCGCCTGGATCATGTGGAAGACGCCGTTGAGGTTGACGTCGATTACCCGTCGCCAGTCCTCGAAGGTGATGTGGTTGAAGCGCTTGAACCCATCCAGGCCGGCGGCGTTGACCAGCACCGTGACCGGCCCCAACCGGTCGTGAATGGCCGACAGTGCGGCGTCTACCTGGGCGCGTTCGGTGACGTCGGCGGTGAAAGCCAGGTCGTCGTCGGAAGGTCTGAGATCGACGGTGGCCACGTCGAGACCGTCGGCGCGCAGCCGCCGCGCCACGGCCTGACCGATGCCGGATCCGCCTCCGGTGACTAGTGCGGTCTTCATGCTGGTTTCATGCTGGTCTTCACGTCTGCAACACCCAAACCCCTACGGCGACCGGCGGCGTCTCCGCTGGAAAGAACCGCCCTTACAATTATGAGAACCTTACTCTCACGCCGAACGGCCTCGCAAGGCGACCGTGAAACCGCCTGCAGCCTGCAGCGAAAGTGCCTTTAACTCGACAGCTGTCAGATTGCGGCGCAGGTCAAGGGACCTATCGCCTTCCTGAGAGTTTCTTGAATTCTCGAGAGTCGAATGTAAGATTCGCCGATGAGGAGAATGAAATTATCGTGACCGCGGCGGGGGGTTGAATGGCATCGCAGGACGCGGGTCCGACCATTGTGGACCCGCCGGCAGCAGATGCGGCCGCTTCTTCCTCCGACGGCTCGCCCGCCCGCCGGCTGTTGATCGACGGCCGGCTCGTCGCCACCGACAGCACGTTCCCGTCGACCAATCCCGCTACCGGCGAGGTCTTGGGATACGCGCCGGACGCCGGCATGCAGGAGGCCGCACAGGCGATTGCGGCGGCCCGGCACGCTTTCGATACGACCAGCTGGTCAACCGATGTCGGGTTGCGCATCCGCTGTCTCGATCAGTTGCATCGGGCACTGCTCGCTCACGCCGACGAGTTGCGTGAGCTGACCATCGCCGAAGTCGGTGCCACTCGCACGCTGACCCACGGCGCGCAGCTCGACGAGCCGATCGGCATTGTGCGGTTCTACGCCGATCTGTTGGGCCGCTATCAATTCTCCGAGGACCTGGGCGAGACGGAATCGCGCGGTATGCGGCATCGCCGCTGGGTGGAGAAGGAAGCCGCCGGGGTGGTGGGGGCCATCATCGCCTACAACTATCCGAACCAGCTCGCGCTGGCCAAGCTGGCACCGGCGCTGGCCGCCGGATGCACCGTGGTGCTCAAGGGGGCCCCGGACACGCCGCTCGTCACGCTGGCGCTGGGCGAGCTGATCGCCAACCACACCGACATCCCGGACGGCGTCGTCAACGTCTTGAGTTCGTCGGATCCGGCCGTCGGAGCCGCCCTGACCACGAGCCCGGACGTCGACGTCATCACGTTCACCGGCTCGACGGCCGTCGGGCGCCGGATCATGGCCGACGCCAGCCACACCGTCAAGCGGGTCTTTCTGGAGCTGGGCGGCAAGTCGGCGGTGATCATGCTCGACGACGCCGACTTCGCGGCGGCGAGCATGTTCGCGGCCTTCAGCATGGTCACCCACGCCGGCCAGGGATGCGCACTCACCTCGCGCCTGCTGGTGCCCAGGCAGCACCACGACGAAATCGTCGAGCTGATTGCGCGGAACTTCGCCAAGGTGCGCCATGGCGACCCGGGCGATCCGAAGACGTTCATGGGACCGCTGATCAACGAGCGCCAGCGGGACAAGGTGGACGGCATGGTCCAGCGGGCCGTCGCCGCGGGGGCAACCCTGGTCACCGGTGGCAAGCGGCTGGACCCCGGCTACTTTTATGCGCCCACCCTGCTCACCGGCGTCGATCCCGACAGTGAGATCGCGCAGGACGAAGTGTTCGGACCGGTGCTCGTGGTCATCGCGTTCGAAGACGACGCCGACGCCGTGCGCATCGCCAACGACTCGATCTACGGGCTGGCGGGCGCGGTCTTCAGCCGTGACCAGGACCGGGCGCTCGCGGTTGCACGCCGGATCCGGACGGGCTCGTTTTCCATCAACGGCGGCAATTACTTCGGGGCGGACAGCCCGTTCGGCGGGTTCAAGCAGTCCGGCGTCGGCCGCGAGATGGGGGTAGCCGGCCTCGAAGAATTCCTGGAGCGCAAGACATTTGCGGTTCCGACTGGGCCGGCTTCCGGTGGTCGCTCATGAACCCGCTCGAGGGCATCCGGGTACTGGAAGTCGCCATGTACGGGTTCGTCCCGTCGGCGGGCGCCGTGCTGGCCGAATGGGGCGCCGACGTGGTGAAGGTCGAGCACGCGGTGACCGGCGATCCGCAGCGCGGGCTTCGCCAGACCGGCATGCTGCGCGTCGAAGGCGATCCCAATCCCAACATCGAGCACGCGAACCGCGGCAAGCGCAGCATCGGACTGGACATGTCGGTGCCCCAGGGCAAGGAGGTTCTCTACGAGCTGGCTCGCCGCTCGGATGTGTTTCTGACCAGTTTCCTGCCCGACGCCCGGGAAAAGTTCGGCATCGACGTCGACGACATTCGGGCGATCAACCCGACGATTATCTACGCGCGCGGCAGCGCGCTTGGTCCCCGGGGCGCAGAATCCGTCAAGGGCGGCTATGACATGACCGCTTTCTGGTGCCGGGCCGGGACCGCGGCCACCATCACGCCGGCCGGCATGCCGGGCATGATCGCGCCGCCGGGACCCGCATATGGCGACACCATTTCCGGCACCAATCTCGCGGGTGGCATCGCGGCGGCTTTGCTCAAGCGGGAGCGCACCGGCGAACCGTCTGTTGTCGATGTGTCGCTACTGGGCAGCGGCCTCTGGTCGCTGGGCCACACGGTGGCGCTGACGCAGCATTTGGGTCAGCGACTGGAGGCACCGCCGCCCGGTATCCATGGGTCACCTATTAATCCGTTGGTGGGCGTGTACGCGACGTCCGATGGCCGCTACATCTCCCTGGTCATGATGCAGCCCACCAAGTTCTGGGCCGACGTGTGCCGGCACATCGACCGGCCGGACCTGGCCGACGATCCCCGTTTCGCAACCGTCGACAAGATCGCCGCCAATACCGCAGATGCCGTGGAGATCTTGACCAAAGTCATTGCTACCCGCACGCTTGCCGAGTGGAGCGAACGCTTTGCGACGCTCGCGGGTCCCTGGGCGCCAGTGCAGGACACCCTGCAAGTGGCAGACGACACGCAGATTCGGGCGAATGAATATTTGGTGCGCGCAGGCGAACTCGAGTTGGTCGCCAATCCGGTCCAGTTCGATGTCGCGGCTCCGCAGACCGGTCCGGCACCCGGATTCGCGGAGCAAACCGACGACATACTCATGGAACTCGGGCTCGACTGGGATCGCATTATCGAACTCAAGACGGCAGGCGCCGTCACCTAGGACCGGAGCTGGTTGAGATGCGCAAGTCGAATGTCCGTTCTGTGGGGCAGGACCCGGGTGGGAGGGCTGTGCACCGTGGCGATAACGGTTATGCGGTTTCGGCACGGGCTGCACTCGCCATGAGTAATAATCGCCGCACGCTGCAAGACGTGGGGGCGTGGCCGGCCTGCATCGCCTCGGAGCGCCGACTCACGCAAGAGAACGGAGGACCGGCGTGAGGATGGGAGCCGGTTTGGCGCACAACGGAGTTGGTGTGCGCGCGTTGAATTACGGACCCTCGCCCGCCCAGATCCCGGAAGGATCTCGAGCCGGTGGCGACTAAGGGAGCCGATCGCTGGTCGGCGGGACTGCCGTCGCTGAAATTGAAATGGGACTTCTCGGGTCCCATGCAGGCGGTCGGGGGATTGTTCGCGATGTCAGCGGACGCGGTGAAGTTCGCGTTCCGGCGGCCGTTCCAAATGCGCGAGTTCTTGGAACAATCATGGTTTGTCGCGCGAGTCTCGCTTGCCCCCACATTGTTGGTAGCCATCCCGTTTACCGTCCTGGTCAGCTTCACGCTCAACATCCTGCTGCGCGAACTGGGCGCGGCGGACCTGTCCGGTGCGGGCGCTGCGTTCGGCGCGGTCACCCAAGTCGGTCCGCTAGTGACGGTTCTGATCGTGGCGGGCGCAGGTGCGACGGCGATGTGCGCGGACCTCGGGTCGCGAACCATCCGCGAGGAAATCGACGCGATGGAGGTCCTGGGCATCAATCCGGTGCAGCGCTTGGTCACGCCCCGCATGCTGGCCTCCGGGTTGGTGGCCCTGTTGCTCAACAGCCTCGTCGTCATCATCGGCATCCTGGGCGGCTACAGCTTCTCGGTATTTGTCCAAGACGTCAATCCCGGAGCGTTCGCCGCGGGTATCACCTTGCTCACCGGAGTGCCCGAGGTGATCATTTCCTGCGTCAAGGCACTGCTTTTCGGCCTCATCGCCGGATTGGTCGCCTGCTATCGCGGCCTGATCATCAGCGGCGGGGGAGCGAAGGCCGTCGGCAACGCCGTGAACGAAACCGTGGTCTACGCCTTCATGTCGCTATTTGTCGTCAACGTGGTCGTCACCGCGGTCGGCATCAAGATGACGGCCAAGTGACGGGGAAGACGCAATGACGCTACGAGCCGCGTATCCCAGGCTTTTCCGCCAGCTCGACCGGCCGGCCGGCGTCTTCGGTCGCATCGGCGATCACACGATTTTCTACGGAAAGTCGCTTGCCGGCATCCCGTTCTCGGCGGTGCACTACCGGCGCGAAGTCATTCGGTTGGTCGCTGAGATCAGCATGGGCGCAGGCACTTTGGCGATGATCGGCGGCACCGTCGTGATTGTCGGCTTCCTGACGCTGGCGGCGGGCGGCACGCTCGCCGTTCAGGGCTACAGCTCGCTGGGCAATATCGGCATCGAGGCGCTGACCGGCTTTCTGGCCGCGTTCATCAACGTGCGTATCGCGGCACCGGTCGTCGCCGGGATCGGTCTGGCGGCAACCTTCGGCGCCGGGGTGACCGCTCAGCTGGGTGCCATGCGGATCAACGAAGAGATCGACGCACTGGAAAGCATGGCGATTCGCCCGATCTCGTATCTGGTAAGCACCAGGATCTTGGCCGGAATGCTCGCGATCACGCCGTTGTACAGCATCGCCGTGATCCTGTCGTTCGTCGCCAGCCAATTCACCACGACGGTCTTGTTCGGCCAATCGAGCGGTTTGTACGACCATTACTTCAATACATTCCTGAACCCGATCGACTTGTTGTGGTCGTTCCTGCAAGCCGTCCTCATGGCGCTCACCATCTTGCTGATCCACACCTACTACGGCTATTTCGCTACCGGTGGGCCATCTGGTGTCGGCAACGCGACCGGAAACGCCGTGCGCACTTCGCTCATCGTCGTGGTGTCCGTAACGCTGCTGGTTTCGCTGTCGATTTACGGCAGCAACGGCAACTTCAATCTGTCGGGATAGGAGAGATGGGAACGGAAGAGTGACGGGAAATCTCGGGCCGGGTCCCATTCACCGGTCCGAAACCACCAGCACGGCAGGGCCGATCGCGGCCTCGCCGGGGCGTCACTTCGGCGCGCGATCGTATGTCCGCCCGCTGGCGGGCCTGGCGACCGTGGCGGTGGTCGTCGCGATCTTCGCGTTTTCGATAGGTCTGTTCCAAGGCAGCTTCACCCCCTCCGTGCCGGTGACCCTGATGTCGCCGCGCGCCGGTCTGGTCATGAACCCGGACGCCAAGGTGAAGATGCGCGGCGTGCAAGTGGGCAAGGTCGACTCGATTGAATCGCTGCCGAACGGCCAGGCCGCTCTGCACCTGGCGATGGACCCGTCACAGTTGAAATTCATTCCCGCCAACGTGCTTGCGGAGATCACGTCGTCGACGGTGTTCGGTGCCAAGTTCGTTGAGCTGGTGCCACCTGCGGAACCCTCAGCTCAGCGCCTGCACGCGGGCCAGACGCTAGAGGGCCAGCACGTCATGGTCGAGATCAATACGGTTTTCCAGCAACTGGTTTCGGTGCTGGCCCAGATCGACCCGCCGAAGCTGAACGAGACACTGGGCGCACTGGCGAAGGCGTTCAGTGGCCGGGGCGCACAACTTGGCCAATCGCTGAGCGACCTGGATTCCTTTCTGGCCGAGCTGGAGCCAAGCCTTCCCGCATTGAAGCATGACCTCGCGGTCTTACCGGCGGTCTCCAACGCCTATGCCGACGCGGCGCCGGACCTGGTGCGGACAGCGGCCAACGCGACCCGGGTCAGCCAGACGATTGTCGATGAGCAACACAACCTGGATGCGTTGCTGATCAGCGCAATTGGCTTGGCGGACATCGGCAACGACGTCTTGTCGACGAACCGTCAAGCGCTTACGAATGTGCTGCATTTGCTGGTGCCGACCACCGATCTGACCAACGTTTACCATGAGGTCTTCACCTGCGGTTTCGCCGGTCTCGTAGAGATCGCGCATGGTCCGCCGTTGTCGGAGCCCAGCATCAACATATCGGCGAGTCTCACGTGGGGCGGCGAGCGTTATCGGTATCCGACGAACCTGCCCAAGGTCGCCGCGACGGGCGGCCCGCGATGCCTGGGGCTGCCGAGATTGCCGTTCAACACGCATCCGCCGCAACTGATTACCGATATCGGTGCCAACCCCGTGGTGTACGGAAACCCACAGCTGCTGATCAACTCCGATCTGCTCAAACAGTTGTTGTACGGGCCGATCGCCGGCCCACCCCGCAACTCCGCTCAGGTCGGACAACCCGGATGAGGACGCGCGCTACGTTGATCAAGTTCGCGATCTTCGCGGTCGTGATGGCGCTGCTGACGGCCTCGTTGTTCTTCATCTTCGGCCAGTACCGGACGGGTGCGACGACCAAGTATTCGGCGGTGTTCGCCGATGTGTCGCGTCTCAAGACCGGGCAGTCGGTGCGGGTCGCCGGGATCCGGGTGGGTACGGTCAACGGCGTCTCGCTGCGGCCGGACAAGAAAGTCGTGGTGAAGTTCGACGCCGACCGCAACATCGTCCTCACCGAGGGCACCCGGGCGGCGGTTCGTTACCTCAACCTGGTAGGCGATCGCTACCTCGAACTCGTCGATGGACCGGGCTCGACCAAACGTCTGCCGGCCGGCGGTCAGATTCCCGTCGACCGCACGGCGCCGGCACTTGACCTCGATCTGCTGCTCGGGGGACTGAAACCCGTGGTTCAGGGCCTGAATGCGCAGGATGTCAACGCGCTGACCTCCGCCTTGTTGCACGTCTTCCAGGGCCAAGGCGCGACGCTGGAGTCGCTGTTCGCCAAGACGACGTCGTTCTCGAACGCCTTGGCGGACAACGATCAAACCGTGCAGCAATTGATCGACAACCTGAACGTCGTTGTCTCCACGCTGTCCAAGGACGGCACCAAGTTCTCCGAGGCGATCGATCGCCTGGAACGGCTTGTCAGCGGGCTGTCGGACGATCGCGACACCATTGGCGCCGCAATCGATTCTCTGGACAGGGGAACCGCCTCGCTGGCAGATCTGCTGACCAGCGTACGGCCGCCGTTGGCCGGCACTATAGATCGGTTGAGTCGGCTGGCACCGATACTCGATCAGGACAAGGACCGCCTCGACGCCGCAATCGGGAGGGCGCCGAAGAACTATCGCAAGCTGACCCGACTCGGCGTGTTCGGCGCCACCATCCCGTACTACGTCTGCGAGATAACGCTCCGCGGTACGGATCTTCAGGGCAAGACGGTGAAAGCCCCCTGGTTCAGGTCAGAAGCCGGAAGGTGCACGGAACCCTAATGCGGAAGTATCACGGAGCTGGGCTCTTCAAAGCCGGGTTCATCGGCGCGGTCCTGATCGTACTGGTCATCCTGGTGGGCTTGTCGCCGGAGCGGTTGATCTCGATGGCGACAGCGGTTCGATACCAGGCGCTGTTTTCCGAAGCCGGCGGCCTCGCGGCGGGCAACCCCGTGACGGTATCGGGTATAAAAGTCGGCTCCGTGTCGAACGTGGCACTGCGCAACGGCGATGCGCTGGTGACATTCACGATCAAGGCAAACATTCCGCTTGGGTCGGAGACCACGGCGCATATCCGCACCGGCACATTGCTGGGCGAGCGGATGCTGACTTTGGACTCCGCCGGGAGCGGCACGATGCATCCGATGGCCCTCATCCCGGTCTCGCGCACCTCCTCGCCGTACTCGTTGACGGAAGCGGTCAGCGACTTTACCGCGAGCGCCGCCGACACCAGCACCGCGACGCTGAATCAGTCGTTGGACACGCTGTCGGCGACGCTCAACCAGATCGCACCCCAATTGGGGCCGACTTTCGACGAACTCACCCGGTTGTCACGCACCCTCAACGGGCGCAACAAGACCCTGGGCGACCTGTTCAAGAGTGCCAGCGACGTCACCGGGGTCCTGTCCGAACGCAGCCAGCAGGTCAACAAACTCATCCTCAACTCCGACGATCTGCTCCGAGTCCTGGTGGCGCGCCGACAAGAGATCGTGGACTTGCTGGCCAACACATCGGTGGTGGCCAAACAGTTGACGGGATTGGTGCACGACAACGAAAGCAAATTGGCGCCGACACTCAAGAGGCTGAATTCGGTGACCGCGATGCTGGAGAAGAACCGCGACAACATCTCAAAAGCACTGCCGGGTCTCGCCAAATTCCAGATCACCGTCGGCGAGGCTATCTCCAGCATGTACGCCTACTCAGCCTTCGTGCCGAACCTGGCTATCCCGCAACTCTTCCAACCGTTCCTTGACTACCTTTGGGGATTCCGCAACTTCGACACGGCACGCGGCCCGGGCTACCCTTCGCCAGTACCGCGAACTCTGATCCCCTGGCCGTACAACGGCATTCCGGTGTGTCCGGAGTGCACGTTGGGCGGAAGAGTCGGAGGAACGCAATGATTTCTCGGATCCCGCGCAGTCGACTCATCATCGCCGTCGTACTTGTCGTGCTTGTACTCGTCGGCGCGGGCGTGCTGATCCACCATACGTACTTCCGCCCGAAGACCATTACCGCCTACTTCACGACCACCACCGCGATCTATTCGGGTGACGAGGTGCGCGTGTCCGGCGTAAAAGTCGGTAACGTCAAGTCAATTCAACCTCAGGGCACCGTAGCCAAGATGACTCTCAACGTCGATCGGGATGTGCCCATTCCGGCGAACGCCAAAGCCGTCATCGTCGCCTCGAACCTGGTAGCTGCCCGCTATGTTCAACTCACTCCCGCCTACCGGAACAGCGGCCCAACGATGGCGGACGGCGCGGTGATACCGGTCGAACGCACCGCGGTACCCGTCGAGTGGGACGAGGTCAAAACCCAATTGATGCGGCTGGCAACGGATTTGGGACCTCAAAGTGGTGTCTCCGGCACGTCGGTGGGGCGTTTCATCGACAGCGCCGCCAATGCACTCGACGGCGGAAAGGGCGACAAGCTGCGGCAAACACTCGCTCAGTTGTCGGGTGTGGGCCGCATCCTCGCCAACGGCAGCGGCAACATTGTCGACATCATCAAGAATCTGCAGACCTTCGTCACCGCGCTCCGCGACAGCAACACCCAGATTGTCCAGTTCAACGACCGCCTGGCCACGCTATCCAGCGTGGTCAACGACAGTAGATCCGACCTGGACGCGGCACTGACCGATTTGTCGACGGCGGTTGGCGAGGTGCAGCGATTCATCGCCGGTACTCGCGACCAGACCAGCGAGCAGATTGCCCGGTTGGCCGATGTCACGCAGATCCTGGTCGACAAGCACATGGCGCTGGAGAACATCTTGCACGGGGCGCCGAACGCGCTCGGCAACTTCTTCAACGACTACAACGCCGACACCGGAACAATCGTCGGAGGCTTCGGCATAATGGATTTCGCGAATCCCACGTTCGGCGGGCTGTTCGTTCCGTTGCCCGTTCCGGGCTGCTCGCAAACCGCGGCCCTCGAGACTGTCACCTCGACCGAAGCGGCCAAGCTGTGTGCCCTGTTCCTCGGTCCCGGGTTGCGCCTGCTGAACTTCAACAATTTGCCATTTCCCATCAACATATTCCTGCAGAAGTCGATAGACCCGTCCAAGATCCTGTACACCGAAGCCCGACTCGCGCCCGGCGGGGAGGGCCCGAAACCCGGACCGCCCGAGATCCCGCCCGCGGTGTCGGCCTACACCGGTCTGCCCGGTGACCCCGTCGGACCGCCGGGGGCGGTGCCGCCGGCGCCGATACCGGGCGCGGCGATGCCGCTGCCGCCTCCACCCTCGACACCGATGGCAGCGCCCCCGCCACCACCACCGGCGGCACCGAGCGGGCTGCTGCCGGCCGAAGGGACGCAACCATGACCGCCCGGGCCGGGGCAGCGGGGCGGCGGGTGCTGGCCATTGCGTCCAGCGCCGCGTTGACGCTGACGGGATGCGCCTTCCATGGCCTGAACTCGTTGCCGTTGCCTGGGGCGGAAGGACGCGGGCCGGGGGCGAATATCTACCACGTCGAGATCCCGAATGTCGGTACGATGGAGTCCAATTCGCCGGTGCTGATCAACGATGTCGTCGTCGGCAGTGTCAGCACCATGCGAGTGGCCCGCGACCCGGTAAAAGGCTGGATCGCCAACGTCGAGATTTCCGTCAAGCGCGACGTCGAAGTCCCGCCCAACGTGGAAGCCAGCGTCGGTCAGACCAGCCTGCTGGGGTCAATGCATCTGGAGCTCAATACCCCGCTCGGGCCCGACGGGAAGCCCCCGCCGAAAAGCAAACCGCTCCCGCCGGGTGCCACCATCCCGCTAAGGCGGTCATCGGCTTACCCGTCGACCGAGCAGACGCTGTCGTCGCTGGGCGCAGTGGTTAACGGGGGAGGACTTGGACAGATCGGGGAGATCATCCACAACTTCTCCGCGGCCCTGTCCGGGCGCGAGGGTGCGATACGCGATCTGCTTACTCGCCTGGACACTTTCGTGGGAACGCTCGACCAACAGCGGGACAATATCGTCGCCTCCATCCAGGCGCTGAACCGGCTTTCTGCCACGTTCGCCGGACAACGCGACGTTCTCACCCAGGCCCTGCGCAAGATACCGCCCGCGCTGGATGTGCTGATCCGGGAGCGGCCGCGCCTGACGACCGCCCTGGACCGACTTCGCGTCTTCAGCAACACCGCCACCCGGCTGATCAACGACTCCCAGGCTGACCTGGTCACGAATCTGAAGAACTTGGAGCCGACCATCGGCGCGCTTGCCGACGTCGGGCCGGAGCTCGACACGGCGCTCGCGGCCGCGTTCGTTTTCCCGTTCACCCAGAACTTCGTCGACCGAGCCGTCCGCGGCGACTACTTCAACCTGCACGTCGATTTGGACCTGACGATTCCACGGCTCAAGCGGGGACTTATGTTGGGGACCCATTGGGGTCAGCTGGACCAGCCTTTGGTACCGGCGCCCGGGGACCCGTATTACCTGAATTACACGCTTGATCCATTGCATGCCGGGGTGAGGCCGCCATGGGTGGCGCCGCTGCCTGGCCCCCCGCCGCCGGGTGCCCCGCCGCCCGGGCCTCCACCGCCCGGGCCTCCGCCGGCCGGCGTCCCGTCGCCTGGGCCTGCGCCGGTTGCCCCGCTGCCCGGGCCTCCGCCACCTGCAGCACCGACGGAAGGCGGCGGATAGATGCTGACGCGGTTCGTCCGAATCCAGCTGGCGATCTTCGCGGTCGTCGGGATCATCGGTGTGATCGCGATGGTCCTGTTCTACATCCAAGCGCCGACGCTGCTCGGCATCGGTCGGATGACGGTCACGCTGGAGCTACCGGCCAGCGGTGGCCTGTACCGCTTCTCCAATGTGACCTATCGCGGGGTGCAGATCGGTAAGGTCACCTCGGTTGGTTTGACACCGAACGGCGCGAAAGCGACGCTGTCGCTTAGTACTTCGCCCAAGGTTCCCGCGAACCTGAAAGCGGAGGTGCTCAGCGTGTCCGCGGTGGGCGAACAGTACGTGGACCTGCGGCCCAGAACCGATTCGCCGCCCTACCTGCACGACGGCTCAGTGATCGCCATGCGCGACACGACGATTCCGCAAGCGGTCGGGCCGATGCTCGATCAGGTCAGTGCCTTGGTCAACAGCATCCCGAAGACCAAACTCGGCCAATTGCTTGACGAGTCCTTCCAGGCCTTCAACGGATCCGGTTTCGATTTGGGGTCACTGATCGACTCCACAGAGACGATATCCCGCGACGCCAAGAGCGTCGTCGATCGCACTCGGACCCTCACCGAAGACACTGGGCCGCTGCTGGATTCGCAAGCACGCACCACGGATTCGATCAGAACATGGGCCCGTAGCCTCGCCGGCATCTCGGAGGTGCTCGCAAACGACGATTCCCGCATTCGCACCTTGCTGCGAAACGGTCCTGAAGCGGCAAACGAAGCGTCCCGGCTGCTCGAACAAATCAAGCCGACGCTGCCGGTGTTGCTTGCCAACCTGACTACCATCGGGCAGATCGGCGTCACCTACCACCCGTCGCTGGAGCAGCTGCTGGTGTTGCTGCCGTCGGCGGTTGCCATCGAGGAAGTTGCCGGCCCCACGCACAATACGGACGGTATGGCCAAGGGCGACTTCGCACTCACGATCGATGATCCGCCTATTTGCACGGTCGGGTTTCTGCCACCCAGCCAATGGCGATCCCCGGACGACACCAGCGACATCGACACTCCGGACGGGCTGTATTGCAAACTCCCGCAGGATTCCCCACTTTCGGTTCGCGGAGCCCGTAACTATCCCTGCATGGGGCACCCGGGCAAGCGCGCTCCCACCGTCGAAATCTGCAACAGCGACCAGCCGTACATGCCGCTGTCGATGCGCCAGCATGTTCTCGGTCCCTCCCCGCTGGATCCCAACTTGCTTTCCCAGGGCATCCCGCCCGATGACCGGGTTACCGTCAACGACAGGATCTTTGGGCCGATCGAGGGAACTCCGCTGCCGCCTGGGGCGGTGCCGCGGGGCACACCGCCGGGTCCGCGGGGCGCCTATGGACCGCCTGGACCGGGATACGCCGCGCCGCCGTTGCCGTCCTCGGGAGTCCCGCTGGCCCCCATGTCGCCGATGTCGGATGACCTGCCGCCCATACCGATAGCGCCGCTCGACGTGCCGGCACCGGGGGAGCTTCCCGCGCCCCCCAGCGCACCGGCGCCACCCCCTCCTGCGGGTCCCGCGGGCAACGGTGGCGGGCCGAAGGCTGCCCCTAGCTCGTTCGGTGCGCCTCATCCGGGGCCGTCGGTCGCGTTCGCTCGGTACGACTCGCGTACTGGTCGCTATGTCGGTCCGGACGGAAAGTTGTACCAGCAGTCGGATCTCGTGACCACGAAAGCGCCCAAGTCCTGGCGGGAGATGCTGCCCAGCTGAAGCCGTCCTAGACGACGCGGCCGCGACCCACTGGACCTCAGGTCAGGACAATTTGTCCAGGCGTAACGGCATGTCTACACCGAGCGACCTGTTTTGACCGCAAGCGCCGCTTGGGCCGATGGTCTTGTCCTTTCCGGCGAAAGTTGGTGACCCAAGGGTGAATTCGCCGTACGAGTTCACCGGATAGAAGTACAAGGTCTGCAGCCCGGTGTACGCGGTACCGTCCTCGCACCGCTCCCAGTTCGGCACATCGCGTTTCACGTACCACATGGTGCCGTCAAGCATATACATTGGCGCGGTCCACCCTTGGTCGCTTGTCACCGTGCCGTGGCATTCCTGAAATGTGACGCATGACGAGCTGATCGTCAACGTCTGGATGACGGTCGGCTCACCGTTGTATTGATCATTGGTCTTGGCCCAATCGCCGATCGACGTTGCGCGGTACGTCCCGTTGATGGCCACATCTTCCTTGGTGGTTGCCTGGGCTGTGGATGCCGTACCCAGACCGCCGAATACCATGGCAGACAACAGCGTTACTGCGGTGAGTGGTCCAACTGAACGCATCAGGTACTCCTCGACTCGCATAATCCGACAGCACCTATCGCAATGCTCAGGCGTCGGTTGCAGCGTTCTCGAGCGATCACGTTACACCGCATCGGCCGACTAGACAGCTGTTCGAACCGAAGATTTGCCGGGCTCATGCGACCGGGTCGAACTTCGCGATCAGCCACGAACCGTTGACCTTTTTCAGCGTGACCAGGACGCTGCTGTCGGCCTTGGCGCGATCCGGTTTCTGCTTGCTTGCCGTGGTCTGGTCGACGAACACCAGAACGACAGCGGAATCGGGATGCAGCTCCGAAACGGCGGCCCGAATCACCTTGGTGGTGGTAGTGAGTTGTCCTTGCTGCGCAGCCGGTGCGACGAGCGCGTCGCTGAATTTGCTGTAGTAGGCCAGAAAGTCGCCCGTGAGATGTGATTTCGCCTTGGCGAAATCTCGGTCCAGAGAGGTGTAGGAATAGGACAACAAATCTACGGCGCCTTCTGACGCGGCCTGAATCGCCTGGTGTGCCGCCGCATCGTCGATCTGGCGATCCGGCCGGTACCACTTGACGAACAACCCGGCAGCCGCTCCCACCGCGGCCAGGACCAACACCGTCGCGACTACGGAAAGCCACCTCGCCAAACACCAGCGGGCCCAGCGGCGCATTACGACCAGCGCACCACGAAGAGCCGATCGCAGGCGAGCGGGTGCACCCGTGTCCTCGTCGGCAGACGTGGACCCCATCCCGTCAATCACTGTTTCGGCGCTGTCTGGCGACGAGTCATGCTTGACAGTCATTGCAGGAAGTCCACTTTCGACATCTTGAGTTGACCGTCGTCCCGAGTGAGACTGACGCTGATGCGCCACAAGGCCGTTGGCAGCTTGGCGTTATCCGGCCCCGTGGCATCGGATTTCGCCGCGACAAGCACGACTCCCGAATTGTCGCTCACCGATTGGACGGCGACGGCTTGCACGGTCACCGTGCTGCTGACCTTTGAATCCTCCGCCTGCTTGGCCATGAGGCCCGCCATCACCGACATCTGTTTCTTGAGGTCGCCGGTAGAGGCGTCGAGGATGCGCTGGAAGCCCTCCTTGGCATGGTTGGCGTCAATCGACATCAGCGTTGTGACCCGTTGTCGCGCAGCGGCAGAATACTCGGCGACGAGCTGCCTGTTGTGCATGATCTTGCGGTGCTGCCACACCATGTAGCCGCTCGCGCCGAGGGACGCGGAGACGAGCACGATGCTGGCACTGACAGCTACCGCTTTCCGTCCGGGACGGCGCAACCACCGCGGCCGCCGGGGACGGCGCAAGCGCCTCAGGCGCGTCCGGGTTCGCTCTCCGAGGCGCGGCTCGACGTCGTCACCCGCGTCCGGGATATCGGCTGCCTGGCGCAGCCGTAGCAGGCGTGCCCGGGCCGCCTCAGCTCGCGCCTCAGCCTGGGCGACTTCGTCTTGTGCGTCGGTTTCCGGAATGAGCGTTTCGGCGCCGGAGTCGGGTTCTGGGCCGTCGAGATCGGTTACGTCCGCCCGGTCATCACAATGGTCGGTGTCAGGCGCCTTCGGCGAACGCTTCCGCGACCTCATAATGCCCTCCTGGCCGCTCCGCATCGTGCACGGAGAAGCAGCTTATCACTTCCCGACAAAGGCTTTCCGCCGCAATCGGCAGCCGCTTCCGTGGCTCTTACGATGCGTCATACGGCCGTTTCAGGCATCCGGGTGGGGGCGCAGTTCCAATGCGATCCGGTCCGACGGCTATGCGCCTCAGTTGATCTTCTCGAATTGGGACAATTTTCTTTTCAGTTTGTTTTTGGGTGTGGCAAAGTAATGGAGTGCGATTCATCGTGGCGATAGCTGCCGCGTTGCTCGGTGCTAGTGTCCTGGCGGCGCCGTCGGCGTCCGCCGGGCCGACCGTGTGCGACTATCCCGCCTGCACCCCCGGCATCATGCCGCATCAGGTGCTCGGTGCGCCCTGTGACAACACCACCTATTACGTCTTCGGGACAGCGGACTATTACGTCTCGTTCGCCTCGCAGCCGGGACGGCTGATGTTCTGCGGCTCGCCGAGAAGATACGAGCCGCGCTGGTTCCGGTCACCTCCGATGGCTGGTGTCAAAGACGAGGGCGCCGAGTGCACCCAGTTCCAGAATTACGTCGCGCAGGCGCCCGACGGCCTGTTCTTGGTCTGCATGGCCAACTCGGGTCATACGACCTGGGTCCGTGCCGACACCTAGCCCGTAGGTCGCTTACCAATTACGCAACGAGCAGAGCACGCCCTTGGGGCCGTCTTTGGACACGACGACCTTTCCGTCGACGGTGAGATTGCAGTGGAACTGCGGCGTGCCGGGTTCAGTACCGGTGCTGGCAGTGACCACCGCCCACACTTCGGGTCTGGCCAGATCGAGTTCGTAACTCCATGCTTTGCCCGGAGCGAGGTCGGCATGGATGTTCGGCACGAACTGGTACGGGTTGTGGCTGTAGTCGGAGAACTGCTGCGGTTCCTGGTCGAGGTAGTAGATATCGGCGTAAATCGGATGGTCCGCCGAGACCGTGTATTTCACGTGGTGCATGACCGGGTTGTCGTCCGCACGCGACGTCGCCGGCGCGGTCAGGCTGGTCGTCACCGACACCACTGCCACCGCCGCGCCGAGCACCGTCTTCGTAGTAACCATGCGCCGTTCTCCATTGCGCGATATTGGAATTCTCCTTAGCGGAGAGTAGCACCGCCGTTGCGTTTTCAACTCCCGAACCGTTGCCGCTCATCCGACAGGCGGCGGTCAATTGTGGGCAGTGCTATGCAGGCCGAGCAGGCGCCGGCTCAGGTCGGTCAGCCGGGCAAGCAGTGTCTCGTCATCAATATCGGCGACCAGTGGGTGCATGACCGCGCTGCTGATCGCGCCCGAGAACATGGCCGCCTCGATCTGCCCGTCCAGACCCGCGTCGCTCAGCAGCACTCGATACAGGCGCTCCATAAAACGTTGGAACGGCTTGTGTTCGGCCAGCAATCGGACAACGACGGGATCGAACTGCAGGGTCCGCACCAGCCGGCGGTCGCGTACCGCCATCTCGACTACTCGTACCAACAGCCCATCTCGGGCTTCCAGCAGATCTTCGTGCGCCTCGGCTTCCTCGAGCGCCGGGCTCAACCGGCTCAGTTCGCGCTCGGTGACGGCGAGCACGATCTGTTCCTTGGTTCGGAATTGGTGGTACACAGCGGCTTTCGTGATTCCCACCGCATCGGCGATCATCTGCAGCGAGGTGCCGCTGACGCCGTGCTGGGCGAACAGATCCAGCGCGGCGTCAAGCACACGTGTCCGGGCCGCACTGTGCTGGACGACCCGCAGCTCGCCGTCGCCCATTGGCTGTCGTGCTGTTGCCACACGACGAGACTAGACGACTGGTATTGACCATGGCTAGCCGATCGGCTAGTTTCGGCTCCATTGGCCACTTGGAGCCGCGCAAATTCTCGCCGGAAGGAGTCTGGGATGTCTGGGCTACCCGACATCAGCGAGAACGACGCAGAAGGTCGGCGAGCCCGGCTGCGACGTGTCGACGGTGAGATCATTCTGCTCTGGACCTTGCCTGTAATGGTGATCCTCTGGATCGCTTGCTTTTTCCTCTTTCCCGGCTTCAACCCGCCGATGTCGCCCACTATGCCTGCGAAGCAGGTTGCCGAGTTTTATCGCGATCCGGCCCACCTGCCGCAAATCCGGTACAGCATGATCGTTTTCAACTGGTTCGGCGTGTGCCTGGTCCCGGTTCTGACTCTGATTGTGATGCAGATCCGCCGAATGGCACATCGGACGCCGATCTTCTCCTACGCCATGTTGGGTTGCGTGGCCGGTGGACCGACGTTATTTCTCATCGCCAACGTCTGCTGGCTGCTGGCCGCCTTTCGTCCGGAGCGGAGTCCGGAGCTGACTCAGCTGCTCAACGATTTCGGCTGGATCACCTTCACCATCCTGGTCCCCTTTCTGATCGGGCAGAGCGTGATCCTTGCGCTGGCAATCTATTTCGACGATCAGCCGCAGCCGATCTTCAAGCGTTGGGTGGCCCACTTCAACCTGCTGGTGGCGCTCGCATTGGTCCCTGCGGCCTTCGTCGGCGCAGCCTTGAGCGGCCCGCTGGCGTGGGATGGATTCCTGTCCTTCTGGGTGAAAAACGTTGCCATTGCAGTCTGGATCGTCGTGATGAGTGTTGTTCTGGCGCAGGCCGTTTATCGGGAGCGCGCCGAGTATCGCCGGCACGGAGAAGAATTGGTCAACGCATGAGCGCGGTGCTGACACCGCAGGCGTCCGCTGCCACACCGCCATCGGGCCCGCTACGCCGGCGAATCGCGTGGCACGTGCGGCACAACCCCAAGCGCGAGCTGTGGCTGGCTTGGTGGACGCTGCTCGCCTTTTACACCATCTTCTTCCCGGTGTTCTTCATAGTGGCGCAAGTCCAGCCGCCGCCGCAGCCCACCTGGGACCTCGCGACACAGGTCCATTGGTTCCATGAACGCCAGCTCGGTATACCCATTGGCTTCGGCATCATCTTCGCCATTTGCGGTATGACGGCGATGAACAACGCCCTGATCGCGTACTCGATGCGACGAATGTCGGTCAGCCGCGCGTTCGGGTACTCGTATCTGCTTATCTACTCGCTCAGCGCGGTTCCCGGTCTGCTGCTGCTCTGCATCGCGCTGATCGTCGGGACGCTGCGGCCTGAGCGAGACCCCGAGGCGCTCGGTTGGCTCTACGACTTTGCGTTCCTATCCTTCGACGGAACCATGGGAGTATTCCTGATCGGCTCGCTGATCTGGATGCTCGCGATTCTGCTTGACCGGAATCGGGTGTTTCCCAAGTGGTTCGGCTATCTCAACCTGTGCAACGCGCTCACCGAGGTGGTCGTAGCACCATGCTGGATCTTCCGGCGGGGCGTGTTGGCCTGGAATGGCCAGATCGCTTGGTGGCTGGACATGGTCGTGTTCGGCGTCTACCAAGTCACTTTCATCGTGATGCTGTATCAGATGATCCGCCGCGAAGACTTCGGTACCGGGCCGTTACCGGACCTGCAGCGGAAGCAGAAGGCGGTAGCCTGATGTCCGAAGTTGCCGAAGCGAGCAAACGGGCCAAGTTCGTGCCGGGTCAGCCGGACATGTGGGCGTTCGTGTTGTTCGAGACGTTGGTCTTCACAGGGTATTTCGGCTTTTACCTGTTCTACCGGGCCCGAAGTCCCGAGCTTTTCCTGCACGCCCAGTCGCAGCTGGACCTGCGGATCGGGGTTTTCAACACCTTGGTGTTGCTGCTGAGTTCCTGGTCGGTGGCGCGGTGTGTTCAGTCGTCGCGTGCGGGGGCGTACCGCGCGGCGCTTAGGGACGTCTACATCACCGCGGCATTCGCGGCAATCTTCCTCATTCTCAAGGTGTTTGAGTGGGCCCGGTTGGTCCGCATGGGAAACGGCTTCGACAGCAGCGACTTCTTCACCTACTACTTCTTCCTCACCGGAATCCACTTTGTGCACCTGCTGATCGGCTTCGTCGTCCTGGGCATCGTGGTGTATCAACTTCGCAGTCCGGCGCGGCGGGAACAGGAACTTGTCGAGACGTGCGCCACCTATTGGCACACCGTCGACTTCCTCTGGGTGCTCATCTTCGCGCTGCTCTACGTGGTGAGGTGATCGATGATCAAATTCAACAAACGGCTGCTGATCGTTTGGCTGGTGCTGGCGTCGCTCACGCTGGCCTATCTGTGGATTGATCACTCAGCCGGTGAATCGCGGCTGGCCGGCGCAGCGGTCACCTCAGCTGTAATCGTGATCGCAGTCATCAAGGTGCGCATCATCTTGCGCGAGTTCATGGAAGTCCGGCAGGCCCCGGTCTTGCTGTGCCGGCTGACCGACGCCTGGGTAATACTCATCGTCGTGAGCCTGCTCGCGTGCTACTTCATCGGGATGCAGGTGGGATAGTTCCCTGAGTTGATATCGGCAGCGAGATAGACGGTAGCGCGCAAGTCACTCGCACTTCTTCGCGCCGGCGTCGATCTGGGTCACTCGGAACGCTTCAGCCCACGGACGCCACAGAATCGGCGGTCGTGAACGTGAGGTGCAGTTCGCTCAGGCCCCGCAGGATATACGTGGGCTCGTAGGTGTAACGACGCTCGGCGGCCGGCCCGTGGTGGGCTTCGTTGATTTCGATGTGCGGCATCCGGTCGAGGATCCGCTCGATCGAGACACGCCCCTCGACGCGGGCGAGCGGACCGCCGGGACATGAATGCACGCCTCGGGCAAACGCCATGTGTTCGCGAACGTTCTTGCGGCGCAAGTCGAACTCGTGCGGGTTCTCGAACCGGCGCGGGTCGCGGTTGGCGGCACCCGGCAAGATCATCACCACGGTGCCTGCGGGGATGTCGACACCGCCGATGGTGGTTGCCTTGCGCGCCAGCCGCGAGTCGCTCTTGACGGGGCTGTCCATCCGTAGCGACTCCTCGATGAACCCCGGAATCAGGCTGCGGTCCTCACGCAATTGTTGCTGGATGTCGGGCCGGTCGCCGAGTACCTGCAGGGCTGCGCTCAGCAGCTTGGCCGTGGTTTCCTGTCCGGCGGCGAAGAGGAACGTCGCCGAGCGGACGACCTCGATTACCGGTGGCGTCGATCCGTCCGGGTACTTCGCCTCCGCCAGGAAAGTCAGCACATCGCCGCGCGGTTCGCGCCGCCGGTCCTCGATGTAGGAGCAGAACTTGTCGTCGAGCCATTCCAGCGGATTGATGCCGATGAATTTGTGGTCCAGCGCCCCGACCCGACCGGCACCTAAGGCGACGCGAAAGTCCTTATGGTCGTCCTCCGGGACGCCGAGCAGGTCCGCGATTACCAGCGTGGCGAACGGCTTGGAATATTCACTGATGAACTCGCACTCACCGTTGGCAAGGAACTCGTCGAGCTGGCGGTCGGCCAGGCGCCACATGAACTCCTCGTTCTGCTTCAGCCGGCTCGGGGTCAGCAGCTTGCTCAACACCGATCGAGCGCGAGTGTGGTCCGGCGGGTCCATCGTGACCATGTGCTCGAACATCGGAAAGTAACTGCGGTGCTGATCGATCTGGGGGCTGATGTCGTCGCCCTCGGGTTGGAAGGGCAGAGGAGGAAACGGGCCGCCGAGCGCAACGATGTTCGAGAACGTATCGGGGTCCTTGTAGATCTCGGTCGCTTCTTCGTATCCGGTGACGGCGACGACGCCGTGGTGCGGTAGCCGCAGCACGGGATTCTTACTGCGCAAATAGTCGAAGTAGGGGTGCGGGTCGGGGACCAGGGACGGATCGGTGAAGAAGTCGATCGAGTCGTAGTCGCTCATCGAATTGCGTCCCCCTGGGCTCGTTTACCGGTGGTGTTCGGCGGCAAAGGAACGGCCGCCAATGGCGTGGTCGAAATGTGCTGAGCACCTGCTTAGCATGCCTGTAATGTCAGGGTCAAGATCACCCAGTCGGGGTGTCGGGACCCGCTGGCTACGATCTGACAAGGTCGATGCTGGAATGTGACGGCGCCGAGAGTATGGGGTGATGGAATGACATCTTCTTCTTCCGGGGCCCGCAGGATCGGGGCGCCGGACGCGAAGAATCGCGGCCTGCTGCTCGACGCGGCCGAACAGCTGATGCTCGAAGAGGGCTATGCCGCGGTGACATCGCGACGTCTTGCAAGTAAGGCCGGCCTGAAACCCCAGCTGGTGCACTACTACTTCCGCACGATGGAGGACTTGTTCCTCGAAGTCTTTCGCCGCCGCGCCGAAGAAGGTCTGCGAGTGCAGGCCCAGGCATTGCAAGCGCCCCAGCCGTTGTGGGCGCTCTGGCGGTTCGGCACCGATCCGGCATTCACCCGGATCTCGATGGAATTCATGGCGCTGGCCAACCATCGCAAAGAGCTGCGCGCTGAAATCGCTTACTACGCAGAACGTTTCCGTGAGGTGCAACGGCAAGCGGTGACTACTGCGCTGCAGCGCTACGGGGTCGACGGCAACGACGTGCCACCGGTGGTGTGGACGGTGCTGATGACCAGCTTGTCGCGAATGCTGGTGCTCGAGCAATCGATCGGCATGTCTGGTGGTCATGCCGAGACCATGGAGCAGGTTGAGAACTACTTGCGCCGGTTGGAAGGCGAGCCACAGCCGATTGCCGGTGTGCCACAGGCCTGGATGGTTCACCAGGTCCGCAGCGGATCGAGCACACCGTAGGCTGCGTCCTGGGAAGCGACGAAGGCTCCGTCTGCTAGTGCTCGCCAAGACCGTCGCCGTCATGGATTCGCGCGGCGGTTCATCACCCGCTCCGCGGCCTGCCAGTGGGCGTCGGCAACCCACAGCCGCGCGAAGGATGCGATTGCCTCGTCGGATGAAACCCCGCTGATCACGCGCTTTATCTCGGTCGCTGGGTGGCGGGCCAGCGACCTGGCCACCGATCGCCAGTCCTCATCGAACGATGAGCGCGGGAACACCAGATCCACCAGGCCGATGCGCTCGGCCTCGGCCGCGTTGAGGGCCCGACCGGTTCCGGCCAGAAGAAGCGCTTTGCCCTTGCCGACGAGCGCGGCCAGTCGCTCGGCACCGCCCCAGGCCGGCATGATTTCCAGCTCTACCTGATTGAAAGCGATCTTGATGTCGTCGGCCGCCAGCCGAATGTCGGCGGCGACAGCGACCTCCGCGCCGCCACCGAAGGCGTGGCCGTTCAAGGCAGCGATCACCGGGGCCGGGAAGCTCGCAAGCTGGTCGCAGATCGACCGCATCCGCTTAGCCATCGCCGCGGCGTCTTCTTCGGTACGTAGGGCGCTCAATTCCTTGAGGTCGCCGCCCGACACGAAAGCCCGGTCGCCGGCGCCCTTGATGACCAGGGCCCGCGCGCCGGTTGCCGCGTCGAGCGCTTTTTCCAACTGATGCATGGTGTCCAACGCGATCGCGTTACGCGCATGTGGACGATCGATCGTGAGCACCATCAGCCCCGGAACGAGATCGTCGACCTCGAGGTCCACCATGGGCCATTGCTCCTCGACGGGAAAGGGATGATATTGGCATTCTCTCTGATGGAGAATAACATCATCGCCGCAGGTCCAGAACGTTCGAGTGGCGAGGATGGAGGCGGCCCAATGTGGATCCGGATCGTGGTGACGGCGCTGGCCGTCGCCCTCCTCGGGGCATGCGGCACAGGTCCTTCGGGCCCGATCGCCAACACCGCGGCCGTCACCGTCGACGGCAAGGAGAAGAAGTTCAGCCAGGTCAAGTGCAGTCAGGTGGAGTGGTTCCGGATGATCGAGATCGGCGGTGACTTCTCCGGAGCCAAGGTGCAGGTCGATGGCCGCCGCGAGCCCGTCACCACCCAGTCCGTGCACATCCAGAATGTGGGTGGCTTCACGGGCATGTACTCGCAAGGCGATGGCAGCGATGCCGCCAGCACAAACCTCAGCAACGGCAAATTCACCATTGCCGGTACGGCCCACGGGTCTAAGACAGACAAATCCGGTGAACCCGCAACCGCCACGTTCAAGGTCGTCGTCACCTGCTAACCCGGCACTGGCCAAGGGCGACGTTGCGGTCCGGCGCCTCTTGAGAATAGTATTCTCGTAAATTGCGAAGGAGGATTTCATGGGGCAGTTGTCGCATCGGGAGGACGTACCGTTCCCGATCTTTGACGCGGATAACCATCTCTACGAGCCGCCGGAGGCGCTGACCAAGTACCTGCCCAAGCAGTACCGGGACTTCGTCCAGTACGTGCAGGTCAACGGGCGGACGAAGATCGCGATCCGGGGGCAGATCAGCAACTACATTCCCAACCCGACCTTCGAGGTCGTCGCCCGGCCCGGTGCGTGGGAGGAGTACTTCAAGTACGGCAACCCGGACGGCAAGAGCAAGCGCGAGCTGTTCGGCGAGCCGATGCGCGCGATCCCGGCGTTCTTCGAGCCCGGCCCGCGCCTGGAGAAGATGAACGAGCTGGGGCTGGACCGCACGCTGATGTTTCCCACGCTGGCCAGCCTGCTCGAGGAACGGCTGCGCGACGATCCGGTCGCCGTCCACGTCCTGATCCATGCGCTGAACGAATGGCTCGATGAGGTCTGGGGCTTCAATTACCAGAACCGGATCTTTACTACTCCGGTCATCACGCTGCCGATCGTCGAGAAGGCGATCGAGGAGCTGGAGTGGGCCGTCAAGCGCGGTGCGCGTTGCATTCTGATCCGCCCGGCGCCGGTACCGGGATTTCGCGGCCCGCGTTCGTTCGCGGTGCCCGAGTTCGACCCATTTTGGGAGCGGGTCGTCGAGTACGACGTGCTGGTCGGCATGCACTCCAGCGACAGCGGCTACTCCCGGTACACCTCCGAGTGGGACGGCGCCGAACAGGAGATGTTGCCGTTCCAGACCAATGCGATGGGCATCCTCAACGAGTGGCGGCCGATCCAGGACGCTGTGGGGTCGTGGGTGATCCACGGCGCGCTCTACCGCCACCCGAAGCTGAAGGTCGCGATCGTCGAGGCCGGTTCGAAGTGGATGACCCCATTGTTGGACGGCCTGGCCGAGGTCTTCCGGAAGGCTCCGGAAGTTTTCCCGAGCGACCCCGTCGAGACGGTCAAGAACCGCATCCACGTCAGCCCGTTCTTCGAGGATGGCATCGACGATCTGGTCAACCTCGTCGGCGTGGATCGGGTGCTGTACGGCTCGGACTGGCCGCATCCGGAAGGGCTGGCGGAGCCGACGTTCTACGTCAACGCGCTGTCGCACCTGCCCGTCGAGGATCAGGCAAAGATCATGGGCGGCAACCTCGGTCGGCTCGTCACCGTGTGACAGACCAGCCACCACCCTGGCAGACCATCCCCGAGATGGTTCTGAGCGCGGCCGACCGCTTCGGTGACGCCGAAGCGGTCGTCGACGGCCCGCTGCGACTGAGCTTCACCCAGCTTGTCGACCGGATCCGTTGTGCCGCAGGTGCTTTCGCGTCATTCGGGATCGACAAAGGCGACCGGGTCGCCATCTGGGCGCCCAACTCGGCTGATTGGATCATCGCGGCGTTCGGGCTGCTCACCGCGGGCGGCGTGCTCGTGCCCGTCAATACCCGGTTCAAGGCCGAAGAAGCGGGCGACATCATCCTCCGCACCCAAGCGAAGGCCGTCCTGGTGCAGAAGGGCTTTCTGGGCCAGGACTACACCGCGCCCGCGGGGATACCTGTCATCGATCTGCAATCCGATTTCCTCGCCGGCGGCTCTCCGTTCGAACGGACAGTGAACGGCACCGACGTCTCGGACATCATCTTCACCTCGGGCACGACCGGCCGCCCGAAGGGCGCGATGTTGAATCATCGCCAAACGCTGCGAATGTACGAGGAGTGGGCGACGCTCGCGGACCTGCGCGAGGGCGACCGCTATTTGATGATCAACCCGTTCTTCCACACGTTCGGATTGAAGGCGGGACTCGTCGCGTCCTTCCTGCGCGGCGCGACCATGCTGCCGGTCTCGGTTTTCAACGTCGACAAAGTGGTGGAGCTTATTGAACGCGAACGCATCACGATGCTTCCCGGCCCGCCGACGCTGTATCACTCGTTGCTGACGGTGCGCGAGAAGTCCAAACTTTCGACGTTGCGGGCCGGCGTGACGGGGGCCGCCGACATCCCCGTCGAACTGGTCCGTCGCATCCATGGCGAACTTCCGTTCCAGACGCTGATGACCGGTTACGGGCTCACCGAGGCCGGCAATGTGACCCTGTCCCGGCCCGGCGATTCCTTCGAGGACGTGGCCACCACCGCGGGCGTGCCCTGCGACGGTGTCGAAGTGCGCATTGGCGACGACGGAGAGATTCTGGTCCGCGGGTACAACGTCATGCAGGGTTATCTCGATGATCCGGTCGGCACCGCTGAGGCGATCGATGCCGATGGCTGGCTGCACACCGGAGACCTGGGAAACTTCGACGACGCCGGGCGGCTGCGCGTTGTCGGGCGCAAGAAGGACATGTTCATCGTCGGCGGCTTCAACGCCTACCCTGCCGAGATCGAGGGCTTCCTGCTGGAGCACCCGGTAGTGGCGCAAGCAGCCGTGATCGGAATTTCCGACGATCGACTCGGCCAGGTCGGCAAGGCCTTCGTCGTGGCAAAGTCTAAAGTGTCCGCAGAGGACTTGCTCGCGTGGTGCCGAGAACGGATGGCGGGATTCAAAGTGCCGAGATCCATCGAGTTTCGCGACGAGCTGCCGCTGAACGCCACGGGAAAAGTGATGAAAAACCAACTCCGTTGAGTACCGGCATCATTCAGTCGATGGTGATCGCCTCGGACTACCGCGTGCCGGACCCGAGCCGGGTGTGGCCGCTGCTGGAGAACAATAAAGCCGCGCTGGCCGACATCGGTGCTCACTACGTGATGGTCTACACGTCGACGCATGACTATGGCCGCGTGCTGGTGATGATCGGAGTGCACACCCCTGAGCCGATCGTGGAGTTGCTGCGCTCGCGGGTGTTCTTCGACTGGTTCGATGCCGTCGGCGTCGACGACATTCCCGCGGTCTTCGCGGGTGCGATCGTCGACAAGATTGTTGCCGGGCCGCAGCCGACGCCTTCGGCGCCCGCGGCGCCTGGCGTCGTGGTGGCCGCGATGGCGTCCGTCGACAACGTCGGGACGCTGATCGCAGGGGTGCACTCGGCGATGGACCGGTTCATCGCGGCCGGCATCCGGAAGACGTGGATTTTCCAGGCTTTTGACGACCACGACGAAGTATTGATACTGCAGGAGTTTCCCGACGAGGACAGCGCGCGGGAGTGGATCGAGCACCCGGACGCCGCGGCCCAATGGATGACCGGCGCGGGGGTTGGTGCCTACCCGCCGCTGTTCGTCGGCAGGTTCTTCGACATGATGCGCATCCAACCGGAGTGAACTCGATGTGGGTGTGCCTGTGTAACGGAATCACCAGCCAGATGGTGGCCGACGCCGTTGCGGCCGGCGCCTCGACGACGAAGGACGTCGCCCAAGCCTGCGGGGCCGGCGCCGACTGCGGAAGGTGCCGACGGACCGTCCGGGCGATGATCACGTCGACAAGCACGGACCGACCGGCACGTATGGGCGTGTCGAACGTGGGGGATATGGATGGATTTTGAGGGCGATTCGTCCATATCACCCACGTTCGGCGAGTGATGCGCCGCGCTACCGCGTCGGCGGGGACATTGGTCCGACGAGTTGGGCCAACAGAGGCGGGATTTCGAGCGGCGGCAGGACTACCTCCACCAGCACCATGCGGTCCTGATGCCGCGCGGCCGCGGTGAGCGCGTCGTCGAGTTCGCCATAGTTTTCCGCCCGAAACGCCAAATGCTTAACGACACCCAGGGCTTGGGGGATCTCAGTCCAATTCCAGCCCGCAATGTCGTTGTAGGGGGCCGTCTTTCCGTGGATCGCCCGTTCGACCGTATAGCCGTCGTTGTTGACAACGACGATCACGGGATTCAGCCCCTCGCGGAAGAAAGTACTCAGCTCTTGCACGGTCAGCTGCGCGGCGCCATCACCGATCAGCAGCACCGCCCTGCGCTCCGGATGCGCCACCGCGGCCCCGACCGCGGCAGGAAGCGTGTAACCGATTGAGCCCCATAAGGGTTGACCGATGAAGGTTACGCCCTGCGGCAACCGGTGGTCGGCCATGCCGTAGAACGACGTCCCTTGATCGGCCAGCACCACGTTCCCCGGTGTGAGCGCATAGCAAAGCCGGTCCCACACCATCTGTTGGGTGAGCGGCTCGTCGCGCGCCGGGGTCGGCGCCGGGGGACTCGCGGGTGGGGCAACCACGGGTGGTGAGGTTATCCCTCGTCGGGTCAGGATCGTGGTCAGCGCCCGAAGTGCCGCACCCATTTCCAGCGGTGCGAACACTTCGTCGGCGACGCTGCTCTGGTACTGCCCGACATCGATCGTGCGGGCCGGGTCGATCCGCTGGCTGAAGAAGCCACTGACCATGTCGGTGAACACCACCCCGGCCGTGACCAGCACGGGCGCCTCCTCGATCGCGGTGCGGACCCGCTCGGCACTGGCCGCCCCCGCATAGATTCCCAGGAAGTTGGGCGAGCTCTCGTCGAGCAGACTCTTGCCCCACATCAGCGTGGCGTGCGGAACCACATCGGCGGCCAGCAGCGCTTCGAGCTCTTCGATCGCCTGCAAGCGATGCACCAGCAGGTCGGCGAGCACGGTCAATTGATGGTCGTCGATCATGGTCGCGGCGGCCTCGGTGAACAGCGCCAGCGCGCGCGGACTGGTGCCGCCGGTCGGACGAGGCAGCGGTGCGTTGGGTGGTTCGGTGGGGAAGCGCGCTACATCGGTGGACAGCAGGATGTACCCCGGCCGCTTCTGCTCGCGCACCTCGATCAGGACCCGATCGATCTCCCTGGAGGCGGTTGCCGGCATGAGATTGGTTTGGGCGCAAGTGATTTCGCGACTGATCCGGAAGAAGTGCTCGAAGTCGCCATCGCCGAGCGAGTGGTGCAACGCCCGTCGGGTGCCCTGGGCGTCCTTGGACGGGCCACCGACGATATGCACCACCGGCACGTGCTCGGCGTAGCTTCCGGCGATCGCGTTCGCCAGCGAAAGTTCACCCACTCCGAATGTCGTTACCACAGCTGACATTCCGCGCAGGCGCCCATATCCGTCTGCGGCATAGCCGGCGTTGAGTTCGTTGGTGCTGCCCACCCAGCGAATGGCCTTATGGGCGACGATGTGGTCGAGGAATTCCAGGTTGTAGTCGCCGGGGACACCGAAGATCTCCGTGACGCCGAGCTCGGCCAGACGGTCCAGGAGATAGTCGCCGACGGTGTAGCCGGCATCGCTGGTGGGATCACTCACGACCACGACGGTACGCCGCCGAAACCGCGCCCCTTGGGACGCCGTTTCGCTATGGTGCGGGCATGGCAATCAAAGAATCCCGCGACATCGTCATCGAAGCCAGTCCCGAGGAGATCCTGGACGTCATCGCCGACTTCGAAGCGATGCCCGAGTGGTCCGAGCCCCACCAGAGCGCCGAGATCCTCGAGTCGGGAGCCGACGGCCGTCCGATCAAAGTCAAGATGAAGGTCCGGACGGCGGGTATCACCGACGAGCAGGTGGTGGCCTACACCTGGAGCGGCAACGAGGTCACCTGGACCCTGGTCAGTTCTGGCCAGCAGAAGTCGCAGGACGGCAAGTACACCCTGGTCCCCCGGGACGACGGGACCCTGGTCAAGATGGAGATCAGCGTCGACCCGAATGTGCCGCTGCCCGGCTTCGTGCTCAAGCGCGCGGTCAAGGGAACGATCGATTCGGCCACCAAGGAACTGCGCAACCGGGTGCTGAAAGTCAAGAAGGGTAAGTAGTTCCGGTGACCAACGGTGGGCCCCTGGCCGGCGTCCGGGTCATCGAACTCGGCGGGATCGGGCCCGGGCCACACGCGGGAATGGTGCTCGCCGACTTGGGGGCGGACGTGGTGCGGGTGCGCCGGCCGGGCGGGCTGCAGATGCCGTCTGAGGACCGCGACCTACTGCACCGCGGGAAGCGGATCGTCGACCTGGATGTCAAGACGCAGCGTCAGCAGCTGCTGGAGCTGGCCGCCAAGGCTGACGTGTTGCTGGACTGCTTCCGGCCCGGCACCTGCGAGCGTCTCGGGATCGGGCCCGACGACTGCGCGGCGGTGAACCCGCGACTGATCTACGCGCGCATCACCGGTTGGGGTCAGGACGGGCCACTGGCCCCGACCGCAGGTCACGACATCAACTATTTGTCGCAGACCGGGGCGCTCTCGGCGCTGGGCTACCGCGACCGCCCGCCGATGCCACCGCTGAATTTGGTCGCCGACTTCGGCGGCGGCTCGATGCTGGTGCTGTTGGGCATCGTTGCCGCGTTGTATGAACGCGAACGATCGGGTCAGGGTCAGGTTGTGGACGCCGCGATGGTCGACGGGGTCAGTGTGCTCGCCCAGATGATGTGGACCATGAAGTCGACTGGGGCGCTGCGCGACGAGCGCGAGTCGTTTCTGCTCGACGGCGGCGCTCCGTTCTACCGCTGCTACGAGACCTCTGACCGCAAGTACATGGCCGTCGGCGCCATCGAGCCGCAGTTCTTCGCGGCGTTGCTGACCGGGCTCGGCCTGGCGGCCGACGAGGTGCCAAATCAACTCGACATCGGGTCCTACCCGCAAATGCACGACCTGTTCGCGCAGCGGTTCGCCGGCCGGACCCGTGCAGAGTGGGCACAGGTTTTCGCCGGCACCGACGCGTGTGTCACGCCGGTGTTGACGTGGAGTGAAGCCGCCGCCAACGACCACTTGGAGGCGCGGTCCACGGTGATCACCGCCCACGGCGCTGCGCAGGCCGCACCCGCGCCGCGGTTTTCCCGAACACCGGCCGGACCGGTCGGGCCACCGCCGGCCGCCACCACGCCGATCACTGAAATCGACTGGTAACCAAGCAATTGCATCAAACAAGTGCTTTTATGGGCACCGGATTGCTAGGTTGGCATCAGTGGCTGTACAAGCATCGCGGGAAATTGTGATTGACGCGCCGCCGGACGTGATCATGCAGGCGCTGGGCGAAGTCGATGTCTTGTCGGAATGGTCTCCACTGCACAAGCGGGTGGAGGTGCTCGACCGCTACCCAGACGGCAGGCCGCACCACGTGAAGGCCACCGTCAAAATCATGGGGCTCGTGGACAACGAGGTCTTGGAATATCACTGGGGCCCCGACTGGGTGGTCTACGACGTCAAAGAGACGTTCCAGCAGCGTGGTCAACACATCGAGTACCGGGTTCAGCCCGAGGGCGTGGACAAGAGCCGGGTGCGTTTCGACATCACCGTCGATCCGTCGGGCCCGATTCCGGGTTTCATCGTCAAGCGCGCGACCAAGGTGGTGCTGGATGCCGCGACCGAGGGGCTGCGCAATTGGGTCGCCAACAAGGGGGCCGTTCAGGGCAGCGAGGATTGATCGTGGTGTCGGTGCACCGGTCGGATTGCTAATTTTGGACTAGTGGCTGTACAGGCATCGCGAGAGATAGTCATTGATGCGCCGCCGGAAGTGATCCTGGACGCGCTCGCCGATATCGGCTCGGTTCCGGTGTGGTCTTCGGTACACAAGCGGGCAGAGGTCATCGACACCTACCCCGACGGGCGTCCGCACCACGCCAAGGTCACGGTCAAGGTGATCGGCATCGTCGATCAGCAGGTGCTCGAATTCCATTGGGGGCCGGACTGGATGGTGTGGGACGCCCAGAAGACCGTGCATCAGCACGGCCAGCACGTCGAGTTCACCCTGCGCCGCGAGGGGGTCGACAGCACGCGGGTGCGTTTCGAGATCACCTTGGAGCCGTCGGCGCCGTTACCGGAGTTTTTGGTGAACCGAGCGCGTAAGAAGGTGTTGAGCTCCGCGACCGAGGGGCTGCGAGATTTCGTCATGAACCGGAAGTAATCGGCTCGTCACGGAGCTTGCCCAGGCGCCTGATCGCCTCGTCGAGAGTTTCATCAGTCTTACAAAAAGTGAAGCGTACCAAGTGATTCCAGATGTCGGCATAGGCCGCGTCCGGATCGCAGAAGGCCGACATCGGGATCGCGGCCACGCCAACCTTCTGCGGCAACGCCGCGCAGAACGCGGTGCTGTCGGCGTAGCCCAGCGGGCGTGGGTCGGCGCACAGAAAGTAGGTGCCGTAGCTGTCGTGGACTGCAAAGCCGATATCGGCCAGCCTCGCCGCCAGCCGATCGCGTCTGGCTTGCAAACGTGTTCTGAGGTCGGTCACCCACGCGTCCTGGGTGTCGAGCGCCAACGCCACTGCCGGCTGCAGCGGCGCGCCGCCCACGTAACTCAGGTATTGCTTGGCCGCGCGCAGTCCGGCGATGAGTTGCCTTGGGCCGCAGGCCCATCCGATCTTCCAGCCGGTGCAGTTGAACATCTTGGCCGCGCTCGAGATGGTGACGGTTCGTTCGGCCATGCCGTCGAAGTCCGCCAGCGGCAGGTGCCGACGGTCATCGAACACCAGATGCTCGTACACCTCGTCGGTGATCACCAAAAGGTCCGCGGCCACGGCGATCTCGGCAATTGCCGCCAGTTCGGTGGCGTCGTATACCGCACCGGTCGGGTTGTGTGGGGAGTTGACGATCAGCGCGCGGGTTCGCGGCGTCAGCGCGGTTCGTATTGCATCGGGGTCAAGAGCGAAGCCGGCACCACTGGGGACCAGGGGTACGGGCACCCTTTGCGCGCCGGCCATCGCCACCACGGGCGAGTAGGAGTCGTAGAACGGCTCGATCAGCAGCACCTCCGAGCCGGGTTCGATCAGGCCGAGTACTGCTGAGGCGATGGCTTCGGTGGCGCCGACAGTTACGAGCACTTCGGTCTCGGGGTCGTAGTCGATGCCGAAGTGCCTTTTGCGCTGGGCGGCGATCGCCTCCCGCAGCGGCAGGATGCCGAGGCCCGGTGGGTACTGGTTGATGCCGTCGGCGATGGCGTCTTGGGCGGCCCGCAGCATCTCGGGCGGTCCGTCTTCGTCGGGAAAGCCTTGCCCGAGGTTCACCGCGCCAATGCGCGCGGCTAGGGCCGACATCTCGGCGAACACCGTGGTGGCGTAGGGCCGCAGCCGCGACACCGTCATGGTCGTCGAGCTTAAGGGCGGACGCGCCCGTCCAGTGTGCGGCCAGCTGCACAGTCGGCGGCGAGCGTGCGGCCAGCCGCGCACTCGCGGGGCCGGGCCGGAGCCCTGACCGGGCCAAACCCGCCCAACCAACAGGTTGGCCGAGGCCCCTGTTAGGGTGCGTGTACTGGACCTTGTCTTAAGACAGATCTGAAATCCCTGTTGCGAATAGGAAGCCCCATGTCCGAAGAAGCCTTCATCTACGAGGCCATCCGTACGCCGCGTGGCAAACAGAAGAACGGCTCGTTGCACGAAGTCAAGCCATTGAGCCTGGTCGTCGGCCTGATCGAGGAGCTGCGCAAGCGCAATCCCGACCTCGACGAGAACCTCATCAGCGACGTCATCCTCGGGTGCGTCTCACCCGTCGGTGACCAGGGCGGTGACATCGCCCGCGCCGCGGTGCTGGCGTCGGGCATGCCGGTGACCTCCGGCGGCGTGCAGCTCAACCGTTTCTGCGCGTCCGGTCTGGAGGCCGTGAACACTGCCGCCCAGAAGGTGCGTTCCGGCTGGGATGACCTGGTGCTGGCCGGCGGCGTGGAGTCGATGAGCCGGGTGCCGATGGGATCCGACGGCGGCGCGATGGGGCTGGACCCGGCCACCAACTACGACGTCATGTTCGTCCCGCAGGGCATCGGGGCTGACCTGATCGCCACCATCGAGGGCTTCTCCCGCGACGACGTCGACGCCTACGCGTTGCGCAGCCAGGAGAAGGCGGCCGAGGCGTGGTCGGGCGGCTACTTCGCCAAGTCCGTGGTGCCGGTCCGCGACCAGAACGGGCTGCTGATCCTCGACCACGACGAGCACATGCGGCCCGACACCACCATGGACGGCCTGGCCAAGCTGAAGCCTGCGTTCGAGGGCCTCGCCGCGATGGGCGGCTTTGACGATGTGGCGCTGCAGAAGTACCACTGGGTCGAGAAGATCAGCCACGTCCACACCGGTGGCAACAGCTCGGGCATTGTCGACGGTGCCGCGCTCGTGATGATCGGCAACGAGGCCGCGGGCAAGTCGCAGGGCCTGACCCCGCGGGCGCGCATCGTGGCCACCGCGACCAGCGGCGCCGACCCGGTGATCATGCTCACCGGCCCCACCCCCGCAACCAAGAAGGTCCTCGACCGCGCCGGCCTGACCGTCGACGACATCGACCTGTTCGAACTCAACGAGGCCTTCGCGTCGGTGGTGCTGAAGTTCCAGAAGGACCTGAACATTCCCGACGAGAAGCTCAACGTCAACGGTGGTGCCATCGCCATGGGCCACCCGCTGGGTGCCACGGGCGCAATGATTCTGGGCACCATGGTCGACGAGCTGGAGCGCCGTGACGCCCAGCGTGCCTTGGTGACTTTGTGTATTGGCGGCGGCATGGGCGTCGCGACGATCATCGAGAGGGTTTAAGTACATGGCCGACAACACAATCCAGTGGGACAAGGATGCCGACGACATTGTCACCCTGACTCTGGACGATCCGTCGGGCTCGGCCAACGTCATGAACGAGGCCTACATCGAGTCCATGGGCAAGGCGGTGGATCGCCTTGTCGCCGAGAAGGATTCGATTACCGGTGTGGTGATCACCAGCGCCAAGAAGACCTTCTTCGCCGGCGGCGACGTCAAGAGCATGATCCAGATCGGTCCCGAAAACGCCGGTGAGGCATTCGATTTGGTCGAGACCGTCAAGAAGCAACTGCGCACCATCGAGACCTTGGGCAAGCCGGTCGTGGCGGCGCTCAATGGCGCTGCGCTGGGCGGCGGCCTAGAGATCGCGTTGGCCTGCCATCACCGCATCGCCGCCGATGTCAAGGGCGCGCAGTTCGGATTCCCCGAGGCGACGTTGGGCCTGCTTCCCGGTGCCGGCGGTGTCACCCGCACGGTGCGAATGCTGGGTATCCAGAACGCCTTTGTCACCGTCCTGTCGCAGGGCACTCGGTTCAAGCCGGCCAAGGCCAAGGAGCTCGGTCTGATCGACGAGGTGCTGCCGACGGTCGACGAGCTGGTGCCGGCCGCCAAGGCGTGGATCAAGGCCAACCCCGACGCGCACGAGCAGCCGTGGGACAAGAAGGGCTACAAGATGCCCGGCGGCACTCCGTCGTCGCCGGCGCTGGCTTCTATCCTGCCGTCCTTCCCGGCGTTGCTGCGCAAGCAGATCAAGGGTGCGCCGATGCCGGCGCCGAAGGCCATCCTGGCTGCCGCGGTCGAGGGCGCGCAGGTCGACTTCGACACTGCCAGCCGCATCGAGAGCCGTTACTTCACCTCGCTGGTCACCGGCCAGGTCGCGAAGAACATGATCCAGGCGTTCTTCTTCGACCTGCAGACCATCAACGGCGGCGGCTCGCGGCCCGACGGGATCAAGCCGGTCAAGATCAACAAGATCGGTGTGCTGGGCGCCGGCATGATGGGCGCGGGCATCGCCTACGTTTCGGCCAAGGCCGGCTATGACGTGGTGCTCAAGGACGTGAGCCTGGAGGCCGCGCAGAAGGGCAAGGGTTACTCCGAGAAGCTGGAGGCCAAGGCGCTGGAGCGGGGCCGCACCAGCCAGGAGAAGAGCGACGCGCTGCTGGCACGCATCACGCCGACGGCCGACGCCGCCGACCTCGAGGGCGTCGACTTCGTGATCGAGGCCGTCTTCGAGAATCAGGAACTCAAGCACAAGGTGTTCCAGGAGATCGAAGACATCGTCGAGCCCAACGCAGTGCTGGGCTCCAACACCTCCACGCTGCCGATCACCGGTCTGGCCACGGGCGTCAAGCGGCAGGAGGACTTCATCGGGATCCACTTCTTCTCGCCGGTCGACAAGATGCCGTTGGTGGAAATCATCAAGGGCGAGAAGACTTCTGACGAGGCCCTGGCCCGCGTGTTCGACTACACGCTGGCCATCGGCAAGACCCCGATCGTGGTCAACGACAGCCGCGGCTTCTTCACCTCGCGGGTCATCGGCACCTTCGTCAACGAGGCGCTGGCAATGCTCGGCGAGGGTGTGGAGCCGGCCAGCATCGAGCAGGCGGGTTCGCAGGCCGGTTACCCGGCGCCGCCGTTGCAGCTGTCCGACGAGCTCAACCTGGAGTTGATGCACAAGATCGCGCTGGCCACCCGCAAGGGCGTCGAGGATGCCGGCGGCACGTATGAGCCGCACCCGGCAGAAGCCGTGGTGGAGAAGATGATTGAGCTCGGCCGGTCGGGGCGTTTGAAGGGCGCCGGTTTCTACGAGTACCCGGACGGCAAGCGTTCCGGGCTGTGGCCGGGCCTGCGGGAGGCGTTCAAGTCCGGCTCGTCGGAGCCGCCGCTGCAGGACATGATCGACCGGATGCTGTTCGCCGAGGCGCTGGAAACGCAGAAGTGCCTTGACGAGAACGTGTTGACGTCGACGGCCGACGCCAACATCGGCTCGATCATGGGCATCGGGTTCCCGCCGTGGACCGGTGGTAGCGCGCAGTTCATCGTGGGCTACCAGGGTCCGCTCGGCACGGGCAAGGAAGCCTTCGTGGCCCGCGCCCGCGAACTGGCGGAAAAGTACGGCGACCGCTTTCTTCCGCCGAAGTCGCTGAGTTAGCGCGAGCTGGGCCCACACCGCAGGTAGGGGAACGCAAAATCACCCGCACGCACGGCGTGTCGGGTGATTTTGCGTCTGCTCGCGCCACCCCGTTCGACTGGAACCTGCCGTACGCCTGGCCACGCAAACCCGTTCTGGCGGCCAATGTTGTCTGCACATCACAACCGCTTGCCGCTCAAGCGGGGCTTCGCATGCTCGCCGACGGTGGCAGTGCCGTGGACGCCGCCGTTGCCGCCGCCATCACGCTGACGGTGGTGGAACCGGTGTCCAACGGCATCGGCTCGGACGCGTTCGCGATCGTGTGGGACGGCCGGCAATTGCACGGGTTGAACGCATCGGGCCGATCCCCGGCAGCCTGGACGCCAGAGTACTTCGGCGGCAACGCCGTTCCGGTGTTCGGGTGGAACTCGGTTACCGTGCCCGGCGCGGTGTCGGCGTGGGTGGAGCTGCACGCCAGGTTCGGCAAGTTAGCGTTCGAACGGCTCTTCGAGCACGCTATTTCCTACGGCCGCAACGGCTTCCTCGTCTCGCCTACCGTCGCGTCGCAGTGGGCGGAACAGGTGCCGCTGTTCGCGGCGCAGCCGGGGTTCGCCGAGGCGTTCATGCCGGGTGGACGAGCACCGAAACCCGGTGAGCTGTTCAGATTTCCCGACCATGCGGACACACTCGAAAAGATCGCCGCCAGTAACGGCGAGGCGTTCTACCGCGGGGAACTCGCAGCGAAACTCGAAGCACACGCGAGTGCCCACGGCGGCGCAATGCGCGCCAGCGACCTGGCTGCCCATCGTGCCGACTGGGTCGGCACCATCGACAGAAACTATCGCGGATACACCGTCCACGAGATCCCACCCAATAGCCAGGGCATCGTGGCCCTGATTGCACTGGGACTCCTCGAGCAGTTCGACATGTCTTCGTATCCAGTCGATTCCGCCGACAGCGTCCACCTGCAGATCGAGGCGATTAAGCTCGCCTTCGCCGACGCACAGGCGTACGTGGCCGACAGCGATCATGTGCCCGTGCATCCAAAACACTTGCTGGACAACGAATACCTCAAGCAGCGAGCCGCGCTGATCGATTTGAAGCAAGCCAAGCCGGCGACCGCCGGAACCCCGAGAGGGGGCACCGTGTATTTGACGGCCGCCGACGCATCGGGGGTCATGGTGTCGATGATCCAATCGAACTATATGGGGTTCGGCTCCGGCGTGGTGGTGCCGGACACCGGCATCGCCCTACAAAATCGCGGCGCGGACTTCGTTGCGGTGCAGGGGCATCCGAATCAGGTGGGGCCGCGCAAGCGTCCATACCACACCATCATCCCGGGCTTTGTCACCAAGGACGGCGCACCGGTAATGAGCTTCGGCGTGATGGGCGGACCGATGCAACCCCAGGGTCATGTGCAGGCGCTGACCCGCATCGCCGACCACGGGCAGAACCCGCAGGCGGCCTGCGACGGCCCACGGTTTCGGTGGATACAGGGCCTCCAGGTGGCCTACGAGAAAGGTTTTGCCACCGCAACTTCTGACGAATTATGCCGGCGCGGGCACGACTTGGTCGCCGTGGACGATTACAACCAGTTCGGCAGCTGCCAGGCGATCTGGCGGCTCGACGACGGGTATTTCGCGGCGAGCGATCCGCGTCGGGACGGCCAGGCCGCGGGGTTTTGAGGGCCCTTCTAGACGCCGATTCTCCCCTCGGCGGCCATCAACCCGATATCGCTGCGAAAATGGCTGCCCGGCAACCGAATCGAATCCAGGATATCGTAGGCCTGTGTGCGCGCGGCAGACAGGTCGGCGCCGGTGCCCACCACCGACAGCACGCGCCCACCCGACGAGACGATCGCGCCGTCGTCACGCCGAGCCGTCCCCGCGTGCAGCACCCCTTCGGCTTCGGAGCCGGTCACGACGTCTCCGACGCGGGGGCGGCCGGGATAATTTTCGGCTGCCAGGACCACCGTCACGGCAGCGCCGTCGCGCCAGCGCAGCGGATCGAAGTCGGCCAGCCTACCGGTGGCCGCAGCATGCAGTAGCTGCCCGAGCGGTGACTCCAGCAGGGCCAGCACGCTCTGTGTCTCGGGATCCCCGAAGCGACAGTTGAATTCGACCACGGCAGGGCCGTCGGCGGTGATCGCGAGACCCACATAGAGCAATCCACTGAAGGGGCTTCCCCGCCGAACCAGCTCAGTCGCAACCGGTTCGGCGATCCGGGCCACCATTTCGCGGAAGACCTCGTCGGGTAGCCACGGCAGCGGCGCGTATGCGCCCATGCCGCCGGTGTTCGGCCCGCTGTCACCCTCACCGACCCGCTTGAAGTCCTGAGCAGGCAACAGTGGCACCACGGTTTCGCCGTCGACGACGCAGAACAGCGACACCTCCGGCCCCTCGAGATAAGACTCCAGAAGTACGGGGTGGCCGGCGTCGAGCAGTGCGGCGGCATGCGCGCGGGCGGCGGCGCGGTCGGGCGTCACCACCACTCCCTTGCCCGCGGCCAGGTGATCGTCCTTCACCACCCAGGCCGGATCACCGGCGGCCACCCCGAACCGGTCCAGGGCAGCGTCCAAATGCGCTGGGTTGTCTACTATTTCGCTGCTCGCGGTGCGCACTCCGGCGGCCGCCATGACTTCCTTGGCGAATGCCTTGGAGCCTTCGATGCGGGCGGCGTCCTTACTGGGCCCGAAGCAAGCGATGCCAGCAGCACGCACGGCGTCGGCCACGCCCAACACCAGCGGCACCTCGGGTCCGATGACCACCATGTCGGAGCGGACTTTGCGTGCCAGCGCGACGACGTCGTCGGCGGAGGTGACGTCGACGTCGTGTTGCTCGGCCACTCGCGCGGTGCCGGCGTTGCCCGGAGCGACGATCAGACCGGTAACCTGCGGGTCTCTGGCCAGCGCCAGCAGCAGGGCATGTTCACGGGCACCGGAGCCGATCACCAGGACGCGCACGACAGGTCACTCTATCGGGAGGGCCGGTCTTCCTGAATGCGGTTGCTCCCGGCGGGCCGCCCCCTCTCGGCCCGCCGGCGCAGCACTCGCTGAATTGTAAAACTTTTCTGGCGAGCAATTCGGCGTCGTTTTATGCGTCAACGGCGCTCCGTCGGCTTCGTTGGCTGCCCGGCTAGGAAAACTCAGTCCGGCTTGGTACCCGAATGCATCTTCAACGCGTTGCCGACGTTGGCCTTCTTGTCCTCGCCGGCGCCCTTGGCCGCGGCCTTCTTGCGCTTTGCCACGACGGTGTCGACCGCGCCATTGAGTCCCGAACCCCGCGGAAACCCGAGATAGTGCGTGAGGAAGACGGCCATCTCCTTCAGTTCGGTCTCGGTGAGTTCCCCGTTGAGCAGGGCGGCATTGATCTGGATCTCGGCCAGGTCGCGATTTCCGGCGGCGGTCACCGCCGTCAACGTCATGATGCGCTTGTCGCGCATCGACAACCCTGGTCGCGTCCAGATGCTGCCGAACAGGTGATCGACGGTCAGGTCGAAGTATGGGTCGCCCTCGATGTTGGGCATCTCCCAGCCGTAGACCTCGTTCATCTTCTCGAGGCCCTTGCGGCGCAGTTCGTCCATGTTCACTCCTCCGTCGACGCTGTGTGCGGCACGCCGAGACCCTCGGCCAGTCGTTCGAGCGCGACCTGTGCCAAGGGCAGGTCTACCGACACCGCCTCGCCCAGCGCCAGTGCCAGGCTCAGATCCTTCTCACCGAGTATGCGCGCGTGTAAAAACGGCTGATACAGGAAGCTGTCCGGTGGAATGGGTTTGGTGTCATCGCGGAACATGATCGAGCCGGCGCCACCCGTGATGGCATCGGAGTGACGAACCACCTGCCCGAGATCTTGCAGGTTCAGCCCACATTTTTCAGCCAACTTCGATGCCTCACATGCTGCCGCGAAAGAAATGTTGTGAAGCATGTTGCGGGCCAACTTCATTCGCGTTCCGGCGCCCGGCTTTCCCGCGTGGACCACTAACGACGCCCACAGCGAGAACGGCTCCTTGACTAGTGCGAACGCCTCGTCGGTGGCACCCACCATGGCGGCCAGCTCACCCTTCTTGGCGGCCCGCCCGCTACCGCTGACGGGCGCATCCACAATGTGAATGCCTTGCGGCTCGAGTTCTTGGGCTAACTCGACGGCGGTCGTATCGCTGATCGTGGAGTGAATCGCGATCACGGTGCCGGGCTTGACATTCGGGCTCAGCGCGCCCACCACCTCGCGCACCTGCGCGTCGTCCAGGACAGTGACGCTGATGATGTCGGCCTCCGCGATGTCGGCGACGCTGTCGGCCAGCTGCGCGCCCTTCTCGGCGAACGGCGTCATCGCCTCGGTGCGGATGTCGAACACGATGAGACCGCCGGGCCAGTCGATCAGCCGCATGGCCATCGGTGCGCCCTGCTTGCCCAGGCCGATGTAGCCCAGTTTGGGTTGGTTTTCGGACACGCGTTGCTCCTCTACGATCGGATGATCTGTCCGCCGTCGACATTGAAGATCTGGCCGGTGATCCAGGAGGCCTGGTCGCTCAGCAGAAACAGGCACATCCCCACCAAATCCTCCGGCGTCCCCATCCGGCTCAACGGAATCTGCTGCACCATCTGCTTGACCAGTTCGCCGGGCGTGACGCTCTTGGTGGCTTCGGTATCGATCGGCCCGGGTGCGATCGCGTTGATCCGGATCTTCTGGCCGCCCAACTCCCGGGAAAGCTGCTGGGTCAGCCCGTTGACGCCGACTTTGGCCAGGCCGTAGAAGTTTGAATACAGCCACGCCGCGGTGGACGACTGGTTGACGATCGCGCCGCCGCCCCTTTTGGCCATGTGCTTGTACACCGCGCGCGTACACACCAGCACTCCGTCGTGGTTGACGCTCATAAACTTCTTGTAGTAGTCCAGCGGCACGGTCAGCAGCAGGTCGAGCTTCATGCCGCCGTAGATCGCGGCGTTGTTCACCAGGTAGTCGATAGCACCGAATTCGCTGACTGTACGGTCGGCCATTGCCTTCGCCGACTCTTCGTCGGAAACGTCAACGGGCACATGGATTGCCGTGCCACCATCGGCGACGAGCTGCTTGGCCGTTCGTTCGGCGGCGTCGGCGTTGATGTCGGCGACGACCACAGCGGCACCCTCGCGGGCCAGGGCTTCGGCGTACGCTTGCCCGATGCCCTGAGCGGCCCCGGTGACGATGGCCACCTTGTTTTCGAACATGGCTTCCTTCCTGCCCAATGTGAGGTTATGGCACGCATTTCGCGCCGGCGCGTGGGTAAACCACACACTCGGCGTTAGTTCGCCGTCGCTATGAGTTTGGCTTCCAAATATTCCTCGAAGCCGAGAAGCCCCATCTCGCGGCCGTTCCCGGACTGCTTGTAACCGCCGAACGGCGCATCCGCCGAATACCAGACGCCGCCGTTGACGTTGACGGTCCCGACCCGCAATCGTGCGGCCACTGCTGCGGCGCGGTCAGGATCAGCGCTGAACACGGTGCCCGACAAGCCATACGGCGAATCGTTGGCAATCCGAACCGCGTCGTCGTCTCCGTCGTGGGCGATCACCGTGAGGACGGGGCCGAAGATCTCCTCCCGGGCGACCCGGGCGTCGTTGCCCAGGCCCGCGATGACGGTCGGCTCGATGAAGAAACCGACGTCCCTACCGGCCGGCCGGCCGCCACCACACGCGAACGTTCCGCCCTCGGCGATCGCCGAATCGAGGTAGCCTTGTACCCGATCCCGCTGTCGCGCCGAAATGAGCGGCCCGCAAACGGTTTTGGAATCACTCGGATCCCCGGGTTTGATGGAGCCCATGGTGCCTGCCGCGATCGCGACAGCCTCGTCATAGCGGGTGCTCGGCACCACCAGCCGGGTTGTGATCGCGCACCCTTGTCCGGCGTGCATCGACGCGGTGAACGCCGAAACGGCGCATGCGCCCGCCAGATCGGCGTCGGCGAGCACGAGGAAGGCCGACTTTCCACCCAATTCCAGAAACACCTTCTTGATGGTGGCTGCGGCATCGGCCATCACGCTGCGGCCGGTAGCCGTCGAACCGGTGAACGAAATCATGTCTACCCGAGGGTCTTTCGCCAGCAATGCGCCCACGCTGTGGTCGCTGGAGGTGACGATGTTGACCACTCCGGCTGGAAAGTCGGTGTGCTCGGCGATGAGCTCGCCGAGTACCGCCGCACACCAGGGCGTGTCGGGCGCCGGCTTCAGGACGATGGTGTTGCCCGCGGCCAGCGCGGGGCCCAGCTTGGCGAGATTGATCTGGTGCGGAAAATTCCACGGGGTGATCGCGCCGACGACGCCGACGGCTTCTCGCGTTATGGTGCGGCGGGTGGGGATTCCCATCGGCGCCGCGTCACCGAGATCCTGGTTCCATGCATAGGATTCGGCCGTGTCCGCCGAGAACGCCAGGTCGTTGACCGGGCCCTCCAACTGCGCGGCGGCGGTGAGCATTCGCGGCGCACCCACTTCTGCGATGGTGATCTCGCGCAATTCCTCAGTGTGTTGCTGCATCGCGTCACGCAGCTGGCGTACACACCGGACCCGCAGTTCGGTGTTGCGCGACCAGTCGGTCTCGTCGAACGCGCGCCGCGCGGCGTCGATGGCGCGGCCCATGTCATCGGCGTCGGCGTCGGCAGCGACACCCAGCACTTCCTCGGTGGCGGGATTGATCGTCGGGAAGGTGCCCGCACTGCCCGGACACGGTTTGCCGTCGATGAAAAGTGCACTCACGCCGTCGGCGACCAACGCCATGTCTCGCTCCAATCGAATGGACACTTGTCCGATATCGCTTCTTGGAACCATAGCGTTCGGGTTGACAAGGGTGCAAGGGCCGGTCTCAGCGGTACCACAAGATCCCATGTCAACTCCGTTTTAACGCTCGGGGTTGCTTCTCGAGGTAAGCATCCTCTAGCTTGGACATGTGTCCAGCGATGCACTGGTTACCGCGCAACCCCAGCACCAGGCCGGCGGCGCGCCACGCAACCGCCGCCAAGAGGAAACCTTCCGCAAGGTGCTGTTGGCCGGCATGGAGACGCTGCGCGAGAACTCCTACGCCGACCTGACCGTGCGCATGGTGGCGGCGCGAGCCAAAGTGGCCCCGGCGACCGCCTACACCTACTTCTCGTCAAAGAACCACCTGATCGCCGAGGTCTACCTCGACCTGGTGCGGCAAGTTCCGTACTTCACCGATGTCAACGAACCCATGCCGACCCGGGTACATCAGGTGCTGCGCCATTTGGCGTTGGTGGTCGCTGACGAACCCGAGGTCGGCGCGGCGTGTACCGCGGCGTTGCTCGGCGGCGGCAACGATCCCGCCGTGCGCGACGCCCGCGACCGGATCGGCGCGGAGATTCACCGCCGCATCACCTCGGCCATCGGACCCGGCGCGGACCCCAGCACGGTGTCGGCGCTCGAAATGGCCTTCTTCGGCGCACTGGTGCAGGCCGGCAGCGGGGAGTCCACCTATCACAAGATCGCGGACCGGCTGGCCGACGTGGTACGGCTCATCCTGGCCGGATCCGGAAGTAGCGGGAGCGAGCAATGACAGTTCAAGTTGGCGGCCCGGAGCTGGTGCTCGATCCCTACGACTACGACTTCCACGAAGATCCCTACCCGTACTACAAGCGGCTGCGCGACGAGGCGCCGCTCTACCACAACGAGAAGCTCGGCTTCTGGGCGTTGTCGCGGCATAGTGATGTGCTGCAGGGCTTTCGCAACAGCACCACACTGTCCAACCGCGACGGCGTCTCCCTCGATCCGGTGTCCCGCGGTCCGCACGCGTCCAAGACGATGTCGTTCCTGGCCATGGACGACCCCGACCATCTGCGGTTGCGCACGCTGGTGTCAAAGGGCTTCACGCCGCGCCGGATTCGCGAACTCGAGCCGCGGGTCACCGAGCTGGCCGCGCAGCACCTCGACACCATGCTGGAGAAGGCGGCCGGCTCCGAAACTGTCGACTACGTGGCGGAATTCGCCGGCAAGCTGCCCATGGACGTGATCTCGGAACTGATGGGTGTGCCGGTCGCAGACCGCGACCGCATCCGTGCCATGGCCGACGGCGTGATGCACCGGGAGGACGGCGTCACCGACGTTCCGGCTTCGGCCATCGAGGCGTCGATCAACCTGATCGTCTACTACCAGGCGATGATCGCGGAGCGCCGCAAGACGCCGACCGACGATCTCACGTCGGCGCTGCTCGAAGCCGAGATCAACGGCGACCGCCTCACCGACCAGGAAGTCCTGGGGTTCATGTTCCTGATGGTGATCGCCGGCAACGAGACAACCACCAAACTCCTTGCCAATGCCGCATTCTGGGGCCACAAGAACCCCGATCAACTGACCCCGATCTACGCCGACTTGTCCCGGGTGCCGCTGTGGGTCGAGGAAACCCTGCGCTATGACACATCGAGTCAGATCCTGGCCCGCACCGTCTCCGGAGAACTCAACCTCTACGACACGACGATCCCCGAAGGCGACGTCGTGCTACTCCTACCCGGCTCCGCCCATCGCGACGAGCGGGTGTTCGACAATCCCGACGACTATTTGATCGGACGCGAAATCGGGTCCAAACTCATGAGTTTCGGCAGCGGCGCGCACTTCTGCCTGGGTGCCCATCTGGCCCGGATGGAAGCCCGGGTCGCGCTCACCGAACTCTTCAAGCGAATCCGCGGGTATCAGGTTGACGAGGCCAACGCCGTCCGCGTCCACTCCAGTAATGTCCGCGGGTTCGCCCACCTACCCATCACCGTGGAGGTCTCCTGAGATGCCGCGTTTCGAACCACATCCGGCGCGCAGGCCCGCGATCGTCGCGGGCGCATCGTCGGGAATCGGAGAGGCAACCGCGATTGAGCTTGCCGCTCATGGCTTTCCGGTCGCCTTGGGTGCGCGGCGTCTGGAGAAGTGTCAGGAGATCGCCGAAAAGATCCGTGCGGACGGCGGTGAGGCCATCGCGTTGCCGCTCGACGTCACCGACGCGGACTCGGTCAAAGGATTCGTGCACCAAGCTGCCGAGCAACTCGGCGACATCGAGGTACTCGTCACCGGCGCCGGCGACACCTACTTCGGCAAACTGCACGAAATCGACACCGAGACTTTCGAATCACAGGTACAGATTCATCTCATCGGAGCGAACCGATTGGCCACCGCGGTACTTCCGGGCATGATCGAGCGCCGGCGCGGCGACCTCATCTTCGTCGGCTCCGATGTCGCCCTGCGCCAGCGCCCGCACATGGGGGCCTACGGTGCGGCGAAAGCCGCACTGGTGGCGATGGTTACCAACCTGCAGATGGAGCTCGAGGGCACCGGCGTTCGCGCCTCGATCGTGCACCCGGGACCAACGAAGACCGGAATGGGCTGGAGCCTGCCCCTGGAGTCGATCGGTCCCGCGCTGGAGGACTGGGCCAAGTGGGGCCAGGCGCGGCACAACTACTTCCTGCGGGCATCTGACCTCGCCCGCGCAATCACATTCGTCGCCGAGACGCCCAGGGGTGGTTTCGTGGTCAACATGGAGGTTCAACCCGAGGCGCCGCTGGCCGAAGCGAAAGAACGTCAACAACTGAAAGTCGATGAGAAAGAGCTGGACTCATGACGACAACGGCCGTCGTACCACGGGTCTCCGGCGGTGAGGAAGAGCACGGGCACCTCGAAGAATTCCGCACCGATCCCATCGGCCTGATGAAGCGCACCCGCGAGGAGTGCGGGGATGTGGGCTGGTTCCAGCTGGCGGACAAGCACGTCATCCTGCTGTCTGGCGCAGGAGCCAACGAGTTCTTCTTCCGTTCCGCCGACGAGGATCTGGACCAAGCCGAGGCCTACCCGTTCATGACCCCCATCTTCGGCAAGGGCGTGGTGTTCGACGCCAGCCCGGAGCGGCGCAAGGAGATGCTGCACAACTCGGCGTTACGCGGTGAGCACATGAAGGGTCACGCCACCACCATCGAAGGCGAAGTGAAGAAGATGATCGCCGACTGGGGTGACGAGGGCGAGATCGAATTGCTGGACTTCTTCGCCGAATTGACCATCTACACCTCGACCGCTTGCCTGATCGGGCTGAAGTTCCGCAATCAGCTCGACGCCCGGTTCGCCCACTACTACCACGAGCTGGAGCGCGGTACCGACCCGCTGTGTTACGTCGACCCCTACCTGCCGATCGAGAGTTTCCGTCGCCGCGACCAGGCCCGCAAAGACCTGGTGGCGCTGGTCCAGGAGATCATGGACCAGCGGATCGCCAACCCGCCGAAGGACAAGGGTGACCGCGACATGCTGGACGTGCTGGTGTCCATCAAAGACGAGGAGGGCAACCTTCGGTTCTCCGCCGATGAGATCACCGGCATGTTCATCTCGCTGATGTTCGCCGGGCACCACACCAGCTCGGGTACGTCAGCGTGGACGCTGATCGAGCTGATCCGCCACTCCGACGTCTACGTCGAGGTGGTCAAGGAGCTCGACGAGCTCTATGCCGACGGTCAAGAGGTGAGTTTCCATGCGCTGCGCCAGATTCCGAAGCTGGAGAACGTACTCAAGGAGACGCTGCGACTGCATCCGCCGCTGATCATCCTGATGCGGGTGGCGAAGGGCGAGTTCGAGGTCGAGGGCTTCCCGATCCACGACGGTGACTTCGTCGCCGCCTCTCCGGCAATTTCGAATCGGATTCCGGAGGATTTCCCGAACCCCGATGCGTTCGATCCGGACCGCTACGAGAAACCCCGCCAGGAGGATCTGGTGAATCGGTGGACCTGGATCCCGTTCGGGGCGGGGCGGCATCGGTGCGTCGGAGCCGCCTTCGCCCAGATGCAGATCAAAGCCATCTTCTCAGTGCTGTTGCGCGAGTACGAGTTCGAGATGGCACAGCCCGCCGACAGCTATCACAATGACCACTCCAAGATGGTCGTGCAGCTGGCCAAGCCGGCCAAGGTCCGCTATCGCAGGCGCGGCGCGTAAGGATTAATACTATGGGCTCGAATGGATTTCGGATCAAAGCGGATCTGGATTTGTGCCAAGGACACGCCATGTGTGAATTGGAGGCACCGGACTTCTTCCACGTACCCAAGCGGGGCAAGGTAGAGATCGTCGACCCCGAACCGCCGGAAGACGCCCGCGACGAAGTCGAGCGGGCGGTCGAATCCTGCCCTACCCAAGCACTATTCATCCAAGAGAAAGAAGACTGACTCATGTCATCACACTCGCGGGAGGCACTCGAGGACTGGGTCGAACGCTGGCTGGAGGCCAACCGGTCGGCCGAACGGTCAGGCGACTGGAAGCCACTGGCGGATTTCTACGCCGACGACGCGACCTACGGGTGGAACATCGGCCCGAAAGAAGACGTGATGTGCGTCGGCATCGACGAGATCCGCGACATCGCACTGGGCCTCGAGATGGAGGGGCTGGAGAACTGGCAGTACCCGTATCAGAAGGTCATCATCGACGACAAGCAGGGCGAGATCGTCGGATTCTGGAAGCAGGTTGCGACGGACGCCGACGGCTCGCAGTCCGAGATCTACGGGATCGGCGGCAGCTGGTTCCGGCTCAACTCCGACGGCAAGATCGAATGGCAACGCGACTTCTTCGACTTCGGCCACGTCCAGGCGCTCTACCTGGACCTGATGAAGGCCGGGAAGCTCTCCAAGGGAATGCAGAAGCGGATCGAGCGCAGCTTGGCCGGTGAGAAGTTGCCCGGCTACTACCCGCTGGGGCAGGCGCCCGTCCCGATCTGGTGAGCCCGCCGGTTAGCCCGACCCAACCAAGCATTTGTTTCGTTGGACGGCTATGCTGACCGGCAAGAGTGCCCTGTGGCACTCGTCACTACCGTGCCAGGCATGATGGGGCCAGGCACTCTTTCAAAGGCGAAATGGGGTCAGGTCCAACGTGAAGACAAAAGGCGCACTGATCTGGGAGTTCAACCAGCCCTGGTCCATCGAGGACATCGAGATCGGCGACCCCGTCAAGGACGAGGTCAAGATCCAGATGGAAGCGGCGGGCATGTGCCACTCCGACCACCATCTGGTTACCGGCGGCATCCCGATGGCGGGCTTCCCGGTGCTCGGCGGTCACGAGGGTGCGGGCATTGTCACCGAGGTCGGGCCCGGCGTGGAGGACCTTGCGCCCGGTGACCACGTGGTGCTGTCGTTCATCCCCTCTTGTGGGCAGTGTCCGACCTGCCAGGCGGGCATGCGCAACCTGTGCGACCTCGGTGCCGGGCTGCTGGCCGGCGCGGCGGTGAGTGACGGTACGTTCCGCATCCAGGCCCGCGGGCAGAACGTGTTCCCGATGACGCTGCTGGGGACGTTCTCGCCCTACATGGTCGTGCACCGCAGCTCGGTGGTGAAGATCGACCCGTCCGTTCCGTTCGAGGTGGCCGCGCTGGTCGGCTGCGGTGTCACCACCGGCTACGGTTCGGCGGTCCGCACCGCCGACATCCGGCCCGGCCAGGACGTCGCGATCGTCGGTGTCGGCGGAGTAGGCATGGCAGCGCTGCAAGGCGCCGTCGCCGCCGGCGCCCGCTACATCTTCGCGATCGACCCGGTGGAGTGGAAGCGCGATCAGGCCCTGAAGTTCGGCGCCACCCACGTCTACCCCGACATCAACGCCGCGCTGATGGGGATCATGGAAGTCACCTACGGCCTGATGGCCCACAAGGTGATCGTGACCGTCGGTGAGCTGCATGGCGGCGACATCGACAGCTACCTGAACATCACCGCCAAGGGCGGCACTTGTGTGGCGACAGCGATCGGCAGCCTGCTGGACACCAACGTGACCCTGAACCTGGCGATGCTCACGCTGATGCAGAAGAACTTGCAGGGCACCATCTTCGGCGGTGGCAACCCGCAATACGACATCCCGCAATTGCTGGCGATGTACAAGGCCGGCAAGCTCAACCTCGACGACATGGTCACCACCCAGTACCGACTGGAGCAGATCAACGAGGGCTACCAAGACATGCTGGACGGCAAGAACATTCGAGGCGTCATCCGGTACACGGACGCTGACCGGTGACCCAAACGGTCGAATCGCCCGCGCTGACCGCATCCCAGTCGTCGTGGCGGTGCGTGCAGGCCCACGATCGGGAGGGCTGGCTGGCCCTGATGGCCGACGATGTCGTCGTCGAGGACCCGATCGGCAAGTCCGTCACCAACCCCGACGGCACCGGCATCCGCGGGAAAGAAGCCGTCGCCGGCTTTTACGACAAGACCATCGCCCCCAACCAGCTGACGATCACCTGCGAAGAGACGTTCCCCTCGAGCTCACCCAATGAAATTGCTCATATTCTGGTGCTGCACAGCAGGTTTGAGGGCGGCTTCACCGGCGAGGTCCGTGGCGTCTTCACCTACCGCGTCAATGACGCCGCCCTGATCACCAACCTGCGCGGGTACTGGAACCCGGAGATGATGAAGTTCGGCAAGGAGGAGTCGCAGACCTAGCGGTCGGCGCCGGCGGCACTTTCGCCGCACCTATGCTTGAGCGCATGCCGTCGATCTTCACCAAGATCATCAACCGTGAACTGCCCGGCCGCTTCGTGTACGAGGATGACGACGTCGTCGCATTCTTGACGATCGAACCCATGACGCAAGGACACACGTTGGTGGTGCCCCGCGCCGAGATCGACCAGTGGCAAGAGGTCGACAGCGCAGCGTTCAACCGCGTCATGGCGGTGAGCCAGCTGATCGGCAAGGCGGTCTGCCGGGCATTCCGGGCCGAGCGTGCCGGAGTGATCATCGCCGGGCTGGAGGTGCCCCATCTGCACGTTCACGTGTTCCCGACCCGTAGCCTGAGCGACTTCGGTTTCGCCAACGTCGACCGCAATCCTTCGCCGGAATCGCTGGATGACGCGCAGGCCAAGATCAAGGCGGCCCTGACCCAATTGACTTGAGGCCCCGGCCGGCCGCCGAGCGCGCGCAAATGTACGCAAATTCGCCGTCAAAGACGTACATTTGCGCACGCTCGGCGGGTGTTAAACGTGTGCCGCGACATCGCTGACGCGCGGCATGCTGACCCGGAAGCAGCAACCTTCGCCCGGCGCGGTGCGCACGGTGACGACGCCACCGTGCGCACGCACCAGTGAGTCGACGATCGAGAGTCCCAGCCCGGTGCCACCGCTGGCCCGGGCCCGTGACGAGTCGGTGCGGTAAAACCTCTCGAACACCCGTCCGGCATCCTCTTCGGTCATGCCGGGACCTTTGTCGGCGACCTCGAGCACGGCGTCGTCGCCGTCGGTTCCCACCCGGACCGTGATATCGGCAGTCTCCGGGGTGTGCTGGATGGCGTTGGCAATGAGGTTGCTCAGCACCTGACGCAACCGCGCCTCGTCGCCCAGCACCTCGGGGGTTCCCGGGCCATCGAGCACCTGCATGGTGATGCCGCGCTTGGGGTCCATCGCCTCCGCGTCGTGCACGGCGTCGCTGGCCAACGCCAGCAGATCCACCCGATGGTGTTCGAGCGGGCGCTGCACGTCCAGCCGGGCCAGCAGCAGTAAATCGTCGACCAGCAGACCCATTCGGCTGGCTTCGCTTTCGATGCGCGACAGCAGCATGGCCACATCGCGCGCGGCGCCCTGCCGGTACAACTCCGCGAACCCGCGGATGGTCGTCAATGGGGTGCGCAGCTCGTGGCTGGCGTCGGTGATGAACCGTCGCATCCGCTCCTCCGAGCCGCGGGCCTTCTCGGCCGACGACTCCGAGGAAGCCAGCGCTTGCTGGATCTGCGCAAGCATCCCGTTGAGCGCCAAGGAAAGTCGGCCGACCTCGGTCCGGGGGTCACGCTCCGGAACCCGTCGATCCAACTGGCCCGCAGCGATCGCCGCGGCGGTCTTCTCGACTTCGGCCAGCGGCCGCAGACTGCGGTGTACCACAGCGTAGCCGGCGAGCCCCACCACGACCAGCACCGCCACACCGATGCCGAACTGCAGCCAGACCAGGGAGCGAACCGTGTGCTGGACGTCGGACAGATCGACCGCCACGGTGGTAAGCCCGTGTGGTCCGCGCACCGACACGGCCCGCCACTGAATGTTCGAGCCGTTGACCGACGGAAGCGTCGTCGGATAGGGACCGACGTCATTGCTGGGCGGCAGGGCCGGTTCGGCGTTGCGGTCGTTGATGGCGGTGAAGGTGGCGCCGTCGACGCCGATGCCGCGCACGTAGAACTTCGACGGCGGGCGGCCCGGGTCGGGGCCCTCGTAGGGTGGCGCCAATTGGCGTCGCGGCGCCTGCGCCCAGCTGCGCGAAGCCTCGAGCAGCGTCGAGTCGATGCGGCTCACCAGGCTGTGACGCAGGATCGAGGTGACCGCGATTCCCGACGTCGCCAGTCCGCACGCCACCAAGACCAGGGTGCCGGCCACCAGGCCCACCCGCAGCGGCAATCCACGTCGACGCTGTTTCGCCATATCCGCCTATCTCGCCGCGTGAGTGCCCGGTAGTTCAGCGCGGCTCGCGCAATACATAACCGACTCCACGCAACGTGTGCAGCAGCCGCTTCTCCCCGGTATCGATTTTGCGGCGCAGATATGAGACGTAGGACTCGACGACGTTGACGTCGCCCCCGAAGTCGTAGCGCCACACGTGGTCAAGAATCTTGGGTTTGCTCAGCACGGTGCCCGCATTGATTACGAAATAGCGCAGCAGCGTGAACTCGGTCGGTGACAACGACACTGGCTCGCCGGCCTTCCACACCTCGTGGGTCTCCTCGTCGAGCTCGATATCGGCGAACGTCAGGCGGGCGTTGCGTGGTTGGGAGCTGCCCTTGCCGGCCCGTCGCAGGATGACCCGCAGCCGGGCAACGACTTCTTCGAGGCTGAACGGCTTGGTGACATAGTCATCGCCGCCCAGGGTCAGGCCGGCAATCTTGTCCTGCAGAGAATCGCGGGCGGTCAGAAATAATGCCGGGGCGTCGATGCCGTCGGCGCGCAGTCGGCGCAGCACCCCGAAGCCGTCCATTCCAGGCATCATCACGTCGAGGATCACCGCGTCCGGGCGGGCCTCGCGGGCACGATCTAGCGCCTGGGCCCCGTTGGTCGCGGTGTAAACCTCAAATCCCTGGAACTTGAGACTCACTGAGAGAAGTTCGACGATGTTGTCCTCGTCGTCGACGACGAGGACACGAGCCTCCGGTGTGGATTCGCGTTGAGTTGCTGCTGTCATCACGTCAGTTCTCTCGCATCAAGTTGAACGGTACCTTCACAATGGTTGTGTAATTCCTGTGAGGTCGGTACCAATGGTCTGACAAGATTCTGCCAGTGCTCATTGTGTCCGCTTAATGCTTGCTGCGCTATTCAGGCTTAGCGCGAATACACTTCGCAGCATGGATCTGGGCAAAAGCATCGTGGCTCTTGCGACCGCTCCCGCGCGAATCGGGATAGCGGCCACCGAGGCGAGCCTGAACCTCGCCCGCGCGGCCCTGGGACTGGCGAAGCAGGCGCTGGGCGACAGCGGCAACGGCGGCTCGAATGCGATGGCCAACATGCTCGGGATCGACGACGCGCTGGCCCGGGCCAACCGGCTGGCCAGATTGCTCGACGACGACATGCCGCTGGGACGTGCCGTAGCTCCCGACGGGCCGATGGACCGGTTGCTGCGCCCGGGCGGCTTGGTCGACCTGGTGACATCGCCCGGCGGTTTGCTCGACCGTCTGACTGCGGAAGGCGGCAGTCTGCAGCGCGCGCTGCAGCCCGGTGGGCTGGCCGATCGGTTGCTCGCCGAGGACGGGATGGTCGAGCGCTTGCTGGCTGAGGACGGGGTGGCCGAGCGGCTGCTGGCCGAAGGCGGACTGATCGACCAGATCACCTCCAAGGACGGGCCCCTGGAACAGCTGACCGACCTCGCCGACACCCTCGCCCGGCTGGCGCCCGGGATGGAGGCGCTGGAGCCTGCCATCGCCACGCTGCAAGACGCCGTCACGGCGCTCACGCTGGTGGTTAACCCGTTGAGCAATATCGCCGAACGCATCCCGCTGCCCCGGCGCCCACCGCGGCGCTCGTCGGTGCGGCCGGTGCGGTCCCAACGCATCATCGACAGCGACGATTGAGCGGTTAGGCTTGCACCGGTTTTACCGGCCTCCTTAGCTCAGTGGTAGAGCACTCGCCTTGTAAGACGGGCGGGTCGAACGTTACCTGGATGCTTAGGCAGCTGGAGCGTCAATAGGACTGACCGTCGGCGTACCGCTTTCGCCGGTAATAGCGACCGCTTGCTGGCAAGGCCGCTGGTCGATGCTGAAACGTATAAGACATCAGTGCCTCGATTTTCTACGTTTCGGTTACCCGGAGGATCGGCAAAGAACGCAGGCAATCCGCGCCAATCTTCTGAAAGCCGGTGTAAGAGCTTTAGTTTGACAATTGTTGAACAAGTAAGCTAGGCACTGGTCGAAGCGCGAGCATGGGCAGTTCTTACGGTGCTCCATTCGGTCGGTGGTGTCGCCTCGTCTGGCTCCTCGTTGCAATCCAGCTATATCCAGGTCGCTTTGCGCTTCGTTGCCACGTGCCTACCTGTCCCACGTTCGACGGACAGACGTCGCGGTAGTGGCGAAGTGAGAGTCTCGTGTCACGTCATTTCGAGACAAGACCCAACAACCTCTACGCGCCGACGTCCAACCGCCGACGAGCCTGGCAGCACTGCCCTGCGTACATTTCGTTCACCGAGGATCGGGTCTGGCCTTGAGTTCGAGCCGCGCGGCACTCACCAACTGAAGGGCGTGCCCGGCGAATGGCAGCTCTTCGCGGTCGCGTCGTAGACGCGGGTCTGCTGAACCACATTCGCCTGTCGCGGCAAGGTCAGCGATCATTTCTATTCCGCGACAGTGTTCAGTTCTGTTCGGGCCTGGTCGATTTGGCCGTAAGCGTAAGCCACCATCTCGGCGGTGGACATCGACTCACCCTTGCGGGCGAGCGATTCGTAGGTTGCCTCGCCAAGGACCTCGCGAAGGTGGGCGATCGTGGTGCCGAGTTCGGGGATGCCTGCTGCGGTCATGGGATTGACCCGTGCGAAACCCGCGATGGTGGCCGCTGGCAGGTAGCGCCCGAACCGGTCGAAATTGCACGCAAGCATAGCTAATGGGTTATGCACCATGCCGAAGTTGCCCGACTCGTGGTGATTACGGACCGCCACGGCAAGGTATTCCAACGCCGACATCCGGTCGCCTTGTTCGGCCTCAAGGCCGGACGCCATGTACGCCAGTTGTGTCTCATAGAAACGGTTTCCGCTGTCCCGCGCGATGAGAACACCGCGGCGCAGCCATTCGAGCGCGCGGCCTGGCTCAGGGTCGCGGAAGGCAGCCCCGGACACGAGGAGTGCGTACGCAAGCAACCACGGATTGCGGCTCCCTTCGGCCGCATCGACAAGCCCGTTGGCGGTAACCATCGCCTCGTCAGTTGAACCGGAGACAGTTAACGCGAGCACCAGGTGCGCCCTGGCGAATGTGTTGGTGTCGCCATTGAATGCCAGCTGGGCGCGGCATATCTCGACCCACCGGTCGAGCTGGCCGACAAAACCGTACGCACTGCCGAGCCAGCCCCCACCGACGTACGACACCGTATCGCCAGCAGCTGCGATAACTGTCTGGCCGATCTCGCTATAGTGCACAGCCTCCTCGAAGCGTCCGATGATGCAGCACAGCGATGCGACCACGCATACGGGGGCGAGTCGGGGATGATCGACGGCGCGAAGAGGCTGTACCAGCTCTTCGGCCCAGGTTGTGGGCTCGGCGTTCCCGAGAGAGGAGCCGAGAAATGCAGCACATGTCGTGATGGCAGCAGCAGCGTCGAGATCGCCGTGGTCGGCGGCCCACCGAAACGCGGTACGCAGATTGGCTAGCTCGACGTTTAGCCAGTCGTACGCCTCGCGCTGGCGAGGGCTATCCCACAAGGCCAGGATGTCGGCTTCGCGTCCGGCGAAGTACCGCGAGTGGGCGGCCCGAATCTCGAATGCTTCGTCGCGGGCGACGAGTTGTTCTTCGGCGAATTGCCGGATGGTCTCCAGCATCGAGAACCGGGTTCGCCCCGAAGACCGGTCGGCGAGCAGGAGCGACTTGCGCACGAGCGCGTCGAGAATCTCGAGGACGCCGTATTCGTCCAAGACTTCAGAGTCGCTGAATCCGGCTACCGCGCAGGCGCTTTGCAGGTCGAATCCGCCCGCGAACACCGAACAGCGTTCCAGCACCGCCTTTTCGGTGTCATCGAGCAGGTCGTAGGACCAGGCCACCGCATGGCGCAGCGTGTGGTGACGTTCCAGGCCGCGCCGCGAACCGACCAGCAGCCTAAACCGGTGATCAAGGCGATCACGCATCTCACCAGCGGTCATCGACGCCATCCGGGAAGCGGCCAGTTCGATGGCCAACGGAATGCCGTCGAGGCGTTGACAAATCTCGGTGACCGCCGCTGCTTCATTGCAGTCGACCATCGAGAAGCCTGGTGCAATGCCTTGAGCGCGTTCGACGAACAGCGTCACCGCCGAAGAGTCGATTCCCATTGCAGCGTCCAGCGAGCGCACCGGCCGAACCCGCTCGTCGGGGACACCGAGTCCCTCGCGGCTGGTGGCCAGGATGCGCACCGTCGCCGAATGCGCCAGTATCGCTTCGATCAGGTCGGCGGCGGCGACCAGAACGTGCTCGCAGTTGTCGATCACCAACAGCCGGACGCGACTTTCCAAAGCAGCGGCCACCGATTCGCTCACGGTCTTGCCCGGTTGTTGGGTGATCCCCAGCACGGCGGCGACTGCGTCGGGCACTGCCCCAGGATCGGTGACCGCGGCCAGCTCGAAAAGCCATACGCCGTCGGAAAACTCGTCGGCCACCCGCGCCGCGACTTCCACCGCCAGGCGGGTCTTGCCGACCCCACCCACGCCGGTGAGCGTCACCAGGCGATGCGCCTTGACTGCCGCTTCGATCTCATCGACCTCGGACTCGCGCCCAATCAAACTCGTGGTGGCAGGCCGCAGATTCCCCCGCGTCGTATCCAGTGCCCGCAGGGGCGGAAACTCGGTTCGAAGACCCTCGGCTCGTACTTGAAACACCCCGACCGGAACTGGCACATCACGCAACCGTCGCGGCCCGAGATCGAGCAGGTCCACTCCAGTGATCAGACCCGCCGTCGAGTCGGCTAGCAGGATCTGACCACCATGCCCGGCGGCCATAACCCTCGCGGCCCGGTTCAGCACGGCCCCGAAATAATCGCCGTCCCGCAGTTCGGCTTCCCCGGTCGCCAGACCCATCCGCACCGGCAACTGCAACGTCCTCTGCGCATCCACAGCAGTATCGACCGCTGCTTTCGGTGACGAGAATGCCGCGCACACACCGTCCCCGGTGTGCTTGAACAGGAAGCCGCCGTGCGCCTCGACCACCTGGCGCAACACCTTGTCGTGGGCTACGAGAGCGGCCTGCATCGAATATGCGTCGGCCTCCCACCGACGGGTTGAACCCTCCACGTCGGTGAACAGAAAGGTCACCACCCCCGAAGGCGACACCCCGGTGGCCATCCGCACAGGATGTCACACATGACCGGTTCAAAACGGCAATCGCGACCGAGTTACGAGATGGCTGTCACAGGTTGGGACAAATGAGCCGCAGATTGTCACGACGATTATTATTTGCGTTTCCATCGATGTGGTCGACGATGAGCACCAGGGTCACGCCGTTCCACTCGTCCGCGATGCCGCAGATCGCACAGTTACCTCCCTGCTGCTCATGAAGGTAGTCCCGGACGTAATGGCCTTGGTGCGACGTGTGACCGCATACTCCGGTGTCGAGCCATGCCTGCAGGAGCGAGCGTCGGCGGTGTGACTGCTGACATGCATTGGTGCAGAACACCTTTGGCCGACGGCTTGCAAAAACGACTCCCACCCGAGACAGGTCATTGACATAAGACGACGCTATCCCTTAGTGCCGACAGGAATAGAGCCGCGTGAGAGACTCGAACTCTCGACATCCGCTTTACAAGAGCGACGCTCTACCAACTGAGCTAACGCGGCCAGGGCCGGCTCGATGAGCCATGACGATTCTACGACGAGGTGATGACGTCGTAGCTGTGCGCCAACTCGACGCGGAGATACGAGCCGGCCGCGGTCGGTTCATCCGGTCGGGGGAAGCTGGCGGAATCAGCTTGGTAAGCGAGCGGTCGTCAGTCCAATCCTGACAGGGAGCTCTTCACCCAGCTTCCGCATAACGCACGCGGGGTCTGGCTTCTTTGAGTCTCGCGAGCCCATCGACCGCTTCAACCGCTTGCCTGAACCGCACATGCTGATCCAGCGCCCAATCGAGCATCGCGGGCCACAGATCCACGTCCGCAACATTGCCGAACTGCGATGTGACGCAGATAGCGGCAGTCTTCTTGCCGGGTTTGTCGTCCCACTCGGCGGCTCGTCCCAGGGCCCGCTCAAACTCATCTTTTGTCGCACGCAGCGCGTCGAACCTGACCGAATTGAGGCTGGCATCGGGACTGCTGAAGTACAGCTGGACGCTGAGACCGTGCTGAGTGAAGGCCGTCGAGTAGGCAACCGCGCTCGTGCCGGTAGGAAGGTTGAACCGCGACGCGCGGGTGGACGTTCTCCGCTTTGTCCAGCCGGAGTGTTCTGTCCCAACGCGGTCAAGAAACTGTTCCCAGAAATCCCAATAGAGCTTGGAACGCTCGGTCAGTGCACCTGCGCGGGCGCCGATCTTGACTTGCTTCCGCCGGTTACTTGGCTGCGTAACCACATCGGAATTCCGTGCGTGGGCGGAGTGGTCGGTCTGGACCACCTCACGCTCAAGCCTCGAGGGGTGAGCATCGCGGTTTCTTGCGGCTGCTTGTCTTGCCCTTGCGGCTTGGGCACTCGCCTTTGCGGCCCGCGCCTTGGCGACCCACGCCCCGAATACCATTGCGCCGATAGCGATGAAGAAAACGAGAAATAGCACGTAAAAGAAGTCCGGCGTATCCACGACGTCACCGCCTAGAACCGGGCTGTCATGAGACGGCAACTACAAGGGGCTGTTCAGCGCCGACGCGGGACCTGGGCCGGCGGACACCATGACTCACCCAAACCTCCCTGTTTGGTGATCCTCAGGGTCGGTGACGTCGCCCGACTCGTCGAAACGAGCGTATGCACCAGCTGCGTATCTAGGTCAGAAATTGTGAAATTCCGCTGGTTGATTGTCCCCACCCCGGGTGCTTCATCGCTTGAACGACCCGGCGCGCCCTAGCGACCGTTGGGAGCCGGCGGTTCAGGCTCCTCTCGAGTCCCGCGACTGATCATCCAGGCGACGAGGCAAACCCCTATCGCCAACCCTCCGTAGCCCAGCACCGACGGCCACCAGGGGCGGGAAGCGGTGGGCTCCTTGAAAGCGGCAAGCGCCACCAAGTAGCTGCCATTGTCGGTCGGCCCGACGCCCGGTAGCGACTGCGTCTTGGTGACCTTGATCTGGCTGCTGCTGCCGGGGTCGTTGATCTGACCCCAGGCCAAGGTGGAGTCGTCGAGCAGGAAGGTGTCCTGGCTGCCCGCAGGTTGCTTGTCGTCGTGCCCCACCACTTCCACGCGGCCGACTTGCACGATCTGGTCATCGGCCGGGACGGAGACCAAGACGTCCTGGTACACCTGCGGGGTAGCCGGTGGGAGGTAGTCCGGCGGCGGAGAGCCATTTCCGTCCGGGGGCGGTATCCAGGCCCCGCCGTGGAAGCTGCCCGACGCCACATAGCTGTCCCCGACCGCGGTGAAGGGATACAGACCGACCGTGGCCACATCCAGCACGATCCGGCCACGGGCCGGCACGTACGCCTCCCGATAGGCGCCGTTATAGAAGAAGCGGAAGGTCATCGCCTGAGTGAGCGGGTTATACAGCGTCGGGCGGTGGTAGGCGTCGTAGTCGATGTAGTCCCAATGACGGGGGCGTGTCAGCTCCTGGTTATCGGCCTCAACGACGTCAACGTGGCCGGATTGGGCAGCATCGTGCAGCTGATGGTTGAAATCCACCACCTGAAGCATCTGCTGAGTCGCGGGATTAACCCGCGTCGCAGGCCCAGACTTGGCGGCCGCGACCGCCTCCAATGGCGCATCCAGCCCTTTCGGCGGTTTCACCACCGAGGCGTTTCTGGGCGTCCCGGGGGCCAAGGGATTGATCGTCGGGCCCTGGACCGGAATCGCGCTCGGGGGAGGGGGACTTGACGGAACGACCTCAGGGGTCCGCGCCGGCGGCACGCTCGGCACCGGCGGAAACTCCGGAGCCGGCAGTGGCGCGGTGCTCGGGGCCGTTTGGGCCGGCCGGGACGGCGCACCTTCGTAGCACGAACGTGGCGTCGGAATGCCATATATCGCAATGTAATTCAGACAATCCTGGCAGGACGCGGGGCTCGACCCGGCGCCGGAACACGGAGCCGCCTGTGCAACTCCGGGCGTGCTGGCTACTACCGCCGAGAGCGGTGCGAAAGCCAGAGCGGCTGCCGCCGCAATCCGGAGTGCTTTCATCTAGTGACCTTTCGGGACCGCACTGGCTGGGGAGGTGCGACCACCGATAACGGCGCCTTGCCGTTACCCGACCAGTGTCCCACTTCTATTTCCCACGATTTCCCACGCTGATATTTCCCACGTTGACACGGCCAGGGTAGGCCATGCCATGTTCGGTCAGCCGCCGCGTGGACCGCAGGAGTAGTCCGGCCCATCGCGGGTAGCCGATATAAACGAATTCTTGAGGCTGGAGGCTGCGCGATGCCTGTTACCGCGGGGCACGTTCCCGGACTGACGTCCCGGTTGCGCACGGTTCCGATGGATCCGCGGCGTTTCCGCAGCGGTCGTTGGTTCTTACTGGCCGAAGGCGTGTTGGTGAGCGCCTTCGCCAGTGCCGGGCTGGTCGCCGGGGCGCTGCATCCGCATGCCGATCCCACCGGCACACCCGTTCTCGGATTGGCTTCTACTCCAGCGCACAACGCAATACTGCTGGCATTTGGGTTATTGGCCGTCGCGGCCGTCGGCAAGCGCCGCGCGGCGGTAACAGTTACCGCGCTGAGTGCGGTGGCCTACACAATGTTGTTGTTTTTCAGCAGTGTCGCTACGTCGCAGAGAATGCCGACGCCGTTGGGACTCCACGCTGCCCACATCCTGCTGCACGGCGTGTTGGCCGTGGTCAACCTCGCGCTGCTGATGTGGCTGATCCCGGACGAGCTGGGAGATGAGGCCTGGGTGCCGCGCCGCGGGCGACGCCGCAGCCGCGATCAGCAACAGCTGCCGGCCTCCAAAACGGCCACTGATCCGAGTGCTGCGCCCACGAGCCAGGTTTCGGCAACGAACCCCGAATCATCTTCGAGAGGGAAGGGACGCGAGCAGGAGCCGGGCGTTCATGCCAACCCAAGTCCGTCGGCAAGCGTCCGACCCGTTCTAGAGCAGTCGAGCAGTCAAGAAACGAATGAGAACCAACTTGCCGCTCGGGCGACAACTGCGATGCGATCACGCGGCGGCCTCATGGCGGCGGCGGTCCTGGCAGTCGTCGTCGGCATCGTCCTCTGGCGACGCTTCCGCTGATCTTCGGCGTTGACACTGCGCAACAGTGTGAGTGGCTCACCAGAAGTTACTGCTGACCGGGTAGGGGCGGCAGACCATCGCGGATGCCCTTCAGATCACCCTGGATCCGTCGCAGATCACGTTCGATGGCTTCCAGATCCGGGAGAGCAGCTTGCAGGCCCGGCTGGATCGGTTCCAGACTTGCAGATTCGTACTGAGGGCAATAGGAGACGACGGCAGCAGCGGCGAACCTGGCGCTCTGATCGGCATCCCATATCGTCGATCCCTGCACAAAGCGGACGGCCTCCGCGAAATTGGGTTGGTGCGCGAGGAAACCGCAGACCTCGTGCCCGTGGGTCGTGACGTATTCCTGGCTGGGAACTGGAACGCCGTCCTTTTTCAAAACATCGATGAATGCCGTGTCGACGATGAAAGACGGTGCAGGCCGTCCTGCCGGGCCGGCCGAGTCGCGCGGCGAAGCCGGGCTGGGTGGCGCGGCTGACGGCGGCGACGCCTCCGCCGGCTGTGCTTCGGCCGGCTGCGTTGGAGTTGCTTTGTGGACCCAGAACATTGTTACCAACACGGCGGCGACGGCGAGCAGAGACAGCGGCAACGCCGCGAGGGGGCCGAAACGCAGCAGCGCACTCCTATGCTTCTTCGGCGTGACGCGGCGGGTCTCCCGCGTCGCAACCGCCTGGGTTTCGGGCGGCTCCACTAGATGGCCCAGCCGCTCGTCGAGCAGCGCGTCGACCTCTCGGGACGAAAGGTGACCGCCCTGCTCACGGCGGCGCAGGGCAATGAGCCGCAATTCCGAGTCGATCGTCTCCCGATCGCGCATATCAGTCAGTCTGCGGGTGTCGCGACATTGTGACAAGTGCCAGTAAGCACTTTGCCGAAGGGCGGCCGGGGTGGGGGCGACTAGCGTACGCAGACGTGACGACCGCACCTTATGGGTCTTGGCCTACGCGATTCACTTCTGCGTCGGTCGTCGCGGGCGCCGTCCGACTGGGAGAGCTGATCCTCGACGGGTCCGACGTCTTGTGGTCGGAGGGGCGGCCGGCCGAGGGTGGTTGCACCCAACTGGTACGCCGTAGCTCCGACGGCAGCTGTACCGATCTGCTTCCCGCCGGCTACAACGCGCGCACGGCCGTCCACGAGTACGGCGGGGGCGCGTGGTGGGCCCACGCGGGCGTCGTGTGGTTCGCCAACTGGGCGGATCAACGGCTCTATCGGCTCGCATCCTGCGCCGAGCCGGTGCCGCTCACCCCCGAACCTCCGATGCCGCGGGCCGACCGGTTCGCCGACGGTGACCTCGTCCCGGACGGCGGTTCGTTCGTCTGCGTGCGCGAACGCCACCGCGGGCCGTCGGCAGCCGAGGTCGACAACGAGATCGTCCGGCTCGACGCAAATGCCCCGTCCGAACCCGAGGTGCTGGTCACCGGCTCTGACTTCGTCGCGGCGCCGCGCCTGTCGCCGGACGGCACCGCGTTGGCGTGGCTGCGCTGGAACCACCCGTCGATGCCGTGGGATTCGACCGAGCTCGTCATCCGCGACCTCGCGACGGGCAGGGAGCGGGTGATCGCGGGCGGCCCGGACGAGTCGGTGCTGGAACCCCGCTGGGGCGTCGACAACACACTGTGGTTTGTGTCCGACCGCAGCAACTGGTGGAACTTGTATCGCTACACGCCGGGCACCGATGTCGAGGCCGTCGTGCGCATCGACGCCGAAATCGGCGTCCCACCATGGCAGTTCGGCTCGGCGCGCTATGCGATGCTCACTGACGGCTCGGTGGTGTTCGCGCGGACCCGCCAGGGCTACGACGGCCTCGCCCGCCGCCCGCCCGACGGCACCATAACGGACCTGGACACACCGTTCTCGCGGTTCACGACGCTGCGCGTGGCCGCCGATGACACGCTGCTCGTCGTCGCGGGGTCGCCGACCGAGGAGCCCGGCGTGCACCGCCTCCGCCCCGACGGCAGCCTCGTCGAGACGCTGCGGGCCCCACGCGAGCTTGGCGTCGACGCCCGCGGGATCTCGGTGCCCGAGCACATCACCTTCCCGGGCGAAGGCGGCCGCACAGCGCATGCGCTTTTCTACCCGCCCGCGCATGCCGAGCTCACGGGACCGGACGGCGAGTTGCCGCCGCTGATCGTGGAGATCCACGGTGGCCCGACGGGCGCGGCGTCGCCGGTGTTCTCCACCGCCGTGCAGTACTGGACGAGCCGGGGGTTCGCCGTCGTCGACGTCAACTACGGCGGCTCCACGGGTTACGGCCGCGTCTACCGAAAGGAACTCGCCGGAAACTGGGGGATCGTCGACGTCGCCGACTGCCTCGCCGCCGCTCGGCACCTCGCCCGCACGGGACGCGTCGACGCCAAACGGCTCACCATCCGTGGCGGCTCGGCGGGCGGATTCACCACCCTGGCGGCTTTGGCCCGCGATGACACGCCGTTCGCGGCAGGAGCCGACCACTTCGGCGTCGCGGATCTCGAAGCGCTGGCCCGGGACACCCACAAGTTTGAAAGCCGCTACCTCGACGGGCTCGTCGGACCCTTACCGGCAGCCCGCGACCGCTACCTCGAGCGGTCACCGATCCACCATGTCGACCGGCTCACCCGCCCGCTGATCGTGTTGCAGGGCAGCGAGGACGCGATCGTTCCCCCTGCACAGAGCGAAACCATTGTCGACGCGCTGCGCCAACGGCGGGTCCCCGTCGCCTACCTGCTCTTCGAGGGCGAACAACACGGCTTCCGGCGCGCGGAGAACATCCGCAGAGCGCTTGACGCCGAGCTTTCCTTCTATGCGCAAATGCTGGGATTCACCTTGCCTGATGGCGAAGGCATCGAGCCGGTGCCGATCGAAAACCTGTGAGACATCACAGGTACAGCCGGCCCTCGCCCTTTTCGTCGGTGACGGAAACACCTTGACGAGGTTGCGATAGAAAGCCCGCAATTCGGGAGTAGTTACTGCAGGGTCGTCGTACGAATGCGGTTCCGACCACTCGGCTGCGACGACGGTCGAATTGGCCCAACCACACGCCCGGACGCGCCTGCTTCAACTACCAGCTTGACGATTTCAAGATCATTTCGTGCTGTGCAGCAACATAAGCGGTGTTGCATGGTAAAGGTTTCGTGCGCGGCGATTTCAGCGCCGGCTGCCATCAACGCCTTGACTTCGTCGAGATCGCCATCAAGGGCGGCGAAGGGGCGCGGCGACCGTGGCTCATCTGGTGACGACGGGCAGCCGCGCCCACCCGCGCACGCTCGAGGTATGCGCCCGTTCAGCATTGTCGTAGTCGACGTCCCATTCCGGCCAGCGCTTGAGGACCTCCTCGAAGGCCACCCGAGCTTCCATTCGTGCCAGCGCCGAGCCGAGGCAGAAGTGCAAACCCTGCCCGAAGCTGAGGTGGCTGCCTTGACGGTGGATGTCGAAGCGGTCGGGATCGGAGAACCGCCGCTGGTCGCGATTGGCAGATCCGTTGAGCAGCAACATGAACGAGCCTTCCGGCACGACGTGGCCGTAGTGCAGGGCGTCTCGGGCGACGTAGCGGGCCTGTACCGGCGAGGGTGGTTCGTAGCGCAATGTTTCCTCGACCGCACCGGGAATCAGGGACGGGTCGGCGACGAGTTCGCGTCGCTGATCGGGATGCTCGGACAGCAGTTGCCCCATGAAACCGATTAAGCGGGCGGTGGTCTCGTTGCCGGCGCCGGCAATCATGGCGGTGTAGGCCAGCACCTCGGTACGCGACAGCGGCCTTCGCGTACCGTCGGGTTCCTCGATCTCGGCCTGCAGCAGATCGGTCATCAGATCATCGGACGGATGGTTCGCTCGCCATTCGATGTACTCCGCGAACAGAAGTATGGTGTCCTGGAATAGGTTTGGGTTGACCTCCCCGGGCTTGCGTGCCTTGTCCATTTCGATGAAGGCCCCGTTGCGGTCACGGATGTTCGCCTGATCCGCTTCCGGGATGCCCAGCAGATAGCCGATGGTGCGCATCGGCATCATCGCTCCCAGGTCCGCGATGAAGTCGAAACCGCCGGCACCGATGAGCGGATCCAGCTCGCGCACACAGAATCCCCGCACCAGAGATTCGACGGCAAGCATGCGCCGCGGCGTGAAGACCCGGGACAGCAGCCGGCGGTGCAGATCGTGCAGCGGCGGATCCTCGAACAGCAGAATGCCCGGCGGCACTTCGATGTTGTTGAACAAGATGTCAGCGGTGGTCCCGCGACCGGATCGGTAGGTTTCCCAGTTCGGCAGCTCGCGCGCCACGTCCTCGTAGCGACTCAGCGCATAGAAGTTGAATTTCTCGTTGTAATACAGCGGCGCTTCTTCGCGCATCCGCTTCCACACCGGGTACGGGTTGTCGTCGATGTCGAAATCGAAAGGGTCGTAATACAATTCGATCGCACTGGTCTCGGTCAATCTCACATCCCCTCACTGGTTGCGGTGCAGGAAGCCGTGCAGGGTCGCCTGGACGAGTTCGTCGACGATCGCCTCCCTCGACGGCTGCTCGGGTCCGAAGAACGTCGAGCGCAGCGCGGCCATGCCGGCGATCATCGCCACCGTCGAGTGGGCCGGCAGGTCCGGTTGCCCCGACTGCAACCCGCGCATCTTCATGCCTTCGGCGCTGATCTGACCGAGCACCGTGAGTGCACTCCTGATGTCGGCGATGCCGGCGTCGGCCATTTCCTCTTCGCTGAGAGCCTCCGACGCCATGAGGGTCAGCAGCAGACCCTGATGCTGCACCAGCACGTCGTAGAGCTGCCCGACGAAGTGCCGCGCCAAGTCCTCCTCGCCGGTCTCCTCCGGAATCACCGATTGCCACGTTCGCCCGAATTCGTCGACGAAGTCGGTGAAGGGCAAAACGAGGGCCTCTCGGAACAGCGCCGCCTTCGAGCCGAAGTTGCGGAAGAGCAGATGCTCGGTGACGCCGGCGGCCTGCGCGATCTCACGCGTCGTGGTGCTGCGGTAGTCCTGGCGGGCGAACAAGTTGCGGGCGGCGTCCAGCAGAAGCCTGCGCGGCTCGCCACGTGGTCGCCGCATGGCCGGCGCCGACGGCTCGGCCGAGCTCGGCGTCTGCCTTGGTCGCTGGGTCACCGTGTCCACTCCTCGAACCGCACTCGGTCCGCTTTAGGATAGTATGCACTATCCTAACTGAGAACTCGCATCGAAAGGGCTGCGGACGTGGGCGCTGTGATCATGCTTGGCACGCTGTTCGGTCTGATCGTCCTGGTGTTCGGCCTGGTTCTGCGCTACGACCCCGAAGCGCGCCGCACCCCGGGCCAGGAGCGCGACGCATGACGCCCCTGCTGAAGGCGGGCGTTGCGTTCGCCTACGTCGGCGGCATCTCGTTCATCGCAATCGGGGTGTATCTGAGCTACCGGCAGCGCCGCCTGCACCCGTTGCTGCTGCTGTGCATCTCGGCGGTCTCGTTCTCATGGATCGAGGCGCCCTACGACTGGGCGATGTACGCGCAGTTCCCGCCCGCACTCCCCCGCATGCCGTCGTGGTGGCCGTTGAACATGACGTGGGGTGGGCTCCCGTCGTCGGTACCGATCGGCTACATCGCCTACTTCGTGTTACCGGCCATCATCGGCGCCAGCTTTGGGCGATGGCTGAGCGCGAAGTTCCACTGGCGCCGGCCGATCCCCCTGCTCACCGTGGGGCTCGTCGTCGGGTTCTGCTGGGCCCTGTTCTTCAACGCGGTGCTCGGGGCACAGCTCGGCATTTTCCACTACGGCTACGTGATTCCCGGCCTGGCGATATTCGAGGGGACCCCGCACCAATATCCCCTCTACGACTCGCTCGCCATGGGTGTGCAGATGATGGTCTTCACCTATCTGCTGGGCCGGACCGATGCCGAAGGCCGAAATGTCATCGAGATGTGGGCCGACAAGAGATCGAACAGCCGCCTACAGGCATCAATCCTGTCCATCGTCGCGGTGGTGGTCATCGGAAACGCGCTCTATGGCGCGGTTTTCGCGCCGCACCTGGTGACGAAGCTGGGCGGGTGGGTGACCTCCGGCCCCACCACCCAGCACTTCCCGGGCGTGCCGAACCAGCCTCGGTAGGCTACTCGCGCCCGGCCGACACCCAGCTGAGGTCCGCAAAGCGATCACCGGCGACTGCCGAGCCCGCCTCGTCAAGCGCGGTCATCTGTTCAGCGGTCAGGCTCACCGCCAGCGAACCGATGTTCTCGTCCACCCGGGTCGCGCGCCGGGTCCCTGGGATGGGCACGCAGCGCACGCCGAAGGTCTCGCCACGCTGCCGCAGCCAAGCCAACGCGACCTGTGCGGCCGTCGCTCCCTGCTGTTCGCCGACCGACCTGACCACATCCACGACAGCCAGATTGGCATCCAGGGCGCCTTCGGCGAAGCGCGGCATGGTGCGCCGGAAATCGGTCGGCGACGACAGATCCGCCGCCGAGCGAACGGTCCCGGTCAGAAAACCCCGTCCCAGCGGCGAGTAGGGCACGAACCCCACACCCAGTTCCGCCGCTGTCGGCACCACCTTGCGTTCCACGTCGCGGCTCCAGATCGACCACTCGCTTTGCACGGCGGATATCGGGTGCACCGCGACGGCGGCCCGCAATTCGTCGGCGGTCACCTCGGACAGCCCGAGATGGCGCACCTTGCCTGCTGCCACCAGTTCGCCCATCGCACCGACGGTCTCCTCGATCGGCACCTTCGGGTCGCGGCGGTGCAGGTAGTACAGATCGATTACATCGGTGTTCAGCCGACGCAGGCTTCCGTCGATGCACTGCCGGACGTAGGACGCGTCCCCACGCACCGGGGTCCCGCCGGCAGCGCGCTCTCTCGGGTCGCCCGCGATCCCGAACTTCGTTGCCAGCGTTACCTCGTCACGCCGATCCTGCAGCAGCTTGGCGATGAGCCGTTCGTTCTCACCGCCGCCGTAGATGTCGGCGGTATCGATGAAGGTGACGCCGACATCGAGGCAATGGTCAAGGGTCGCAAGGGATTCGGTGTCTTCGACGGCACCGTAGATCGGCGTGAGCGCCATCGCGCCGAACCCGATCGCGCTGACGTGCAGCCCGTCACCGAGATCCACGGTGGGAATCGGAACGGTCATGGGTGCGCTCGGTACCCCCTAGTACAGGGGGACCCAGACGCCGAAGAGCCAGTAACCCCAACCCCCGTACTGCCAGTTGAAGACCGGTAGGACGGTGAAGTTGTTGTAGTTGAACGGCGAGAAATAGCGTCGCCCGTAATCCACGTCGCGTGGCGGCCCGCTCCACGGACGGTTCCAGCCGCCGGGAGGCGGCGGGCCGTCCCACCCGCCCGGAGGCGGGGGGCCTTCCCAGAAGGATGGCTGACGACCGGGAGCCGGGCCGTCGTTCCAGTACCAGACTCGCTGCGGCGGCGGAGGCGGCGCTCCCTGACCGACGAGGTTGAAGGTGATGTTCACCGGGCCACCCACTTGAGCGCTGGCTCTCGTCGTTGCGCGCGGGATGAAGGGCTGATGCGGAGGTTGAGTGCTCGGCGGGTTGAGGACCACCGTTATGCCCGGAGAAGGTGTCGTCGACGACGAGCCCGCCGGGGTGGTTTGCCCGGTCGACGGCGTCGATGACGGCGTAGTCGACGAACTCGCCGCCGGCGTGGACGACGGCGTAGAAGACGGCGTGGTCGACGAACTCGCGGCCGGCGTGGACGACGGGGTTGATGCCGGCGTGGACGACGGGGTGGATGCGGGCGTCGACGACGGCGTCGCGGCCGGAGTGCTCGACGGTGTCGACGCGGGCGCGCTCGACGGTGTCGAGGCGGGCGCCTTGGACGGCGTCGAGGCCGGTGCCTTGGACGGCGTCGAGGCTGGACCGGTCGGGCCGGTCGGACCGCTCGGCGGCTTGGTAGGTCCAGGTGGTTGCGTCGGCGTCGGGTCGGAATAGGCGAACCCTGCGTCGGCCATCACGGCGGAGAAGCCGACACCCACGGCAACCGCCGCTGCGGCGGCGACACGTTTCCTTGACATAGCTCGTCCCCTCTTTCGCCCCCGCTACGGGCAGGTCACGGTCATTTCGAATGGCTTGGACACCGGCTTCGGGTCCTGTGGGTTAGTGATGTCGCTGCCGCTTGCGGTGCCCTTGATCGCGTAGGCCTTGCCCTTGCGTTCGGCTCCCGCTTTGTCGTTCTGGCCTGGCGCGGCGTCCGAGAAACCGAGCGTGACGCCGTTGATGTTGCCCAGCCCGACGGCATGCACGATCGGCGGATCCGCGTTGCTGACCACGGCGCCAACGCCGTTCGAAGCATCACCGATGCCGATCTTGATGTTGTCGCCATCCGGCGTGCAGGTCACCTGACCGGTGATGTTCTGACGCTGACCGTCGACGATGACGGTCGGCCCGGCCGGCGCCGGGGGTGCCGATGAGCTCGAGGCGCCCGTCTCGGACTTCTTGCTCGAACAGCCGGCGCAACCCGCAACCACGACGGCTGCGGCGGTTATGCCGATGACGATGCCACGCTTCACCACTGCTCTCCTTCGTGTCGCTAGGTCTCGTACTCTATTTGGTTATCGGTCACAGCAAAAGCTACTTGATGCGCGCCGGCCGACTCTTTCGCGTGGCACAACCCCACAATCGAACGTGGTACTGGCCTATAGTCAGCGCAATAAAGGCATGCCGCAGGAGGCGAAACAATGACGTTGGCCACCGACCATCAGGTACCGCTACGCCATACGGACCGTTTCTTCATCAACGGCGAATGGGTGAAGCCGACTTCGGACACGGCGATCCGCGTCTTCGACTCGAGTACCGAGGAACTGTACTTCCGGGTTCCCGAGGCTCAGCCCGCCGACATGGACGCGGCCATTGCGGCCGCCAAGCACGCTTTCGATCGCGGGCCGTGGCCGCGCATGACGCATGCGGAGCGCGCCGGGTATTTGCGTTCTATCGCCGCGCAACTCGAGGCTCGCACCGCCGACTACGGCCAGATGTGGCCACGCGAATCCGGCACCCTCTTCTCGATGGCGAAGTACTCCGCCATCGGCGATGCCCGGGTCTTCAAGTTCTATGCCGACCTGGCCGAAGACTATCCCTTCGAGGAGCCATTCCAGCCTGCCGCAACGGGATTGGCGCGCGGCGGATTCGGTCTGCTGGTCCGCGAGCCGGTGGGAGTGGTCGGTGCGATCGTCCCGTGGAATGCGCCCCTGACCCTCATCGTCAACAAGGCCGCTCCGGCACTGCTGGCCGGATGCACCCTGATCATCAAGGTCTCGCCCGAAGCGCCGGGCGCGGGTTACCTGATGGCCGAAATCGCCGAGGACATCGGCCTGCCGCCCGGTGTGCTGAATGTCGTGACCGCCGACCGCGAAGTCTCCGAGTTGCTGGTTCGCGATCACCGGGTCGACAAGATCGCCTTCACCGGATCCACCGCGGCGGGCCGCAAAATCGGGGCGATCTGCGGCGAGCGGGTCGCACGGTGCACCCTCGAACTCGGCGGCAAATCGGCGGCGGTGATCCTCGACGACGCCGACATCGAGACGGCGGCAGCGACACTCGCAGGCGCCGAGTGCCTGATGTCCGGCCAGGTTTGCGCATCGCTGACCAGGATTGTGGTGCCCCGCAACCGCCACGACGAATTCGCCGACGCACTGGCTGCCGCATTCTCGGCGGTGCAGGTGGGCGACCCATTCGATGCCGCGACCCAAATGGGCCCGCTGGCAATGGAACGTCAGCGAGACCGGGTCGAGGGCTACATCGCCAAGGGCATCGAAGAAGGAGCAACCCTGGTCACCGGCGGCGGCCGGCCGAAGCATCTGAAGCGCGGCTACTACATCGAGCCCACCGTGTTCGCGAATGTGGACAACAAGCAAGTCATCGCGCAGGAGGAGATATTCGGCCCGGTGCTCAGCGTGATACCGGCCGACGACGACAGCCAGGCAATCGACATCGCCAACGACACCATCTATGGCCTCAACGCGGCGGTGTTCACCCCGGACCCCGCTCGCGCCCGCAAGGTTGCGGCTGAACTGCGCTCAGGAACCGTGGGGCACAACAACTTCCGGATGGACATGGGGACGGCGTTCGGCGGATTCAAGCAATCGGGGATTGGACGCGAGGGCGGCCGTGAAGGTTTGTTGCCCTACCTGGAAACGAAGACCGTTCTGCTCGACGAAGCACCCTGACTCGGTGCGCGTGAAGGCCCACCCGAAATCGCTTGCCGTGCAGAAGTGAGCGGAGTTACCCGCCGTTGCCGCGCGTAGGCGGGCACGACGTTAGTCCCTGTTGCCTCACCAATGCACCCGCGGCGACATTCGTGGTACTGGGCCTTTACGCGTGAATCCTGGGCGTTGCGCGTGAATGCTGGGCGTAGATTCGCCATGATTTCCGCCCTAGGTGCACACCGAAAACCGTAGGTTCACAATGAAAGCCGTAGGTTAACAGCCAATGGCCTGAGTACACACCAATCGCTAGACGACGGCCGTTGCGCCCGGCTACGCGCGACTTCTGTCCCCGTCACCACCGCGCGGCGGATTGTGCATAGTGCACTACGGCGTTTCAACGTGAACCGTGCCCGGATCGTGGCAATCTAGGCCAAGGGCCCACAGCCGCACGGCGGACCCCGTTACATCGAGGGGGGCGCGATGCCGTTCGAGCCGCAACCGGTGACGGAGTTGACCCAAGAACTCCGGCTGGCGACGACCATGACAGGTGGTGTCAGCCTGGCGATCTGGATGGCCGGGGTTGCTCGAGAGATCAATCTGCTGGGTCAGGCATCCCAATGGCGCAGGCGGGGCGGTCCTGTTCCGACGGACCACCAACTCCCTACGGCGTCGGCCGAATCGCTGCGGCTTTACGCCGAACTCATCGACCTGCTCGACACGGTCGTGGACATCGACGTCTTGTCGGGGACGAGTGCGGGCGGCATCGGCGCGGCTCTGCTCGCTTCGTCGCGAGCGACGGGTTCGGACCTCGGCGGGTTGCGCGACCTTTGGCTCGATCTCGGAGCTCTGACCGAACTGCTGCGCGACCCGACAGACAACAACACACCGTCCCTCTTGTACGGTGACGAGCGCATGTATGCCGAACTGGCGCAGCAGATTCCACAACTCGCGACCGGTCCGTTCCCACCCTCGGCGAATGCGCTCCCCTCCACCACGCTGTACGTCACCACCACATTGCTGAGCGGAGAGACGAGCAGGTTCACCGACTGCTACGGCACGCTCGTTCAAGATGTGGACCGGCGGGGCATATTCACCTTCACCGAAACCGATCTCGCCGACGACGGCAATTCAGCAGCCCTGGCACTGGCGGCACGTAGCTCGGCGTCGTTCCCGCTGGCCTTCGAGCCCTCTTTCCTCCCCTTCACGAAAGGCACACCCAGGAAAGGAGATGTGCCCGCCCGACCACCAATGGCGCCCTACACCAACATCACTCGCCCGCATTGGTCCGCCGACGGCGGGCTGCTCGACAACCAACCCATCGACGTACTACTCAAGCGCATCTTCGACCGTCCAGCCCGACGGGCGGTGCGCCGCGTGCTGCTGTTCGTCGTACCCTCGGCCGGACCGGCTCCGGACGTGACGCTGCAGGCTCCGCAGGACGACGTCGACCAGCCACTTGGGCTGGTCGACGGGCTGCTCAAGGACCTGGCGGCGGTCACGACGCAGTCGATCGCCGCGGACCTGCGCGCGATCCGGGCCCACCAGGACCGGATGGAAGCACGCACAGACACCAAACTGCACCTCGCAGAGCTGGGGGCGGTCGCGGGATCTCGACTGCTGAACGCGTCGCTGCTGGTCGACTACGGGAAACGGGAGGCGACCAGGCACGCTCAAGCCCTCACCGACGCGCTGCTTCGCCAGCTCAGCACGTGGCTGCCGACCTCGGACGAGTCGAGCGAAAGCATTCCGAAACACTGGCGATCCGAGCTCGCGATCGGCGGTGATGCCGAACGGGTGTGCCGCCGACGGATCACCGAATCCATCCGGCAGCACTGGCCGCAATCACTCCCGGAGACCACGGCCCACCTTGCTCAATACAGCCAACCGGCGTACGACCTCGCGAAAGCATGCGCCATCGCCGTCGCGCGGGCGGCATATCGACTCGCCACGTCTCCGGACCACATCACCGCATTGGCCAAACTCACCGAAGATATCCATGGCGCCTGCCCGCCGCCGGTACCGGTCGATCTTGCCGCGCTGGTGTACCAGGTATGCACCGACGACGAAGTTCGGAACGGGTCGCTCGCGGACGCGGCCGGCACGCTCGCTGAGCGTTATCTCGCAGAATGCGAGGTGCCGGAGGACGCCTGGGACGGACTTGGCGCAGCGCTGGTGACCTGTCGCGAGACGTTGACGGCGCTGGCCGACCCCGAACTCAGCCCGTTGCTGACCTATCTCAATTACTTTGAGCCGCTTCGTGATCCGGAGTCCGTTGCGCGAAAGCTGTTCGATCTGGCCGCCACACAGCGCGCGATGCTTCCGGCCGAGGCAGACATCGAGCAGTCCCTCGAGCTCGTCCAAGTCAGCGCAGACACACGCAGCCTGCTCGCGCCGGACTGGAAAACGGCCCAGGACAAGCTCACCGGCATGCAATTCCACCATTTCGGCGCTTTCTACAAACGGTCGTGGCGAGCCAACGACTGGATGTGGGGCCGGCTCGACGGGGCTGGTTGGCTGGTCCACGTGGTGCTGGATCCGCGACGGGTGCAGTGGATCGTCCAGGCGCGCGCCGCCGAATACCAGGATGCCACCGAGCCGCGACCGGCAGCGCGTTGGTTTCTCGGGAAGCTCGCAGCACTTGCAAACCTCACCCTTCCGAGCTCAGGCGGTCTCACCGAGACGGCGCTGCTGAACGAGCTTGCATTTCTGGATGATTCGGGGCACACGTTGCCGCCCAGCATTCCGCTGACCGCGCTGTGGCTGGCGCAGGCCTGGCAGCGACGCATCCTCGACGACGAACTCGACGGGCTGGCCAAGGCGGTTGTCGATCCGCAGCCGGGAAAGAAGCCCGACTGGAGCCCCACGAAATCCCGAAGCTGGGCCGAGCAGGTTCTGGCCGCGCCCGCGGGAGATGCGAAGTACAGATTGTTGAACTCCAATCCCGTTGCGCGTGAAACATTTGCGACCGACAAAGGCTCGCCTTTGATGGCGCAGACCCTCACCAAAGCCGCAGCGACGGCGTCGGCGGCGGCCGGTTCCATCCGACGGTTGCCCGGCGTCTTGAAGCCCGCGCTGATAACCCTGCGAACCCTGACGCTGGCCGGATATCGCGTGGTGTCGTGGACCAAAGGTGTGGCCAGGTCGACGATCATCGCCGGCGCGGTACTACTGGTTCTGGGTGCTGCGGCCGCGATTCAATCCGCGGGACAGGTCGGGGCAGTCGGCACGATCGTAGCCGGAGTCGGCGGCTATCTGATCGTCTTGGGAACCTGGCAACGTTCCAGCAGAACGCTTTTCGCATTGCTGTGTTTCACGCTTGTCGGCGCGGTCCTGGCGCTCACCACATACTGGGTACGCAGCTGGCTGTTCGGCACTGATAAGGACCATCCCGGCCTGGTCGGCACTCATGTCTATTGGCTCGGCACCAGGTGGTGGCATCCGCTCATCGTCGTCGGCGCCATCGCGCTGGCTCTCGGCTTGACTGCGGTCGCCAATCCACGCCGAAAGTAGCTGCGCCGCTAGTCAACTGATCTGACCATGCATCGCGCGCACTGCCGCGCGGACCCGGTCGGCCACCGCTCCGGGCGATGACGCGTCGAACTTGCCGTCGAGGTGGAGAAATGCCAGCCCGTGCACCAGCGCCCACAACGCGGTCGCCATCGACTCCGCTTCGGCCGTTGGGAAGAACTGCTGTGCAATGGTTTTCACATAGTCGGTGATCGCTGCCACCGCCGCTACCCGTTCGGGGTTGGTCGGATCGCACGGCTCGGCGAACATCACTCGAAAGAGTCCCGGCCGGTCCAGTGCGAACCGGACATAGGCGACTGCGATTTCGGCGAGGTCGTCGGCCGTACGCGGCGAGGTGCGCACTGCGGCCAAGTGTGCGGCCAGATCGCGGTAGCCCACGGCGGCCACCGCCGACAGCAGGGCGGTGCGATCGGCGAAATGGCGGTATGGCGCCGCCGTGGAAACGCCCGCGCGCCGTGCCGCGGCCCGCAGGGACAGCTCGGCCGCACCCCTTTCCTCGAGCAGTTCCACGGCGGCCCGCACGAGCGCACCCGGTAGATCGCCATGGTGATACGACCTCGTCGCCGTAACCATTTGTGGCAGTCCTCACATGTGTTGACACCGCTTACATTTAATTCCTAATGTTAGCAGCACGCTCCGAGTTAGCGCTGCTAACATCCAGAACCGAAGGAAGTTTCCATGTCGAAAGGTCCAGCACCCGCTGAGTTGTTCTCGCCGATTCAGCTGCGATCCGGTCAGGTCTTGCGCAACAGGATTGCGAAGGCGGCCGTGGAAGAGGGCATGGCTGGGCAGGCGCAGTTGCCCGATGAGCGCCTGGTCGCGCTGTACCGACGCTGGGGCGCCGGCGGCGCCGGCCTGCTGATCACGGGAAACGTCATGGTGCACGCTGAAGCGCTGACCGGGCCGGGCGGCATCGTGCTGGACGCCAACGCCCCGCTGAAGCCGTTCGCCGCCTGGGCACACGCCGGCAAGGCCGCCGGCGCGGCCATGTGGATGCAGATCAGTCATCCCGGCCGGCAGGTCCAGGCGAACATGCCGGGAGTTGTCTGGGGACCTTCGGATATCGCCGTCGACGTGGGCCGCCATTCCAAGCGGTTTGGCCGCCCGGTTGCGATGACGCAAGACCAGATCCGCGACACCATCACTCGGTTCGCCACCACCGCCCAGCGGGCCGAGCTGGCCGGTTTCGACGGGGTCGAAATCCACGCTGCGCATGGTTATTTGCTGTCGCAGTTCCTCTCCCCGCTGGTGAACACCCGCACCGACGAATGGGGAGGCTCGCTGGAGAACCGCGCACGGCTGCTGCTCGAGACCGTGCGCGCCGTTCGCGCTGCGGTGTCGCCGAGCTTCGCCGTCGGGGTGAAACTCAATTCCGCGGATTTCCAGCGCGGCGGCTTTGACGCCGACGATGCACGCAAAGTGATCGACATGCTCGCGCCGCTGGGCGTCGACCTCGTCGAAGTGTCCGGCGGCAGTTACGAAAGCCCCGCCATGTCCGGTCGTCCCGCCGATGGACGGACCGCCGCCCGCGAGGCGTACTTCCTGGAGCTGGCCGCGGAACTGGCCACGGTCAGTCCGATACCCCTGATGCTGACCGGCGGAATCTCCCAACGGGATACCGCTGAACACGTGCTGGCCAACCGCGTCGCGGTGATCGGCATGGGGACAGCGCTGGCGACAACCCCCGACCTGCCTAACCGCTGGCGCGAAAACCTGGAAGCGACAAAGAAATTGAAGCCGATCACCTGGTCGGACAAAGCGCTCGCCTCGCTGGCCGGCATGGCGCAGGTGCGCCACCAGCTGCGCCGGATGGCTACCGGCAGGAACCCCGCACCCGGTGTCGGCCCGGCCTTTGCGCTGATCGCCGATCAGCTTGTGCAGCGTCGCGCCCTGCGCAGCTACTCACGATGGCTCACGTCGCAGGAACGCTACGACGTCAACGCACCCGAAGTTGGTGTCGTCGGATAGCGCTAAGTTCACCAGAGCACCCAGCAGACAACACGATCATCGGAGATACGGATGTCCACTAGACCCCCACGAACGATTGTGATCACCGGTGCGAGTGACGGCATCGGTGCCGTAGCCGCACGAGCCCTGGCGGGGCCCTCGGTCGACCTGGTTGTCGTCGGGCGGTCCGCCCAGAAACTCGCGGCGGTTGCCGCCGACACCGGGGCCACTGCCCTGACCGCCGACTTCGCACGCCTCGATGACGTCCGCGCACTCGCCGACCAGATCCGCGAGCACGCCGGCAAGATCGACGTTCTGATGAACAACGCGGGCGGCACATTCGCACCGAAGCTGCGCACGCCCGACGGCCACGAACCCAACTTCCAGATCAACCACCTGGCGCCGTTCCTGCTCACCAACCTGCTGCACGACCGGCTCGCGGCGGCCGATAGCGCACTCGTGCTGAACACCTCGAGTGTCGCTAACCTCTTTGGCCGGATCGATCTGGGCGACCTGGACTATCACCGGCGCCATGCATTCGAGACGCGTGCATACGGAACAAGCAAGCTCATGAACATCCTGTTCACCCGCGGCATCGCCGAACGGTGGTCCGGTGACGGAATCGTCTCGGCCGCAGTGCATCCCGGCCCCGCTGTGTCGAGCTTCGGTAGAGACTCACGCTTCGTCGGCCTGCTATATCGCACCCCGCTGCGCCACCTTGGAACGATCACACCCGAGCAGGGAGCCGCTCCGCTGATTGCGCTGGCCGAACGCGGCGCCGACCCTGCCATTAACGGCATCTACTTCCACCGCCACCGCGCCCGAGGGCCCGAGAACCGGCAAGCGCACGACCGACGGCTTATCGACGAATTATGGACAATCTCGGCCGATCTCGTCGGACTCGGCTAACGCGATCCAGCGTTGACAGGTAGCGCCTTGCCAGCTAATGTAAGCACTGCATACATTGCGCTCGGGTCCACGGCGCTGTAAGCCAGAAGGAGCAGGAGCATGACAAAAGTTCTGATGGTGGTTTCGGCGGCGGACCGCTGGACCCTGAATGACGGGACGGTGCACCCTTCGGGTTACTGGGCGGAAGAGGTCGCCATGCCGCACCGGATATTCTCCGAGGCCGGATGGGACATCACCATCGCGACTCCCGGCGGGAAGGCCCCGACACTCGACCAGTTGAGCCTCGGCATCTCCGGCGGAATGCCGTGGAAGCGCAGCAAAGTCAAGCGCTACCTCAACAGCATCGAGACCGCCTTGGCCACCCCGGTGCCGTTGGACGCCGTCGACCCCGACGACTTCGACCTGATTTTCTATCCCGGGGGCCACGGTCCGATGGAAGACCTTGCGTACGACCAGACTTCGGGTGCTCTGCTGGCCAATCGACTCTCTTCCGGCAAACCACTGGCTTTGCTGTGCCATGCGCCGGCGGCGATCCTCGCCGCTGGCGGTCCCGACGGGAAGTCACCATTCGCGGGTCGTCGGATGACTGGCTTGTCCAACCGGGAGGAACTGCTCAATCGCTTCGCCAAGAAAGCACCGTGGCTGTTAGAGGACAAATTGAAAGAGGCCGGGGTCGAGTATTCCAAGGCGCTACTTCCGCTGCGGCCCTACGTCGTCGTCGACGGGAACCTCTACACCGGACAGAACCCACAGTCCTCGGAGAAACTGGCTGAGCGCCTCGTCGCCGACGTCAATGCCGCATCCGAAAAGTGAGATAAACGATGTCATCGACCCACCAGGACACGATCGACGTTGATCTCGGCGATCGTGTCGTCAGGGTTCCGAAAGGCGGTCTGTACGAACGCTATCGGATGAACACCAACCTCGACGAAGTCGCCCGCGATCCCCGCGTCAGCAGCGTGGACTTTTTTCGGCGGTTGCCCAAAACCAAGGTCGAATCCCCAATCGGCCCCACGCTCACCCCGAATTTCTACTACCGCATCTCAACCGCACGGCTCACGATGCTCGCCCGTTCGCGCGAGATCCGCACTCGGCTACCCGACGAGTTGGCCCCGCTGGAGGTCGCGCCGGGTATCGGGTTGGTCTCGGTCATTTTCTTTCGCTACGACGTGTGTGACATCGACTTCTACAACGAAGCCGCCGTCGGGGTCGCCGTCAGGCCGGCCCGCCACGGCCGACTCGGATTTGCCGACTTCGTCGCCGGCCTTGCGAACGACCATCTTCATTCGTACGTGCTGTCCCTACCGGTCAACACCGATATCGCCCAGGTCCGCGGCCACGACGGGTACGGCTTCCCCAAGTGGGTCACCGACATTGACGTCGATATCGACGCCAGCAAGACCACGGCCCGGGTGGCCAACGACACCGGCGAGACGGACCTGGCGCTTTCGGTAGCCACGCCCGAGCAGACGAAATACCCCGCCGGCGAGCGCGTCTCAACGCTCACTTCGTACACATTGATCGATCGCGCATGGCATTCGACCCTGAGTCAGACCAATGTGCTCGCAGCGGGGAGTGCGCTCTTCCCTCGTGACGTTGACCTCGAAATCGGTAGTGGGCGGATGGCTGACGACCTGCGATCCCTCAAAACGCTCAGGACCGTTCAACTCGACGTCACCACCGAGGGCCAGCTGGCCCTGCACATGCCGGTACCGATCTCGGTGCAGAGCCGCGGCGGGGCTCCGCATCACATGGGCCAGCCGCTCTCCGGCGCATAGACGAAGGCGGCCGCGGGGGGAAGTGGGCGTCGTTCGCCGGTCGCGATCGCGTCGATGATCAGGGCCACGTAGCGTCGCCACCCCTCGCTGCCCAAATCCATGGTCCAGAGCACGCTATGCAGCATCGCGATGAGACGCGGCAGGTCGTCGCCGACCAGGTCGGCGCGGACCGAGCCGGCTTGCTGGGCTCGGCGGGCAAGCTCGGCCAGCGCTTCGTCCAGCGATGTCGAGATGTCGGGGGTCAGCGAACCGGACCGGTACGCGGCGGTCAGCAAGTTGTGCTCGCGGGCGCCGAGCGATATTGCGGCCTCGATCAATTGGGCCAGGCCGTGCAACGGGTCCGCATTGCGCATCGCATCCTCGATCGCCGGGTTGAGATCCTCGGCGATGCTCTGATCCAGGGCAGCGCGGACGAGGTCGCCCTTGGTGGGGAACCGGCGGTACAGCGTTCGTTCCGCGACACCGGCACGACGGGCGACGGCCTCTACGGATGCCTCCGCGCCTGACTCCGCATACACAGCGCGCGCCGCGTGCAGAATGCGCTGCGCGTTGCGGGCAGCATCGGCGCGCAATGGGCGGTCGGCGACGGCGGACACGCTGCCAGGCTAACTGACAGTTGACTGCGGGTCATGTGAGTTCTACGCTCGACTAATTGACAGCCATCTGCCATTTAACCGGAAATACCGCTGATGACAATGACTTCCGAGACTTCCGAGACTTCCGAAAATTCCGAAACTTCAGAAACTTCCGCTGCACCGGCGGAGTTGCCCGTCATACCCGTCCCGCGCGATCCGCAGTGCCCACTGAAACCGCCGGCCGCATTCGCGGATTGGCGACACCAGGCCGGGCTTCGGCGCGTGATGTACCACGGCAAGCCGACCTGGATGGTCAGCCGCTACCAGGACATCCGAGCGGCGCTGGTGGATCCGCGCCTGTCCGCGGACACGATTCCCGCCACCGTCAAGCCCTCGGCCTCGGGCGAGAGCGCGCCGGTGATGTTCGCACGCGTCGACGACCCCGAGCATCATCGGTTGCGGCGCATGGTGACCGGCAGTTTCACCTTCCGCCGTGCCGAGGGCATGCGGCCGCAGATCCAGGCGTTGGTCGACCACTATCTCGACGAGATGATCGGCATCGGACCGCCCGCCGACCTCGTGCGGGACTTCGGCTTGCCGGTGCCATCCATGGTGATTGCGCTGCTGTTGGGCGTACCGCCCGAAGACCTCGAGCTCTTCCAGCATCAGACCACGGTCGGATTGGACACCAGGTCCACCGACGAGGAGAAGGCGGCCGCCTTCGGAGCAATGTATGTCTATATCCAGGAGTTGGTGCGGCGCAAAGAGCGCGAACCCGGTGACGACCTGATCAGCCGGCTGGCAACCGAATACATCGCGACGGGCCAGCTCGACCATGAGACCGCAGCCATGACGAGTGTGATCATGATGCAGGCCGGCCACGAAACCACTGCCAACATGATTTCGTTGGGAACCGTTGCGCTGCTGCAACATCCCGGCGTTTACCAGCGGCTCGGCCAGACCGGCGATGCGAGCGTGATCGCCAACGTCGTCGAAGAGCTGATGCGCTACCTCTCCATCGTGCACAGCCAGGTCGACCGGATCGCGACCGAAAACCTCACCCTGGGCGGTCAACTGATCCGAGCCGGGGACCCGGTCTTGATGAATCTGCCCTCCGGAAACTGGGACACCGAATTCGTCGAGAACCCAGAGGTATTCGATGCCGACCGAAACCCGCGTGGGCACTTGGGCTTTGGCTACGGTGTGCATCAATGCATCGGGCAGAACCTCGCGCGAGTGGAGATGCAGGTGGCATTCGCCACGCTGGCGCGGCGACTACCCGGACTGAAATTGGCCGTCGCAGCGGATCAGCTGAAGTTCAAGGAAGCCGACATCTACGGCATGAAGGAACTGGCGGTCAGCTGGTAACGGCTCTGGCCCGGAAAATCAACGCGACGTTGGGGATTCAGTGACAGCGAGCGAGCACCTGCGGTTCGACGAGCAGGTTGCCGTGATCACCGGCGCGGGCGGCGGCTTGGGGCGAGAGTATGCCCTGCTGCTCGCCTCGCGCGGTGCGCGGATCGTCGTCAACGACACCGGCGGGTCAGTCACCGGTGACGGCTCGAACGTGGAAGCCGCGAGGGCCGTCGCATCGGAGATTCGCCAACTCGGCGGTGACGCCGTTGCCGACACCCACAGCGTGACCGACCCGGAAGGTGGAAAGGCGATCATCGAAGCCGCGCTCCGCGCCTGGGGGCGCGTGGACATCGTGATCAACAATGCCGGCATCGTCCGCGACTCGCCGTTCGAGGACATGACCGCCGAGCGATTCGAACCCGTCTTGGATGTGCACCTGCGCGGCGCATTCCATGTCACCAGGCCGGCCTGGCACGTGATGCGCGAGCAGCGCTATGGCCGGATCCTCAACACCTGCTCGGCCGCGGGAATCCTAGGCGCCGAAGGCATGAGCAACTACGGCGCGGCCAAGACCGGGTTGATCGGCCTGACCCGCGTCCTGGCCGCCGAGGGCGCCGAGCGCGGCATCAAAATCAATGCGATAGCGCCGATCGCCTACACCCGGATGTTGACGCACTCCATCGATGTAGCCGGTCAGCCCGACGACGCGTCGGACCGCGCCGTGCTGGACGAGCTTGTGGGCCAATACCTGCAGAGGCTGGACCCCGCCCGGGTCGCGCCGGTGGTGGCCTTCCTGACGCACCGCGACTGCCCGGTCTCTGGCGAGATCTACACCGTCGGCGCCGGACACGTCGCACGCTTCTTCATCGGCAGGACAAAAGGTTTCTACAGTTCCGCGCTGTCCATCGAAGATGTCCGCGACCATTTCGCGGAAATCCGCGACGAGGCGGACTACACCGTGCCCGGCGGACCAGTCGACGAAATGAGCGCACTCTTCGCGACCATCATGGCGGAACCTTAATAGAGGGACATGCAGGGCCGGGAATTTACCTTTGTGAGCCGTACCAATTTCGTCATAACCCGCCCGGGCTGCGTATTTCTATTAAGGTAGCAAAATCGTGGCCGCAAATTCTAATCGGTCGCGATCAGCCATTGCCGGCACTGCCAAAGGGTCGTGCGCTCTTGGCGCCGACGGTAGGCTGGAGGCCGACTGTGACGCATTCGTGACCGGATCACTCGGACACCCGCGAGGAAGCCACCGGTGAGCGGGAATGTGCAGGTAGAGGTCAGAAATCGCGGTGAAATCAAGGGCTGTCCGCCTGCTCGCTCCGCCTGGGGTGAAAATCTGGATGGCGGCATTCACAGCAAGCTGCCGCATACTTGACGTCATGCAACAAGCGACATCACCGCAAACCGCAGATGCGGTTATCGGTGATGCGCGCCGCGAGCGGGTGGCATTTCCCACTGGCGAGCAGACACAGAATCGCCCGATTTGGCCCCAAATTGGGCGATTCTGTGTTCCCCCGCAAGCGGGAGGTGCCCCCAGTTCGCGCGTAATTCGGCGAGGTTTATGATGGGCCGCCCTGCCCACCTGAAGCGCCATCGTGCCGTTCGTCAGCCCTCCCGATTCCGGAGGGCGGTGACCCGCGGCATCATGACCCTGGTGTCATTGGTGGCGGTGGTGGCCACCGGTGCCGGCTATTGGGTGGCCCACGGGGCGCTGGGCGGCATCACCATCTCGGAAGCTCTGACCCCCGACGACCCGCGGTCCAGCGGAAACCAAATGAACATCCTGCTGATCGGCCTGGACTCGCGCAAAGACCAGGACGGCAACGACCTGCCGTCATCGATCCTGCGGCAGCTGCATGCGGGCGATTCCGATGACGGCGGCTACAACACCAACACGCTGATATTGGTGCATGTCGGCGCCGACGGCAAAGTCGTCGCCTTCTCGATCCCCCGCGACGACTGGGTGCCGTTCAACGGCGTACCCGGGTACAACCACATCAAGATCAAAGAGGCCTACGGGCTCACCAAGCAATACGTTGCACAGAAGCTGGCCAATCAGGGCACCAGCAGCCGTAAGGAACTCGAGAGCAAGGGCCGCGAGGCCGGACGGGCCGCCACGTTGCGCGCGGTACGCAGCCTGACCGGTGTTCCGATCGACTATTTCGCCGAGGTCAACCTGGCCGGTTTCTACGATTTGGCCCAGACGCTGGGCGGCGTTGACGTCTGTCTGAACCACGACGTCTACGACTCCTATTCCGGAGCCAACTTCCCCGCCGGACGGCAACGGTTGAACGCCTCGCAAGCGCTGGCATTCGTCCGGCAGCGTCACGGCCTGGAAAACGGCGATTTGGACCGCACTCACCGGCAACAGGCGTTCTTGTCGTCGGTCATGCGGGAGCTTCAGGACTCGGGCACCTTCACCAACCTGGACAGGCTGAACAGCCTGATGGCGGTGGCACGCAAGGATGTCGTGCTGTCGGCCGGGTGGGACCAGGACCTGTTCCGCCGGATGGGCGATCTGGCGGGCGGGAACAACGTCGAGTTCCGGACGCTGCCGGTGGTCCGCTACGACAACATCGACGGCCAGGACGTCAACATCATCGACCCGGCCGCGATCAAGGCGGAGGTGGCTGCGGCGATCGGCGCCGCCCCGCCGGCACCCGCCACCACGACCACGGTCAGCAAGCCCGACCCGTCCACCGTCGTCGACGTGATCAACTCCGGCAGCCTGACCGGCCTGGCCAGCGAGGTGTCGCGTGCGCTCAAGAAGCAGGGCTACACCATGGGCCAGGTCCGCGATCGCAATTCTGGCGAGCCGACGGCGACGACGATCACGTACGGCGCCGGCGCAGACACCGACGCGCGCAACGTGGCGACACTGCTGGGCATCGACGCTCCTAAGCAGGCCGACCCCACCCTGGCGCCAGGCCACATTCAAGTTGTCGTGGACACCAACTTCTCGCTGCCCGCACTCGAGGAGACCACGACCACGACGACGACCACCACGACCACCAAGTCCAGCACCTACGGGTCTTACGGCTATACCACCAGCACCTACCCGACACCCGATCGAGGAAAACCCATCGACGGCGGCGGCGTGCCCTGCGTCAACTAGTGCCGAGCAGGCGCTAGGCGTGCGTTCCGCCGTCTATCCGGATCTCGGTCCCGGTGATGAACGCGCCGTCCTCGGACACCAGCATGGCGATCACACCGGCGACGGCCGACGGATCGGCCATGGCGGCGCCACTGGATGTCGCCGTGGTGGGCAGTATCGGCGTGAGCCTGGCAAACAGCGACCAGTCGGCGTCTTTCGGAATGTATCCGCCGGTGGCATCGGTGATGCCGGACTTGATGCTGCCCGGCGCCACGCACACCGCCCGCAAACCATCGCGAGCGTATTCGAGTGCCAACGCATGGGTGAAGGACTGGATTCCGCCCTTGCTGGCCGCGTAGGCCGCCATGTACGGATGGGCGAAAGAAGCCGACGTAGAGCTGAAGTTCACAACCGCGCTGCGCGGATTTCCCAATAGCGTTGGCAGCGCTTCGCGCACCACCAGAAAAGTGCCGGTCAAATTGACCGCGATGATTTGGTTCCACTGCTCGATGCTGGTCTGATGAGTGTGCATCGCCCGCAACATGCCGGCCGCATTGACCACGGAATCCAGGCCGCCAAGCGTTTGGACGGCGAAGGAGACACCATCGATCACCGACTGCTCCTCGGCAACGTTCATCTCGCGCGTGGTGAGCCGGTCACCGGTTCCCCCCTCGTCGGCGCAGGCCCGCGTCTTGGCCAAGCCGTCCGCGGCGATGTCGGCGGCCACCACCGCGGCGCCCTCGCCCAGCATTCGCAGCACAGTGGCCTGGCCGATACCGGATCCAGCGCCGGTCACGAGGATCCGATTGCCTTCTAGCCTCTTCATGTCATCTCCCATCAGCTCACGGTCCATAACGTATTGCACCGCGAGCCGGACTGTACAGCCTCCGTCGAAACCGGTCGTCACGGCCGGCCCGTCACCCGCTTTCGCGTTGAAAACGCCTGCGCAGGAGAGGTATTCGGGCGGCCCACGTCGCGACAGGACAACGTCTTTGACGGCTTCTCGCTGCTCGATCTGACGGCAATCGCGGTGTCCACAAGCATCACTCGATCGTCGAGCTCATCGCCGCACCGAGGCCTCCGGAGGCAATTCACCCGCCCCGCGGTGTCTGTGCCCTAGCACCGGGAAACGCTCGTAGCCACTGCGCGCCCCGTGTACCAGCGCGGGCAGCAGGGGGGTCAGGATGATCAGGAAGAACACGATCACAGGCGCATATTGCATGGTTTTCGCTCACACTTCACCGCAACGCGGATGGTTCTAATTCGGCAGTCCCGGAATGGATTCCGGACACGAAGAGTCTCACCCAATCGGGGTGCCGGTGAGAGTCATCTTCCCGTTCAGCAGGACGGTTTCGGTGTTCCTGAGGTGACACCCAAATCTCCCTTGGCTCAGTAGCTTTCGCGACTGGCCGCCGGGTCTGCAGGCGGTTGAACGGGAATGCGCCCGACGCTGGCACCACCATCGACGGCGAAGTCGGCGCCGGTGACATAGGACGAATTATCCGAGGCGAGGAACGCGACCAGCGCGGCGACTTCCTCCGGCGCACCGACCCGGCCCAACGGTGCTCCCGGATGGCTGCCGGGTCCCCGGTGGACGTTGAGGTGCTCGATCATCGGTGTATCGATCATCCCGGGATACACGGTGTTCACCCGTATCCCGAACTGTCCCAGCTCAATAGACGCCACCTTGGTCAGGCCGCGAAGGCCCCATTTGGACGACCCATAGGCACCGTAGCCCGAGAGGCCCTGCAGGGCGGCCTGGGAGGAGATGTTGACAATGGAGCCTCCGCCTGCGGCCTTCATGGGCTCGATGACAGCTTTGATTCCCAGGAAGGGTCCGATCAGGTTGACGCGCAGCATTTGCTCGAACTCGTCGACGCCCTGATCCAGAATAGGCGTCGCAGCGCAGATCGCCGCGTTGTTCACCAGCACATCGAGGCGGCCGAACTCATTGCGCGCGAACGCAACTGCCTTCGTCCACTGTTCCGGACTGCTGACGTCATGACGGATGAACCGTGCGGCCGCACCGATCGATGATGCGACTTCTCGGCCCGCGTCTTCGAGTATGTCGGTGACAACCACATGGGCGCCCAGCGAGGCAAACAACCGGGCTTCCGCAGCCCCCTGGCCGCGGCTGCCACCGGTGATGATTGCGACTTTCCCTGACAGGTCGGCAAGTTGGCTGGTCATGTTCAATCGGCATCCATGTCGGGGCCGACCAGAGCGTTCCTCAGCTGCACGTCAATTTCCTTAGCAATCGAGATGTCGCGGCCAACTTTATAACCGTCTCCGGAAGCGTCGCCGACACTATCCCGATGAATGAGATTTGACGTCCTCCCCACGGCTGAAGCCGGGGGATTCCAACCTGTTAGGCGGGTTGGAGCAGTAATTCCTCGCGGTTTCCTGCTGGTTCCTGCGTCGGCGTCACCACAGCACCCGCAGGTGTGGTGGTTTCTCGGCAGGCGATGACCGCAAGCCCTGCGGCCAGTATGTTTTTGGCGGCGTTCACATCGGCGTGCACGGGTCCGTGGGAGCAGCTGGTGCACCGAAAAACCGCTTGGCTCTCGCGATTCTTCGGGTCCACCTGCCCGCACGCCGAACACCGTAACGAGGTGAACGCTGCCGGGACCTTGATCACCTGTGTCCCGGTGTAGCGGGCCACAGAGCTCAACGCTTGACCAAACCGATGCCACCCCTTTCCCAAGATGGCTTTATTCAAGCCTGATTTGCCGGCCGCCCCATTCCCGAGGTAGTGGCCGGGATTGTCGGGGTCTTCGACGGGCTTGGGCCGCCGAGTCATGTTGCGGGTTTTGAGGTCTTCGGCTACCACCACGGCGTTGGTGCGCGCCAACCGGGCAGCCGTCTGCACGCAGAAGTCCGCACGACGGTGCCGCTCAGCGGCCCGCAACTTCGCCAATCGCGACCGGATCTTGGCGCGGTTGGCCGAACCCCTGCCCGCACGCGACAGCTTGCGTTGCAGGGCAACCGCGCGCCGGTGTTCACCGTCAGTGACGAATGTCCGGTCGATCAGTTCACCCTCACTGGTAGCGGCGGCCACCACCACACCGCGATCCACCCCCACCGCCGTGCCCGGGGCCACATGGGCGGCCGGGGCCTCGATCCCGTCGTCGACCAGCAGCGACAAATACCAATGCGCGCCCTGCCGCGACACCGTGGCCGAACGGAGGGTTTCACCCTCCAGGCAGCGGGACGCCCGGAATTTCACCCAGCCCAGTTTCGGTAGCTTCACCCGCGCGTGGCAACGGTTGAGCTTCTCCACCACCATCTTGTTGCCCTCGGGGAACCGGAACGACGGTGCCCACCGCCGCCCCGAACGCCAGTGCACCCGAAACGTCCCGTGCATGCGGCATGCCCGGTCCAAATCCATCAACGTCTGCTGCAAACAATGCCCCGGAACGTCCTTGAGCCACTCATGTTCTGCTTTGGCTGCGGCCAGTTCGTGTGCCTGGATCCCGTAGCTCATCCACGCCTCCCGGCGGCGGTACTCGCGGCGCTGCTCCAACCCGGTGTTCCACACCGCCCGGCACACCGCGCCGATCTGCCCAGCGAACTCCGCTTGTTCGGCGCTGAACTCGACCCGAAACCGCCGCCCCGCCAACATGGTTCAGCGATCCTTCTGCGTCTCAACGTAGCGTTTGATCACCGACAACGGTGCACCCCCAACCGTGGCAACAAAGTACGAGTTGGTCCACAGTGACGGCAACCTGGATTTCAGCCACGGGAACTCCTCGCGCAGCACCCGCGAAGAGCGGCCCTTGATGGCCTTCACCAGCTTGTGCACCCCGAACTGGGGATCCACCTCCACCAACAGATGCACGTGATCCGGCATGGTCTCCAACTCGATCAACCACGCCCCCTTCTCGTCGATCACCGCAACAATGATCTCCTTCAGCCGTTGCTCCATCCGACCGCCGATCACTTTGCGGCGGTACTTCGGGCACCACACCACGTGATACGCACACTGGAACGCGATATCCGCGTTCGTCCGCAACGTAACACCCACACCCGACAACATTAGACAGCCATCCACTATCTAATCCGCCAACACCCCGGACCCGCGCGGGCGATAGCCACCCCACCCACACACTTCACGCACTCACCCCCATGCCCGAAGGCAGCGGTCCGCCGCGCTACCTACTTTCGATCGGCGGGACGGCGGTCGGCGTATACGGCCTCTTCCTCGGCGGCTATCTCGCGACCCTGCTGTCCGGAATAGAACCGGTGGAGTGCGTCATGGCGGGTGTCCCGTTCACCGATGTGCTCGGGTTGATGGCGCACCACCACCCGCCGCCGGAATACCTAGGGATACTGCGCGACGACACGGCCGCCAAAGCGTTCCGCGTTGTGTCCCCGCTTGAGGTTTCACCTGTGGTGGAACGGCGGGCGGTCTTCGCCGGTCGCGCCGACCGGTTCATTCCGACCGCCCATGCGGCAGCGTTGGCACGGGTGTGGCCGCAATCCGCGGTGCATTGGTACAGCGGTGGGCATATCGGCTATATCTGGTCGCGGGAAGCAAAGGCATTCGTCACCGGCTTCTTGCAGGACGCGCTATGTTCGCGGGGCCGATCGTGACGCGCTAGCCGCAATCCCGCCGCTCGGTATCGAGCCTGCGGCCACCTCGAAATCCACACTCTGAGCGCAGGATCGGTCACCCGCACGCAGACTCGACACGGACAGTGAAGCGCGGACAGTGCGCGGCGAGACCGGCGCCTCGTGCCACCCGGCCTCGATGACGGCGGTGATGGCCGTGCGTTCGGCGTACGCCGTAAGCACGCCGGTTGCGGCAAACTCGTCGCGGCTCTGGGCGATTACCGCAGCCTGCGGTCCGACGGTTGGGTGGTAGGGACGCCCTGGCCCTGGATCGGTTGATCCATCTCTAGCGTCCCGACCGCGTTGATCATAAGTTTCTCCGCAGTTCCCCAGGCCTTTGTTCCCGATGAGTGAGATGCCAGCGGAAAGTCATGGATCAGTTGATCCAATCATGGCCCAACGAGAAGACTCGTTCTCATGAGTCCCATCCGTCATCGAATAAGCGACAAGCGTTGCGCGGCAAGAGAATTGTCACTACGAGACAGAAAGACATACATGCCTCTTGGTGATGGAAGTGACCCGTGTGGCCAATGCGGTTCTAGGCCAATCCACCGCTATACCAAACCAGTCCGATATGGACGAAAAACGTTGGCGATCCAAAATGCGCGCATAGCAATCACGTTGGCGCACCCGTCATGCCGCGCCTAGACCACTCCGCGCAGCCCGTCGGCGCCGAATGCGGGTTCCAGCATCGCGGAAAAGTCCGGGCCGCGGCGCAGGATGTGGCCACCGTCGACGTTGATGCATTGCCCGGTGATCCAGCTCGCCGCGTCACTCAGCAGAAACAGGGCCAGGTTGGCAACGTCCTCCACCTCACCCGGCCGCGGCAGCGGCGTGCAGCTGGCGTAGTCGGAGCTCAGCTCCGGCGACTCGGTAATGGGCGCAACGAGTTCGGTGCGGATTAAACCCGGACGGATGCTGTTGACCCGCACCCACGACGCGCCGAGCTCGTCGGCGGCCAATTGCATCATGTGGTCGACGGCCGACTTGGTGACACCGTAGGCCCCGAACCAGCGGTGGGTGTTGCTGGCCGCGATCGACGAGATGCCGACGAACGAACCGCCGCCGCCGCGTACCAGTTCACGCGCGGCATGCTTGAGCACATACATGGTGCCGTTGACGTTCAGGTCGACCGTACGTCGCCATGCCTGCGAATCGATCTGGGTGATCGGCCCGATGGTCTCCGACCCGCCCGCGCAGTGCACCACGCCGTGCAGCCGCCCGTGCCAGGCGGTCGCGGCGTCGACGGCTCGAGCGGCCTCTTCCTCTTTGGTGATGTCGGCGGGCTCGTACCGAATGGCGCCGCCGGCCTCGAGGGCCTCGATGTCTTTGACGGCGGCCGCGAGTCGGTCCGGGTTGCGGCCGACGATCATGACCGACGCGCCTGCGGTGACGAGTGCGCTGGCTACCCCTTTGCCGATTCCGCTGCCACCGCCGGTGACCAGGTACGTACGGTCGTCAAATGAAAGCTGCATTAGAGTCCCTCTCTTCCTGGCGAGCAGACCCAAAATCGCCTAATTCGGGCATGAATTGGGCGATTTTGCGTCTGCTCGGCACAACTAAGGCGTGTCGCGGCGAGCGACCTTGGTCGGCTTGGCTGTACGCCAGTCCTCGACGTCCGGAGGCAGGCCAACCGGAAACCTGTTCTCGTTATGAGCGGCCCAGTGGGCATGACCCAGCTCGTGAACGTGAAAGGCGTGCCGTAACGCCTCGGTGAACCCCATCGCGTCGGAAGCGGCATTGACCGAAGCCTTGACCAATAGCGCTGCCATCGTGGGCCGTTCGGCGATGCGCCGGGCGAACCCCAGAGTCTTCTCCTCCAGCTCGTCGACCGGGAAGACCTTGGACACCATGCCAAGTCGATAAGCCTCGTCCGCGTCCAGCGAATCACCGGTCAGCAGCAGCTCTTTGGCTTTACGGGGACCGAATTCCCAAGGGTGGGCATAGTATTCGACGCCCGGCATGCCCAGCCGCACCGTGACTACATCGCTGAACTTGGCATTGTCGGCCGCGACGATCAGGTCGCATGCCCAGATCAGCATCAGGCCCGCCGAAATCGCGTTGCCCTGTACCTGCGCGATGGTGATCTTGCGCAGATCGCGCCAGCGGCAGGTGTTTTCGAAAAAGAAATGCCATTCCTGGTGATAGAGCTTCTCGATGATCGGATCCAGGGTGGCCCCGTGCGACCGGAACGTCGGATGCTGATTGGGCCCGGGTTTGCGCTCCAGCAACGCCGCTTCCGAGCCGAGGTCGTGGCCGGCGGAGAAGTTCCTCCCGCGCGCCGCGAGAATCACCACCCGCACTGTGTCGTCGGCCTCGGCGCGACCGAACGCCTCGTCGAGCTGAACCAGCAGGGTGCGATTCTGCGCGTTGTGCTCGTCGGGCCGGTTGAGCCAGATCCGGGCGATGCGGCCGTCGTCGAGAGTTTCGTAGACCACCGGCCCATCAGCGTTGTCGCCGGCTGCGTTGGACGCAGCCTCGGTGCCGGCCTTGTCGGAGAGTGTCATGTTTACACATTACGGCCGGTGTGTAAGCGATTCCCCGCCGGGTTGGCGCCTGATCGGTGACCGAGCGGCAGCAACCGATGGTCGCGGGTGAAGGCCAGACGCACGAGCCCGAGGCCTACCACGACTGTGGTGGTCGCAACCGAGCCCAGGATGAGGAACATCACCACGGCCTGTACCAGGACGGCCTGCACCGGCGGCACGCCGGCGAGGATGAGTCCGGTCATGGCGCCCGGCAGGAACACCACGCCGGTGGCCTTGGTCGTTTCGATCTGCGGGGAGATGGCCGACCGCAACGCGATCCGCAAGTAGGGGGCGGCGGCCTGGCGAGACGGGTGGCCGAGGGCCAGCCGGGCTTCGACCTCCTCGCGTTTGTCTCGTAGCTCGTCGATCAGCCGCCGGGCCACCAGCACCATGGCGGTCATCGAGTTGCCGATCATCATCCCGGCGATCGGCACCAGCGTCCGGGCCTGCAACGGAAACACCCGGAGCCCGAAGAGCGCACCCAGCGTGATTGCCGACGCGGCGGTGAACGCGACAATGGTCAGCGGCGCCAGCCGAGGCACCTCCGGTGCCCGTCTGCGCGCGACGTCCCCGGCGTAGGCGATCATGCCCGCCGTCCACAGCCACGACCACCACAGCGACCGGCCGGGAGCGAACAGCAACGTCAGCGCCCCTCCCACCAGCAGCAGCTGGACCAGAGCACGCGCCGCCGCCCACAACACCTGCCGCTCCAGACCTAACCGCTGCCACACCGATATCGCCGCTGCGAAAACCACGAGTACCAGCGATGTCGCCAGACCTATCCAGCTGACCGTTCCGTTCATGACGTCACCTGCCCGGTGCACCGGCCCCGCTCGATATGCAGCAGCCGGTCCGCGGCCCGCTCGGCCTGCGCCCTGTCGTGGGTGACCCACAGCGCGGGAATTCCGTCGTCGGCCAGCTCGCGTACGGCGCGCTCGATCACCCTGGCGGCTTCGGCGTCCACGGCGGAGGTGGGCTCATCCAAGAGCAGCACTTGCGGCTGCGCCATCAGCGTGCGGGCCAGGCAGACGCGCTGCGCCTCCCCGCCCGACAGCGCGGTCGCATCGCGGTCCAGCCATGACTGAGTCCCTGATCCAGTCCCCGAGTCAGTCAGAGCCACCCGCTCCAGCGTTTCCCGCATCTGCGCGTCGGACGCCTCCGGCTCGGCGACCCGCAGATTGTCGGCCACGGTGCCGGGAAACGGCGTCGGATGCTGGAAACACATGCCCACCCGACGACGCAGCCGCAACGGGTCGATATCGGCGATGTCCCTGCCGCAGAACGACACCCGCCCACTGGTCGGCACTTCCAGTCGATTACACAGTCGCAGCAGGGTCGACTTTCCCGATCCCGATGGTCCGAAGACGGCGGTCACGCCCCGCCCCGGAATGGCGGCGGTGAACCCGTCCAACGCCCGCACCCTGTCGCGCTCGACGACCACATCGACGAAGTCGAACACCGGCACTTCGTCCATTGCGACGCCTCCATCCACCGGATCGGCCGCCGACCTCGGAGCCTGCGGTAGGCTCTGCGGCGAACTATCGGAACACGATATCGGAGTCCGATTTTATGGCTTTGGGTTCGGCCCGTATGTCATGCCGGCGTTTACGGGATGCGTGGCTCGCCCATGCCCGTTGACCGGCGTGACTTCCTTAAGTGGGGTGGCTTGGCGGCCCTCGCCGCCGGTGGTGTCCCCGCCAGCTGCTCGCACGGTCCGCAGCAGCACAAGGCCGACTACACGTTGCGCATCGCTCAAACCGAGTTCGAGGTCGCGAGGGGCAAACTCGTCAAAACCACCACCTACAACGGCCAATTCCCCGGCCCGCTGCTCCGCCTCACCGAAGGCAAGCAGATATCAGTGGATGTCCACAATGACACCGACACGCCCCAGCAGCTGCACTGGCACGGCCAGCGGCTCCCGGCCGACGTCGACGGCTCCACCGAAGAAGGCACCCCGCCGATCCAGCCGCACGGCATGCGCCGGATCACGTTCGTGCCGGGCCCGTCGGGCTTCCGCTTCTACCACACCCACCTCACCCCGGGGCCCGATCTGACCGGCGGCCAATACGGCGGCCTGGTAGGCCCGGTCTACATCGAACCCAAACGCGAGCCCGGCGCCTACGACCGCGAGGTATTCCTGACGCTCAAAGAATTCGGCGCCAAGCTGAGCCAGGAAGCCGACATGCCCACCGACTTCCTGGCCGGCGACCCGGTCGCGGACCTGCGCGAGCAGGGCGAGCGGGCGATGAACGCCTCGCTGGCCGCGGGCAGCCCGCACGGGTACGAGGTCGGCTACGACATCTTCACCATCAACGGCCACAGCCTCGGCCACGGCGAGCCAATCCGGGTGAAGACGGGCGAGCGGGTCCTGCTGCACGTGCTCAACGGCAGCGCCACCGAGAGTCGCAGCCTCGCCCTGCCCGGCCACTCCTTCACCGTCGTTGCGCTGGACGGCAACCCGGTGCCCAAGCCGGCCGCGGTGCCGGTGTTGTGGCTGGGAACCGCCGAACGCGTCTCCGCCATCGTGGAAATGAGCAGCCCCGGCGTCTGGATCCTCGGCGACGTCTCTGACGAGGACCGCCAGGCCGGCATGGGCATCGTCGTCGAATACGCGGGCCGCACGGGCGAACCACAGTGGGCGCCCCCACCGCCGTTCCAATGGGATTACCGCTTGTTCACCAACGGCGGCGCGGCGCCAGCGCCCGATCACGTCATCGACATGCTCATCGAGGAGCGAAACGCCGCCAGCAACGGGTTCAACATCTGGACCATCAACGGCACCTCGTTCTCCATGGACACCAACCAGCCCGTCCTCGACATCGTCCGCGGGCAGCGCTACCGGCTGCGGTTCCGCAACGCCAGCGACGACATCCATCCGATGCATCTGCACCGGCACATCTTCGAGATCACTCACGTCGCGGGTACCCCGACCGCCGGTATCCGCAAGGACGTCGCCATGCTGGGCAGCTATCAAATCCTGGAAGTCGACTTCCTGGCCGACCAGCCCGGCCTGTCGCTGTTGCACTGCCACCAGCAACTCCACATGGACTTCGGCTTCATGATGTTGCTGCGCTGTTCGTGAGGGGTGCCGATGCGCGAATTGCGGTCATTTCAACGGGCGGCGGTACGGCTGCACATCCTGCACCACGCCGCCGAGGACGAGGTTCACGGCGCGTGGCTGACCGACGAGCTGAGCCGCCACGGATACCGGGTCAGCCCCGGAACGCTCTATCCGACCCTGCACCGGCTCGAGGCTGACGGGCTGTTGGTGTCCCGCCGGCAAGTGGTCGACGGCCGCATGCGCCGCGTCTACCGGGCCACCCCGGCCGGGCGTGCGGCACTGACCGAGGATCGCCGCACGCTTCGCGAGCTGGCCCAAGAAGTACTGGGTAACGAGGCCTAACTGCGCGGACGCCTGCACCGCCGAAATGGTGTCCCTTAAGGTTGTGTCATGCCTACCAAATCTGATCCTGGCGATATCGGCGATGTCGAGCCACTGGCCGACAGCACCGCGAGCCAGGCCAGGCGTGTCGTCGCCGCGTACGCGAACGATGCCGACGAGTGCCGAATCTTCTTGTCCATGCTCGGTATTGGGCCGGCGAAAATAGAGACTTAAGTGGCTCCCGGCGGTGGCGAGGACTCGAAGAACCCGAGCGCGGGGCGCTTCGGGGACTCCGACTTCGTGGTGGTCGCCAACCGCCTGCCGGTCGATCTGGAGCGGCTTCCCGACGGCAGCACAACCTGGAAACGCAGCCCCGGTGGGTTGGTCACGGCCCTGGAGCCGCTGCTGCGGCGTCGGCGCGGGGCGTGGGTCGGCTGGCCGGGTGTGGTCGGCGACGAGCTCGACGGCGACGAAGAATCCATCGATCAGGACGAGTTGCGGCTGCAGCCGGTACGGCTGAGCGCCAAGGACGTCGCCGACTACTACGAAGGGTTCTCGAACGCCACCCTGTGGCCGCTCTACCACGACGTCATCGTCGAGCCGATTTACCACCGCGAGTGGTGGGAACGCTACCTCGACGTCAACCGCCGGTTCGCCGATGCCGCGTCGCGGGCGGCGGCTCGCGGCGGCACGGTATGGGTGCAGGACTACCAACTGCAGCTGGTGCCCAAGATGCTGCGCGAGCTGCGCCCCGACCTGACCATCGGCTTCTTTTTACACATCCCGTTTCCGCCCATCGAACTGTTCATGCAGCTGCCGTGGCGCACCGAGATCATTGAAGGCCTGCTCGGAGCCGATCTGGTGGGATTTCATCTCGCCGGTGGGGCACAGAACTTCCTGTTCCTGGCGCGCCGGCTGGTGGGCGCGAACACCTCCCGCGGGTCGGTCGGGGTGCGGTCGCGATTCGGCGAGGTAGAGGTCGACTCGCGCAAGGTACAGGTGGGCGCCTTCCCCATCTCCATCGACTCCAGGGCGCTCGACGAGGCGGCACGCGATCGCAACGTCAGGCGCAGGGCGCGCGAAATCCGCGCCGAGCTGGGCAACCCGCGCAAGATCCTGCTCGGCGTCGACCGGCTCGACTACACCAAGGGCATCAATGTTCGGCTGAAGGCATTTTCCGAACTGCTCGCGGAGGGTCGCGCGAAACGCGACGACACCGTATTTATCCAGCTCGCGACACCCAGCCGCGAACGGGTGGAGAGCTACCAGATTCTGCGCAACGACATTGAACGCCAGGTGGGCCACATCAATGGCGAATACGGCGAGGTCGGCCACCCGGTGGTGCACTACCTGCACCGTCCCGTTCCCCGCGACGAACTCATCGCATTCTTCGTGGCCAGCGATGTCATGCTGGTGACCCCGCTGCGGGACGGGATGAACCTGGTGGCCAAGGAGTACGTCGCCTGTCGCAGCGATCTCGGCGGCGCGCTGGTGCTGAGTGAATTCACCGGTGCCGCAGCCGAACTCCGGCAGGCCTATCTGGTCAACCCGCACGACCTGGAACGCGTCAAGGATGCCATCGAGGCTGCGCTCAACCAGCCGGTCGAGGAGGGCCGACGCCGGATGCGGTCAATGCGACGCCAGGTGCTCGCCCATGACGTGGACCGGTGGGCGAGGTCCTTCCTCGACGCCCTGGCCGAGGCGCACCCTTAGTGCGGCGAAACCCGTGGTATAGCGGTCGGATCGCTGTGATACTCGAAGGCAGCGTTCAAGTGCCAACGAAGGAGAAGACGCCGTGAACATCCGTCGCGCGCTGGCCGCTGGATCCGCCGTCGCCTCAGCGGTGGCAATCGGAATCGCGGTGGACTCGGACGTTCCGGCCAGTGCGGTCGTCGCACCACCGGCGGACGGCACATATGCCTTCAATCAGGCCGGCGTGTCCGGGGTTACGTGGACGGTCACGGCGCTCTGCGACCAGGTAAACGGAAGCCGCTATTACAAGGACTACGACAACCCGATCATCATGGCCGATTTCTGCGCCTTGAATGTCGTGAGTTCTACGAACGAACGGATCACCCGTGCGGACAAGCTGCAGAACTACAGCGGCAGGGCCCGGCTGGTGAGCGGACTGTGGACCTTCAAAGTCGACGTGGCCGACGGTGTTTCGTGCCCGGGCGGCGGTACCGGTCCCTCCACCGAGACTTTCGCCTTCGACAACGAGACGCTCGCCGGTACGCATACCAGCTTGCACGGCGCTGTGTGCGGCCTGCAGTCGGAGATGACCAAGCAACCGTTTTCGCTCGCTCTCACCGGCCCCCCGCCCAGCCCGATCGAGCGTTACCCCTTGCGCTGCAACGACATAGCGATGTGCTTCTGAGACACCGCGCTCAGATCGGCGTAATAAAAGCGATCAGCCATTTCTCGCCGAGCTTCTTGTACTCCACCCGCAACCGGCTGCCGTCGAAGACGGGCTGCCGCGACTTGTCGGTGACCGTCCGGTTCATATAGACCATCACGGTCGCCGATTCCCGTTTCGCCGACATCACCCCCACGCCAACGACATTGGCCTGGACGACGACTTCCCGCTTCTTTGCCTCCGGGATGATCTGCGCGTTGACACTCTTCTTGAATTCTTGGCGATAGTCCGGTGTCAGCAAGGAATAGGCGTCGGTGAGGCTGCGCTCGATGGTCTGGTATTCGTAGGCGAACACCAGCGGTATGTCCTTGGCGGCCTGGCGCGGCAACACCGTTCGCGCTGTCTGCTCGCCGCGAATCTCCACCCGGTTCCAGTAGTACCAGCCGCTCGCCGCCGACAACCCGACGAAGGCTGCAACCAGCACCGAGCCGGCGGCGGTCACCAGCCATCGCGGCATCCGCATCAGTTGCCCCCGTCCGGATACTTCAGGTCGTACGTGGTCATCCGGCCGGCCTCGTCCTCATGCACGATTACCCGCAGCCGATAAGGCATGGACGGCTTGTTCACTCCGTCCACATCGGCGACCGTCACACGCACCGACACCAGCACCGAAGCGTTGTCGCTGACCGCGTCGACGCCCTCCAACGCGGCTCCGTTGATGACGGCCTCCGACGACGCGTTGGTGGAGCGAAACAGGCCCTTGAGGTTTTCGACGTTGTTGTTGGCGCTGAGCATCCCGCGCAGCGGACCGCTGGTGCCGTTGTAGAAGCGGTTCACGCTCTCGTCGATGTTGTCCTGCTTGTAGCTGAACATGTTGACCACCGTCTGCGTGGCGGTGTCGATGAACCGCTGGGTGCGGGCTTGGTCGGCCTCGGCATGCCGCTGCTGGATCACCAGAATGGTCAGGCAGGCGGCCAGGGCGCCGACGGCCAGCAGCGCGGCGGCAACCGAGATCCATCCGACCAGAACGCGGTGCGGCTGCCGTTGCGGCGGCCGCTTGACGGCCATCGGCTTCTTGGCCGGCCGCTTCGGCTCGGGGGGCGCGTCTACCTTGACCGCGCCCTTGGCGGCAACGGTGGCGTCGCTGGACTCGGCTTTCGCGGGGCCCGCCGCGCGGGATGCCCGCCGACGGGCACGCTGCGTCGTCGACCTCGTCACTGAGGAGGTTTCTACGTCCACCACTAAAGTGGCCTCGGGTCACGCATAAGGTCCAACCAATTCTCGGCACTGGACGCGCCGTTCATACCGGGCGCGAAAATACCAGTCCCGCCCGCAAGGTCGGTAAAGGCGCCCGTCTTCGGGTCATAAGTGGTGTATGCCGGACCGCTGGCCTGCGGTGGCTGGCCAGGTGGCGGCCCCCACGGCTTTTCGGCCCCCGGGCCCGGTGGTGGCGGATTGATCCCTACCGGCGGCGCCGGCGGCGGCAGCCACTTCGGGTACGGCAGTATCGGCGGCACCGGCGGGACCCCCGGCGGCATCCACGACGGGTTGCCCGGCGGCGGCAAGGTGTCGTTGGGCGGCGGCGGGTCGTACGCCGGTTGGTGGGGCGCCGGCCCGGGCCCTGGCACCACCCCTGGCGGGGGCGGGCCGACGATGGGCGTGCCGGGATCGGGATCGGCGCCGGGCGGGATATACGGGAACTTGTTGGGCGGCAAAGCATTTAGCCCATTGGTCATGGGGGTGTTGTACGGGACCGGTGGACCGCGCCAGGGATTGCGGCCAACCGGCACATAGCCTTTCGGGTCGCGGCACAGCTGAATCGTGGGTGCCCGTTTGCCGGGGAACTCCTGGCAAGGGTAGTTGCGGGCGCCACGCACGGTGGTGGGATCGTTCTGGGCAGCCTTGCAGTACATGTCCCTTGGGAGTTCGCGCACCGTCTCGTCGGCCGGCGTCCGCATCAACGGCGGGGGCACGAAGCCGACAGCGCACGGGGGCGGGTCGTTCAGGTCGAGCTTGAAGTCAAGCTTGGCGCCCTCGTCTTGAGGTGCGCCACCCGCAGCGGTGGTGATCGCGGCGAACAGCGCCGGCAATACCACCAGCAGTTGCTCGATCGACTTGTGATAGATGACCCCGACCCGGCCGAGGTTGGCCAGGCTGGCAGCCAGCGCGGGAAACGACGGTCGGATGCCGGAGAACGCGGTATTGGCCTCGTCGATCGCACCCGGGGCGGTAGCCAATGTGTCACGCAGCTGCGAGTCGGCCCTACGCAGCTCAGCGGTGAATCGCGCCAGCCCGTCGGCGAGTGACTTGATGTCACCCCCGGCTCGAATCTGGGCTTGCAGGAACGGGTCCACCTGGTCGATCAGTTGCGAAACCTGCGGGTAGTCGGCGTTAGCCTCGTCCACCAGCAGGCGGGCCGATTCGACGAGCCGGGCCAGTTCGGGACCCGAACCGTTGGTCGCGAGGAAGGTCTGGTGCAGCAGTTCGCGCAGTTTGGCGTTGCCGAGGCTGTTGACCAGCGTCTCAGCTTTTGCAAGCAAGTCGGCGACGTCTTGGCCGATCCTGGTGTTCTGCCGTTCGATCCGGAATCCGTTCCGCAACTTGCCCGGCGAGGGGTTTGCCGGGGGGACGAGGTCGATGTACTGCTCGCCGATGGCCGACACACTCTTGACGGTGGCGGTGACGTTCGACGGAATCGGAGTGCCGCTGTTGAGTCGCATCTCGGCGGTGACGCCGTTCGGGTTCAGCCCCACCGACTCCACCCGGCCGACCTCAACGCCGCGGTAGGTGACGTTGGCGTTCTTGTACAGTCCGCCGCCGGCGACGAAGTCGGCGCTCACCGCGTACGTCCCGAGGCCGAAGGTCGCCGGCAACCGCAGGTAGAAGATGATCATGATGGTCAACGTGATAACGGTGACCAATGCGAATATGGCCAGCTGGATCTTGGTGAGTCTGTCAATCATCAGCGCCGCCCCTACTGTCCTGACGCCGCGCCGGGCGGAATCTTGAACGGATCGGCCGCCTGCCCCGACAGGTTGGCCAGTTCGCCGATCAGGAAGTCGGGCGGGTTGAGGACCTCACTCATGTGCATCATGTTCGGATCCAGCGCGTACGAGGTGGTGAAGAACGTCTCGCCAAGCCGGCGCAGGGTGAGGTCGAACGTGGTGAACACATTGAGGTAGTCGCCCCGGACCGCTTGCTTGATACCGAAGTTGGGGAACGGGAACGTCAGCAGCAGCTGCAACGAGGTGACGAAATTCTTCCGATTGTCGTTGAGGGCCTTGACAACTGAGTACAGGTCTTTCAAGTCCGCAGCGAAGTCGACTTTCGTCTTGGCCAGGATGTGCGAGGTGACGTGCGCCAGCCTGCCGAGGGCGCTGAACGCGTCGACGATGTGGTCGCGCTGCTTGTTGAGCACCCGAAGCGCCTCGGGCAGCGTGTCCAGCGTCCGGCTCAAATTGTCCTTATCCCGCGCGAGGCTCGCGGAGAACCGGTTCAGCCCGTCGACCGCGTCGATGATGTCGTTGACCTGTTTGTTGAGGCCCGACGTCAGCTCGGCGAGCCGGGGTATCAGGTCATGGAATTGAGCCTGGCGGCCCGCCACGGCTTGGTAGGTCTCGTCGGTGATCTCTTCCAGCGCACCGACATTGCCCTTGTTGACCACCACGCCAAGGGCCGAGAACACTTCCTCGGTCGTCGGAGCGCGGCCCGTGTTGGCTTCCGGGATTGGCGGGCAACTACGGTCTCCCAGCTTGCCGATCGGCGGTTTGCCCACTGGACGGGCCAGGTCGACATGCATCGAGCCCAACAGCGATGTCTGAGACACTTTCGCGGTCACGTTGCACGGCAGGTCGACGTGCTTGTCCAGGGCCAATGTCACTGCGGCATAGAAGCTTCCGTCGGGCCGCTGCTTGGCGACGATATCGCCGACGCTGCCCCGGGTGACATCGTCAACCATCACCGGCGAGTTCTGCGGAAGCGTTGCCACATCAGCCATTTCGACGGTGATCTTGTAGTCGCCGCTGCCATGGCCGACGGTGCCGGGCATCGGCAATGTGTTCAGGCCGCCGAACTGACAACCAGCCAAGAGCACACTGCCCACCGCTAATACGCCACCGCGCAAGCACCGCCGGTTCATCGGCCGCCCCCCTGCTCGGCAGGCAGTGGCGGTCCGGGAGCGGGAACCGGTACTGGGCTGACAGCGGCCGGACCTGGCCCCGGCGCGGGGCCATACCCGGGAGGTGACCCGCTAGCGGGTGGCGGACCCGGCGCTGCTGGTGCGGCACCCGGGGCTGGCGGGACGAGCAGGCTCTGCAAGTCCGCCGGATTCTGCGGAGGATGCGTTCCGGGAGCAGGGATCCAGGTGAGTTGCGGAATCGGCGTCTGCGCCTTGGCCTGGGTGGCCGGGGTGTCATAGATGATCTGGCCCTTGTATGCCGTGATCGTGTTGAGCGGGTGGAACATGATGGGCGGGTAGTTCACCGAGAGTCGGCGCAGCACCGGCCCCAGCCGCTCGCGGCAGATCTCGGCACGCCTGAAGTACTCGGGCGCCCTTGCGCCGCCAGCCGTTTCGAAGGACCCACCGCAGATGAATTGGACCGGGTTGGCGAACTCCGGAATCGACAACAGACCGTTCAGCGTGCCCTGGGCGGGGTCATAGATGTTGTAGAAGTTCGCGATACCGGGACCCGCGACGTGTAGTACCTGTTCGATGTTGTCGCTTTGATTGCTCAATGTCTGCGCCAGGTCGTTGAGCTTGTTGACCGTATCGATCAGCGTCGAATTATTCTGACCGAGGAATCCGCGGATGTCTGACAGTGCTTGGTTGAGGGTGCCCAGCGTGTTGTCCAGATGACGCGAGCTGTCCGCCAGCACTTGCGACACCGATGCGACGTGTCCGGCGAACTGCACAATCTGTTCGTTACTCGACGACAGCGCATCGACCAGTATCTGCAAATTCTTGACCGTGCCGAAGATGTCGCTGCGCGAATCCCCCAGCCGCCCAGCGACTTGCGAAAGCTCGCGCAGCGCGTTGTGGAACGACTCCCCCTTGCCGTCGAATGTGTCTGCGGCCTGGTTGATCGCTTCGCCCAGTGGTCCTTGCATCTGCCCGGCGGCCGGACTCAGCTGAACAGCAAGCTTTGTCAGCGACTCCTTGACCTCGTCCCACTCCACCGGTACCCCGGTGTGTTTGAGATCGATGGTGGCGCCGTCGGGCATCGTTGCCCCGCCGGTGTACGCCGGGGTGAGCTGAATGAACCGCGCCGACACCAGGTTCGGGGAGATGATCAGGGCCTGGGCGTCCCTGGGCACCTTGATGTCCTTGGACACCGACAGGGTGACCTTGACGTCGGACGGCCCTGGCTCGATCGACTCGATCTTGCCGACCGGAACCCCGAGGATGCGAACCTGATCTCCGGGATACAGACCAACGGCAGAAGTGAAGTGTGCATAGATCTTTCGGCCGTTGTCGCCCGCGGAGAACAGCACATACGCGCCTCCCACCAGCACCGCGACCAGCACGACGATGGTGAGGGTACGCAACCCACGACTGCCGAAAGTTTGCTTCATCATGGCGATTTCGGCCTGATGATCCAACGTTCCTGAATCAGCCCGCGCAGATAGTCGGAAAGGCTGGCCGGGAGTTTGCCCGGCTGATAGACGAAGTCGAACATCGTCGCCAGCAGCGGCGCCGGTATCACGCCGTAGACGTTGACGTTGAAGCCCGGTCCGGAGCCCACCACCTCGCCCAGCTCGGTGGCGTAGGTGGGCAGCCGTTTGAGGGCTTCGGTGATGTAGTCACGACGTTCGTTGAGCGTGTCCAGCACCTGGTTGAGCTTGCTCAGCGCCGGACCGAATTCCCGGCGGTTGTCGGCGACGAAGCCGGAAATCTGGGCCGACAGACCGCTGATTCCCGAGATCAGCTCCCCCAGCGCCGCCCTGCGCTCGTCGAGCGCGGCGAACAACTGGTTGCCGTCATTGACCAGCTTGTCGACTTGTTTGGCACGGTCGGCCAGCACCGCTGTCACCGACTTCGCGTGCGCCAGCAGGCCTTGTAGCGCCTCGTCGCGGCGGTTGAGGGTGCGCGACAACGAGGTCACGCCGTCCAGGGCGCCCCGTAATTCGGGGGTCGCGTCGCGGAAGGTGTCGGTCAGCACCCGCAGCGCCTGCTCGAACTGCGGCCTGTTCAGATCGCGGGAGTTGCGGCCCAGGTCTTCGAGCGCTCCGGCCAGCGTGTACGGCGTGGTCGTGCGGCTCAGCGGGATGACGGTCGCCTTGCCGTGGCCGCCCGGGCTCACCGAGACCGAGCGTTCCCCGAGGATGGTGTCGGTGCGGATCGCGGCCAGCGACTGGTCACCGACCACGACGTGGCGGTCGACGGTGAAGCTGACCTTGGCGCTGTCTCCTGCCAGCGCCACTTCCGAAACCTTGCCGACCTTGAAGCCCGAGACGTAAACGCTGTTGCCGGGTGTGATGCCCGCGGCGTCGCTGAAGTACGCAGTGTAGGTCTCGCCCTGGGGCCAGAACGGGAGACTGGCATACCCGAACGCGATCAACACCACGCAGATCACCAGGACCAGCCCGAAGATGCCGGTGCGGAGTGGGTCGCGGTAGCCCTTGGGTTTATTTGGCAAAAGCGCACCTCCCCTTGCTGGGATCCACCTGGCCGCCGAACGGTATCAGGATGTCGCTGCCGGCCGGCCCGTTGATCTTGATCGTCACGGTGCAGAAGTAGATGTTGAAGAACGACCCATAGGCGCCGAGGGCGGCTAGGCGCAAGTAGTCCTCGCCCAGCTGCTCGATGTCGTTGGCCACCTCGGCTTTGCGGTCGTCCAATTCGGTGGCCAGCGGGCGGGTGTTTTCCAGGATGCCCTGCAGGGGCCGGCGCGAATTCCGCAACAGTTGGGTCAGATCCGTCGTCGTCGACGCCAGCGGCGGGATGGCGCCGGCGATCACGTCCTTGCTCTTGGCCAGCCCGGTGATCAGTTGCTGCAGCTGGTCGACGCTGGTGGAAAACTGCGCGCTCTTTGCATCGATGGTGCCCAGCACGGTGTTGAGGTTGGTGATCGCGTCTCCGATGAGCTGATCGCGCTGACCCAACGCCGAGGAGAACGCGCTGGTATCGGCCAGCACGTTCGACAGCGCTCCACCCTGGCCCTGCAGCAACTCGATGACGGCGCTGGTGATGGTGTTGACCTTGTCTGCGTCCAGTCCCTTGAGCACCGGCTTGAGCCCGCCCAGCAGCGCATCGAGGTCCAGCGCGGGCTGAGTGTGCTGAGCGTTGATGGTGCCGCCCGGCGGCAGCTTGCGCAGTTCTCCGGGGCCTGACGTGATCTCCATGTACCGGTCGCCGACCAGGTTTTCGTATCGGACCACCGCGCGCGTGGACGAGTACAGCTGGTAGTGCTTGTCGACTCCGAACTTGACGTCGACGGTGTTGTCCCGGTTGAGCTTGATCTCCTGCACCGAACCGACCGGTACGCCGGCGATGCGGACTTTCTGGCCGGCTTTCAGGCGTGAGGCATCGATGAAGGTCGCGTGATAGCTGGCTTCCGGACCGAACCGGAACTGGCCGAACACCACCACCAGAGCGGCGCTGACCAGCAGCATCGCCACCGCGAAGATGCTGACCTTGATCACCATCGAACGGTGCGAAGGCATGCCTCCCCTCGGTTCGGCCATCAGAAGTCGTCCCGTTCCGCAAAGGCGCCGTGGAACAGGAACTGCAGCGTTGAGGGCGCATCGAACTGCAGTTCGGTGAACGGCTCGTAGGGGATGTTGGCGTTGTCGGTGACCAAAAACGGCGACTTGAAGAACGACCCGCCGGTCTGCTTGGTCGGGATGTCGGGCAAGCCTCGGCAGTTCGGGCCGCCGGAGGCGTTGACGATCGGCAGACTCTCCGGGTAGGTGTACGACGGCGCGCCCAACACGAAGCTCGACGACGTGAACAGACCAGCCTTGCGGACACCGAGCAACGGAGCGAACTCCTTGATGCCTCGCTCTATACCCGCGAACAGGCAGCCGAGCTCAGGCGAGTAGTCGGAGGCCACTTTGAGCGGGGCCCGAAACCGGTTGATGGCGTCGATGAAGTTCTGCTCCGCCGGCGCCAGCGTGTCATAGGCGTTGTTGGCCAGGCCGATGGTGGCCAACAGTGTGGTGTTGAGATTGTTCTGCTGGTCTACGACGGTCCGGTTGATGGTCGGCAGGCTGTCGAACACCGTGTTCAGGTCCGGCGCGGCGTCGGCGTACACATTGGTGACGATGCCGGCCTTGCGGAAGTCTTCCTTGAGCGCGGGCAGCTTCGGGTTCGATTGCTGGGTAAGGGTATTCAATCCGGCCAGTAGCGCGCCGAAGTCGTCACCGTGACCACGCACGCCTTCAGACAGCGCGCTCAACGTCCCGTTCAATTCGACCGGGTCGATCTTGTGGAGCAGGTCGATGAGCGACTGGAACAGGGTGTTGACTTCCAGCTGCACATCCTTGGCTTGCACGAGTGAATCCGGCCGCAGCGCCTTCTTCGACGGATTGTCCGGCACGCGGAACTCCACTGACTTGGCGCCGAAGATGGTGTTGCCCGCGATATGCACCGTCGCGTTCGACGGGATGAAGCCCAGCTGGTCGCTGTTGATGGCCAGCTTCAGTCGGGCCTGATCGCCGCTGTAGCTGACGTCTTCGACCTTGCCCACCTGGATTCCGCGGTATTTGACCTTGGCGCCTTTCTCCATCACCAGCCCCGCGCGCGGAGCCGCGACGGTGACGGTGTCGGTCTCGGTGAAAGCCGCCGTGTAGGAAAGGTAAGTCAGGACGGCGAATGCCACGACCAAACCGGCCAGCAGCGCTGCTGCCAGCCGGACGGTCCCGGGTCGCGATCCCTCGCCTGCCATGGGTTTTGAGCAGTCTCCTTATCCAGAGAGGTTGAAATTACCGGACGCGCCGTAAACGGCGAGCGAGATGAACAAAGTAATCACGACGACGACGATCAGCGAGGTCCGCACCGCCTGACCGACCGCGATGCCGACGCCCACCGACCCGCCGGTCGCGTTGTAGCCGTAGTAGGTATGCACCAGCATCACCGCGATCGACATCGCGATGGCCTGCAGAAATGACCACAACAGGTCGGTCGGGATGAGGAAGGTATTGAAGTAGTGGTCGTAGAGGCCCGCGGACTGGCCGTTTATGAACACGGTGGTGAAGCGAGCGGCGAAGAACGCGGCCAGCACCGACAGCGAATACAGCGGGACGATCGCGATAAGACCCGCGATCAACCGGGTCGACACCAGATACGAAACCGAGTGCACCGCCATGCTTTCGACGGCGTCGATCTCTTCGGCGACTCGCATGGCCCCTAGCTGGGCAGTGGCACCGGCACCGATGGTGGCCGCCAGGGCGATACCCGCGATCACCGGCGCGACGACGCGGACATTCAGGAAGGCGGACAGGAACCCGGTGAGCGCCTCGATGCCGATGTTGCCCAGTGACGAATAGCCCTGCACGGCAATGACGCCGCCGGATGCCAGGGTCAGGAAGGCCGCAACACCGACGGTGCCGCCGATCATGATGAGGGCTCCCGCGCCCAGGGTCATTTCCGCGACCAGCCGGATCGTCTCTTTGCGGTACCGGGTGAGCGCGTTGGGGATGTAGCGCATGGTTTGGCCGTAGAACAGCGCCTGCTCGCCGAAGTCGTCGATCGGCCCTTGCAGCGTCCTGTTGAACAGGTTGCGTACCCGGTAAGTGAGGTCGTAGCTCATCGCCTGCTCACTTCGCCGTCAATCGCACGCCGATGGCGGTCATCACCACGTTGATCACGAACAGGCAGATGAACGCATAGACGACGGTCTCGTTGACCGCGTTGCCGACACCCTTGGGCCCGCCCTTGACGGTCAGCCCGCGGTAGCACCCGACCAGTCCGGCCATCACCCCGAACAGCAGCGCCTTGACCTCGGCGAGAATCAGCTCCTTGAGACCGGTGAGCACGGTCAGCCCGTTGATGAATGCGCCGGGGTTGACCCCCTGCAGTAAGACGGAGAACACGTAGCCGCCGGACAAGCCGATGGCGCAGACGAGGCCGTTGAGCAACAACGCGACCAAAGTCGACGCCAAAACTCTGGGTACCACGAGCCGCTGGATGGGGTCGATGCCCAGCACCCGCATCGCGTCGATTTCCTCGCGGATGGTGCGCGCACCCAAGTCCGCACAGATCGCCGTGGCGCCGGCTCCCGCCACCACCAGCACCGTCACCACCGGGCCCAGCTGCGTGATGGTGCCGAACGCCGTTCCCGCGCCGGACAAGTCGGCGGCCCCGATCTCGCGCAGCAGGATGTTCAGGGTGAAGGCCACCAGGACCGTGAACGGAATCGATACCAGCAATGTCGGAACCAGCGACACGCGCGCGACCATCCAGGTCTGGTCCAGAAACTCGCGGAATTGGAACGGCCGACGAAAACACGCCCGGAAGGTTTCTATCGACATCTCGAAGAAGCCGCCGACGGCCCTGGCCGGGACCGCAAGCCTTTGGATCAACTTGGTCCCCCCCGTCTGCTCGAGGCGAAGTATCGGTGTCCTCCGGGCCCGGCCAGGGTTTGCCCAGTGCTCGCTGTGAGCCGGCTCATATTAACTCAGAAGGCGTTCGCCGTGTCAACGAATGACGGCTAACGGTATTTATGGATGACAAACTGTAATATTTGCAGGTCAGGGCCATTATGTGGAAACCAATCTGAAACAAGTTCTACCCGACCAGGGGATTCGCGGAAGGCATCCCAGGCCTCCCACACCCTCACTCACCCATCAGTCCGGTCGCAGAAAAGTTCAGGTTCGGATCCCGGCCGGCAAAGTAGTCGTGCAGCGTGGCGCTGAGCTGCGGGGGCTCCCACGCCGAACCGTCCGCAGTGAACTGACGCTCCACGCTCGGCGCCGCCACCAGCGTGACGCGCGGACCGTACACAATGAACACCTGACCGTTGACTTCTGCGGCGGCCGGGGACGCCAGGAACTGCACCAGCGTCACCACGTGCTGCGGTGACAAGGGGTCAATCTCGTCGCCTTCGGGAGCCTCGCCGAAGACGTCGGCCGTCATCGCGGTCCGCGCCCGCGGACAGATCGCGTTGGCGCAGATTCCGTATCGGCCCAGTGCCCGCGAGGCGGTCAGGGTAAGCGCGGTGATGCCCGCCTTCGCGGCGCCGTAGTTGGCCTGGCCCACCGGCCCCACCAGACCTGCCTCAGACGAGGTGTTGATCAGCCGGCCATATATGAGGCCGTCCTTGGCCTCTTTTGCTCTGGTGCGCCAATAAGTTGCGGCGTTGCGGGTGAGCAGAAAATGTCCGCGCAGGTGCACGGCGATGACGAGGTCCCATTCCTCGTCGGACATGTTGAACAGCATCCGGTCACGGGTGATCCCCGCGTTGTTGACGACGATGTCCAGTCCGCCCAGCCCGTCGGCAGCGGAGATGAGCTCGTCGGCCGTCGCGCGTTGGCTGATGTCACCCGCCACCGCGAGCGCCTTGCTGCCCGCGGCCGTGATCTCGTCGACGACGTCGGAGGCATCCAACGCGGCCGCCAGGTCGTTGACCACGACAGTGGCGCCGAGACTGGCCAAGCCGAGCGCCTCGGCACGCCCAAGGCCCGCGGCCGCACCGGTAACCACCGCAACCTTTCCGGATAGATCGGTCGCGTTCGTGCTGCTACTCAATTTATGAATACCTCTAGTTAGGGGTCAGCCCTGCTCGGCTCGGACTAGTCGCCGCGCAACAGCGCAGCACGGGGGCACTCAGCGATCGCCTGTTCGGCCAGGTGTTCCCGGTCGGGCGGAATCGGATCGGTCTTGACGACGGCGTAGTCCTCGTCATCCAGGTCGAAGATATCCGGCGCGATTCCCATGCACACCGCATTACCTTCGCACCGGTCACGGTCCACGATCACCCGCACGACAACCTCCTTGAACCTTGCCACCCGCCCCTTCAGTTGATAGCTCCACCATAAGGCCCGGCCACGTCTGACGAAACGGTCGCTGGATTCCCAGACTAGAACGTGTTACAACCGGGAAGACGAATGGGTAGCCGTTGGTCAGTTCGCGCCGCCCGTTCGATGGCGGCGAGACACCAACGCTCAACCGAAGGACGGCTGGAATGCGCATCAGTTATACCCCTGAACAGGAGGAGCTGCGTCGCGAGCTGCGGTCGTACTTCGCCACGCTGATGACACCGGAGCGGCGTGAAGCGCTGAGCTCGGTCCAAGGCGAGTACGGCGTCGGCAACGTGTACCGCGAGACCGTCGCTCAGATGGGCAAAGACGGGTGGCTCACCCTGAACTGGCCCAAGGAGTACGGCGGCCAGGACCGCTCCCCGATGGATTCGTTGATCTTCACCGACGAGGCCGCGATTGCCGGTGCACCGGTGCCGTTCCTGACCATCAACAGCGTGGCGCCGACCATCATGGCGTACGGAACCGACGAGCAGAAGAAGTTCTTTCTGCCCAAGATCGCGGCGGGTGAGCTGCACTTCTCGATCGGCTATTCCGAGCCGGGCGCCGGTACCGACCTGGCCAACCTGCGCACCACCGCGGTCCGCGACGGCGACGACTACGTGGTCAACGGGCAGAAGATGTGGACCAGCCTGATCGCGTACGCGGACTACGTCTGGCTGGCGGTGCGCACCAACCCGGAAGCCAAGAAGCACCGCGGCATTTCTGTGCTGATCGTGCCGACCACCGCCGAGGGCTTCTCGTGGACGCCGGTGCACACCATGGCCGGTCCCGACACGAGCGCCACCTACTACTCCGACGTGCGGGTCCCGGTGACCAACCTGGTCGGCGAGGAGAACGGCGGCTGGAAGCTGGTGACGAACCAGCTCAATCACGAGCGGGTGGCCCTGGTGTCGCCTGCGCCGATCTTCCTGTGTCTACGGGAAGTTCGCGAATGGGCGCAGCACACCAAGGACTCCAGCGGTGCCCGGCTGATCGACTCCGAATGGGTGCAGCTCAACCTGGCCCGGGTGCACGCCAAGGCCGAGGTGCTCAAGCTGATCAACTGGGAGCTCGCGTCTTCGCAGGACGCTTCCCCGTCGCCGGCGGACGCATCGGCCGCCAAGGTCTTCGGTACCGAACTGGCCACCGAGGCCTACCGGCTGCTGATGGAAGTGCTCGGTACTGCCGCGACCTTGCGGCAGGACTCCCCTGGCGCCTTACTGCGCGGCCGGGTGGAGCGGATGCACCGTGCCTGCCTGATCCTGACCTTCGGCGGCGGCACCAATGAGGTACAGCGCGACATTATCGGCATGGTCGCGCTCGGACTGCCCCGGGCCAACCGCTGACCCTTATATAGAGGACGGGATTTCATGGATTTCACGACAACCGAAGCCGCGACCGACCTCGGTGGTCTGGTTGACACCATCGTCGACGCGGTGTGCACGCCGGCGCATCAACGTGAGCTGGACGGCCTCGAGCAGCGGTTCGACCGAGAGCTGTGGGGCAAGCTCGTCGACAGCGACATCCTGACCAGTGCCGCGCCCGCGTCGCTGGGCGGCGACGGATTCGGGGTGCTCGAGCAGACGGCGGTGCTGGTTGCGTTGGGCCACCAGCTTGCGGCCGTGCCCTACCTGGAGTCGGTGGTGCTGGCTGCGGGCGCGCTGGCCCGCTTCGGGTCCGAGGAGCTGCAGCAAAGCTGGGGTGTGGCGGCGGTCAACGGAGAAAAGATCCTGACCGTGGCCGCCGACGGCGAGATGGGTGAGGGCCCGGTGCGGGCGGCCTCCACTGGTGACGGTTTCCGTCTCACCGGTACCCGCACCCTGGTCGGCTACGGGCCGGTGGCGGACGCATTCCTGGTACCGGCCGAAACAGATTCCGGCACCGCCGTCTTCCTGGTCGCGTCCGATGATCCGGGCGTCGCGGTCACCCCGTTGCAGACCACCGGCCTGGGCTGCGTCGGGCACCTGGCGCTGGACGACGTCGCGGTGGCCGCGGACCGCAAGGTCGGCGGAAGCGAGGTGGTGAGCTGGCTCCGCACGATTTCCACCTTGGGCCGCAGCGCCTTTCAGCTCGGCGTCCTCGAACGTGGATTACAGATGACGGCCGAATACGCCCGGACCCGGGAACAATTCGATCGCCCGATCGGCAGCTTCCAAGCCGTTGGTCAGCGGCTGGCCGACGGGTACATCGACGTCAAGGGTTTGCGGTTGACGCTCACCCAGGCCGCCTGGAAGGTGGCCGAGGACATTCCCGCTGAGATCGACGTGGCGTCGGCGGCGTTTTGGGCAGCCGACGCGGGCCACCGGGTCGCCCACACCATCGTGCACGTGCATGGCGGCGTCGGCGTCGACACCGATCATCCGGTACACCGGTATTTCCTTGCTGCCAAGGAGACCGAGTTCGCACTCGGCGGCGCGACCGGGCAGTTGCGCCGGATCGGTCGCGAATTGGCGGAAACCCCTGCTTAGCAGGCCATGTCGGCAAACGTGACGCTAGCGTCACGCTGGCGTTCGAGTGTGACGCCAGCGTCACCCTCGAGTTGTGGTGCAGGCTCGTGACTGACCCGACGGTCACCGAACTCCTCGTGCCGCTGGCCGAAATCGACGACCGCGGTGTCTATTTCGAGGATTCGTTTACCAGCTGGCACGAGCACATCCGGCATGGTGCCGCGATTGCGGCGACGTTGCGCGATCGTCTCGAACCTGGCCGGCCGCCGCATGTCGGCGTGCTGCTGGAAAACACGCCCTTCTTCTCGGCAATGCTGGTTGCCGCCGGTCTGTCCGGGATCGTGCCGGTGGGACTCAACCCGGTGCGCCGTGGGGATGCACTGGCCCGCGACATCGAACGGGCCGACTGCCAACTGGTGCTGGCCGATTCGAAATCAGCTCTGGCACTGGACGATATCGACCATATCAATGTCGATTCCGCCGAGTGGGCTGACGAACTGGCCGTGCATCGCGATGCCGAGCTGCGTTTCCAGTCCGCGAACCCCGCCGACCTGTTCATGCTGATCTTCACGTCCGGCACCAGCGGCGAACCGAAAGCGGTGAAGTGCAGCCATAGCAAGGTTGCGATCGCCGGGGTGACGATGACTGAGCGATTCAGCTTGGGACCCGACGATGTCTGCTATGTGTCGATGCCGTTGTTCCACTCCAACGCGGTGCTGGTCGGCTGGTCCGTAGCGGCGGCGTGCCGGGGGTCAATGGCATTGCGGCGCAAGTTCTCTGCGTCGAACTTTCTACCCGACGTGCGCCGTTACGGTGCCACCTACGCCAACTATGTGGGCAAGCCGTTGTCGTATGTGCTTGCCACGCCCGAGCAGCCCGACGACGCGGACAACCCGTTACGGGCGGTGTACGGCAACGAGGGCGTGCCCGGCGACATCGAACGCTTTTCCCGTAGGTTCGGATGCGTCGTTCAGGACGGGTTCGGTTCGACCGAGGGCGGTGTGGCGATTGCCCGCACGCCAGACACTCCGCCGGGCTCGCTGGGTCCGTTGTCCGGGGGTGTCGACATCGTCGACCCGGATACCGGCCTGCCCTCCCCGCCCGGGGTAGTCGGCGAACTGGTGAACAGGACGGGAGCAGGCCGTTTCGAGGGCTACTACAACGACGAGGCGGCCTCGTCCGAGCGGATGGCCGGCGGTGTGTACCACAGCGGTGATCTCGCCTATCGCGATGAGAATGGTTACGCGTATTTCGCAGGGCGCCTTGGTGATTGGATGCGGGTTGACGGTGAAAACCTGGGCGCGGCGCCCATCGAGCGGGTGCTGCTGAGATACCCCGACGCGATCGAGGTTGCGGTTTATCCGGTGCCCGATCCGGTGGTCGGCGACCAGGTGATGGCCGCGCTGGTGCTGGCTGCCGGCACGGAATTCGATGCCGACAAATTTCGAGCCTTCCTTGCCGAGCAACCCGATTTAGGGCCTAAGCAGTGGCCTTCTTACGTCCGAACCAGTGCGGAACTGCCGCGTACCGTGACCTTCAAGGTGCTCAAGCGGCAGTTGTCCGCCGAGGGCGTCGACTGCGGCGATCCGGTATGGCCGATTCGCTGGCCAGGATCGTGAAATTCGACGAGCTTGCCGCCAGTGTGCCGGCACGGGTCGGTGTCGCCGTTGCTCGGCCTGCCGAGGTCTATTCGCTTGGCGAGTGGTCGTCCGGCGTTGCATGGTCGACCATCAAAGTACCGTTGGCGGTTGCGGCACTGCGCAGCGATCCTGCGTTAAAGAATTTGGTAATCAAGGCAATTACCAACTCCGACAATGCTGCCGCGGAGCAGCTGTGGGCGGGCCTCGGTGAGCCGGTGCAGGCCGCACGGCGAGTGCGGGCCATCATCGCGGAATCCGGGGACGGCGCCACCGTCGTCGAGTCGCAGCGAGTTCGCCCCGGCTTCACGGCATTCGGCCAAACGCAGTGGCCACTGGACCGGCAGGCGCGCTTCGCCGCGCAACTACCCGCGCTTCCGAGGGCTGCCGTTGTGATTGATTTGATGCGCCGTCTCACTGCCAAGCAGTGCTGGGGGCTTGCCGCCACAGGCATTCCGACCAAAGGCGGTTGGGGTCCGGGCAGCACAGCACGTAACTATCTGGTGCGGCAATTCGGTTTGGTAGCAAGCGAATCCGGTGATGTTGGTGTAGCCGTGGCGGCCGAAGCGCGGACTTTCAAAAGCGGCATCGATGTGCTCAATCGGCTGACGGACTGGCTCGTCGACAACCTTCCCGAACTATCCGAGCAGTGACGGCACAACCGCGTCGATCAGGTGCGGTCCTGGCTCGGCGAAAGCCGCGCGGAGTGCGTCGGCGAACTCCTCCGCAGTGCTCACCCGCCGCGCCGGAACTCCCATGCCTTCGGCGATCTTGACGAAATCCATTGTCGGTCTTGACAAGTCCAGTAGGTCCAGCGCTTTCGGACCGGGAGCCGAGCCGGCACCGACACGTTGCAGCTCGATACGCAGGATGTCGTAGGCGCTGTTGTCGTAGATTACGGTCGTCACGTTCAAGTTTTCCCGCGCCTGGGTCCACAGCCCGGAAATCGTGTACATCGCCGACCCATCAGATTCCAGACACAGCACCGGACGGTCGGGAGCGGCCACCGCCGCGCCGACCGCGGTGGGGATGCCGTAGCCGATCGCTCCGCCGGTCAGCGTCAGCCAGTCATGGGCGGGAGCGCCCGCAGTCGCCTGCGGAAGCAGCACCCCGGAAGTGTTCGACTCGTCGACGACGATCGCCCGTTCCGGCAACAGCGCCCCGACCACGCCGGCCACCGATGCCGACGTCAGGGCGCCGGTGGGCAGCTGCGGGCGAGACGCGGGGCCGACGGGCGCGACCGTCCCGGGCGCCAATTCGTCAGCCAGTGCCGCCAAAGCGTCAGCGGCACCGCTGTATTCGGCCAGCACGTGCACCTCGCAACCGGCCGGTACCAGATCGCTGGGCATGTTTGGATAGGCGAAGAACGACACCGGCGACTTGGCACCCGCCAGGATCAGGTGCTTGGCGCCGTTCAACTGGTCCGCTGCGGCTTCGGCGAAGTACGCGAGCCTATCGACAGCGGGAACACCGGCGCCGCGCTCCAGCCGGGTCGGGAAGGTCTCGCACAACCAACGGGCCCCGGTCGCCTCGGCAATCCGCGCGGCCGCTGCCAGCCCCGGCGCGCGGGTGGCATCCCCGCCGATCAGCATCATCGTGGGTTCGCCCGACCGCAGCACCTCCGCCACCGGTCCGACATTCACTGCTGCATTCGCGGAAGACGTTGGTACCGAGGCCTTTTGGCCGCCGTCGGACCAGGACGCGTCGGCCGGCAGAATCAGCGTCGAGATCTGCGAGCCTGCCCGGCTGGCGGCGATCGCCTCGGCCGCGTCGGTTGCGACGTCGCCGACGCTGGTGCTGCGGCGCACCCAACCCGACACGGTGCCGGCGAGGCCGTCGATGTCGGATTCCAGTGGGGCATCGTACTTTTTGTGATAGGTGGCATGGTCACCGACGACGACCACCATTGGGACCCGAGCGCGTCGGGCGTTGTGCAGGTTGGCCAGGCCGTTGCCCAGTCCGGGGCCAAGGTGCAACAGTACGGCCGCGGGCCGGTCCGCCATTCGCGCGTAACCGTCGGCGGCGCCGGTGGCCACACCCTCGAAAAGGGCCAGCACGCCGCGCATCCGCGGGACAGTGTCCAGCGCCGCAACGAAGTGCATCTCCGATGTGCCGGGGTTGGCGAAGCACACATCGACGCCGCCGTCGACCATTGTGTTGATCAGAGCCTGGGCGCCGTTCACCTGTCTGCCTCCTGTTTTGCGAGCCCGAAGACCCGCTCTGCGTTGCCGCGCAGAAAGTCGCGGCGCGCTTCGTCGGTCAGCCCGAGTTCGTCGAGGCCGGCCAGCGCGTGTGCGTGGGCGATCATCGGGTAGTTGGTGCCGAACAGCACCTTGCGTTGTCCGGTACCGGTTTTCATGAACCGGACGAGTTCATCCGGGAACCGCCGCACGGTATATGCGGAGGTGTCGATGTAGACGTTTTCGTGTTTGCGGGCCACGGCGACCATCTCCTCGGTCCACGGGTAGCCGACGTGACCGCACACGATGACTAACTCCGGGAAATCCAGGGCCACCTGGTCGATGTAGGGAATCGGACGTCCGGTCTCCGACGGCCGCATCGGCCCGGTGTGCCCGACCTGGGTGCAGAACGGGACACCCAACTGCACGCATTCGGCGAACAGCGGATAGTAGCGGCGGTCGGTGGGCGGGGCGTTCCACAGCCAGGGCACCACCCGCAGGCCCACGAAGCCGTCACTAACCCGCCGCCGCAGCTCGCGGATGGCCGCCATCGGCTGATCGAGGTCAACGGTCGCCAGGCCGCCGAACCTGTTGGGGTGCAATCGAATCCATTCGGCGACCTCGTCGTTGGAGACCAGGTCCTGGCCGTTCGGACCGCGCCAGGCGCTGAGCAGGCCGATATCGACGCCGGCGCTGTCCATCGACACGATGGTCGCGTCGATTGGGATGTCGGTTTCCGGCATGGCCCCGCCGGTCCAGCGGCGCAGCGACGCCAGCATGTCGCTGCGCAAGAACCGCAGAGTCGGGTGCTGCATCCAAACATCGATCGCCATCGCGATTCGACACTAGCCCGCCGACAATGCGCGCCGCGAAGCGGCGGGAGTCAGGCGCCGGTCGCGACGTGGCTGGCGTGCACCTCGTCGGCGGGCCGCGCCTCGGTCTGCTCCTTGGCCCACCGGTAGTCCGGTTTGCCTGCCGGTGACCGCTTGACCTCGTCGACCAGCCAAAGGCTGCGCGGCACCTTGTAGCCGGCGATCTCCGAACGTACGAAGCTGTCCAGCTCCGCCAGCGACGGCCGGCATCCCGGCCGAGCGTGCACCACGGCGGCCACATGCTGGCCGTACCGAGGGTCGGGCACCCCGACAACCAGGGCGTCGAACACGTCGGGGTGGCCCTTCAAAGCGGCTTCCACCTCTTCGGGGTAGATCTTTTCGCCACCGCTGTTGATCGACACCGAGCCCCGGCCGAGCATCGTCACGGTGCCGTCTTCCTCGACTTGGGCATAGTCGCCGGGGATCGCGTAGCGCACTCCGTTGATGGTGCGGAACGTCTCGGCGGTCTTCTTTTCGTCCTTGTAGTAGCCGACCGGGATGTTGCCCTTCTTGGCGATGAAGCCACGCACCCCCGAGCCGGGCTTCACCTCGTTGCCGTCCTCGTCGAGGACGACGGTGCGGTGGTCGATGGTGACCCGCGGGCCGCCGCTGTGCGGGGCGTCTTTGGCGACAATGCTGGTGCCCCCGAAGCCGGTCTCCGACGAGCCGATCGAGTCGGTGATGACCCGGTTGGGCAGCAGTTCCAGCAGCTTCTCCTTGATGCTCGGCGAGAACAGCGCCGCGGTGCTGGCGAGCAGGAATAGCGACGACAGGTCGTAGTCATTCTCCTTCTGCAGCGCGTCCAGCAAGGGGCGAGCCATCGCGTCACCGGTGAAGAACAACAAATTCACCTTGTGCTCGTGAATCGTGCGCCAGACCTCGTCGGCGTTGAATTCCGGTGCCAGAACGGTGGTTTGACCCGAGAAGATCGACATCCAGGTGGCCGACTGGGTCGCGCCGTGGATCATCGGCGGGATCGGGTAACGAATCATCGGCGGATTGGCGGCAGCTTGTTTCGCCAGGTCGTACTCGTCCTTGATGAATTCGCCCGTCGCGAAGTCGGTTCCGCCGAACAGCACGCGGTAGATGTCCTCGTGGCGCCACATCACGCCCTTGGGGAAGCCGGTGGTGCCGCCGGTGTAGAGCAGGTAGATCGCGTCGGCGCTGCGTTCCCCGAAGTCTCGTTCGGGTGAGCCCTGGGCGAGGGCTTCGTAGAATTCGACGCCCCCATAGCGCGCATAGTCCTGGGAGTCCCTGTCTGAGCCGTCCTCGACAACCAGGACCGTCTTGACGTTGGGGGTATCCGGCAGCACGTTGGCGACCCGGTCCGAATACTGCCGCTCATGTACCAGGGCGACCATGTCCGAGTTGTCGAAGAGGTAGCGCAGTTCGCCCTCGACGTAGCGGTAGTTGACGTTGACCAGGATGGCGCCCGCCTTGACGATGCCCAGCATCGCGACGACGATCTCGTTGCGGTTACGGCAGTAAAGCCCCACCTTGTCGTCCTGCTGCACGCCCTGGTCGATCAGGTAGTGCGCGAGCCGATTGGCCTTCTCTTCCAGTTGGGCGTAGGTCAGTTTTTCGTCGCCGCAGATGAGGGCTACACGGTCGGGCACAGCGTCGATGGCGTGCTCTGCGAGGTCGGCAATATTCAGGGCCACGGCCACCAAATTAGAACGTGTTACATTTCTTGACAAGTTCGTGGCATCGACGCGGGAAGGCGGATACCTGTGAGCGAGTCGGAAAAGGGTCCCGACGCCCTCATTGAGCAGCGCGGACACACGTTGATCTTGACGCTGAACCGCCCTGAGGCGCGCAACGCTCTCTCGACCGAGATGCTCTCGATCATGGTCGAAGCGTGGGACCGCGTCGACGGCGATCCAGAGATCCGGTCGTGCATCTTGACGGGGGCGGGCGGCTACTTCTGTGCCGGGATGGACCTCAAGGCGGCGACCGCCAAGCCACCCGGCGACTCGTTCAAGGACGGCAGCTACGACCCGTCGCGCATCGACGCCCTTCTCAAGGGCCGGCGGCTTACCAAACCGCTGATCGCCGCGGTCGAAGGTCCCGCCATCGCAGGCGGCACCGAGATCCTGCAGGGCACAGACATCCGCATTGCCGGCGAGAGCGCCAAGTTCGGTATTTCCGAGGCCAAGTGGAGCCTCTACCCGATGGGCGGATCGGCAGTGCGGCTGGCCCGCCAAATTCCCTATACGGTCGCCTGCGATCTGCTGTTGACCGGCCGCCATATCACCGCCGCCGAGGCCAAAGAAATGGGTCTCATCGGCTACGTCGTGCCCGACGGCTCGGCGCTGGAAAAGGCCCTCGAGATCGCCGAGGTGATCAACAACAACGGGCCACTCGCCGTGCAGGCCATCCTTCGGACCATCCACGACACCGAGGGCCTACACGAGAACGACGCGTTCAAGATCGACACCAAGATCGGCATCGAGGTTTTCCTCTCCGACGACGCCAAGGAAGGGCCGCTGGCTTTCAAGGAGAAGCGCAAGCCGCAGTTCAAGATGCGCTAACCTTCCCGGTCGCCCAGCGTGCTCACAGGGCGGTTGCGGCCACTTTTCAACCCTCAGAGCACGTTCGGCGCAACTGTCGGTCCCCCACGACAGACTGCTACGTCGTGACGGGACCGCTCATCGGCAGTGAAGCAATGCGTCGGGTGCATTGACCCGTCACAAGCTGCAACGCCACCACGAAGCGATCCATCCCGACGTCTATGTCCCTGTCGGCACGAAGCTCACCGCTGTACAGCGCGCCTACGCCGCATGGCTGTGGTCGAAGAGGTGCGGGATCGTTGCCGGACAATCCGCCGCGGCACTGCACGGCGCCAAATGGGTGGATGCTGGGCAACCCGCGCAACTTATCTACGGACACCGCCGCCCGCCGCCCGGCATTCGCACCTGGTCGGACACCGTCGCTGACGACGAGATTCAACTGATCGGCGACGTGCCCGTAACCACCGCGGCGCGTACCGCGTTCGACCTCGCGTGTCGTAGTCCTCTCGGCAAAGCGGTCGCGGCTGTTGACGCCTTGGCCCGTGCTACCAGGCTCAAGACTGCCGATGTTGAACTACTCGCCGAAGGCCACAAGGGTCACCGCAACATCAGACGTGCAAGACGCGCGCTGACCCTCGGCGATGCGGGCGCGGAGTCACCCCGCGAGACCTGGCTGCGACTGCTGGTCATCGAGGCCGGGTACCGCCGCCGCAAACCCAGATACCGGTTTACGGCGCATACGGAGAACTTGTCGCGGTTGTCGACATGGGTTGGGAGAACGTCAAAATCGCGCTCGAACGAGGGCGACCATCATCGCACAGACCGCCGGATATTCGGAAGGACATCGAACGCTATGAGGCGCTACCCGAACTGGGTTGGATCACCATCCGAGTCACGGCTCAACACATGACAGGCGGCATTTTGGCACGACTGGCGGCGGCGTGGGCACGCCGAACGTGAACTCACGCACAGATTTTCGCGGATTTCTCGCCCTGAGAACACGCTCGGCGGCGGCTACCCCAGCGGCGCGGTTGGGCTAAAAGCCACCGGCATCTTCTCCAAGCCGGAGACGAAGTTCGCCGGCCGCAGCGGCAACGCGGCATCCGAGGCCAGCCGCATGTCGGGAAGACGCTGCAGCAGCCGCGACTGCATGATCGACAACTCCAGCCGGGCCAACTGATTGCCCAGGCAGAAATGCGTCCCGAATCCGAAGGCGAGGTGGTTGTTCGGGTAGCGCTCGATGTCGAAGCTCTCCGGGTTCTCGAACACCTTCTCGTCGAAGTTCGCCGACTCGAACAGCAGGATTATTTTCTCGCCCTGGTGCAACTGCGTGCCGTGAAACTCGTTGTCGGCGGTAACCGTGCGGGCCATGTTCTTCACCGGCGCGGTCCAGCGCAGCATCTCTTCGATGGCGTTGGGCAGCAGTCCGAGGTCGTTGACCAGGCGCTGATGCTGGTCGGGGTGCAACAGCAGCTGCCGTGTTCCGCCGGAAAGCGTGTGACGTGTGGTCTCGTCGCCGCCGATCAGCAGCAGCAGCACCTCGGTGACGATCTGATGGTCTTCGAGGCGGGATCCTTTCACCTCCGCATGCACCAGGACGCTGACCAGATCGTCGGTCGGTGCCTCCTTGCGCGCCGCAATCATGCCCATCATGTATTCGCTGTAGGCGGCGAAGGCATCCATGGTGACCTGGAAATCCTCTTGCGCCGCAGTGCTGCTCAGAAAACTGACCAGATCGTCGGACCACTTGAGGAACATCTTGCGTTCCTCCGGAAGCACACCGAGCATGTCACCGATGACCGCCATCGGCAGCGGCGCGGCGAGGTCCCAGACGAAGTCGCACTCCCCGCGTTCGCACACCGCGTCGATCAACGTGTCGCACAGCGCGGTGATCTTGGACTCCTGGTCTTTGACGCGCTTGCGGGTGAAGCCGGAGTTGACGAGCTTGCGCCGCAACAGATGTTGCGGGTCGTCCATCTCGATCATCATCTCGACGCCGTCTTGGTCGGGCCGGATGCCGCCCGCGTTCGAGAACATGTCGGGGTTGCGTTCGGCGTCGATGACGGCCTGATAGGTCGACGCCGCGGCCAATCCGTTGCGGTCCCGGAATACCGGTTCGTGCTCTCGCATCCACCGGTAGACGGATCGGGAGTCGCCGGCGTAGAACGCGCCGTCGGTCAGATCTACGTCCGGTCTAGTCAAAGTCATGAGATCTCCTCAGCGTCACCGAATGTCATTTGTGCGTTGTCAGCCGAAGTCGACAGCATGGCTCGCTTCGGAAGACCCAGCGAAGCAAGCTCTTTGGCATAGGGGTGATCCCCGAGTCGCAGCCGCACACCACCTGGCCGGTAACGCGAACCCCTGGCACACATCGTGAATTCAGTCTCCAACGTGTGTCCCTCGCGGTGCGCATATGAGCGCAACTGCTGCTCGCGAGGCGTCAGCGCCGACGGAATCGGCAGGCCGCCACGGAATTCCATGTCGACCACGAGCTGACCATCGGCGCTCAGATCGAAGCCGAAGTGACGGCCGTCCCGAATCCTGAACTCCGCCATTACTTTCGGAAATCCCCAGATTGTCCGCCCCGCTTCGAGAGTGAAGGTTTGATCGACCAGCATGTGATGAATGAAGGCGGACTGAAGTGCACGAAGACCCGACGCGCTGGAACCGGGCTGGTTGACCATCACGCTGGTGCTCAACTCGTGATACTCGCCGAGGTCACCGTCGATGAAGTGCGCCAGTATCAATGCCACGGCAGCGCGGCCGGGCAGAAAGCGGGCCACCTGCAGACCGCTGTAGTCGATCATCCGTTGGGCGGCGTCGGCGTCCACCGAGAACATCGCCATGTGCTGGGTCGCCTTGCGGATCTGTACCGGCATCGTGAGTACCGTGCCCGCGATGGTGTGCTGCGAGGCTGTCATCCGGCCAATCTAGAACGCGTTCTAATAGCCTGGCAAGAACTCCTACGTCAGCGCGGCGAGGTCGCGGACCTGCTCGGCGTTGCGGGCGGCCACCACCATCATCGTGACGCCGGCCGCTTCCCAGGCCGCGATCTGCTTACGGACGTAGTCCAGATCGCCGACGATCATGGCGTCGTCGACGAGCTCGTCGGGGATGATCTTGGCGGCCTCGTCCTTGCGGTTGGACCGGAACAGCTTGGTGACCTCGTCGACCACCTCGGCGTAGCCCATCCGGCGGTAGACGTCGGCGTGGAAGTTAGTGTCCTCGGCACCCATGCCGCCCATGTAGAGCGCGAGGAATGGCTTGATTCCCTCGAACGCGGCTGCCCGGTCCTCGGTGACGACGATCTGCGCCGTCGCGCAGATCTCGAAGTCATCCCGGGTGCGCCGAGCGCCCGGCCGGGCGAATCCCTCGTCGAGCCATTCGTTGTAGGTGTCGGCCATTCGTGGCGAGTAGAAGATGGGCAGCCAGCCATCGCAAATCTCGGCCGCCAGCGCGACGTTCTTGGGGCCTTCGGCGCCCAGCATGATCGGGATGTCGGCGCGCAGTGGGTGGGTGATCGGTTTCAGTGCCTTGCCCAGACCGGTCGTCCCAGAATCAGTCAGCGGCAACGGATAGTGCGGTCCGTCGCTGGTCACCGGCGCTTCCCGGGCCCACACCTGGCGGACGATGTCGATGTATTCGCGGGTGCGAGCCAGCGGCTTGGGAAACTTTTGGCCGTACCAGCCCTCGACCACCTGCGGGCCGGATACGCCGAGCCCGAGGATGTGCCGGCCGCCGCTGAGGTGGTCGAGGGTGAGTGCGGCCATCGCGCAGGCCGTCGGGGTGCGTGCGGACAGCTGGACCACCGACGTGCCCAGCCGCACGCGCTGCGTCGACGAGCCCCACCAGGCCAGTGGCGTGTAGGCATCCGAGCCCCACGCCTCGGCGGTGAAGACGGCGTCAAATCCGGCATCCTCGGCGGCGGCGACCAGCTCGGCGGCGTTCTCCGGTGGTTGAGCACCCCAATAACCCAGTTGCAGTCCGAGCTTCATGCCTTGGCCTCCCAGCGCCCATTAAAAGAGCAAGTTGAAACGATTCTTAGAACCTGTTCTACTCGAATGCGTGACAGCCAGTTCGAGCGGCCCGACCCTGATGGATCACCATGAGCCGCCCCTCTCCGCGCCACTTACGTTGTCCTTCGACTACACCCGTTCAGTGGGCCCCACGCTGGGCAAGTTCTTCACCGCGCTGCGCGACCGGCACATTTTGGGAGTACGCGGGTCGGATGGCCGAGTGCATGTGCCACCGGCCGAATACGACCCGGTCACCTATGAACCGCTGGGCGAAATGGTACCGGTCGCCAGTGTCGGCACCGTCGCATCGTGGACCTGGCAGCCGGAGCCGCTGGCGGGCCAGCCGCTGGACCACCCGTTCGCCTGGGCGCTGATCAAGCTGGACGGCGCGGACACGCTGCTGATGCATGCCGTTGATGTCGGAGCCGCGGGCGAACCCGGCGCGATCAGCACCGGCACCCGGGTCCATGTGCACTGGGCCGACGAGACCGTCGGCGCGATCACCGACATCGCGTACTTCGAGCTCGGCGATGAGGCCGAACCCGCAGCGGAGTCGGCCAGCGACCAGGATCCGGTCACCATGATCGTCACGCCGATCGAGATGACGATTCAGCACACCGCTTCCCACGAGGAGAGCGCATACCTGCGCGCGATCGCCGAGGGCAGACTGCTCGGCGCCAAGACCGGAGAAACCGGGAAGGTCTACTTCCCCCCACACGGTGCTGACCCGGCGACCGGACTGCCGACCACTGACTTCGTCGAGCTACCGGACAAGGGCACGGTGACGACGTTCGCGATCATCAACATCCCGTTCCAGGGCCAGCGCATCAAGCCGCCCTACGTCGCCGCTTATGTGCTGCTCGACGGCGCCGACATCCCCTTCCTGCATCTGGTCGCCGACGTCGACGCGCACGAGGTGCGCATGGGCATGCGCGTCGAAGCGATGTGGAAGCCACGCGAGGAGTGGGGCTACGGGATCGACAACATCGAGTACTTCCGGCCGACCGGTGAGCCGGACGCCGAATACGACACCTACAAGCACCACCTGTAAAGGGCCTATCTGCAATGAGCGCTCGCAACGTTGCGGTCGTCGGCTTTGCCCACGCGCCGCATGTCCGCCGCACCGACGGCACCACCAACGGCGTCGAGATGTTGATGCCGTGCTTCGCCCAGCTCTACCAGGATCTGGGCATCACCAAGGCCGACATTGGCTTCTGGTGCTCCGGCTCTTCGGATTACCTTGCCGGACGCGCATTTTCGTTCATCTCGGCGATCGACTCTATCGGAGCTGTGCCGCCGATCAACGAATCGCACGTCGAGATGGACGCCGCCTGGGCACTTTACGAGGCCTACATCAAGATCCTCACCGGCGAGGTCGACACCGCGCTGGTGTACGGCTTCGGCAAGTCCTCAGCGGGAGTCCTCCGGCGCATCTTGTCGCGGCAGACCGACCCCTACACCGTCGCGCCGCTGTGGCCGGACTCGGTGTCGATGGCGGGACTACAGGCCAGAATCGGGCTCGACTCGGGCAAGTGGACCGAATTGCAAATGGCGCGCGTCGCTTTCGAATCCTTCGCAAACGCCCGCCGGGTGGACTCCGAGGAGCCCGCGGTCAGCCTCGACGAACTGCTCGAGCGGCCGTTCTTCGCCGATCCGCTGCGGCGCCACGACATCGCGCCGATCACCGACGGCGCGGCCGCGATCGTGTTGGCCGCCGACGACCGGGCGCGGGAGTTGCGCGAGAACCCGGCCTGGATCACCGGCATCGAACACCGCATCGAGTCCCCGTCGCTGGGCGTCCGCGATCTCACCGAGTCGCCGTCCACGCAGGCGGCGGCCAGGGTGGCGACCAGGGGAAGCACCCGCAACCTCGACGTGGCCGAGATTTGCGCGCCGTTCACCCACCAGCACCTGATCCTCGCGGAGGCGATCAACATCCCCGGGGCGACGAAGATCAATCCTTCGGGCGGAGCGCTGGCGGCGAATCCAATGTTCGTCGCCGGCCTTGAACGCATAGGCTTTGCGGCACAACATATCTGGAATGGTTCGGCGCAGCGGGTGCTGGCGCATGCGACCAGCGGTCCTGCGCTGCAACAGAACCTGGTCGCGGTCATGGAAGGGAAAAACTGATGGCCGGTGCAGGGGCAAATCTGGCCGCGGTACTCGGTACCGGACAGACCAAGTATGTGGCCAAGCGCAAAGACGTCTCGATGAACGGCCTGGTGCGCGAGGCTATCGACCGCGCGCTGGAAGATTCCGGTTCCTCTTTCGACGACATCGACGCTGTCGTCGTCGGCAAGGCACCCGACTTCTTCGAGGGCGTCATGATGCCGGAGCTGTTCATGGCCGATGCCGTGGGCGCCACCGGCAAACCGCTGATCCGAGTGCACACTGCGGGTTCGGTCGGCGGATCCACCGGGGTGGTGGCGGCCAGCCTGGTGCAGTCCGGTAAGTACCGCCGGGTGCTGGCGATGGCCTGGGAGAAGCAATCGGAGTCGAATGCCATGTGGGCGTTGTCGATTCCGATCCCCTTCATCAAGCCGGTCGGCGCGGGCGCGGGCGGGTATTTCGCCCCGCACGTTCGGTCGTACATCCGCCGTTCCGGTGCACCGACGAATATCGGTGCGATGGTCGCGGTCAAGGACCGGCTCAACGGCGCCCGCAACCCGCTGGCGCATCTGCACCAGCCCGACATCACCCTCGAGAAGGTGATGGAATCGCCGATGCTGTGGGATCCCATCCGCTACGACGAGACGTGCCCGTCGTCCGACGGCGCCTGCGCGGTGGTGATCGGCAACGAGGAAATCGCCGAAGCGCGTCTGGGGCAAGGACATCCGGTGGCATGGATCCATGCCACCGCACTGCGCACCGAGCCGCTGCAATTCTCGGGCCGTGACCAGGTCAGCCCCCAAGCCAGCCGCGACGCGGCCGCCGCACTGTGGAAGGGGGCCGGCATCACCAGCCCCATCGACGAGATCGACGCCGCCGAGATCTACGTTCCGTTCTCGTGGTTCGAGCCAATGTGGTTGGAGAGCCTGGGCTTTGCCCCCGAAGGCGAAGGCTGGAAACTCACCGAAGCCGGTGAGACCGCGATCGGGGGACGACTTCCGGTGAACCCGTCCGGCGGGGTGCTGTCGTCGAACCCGATCGGTGCATCGGGCCTGATCCGCTTCGCCGAGGCGGCGATTCAGGTGATGGGCAAAGGCGGCGATCACCAGGTGCCGGGTGCGCGAAAAGCGTTGGGACATGCCTACGGTGGTGGCTCGCAGTATTACTCGATGTGGGTAGTGAGCAGTGACAAGCCGGCGAAGGACGTCAAGTGAGCCAGCAGGCCGCGGTGAAGCATCTCGCACATGAGGCGGGCCGTCGATCCCGCGAGGCGGTGCAAGCCAGGGACAAAAAAGCCTGGCTGGCCGTGTTCGCCGACGACGCCATCGTCGAAGATCCCATTGGGCCATCGGCTTTCGACCCGGAAGGCAAGGGTCACCGCGGGCGGGACGCGATATCGGCCTTCTGGGACAAAGCCATTGCGCCCACCGACAAGATCGAGTTCGTCTTCCGCGACACCTACCAATGCGGCTACGAAGAAGCCAACGTCGGGCATATCCTCATCACGACGGGCGACTATCAGATCACCGCGGACGGTGTGTTCACCTATAAGGCGAACGACGACGGCCAGCTGGTTGCGTTGCGCGCGTACTGGGAAATGGAACGCGCCGCAGCATCCGCCCGAAAGGTGTAGATCGGCTCGCCGATTGCGACTGCCTACGCAACAAGCTGATTCGGCGCCCATAGGGCGCCGGTCAGCTGGGCATCGGTCAGAGTCGGTCCATTTCACGTCCCATGAGGGCGTTTTCCAAGAACGCGTATCGCCGCGGCTGGTGGCGTCGCTCCTGACGCGGCTTCTCGGCCGGGGCCGCGAACATGCGTCGCATGGCCGTGACAACACGGTTCCGGTGTGCCGGCTGCCGAGTCGATGGGGCCAGCGCCACCGCGGTGCTGAACCGGACTTCTTGTTCGGTGATGAGCGTCGGTGTCTGCAGCTCAACGTCCGTGAGCGCCAAGGTTTCGTCTAGTTGTGGCTGGGTGGTCATTAAGTTGGGCATGGTCGTGAACCTCGTCCTCGCGTTCGGCTGTGTTGCCGAATCTTCCGCTGTCGCAACTATCCGGCGCCAGACTTGGCGAATCCTTGACTAATTCTTGGAACCGTCTACAAGCTGCGGCTCGAGCCACAGGTCGTCGGGTTAGATGGGTTCCAGCCCCGCCAGATGCCGCTGTGCCAGCTCGCGGTAGGCCTGCGGATTGAGGTTGATCCACATCTCGGCGCCCGTCCCGGCGATCGGCCCCTTCACCTGAGCCGGCGCGCCCATCGCCAGTACGCCGCTCGGAATCTGGGTGCCGGCCACCACCAGCGAATGTGCCGCGATCATGCTGCGGGCGCCGATCACCGCGCCGTCCAGCACGGTGGCGTGGTTGGCGATCAGCGCTTCGGAGCCGACGTGCACCCCGTGGATGACGCACATGTGCGCCACCGTCGCTCCGGGACCGATGTCGACGGGGATGCCGGGCGGCGCGTGCAGCACCGAGCCGTCCTGCACGTTGGCGCCTTCGCGCACCACGATCGGTCCGTAGTCCCCGCGCAGCACGGCGTTGAACCACACCGACGCTCCCGCTTCGACGGTCACGTCGCCGATCAGGGTGGCGGTCGGGGCCACGAAGGCGGTGGGGTCGATCCGTGGCGCGCGACCCTCGAAAGCAAACAGCGGCATCGTCTAGATATACCGCAGCCGGGAATACGTCCTAGCTAATGCAGCCCGACTCGCGCTCGTTGCGCTTGCCAGTCCGAAAACTGTAACGTGTTCTAGTTAGAGACCAGAAACTTGGAGGTGACCAGGTGAGTACCGACACCGTCGGCGTCCGGGAGATCGATTCCGGCACCTTGCCAACCAGGTACGCCCGCGGCTGGCACTGCCTGGGCGTAGCGAAGGACTACCTGGATGGAAAGCCGCACGCGATTCAGGCGTTCGGCACCAAGCTGGTGGTTTTCGCCGACTCGCAGGGCGAGCTGAAGGTTCTGGACGCCTACTGCCGCCACATGGGCGGCGACCTGACCGAGGGCACCATCAAGGGCGATGAGGTCGCCTGCCCGTTCCATGACTGGCGGTGGGGCGGTGACGGCCGGTGCAAGCTGGTGCCGTATGCCAAGCGCACGCCCAGAATGGCGCGTACCCGCGCGTGGGCCACCGATGTGCGCAGCGGCCTGCTGTTCGTCTGGCACGACCACGAAGGCAATCCGCCGGACCCGGCAGTCAGAATCCCGGAGATTCCGGAGGCGGTCAGCGACGAATGGACCGACTGGCGGTGGAACAGCATCCTCATCGAGGGATCCAACTGCCGCGACATCATCGACAACGTCACCGACATGGCGCACTTCTTCTACATCCACTTCGGCTTGCCCACGTACTTCAAGAACGTCTTCGAGGGCCACGTCGCCTCGCAGTACTTGCACAACGTGGGTCGGCCCGACGTGGACGATCTGGGCACCTCGTACGGCGAAGCGCACCTGGACTCGGAGGCGTCCTACTTCGGGCCCTCGTTCATGATCAACTGGCTGCACAACAAGTACGGCGACTACAAGGCCGAATCGATCCTGATCAACTGCCACTACCCGGTGACCCAGAACTCGTTCGTGCTGCAGTGGGGAGTCATCGTCGAAAAGCCGAAAGGCATGGACGAGAAGATGACTGACAAGTTGTCGCGGGTGTTCACCGACGGCGTCAGCAAAGGCTTCCTGCAGGATGTCGAGATCTGGAAGCACAAGACCCGGATCGACAACCCGTTGCTGGTCGAGGAGGACGGCGCGGTCTATCAGCTGCGTCGCTGGTATGAGCAGTTTTATGTGGATGTAGCGGACATCAAGCCGGAAATGGTGGAGCGCTTCGAAATTGAGGTCGACACGACTCGGGCCAACGAATTCTGGAACGCCGAAGTCGCGGAGAACCTGAAGGCACGGGATGCCGAGCCCGCCGCCGACGAAGTGCCCGCCGAGCAACACTGACCGACATGTCCGATGTACCCGACGTCGATCGGCTGGCCCGGTCGATGCTCCTGCTGCACGGTGACCACGGTGCAGATCATCCGGACCATCAGGAACGACCGGGCCGCGGCGGTGCCGACGATTCCTGGACCAAGTCAAGGGATTTCGGTGACGATCCGCAACGTGCCGCTGCGGTTCGAGAGGCCAGCCGCGCCGACCGTGAACGCTATCTGACGGCCGGCCTGCGGCCAGTGGATTGCCGATTCTGCCACGTCACGGTAACTGTGAAGCGATTGGGGCCGGGCCACACCGCGGTGCAATGGGACACCGAAGCATCGCAGCGCTGCGCCTATTTCGCCGAAATCCGCGCCCGCGGCGAAGACACCGCTCGCACCCGTTCGTGCCCCAGGTTGAGTGACAGCATCGAACATGCGGTGGCCGAGGGCTATCTGGACCCGGTCGCTGACGACGGCTGAGTCAACTGCCCTGAGGCAGTTTGGTTATCGCTTCAAACGCCTCGAGGAATACCGCGGCGATGTCGCCATCGTGAGCGCTGGCCATCGGCTTCTTTTGCAGCAGCACACGTTGTACGCCGATGCCCAGGAGCAGCGCCGTGACCATGTCGGCGCGAATCCTGCGGTGGTCCGCGGTGATTCGTTTGGTCAGGTTGCGGGTAAGGCCCGCATCGAGTTGGGAATTGAGTCGGGCCACCACCGCCGGATCCCCGCTGGACCGTAGCAACGCGAACAACGGGGCGTCGACGTCCCGACGTGCGGCCAGCACGCGGTCAATCAGCTGCCTGCCCAGTGCATCATCAGTGGCTTTTCGGATCCCATCCACGTTGTCGGAGACGTCAGTCGCCTGGATGAACAGGCTTTGCTTGGATCCGAAGTAGCGGCGGACCAGGGTGACGTCCACGCCGGCTCGAGCCGCCACCTCGCGCAGACCAACTGCGTCATACCCATGGCGGAGGAACAGTTCGCGAGCGGCTTCCAGCAACCGGGTTCTAGTGGCAGCGGCATCGCGGCGACGCGGCGGCACATCGGCGGCATTCCTGCTCTGGCGCATGTCCACAACTGTAGACATGGTCACCGCAAGCGCGCTAGTCTAGAGGATATGTCTACGAATGTAGACATAACAGTTCGATCAGGGAGGTGGCCGTGACCGGAGTGATGCTAGTCAAACAACGGGTCGCCAGCATCGATCGCTGGAATGCCGTGTTCCGCGATCCCGGACTCGATGACGTTCGGCGACGACACGGCTTGGTGGTGACCGGCACCTATGTCGACGGCAGCGATCCGAACGTCGTCATCGTTGTCATGCACATGCAGAGCTTCGTCGCGGCGCAACAGTTTGCGGCGTCATCGGAGCTGGCCGCGGCACGCGAGCGGGCCGGTGCGGTCGGGGATCCCGACGGTGTCTGGTTCGGGCCGCAACGAATCGAGGCGTAATGCGTGGGCACCGCGAGCGTGTCACAGCCCGGCGAAGCGTTCCTTGACTGTCTCGACCGAAAGGCCGTAATCAGCAAGTGAATACGTATGCTTCGGCGCGCGGTCACCGGCTTGGCTCTGAGCATGGCTGTCCGCCATGGCTTGTCTGGCCTCCTCGGTCAGCGTCAGGCCGAAATGCCGATAGATGTCGGCCACCGTGCCGAGTGGATCGGAGATCAGGTCGCGATAGTCGACGTCGTAGAACTGCGCCGGATCGTATTTGGCGCGCGCGGTATTGAACCGCTCCAACCCCCGCGACCAGGTATCCATAGCGTCAGCGCCGATCTGAGTGCCGACGAACATCGTGGACCAGCCGTCGGCGGTGTGCTGGGCCAGCGAGCACATGGACGCCATAATCGTCTCGACTGGCCGGTGGGTCTGAATCACCAGCGCGTCGGGATAGGTCGCCATCAAGGCGTCCAGCGCGAACAGATGGCTGGGATTCTTGAGCACCCAACGCTTTTCGGCGTCGTTCAGCCCGATCAGCTGGAGGTTCTTGCGGTGCCGCTGATAGGACGGCGTCCAGTCCTGCCGAGACAGCCACTGCGCGTAGCTGGGTAGATGCGAAAGCGTCTCGTAGGAGACCGAATGCAGTGACTGTCGCAGCAGCTGCCAGCATTCCTCGAGCTCGTATGCCGCCATGAAGTGCAGGCCGGTGTATCCCGGATTCTCGGCGTGATGGCGGGTGAATTGCGCGTCGAGTTCGCGATACAGCGGGTTCGATTCCCACGTTTCGCGCGGCGGGCGCGGTTGCGGAAACTCGGCCAACCACATGTGCAGGCCCTGATGCGCCGGGTCCGCGCCGAGCAGCCGGTGCAGCGCCGTCGTGCCGGTGCGCACCAGGCCTGTGACGAAGATGGGTCGTTCGATGACGACGTCGGCATACTGCGGATACTGCTTCCAGGCGGACTCGGACAGCAGCCTGGCCACCAGCGCGCCGCGCAGGAAGAATCGGTTCATCTTGCTGCCCAACGGGGTTAGCCCGGCTTCCCGGCGGTAGGAGTCCAGCAGCACTCCCAGTGCCTCGCGGTAGTTGTCGTCGTCGGTGCCGAAATCGTCGAGCCCGGTGAGCTTGGTGGCCGAGGCGTGTAGTTCGTCGACCGTGCCGATATCGGTGCGATCGCTCATCAGTTGTGGTACTCCCCGCAGTTGACGTCCAGGGTTTGCCCGGTGATGCCGCTGGACAGGTCGCTGGCCATGAACAGAATCGCCGACGCCACCTCGTCCTCGGTGGGCAGCCGCTTGAGGTCGGAGTTGGCCGCGGTGGCCTGGTAGATCTGGTCGACCGTGGTACCGTACTTGCCGGCCTGATGGTTGAAGTAGCTCTGCAAGGTGTCGCCCCAGATATACCCGGGCGCAACGGAATTGACCCGGATACCCTGCTCGCCAAGCTCCGTGGCCAGCGATTGCGACATGGCCAGCAGCGCTGATTTGGCCATCTTGTACGCGCCGTATTTGGCCTGAGAGTGCCGCAGCACCATGGAGTTGACGTTGACGATCGAGCCATGCGACTCGGCAAGCGCAGGCGTGAAGCCCTGAATCAGGCGCAGCGCCCCGAGTGCGCTGAGCTCGATGGCGTCCCTGATGTGCTGAAACGTGGTGCCCGCCAACGGCTTCATCGACGGTACCCGGAATGCGTTGTTGATCAGCACGTCGGCCTTGCCGTAGGCCTCCAGTGTGGCGTCGACGAGGTTGTTCACCTGGTCGTCGTCGGTGATGTCGGTGGGCACCGCCACCGCCCTCCGTCCGGTGTCGACGATCTGCTTGGCGACGTCATCGAGACGCTCCGCGCTGCGGGCCGCCAGCACCAGGTCCGCGCCGTCACGCGCGCACCGGTGCGCCAGCGTGGTCCCCAGCCCGGGGCCGACGCCGCTGATCACGACCACTTTGTTTGCGAGCATTCCGGTCATCCTCACCCCAGCATCCTGGCCGCAATTTGCTGTTGGCGCAGTGCGATTCGCGCCCGCAAATCGTCCTCGGAAATCTTGTTGTGCTCCAGATACGGCAGCGCGGCCGGAACGGCGTCGAAGTCGACCAGCTCGACGGTCGGCCCGTCGGCCTCGGTGAGCTCACGCGAGACCCGCTGCCAGCGGAACTGCAGGAAGCCACGCCGGTGACCTAGCGTTTCCACCCAGTTGGTGACACCCGGATTCTGGTCCGCTACGACGATGCGGACCTTACCGTCCGGATCCGCTTGGGCCTGAGTGTTGTTCAGCGACGTCTGGTGGTTGATGTAGTCCAGTGAGATGTACCACATGCTACCCAGCTGGAAACCCAGATAGGGGGCGTCGCTGACCGGCACCGTGATCACCAGCGCCTGATCGGGCCGCAGCTCGAAATGCCCCACCGACGAGTATTGCGTAGCCAGCCCGCCCGGAGTCAGCCGTGGCGCGACCATGGTGTTGACCGGGATCTTGAGGTAGAACCACTGCGGGAACTGCAGCCACGTCTTCACCCGGTTGACGAGTTGCTTTCCCGCTGTGGCGTAACGCTTTTCGATGGTTTCGCGGGTCAGTGGCGGCGGCGCGGTGCCGATGGTGTCCAACCGCGAGACCGTCAGCGTGCCGCGCTGAGCGGACCAGTCGCCGTACACCTCGCGCATCACCAGTTGCCCGGGACTGGTGGGACGCAACCGCCACTCGAAGCTGCCGTCCTCGGCGATATCGAGCTCCCGGTCGTCGAACGCGGCCTGGCTCGCGGGCACGTTGTCGTCGGTGTACTCGCCGCCGAGCAACTGGAAGCTCAGGTCGGTGGTGGTTCCGCGCCTACCGGTGACCACATAGTCACGGTCGGCGTGTACCCGGGTGCCGAAGTAAAGGGTGTCCGGGTTGTCCAGGCCCATCTTGGTGAACGGCCCGGTGCCTGACTGCAGGAAAGGGTGGTCGCGTTCGTAGTCGAACGCCAGATGCATACAGGCCGCCACGCAGCCCGCCAGGTACTGCAGGCCTTCGAGCAGGTCGGCTTCGGTCTCGATGTGCGGCGCCGCGGCCACCAATTGCTCGGCCTCCGCGATCGCAGCGGTAAGGGGATCAGAGAACACGCCTAGACGCTAGAACGTGTTCTACTTTTTCGTCAATGGCGAACATTCCCGCGCGTCGGGCGCGGCGTTCAAATACGAGGCCGACTCACTACGGCGCGCATTGCTGGGACAGGTCGATCAGATGCTGCCGCACATCCGGATGCCGGTTCAGGTAGTCGATGACGTTGCCGTTGCCACCCTCGGCCTGAGACTTGGCCTGCAGCTGCGCGTGGAGGTCAGGGTGCCGCTGCAAGTACGAATCGATCGATTCACCCACGGTCTTGTTGCAGGGCGGATCCGCGCTGGCAACCGGCAACGCGATGACCACCGAGGCGGTAGCTGCCAGTAGCCCGCCTCCGAGCAGACCGAACAGTCCGCGGCGACGCGGGCCGCGTGTCGTGGTTGTCGTGCGCATGCGCGTCAGGTTACCCGCGGTACCTTTGCGCCACCTGTGCGCTAGTGACTAGCTGTGGCGCCGCTTTCTTGCTCTCGTTTGATCTCCAGCGCGATGTCGATGAGCTGGTCCTCTTGGCCGCCGATGAGCTTGCGCTGGCCCGCCCGGTGCAGCAACTGGTGGGCGGGCACCCCATACCGTTCCGATTGGCGGACGGCGTGCTTGAGGAAACTCGAGTAGACCCCGGAGTACCCCATGATCAGCGCGTTGCGGTCAAGCAGGCATTCGGCCGGCATGGCCGGGCGCACCACATCTTCGGCGGCGTCGGCGATGTCGAAGAAGTCGATGCCGGTCTTGACGCCGATCTTGTCGAACACCCCGATCAGCGCCTCGACGGGCGCGTTGCCCGCACCGGCGCCGAACCGTCGGCAGGATCCGTCGATCTGCTTGGCGCCCGCGCGGACGGCCTCGACGGAGTTCGCCACGCCCAATCCCAGGTTTTCGTGCCCGTGGAACCCGACCTGGGCGTCGTCGCCGAGTTCGGCCACCAGCGCCGCGACCCGGTCGCGCACCCCTTCGAGCACCAGCGCCCCGGCTGAGTCGACGACATAGACGCATTGGCAGCCGGCGTCGGCCATGATCCGGGCTTGGGCGGCCAGTTTCTCCGGCGCAATGGTGTGGGCCATCATCAGGAAGCCGACCGTCTCCAGGCCCAGGTCGCGGGCGAAGCCGAAGTGCTGGATCGACACGTCCGCTTCGGTGCAGTGGGTTGCGATCCGGCAGATCGAACCGCCGTTGTCCTGGGCCTCCTTGATGTCCTCCTTGGTGCCCACCCCGGGCAACATCAAGAAGGCGACCTTGGCCTCTTTGGCGGTTTCGGCGGCGAGCTTGATGAGCTCCTGCTCGGGGGTCTTGGAGAACCCGTAGTTGAAGCTCGAGCCGCCGAGGCCGTCGCCGTGCGTGACCTCGATAACCGGTACACCGGCGGTATCCAAGGCGGCCACGATTGCGCCCACCTCGTCCTTGGTGAACTGGTGACGTTTGTGGTGCGATCCGTCCCGCAGGGACGTGTCGGTCATCCGGACGTCCCACACCGGGTTGAAGAAGATGTCCGTAGTCATTTGCGCCACTCCTCCATCCCGGCTACGCCGGCATCATCGTCATCGGCGCGACTCATCTCTGCACCCCTCCTGCCGTGGCGGACAAGGTCTCTTTGGCGATCTCTTCGCCCACTTTGGTGGCCGCCGCAGTCATGATGTCGAGGTTGCCGGCATACGGCGGCAGATAGTCTCCCGCACCCTCGACCTCGACGAATGTGGTCACCACCGCACGACCCCCGGAGTTGATCGACGGCTCGTCGAACTGCGGCTCGTTGAGCAGCCGGTAGCCGGGCACGTAGCTCTGCACCTCGGCCACCACATCGTGGATGGAGGCAGCGATCGCGTCGCGGTCGGCATCCTCGGGGATCGCGCAGAAGATCGTGTCGCGCATGATCATCGGCGGGTCGGCCGGGTTCAGGATGATGATCGCCTTGCCACGCTTGGCGCCGCCGATCGTTTCGACGCCCTTGCTGGTTGTCTTGGTGAACTCGTCGATGTTGGCGCGGGTGCCCGGCCCCGCTGACACCGAGGCGACCGAGGCGACAATCTCGGCGTACGGGACCCCGCCCAGGTCAGTGACCGCGCGGTTCACCGCGTACACGATCGGAATGGTCGCCTGTCCGCCGCAGGTGATCATGTTCACATTCGGGGCGTCGAGATGTTCGCGCAGGTTGGCCGGCGGGATCACCGCCGGACCCACCGCTGCCGGCGTCAGATCGACAGCGCGGATGCCCGCGGCCGCATACTTCGGCGCCGCATCCTTGTGCACGTAAGCGCTGGTGGCCTCGAAGACCAGGTCGGGCTTCTCGGGCTGGGCCAACAGCCAGTCGACCCCTTCGTGGGTCGTCTCCAACCCCAGCTTGCGGGCGCGGGCCAGGCCTTCGCTCTCCGGATCGATCCCCACCATCCAGCGCGGTTCCAACCACTCCGATCGAAGCAATTTGTACAGCAGGTCGGTGCTGATGTTTCCCGAACCCACAATCGCAACACTCGCCTTAGCAGGCATGATGCTCCTTACTGCTTATTCAAACGACAAACGAACCGCACCCAAGCCGGCGAACTCGGCGATGAATTGGTCGCCGGCGCAGGCGTCGATCGCTCGTGTGCACGATCCGGGTAACACGATGTCACCTTTGCGCAGCCGCACCCCGAAGCTTTCCACCTTGCGGGACAGCCATGCCACCGCCGTGACCGGATTGCCCAGCACCGCATCACTGCGACCCTCCGCGACGACGTCGCCGTTGCAGGTCAGGGTCGCGTCGATGGTCTTGACGTCGATGTCGGCCGGCGATACCCGAGCTTTGCCCAGCACAAATCCGGCTGACGACGCGTTATCGGCGATGGTGTCGCACAGCGCGATCTTCCAGTCCGTGATCCTGGTGTCGATCAGCTCGATGGACGGGACCAGGGCCTCCGTTGCCGCCAGCACGTCCTCCTCGGTGCATCCGGCCCCCGGCAGGTCGGCCGCCAGGATGAACCCGACCTCCACCTCGACCCGCGGATACAGGTAGCGCGCGGCCTTGACCGAGACGTCCTCGAAGACCTCCATCTCGTCGAGCAGGTGCCCGTAGTCGGGCTCGTCGACGCCCATCATCTGCTGCATCGCCAAGGAGGACAGCCCCACCTTGTGGCCCACCACCCGGGCTCCCTCGGCCACCCGCTGGCGGATGTTGATCAGCTGAATCTCGTAGGCGTCGACGACGTCGATATCGGGGTAGCCGGCTGTCAGGGGGGCTATCGGTTCCCGGCTCCGCTCGGCTTGGGCCAGGTCGGCGGCAAGCTCGTCGCGAACCGCAACAGAGAGCATTTACCGAAGTCCCCTCGTCTTACCGGATTGATGGTGACCGGGTCAGTAGCGCCCAGCCTGGGCAATTCTATAACGTGTTCTACATGACAGCACAGGAGTACGACGTCGTCGTGGTCGGAAGCGGCGGCGCCGGCATGGTGGCTGCGCTGGCTGCCGCACACCGAGGCCTCTCGACAGTGGTCATCGAGAAAGCCTCTCACTTCGGCGGCTCGACCGCGCGCTCGGGCGGCGGCGTCTGGATTCCCAACAACCAGGTCCTCAAGCACGACCGGGTCAAGGACACCCCCGAGGCGGCCCGCACCTACCTGCACGGCATCATCGGCGACCGGTCGGTCAGCGGGGTCGAACCCGAACGCATCGACACCTACCTCGAGCGCGGACCCGAGATGCTGTCCTTCGTCCTCGAGCACACACCGCTCAAGATGTGCTGGGTGCCGGGCTATTCCGATTACTACCCCGAGGCACCCGGGGGTCGCGCGGGCGGCCGTTCGATCGAGCCGAAACCGTTCAATGCCCGCAAGCTCGGTGTCGACGAAGCCGGCCTCGAACCTGCTTACGGCAAAGTGCCCCTCAATGTGGTTGTGATGCAACAGGATTACATGCGGCTCAACCAGCTCAAGCGACATCCCCGCGGAGTGCTGCGCAGCCTGCGGGTCGGCGCCCGGACGATGTGGGCCAAGGCGACCGGCAAGAACTTGGTCGGAATGGGTCGAGCGCTGATCGGCCCGCTGCGGATCGGCCTCCAGCGGGCCGGTGTTCCGGTGGAGCTCAACACCGCGCTGACTGACCTCTACGTCGAGGACGGTGCGGTCAGGGGCGTCTATGTCCGCGACACTTCAGCATCGGAATCGGCTGAGCCACAGCTGATCCGGGCACGGCGCGGCGTGATCCTGGCTTCCGGTGGTTTCGAGCACAACGAACAGATGCGGGTGAAGTACCAGCGCGCGCCCATCACCACCGAGTGGACCGTCGGCGCCACGGCCAACACCGGTGACGGCATCATCGCCGGCGAAAAGCTGGGCGCTGCACTGGATCTGATGGAGGACGCCTGGTGGGGACCGACGGTGCCGCTGGTGGGTGCCCCGTGGTTCGCACTGTCGGAGCGCAACTCGCCAGGTTCGATCATCGTCAACATGTCCGGCAAGCGGTTCATGAACGAATCGATGCCCTACGTGGAAGCCTGTCACCACATGTACGGCGGGGAATACGGCCAGGGGCCCGGACCCGGTGAGAACATACCGGCGTGGCTGGTGTTCGACCAGCGGTACCGCGACCGCTATATCTTCGCGGGACTGCAACCCGGCCAGCGAATTCCGCGCAAGTGGATGGAGTCCGGCGTGATCGTGACGGCCGGCACCCTGGAGGAGCTGGCTGCGAAGGCCGGCCTGCCGGCCGCCGAACTGGCTTCGACCGTTGAGCGTTTCAACGGCTTTGCCCGGTCCGGGGTCGACGAGGACTACCACCGCGGTGAAAGCGCATACGACAGGTACTACGGCGACCCGACGAACAAGCCCAATCCCAATCTCGGCGAGATCAGTCACCCGCCTTACTATGCGGCCAAGATGGTGCCGGGCGATCTGGGTACCAAAGGCGGTATTCGCACCGATATCCACGCACGTGCGCTGCGCGACGACGGCAGCATCATCGAAGGCCTTTATGCCGCAGGCAATGTCAGTGCTCCGGTGATGGGACACACATACCCCGGACCCGGCGGCACCATCGGTCCGGCGATGACATTCGGTTACCTGGCTGCGTTGCACATCGCCGAGTCCGGGAAGGCCTGACATGCCGATCGATGTGGACGTCGCGCTGGCCGCCGAGCTGGAGCCGATCGAGTTCTCTTGGGTCAGTAGTGATGTGCAGCTCTACCACTTGGCACTGGGCGCCGGCTCGGATCCGATGGATCCAAGCGAGTTGCGCTATCTGGTGGACGACACCCCGCAGGTGCTGCCCACGTTCGGCAATGTCGCTGCTACCTTCCACCAGACCACACCGCCTACCGTACAGTTTCCCGGCATCGACATCGAGCTGAGCAAGGTGCTGCACGCCAGCGAGCGAGTGGAAGTGCCTGCGCCACTGCCGCCTTCGGGATCAGGCCGGGCAGTGACCCGCTTCACCGACATCTGGGACAAGGGCAAGGCCGCGGTGATCTGGAGCGAGACCAAAGTGACCGCACCCGACGGCATCCTGCTGTGGACACAGAAGCGATCGATCTACGCCCGCGGCGAGGGCGGATTCGGCGGCGACCGCGGGCCGTCAGGGTCGTCGGACTCCGCACCGGAGCGCGCCCCGGATCTTGAGGTTGCGATGCCGATCCTGCCGCAGCAGGCGCTGCTGTATCGACTGTGTGGCGATCGCAATCCGTTGCATTCGGATCCCCAATTTGCCGCTGCCGCAGGCTTTCACCAGCCCATCCTGCACGGCCTGTGTACTTACGGCATGGCGTGCAAGGCAATCACCGACACCCTGCTCGACGGGGACGCGACGGCTGTCGCCGCCTACGGCGCCCGCTTCGCGGGCGTCGCGTTCCCCGGCGAGACGCTGCAAGTCAACATCTGGAAGGGCGAAGGCCGTTTCGCGGCAAGCGTTGTCGCGCCTTCGCGCGACAACGCCGTCGTGCTGTCCGGCGTAGAGCTGGTCCCCGCATAGGGCGAGCAGGTTAACCCAGAGCGCGTTGCTGGTGGGCGGCTCGGAGTATGCAATCAGCGGTCAGGAATGCAGGCTTGTTCCGGTCGACAGCATCGATCGGCAGGTCGGCAGCGCAGCGCAACACCATAAGGGCCAGCGCGCTATAGGTCGCGTACGGAATGATCAGTAGGTTGGCAGCGGCCTCCGCGCCCGTGACCGTCATGACGTGCTGGCGTTTGCCTTCCCACCCCGGGCAGTTGAAGTCGGGCGGAGCCTGTATAGATGACCAGTTGACGTTGATGGAACTGACGATTCCGAGGAGGGGGGTCAGCACCGTGACAAGGCCGGGCAATTCGTTGGAGATGCTATGCACCCGTGGCCACCAGGCGCCGTCAATATCACGGCCGAGGTCGCGGGCCACCGATAGGCGGATGGCGGTGGCACGACGTCGGCCCGCGAGTAGATAGGTCATCACCGTTGTCGCTGGCGGTGTCGTGGGCCACGGCACGCGACGATGGTGTGCCTGTCGCGAGCAGAAGCCGAACTTAGTACGTCGGGTGGTCGCGACAAGGTGAGGTCTGGACAATTCACGGGCGGTTCCTTCGCGGTTGGCATCGAACGCCCCACTGCGAGACGGACGGAGGAATCACATTGCCCGTGGGTGTCATTCGCGGAACAGCACGTGACCACCGCTGACAACGAAACAGCTCGGGTCTCACCCTACGCCGCGTGCGGTTTGGCGGCCAGTGGACTTCGGTTCATCGGCGCCGGCGCGGCGAGCAGGACGCACACATTGGGGCGCTCGAAATTGCGTCCGGCAATGTAGTTCACGATCACGACCCCGGATACGCCGTGCCGAAGATCTTGAGAATCAAGGGTACTGTGGCGGTAACCGACGTGAGGATGAGTGACATGGCCGTACAGAACTGGGATGTACCCGAAATTCATCCGTCGGAGATCAAGGTCGGTGACGTCATCGCCACGACGGGACCCAGCCAGCTGCGCTATACGGTCAAGCTCATCGGTGCGCCGCAGAAGATTCCGAGGCAATGGACGTTCTTCGGCCGTGATGACCAGGGTTTGCAACATACCAGCACCTTCGGGGAGAACCAGCTGGTGCGCAGATTCGCCAACTAGGGTGAGCAGACGTAAAAGCCCCCGAAATCAGTCGATTTTGGGGACTTTTACGTCTGCTCGGCAGGTTAACTCAGGATCAAACCGGATGTCGGCACACCCGTACCGGCGGTGACGAGCACATGCTCGACGTCTGGCACCGGGTTCACTGACGTGCCGCGTAGTTGCCGGACTCCTTCGGCGATGCCGTTCATGCCGTGGATGTAGGCCTCGCCGAGTTGGCCGCCGTGGGTGTTGACGGGAAGCCGGCCGCCCACCTCGATGGCGCCGTCGGCGATGAAGTTCTTCGCCTCGCCCCGCTCGCAAAATCCTAACTCCTCCAACTGAATCAGCGTGAAGGGCGTGAAGTGGTCATAGAGCACCGCGGTCTGGATGTCGGCCGGCGAAAGTCCGGACTGCTGCCACAGCTGCCGGCCCACCAAGCCCATCTCCGGCAGACCCAGTTCAGGCCGGTAGTAGCTGACCATCGTGTACTGGTCAGGGCTGGAGCCCTGCGACGCGGCCTCGATGACGGCGGGACGCTGCTTGAGGTCGCGTGCCCGCTCGACCGACGTGACCACGATGGCCACCGCGCCGTCCGTCTCCTGGCAGCAGTCCAGCAGTCGCAGCGGTTCAGCGATCCACCGCGAGTTCTGATGGTCCTCAATGGTTATCGGCTTTTCGTAGAAATACGCCTTCGGGTTGTTGGCGGCGTGTTTGCGATCGGCCACCGAGATGGCGCCGAAATCCCGGCTGGTCGCACCGGAGAGGTGCATGTATCGCCGAGCGATCATGGCCACCTGTGCCGCGGGCGTGGAAAGCCCGTGCGGGTAGGAGAAGGAGTTGTCGGCCGCCGTCGAATCTGCTTGGCTGCCAGCATCTCCCACGAGGCGGGTCTGTACCTGGCCGAAGCGCATACCGGAGCGCTCGTTGAAAGCCCGGTAGGCCACCACCACGTCGGCGACACCGGTGGCAACAGCCATCGCCGCGTGCTGCACGGTCGCACATGCCGCACCGCCGCCATAGTGGATCTTGGAGAAGAACTTCAACTCGCCGATGCCAGCCGCCCGCGCGACAGCGATTTCGGTGTTGGTGTCCATCGTGAACGTGGTCAGTCCGTCGACGTCGGCGGGACTCAACCCTGCGTCGTCGAGAGCGTCCAGCACCGCCTCGGCCGCCAGTCGCAGCTCGCTGCGGCCGGAGTCCTTGGAGAAGTCGGTGGCCCCGATCCCGACGATGGCCGCCTTACCGGACAACATCTAGGCGTCCCCAATCGTCAGCGTTACCGTCGCGATGACATGATTGCCAAGGCTGTTGGCGCCCAGCACTTTTACCGTGATCAGGCCGTCGTCCACCTCGGTCACCTCGCCGGTGAAGGTCACTGTGTCGTCGGCGTACCACGGCACCCCGAGCCGCAATCCGATCGACTTGATCAACGCCGACGGCCCGGCCCAGTCGGTGACGTAACGCTGTACCAGCCCGGTGTCGGTGAGGATGTTGACGAAGATATCTTTCGAGCCCTTCGCCACAGCCTTGTCCCGATCATGATGAACGTCCTGAAAGTCACGGGTGGCCAACGCGGTTGAGATGATGAACGTGGGGTCCCCATACAGCTTCAACTCGGGAAGAGTAGTGCCCACTTCCATAACTGACGCGCTCATGCGTCGGGCTCCCAAGCGTAGAGTGTCCATTCGGGGCCATTGTCTCCGGCCGGGAAGTCGATATAAGTTGCGCGAACCGGCATTCCGATCTGCACCTGGCCGTGGTCGACGTTACGCAGCTCGCCAAGCATCCGGACGCCTTCCTCCAGCTCGACCAGTGCGATGACGAACGGCAGTGTGCGGCCGGGCACTTTCGGCGCGTGATGCACCACGAAGCTGAACACTGTGCCGCGCCCGCCGGACACTACGTAGTCGATCGGCGCGGATGCGTCCTGCCACACCGCCGGTACCGGCGGGTGTCGCAGACTCCCGTCCGCGAGCCGCTGGATCCGCAGTTCGTGTGCCTTGACCCCGTCCCAAAAGAAGGCGGTGTCGCGCGACGACGACGGCCGCATCAGAGCGTCGGGGTCGAGACCCTCAGGCACCGAACTCTGCGCGGCACTGTCGGCGGGCTTGAATTTCAAGATACGCCAGTTCATCTCGGCCACGTCTTCGTCGCCGACCCGCCAGATGATGTGCTGGTTGATGAAATAGCCCTCGCCGAGCGCAGTCTGCTTGGGCCCGATTACGTCACCCATCTCGGCGGTGATGCTGACCTCCTCACCGGGCTGCAGGTACCGGTGGTAGGTCTGTTCGCAGTTGGTGGCGACCACACCGATATACCCAGCGTCGTCGAACAGCTTCATCATCGGACCCATGGGATCGTCGTCCGGGCGGGAGCCACCCAGCCCGAACATGGTCCAGACTTGAATCATCGCCGGAGGAGCCACAATTCCCGGATGACCGACAGCGCGCGCGGCGTCCTCGTTTACATAGATCGGGTTACGGTCGCCGATCGCCTCGACCCAGTTGTTGATCATCGGTTGGTTCACCGGATCCCGGCCCGCCCGCGGCTTAGCGGCACCCGCCGCTTTAATCTCCGCGACGGCGTCCTGAATGCCTGCGACCCCGCTCATCTCGGCACCCTCGGCACCTTGAGACCGGAAGCGGCGATCATCTCCCGCATGACTTCGTTCACTCCCCCGCCGAAAGTGATCACCAGATTGCGCTTGGTTTGGGAGTCGAGCCAGTTGAGCAGTCCCGCGGTAGCCGGTTCGGCAGGGTTGCCGTACTTGCCGACGATCTCCTCGGCAAGCCGGCCGATGTACTGAATCCGCTCCGTGCCAAAGACTTTGGTAGACGCGGCATCAGCCACGTTGATGTCTTCGCCCGCGGCGGCGACCTGCCAGTTCAGCAACTCGTTGATCCGCCACATGGCATGAATCTCACCAAGCGCGCGCTTTACGTCGTGGTGGTCGATCGGCGTAACGCCGTTGCCACCCGGCTTGGAAGCCCAGGCATGCAGCCGGTCGTAGATACCGGCGATACGACCCGCCGGGCCCAACATCACCCGCTCGTTGTTGAGCTGAGTGGTGATCAGCCGCCAGCCGCCGTTCTCCTCACCGACCAGCATGTCGGCCGGCACCCGTACGTCGTTGTAGTACGTGGCATTGGTGTGGTGCGCACCGTCGGACAGGATGATCGGAGTCCAGGAATAACCCGGGTCCTTGGTGTCGACGATCAGTATCGAAATGCCTTTGTGTTTCACGGCATCCGGGTCGGTACGGCAGGCCAGCCAGATGTAGTCGGCATCATGCGCGCCGGTGGTGAAGATCTTTTGGCCGTTGACGATGTAGTGGTCGCCGTCGCGGACTGCGGTGGTACGCAACGACGCCAGGTCGGTGCCGGCTTCCGGCTCGGTGTAGCCGATCGCGAAGTGCACCTCGCCGGCGAGAATCGCGGGCAAAAATTTCTTCTTCTGCATTTCGCTGCCATACACCTGCAGGGTGGGTCCGACGGTTTGCAGCGTCACCGCGGGCAGCGGCACGTCGGCCCGATGCGCCTCGTTGACGAAGATCTGCTGCTCGATCGGACCGAAACCAAGGCCGCCGAACTCCTTTGGCCATCCGACCCCGAGCTTGCCGTCCTGGCCCATGCGCCGGATCACCGCGCGGTATGCCGCGTTGTGGCGATCCTGCTCCATCGCCTTCATTTCGTCCGAGGAGATCAGGCTCGAAAAGTATTGGCGTAGCTCGGCTTGCAGCTGGCGCTGCTCCGGCGTCAGGTCGATGAACATTGCGCTCCCACGGGCTGGTCTGCGTGGCGACCCGCGGCGCCCGGCTTCGCCGCGGTTGCGATCGCCACGGAGTCGTCTGCGTGGCGACCCGCGGCGCCCGGCTTCGCCGCGCTTGCGATCGCCACGAGGTCGAGACGGTGCGAAGGTCCGCCCAGCAGCCGGGTCAGGTCTTTGATCGTGGAGTAGTACCGGTGCATCGGATAGGTGACGTCCATCCCCATTCCACCGTGCAGGTGGTGGCAGATCTGCATCACCGGCGGTGCCTGCGAAGCCACCCAATACCCGAGCACGTCCAGGTCGTCTTCGGCGTCCCGGCCTTCACTAAGCCGCCAACTCACCGACCTCGACGCCAAATCGATGGTGCGCGAAGCGATGTAGACCTCCGCGAGCTGCGCGGCGACGGTCTGGAAGGTCGACAACGGCTTGCCGAACTGCTTTCGGTTGGCGACATAGTCAGCGGTCAGCCGCAGCGCGCCGGCCACCAGCCCATTGGCGTAGGCCCCGATGGCCGCCAACGCCAACCGGTTGACCCGGTGCGCCGTCCCGTCCGCCAGGACGTCGGAGTCCGGCACAGCCACGTCACTGAAGGTCACCGCGTACTCCTCGGAACCATTCGATGTCGGCGTCCGAACCAGCTGCACCCCATCAGTTTTCGGCGACACCACGATGACAGCGGTGTCGGCCGTCACCAACATCCAGTCGGCTTGTTCGGCGTACCCGACGCCGACTTTCGTCCCGGACAACCGGCCGCCGGTGAAGGTGGTTGCAGGCCGGTCGGGCAGGGCCGCACCGGGCTCGTTGAGCGCGGCGGTCAGCACCCCGCCCTTGGCGACTCCGGCCAGGAACCGGTCCTGTTGCTCATCTGAACCCAGGTCCAGCAGCGGCACCGCGCCGAGGCCCAGCGTGGCCAGCGCCGGCGTGATGGCACCATGGCGCCCCACTTCGCATAGCATCGTGCCCACCTCGGCCAGCCCGACACCGTCACCGCCAAGACGTTCGGGAACCGGCAACGCGGTTATGCCGCCGTCGACAAACGCCTGCCACGAATCGTCCCGATCCAGTGCCGACGTGACTACGTCGGCGACGGCTTGCTGCGTCGCCGTCGGCTCGAAATCCATCAGTGATTCACCGGGCACTTTCCGGTGTAGTCGACCTGCCAGTGCTTGATTCCGTTGAGCCAGCCCGACCGCAGCCGCTCCGGCGCCGAGATCGGCTTGAGGTCCGGCATGTGGTCGGCCACGGCGTTGAAGATCAGGTTGATCGTCATGCGGGCCAGGTTGGCGCCGATGCAGTAGTGCGCACCGGTACCGCCGAACCCGACGTGCGGATTGGGATTACGCATGATGTCGAAGCTGTAGGGGTTTTCGAAGACTTCCTCGTCGAAGTTGGCCGACCGATAGAACATCAGTACCCGCTGGCCCTTCTTGATCTGCACGCCGGACAGTTCGTAGTCCTCGAGCGCGGTGCGCTGGAAGCAGGTCACCGGGGTGGCCCAGCGGACGATCTCGTCGGCGGCAGTCTCCGGACGCTCCTTCTTGTACAGCTCCCACTGCTCGGGGAAGTCGGCGAACGCCATCATCCCCTGCGTGATCGAGTTGCGGGTGGTCTCGTTCCCGGCCACCGCGAGCATCACCACGAAGAAGCCGAATTCGTCATCGGAAAGCTTCTCACCGTCGATGTCGGCCTGGATCAGCTGAGTCACGATGTCGTCGCCCGGATTCTTGGCCCGCTCCTCGGCCATCTTCATCGCGTAGCCGATCAACTCCGCGGACGACATCTTCGGGTCGATGTGGGCGTACTCCGGGTCATCGTTCCCGGTCATCTCGTTGGACCATTCGAAAATTTTGCCGCGGTCCTCCTGGGGCACGCCCAGCAAACCCGCGATCGCCTGAAGCGGCAACTCGCACGAGACTTGCTCCACAAAGTCGCCGGAGCCTGCGGCGGCAGCGGTTTCGGCGATCTTCTGCGCGCGTTCGCTGAGCTCGTCGCGGAGTCGCTCGACGGCGCGCGGGGTGAAACCGCGGGAGATGATCTTGCGTAGCCGGGTGTGGTGCGGCGCGTCCATGTTCAGCATGACGAACCGCTGGACCTCGATGTCTTCGCGGGCGATGTCGTTGTTGAACCGCGGGATCACCCCGTTCTCGTAGCTGGAGAAGACATCGCTGCGCCGTGACACCTCCTTGACGTCGTTGAGCTTGGTGATGGCCCAGAACCCGCCGTCGTGGAAACCGCCTCCATCGCCTGGAGCCTGCTCGTTCCACCAGATCGGCGCCGTCGAGCGCACTTCGGCAAACTCTTCGACCGGAATCCGCTCGGCATAGATGTCCGGGTCGGTGAAATCGAACCCGGGTGCAAGATTAGGGCTGGGCACGCTACTTCTCCTTACTGCTGGCTCCGCCGACTCGCGAATTGGTTGGCACTAGCTGTACTAGTTGCGCTCTGCTGCCAGTAAAACATGCCGTAACCGCAGGACAAAAGACCTAGCAGGCCGACGGCGCATCCTCGCTTGTCATAGTAATGAAACGTGTTCTAGCCTGGCCCCATGGGTAACCCGGTAATCGTCGAAGCCACTCGCAGCCCGATCGGCAAACGCAACGGATGGCTGTCGGGGCTGCATGCCACCGAGCTGCTGGGCGCGGTGCAGAAGGCTCTGGTGGAAAAGGCCGGTATCGACGCGGGCGACGTCGAACAGATCGTCGGCGGCTGCGTGACGCAGTTCGGCGAGCAGTCCAACAACATCACCCGGGTGAGCTGGCTCGTCGCCGGGCTGCCCGAGCACGTCGGCGCCATGACCGTGGATTGCCAGTGCGGCAGTGGCCAGCAGGCCAACGGCCTGGTCGCGGGCCTGATCGCGGCAGGCGCCATCGACATCGGTATCGCGTGCGGCATCGAGGCCATGAGCCGGGTGGGTCTCGGCGCCAACGCGGGTCCCGACCGCAGCATCTTGCGGCCCGCGTCGTGGGACATCGACCTGCCCGACCAGTTCACCGCGGCCGAGCGGATCGCAAAGCGACGGGGCATCACCCGCGAAGACATCGACGCCTTCGGATTCCAGTCCCAGCTACGCGCCAAGCGGGCCTGGGACGAGCATCGCTTCGACCGGGAAATCTCGCCGATCGAGGCGCCCGTGCTCGACGAGCAGAAGCAGCCCACCGCCGAACGCCACATGGTGTCCCGCGACCAGGGCTTGCGCGAAACCACCCTGGAAGGACTGAGCCAGCTCAAGCCGGTCCTCGAAGGCGGGATCCACACCGCGGGCACCTCTTCACAGATCTCCGACGGCGCGGCGGCCGTGCTGTGGATGGACGAGGACAAAGCCAAGGCGTTGGGTTTGCGGCCGCGCGCGCGGATCGTCAGCCAGGCCCTGGTAGGCGCGGAGCCCTACTACCACCTGGACGGGCCGGTGCAGTCGACGGCGAAGGTGCTGGAAAAGGCCGGCATGAAGATCGGCGACATCGACATCGTCGAGATCAACGAGGCGTTCGCCTCGGTGGTGCTGTCCTGGGCGCGGGTGCACGAGCCTGACATGGAGCGGGTCAACGTCAACGGCGGGGCCATCGCGCTGGGACACCCCGTCGGCTCGACCGGCAGCCGCCTGATCACCACCGCGCTGCACGAGCTGGAGCGCACCGACCAGAGCACCGCGCTGATCACCATGTGCGCGGGCGGTGCGCTGTCCACCGGCACCATCATCGAACGGATCTAGTGGCTCAGGTCTCTCATGGCTAATCCCCCACGCGCACTTAATTCCGCCCGCACCGCCGTCATCATCAAATGGATGTCGCGCATCAACACATGGGTCTACAAGAGGACCGGCGGCAAGCTCGGCGGCAAATTCCTGCAGGGCGCGCCAGTCGCACTGTTGACCACAACCGGCCGCAAGACCGGGGAGCCACGGGTAAGTCCGCTGCTGTATATGCGTGACGGCGACCGTGTGATCGTGGTGGCCTCCCACGGCGGACGGGAAACGAACCCCCTGTGGTATCTCAATCTCAAGGCCAATCCCAACGTTTCGGTCCAGATCAAAGACGAGGTGCTGCAGCTCAAGGCGCGCGACGCCAGCGACGACGAGCGCGCGAAGTACTGGCCGCAGTTGGTGAAGATGTATTCCTCCTACGAGGATTACCAGTCCTGGACTGAGCGCAAGATCCCGATCGTCATTTGCGAGCCCTGACGGCGTTGATTTCGCGTCAACTGAAGGTCAGGAGCCGTAGACAGGCACCGGCGGACGCGACTTGGCGAGCAGGTCCGCGACGACCGGCCCCAACTCGGCGGGATCCCATCGCGAGCCCTTGTCAATCTCCGGGCCGTGCGCCCAGCCTTCGGCGACCCGAATCTTGCCACCCTCGACTTCGAATACCTTCCCTGTGACGTCGCGGGATTCGGCGCTGCCCAGCCAGACCACCAGCGGCGAGATGTTCTCCGGCGCCATGAAATCGAAGTCTTGGCCCTGCGTTGCCATCATCTCGGCGAAGACGGTTTCGGTCATCCGGGTACGTGCTGACGGGGCGATGGCGTTGACGGTGACACCGTAACGGCCCATTTCGGCGGCGCCCACCAATGTCATGGCTGCAATGCCGGCCTTGGCGGCGCTGTAGTTGCCCTGTCCGACGCTGCCCTGCAAGCCCGCGCCGGAACTGGTGTTGATGATCCTCGCGTCAACCGATTTGCCCTCTTTGGAGAGTCCACGCCAATACGCTGCGGCGTGCCGCATGGTGGCGAAGTGGCCCTTGAGGTGTACGGCGATGACGGCGTCGAACTCCTCTTCGCTGGTGTTGGCCATCATGCGGTCCCGAACGATCCCGGCGTTGTTGACAAGAACATCCAGGCCGCCGAAGGTGTCGACAGCGCTCTGAATGAGTCCGGCCGCCTGATTCCAGTCGGAGATGTCGGATCCGTTGGCGACGGCTTCGCCGCCGGCCGCGGTGATCTCGTCGACGACGCTCTGCGCGGCGCTGCCTCCGCTTGCCCGCGACCCGTCCAGGCCCACCCCGATGTCATTCACCACGACGCGCGCCCCTTCGGCGGCGAAGGCAAGCGCATGCGCGCGGCCGATACCGCCGCCCGCTCCCGTGACGATGACTACTCGGCCGTCAACCAGGCCCATACTGATTGCTCCTTACTCGTTATTTGTTGGCGCTCGAGGTGGCCAGATATTGCGGCGGCTCGCCGCCGCCGTGCACCTCTAGGGTGGCCCCGCTGACATACGAGGCCACATCGCACGCGAGAAATGCTGCGGCCCAGCCGATATCGCTGGGTTTGGCCAATCGGCCGAGTGGCACGGTGGCTGAGATCCGGGCGATCGACTCGGCGTCGCCGTAAAACAGCTCGGACTGCTCGGTCTCGACCATGCCGACCACCACCGCATTGACCCGGACCTTCGGAGCCCATTCCACCGCCAATGTGGTGGTGAGGTTTTCGAAACCCGCCTTGGCCACACCGTAGGCAGCCGTTCCAGGGGTAGGCCGGCGGCCACTGACACTGCAGATGTTGACGATCGACCCGCCGTTGTCCTGCTTTTGCATGAGCGCGTTCGCGTGCTGCGAAACGAGCAGCGGGGCAAGCACATTGAGCTCGACTATCTTGCGGTGAAAGTTGTGTGTGGCCTCGGCGGCCAGGGCGTAGGGCGATCCGCCGGCGTTGTTGACCAGCACGTCGAGGCGGCCGTGGCGTTCGCGGATGGCCGCGATCAGCCGGGCCACCGCATCCTCGTCGCGGATGTCGCAGGCATGGAACTCGTACGGAAAATTCTCGACGGCTCGTCGCGCACAGGCGATCACGGTCGCGCCCTGCCCGGCGAAAACCGAACTGATGCCGGCACCTACGCCCCGCACCCCGCCAGTTACCAGAACCACCCGCCCGGCCAGCCCTAGCTTGATGGCCTCTCCAGCAAGGGGGCCTCCTTCGGCGCGTGTCACTGTGCTAGCGTACCAAGCAAGTGCTTGCTTAGGTAGCTGGGTCCCACAGGAAGTGCCATGACCATCACAACCACTCAAACCGAACCGGGCATAGTCGCGGTCACCGTCGACTACCCGCCCGTCAACGCCATCCCATCGCGCGGGTGGTTCGAGTTGGCCGATGCCATAACCGCGGCTGGCGACGACCTGGAAACCCACGCGGTGATCCTGCGCGCCGAGGGCCGCGGCTTCAACGCCGGCGTGGACATCAAGGAGATGCAGCGCGCCGAAGGCTATACCGCGCTGATCGACGCCAACCGCGGCTGCTTCGCCGCGTTCCGCGCGGTTTACGAGTGCGCCGTGCCCGTCGTCGCCGCGGTGAACGGATTCTGCGTCGGCGGCGGCATCGGACTGGTGGGCAACTCCGACGTCATCGTCGCCTCCGACGACGCCACCTTCGGCCTGCCGGAGGTGGAACGCGGCGCGCTCGGCGCGGCCACCCATCTGTCCCGGCTGGTACCACAGCACCTGATGCGACGGCTGTTCTTCACCGCGGCCACCGTGGACGCCGCAACCCTGCATCACTTCGGCTCGGTACACGAGGTGGTGCCCCGCGACGAACTCGACGAGGCCGCATTACGCGTTGCCCGGGACATCGCCGCCAAGGACACCCGCGTCATCCGGGCGGCCAAGGAAGCGCTCAACTTCATCGACGTGCAACGGGTCAACGCGAGTTACCGCATGGAGCAAGGCTTTACGTTCGAGCTCAACCTGGCCGGTGTTTCCGACGAGCACCGCGACGCGTTTGTGAAGAAGTCATGAGCGACAAGCGAACGACTCTCGACGACGTGGTCGCGCAGTTGCAAAGCGGCATGACCATCGGCATCGCCGGATGGGGATCGCGCCGCAAGCCCATGGCGTTCGTGCGGGCTCTCCTGCGCACCGACCTCACCGACCTGACTGTGGTCACCTATGGCGGACCCGATCTGGGCCTGCTGTGCTCGGCGGGCAAGGTGAAGCGCGTCTACTACGGGTTCGTCTCCCTGGACTCGCCGCCCTTCTACGACCCGTGGTTCGCCAAGGCCCGCACCAGCGGAGCCGTCGAAGCCCGGGAGATGGATGAGGGGATGCTGCGCTGCGGACTGCAGGCAGCGGCACAGCGGCTGCCTTTCCTGCCGATCCGCGCAGGGCTGGGCAGTTCGGTGCCCGACTTCTGGGAGGGCGAACTGCAGACGGTCACCAGCCCGTACCCCGCGCCCGAGGGCGGACACGAGACGCTGATCGCCATGCCCGCGCTGCGGCTGGACGCGGCGTTTGCCCACTTGAATCTTGGTGACAGTCAAGGAAATGCGGCCTACACCGGTATCGATCCCTACTTCGACGACCTGTTCCTGATGGCCGCCGAAAAACGCTTCTTGTCGGTGGAACGCATCGTCTCTACCGAGGAGCTGGTCAAAGCGGTGCCGCCGCAGGCGTTGCTGATCAACCGGATGATGGTCGACGCTGTGGTGGAAGCTCCCGGTGGTGCCCACTTCACCACCGCGGCACCGGATTACGGCCGCGACGAGAAGTTCCAACGCCATTACGCCGAGGCCGCTTCGACGGAAGAGGGCTGGCAGCGGTTCGTACAAACCTATCTGTCAGGCAGCGAAGACGACTATCAAGCAGCCGTGCGCGCATTCGGTGAGGAGGATTCTGCATGACGGCGGAAGTGACCACCAGGGCCGAAGTATGCGCGGTCGCGTGCGCCGAACTTTTCAGGGGCGCAGGCGAGATCATGATCAGCCCGATGACCAACATGGCGTCCGTCGGCGCCCGTCTGGCGCGGTTGACTTTCTCCCCTGACATCCTGCTGACCGACGGCGAAGCCCAACTCCTGGCTGATACTCCGGCCCTGGGTAAGACGGGAGCCGTCGAGGGCTGGATGCCGTTCGGCCGCGTGTTCGAAACCCTTGCGTGGGGGCGCCGACATGTGGTGATGGGCGCCAATCAGGTTGACCGCCACGGGAATCAGAACATCTCGGCGTTCGGACCACTGCAGCAGCCGACCCGGCAGATGTTCGGTGTCCGCGGCTCACCGGGCAACACCATCAACCATGCGACCAGCTATTGGGTGGGCAACCATTCCAAGCGGGTGTTCACCAACGCCGTCGACATCGTTTCCGGAATCGGCTACGACAAGGTGGACCCGGACAACCCGGCCTTCCGATTCGTCAACGTCTACCGGGTGGTGTCCAACCTCGGGGTGTTCGACTTCGGCGGCCCAGGCCACACCATGCGCGCGCTGAGCCGGCACCCGGGTGTGTCGCCCGACGACGTGCGCGAAGCGACGTCGTTCGACATCCATGGTCTCGACGAGGCCGAGGAATCCAGGCTGCCCACCGACGACGAGCTGCGGCTGATCCGCGAAGTGATCGATCCGAAAGCACTGCGGGACAGAGAGATCCGCCAATGATTGTTCCACCTCCTCCTCATCGCTTCGTCCCCCTCGCCGCTGCGCGGCTGGGGGCGCCCCCACTGCATCGTCGGCGGTGGATGTGAGGCTCAGAACACCCCTGACCGAGCTGGTCGGCATCGAGCATCCCGTGGTGCAAACCGGGATGGGTTGGGTGGCCGGCGCCCGGCTGGTGTCGGCCACGGCCAATGCCGGCGGGCTGGGCATTTTGGCGTCGGCCACGATGACGCTGGACGAGCTGGCGACGGCTATCGGCAAGGTCAAGGCGTCCACCGACAAGCCGTTCGGGGTGAACATTCGCGCCGACGCGGCCGATGCGGGCGACCGCGTCGAGCTGATGATCCGCGAAGGCGTGAAGGTGGCGTCGTTTGCGCTTGCGCCCAAGCAGGAATTGATAGCCAGGCTGAAAGAAGCCGGGGCGGTGGTGATTCCGTCCATCGGCGCGGCCAAGCATGCGCGCAAGGTCGCGGGCTGGGGTGCCGACGCGATGATCGTGCAGGGCGGCGAAGGGGGCGGGCACACCGGCCCCGTTGCAACGACGCTGTTGTTGCCATCGGTATTGGATGCTGTACAGGGCAACGGAATTCCGGTAGTCGCCGCGGGTGGCTTCTTCGACGGGCGCGGCCTGGCCGCGGCGCTGTCGTACGGTGCTGCCGGGGTTGCGATGGGCACCCGATTTCTGCTGACCTCGGATTCCACTGTGCCCGAGGCGATCAAGCGACGGTATCTGGAGGCGGCGCTGGACGGCACCGTGGTCACCACGCGGGTCGACGGGATGCCGCACCGGGTGCTGCGCACCGGGCTGGTCGAGAAGTTGGAAAGCGGTTCGCGGGCACGGGGTTTCACGGCCGCGGTGCGCAATGCCGCGAAGTTCAAGCGGATGTCGCAGATGACCTGGCGGTCGATGATCCAGGACGGCCTGGCCATGCGGCACGGCAAGGACCTGAGCTGGTCGCAGGTGGTAATGGCGGCCAACACCCCGATGTTGCTGAAGGCCGGGCTGGTCGAGGGCAATACCGACGCCGGCGTGCTGGCCTCCGGACAGGTGGCCGGCATCATCGAAGACCTGCCGTCGTGCGCTGAGCTGATCGAGTCGATCGTGCAGGACGCGATACAGCATCTGCAGGCGGCGTCGGCGCTGGTGGAGTAGGTAGGGCGGGTCCTAGGTAGTAGCGGCCACCGCGAGTCTGGATCGAACGCGCACCAGCGGCGGGTTGGGGTTCTGTGGTTGGGGAATGGCGGCCAGATTGAAGTCGGCGATCACGCCGGGGCGAAAGATGAGGCACTCCGTAGAGCCGCCGAACTGGAAGTATCCCAGTTCATCACCCTTCGCGACGTGACAGCCGGGTTGGGCTCCCGGACTGATGATGCAGGAGGACACCTCGGACATGCCCAGGCCCAGAAAGGCGACCAAGCCGATGCCCGGATCGTCTGCCTCGATCAGGATGATGGCGCGTGCAGCGACATGGGCCAGGTAGGACTGGGAAGTCGTGGGGTCTAACGCCTCGGTACCCTCCGAGTCGTCCTCGGAGTAGTACGTACCTTCCTTGACGAACGCCCGCACGACGGTGCCGGCGACCGGGCTATGCCAGCGGTGGTAGTTAGTCGCGCTCAAAAATGCTTGATACACCGTGCCGTCGACGAACTGATCCACAGCGTCGTCGTTCGCCAGCAGGTCGTTGAGTGAATAGGGCTGGCGTTTGATCCAGAAGCGGTCCTGACGTTGCACACCGGTGCTGATGCGGTACGGCGTGGACTCGCAGGCGCTGACGATCACCTTGTCGTCCTCGGGGGATGCGACCGGACGGGCGTCTTCGGTGAAGCGTCGGGTGAAGAAGTCATTCCACGACTTGAAGCCCCAATGCTCGTCAGTCGGATCGTGCACGAACTCCTCGATGCCCACCGCACGTCTTGCGGCCTCGCTCTTCCAGCCTGACGGCGAATCGTTGAGCACATACAGCGAGTCCGCACTGCTGAGGAACTCACACCACGCATTGAGGATCTTCTTCAACATTGCGTTGATCCGCGGATCGCGGTAGGCGGCGAATCCGGTGACTGTGCCCATCGTCCAGTCCAGGATCGCGTTGAGCGGCAGGGTCACCGCGCTATCACCGAACTCGGGCGCCATGGTCAGCACCTCGTTGATCATGCGCAGGAGCTGCGGCACGTCGTGCAGGTGACGCTTCTGGTAAGGCTTGCGCTGAGGAACCTCGGCGATCATCTCATTGAGGTAGAGCCGTACCACCGGATCGGTGTCGATCAACTCCTGAAACTCGGTAAGTACCGGATGCAACGCAACGTCCTCGCCGCGGCGCTCCGTCCGCTCACCGTGCCCCTCCAGCCACGATTCCAAATCCTCTTGGTCCGACGGCAGCCAGCCTGCTAGCTGCGGGGCACTTTTATCCTTGCTGCGTGAAGTCATACCGCACACATAGCCGCGGCACGGAAAAGGAAACATCCGCGGGAATCGGCAGGGCGGACGTGAAGCGCGAGCAGACGCAAAATCCCTTCAAACCAAGGGTTTTGAGGGGATTTTACGTCGGCTCGCGGCTGTACTAGAGGCGCTCGATGATGGTCACGTTGGCGGTGCCGCCACCCTCGCACATCGTCTGCAGCCCGTACCGACCGCCGGTACGCTCGAGCTCGTTGAGCATCGTGGTGAACAGCTTCGCCCCGGTGGCGCCCAGGGGATGTCCGAGGGCGATGGCGCCGCCGTTGGGGTTGACTTTCTCCGGATCGGCCTTGATCTCCTTGAGCCAGGCCAGAACTACCGGTGCGAAGGCCTCGTTGATCTCGACGGTGTCGATGTCGTCGATGGACAGGCCGGTCTTTTCCAGCGCATAGCGGGTGGCGGGGATGGGCCCGGTCAGCATGAACACCGGGTCGGCGGCGCGGGCACTGATGTGGTGGATGCGAGCCCGCGGTGTCAGCCCGTGGGTTTTGACGGCCTGCTCGGACGCCAGCAGTACAGCACTGGCGCCGTCGGAGATCTGACTGGCCATCGCCGCCGTCAGCCGGCCCCCCTCGACCAGCGGCTTGAGACCGGCCATCTTTTCCAGCGACGACTCGCGGGGACCCTCGTCCACCCGGAACGGCCCGGAACCCGTTTCGACAGTGAGGATTTCGTTGTCGAAGTGGCCGCCCCGGATCGCCGCGAACGCGCGCTCGTGACTGGTGAGCGAGTAGCGCTCCATCTCTTCGCGGGACAGATTCCACTTTTCCGCGATCAATTCCGAGCCGCGGAACTGAGAGATCTCCTGATCGCCGTAGCGATGCAGCCACTGCTTGGATTCGCTCGTCGGCGAGGTGAAGCCGAATTGCTCGCCGACCGTCATCGCCGACGAGATCGGGATCTGGCTCATGTTCTGTACGCCACCGGCCACGATGACGTCGGCGGTGCCGGACATGATCGCTTGTGCCCCAAAGGAAATCGCCTGTTGGCTAGAGCCGCACTGCCGGTCCACCGTAACTCCCGGGACCTCCTCGGGATATCCCGCGGCCAGCCATGACAGCCGGGCGATGTTGCCTGCTTGGCCTCCGATGGCGTCGACACAACCGGCGATCACATCGTCGACTGCCGCTGGGTCCACGTCCGCCCGATCGAAAAGACCGCGCCAGGCTAGGGCACCGAGGTCGACGGGATGTACCCCGGCCAGTGCGCCGCCCCGCTTACCAACCGCGGTACGTACAGCGTCGATGACGTACGCCTCAGGCATCTTTACAGACTCCTTCTTTCGTGATCCCGCCTAGCACGATGGCGAGGTATTGCCGCCCTACCTGTTTGGCGGTGAGCGGTCCGCCGGGTTGATACCAGCGCACCGACACCCAGGTGGTGTCGCGGATGAAACGGTAGACGAGGTCGACGTCGAGATCGGACCGGAAGTACCCCTCGTCGATGCCCTGATTGAGCACCTCGACCCACATCTTGCGTTGCTGCCGGTTCATGTCCTCGATGTAGGAGAACCGGGGCTGCGCCAACAGCCGCTGGGCCTCGTCCTGATAGATGACGACCTGCGCATGCCGATGCTCGATAGCCTCGAACGACGCCATGAACAACCCCTTGAGCCGCTCGAGCGGATTGGGTTCGCCGTCGACGATCTCCCGATAGCGGGCGAACAACCAGTCCAGGAATCCGCGCAGCAACTCGTCGACCATCTCCTCTTTGGAGGAGAAGTGGTGGTACAAGCTGCCGGACAGGATGCCGGCACCATCGGCGATGTCGCGTACGGTGGTGGCCCGCAACCCGCGTTCGGCGAACATCGACGCGGCGAGTTCCAGCAACTCGTCTCGTCGGCTGTTGGCCGAACCGGTCACTCGGTCCATCCGATCAGGGTATCAACCAAGCGCTTGCTTGGCCACCTACGAGCGGTCATGGATGTTGGCTCGATACCGAGATCACCTCGCCAGTGAGATAGCTGGAGTAGTCACTGGCCAGAAACGCAATGGTGGCCGCGACTTCCCACGGCTCCGCGGCGCGCCCGAAGGCCTCGCCGGCCGACAGCCGGTCAAGCAACTCCGCCGACGTGGTCTTGTCCAGGAACTTGTGCCGCGCGATGCTGGGCGACACCGCGTTGATTCGAACGCCGTACTCGGCGGCTTCGATTGCGCTGCAACGGGTCAGCGCCATGACGCCGGCCTTGGCGGCCGCATAGTGCGCTTGCGAGTGCTGCGCGCGCCAGCCGAGCACGCTGGCATTGTTGACGATCACACCGCCATGCTTCGCCTGGCGGAAGTAGCGCAGCGCCGCACGCGTGGCTCGAAACACCGATGTCAGGGTCACATCAAGGACGCGGTCCCATTCTTCGTCGGTCATATCGGCCACCGGAGTCTGCCCGCCCAGCCCGGCGTTGTTGACCAGCACGTCGAGGCGGCCCATGCGAGCGGTGGTCGATTCGAGGAGCGCGTCAACCTGGGCGGTGGATGTCACGTCGCACAGCACGCTTTCGACGCGGCCCAACCCCATCGCGGCAAGCCCTTCGGCCGTCTGCCCCAGCCGCCGTTCGTGATGATCGGAGATCACCACGTCGGCACCCTCGGTCAGGGCGCGGCGCGCGGTCGCCGAACCGATGCCGGTGCCCGCGGCCGCGGTCACCACCACCACCTTGCCTTCCAAAAGGCCATGTCCGGCAATCTCTTTGGGCGCCTCCGACAAACTCAACCCTTGACCTCCCTCGGCAGGCCGAGCACCCGCTCGGCAATGATGTTGCGCTGGATCTCGTTGGATCCGCCGTAGATGGTGTCGGCTCGGGTGAACAGATACAGCCGCTGCCATTCGTCGAATTCGCCATCGGCCAGGGTCATCCCCGGTTTACCGACCACGTCCATCGCCAGCTCGCCCAGATCACGATGCCAGTTGGCCCACAACAACTTCGACACATTGTCCTGGCCCGGCTGCTCAACGTCCATGGTCGCCAGGGCATAGGAGCGCATCGCGCGCAGCCCGGTCCACGCCCGCGTCAGCCGCTGCCGGATGAACGGATCTTCGGCCGCGCCGTTACGCTGCGCCAGCTCGGCCAGATTGGAAAGCTCACGGGCATAGACGATCTGCTGGCCCAGCGTCGAGACGCCGCGCTCGAACGTCAGCGTTCCCATCGCGACCCGCCACCCGTCGCCGGGCTGCCCGACCACCAACGAGGCGTCGGTGCGCGCATCGTCGAAGAACACCTCGTTGAATTCCGCGGTGCCGGTGATCTGGACGATCGGGCGGACCTGGACACCGGGCTGGTCTAGTGGCACCAGCAGATACGACAGCCCCGCATGCCTCTTGGAGCCTTTCTCCGTGCGGGCGACCACGAAACACCACTGCGACAGGTGTGCCAGCGAGGTCCACACCTTCTGGCCGTTGATCACCCATTGGTCGCCGTCGAGTTCCGCGGTGGTCGACACGTTGGCCAGGTCGCTACCGGCTCCCGGCTCCGAATACCCCTGACACCACAGCTCGGTGACATCGAGGATGCGCGGCAGAAATCGCTGCTGCTGCTCGGGGGTGCCGAACGCGATCAGGGTTGGCCCCAGCAATTCCTCGCCGAAGTGGTTGACCTTGTCGGGCGCGTCGGCGCGGGCGTACTCCTCGTAGAAGGCCACCCGGTGCGCGGTCGACAGTCCGCGTCCGCCGTGTTCGACCGGCCAGCCCAGGCAGGTCAGTCCGGCTTTGGCCAGATGCTGGTTCCACGCCCGCCGTTCTTCGAAAACCTCGTGTTCCCGCCCAGGCCCGCCGAGACCCTTGAGAGCTGCGAATTCGCCGACGAGATTGTCGGCCAGCCAATGACGGACCTCCGCCCGGAACTCCTCGACGTCCTGCATGCCCTGTAGGCTAACCTACCAAGCACTTGCTTTGTTAGCCCAGGAGCGTCACCAATGTCGAGCGATCCCCGCACCGTGCCCGCGGCGCTTGATCGTTTGGCGCGCCGGTTACCCGACCACGACGCGCTGATCACCGACGATCGCAGCTTCATCGCCGCAGACCTGCGCGATGAGGTCTACCGAGCGGCCGCTGCACTGATCGCCCTCGGTGTGCAGCCGGCAGACCGGGTGGCTATCTGGTCGCCGAACACCTGGCACTGGGTGGTGGCCTGCCTGGCGATCCACCATGCCGGAGCCGCCATGGTGCCCTTGAACACGCGTTATACGGCCGGGGAAGCCGCCGACATCCTGGCCCGGACCGGTGCGCCGGTGCTGTTCGCGGCGGGCCGGTTCCTGGGCTCCGACCGGACGGGCGACCTGGACCGCGGTGCCCTGCCCGCGCTGCGGCACATTGTGCGGATTCCCATCGAGGACAACGACGGGACCTGGGACGACTTCATGGCCAACGCTGTCGACCTGGACGAGGTAACCACCCGAGCCGCTACCGTCTCACCCGACGACATCAGCGACATTCTCTTCACCTCCGGCACCACCGGGCGCAGCAAAGGTGTGCTGTGCGCCCACCGGCAGTCGCTGGCCGGCTCGGCGTCCTGGGCGGCCAACGGCAAAATCACCAGCGACGACCGCTACCTGTGCATCAACCCGTTCTTCCACAACTTCGGCTACAAGGCCGGCATTCTGGCCTGCCTGCAAACCGGGGCGACGCTGATCCCGCACCTCACGTTCGATCCGCTGCGCACGCTGCAGGCCATCGAGCGACATCGCATCACCGTGCTGCCCGGGCCGCCGACCATCTATCAGACGCTGCTCGACCACCCGGCGCGTCACGACTACGACCTCAGCTCGCTGCGCTTCGCTGTCACCGGCGCCGCCACCGTGCCCGTCGTGCTGGTGGAACGCATGCAGTCCGAACTCGACATCGACATCGTGCTGACGGCCTACGGACTGACCGAGGCCAACGGCATGGGAACCATGTGCCGCGCCGACGACGACGCGGTGACCGTCGCCACGACGTGCGGGCGGCCCTTCGCAGACTTCGAATTGCGCATCGGGGAAACAGGCGAAGTCCTGCTGCGCGGACCGAACGTGATGCTGGGCTACCTGGACGACCCGGAGGCGACCGCCGCGGCCATCGACGCCGACGGATGGCTGCACACCGGCGATATCGGGACCGTCGACGAAGCCGGCAACCTGCGAATCACCGACCGGCTCAAGGACATGTACATCTGCGGCGGGTTCAACGTCTACCCCGCCGAGGTCGAGCAGGTGCTGGCTCGGATGGACGGCGTGGCCGACGCCGCGGTGATCGGAGTTCACGACGACCGACTGGGCGAAGTCGGCCGTGCGTTCGTGGTCGCCCATCCAGGCGCCGCCCTCGACGAGGAGTCGGTAATCGCTTACACCCGTGAGCATTTGGCGAACTTCAAGGCTCCGCGGTCGGTGCGGTTCCTCGACGAGTTGCCCCGCAATGCCGGTGGCAAAGTGGTCAAACCCCAACTGCGAGAACTGGACTGAAACGGACGAAATGGACCTGGCATTCGACGACGAGACCCTGGCCTTTCAGGCCGAGGTCCGCGACTTCCTCTCCGCAAACCGGGAGTCGATCCCCACCAAGTCCTACGACAACGCGGAAGGCTTTGCCCAGCACCGCCGTTGGGACCGGATACTTTTCGACGCCGGCCTATCGGTCATCACCTGGCCGAAGAAGTACGGCGGCCGCGACGCCCCGCTGTTGCACTGGGTGGTGTTCGAGGAGGAGTACTTCCACGCCTGCGCACCGGGCCGGGCCAGCGCCAATGGCACTTCGATGCTGGCACCCACGCTGTTCGCGCACGGCACTGAGGAACAGCGAGACCGCATCCTGCCCAAAATGGCCAGCGGCGAACAGATTTGGGCCCAGGCCTGGTCGGAGCCCGAATCCGGCAGCGACCTGGCGTCGCTGCGGTCCACCGCGACCAGGACGGGCGGCGGCTGGCTGCTCAACGGGCAGAAGATCTGGAGTTCCCGAGCCCCCTTCGCCGAGATGGGTTTCGGGCTCTTCCGGTCCGACCCCGCAGCCGAAAGACACAATGGGCTGACATATTTCATGTTCGACCTCAAGGCCAAGGGCATCACGGTGCGCCCGATCGTGCAGCTGGGCGGCGACACCGGATTCGGTGAAATCTTCCTCGACGACGTCTTCGTTCCCGACGAGGACGTCATCGGCACCCCGAACGACGGCTGGCGCGCGGCCATGTCCACGTCGAGCAACGAGCGCGGCATGTCGCTGCGCAGCCCGGCCCGCTTTCTCGCCGTGGCAGAACGGCTGGTGCAGCTGTGGAAGGACCGTGGCTCGCCCCCGGAGTTCGCCGAGCGGGTTGCCGACGGGTGGATCAAGGCGCAGGCCTACCGGCTGCAAACCTTCGGCACGGTGACCAGGCTGGCCCGCGGCGGAGAGTTGGGCGCCGAATCGTCGGTGACCAAAGTGTTCTGGTCCGACCTCGACGTCGAACTTCATCAGACCGCGCTCGACCTCCTCGGCGCCCACGGGGAGCTCGCCGACCGGTGGACCGAAGGCCTGCTGTTCGCACTGGGCGGCCCCATCTATGCCGGCACCAACGAAATCCAGCGCAATATCATTTCGGAACGGCTGCTGGGTCTGCCTCGAGAAAAGAAGGGGTAGAAACGCTGATGGAATTCGCACTCGACGAACAGCAACGCGACTTCGCGGCCAGCATCGACGCCGCGCTCGGCGCCGCGGACCTGCCCGGCGCGGTGCGGGCGTGGTCGGCGGGTGACGTCACACCCGGCCGCAAGGTTTGGGAACAGCTGGCCAACCTTGGCGTCACCGCCCTGCTGGTACCGCAGAAGTTCGACGGTATCGAGGCTCATCCGGTCGACCTGGTGGTGGCCCTCGAACGTCTCGGCCGCTGGTGCGTGCCCGGCCCGGTCGCCGAATCCCTCGCCGTGGCACCGGTTTTGCTCGCTGAAGACGAACGCTGCGCCGAGCTGGCTTCCGGGGAGTTGATCGCCACCGTCGCAATGCCACCGCAGGTGCCGCGCGCTGTCGACGCCGATACCGCCGGATTGGTGCTACTGGCCGACGGCAGCACAATCGCCGAGGCCGAAGCCGAAGCCGATACGGAGCATGAGTCCGTCGACCCCAGCCGCCGCCTCTACGACGTCGCGGCAACGGGTAAGAGCTGGCGGGCCCCGAAGGAACAAGTCGAACGTGCCTACGAGTTGGGCGTGCTGGCCACCGCGGCCCAGCTCGTCGGTGCAGCACAGTCGCTACTTGACGCGGCCGTCGACTACGCCAAGCAGCGCTCTCAGTTCGGCCGGGCGATCGGCTCGTATCAGGCGATCAAGCACAAGCTCGCCGACGTGCACATCGCCATCGAGCTGGCTAGCCCGCTGGTCTACGGCGCCGCTTTGTCGTTGACACCTCGTGACGTGAGTGCCGCGAAAGTCGCGGCGTCGGACGCGGGCCTGCTGGCCGCGCGCTCTGCACTACAGACTCATGGCGCCATCGGATTCACCCAGGAACATGACCTGTCACTATGGCTGCTGCGGGTGCAGGCTTTGCGGTCGGCGTGGGGTACGCCGCAGGAGCACCGGCGGCGAGTGCTGGAGGCGTTCTAATGACTGAAGAACGGGAGATGCTGCGCGACACCGTCGCGAATCTGGTAGCCAAGCATGCGAATCCGTCGGCCGTGCGTGCGGCAATGGAGTCCGACCGCGGCTACGATGAGTCGCTGTGGCAGCTGCTCTGCGAGCAGGTCGGGGCAGCCGCGCTGGTGATACCCGAGGAGCTGGGCGGCGCTGGTGGCGAACTGGCCGATGCCGCAACGGTTTTGCAGGAGCTGGGACGGGCACTGGTGCCCTCCCCGTTGCTGGGCACCACGCTCGCCGAACTGGCCCTGCTCGCAACGCCAGAACCAGACGCCGAGACGTTGGAAGCGCTGGCCGGCGGAACCTCGGTCGGAGCACTGGTGCTCGACCCCGACTACGTGGTCAACGGTGATATCGCCGACGTCGTTGTCGCCGCCACGGACGGCCAGCTGAGCAGGTGGACGCGGTTCACCGCCCAGCCCGTCGCCACCATGGACCCCACTCGCAGGCTGGCCAAGGTGCGGCCCGACGACACCGAAGTGCTGGGAGCCGACCCGGGCTTGGCCGACACCGCGGCCATTCTGCTGGCCGCCGAACAAATCGGCGCCGCCGAACGGTGCCTGGAGCTCACCGTCGAATACGCCAAGAGCCGAGTGCAGTTCGGCCGGCCGATCGGCAGCTTTCAGGCCCTCAAACACCGGATGGCCGACCTGTATGTCAAAGTCGCCGCGGCCCGGGCGGTCGTCGACGACGCGTGCAACGAGCCCACGCCCACCAACGCGGCGACTGCGCGGCTGGCCGCCAGCGAGACGCTGTCCACCGTGGCCGCCGAGGCCATTCAGCTACACGGCGGCATTGCGATCACCTGGGAACACGACATGCATCTGTATTTCAAACGCGCGCACGGCAGTTCGCAGCTGCTTGCCACCCCACAGGAACTGCTGCGCCGACTGGAAGCAGAAGTCTTTACGGCGGTACCCACCCCGTGAACGACCGGGTGGCCCTGCGTGCCGGCATTCCGCCGTTTTATGTGATGGATGTCTGGCTGGCGGCCGCCGAGCGACAGCGCACCCACGGCGATCTGGTGAACCTGTCGGCGGGCCAGCCCAGCGCGGGCGCCCCTGAGCCTGTTCGCGCCGCGGCCGCCGCCGCGCTGCATCTCAACCAACTGGGTTACACTGTCGCACTTGGCATTCCAGAACTGCGGTCTGCGATCGCGACGGATTACCAGCGCCAGTACGGAATCGCGGTCGAGCCCGACGCGGTGATTGTCACCACCGGATCGTCGGGTGGTTTCCTGCTCGCCTTTCTGGCCTGCTTTGACGTCGGGGATCGGGTGGCGTTGGCCAGCCCCGGCTATCCCTGCTACCGAAACATCCTGTCGGCGTTGGGATGTGAGGTCGTAGAGATCCCATGCGGCCCAGAGACCAGGTTTCAGCCCACCGCCCAGAAGCTCGCTGAACTCGACCCGCCGGTGCAGGGCGTCGTCGTCGCCAGCCCGGCCAATCCCACCGGGACGGTCATCCCACCCGACGAGTTGTCCGCGATCGCGTCGTGGTGTGACGCCTCCGGGGTGCGACTGATCAGCGATGAGGTCTACCACGGCCTGGTCTACCCCGGGGCGCCCCCGACCAGCTGCGCATGGCAGACCTCGCGAAATGCTGTCGTAGTCAACAGCTTTTCCAAGTATTACGCGATGACCGGCTGGCGGCTGGGCTGGCTGCTGGTTCCGGTCGGGCTGCGTCGTGCCGTGGACTGCCTGACGGGCAACTTCACCATCTGCCCACCGGTGCTGTCGCAATTCGCCGCGGTTTCCGCGTTCACCCCGGAATCGACCGCCGAGGCCGACGGCAACCTACAGCACTACACGAGCAACCGCTCGCTGGTGCTCGACGGGCTGCGCGCGATCGGGATCGACCGGCTGGCACCCACCGACGGGGCCTTCTACGTGTACGCCGACGTCTCGGACTTCACCGATGACTCGCTGTCGTTCTGCTCAAAGCTGTTGGGTGACACCGGCGTTGCGATCGCACCGGGTATCGACTTCGATCCGGCGCGCGGCAATCAATTTGTCCGGCTGTCGTTCGCCGGGCCGACGAGCGACATCGAAGAAGGCCTACGACGAATCGGGCGCTGGTTGAGCGTCCAGTAGCCGGTCGATGCGGGCTTCAAGCACACTGCGCTCGCCGACATCCGCAACGTTGATCCCGAACCGGTCAGTGAGCACCTCAATCACCCCTGCCGCATCTTCCAGTCGGATCTTCTCGGTCTCGCCCTTTCGGTGAATGGTCAGGTTGCGGTCGGCCAGGTTGCAGCGGGCGTCGTCGGTGACCCTCGCCACCATCAGGTTGGTCACGAAATGCGACGACGGGTGGGTCGAGACGTACCAGCTCCCCACCTTCAGATCGATCATCGGCGCCGTCCTCGTGGTGAATTCATACAGCGGCTGCCATTGGTCGCGCAGCTGCGCCTGCAACACCAGCCCGTCGCGGCGGTCCTCGAGGCGAAACGGTTCGAGCGTGGTCTGCTGGACGCTGCCCGTTTCCAGCCGAATCGGCGACGTGGGCGACTGCCCGCCGAAACCGACGTCGACGAGAAACGACCCTTGCGAACCGGGGAAGGTGACCGCCAGCACGGTGTGGGTCTGCGCCGGCAACGGGGAGCCGGGCGGCATCATCCAGACCACGCGGCCGGCCAATCTGCGCACCCCAAAGCCGATTTCCTCCAGCACGTAACCCATCAGGCCGTTTTGCTCGTAGCAGTAGCCGCCCCGATGCCGTTGCACCAGCTTGTCGAACAGCGCCTCGCGACTCAGGTCGTCGACCGGCACGCCCAGCAGCGGATCCAGGTTTTCGAACGGAATGGATTTGGTGTGAGCGGTGACGAGACTCTGCAGTACTTCCAGGCTCGGCTCGACGGCGCCTTGATAGTCGACGCGGTCGAAGTATCGGGTCAGATCGAGTGCCATACGGCCATTCTGGCCCGGGCGAAATTTGTATTTCGCAGGGCGCCCTGAAACGTTCGCCAAACCGGTCCCGCTGAGTTGACGTTTCGCTAGTCTTGACCTCGCGAACGACCTATCGCATTGGAGGGTGAGGCCAAGATATGGCTGACGGACCCACAACCGGCCCAGCACGCCCGTCGAGCGGGCTCGCCGAAGAGCTGGCCGAGGCCGGATTCGAGAATGCACAACAGGTGGCGCGGGGCGGCGCGGGAGTGATCTACCGCTGTTTCGAAACGGCGCTCGGCCGAAACGTCGCAGTAAAAGTCCTGCCGTCACATTTCGACGAGGAGAGCCGGGAACGTTTTCTGCGAGAGGGCTACGCGATGGGCGGGCTCTCCGGGCATCCGAACATCGTCCACATCCTGCGCGTCGGGGTGACCCCGAGTGGCAAACCGTACATCGTGATGCCTTACCACGCCGCGGATTCGCTGGCGGTGCGGTTGCGCCAGGAAGGCCCGCTGCCGTGGCCCGAGGCTTTGCGGGTCGGCGTAAAGCTCTGCGGTGCATTGGAAACCGCACATAAGACCGGCACGCTGCATCGCGATATCAAGCCCGCAAACGTGCTTATAAACGATTACGGCGAACCGCTTCTGAGTGATTTCGGAATCGCCCATATCGAAGGCGGCTATGAAACCGCCACCGGTTTTTTCTCCGGCACAATTGACTACACCGCGCCCGAGGTGATGACCGGGAATCCGGCAACGGTCGCATCCGATCTTTACTCACTTGGCGCAACTATTTATGCGCTCATTGCGGGCGGTGCAGCGCACGAGCGTAAGAGCGGTGAAGATCTCATCGCTCAGTACCTGCGGATCAGCACCAACCGGGTGCCGGACATGCGTCCGGAGGGAATCCCGGATGCGGTGTGCTCGGCGATCGAGAAGGCGATGTCGATCGATCCTGCGGGACGGCCGGAATCTGCGGCGCAGTTCGGCCGCGAACTGCAGGCCGCGCAGCGCAGCAGCGGCTTCAAACCCGATTCGATGGCAATCACCAACACCCCTACCGGTTCGAGCCACACAGTAGTCACGCCGGCAGGTGCCACTCGACCGCCCACCGGGCAGACCAGCGCGCAGACAGCTGCGCACTCTGCGACCTCTGCTGGGTCGAGCATGCATGGGTCGACACAACATCTTGCGGATCCGATCGGCGCCACCTCCTCCGTCCGGCAGCCAATGGGTCCGGAGGCAGGACCTGCCGGTCGCGATGAGTTCTCGCAAGCGACCAACGTATTGCGTGGCGGGGGCGGCTCCCAACCGCCACCGCCCCCGACGGGCGCAACTCACGTAATCCCGCCATACGCCGACCCCACCAGCATCTCAACGCCATCGGGCCCCCCATCACCACCGCCCTCGGCGCCGCCCAGCGTCCCACCGTCACCGGGTCCATCGAGTCCCGTCCCGCCCCGCGGCAGGAAAACGGGTCTGGCGGGGTGGTTCGCGGAGCCGGGAAAGAAACGGAATCGGATGGCTATGGCCGGCGCGGCGGCCCTCGTGGTCGTCCTGTTGGTCGTCGGCGGTATCTATCTGCTGACGGGAAACAACAAGAACGACCACAAAGTCGCCAGCCAGCCCAGCACCCAAGCGCCGGTTGTGTGGAAACCGATTACCAATGCGCCGATCGCGCGCGACGCGGCGGCAACCACCCAGACCGACGGCACGATTTGGATCTTCGGCGGCATCCGGAGCGACGGCGCTGTCACCGCTGTGCACGAGGGTTACGACCCGGTGGTGGACGCGTGGAAGGCCGGCGCAGACCTACCGGCCCCCGTCCAGCGCGCCATGGCGGTGACGTGGCAGGACAACCCGATTGTGCTCGGCGGCTTGAAGACGGAAAGCGGCAAGAAAGTCGCCACCGACAAGGTTTGGCGAGTAGTCAACGGTCAATGGGTGGAGTTGCCACATCTATTGCAGCCACGGGCCGCGGGCGCGGCCGCAACGGTCGGCGCCCCGAACACCCCTGCCGAACGCATCATCGTGACCGGCGGCGTGGACGCGAACGGCGCGCCGCTGAATACGACCGAAATCTTCGACGGCACCTCGTGGACGCTCGGCGCTCCGATTCCGACCCCGCGGCAGATGCTGGGCGCAGCGTCGGACGGAAAGCTGATGTACACCGTTGGCGGCAACAACGGAACCGCGGACCTGTCGACCGTCGAGGCGTATGACCCCGCCGCGAAATCTTGGACGGCGCTGGCCGGGCTTCCGCAGCCGCGCAGTGACCTCGGCGTGGCATTCGCCGATGGGCGCGTGGTGGCCGTCGGCGGTGTGTCAAATGGAGAAGTCCTCAAGAGCGTTTCGGTGCTGGATCTGATGACGAAGACCTGGGACGCGTTGCCGGACATGGCGAGCCCCAGGCACGGCATGGCGGTCGATGCGGTGGACAAGTCCGTGTACGCGGTCGGCGGGTCGTCCGCTGCCGGAGATGGCCAGGTGGTCGCCACGGCAGAGGTGCTGACTTTGCCGCCTCGCAAGATTCAGCCCGCGTCGCAGTGGCGTTCGCTTCCGGACGCGCCGACCGCCAGGCTGATGATGGCCTGGGCCGTGCTCAACGACAAGATCTGGATCATGGGTGGCCTGCGCAACGGCGTGCCACTGCAGACGGTCGAGAGTTACGACCCGAAGACGGGGGTCTGGCAACCTGGGCCGCCCTTGCCCATCCCCTTGCATCACGCCGCAGCCGCGACCTACCGCGGCGAGGTCGTGGTAATCGGGGGCGAAAGCGAAAAGAACATCGGCAACGGGACCAACAAGGTGTTCGCGCTGCGTGGCAACAGTTGGGTGGAGCTGGCGAGCCTGAAGCATGCCCGCGTGGCGCCGGCGGCAGCAGTGGTCGGGGACAAACTAGTGGCCGTCGGCGGGCAGAGCGCCAAGCAACTCGTCCCGCAGACCGAGGTCTTCGACGGCAGTTCGTGGAAGGATGCCGCCGACATGCCGACCCCGCGTGAGCACCTGGCGGCGGTCTCGGACGGCACCTACGTCTACGCGGTTGGCGGGAGGTTCCTGTCCGCCTCCAAGAACACCGCGGCGCTGGAGCGGTTTGATCCGGCGTCGGGCTCATGGACCAAACTGGTGGGCATGCCGACCCCGCGGGGCAGCTACGGCGCGACGTATATCGACGGCCGGATCGTAGCGGTCGGCGGCGAATTGCCCACTCAGGTCGTGAACGTGGTCGAGATGTACGACATTGCCGACAACAAGTGGAGCACCCTCGCCCCCATGCCCACCTCGCGTCATGCGGAGGTGGTCGCAACGGTTGGCAATACGGTCTACGTCATCGGCGGAGCAAACCGGCCATCACATGAAGGCCCGATCGCGACCGTCGAAGCGTTGGACTTCATGTAGCTTTTGGCAAGCTCTTTGCACTGTCGGCATTCCTAGTTTTAGTTATGTCGAATATGGGGATCCGGTATGGACGGCTGCAGCCAGCAACCAAAACCGTCCGTCAACGGAGCTCAATATGCATACCAGCAATACCGTCTGGATCGTGATTGCCGCGGTAGTGGCCATCTTGGTCATCGCGGCCCTGGTCTTCGCGGCCAGCCGGGCATCCAGAAGCCGCCGTCAGCGGCAGGCCGAACAAATCCGCGAACAGGCCAGGCTCGAGACGGCCAAGCTCGAACGTCGTGAGGCGCTGGCCGACGAGACAGCCGCCAAGGCGCGTGCCGCGCAAGCAGAAGCCGAGGTCAAGGCCGCCGAAGCCGCCAGGCTGCAGGAACGGGCGGCCAAGCATCAAACCGAAACCGCCGCGTCGCGTGAACAACTTGACGAGCAGTGGAATCGCGCGGACAGCATCGACCCGAAGGTCAAGAAGGAAGCGCGTGAAGACCGGGATCGGTCGGTGCCGGGCCGCCACGAGGTGCCGGGCGACGAATCATACGAACCGACGACCGATGCGGAGGCGGGCGGGCACGACCATCGCGCCCCATCCACCTGAGCTTGGCTCTGCGCGTGAGGCTACTGCGAAATTTCCCCCTTTGATATTTCGCAGTAGCTTCACGACCCCGGGCTATAACGTCGGACCTCTTGACGGCAGCGGCGAGCGATCTCTTGCTCGCGCGCATACAGCAGGCCGTAGGTAAAGCCGTTCTCGCCGTCGGCAGTCCCCGCGGTGATCCCCAGCTGCCGGAGTATCTCAGCGGCGACCACAGTGTCCTGATGATCGCCGAGCACAGTTTGAATGTGCTTGTAACGCTTGACTGTTCGTTTCGCGGACTTGTCCAGCGGCCTATACAGCTCGGCGGCGTAGCGGGCACGCTTGGCGGCTTTCCGTGCGCGGTGCAGCAAGGCGCCGTCCCTTGTTTGAAGGGCCTCTGCGAGGCGGCGATCCGCTTTCCGCTGTGCACGCCAAGCTCTTTTTCGCAGGTCCTTGGAGCTGATGCCGCGGTTGACGGGCGGTTCGACGCGCAATTGGCGCAACGCCGCTATGATGCTCGCGTAGCGCTCGGTCTCCATCGCCTCACTTACCCGAGTGCGCGCCGGCAGCTCGATGCCTTGCAGATGGTTGCGGATCCGTGCGGTGACGGGACCGAGGATCAGTTCGTCGGGCATCTTGTCGAGCGCGTCGGTGAACCGGCGTTGCTGCACTTGGCAATCGCGGACTTCGCCGAGCAGACCGGCGCACCACATCAGTTCGGTGTCGAGGTCGCCGACCGCTGCCTCATCCAAAGCTTTGCCGAATACACGCAGCGTGCTTCGCAACCGCCGGATCGCCACTCGCGTGTCGTGAATGGGGTCCTGCCCACGACGCAGGCCGAGGTCCCCGGCCATTATCTGATCGATCTGGGTATTCAGGTAGCCGGCAAGCGCTCGTGTGGCCTGCATGTGTCGAAGCATTGCCGAATCGCGGGCTCGCAAACATACGACGCTCGCGACGGCCCGGCCGATTGGCCTGGACACACCGGTCACTCCCGTCACCGGAGAAGAGGACTATGTCTTTTGTCCACCTCAGCGCGACAAATTGGCTTGCCGCGCAACGACTGTCGCTGCGAGTTGGACAAAACACACCCGCCCGGAATTCTGTGACGGATGAGACTCATGAAACACGCAGCGCTCACGCCGCGCATCATCGGCTGACTAAAGCCAGGTGTCCTGCGTGGTAGTGGTGAGAAAGGCTTCCAGGTCGTCACGCCACTGAGCGGGCGTGGTCTTGTCCGGCTCGATGCCGGTGTAGTCGCCGCGATAGAACAGCAGCGGCCGCGGCTTGATCTTAGGAACCTCGGATAGCGAAGCAACCGCGCCGAACACCACGAAGTGGTCCCCGCCGTCGTGCACCGAGGCCACCGTGCAGTCGATGTACGCCAGCGAGCCATCGATGATCGGCGAACCCAGTGGCGAAGCGCGCCAATCGATTCCGGCGAACTTGTCGGGTTCCTTGGACCCAAACCGGGCCGAGACGTCCTTCTGCTGCTCGGTCAGCACGTTGACGCAGAACCGCCCGCTGGCCTCGATGGCCTTCCAGGATCGCGACACCTTGGTCGGGCAGAACAGCACCAGCGGCGGGTCAAGTGACAGCGCCGCGAAGGACTGGCACGCAAAGCCGATCGGGACGTCGTCGTGCACCGTGGTGATGATCGTGATTCCGGTGCAGAACTGACCGAGCACGCTGCGGAACGTGCGCGGGTCAATCGGCGCGGCAGCCATTTCGCTTCAAGTTAGCCGCGCGCGCCGACGGTGAAGTCGTGGCCCCACAGACTGACGGCGGTGCTCTCCCGGGCGATCCAGTCGTGGTCCTCGACTTGCCTGCCCTCGCAACCGAATTCGACGTCAAACCCACCGGGCGTCTTCATGTAGAACGACAGCATCAGGTCGTTGACGTGGCGGCCGAGGGTAGCCGACATCGGCACCTTGCGGCGCAGCGCGCGGTCCAGGCACAGGCCCACGTCGTCGGCGTTCTCCACCTCGACCATCAGGTGCACGATCCCGCTGGGCGTCGGCAGCGGCAGGAAGGCCAGGCTGTGGTGACGCGGGTTGCAGCCGAAGAAGCGCAGCCACGCCGGCGCGCCGTCGGCGGGGCGTCCCACCATCTGCGGTGGCATCCGCATCGAGTCACGCAGCTTGAATCCCAGTACATCCCGATAGAAGTGCAGCGCCTCGGCGTCGTCGCGGGTGGTGAGCACCACGTGCCCCAGGCCCTGCTCGCCGGTGACGAACTTGTGGCCGTACGGGCTGACCACCCGGCGGTGTTCCAGAGCCGCACCGTGAAACACCGCAAGCGGATTGCCCGACGGGTCGGAGAACAGGATCATCTCGTCCACTCGCCGTTCGGCGAGCTCGGCGGCGGTGGCCTCCTTGTACGGCGTGCCCTCGACGTCGAGCCGGTTCCGGATCTCTTGCAGGCCTTCGGCATTCGCGCATTCCCAGCCTGCCTCCGCAAGACGGTCCTGCTCGCCGGGCACGATCACGAGCCGAGCCGGAAAGTCGTCCATCCGCAGATAGAGAGCGCCCTCGGTGGCGCCCTTCCCCTCGACCATGCCGAGAACTTTCAAGCCGTACTCGCGCCACGCCGCCATGTCGGTGGCCTCGATGCGCAGCCAGCCCAGCGAGCGAATGCTCATCACGCACCTCCCAGGAAATCGATCGTGAGCTTGTTGAACTCGTCGAACTTCTCCACCTGCGCCCAGTGTCCACATTGCCCGAAGACGTGCAGTTGCGCACGCGGAATGGTCTTCAGCGCCACCAGCGCTCCATCCAGCGGATTGACCCGATCCTCACGGCCCCAGATCAGCAGCACCGGCTGGCGCAGCTTGTACACCTCGCGCCACATCATGCCGAGCTCGAAATCGGCCCCGCCGAACGACATTCCCATCGCCCGGGTGGCGGTCAGTGATTCCGGCGTGCTGGCCAACTCGAAACGCTGATCCACCAGCTCGGGGGTGATCAGCTTCTGGTCGTAGACCATCACTCGCAGGAACGCCTCCAAATTCTCGCGGGTGGGCTCCACGGAGAACTTGCCGAGCCGCTTCACGCCCTCGGTCGGGTCGGGCGCGAACAGGTTGACGCTCAACCCGCCCGGGCCCATCAGCACCAGCCGCCCGGCCCGGTCCGGATAGTCCAGCGCGAAGCGGACCGCGGTGCCACCGCCCAGCGAATTGCCAACCAGCGGAACGCGACCCAGCTGCAGCTGGTCGAAGAGCCCCTTGAGCGCCCGCGCTGCGTACCGGTTGAACTGGCCGTGCTCGGCCCGCTTGTCGGAGTGACCGTAGCCCGGCTGGTCGACGGCCAGCACGTGGAAATGACGAGCTAGCACCGCGATGTTGCGGGAAAAGTTCGTCCAGCTCGACGCGCCGGGGCCACCGCCGTGCAGCAGGACGACCGTCTGGTCATTGCCGACACCCGCTTCGTGGTAGTGCAGCTTCAGCGGTCCGTCAACCTCCACTTCGGCGAAGCGCGAGGTGGATTCGAACGTCAATTCCTCGGTGCCGACAGTCACTATGCGCCGCTCCTCCTCATCACTTCGTTCTGCATCGTCGCCGGCGGGCTACACCATGGTGTCGCCGGGCGGCAACCCGAACTCGTGGTTTCCGAAGATCACGTATGCCCGTTCGGGGTCGTTGGCCGCGTGCACCCGGCCGGCGTGCGCGTCGCGCCAGAAGCGTTGCACCGGTTGGTCATTGGCCAGCGCCGTGGCGCCCGACGCCTCGAACAACCGGTCGATCGAAGCGATCGCTCGCCCGGTCGCCCGCACCTGGTCACGACGAGCGCGGGCCCGCAGATCGAACGGAATCTCCTTGCCGGCCGCCAACAGCGCATACTCGTCACCGACGTTTCCGATCAGCTGTCGCCATGCGGCGTCGATGTCGCTGGCCGCCTCGGCGATTCGCACCTTCGCGAACGGGTCGTCCTTCGCCTTCTCACCGGCGAATGCCGCGCGCACCCGCTTGCCCTGGTGCTCGACGTGCGCGTCGTATGCGCCGTAGGCCATACCTACGATCGGGGCCGAGATGGTCGTGGGATGCATCGTGCCCCAAGGCATCTTGTATACCGGGGCGGTGTTGGTCCGGTATCCTCCGGCGGTGCCGTCGTTCATCGCCTTGTAGGACAGGAACCGGTGCCGCGGCACGAAGACATCCTTGACCACCAGCGTGTTGCTGCCGGTTCCGCGCAAACCGACGACATGCCACACGTCGTCGATGCGGTATTCGGTGCGCGGAATCAGGAAGCTGCCGAAATCCACCGGGCGGCCGTCCTTGATCACCGGGCCGCCCACGAACGTCCAGGAGGCGTGGTCGCAACCAGACGACCAGTTCCACGATCCGTTGACCAGGTATCCGCCGTCGACCACGACGCCGGCACCCATCGGGGCGTACGAGGACGAGATGCGGGTCTTGGGGTCCTCGCCCCACACCTCCTCCTGGGCCTGCTGGTCGAACAGCGCCAGATGCCAGTTGTGCACGCCGACGATCGAGCTCACCCAGCCGGTCGAGCCGCACGCGCTCGCAATACGTCGCGTCGCCTCGTAGAACAGCGTCGGATCGCACTGCAGGCCACCCCATTGCTCGGGCTGCAGCAGGGTGAAGAAGCCGACCTCGTCGAGCTCCTGGACCGTCTCTTCGGGCAGCCGGCGCAGGTCCTCCGTTGCCTGGGCGCGCTCCCGAATCTTGGGAAGCAGATCATCGATGGCGGCCAACACCGACTGCGCGTCACGCTGTTGAATGGACGTCACTTACGTTTGCCTCCTGGGCCAGACCTACCGAGTGGATTACCCGAAAGACTAGAACACGTTCCGATTTGTGTCGAGCAGGGTATTCCTGCGGCTGGTAGCGATACCAATCGGGTTTTCTGTAACATGTTCTAGTTGTGACCCGTGGCGATCGCAGGATCGGCGCAGCCGATCGCAGCGGGCCGTGACGGAGAAAGGACGGGCGGTGACCGACGCGATTCCCGACGAGCCACTCGGCGACCACGTCCTTGAACTGCAGATCGCCGACGTCGTCGCCGAGACCGACGAGGCGCGGTCACTGGTGTTCGCGGTGCCGGACGGCCCGAACGACCCGGATATCCCGGCGGAGCGGCTGCGCTACGCGCCCGGCCAGTTCCTGACGCTGCGAGTTCCCAGCGACCGCACCGGCTCGGTGGCCCGCTGCTACTCACTGTGCAGCTCGCCCTACACCGACGACGCGCTGACCGTCACGGTCAAACGAACCGCCGATGGATACGCGTCCAACTGGCTGTGCGACAACGCCCACAAGGGCATGCGGATCCACGTCCTGGCGCCGTCGGGCAACTTCGTGCCCAAAACGCTGGACGACGACTTCCTACTGCTCGCGGCGGGTAGCGGGATCACTCCGATCATGGCGATCTGCAAATCGGCGCTTTCCGAGGGCAGTGGTCACGTAACGCTGCTCTACGCCAACCGCGACGACCGCTCGGTGATCTTCCGCGACGCCCTGCGTGAGCTGGCTGCCAAGTATCCCGACCGGCTCACCGTGGTGCACTGGCTGGAGTCGCTGCAGGGTCTGCCGAGCGCGACCGCGCTGGCGAAGCTGGCCGCCCCCTATATCGGGCGGCCGGCATACATTTGCGGGCCCGGCCCGTTCATGCAGGCGTCCAGGGAAGCGTTGACCGCGCTCGACGTTCCTGCCCAGCTAGTGCACATCGAGGTGTTCAAGTCGCTGGATTCGGATCCGTTCGCCGCGGTGAAGATCGAAGACGCCGGCGACGAACCCCCTGCCACCGCGGTCGTGGAGTTGGACGGTGAGACCCGCACCGTGTCATGGCCGCGCCACGCCAAGCTGCTCGACGTGTTGCTGGCCGCCGGCCTCGACGCGCCGTTCTCATGCCGAGAGGGCCACTGCGGTGCCTGCGCGTGCACGCTGCGCGGCGGCAACGTGAGCATGGAAGTCAACGACGTGCTGGAACAGCAGGACCTCGACGACGGGCTGATATTGGCCTGTCAGTCGCACCCGGAAACCGATTCGGTGGAAGTGACCTACGACGAATAGCCGCAAGCGTTAAGTTCTCCTTGAGGTCGGCAGTGGGATTGCAGGGGAAGGCAAGCATGATGAAGCGGCTGGTGATGGGGTTTGCTGTCGTCGGACTTATGTTCCCGTTCGCACCTGCCGGAACAGCTCATGCGGCGAGTAACACCGCCACCACCCTGTTTCCGCTGGACGGCCCGAACCAGCTGGAGACGCACGCCTTCATCAATTGCATCAAAGCGAACGGCAGCTGCGACTTCACCGTCGGAGCCGACATGCAAACCCCCGACGGTGTGACGGGCTTCCCGTCCGGGCTTTGGGCGCGCCAGACCACAGAGGTCCGCTCGTCGAACCGGCTGGCCTACCTGGACGTCCATGCGAACGGCCAGTACGAGCGGGTCAACAAGTCGGGGGGGAGCGACGAGATCACCACCGTCTACTTCGGTGACGGACCGCCGGACAAATACCAGACGAGCGGCCGCATCGACTCGACCGATTGGTCGACCGGCCAGCCCAAGACCGACATCAACGTCTTCCTCTGCACCCACATCCAGGTCGTCTACCCGGGGGTCAACATCACCTCGCCGAGCACTTGCGCGCAGGCGAATTTCTCCTAGGGTTTGGCTTTCGGCGTGAATCGTGGGCTTTGGGTGTGCAGCCTGGGCGCAGATCCAGCGCTGACTCCCGCCCCACGCTCACGCTGAAAGCCCTACGTTCACACCGAAAACCGTCAGTACACACTCGAAGCCCATGGATATGTCTCTAGGTGGAGATCGCTAGCGCGGCAATTCGAGCAACCGCTCGGCGGCGACGGTGAGCAGGATCTGCTCGGTGCCGCCGGCGATCGTAAGACAGCGGGTATTGAGGAAGTCGTGTACGGCGCGGTTTTCCACGAGGCCGCCACCCTCGGACACGTCCATCGCGTATTCGGCCAGCGCCTGGCGGTAGCGCACGCCGATGAGCTTGCGCACGCTGGACTGCGCACCCGGGTCCTGACCGCCAAGCGCCAGCTGGGCGATCCGCTGGTCGAGCAGTGCGCCGGTGGCGGCGGTGGCGATCAGCCGCCCGAGCCGGTCTTGATCGGCGGCGTCGAGGTCCAGCTCGGCCAGCACCTTGAGCAGCTCTTCCATCGGGTTGCCCAGGGCGGTGCCGGTGGCCATCGCGATGCGCTCGTTGGCGAGCGTGGTGCGGGCCAACCGCCAGCCGTCGTTCACCATGCCGACCACCATGTCGTCGGGAACGAACACGTTGTCCAGGAACACCTCGTTGAACAGCGAGTCGCCGGTGATCTCCCGCAGCGGCCGGATTTCGATTCCGGGCGATTTCATGTCCACCAGGAAGTAGGTGATGCCTTTGTGCTTCGGTGCGTCCGGGTCGGTGCGCGCGAGGCAGACTCCCCATCGCGCCTTGTGCGCCGCCGATGTCCACACCTTCTGTCCGGTGAGCAGCCAGCCACCCTCGGCCCGCACGGCCTTAGTGCGCAGCGACGCCAGGTCCGAACCGGCTCCCGGCTCGGAAAACAGTTGGCACCAAAGGAATTCACCGCGCAAGGTGGCCGGGACGAAGCGCTCTATCTGCTCCGGCGTGCCGTGCTCGAGGATGGTCGGCGCCGCCCACCAGCCGATCACCAGGTCCGGACGCTCCACGCCGGCCGCAGCCAGCTCCTGATCGATCAGCAGTTGCTCGGCCGGCGACGCGTCGCGCCCGTACGGCGGGGGCCAATGCGGCGCCTGCAGAGCTGAATCGGCCAGCGCCACTTGCCGCTTCTCCTCGGGCAGCGCGGCAACCTCGCCGACGGCCGCGGCAATCTCCGGACGCAGGCTTTCGACATCCGACAGATCGATACCGAGGCGGCGCCGGACACCGTCCTGGGTCAGCGCGGCGACGCGCCGTAGCCAGCTCTCGGCGCCGCCGAGAAAGCGGCCGATGCTGTGGGCCCGCCGCAGGTACAGGTGCGCGTCGTGTTCCCAGGTGCAGCCGATCCCGCCGAGCACCTGAATGCAGTCTTTGACGTTGGCCTTCGCCGCGGTCATGCAGATGCTCGCGGCCAGCGCCGCAGCGATGGCGAACTGACTTTCATCGCAATCACCGGCGGCCCGGGCCGCATCGGCGGCGGCCACCTCGGCCTGCTCGGCCCGGCACAACATTTCCGCACACAGATGCTTGACGGCCTGGAAGCTACCGATCGGCTTGCCGAACTGCTCACGCACCTTGGCGTAGGCGACCGCGGTGTCCAGGGCATAGCGGGTCACCCCGGCCGCCGCGGCGGCCAGCACCGTCGCGGCCAGGTCGGCTACCGGCCGCTCGGCCAGCAACGACGCCTCCGCCGAGGTCAGCACCACCCGGGACAGCGGCCGGGAAAAGTCGGCGGCCGGCAGTGGCTCAATCGACACCCCTTCGGCGGTGCTGTCCACCAGCAACCAATCCCCCGCGGCCGGCAACACCAGGAACCCACCGGGCGCGGCGCCCAACACCCACGGCAAAGTGCCGGACGCGCGCGAAGTGTCTCTGTCGAACCGCACCTCCCCTTCGAGCGCGAGACCGGCGAAGCGTTCGCCCGACGCGAGCGCGCTCAGCACGTCGGGATCCGTCGCGACCAGCGTTGCCAGCGCCGTCGTTGCGACCGGCCCGGGCGCCAGCACCTTGGCGGCCTCCTCGACCATCGCGCACAGGTCTTCGATGCTGCCGCCCGCCCCACCGTGCTCCTCCGGGACGGCGACTTCGAACAGTCCCAGGTCGGCCAGGCCCGCGTATACCGGCCGCCAGGCGTCGGCGTCGCCTTGCTCAATGGCGCGGACAGCCTGGCTCGGGCCCGAGTTCCGGGACCAATCGCGCACCAACTCGCGCGCGGCAGACTGTTCGTCGGTGACGGTCCCTACCACGTGTGAGTCCTCCGCGTGCTGTTCGACGTGACAAGCGGGGCGATCTGCCCCTGGTCCCAACTGTCCGACTCCTCCTCGGCTTGCTCCACAACCCGCATCGTCGGACTAGAACGTGTTCTAATAGTGCCAGTAGTCGACCGTCAAGTCGAACGCCATTGCAGCAGGACACGTGGTTGTGTCGGCGGCCGGGAGGTGGGAAATTCACACACGAAATGCGTATCGTTTGCGAACGGACCGCCGGAAAAGGAGCTACCCCTCAGATGTCGCCAACGAACACAAACCCGGGCCGCGCCGCCGACACCGCGCAGCCCCGAGAGGTGGTGAACGTGGCGGTATTGGCTGAATCCGAGCTCGGTTCGGAGGCGCAGCGGGAACGGCGTAAGCGCATCCTCGACGCGACCATGGCCATCGCGTCCAAGGGCGGCTATGAGGCGGTGCAGATGCGGGCGGTGGCAGACCGCGCTGATGTCGCGGTCGGGACGCTGTACCGCTACTTCCCGTCGAAGGTGCATTTGCTGGTGTCGGCGCTGGGCCGGGAATTCACCCGGATCGACGCCAAGACCGACCGTTCGGCCGTTGCAGGGGGCACCCCGTTTCAGCGACTGAAGTTCATGGTCGACAAGCTCAACCGGGCGATGCAGCGCAATCCGCTGCTCACCGAGGCGATGACCCGCGCATACGTGTTCGCCGACGCCTCCGCGGCAAGCGAGGTTGACCATGTCGAGAAACTCATCGACAGCATGTTCGCGCGCGCGATGGCCGACGGCGAGCCGACCGAGCACCAGTACCAAGTCGCCCGCGTGATCTCCGATGTCTGGACGAACAACCTGCTGGCTTGGCTCACCCGCCGAGCCTCGGCGACCGACGTCAGTAAGCGGCTCGACCTGGCCGTGCGGCTGTTGATCGGCAACGGCGAAGGTTCTCGCAGCTGATTCTGCGGCCATGCGGGCGTCAATGCGCGCGACGGGCTTAGGCGGGCGGGCCCGCGGTGCGTCCCCGGATCAGCTCAGTGGCCAGCAGTTCGACAACCGGCAGACCCGACCGCGGCGGCTTCTGCACCAGTTCACCCGCTCGGCGTCCCTTCTGCAGGCTCGGCTGCGCAACGGTGGTCAGACCGCGGCTGATCGCCTCCGGGACGCCGTCGAAACCCGTGACGGTCAGCTGGCCGGGGACGTAAATGCCATGTCCCCGTAAGTAATCCATGGCCGATAAGGCCAGTATGTCTGCGGTGCACATGAGCGCGGTGATGCGTGGATTGGCGTCCAGCGCCACCTTCGCGGCGTCGCCGCCGGAGGCAGGCAGGTGCTCGTAGCTCTCCACCACGGTGAGCGATTCCGGGTCGATGTCGTGCGCCGTCATCGCCTCCCAGACCCCGATGATCCGCTCGCGCTGCACATCGAACGTGGGCGACTTCAGCCGTTGCGCGTCCACCAGGCCGTGACGTCGGTCCCGGCCCAGACGCATGGTGAGAAGGCCGATCTCGCGATGCCCCAATCCCATTACGTAGTCTGCGATTTCGCGCATCGTCGCCCGGTCGTCGATACCCACCCGCGACACTCCGGGCAGGTCCATCGGCTGGTCAACGACCACAACCGGCAGCCGCCGTTGCAGGACCACCTGCAGATAGGGGTCTTCGTCGCAGACCGAATAGACCACGAAACCGTCCACCCCGGCGGAGAGCACGGCGGCGGTTCCGTCGGTCAGGCTGCGGCCGGGTCCCACCGCTACCAGCAACAGCCCCTGCCCCAGTTCTTCGCACGATTGCGCCACTCCCGCAACGAAATCCCGGGCCGCGGGGTCGCTGAAGGAGTAGGTGAGCGCTTCGGTCATCACCAGACCGATCGCGCCGGCTTTGCGGGTACGCAGCGATCGCGCCACCGGATCGGGTCCCGCGTAACCCAACCGCTTCGCCGTGGCGAGCACCCGCTCCCGCAGTTCGGGTGAAAGCTGATCCGGTCGGTTGAAGGCGTTCGAGATGGTGGTCCGCGAGACCTTCAGCTCGGCCGCCAAGGACGCCAGAGTCGCACGCCGGCGCGGTGTGGGACTCACGTCCGGCCACGCTACAGCGGATTCGCGGGCGCAGGTAAGCGCCGCGTGACCCCGCTTTACTAATGGAAACGATTTTCATTAATATTGGTGGTCAGCTTAGGGCCGGCGAGAGGAAATCGGGCGTGCGGACGGCTCTTGTGGCGATCGCAAGCGCGGCGGCGCCGCGCGAAGCGGGTCGGCACCATCGGGTCCTGAGACACGAATGGCGCTAGTGAACACCGGCGACCCGCCGCGCCCGGCCAGGGCGCGCTGGCGCTGCACCGTCATCGCCGTCTTGATCGGCTCGACGTTGTTGACCGGCTGTGCCACTAGCGGTGGGGCGCACCCGCACGCCGGCGCGGTCGTGGCGTCCACCGACGTGTGGGGCAGCGTCGCGCGGGCCGTCGCCAAAAGTCATCTCACCGTCAGGTCCGTGCTGTCCGCCCCCGAGACCGATCCGCACTCGTACCAAGCCAGCCCGTCGGACGCCGCAGCGATCGCCGACGCGGCCCTGGTGGTTTACAACGGCGGCGGGTACGACCCGTGGGTCGAGCAGGTGCTCGCCGCCCATCCTGGAATCAAATCGGTCAATGCGTATTCACTTCTCGAGCCCGCCAGCTCCGGAGCCGGGCCGCCCGACGAACACGTCTTCTACGACCTGAACGTCGCCAAGTCGGTCGCCGCGCTGATCGCCGACCGGCTGGCGGCCATCGACCCGGCCAACGCCGCCGACTACCGCGCCAATGCCGCAGAGTTCTGCCGCGGTGCCGACGCGATCGCCATCTCCGAACACGCCATCGCCGCCAACTACCCCGCGACCGGCATCATCGCGACCGAACCCGTCGGGCACTATCTGATCGCCGCTTCTGGCCTGGTGAATCGCACCCCGCCCGCCTTCACCGCGGCGAACGAGAACGAAACCGATCCCTCACCGGCCGACATGGCATCGGTTCTGGACCTGATCAACCACCGGCAGGTAGCCGCGCTGCTGGTCAACCCGCAGACGTCCAGCGCCGCCACGAACGGCCTCAAGGACGCTGCCCGCCGCGCAGGTGTCCCGGTGACCGAAGTGACCGAGACCCTACCGCCGGGCACCGATTACCTGACGTGGCAACGCAATACGGTCAACCAGCTGCTCGCCGCACTGCGGTCGGGCCGATGAGCGCGTGAGTCACCAGGCTGTCGGGGTCGTCGGCCGCGGTGCGCAGAGCGTTTCGCTCCAGGGTGCCCGGTTGGCGTTCGGCGATCGCGTGCTGTGGGATCACCTTGACCTTTCGGTGTCGCGCGGAGAGTTCGTCGCGGTGTTGGGGCCCAACGGCACCGGCAAGACGTCATTGCTCAAGGTGCTGCTGGGGCAGCTTCCGCTGAGTGCCGGCGTCGCGCTGGTGGAAGGCAAACGCATCACTTCGGGCAGCGGCCACATCGGGTATGTGCCGCAGCATCGGCCGATGGACCGCGACGTCATGGTGCGCGGGCGTGACCTGGTCGCGCTTGGCATCGACGGTCGCCGGTGGGGCTGGGTGTCGCTACGCCCCGCCGATCGGGCCGGCCGGCGCGAGGCCGTGCGGCGGGCGCTGCGTCAGGTGAACGGCGAACGGCTGGCGGATCTCCGCGTCGGGGTGATGTCCGGCGGCGAGCTGCAGCGGGTGCGCGTAGCGCAGGCGCTGGCCAGCGACCCGAGGCTGCTGCTTTGCGACGAGCCGCTATTGACGCTGGACCCGGCCAACGCGAAGTTGATAGCGGCGCTGATCGACCGGCGCCGCCGGCAAGCCGAGACCACGGTCATCGTCGTCACCCACGAGGTCAACCCGATCCTGCCGTACGTGGACCGCGTGCTGTACCTGGTCGACGGCCGGTTCACCGTCGGCACCGTCGAGCAGGTGATGACGAGCCAGACACTGTCGCGGCTTTACCAGGCCGACATCGAGGTGGTGAAGGTCAAGGGCCGGTATGTGGTCGTCGGCGCGCCGGAACAGATGGTGCCGACCCACGATGGGCACGTCTGATGAACTACCGGCTCGCCGAGATGCTCGACCATCTGTTCTCTTTCGACATCACCGCCCACCTGCTCCGACACGACTTCGTGCAGCAGGCGCTGATCGCGGCGGCGTTGCTGGGCCTGGTCGCCGGGCTGATCGGCCCGTTTATCGTGATGCGCCAGATGTCGTTCGCCGTGCACGGCTCCAGCGAACTTTCCTTGACCGGCGCCGCGTTCGCTTTGCTGGTCGGCTTCCAGGTGGGCCTGGGTGCGCTGATCGGCAGCGCACTCGCGGCGGCGCTGTTCGGTCTGCTCGGTCAGCGCGCCCGCGAGCGGGATTCGGTGACCGGGGTGGTGCTTGCGTTCGGCCTGGGATTGGCGGTGCTGTTCATCCATCTCTACCCGGGTCGGACCGCGACCAGTTTTGCTTTGCTGACCGGCCAGATCGTCGGAGTCGGGTATTCCGGGCTGGCGATGCTGGCAGCCGTTTGTCTGCTCGTCATCGCCGTGCTCGCGGTCTGCTACCGGCCCTTGCTGTTCGCCACCGTCGACCCGGAGGTGGCCGCCGCGCGTGGGGTGCCGGTACGCGCCCTGGGCATTGTGTTCGCCGCACTGGTCGGGGTAGTGGCCGCTCAGGCCGTGCAGATCGTCGGGGCACTGCTGGTGATGTCGTTGCTGATCACGCCGGCGGCAGCGGCGGCCCGCGTAGTGACCTCGCCGGTCGCGGCGATCGTGGCGGCCGTGGTGTTCGCCGAAGTTTCGGCCGTCGCAGGCATCCTGCTGTCCCTGGCGCCCGGCGTGCCGGTCTCGGTGTTCGTCGCGACCATTTCGTTTTTGATCTACCTGTTTTGTTGGCTGATCGGCCGGCGACGCCAGTACGCCAGCACTTAAGCTTGTCCAACGCAACACCCGAGCCGGTTGGACGGGTTTTCTTTCCGGCTCACGCGCCGGTAGGAAAACGATGATGCGTCAGCAAATTGCGATACTTTTGCTGCTGAGCGTATGCACGCTGGTCGCCGGATGCACCGACCGGGTCAGCGGGAAGGCCGAACCGGCCGACAAGTCCGGCCCGTACGCCGAGCCGCCGCTACCGATCTCCGCGCTTGCCGGACTGCTTCTCGACGTCGGACAGATCAACAGCGCTCTCGGCGCGACCTCGATGAAGATCTGGTTCGACGCCCGCAAGATGTGGGATTGGAGCGCCGACGTGACCGACCCAAATTGCCTCGCCGTGGATGGGCCCGCGCAGGCCAAGGTCTATGCCAACACGGGCTGGACCGCTATGCGGGGCCAGCGGCTCGACGACAGCGTGGACGGCTCCAAAAGGCGCGACCACTACGCCATTCAGGCCGTCGTCGCTTTCCCGTCCGGCCGCGACGCCGCATCCTTCTTCAAGTCCTCCATACAAAGCTGGCCCGCCTGCTCTCAACGCCGGTTCTCCGACCCGACCCCGGGTCAGCCCGACACCGTGTGGGCGGTGGCCGAGGTCACCAATCGGGACGGCACCCTAAGCACGTCGGAGGTCCAGGAGGGCGGCGACGGATGGACGTGTCAGCGCGCGCTGACCGTGCGCAACAACGTCGCCATCGACATCGCGACGTGCGCGTTCACCCAATCGGGTTCGGCGGCGAGGGACATCGCCATGCAGATCGCGGCCAAGATGGCCAAACAGTAGGCGATGCAGCCGGCGTCGGCGACGTTGTCCAGCTAGTTGCCAGGGTGTCGAGGTGCGCAAGCTCATAAGCTAGATCAATGACGCGCATCGACCTCAATGCCGACTTGGGCGAGGGTTTCGGCGTCTGGCGTCTCGGTGATGACGAAGCCATGCTTGGGATCGTCACCAGCGCCAACGTCGCGTGCGGTTTTCATGCCGGCGATCCGGCCGGCCTGCTTCGCGTGTGCCGGTCGGCCGCCGAGCGGGGCGTGCGGATCGGCGCGCAGGTGAGCTATCGCGACCTGGCCGGGTTCGGCAGGCGCTTCATCGACGTCGCCCCCGAGGACCTGCTCGCCGATGTGGTGTATCAGATCGGCGCTTTGCAGGCCCTCGCGCAGGCCTGCGGATCGGCGGTGTCATACGTCAAACCCCATGGGGCGCTGTACAACACGATCGTTCGTGATCGCGAACAGGCCGCCGCTGTCGCGGCCGCGGTACACATGGTCGACGCCACCCTGCCGGTGCTGGGCATGACCGGTTCGGCGTTCTTCGACGAGGCGGCCCGGGTCGGACTGCGAACGGTGCCCGAGGCATTCGCAGATCGTGCGTACCGTGCCGACGGCCAGCTGGTTTCCCGACGCGAACCCGGCGCGGTGCTGCACGACCCGGACCTGATCGCGCACCGAGTACTCGACATGGTGACCACCGGCCAGGTCGCAGCGGTCGACGGCACCGCGGTCCCCGTCGCCGTGGAATCTGTTTGTGTGCACGGTGATTCACCCGGTGCGGTGCAGATCGCGGCTGCGGTGCACGATCGGCTGAAAGCTGCGGGCATCGAGATCAAGGCTTTCTGCTGATGCGAATGAAGCTGGGGCGTCCCGATATCGGGCGGTATTCGGACCGTTTCGACGTGCCCGTCGCCGAATCGGTTGCGCCGCTGTCGGTTACCTGGCTCGGTGTGACGACCCTACTGCTCGACGACGGCACCTCAGCCGTGCTGACCGACGGCTACTTCTCCCGCCCGGGTCTGCCGCAGCTGGCTTTCGGCAAGGTGTCGCCGTCCTCAGAGCGTGTCGACGAATGCCTTGCACGGGCCGGGATTTCGCGGCTGGAGGCCGTCATACCCGTACACACGCACATCGACCACGCGATGGATTCCGCGCTGGTGGCCGACCGGACTGGCGCGAAAATCGTCGGGGGTGAGTCGGCGGCCAACGTCGGGCGCGGATACGGGCTGCCCGACGACCGTATCGTCGTGGTGGCGTCCGGTGAGCCAATTCAATTGGGCGCCTTCGACGTAACGCTGGTGGAGTCGCATCACTGCCCGCCGGACCGGTTTCCCGGAGTGATCGGCGAGCCGGTGGTGCCGCCGGTGCGGGCGTCGGCGTATCGCTGTGGTGAGGCATGGTCGACGCTCATCCAGCATCGGCCGACGGGGCGCAGGCTGCTGATCCAGGGCAGCGCCGGGTTTGTCAAGGGCGCGTTGGACGGCTATCGCGCCGAAGTGGTGTATCTGGGGGTCGGACAGCTGGGTGTGCAGCCGCGGTCGTACTTGGTCGACTACTGGACCGAGGTGGTGCGTGCGGTAGGAGCACACCGGGTGGTTCTCGTCCACTGGGACGATTTCATGCGGCCGCTGTCAGAACCTCTGCGCGCCTTCCCCTATGCTGCCGACGATCTGGACGAGTCCATCCGCATCCTCGACGAGCTGGCTGCATCCGACGGTGTCGCGCTGCACATGCCGACCCTGTGGCGGCGCGAGGACCCCTGGGTCTAGAACCTTGACTCTGACCCTTGCGCTAATACTGCTTATTGTCGTGCTCGCGTTCGCGGTTGCCCGTCCACGGGGATGGCCGGAGGCGATCGCAGCGGTTCCAGCCGCATTCATTCTCATTGCGACGGGCGCGATCTCGACACGCCAGGCGGCAGCGCAGGTGTCCGGACTGGCCGGTGTCGTCGTCTTTCTGGGCGCTGTGCTGGTATTGGCCAAGCTGTGCGACGACGAGGGCCTGTTCGAGGCGGCGGGCGCGGCCATGGCCCAGCGGTTGGGATCCAGGGGCCTGTTGCGCGAGGTGTTCGTCATCGCCGCAACCATCACCGCCGCGCTCAGCCTGGACGCCACCGTGGTGTTGCTGACCCCGGTGGTGCTGGCCACGGTCCGGCGGTTGCGAACTCCGGTGCGGCCCTATGCCTATGCCACCGCACACCTGGCCAACGGGGCGTCGCTGCTGCTTCCGGTATCCAACCTGACCAACCTGCTGGCCTTCCGCGTCGCCGACATCTCGTTCACCAAGTTCACGCTGGTGATGACACTGCCGTGGCTGGCAGCGGTGGGCACGATATACGTGGTCTTCCGATGGTTTTTCAGACGGGATCTGCGCATTGCGCCGGACCCTGAGCAACTCGGGGCTCCGCCTCGGCCGCCGGTGTTCGTGGTGGTGGTAGTCGGTTTGACGCTTGTCGCTTTTGCTTTTGCCGAATCGGTCGGGCTGGCGCCGGCCTGGGCCGCGTTGGCCGGCGCATCGGTGTTGGCGCTGCGTAGCCTCTACCACCGGCGCACCTCGGTGGTGGAGATCGCGCGCTCGGTAAACGTTTCGTTTCTGGTGTTCGTGCTGGCGTTGGGCGTCGTGGTGCAGGCCGTCATGCTCAACGGGATGACGACGCACATGTCGGCGGTGCTGCCGTCGGGCTCCGGGTTGCCCGTGCTACTCGGAATCGCCGCGCTGGCCGCTGTTTTGGCCAATGTCGTCAATAACTTGCCCGCGACGCTGGCCATGATGCCGCTGGTCGCGGCCAGCGGGCCGGCGGCGGTGCTGGCGGTGCTGATCGGAGTGAACATCGGGCCGAACCTGACGTACGTCGGCTCGCTGTCCAACCTGCTATGGCGACGAGTGCTGCGACAGCACAGCGTCGAGGCTGGCTTCGGCGAGTACACCTTGCTGGGGCTGTGCACCGTGCCTACGGCTTTGGTGGCGGCGGTGTTGGCGCTGTGGGCCGGCGCGCGAGTGCTTGGCTTGTAATCGCGAGCAGGCTAAAGCAAGCCGCGCAGCAGCGCTGGATAGTCGGTGATGAGGCCGTCGACGCCGTCAGCGATCAGCTTGCGCATGCCATCGGCGCTGTTCACCGTCCAGGGGATCACCTTGAGCCCCAACCCGTGTGCCCTGTCGACGAACGCCTTGTCGACCAGCGTGTACCTGGGCGATAGCATGCTTGCGCCCACCATCATCGCGCCGATGATCGGATCACCGACCACTGCCGAATCAATACCGGCCAGCCACGGCGAACCCGGTACCCAGGTTTCCTCATTCCACAAGGCCACCAACGGAATCGACGGCGCGGCCTGATGAACCATCGGCAGCGTCCGCCAGTCGAAACTCTGAATTTCAACCCGGTCTACCTTTCCCGCAGTCCTGACGGCGGCCAGTAACGCATCGACGAATTCCTGCGGGTCAGCCGAGACCTCCGGACGGTCGGCGGCCACCTTGGTCTCGATGTTGTAGCGGACGTCAGCATCACCGGTGGCCTCGAAGACTTCGGGCAAAGTCGCTATCTTGTTGTGCCACACTACTTCTGCTTGCGGGAATTCGCCGCTGGGTTTTCCGCAGTCCAGGGTCCGGAGCTGCGCCAGGGTAAGCTCATGGATGAGTTTGCCGGCGTAAGGGTATGCCGGATCGCCGTAAAATGCCGGCCCCGTGTCGGAGCACTGCCGGGAATCGATCGCCGGATCGTGCCACACCACGGGTTGCTGATCCTTCGTGATGTTGATGTCGAATTCCAACGTGCTGACTCCGATTTGGATCGACTTGGCGAACGCACGCAGCGATTCCCCGGTAGCCTCGCCGCGCCCGCCGGCGTGCGCCTGTACGTCGAAGTCGGACGACTGGGCGTGCGCGGTCACCGGCCAACCGATTAAAGCGACCCCCGCGAGCCACGCACCCAACACCCGCGAGCAGACGCAAAATCGCCCAAAATTGGCCAATTTGGGGCGATTTTGCGTTTGCTCACCCAAAAACTCAGCCCCGACGCTGGCGGGAGATTTCAGCAAGCACCACCCCGGCTGCCACCGAGGCGTTCAGCGACTCGCTCTGACCGGCCATCGGGATGGACACCACTTCGTCGCAGTTCTGCCGCACCAGCCGGGACAGCCCCTTGCCTTCCGAACCGACCACCAGCACCACCGGGTCGGTGCCGTCCAGGTCATCGAGCGGTGTGTCTCCATCGGCGTCCAACCCGATCAGCCGCAGACCGTGATCTGCCCAATCCTTAAGAGCCCTGGTGAGATTGGTGGCACGCGCCACCGGGATCCGGGCCGCGGCACCGGCGCTGGTGCGCCACGCCACCGCCGTCACCGAGGCGGAACGACGCTGCGGGATCAACACGCCATGACCGCCGAACGCCGCCACCGAACGCACGATCGCACCGAGGTTGCGGGGATCGGAGATGTTGTCCAGCGCCACCAGCAGCGCCGGCGGTGTGTCCAGCGCAGTGGCCAGCAGGTCGTCGGGGTGGGCGTACCGATAGGGCGGTACCTGCAGCGCGATGCCCTGGTGCAGGTGGTTTGCGGTCATCCGGTCCAGGTCGCTGCGCGGCACCTCGAGGATCGCAATTCCCGAATCTGCGGCCCGGGAAACAGATTCGGTGAGTCGCTCGTCAGCCTCGGTACCGAGCGCGACATACAGCGCGTTCGCCGGAACACCGGCACGCAGGCATTCCAGCACCGGGTTGCGGCCAAGCACGGTCTCGGTTTCGTCGACACGACCCCGGGCCGGCCGCCGCGCCTGCGCGGCAGTCCGCTTGGCGGCGGGATGGTTGGGCCGCAAGTGCGCGGGCGGCGTGGGGCCGCGGCCCTCCAAGGCGCGTCGACGCTGTCCGCCCGACCCGACGGTGGGGCCCTTCTTGGTGCCCGCTTTGCGCACCGCCCCCCGCCGGCGCGAGTTACCGGCCATCTACTTGTCGTCCGACCGCAGCGACCATTGCGGCCCGTCGGCGGTGTCGGTGACTTCGATTCCGGCCTGGTTGAGCCGATCACGGATCTCGTCGGCCTGCGCCCAGTCGCGCTGCTCGCGCGCCCTTTGCCGGTTTTCCAACTCGTTTTGCACCAGCACGTCGACGGCAGCCAGCGCGGCCGATGTCTCGTCACGCGATTCCCAGCGTTCGTCGAGCGGGTCGCAGCCCAAAATGCCCATCATCGCCCGAATTGCGCTGGCACTCTTCAAGGCTCCCTCGTGGTCGCCGGCATCGAGGGCACGGTTGCCCTCCGCGCGCATCTGATGGACCTCGGCCAGCGCGGTCGGCACCGACAAATCGTCGTCGAGCGCCTCGGCGAACCGCGGGGTCCATTCGCCGGGCACGACCGCCCCGGCGCGGTTGCGCACCCGGTGCAGAAAGTCCTCGACACCGACGTAGGCGTTGACCGCGTCCCGCAGGGCAGCCTCCGAGTACTCCAGCATCGAGCGGTAGTGCGCGCTGCCCAGGTAGTAGCGCAGTTCGGCCGGGCGCACCCGCTGCAACATCGCCGGTATGGAAACCACGTTGCCCAGCGACTTGCTCATCTTCTCCCCGCCCATCGTCACCCAGCCGTTGTGCAGCCAGATGCGGGCGAATCCGTCGCCGGCGGCACGGCTCTGCGCGATCTCGTTCTCGTGGTGCGGGAATATCAAATCCATTCCGCCGCAATGGATATCGAATTCCGGCCCAAGGTAGGTGCGGGCCATCGCCGAGCATTCGATGTGCCAGCCCGGACGTCCGCGGCCCCACGGCGACGGCCACGACGGCTCACCCGGCTTCTCGGCTTTCCACAGGGTGAAATCGCGCTGGTCGCGCTTGCCGGTGGCCACCCCCTCGCCCTGGTGGACGTCGTCGATGCGGTGCCCGGACAGCTGCCCGTATTCCGGGTAGCTGAGCACGTCGAAGTAGACGTCGCCGCAGCCGGTATAGGCGTGGCCAGTTTCGATCAGGCGTTGCATTAATTCGATCATCTGGGTGATGTGGCCGGTGGCGCGTGGCTCGGCCGACGGCGGCAGGACATCCAGGGCGTCGTACGCCGCGGTGAATGCCCGCTCGTGGGTGGCGGCCCACTCCCACCAGGGCCGGCCCGCCGCTGCGGCCTTGGTCAGGATCTTGTCTTCGATGTCGGTCACGTTGCGGATGAAGGCCACGCTGTAGCCGCGGGCCAGCAACCAGCGGCGCAGGATGTCAAAGGCCACCCCGCTGCGCAGGTGCCCGATGTGCGGTAACGCGTCCGGGGTGGCGCCGCACTGGTAAATGGAGACGTGCCCGTCGCGCAGCGGGACGAAATCTCTCACCGTCCCAGACGCCGTGTCGCGTAGCCGCAAGGTCACGACGTGCCAGCTTACCTGGCCAATTGCCGCGACCCGCGACCGCTTGGGCCGCACAGCAGGTGTCAGGCGACCCGCACCACCAGCGCCGTCGCGATGGCGGCGACGCCCTCACCGCGGCCGGTGAGGCCCAGTCCGTCGGTGGTGGTGGCAGACACCGCAACCGGCGCTCCCACCAGACCCGACAGCACAGACTGCGCCTCGGCGCGACGCGGGCCGATCTTGGGCCGGTTGCCGATCACCTGCACGGCAGCGTTGCCGACCCGGTAGCCCTGCTGCGACAGCAGCTCGACGACATGACGCAGCATGTCGGCCCCGGTGACGCCCTTCCAACGCGGATCGTCCACCCCGAACACGGCGCCGATGTCGCCCAGCCCTGCGGCGGAGAGCAGCGCGTCGCACAGCGCGTGCACCCCCACGTCGCCGTCGGAATGTCCGGCGCAGCCGTCGGCGTCGGGAAACAACAGCCCCACCAGCCAGCAGGGCCGTCCAGTCTCAATCGGATGCACGTCGGTGCCCAAACCGACGCGTGGCAAGTCGTTCACTGCCGCACGATCGCTTGGGCCAGCAGTAGATCGAGCGGGGTGGTGATCTTGAAGGCCAACGGGTCGCCCTCAACCACCTGCACCTGGCCGCCGACGTGCTCGACCAGGGACGCGTCATCGGTGAATTCGGCGCTATTCACGTGCCGATAAGCCCGCTCGAGAAGGTCTCTGGCGAACCCCTGCGGGGTTTGCACCGCGCGCAGTCCGGCCCGCTCAGGGGTGCCGAGCACCGCCCCGTTGGCATCCACGGCCTTGATGGTGTCAGAGACCCGCAGCGCGGGCACCACGGCACTGTTGCCGGCTCGCAACGCGTCCACGACCCGCACGATCAGCTCCGGGGGGGTCAACGCCCGCGCGGCGTCGTGCACCAGCACGAACTCCGCATCTCCCGGGACAGCCTGCAGCGCCTGCGCCACCGACTCGGTGCGGTTGGCGCCACCGGTCACCACTATGGCGTTGCCGCCGAGGACTCGCTTGGCCTCGTCGGCGCGGCCGGCGGGTACGGCTATCACCACGTTGTCGACGACACCGGAATCCAGCAGGCCGTTGACGGCCCGTTCGAGCAGGGTGCGCCCGTCGAGTTGATAGAACGCTTTGGGAATGCCGGCAGCCAGCCGCTCACCCGACCCTGCGGCCGGAACTATTGCGACGACTTGCAACTAGAGACGTCTTCAGGACGCGGCGGCCAGAACCTCGTCCAGGATGGTCTCGGCTTTGGCGTCGTCGGTGCTCTCAGCGAGCGCCAACTCACCTACCAGAATCTGCCGAGCCTTGGCCAGCATGCGCTTCTCGCCGGCGGACAAACCGCGTTCCTGGTCACGACGCCACAGGTCGCGCACCACTTCGGCCACCTTGTTGACGTCGCCGGAGGCGAGCTTTTCCAGGTTGGCCTTGTAGCGGCGGGACCAGTTCGTCGGCTCTTCGGTGTGCGGCGCGCGCAGGACCTGAAAAACCTTGTCCAGGCCTTCCTGGCCGACCACATCGCGGACGCCGACGTACTCGGCGTTCTCCGCGGGCACTCGAACCGTCAGGTCTCCCTGCGCAACTTTCAAGACGAGATACTCTTTTTGCTCCCCTTTGATGGTTCGGGTTTCGATCGCCTCGACTAACGCAGCACCGTGGTGTGGGTATACAACGGTGTCTCCGACCTTGAAAATCATCTGATTCGAGCCCCTTTCGTTACTCCATGCTAACACGGCCGTCCAACACCCGCGGAACAACGGTGCAGGTCAGGGGCACGACACCCGCAGATTAGGGGTTGACAGGCGAGGCAAGACGTGCAAGGCGTCACACCGCCGGCGGCTTTCCCGGGGTGCTGCTGCGCTGGTCTTGGGGCCGCCGGAGACGCACCGGCAACGGTCAGCCGCCCTGGCAGGTGCCCTTCCAGTTGGGTGCGGTGGGCTATCGTCGACGGCACCGCACCTACTACTGTGCATAGTTGAATGTTCGACCGTTGCGCCCTTCCCTGAATCAGCGGCCAATCCAGGAGGCATTGAGTGAACCGCTTCAAGACCCGCCTCCCCGCCATCCTCATCGTCGGCCTCGTTGCCTTGATCGCGCTGGTGCTCAGCGGTTGTGGAGCCGGCCAGATTGCGCAGACGGCCAACCAGGAGCCCGCCGTCAACGGAAACAGGCTCACCATCACCAACGGCGACCAGCGAGTGGAACTACGCGATATCCGCATCCAGGCCTCGCAGACCGGTGACTTCATCGAGCGGGGCCGGACGGTGGACCTGGTGTTCGTCGCTGTCAATCAATCGCCCTACGTAGCCGACAGGCTGGTGGAGATCACCAGTGACATCGGGCGCGTCGAGATCACCAACGACGCTCGTCTGCAGCCCAGCGGGATGCTGTTCGTCGGTGCGCCCGAAGGTCAGCGGGCGGAGGCGCCGGGGCCCATCGGGACCAGCAACGCGGCCAAGGCCGTAGTCACCTTGGCCGAGCCGATCAGCAACGGGCTCACCTACAAGTTCAACTTCAAATTCGAGGTGGCCGGTCAGGGCAGCGTGATGGTGCCGATTTCGGCCGGGCCGGAACCGCAGCGCGTGTGAATCCGCCGGGCTGTCACACCGGCCCGATACGGTCATGTCGTGGCGACCACGCGTACCCAGTACCGCTGCTCGGAATGCCGTCACGTCACCGCTAAATGGGTAGGGCGCTGCCTGGAGTGCGGAACCTGGGGCACCGTCGACGAGGTGGCCGTGCTCAGTGCGGTCGGCGGCGGCAATCGGCGTTCGGTGGCCGGCGCTGCCCAAGCCGTTCCGATCAGTTTGGTTGACGCGAACCAGGTGCAACCCTGCCCCACCGGCGTCGACGAGTTGGACCGGGTACTCGGCGGCGGTGTGGTGGCCGGCTCGGTGACGCTGCTGGCCGGCGACCCCGGGGTGGGTAAGTCGACGCTGCTGCTCAAGGTGGCCCATCGGCACGCGCAGTCCGGCCGGCGCGTGCTGTACGTCTCCGGTGAGGAGTCCGCCGGCCAGATCCGGCTGCGTGCGGACCGGATGAGGTGCGTCGGTGACGAGCTTTACCTAGCCGCGGAAGCCGACCTGCACAGGGTGCTGGACCATATCGCCACGGTCCGGCCCACCCTGGTCGTCGTGGACTCGGTGCAGACCATCTCGACCGCCGAGTCCGACGGCGTCGCCGGCGGCGTCACACAGGTGCGGGCGGTGACGGCGGCGCTTACCGCGGCGGCCAAGGCCAACGGAGTCGCGGTCATCCTGGTCGGCCACGTCACCAAGGAAGGGGCCATCGCGGGCCCACGGTCACTCGAGCACCTGGTCGACGTGGTGCTGCATTTCGAAGGCGACCGCAACAGCACGCTGCGCATGGTTCGCGGTATCAAGAACCGTTTCGGCGCTTCCGACGAAGTCGGCTGTTTTCAGTTGCACGACAACGGAATCGAAGACGTCGCCGACCCGTCCAACCTGTTCCTGGATCAACGCCCCGCCCCAGTCCCCGGCACGGCGATCACGGTGGCGCTGGACGGGAAGCGACCACTGATCGGCGAGGTCCAGGCCTTACTGGCGACGCCGAACGGCGGCTCGCCCCGTCGTGCCGTCAGCGGCATCGACCATGCCCGGGCCGCCATGATTACCGCGGTGCTGGAAAAGCACGCCCGGCTCAAAAGTCTCGCGATCAACGACATCTACTTGTCCACCGTGGGCGGCATGCGGCTGACCGACCCGTCCTCGGACCTCGCGGTGGCCATCGCGCTGGCCTCGGCGTATGCGAATCTGCCACTCCCGGCCACGGTGGTCGTGATTGGTGAGGTAGGCCTGGCCGGCGACCTGCGCCGGGTCCACGGCATGGAACGGCGCCTTGCCGAAGCGGGCCGACAGGGGTTCAACCTCGCGCTGATCCCGCCGGGTCACCAGGTACTACCGGCGGGCATGCATGCCCTGTGTGCGCCCAACATCGTTGCTGCTCTCAAGCACATGGTCGACATCGCCGACCACCGCTGCGCTGCCCCGGCCAAGTCGTATCGGCTGGACAAGTCCCAATAGGGTCCCCCTAATCGGCCGGGACATAGCAGAATGCACGCTGTGACGCGACCAACGCTGCGTGAGGTTGTCGCCCGCCTGGCACCTGGCACCGGGCTCCGGGATGGCCTGGAGCGCATTCTGCGCGGGCGCACCGGGGCGTTGATCGTGCTCGGGCATGACGAGAACGTCGAGGCCATCTGCGACGGCGGTTTCTCGCTGGACGTCCGATATGCGCCGACGCGGCTGCGCGAACTGGCGAAGATGGACGGCGCCGTCGTGCTCTCCACCGATTGCAGCCGCATCGTAAGGGCCAACGTGCAGCTGGTTCCGGATCCCTCGATACCCACCGACGAGTCGGGAACCCGCCACCGCTCGGCGGAACGGGCCGCGATCCAGACCGGCTACCCGGTGATCTCAGTCAGCCACTCGATGAACATCGTGACCGTCTACGTGGGCGGGGAGCGCCACGTGCTGACGGACTCCGCGACGATCCTGTCGCGGGCGAACCAGGCCATCGCAACCCTGGAGCGGTACAAAACCCGGCTCGACGAGGTCAGCAGGCAACTGTCCAGGGCCGAGATCGAGGATTTCGTCACGCTGCGCGACGTGATGACCGTGGTCCAGCGCCTCGAGCTGGTGCGTCGCATCGGTCTGGTCATCGACTACGAAACCGTCGAGCTCGGCACCGACGGCCGCCAATTGCGACTGCAGCTGGAGGAGCTGCTGGGCGGCAACGACACCGCCCGTGAATTGGTCGTCCGCGACTACCACGCCAATCCCGAGCCACCGTCGGGTCCGCAGATCGCCGCCACCCTGGCGGAGCTGGACAGCTTGTCCGACACCGAACTACTCGAACTGACCGCGCTGGCAAAGGTTTTCGGGTATCCGACCACGGCCGAGGCCCAGGACTCGGCGCTGAGCCCGCGGGGCTACCGCGCGATGGCCGGGATTCCCCGGCTGCAGTTCGCCCACGTGGACCTGCTGGTCCGGGCCTTCGGAACGCTGCAAGGTCTGCTCGCGGCCAGCGCCAGCGACCTGCAATCGGTGGAGGGCATCGGCGCGATGTGGGCACGCCATGTGCGCGAGGGCCTGTCGCAGCTGGCAGAGTCGACGATTGCCGATCCGCTGGATTGACGTCGAAGCTATCCCGCAGGGGCGGGACCGGGCGCCGGCGGCCCTTCCGGTTGCGGCGGAACCGGTTGCCCGGCCGGCGCGGGCCCGGGAGGCGCCGGCGGCTGGTTCAGGATGAACGGAACAGGCTGCGACCGCAGGTTGCCCAGCTGCACCACCAGGTTGTAGGTTCCCGCCCCGATGGCCGGCCGCGGCAACGGGCAGTGCTGTGCCGAGCCCATTCCGGTCCAGGTCACCGCGGTCGTCACCTGCTCGCCGGGCGTAAAGGTCTTGACCAGCGTCTCGTTGGACGGCGCGCAGTCCAGGTTGGACCACAGCCGCTTGTTGTCCAGGGAGTACACGTAGGCGGCAAGCACCGCCGCGCCGACGTCGCGTTTGCAGGCCACCAGGCCGATGTTGGTGACAACCATGGTGAATTTCGGCTGGTCACCGATGAAGTACTGGGGCGCGTTGGTCAAACCTTTGACCGCCAGGGTGGAATCCGGGCAGTCGTCACCCTCTTTGAGCACGGGCGGCGGCTGTACCGCGGCCGTCGGTGTCGGGGACTCGGGGTTTTGTCCCTGCGGGGGCTGCTGTCCCTGTGGCGGTGCCATCGGCGGGCTGCCTTGCGGCGCGACGGAGGGCGGCGCATGCGGCGCGGGCGAGCCGGGATGGCTTTGCGCCGAACCCGGTTTCTCGGCGTTGGAGGGTTTGGCCCCGGCGCTGCTGCTTACGAAGGCAATGATCGTCGCAACCGCGATCCCGACCACGACCACCACAATGCCCAACGCCAGACCTCTGCGCCGCCAGTAAATCTCAGTGGGTAGCGGGCCACGCGGTTCCAGATCCAGCACATTCACACCGTAGGCCCAGGTCACGCATACTCGTTCGACCCGCCTCGGCGTGTCGCGCGGTTAGCTGGGCTCTGAAAAGCGCAAGACGTGTTAGGGGCCGGCCGGGTGCGGCCGTAAGCCAGTGCTGCGTCAGGATCTCCGGTGACCCGGCCGATGAGCTCGGCGCATTCAGCTCTGGGGCTCGTCTCCGATATCACCCAGATGGTGGACCAGCACCGCGCGGCCCTCGGCAAGGCGGTAGGTGACGCCCGCTATTGCCAGGGTGCCGGCCCCCACCCGCTCCGCAATGACCGTCGACCGCTCCATGAGCTGTGCCGCCGTCTCCCGTACATGCCGCGCCTCGAATTCGTCAGGGCGGGTCAGCCCGTCGCGGCGGCCCAACAGAATCGTCGTGACAACCCGCTCCACCAGGTCCCGCACAAAACCGACTGGTATTTCACCGTCATCAAGCGCGCTCAGGGCGGCCTTGACGGCACCGCAGCTGTCATGGCCGAGAATCACAACCAGCGGTACGTCGAGGACAGCAACCGCGTACTCGATGGATCCCAGAACTGCCGCATCGATGGCCTGCCCGGCGGTGCGTACCACGAACATGTCGCCCAGGCCCTGGTCGAAGATCAGCTCGGCGGCGACCCGGCTGTCGGCACAGCCGAAGATCACCGCGGTCGGCTTCTGGCCCGCGGCCAGACTGGCGCGATGGTCGACGCTCTGGCTCGGATGCTGGGGCTTGCCGGCAACGAATCGCTCGTTACCCTCTTTGAGTGCTTTCCACGCGGTTACCGGATTGGTGTTGGGCATGGCCCACATTCTGCCGGACGCCGCGGTGACCGGCTCGGAACACATACCAGTCACCAATCTTGTGGACTGGTACCGACGATCCCGTCGTGACCTGCCCTGGCGAGATCCAGCCGTGAGTGCATGGCAGATCCTGGTCAGCGAGTTCATGCTGCAGCAGACGCCGGTGGCCCGGGTGCTGCCGGTCTGGACGGAGTGGGTGCGCCGGTGGCCCACAGCGTCGGCCACCGCAGCGGCCACTGCGGCCGATGTGCTGCGCGCCTGGGGCAAGCTCGGCTATCCGAGGCGGGCCAAGCGGCTGCACGAGTGCGCCACCGTAATCGCCCGCGACCATGCCGACTTGGTTCCCGACGACGTGGACACCTTGCTGACCTTGCCCGGAGTGGGTAGCTACACCGCCCGGGCGGTAGCGTGCTTCGCCTACCGGCAGCCGGTTCCGGTGGTGGACACGAATGTGCGCCGCGTGGTGGCCCGGGCCGTACACGGCCGCGCCGACGCCGCGGCGCCGTCGTCGGCTCGAGACCATGCCGACGTTTCGGCGCTGCTGCCCAATGACCATGCGGCGCCTGAATTCTCGGCGGCTTTGATGGAGTTGGGCGCTACCGTGTGCACTGCGCGGGCACCCCGGTGCGGGTTGTGCCCGCTGGACGAGTGCGCGTGGCGGCGGGCCGGTTATCCGCCGCCGACTGGCCCGGCCCGGCGTGTTCAGACCTACGCGGGAACCGACCGTCAAGTGCGCGGACGGCTGCTGGATGTGTTGCGCGCCAAGGAGTCTCCGGTGTCCCGGGCCGAACTGGACGTGGCTTGGCTGACCGATACCGCGCAACGCGACCGGGCCCTTTATTCGCTGCTGGACGATGGCCTGGTCACTCAGACCGGCGACGGCAGGTTTGCGCTGGCCGGTGAGGGTTAGCGCGAGCAGACGTCACACGATCGTGCAAAGAAAGGACTCCACCGCCTCCCGGTACACCTGCGGTGCCTCGTCGTGCAGCAGGTGGCCGGCCTCGGGAACACGCAAATACGTTGTCGTACAGCCGGTTTTGCTCATCTCGACCATTTGGCCGGGCGGGGTGACGGAGTTGCCGGCCTCGAGCAGCAGCGCCGGCACACGCACGGCCAGCCACTGTTTCCAGTAGTCGCGGGTACCCCACTCGGCGGCGATCTCAATCCACCGGGAGGTGTGACCGTGCAGCCGCCAGCCGGTGTCGGTGCGGTCGAAAGCTTCCAGAAAATACTGACCGGCGACGTCGCCGAACTCGGCGAATACTTGTTCTTCAGAGAGGAATTCGACCGGCAGGGCATGCAGCCAGGGTTCCCAGGGGCCGGTGGTACGGCCGCGGAAATCCGGTGCCATGTCCTCGACGACGAGCGCCGAGACCAGCTCGGGGCGCTCCGCGGCCAGACACCACGAGTGCAGCGCACCCATCGAATGACCGACCAGCCTGGCCGGCGCACCCAGCGAGGCCACCGCGTCACCCAGATCGGCCACGAAGCGCTCGGTGCTGATCGGGTGGGGATCGAACACGTCGCGGCCCCGGTGCCACAGCGCGTCGTAGGTATACACGGTGCCCAGCCGCGTCAGCCACGGGATCTGACGCGACCAGGTGGTGCCCCGGCCCATCAGGCCGTGCACCAGCACCAGAGGATCGCCCCGGCCGCCGCGGCGGGTCAACAGGTCGCTGGGCATAGCACAATCTTGCGTGACCTGATCTTGAGCCGGACCGGCGGCACGGTAGCCTAACGACATGCCGCCAGTGGTGAAGATCAACGCTATCGAAGTACCCGCCGACGCTGGCCCCGAACTGGAGAAGCGGTTCGCCCACCGCGCACATGCGGTCGAGAACTCTCCCGGCTTCCTCGGCTTTCAGCTGTTGCGCCCGGTCAAGGGCGAGAACCGCTATTTCGTGGTAACGCACTGGGAGTCCGATGAAGCATTCCAGGCGTGGGCTACCGGGCCCGCTATCGAAGCCCACGCCGGCCACCGCGCCAACCCGGTGGCAACCGGCGCGTCGTTGCTGGAATTCGAGGTTGTGCTGGACGTTGCCGGCTCCGGTCAGTCGGGCTAGCCGGCGCCGGGTTCGACACCGCATAGCGGCGCTGTGCGCCATCGCGGCGTTGGTCGTGACCCTGACGCCGGGCTGTGCGCCATCACCTGCCCCAGAGGCGAATGCGGCTAATTCGGGTCGACCGATCGACACCAGTACGCCTCCCGGACTGCGTGCCCAGCAGACCTTGGACATGCTCAACTCGGACTGGCCCATCGGGCCCGTCGGGGTCGGCACTCTTGCCGCAAAGGACAAGGTCGAGATGGTCCGGACCGCCATGGAGGGGCTGTGGTGGGATCGTCCGTTCACACTTGCGGGCGTTGACATCGGGGCCAGCGTGGCCACCCTGCACCTGATCTCCTCGTACGGCGCACGCCAGGACATCCGGATTCACACCGACGACGACAGGTGGGTCGACGGGTTCACCGTCGAGACGCAGCCGCCCTTGATCAAGTCGTGGGCCGACGTCGATGCGGTACTGAGCAAGACCGGGGCACGGTACTCGTATCAGGTCGCCAAGGTCAACAACGGCGAATGCGAGCCGGCAGCCGGCACCAACACCGGTGACTCCCTGCCCCTGGCATCGATTTTCAAGTTGTACGTGCTGCACGCGCTGGCGGGTGCGGTCAAAAACGGGACAGTGTCCTGGGATGACCAGTTGACCGTCACCGACAAGAGCAAAGCCGTGGGTTCCTCAGGCCTGGAATTGACTGCTGGAGAGCATGTTTCGGTTCGTACAGCCGCCGAGAAGATGATTGCCAACAGCGACAACATGGCCACCGACTTGCTGATCGACAGGTTGGGTACCCGAGCCATCGAGCGTGCGCTGGTCACCGCCGGCCACCATGACCCGGCCAGCATGACGCCATTTCCGACCATGTATGAGCTGTTCTCCGTCGGCTGGGGGCAACCGGATCTACGCGGCCAATGGAAGCAGGCATCGTCTCCGCAAGTCCGAGCCGAGCTGCTGAAGCAAGCGAATGCCACTCCCTATCAACCTGATCCGACCCGCGCCCACGCCCCGGCATCGATCTACAACGCCGAATGGTATGGCAGCGCCGAGGACATCTGCCGCGTCCATACGACGCTGCAGGCCGACGCGGTGGGCCAGGCTGCGCCGGTCAGGAAGATCCTCGCCGCCGTCGCAGGTATTCAGCTGGACCGCAACGACTGGCCGTACATCGGCGCCAAAGCCGGTGGCCTGCCGGGTGATCTGACGTTCAGCTGGTACGCCGTCGACAAGACACACCAGCCGTGGGTGGTCAGCTTTCAGCTGAACTGGCCGCGCGATCATGGACCGACGGTCACCGGCTGGATGTTGCAGGTGGCCAAGCAGGTATTCGCCATGGTGGCCCCGCAATAGCCCGTCTAGCGCATCGAGGATTCGCAGGCATGGGCAGTCTGCAGCGCCGCGCGGAAGGTGTCCAAGGCCATCTGCGTCAGTTCGTCTCGGGAGATCGTCTGTGACTCAACCCATTCCACGCAGATGGCGCGAACAAAGACCAGCCACCCGTGGACGGCGACGGCAGCGACCTGACGGGCATATCCGTGCAGACCGGTCGCGTCGAGGATGCGCTGGGCCACCATCGCCAACTCTTCGGCGATGATCGCCTGAATCACGGGATCGCCGGCGAGGGCACCTCGGTTCACCGTGAGCGCGTCGCGCGGGTTGTCGACGAAGTACTGGATGTGGGCGTCAAGGGCGGTACGTAGTTGCTCGTCTGCGGTGCGGCCGTCGGCGGGCGCGGAACTGGCCAATAACCGATCGCTGGCGCGCTGAAAGATCGCCGCGTAAAAGTCACGCTTGGTCGGAAAATATCGGTACAACAACCGCCGAGTAACACCCGCGCGCTCGGCGATGTCCTCCATCAGCACGTCCTCGTACGGCCGCTCGGCGAACAGCGCAGCACCTATGTCCAGCAGCTGATCGCGGCGTCGCTGTGGGCTGAGGCGCTGCCGAGTCATCCATGCACCTTACTTCACATGTATGAATTAACGGTGGTAGAGTCCTGCTAGTACACATACGTGAACTAGTGAGAGGATGCCTGCCATGACCGCCACTGCCCCGCCGCCGACGGTCCCCAGCTATGTGAACTGGCTGTTCAAACGCCTGCTGGGCTCACCGCTGCATCGTTTGGTCAGCGGCAACACGATGTTGCTGACCTTCACCGGTCGCAAAACCGGGAACCGCTACGTCGCAGTGGTTCGCTACATTCGCCGCGCCGACCTGGTCATCTGCTACACCGACAGCAAATGGTGGATCAACTTGCGCGGCGGCGCCCCCGTCGAGATGCTGATCGCGGGCCGGAAGCTGCAAGGGGTCGCGACGCCTGTCGAGGATCGCGCAACGGTAGCGGCGAGCTTGTCAGAGTTCCTTTGCGCGACGCCCGGGGACGCAAAAGTATTACGGAGTGCGCCGCGGCGCCGACGGCCGGCCTCGTGGCGACGATATCCGCAGGGCGGCCGAATACACCGCGATGATCGAAATCCGGATCGAGTCGTAATCCGCTCAGGGTGGTGGTCGACGGGGCCCTGTCGAATCTACGAGCCGATCAGGACCACCGCAGGGTCCAGCGCCGATCGCGGTAGTGCAGGACACTGCGACCGCCCGGTGCAATGTCGATGCGCCAGAACGACTTTGGCGGAGCGTCCAGCGCCACTAATATCGCCGCGCGGATCACCGCCGGATGCGTGACCGCGATCGTCGGTAATGCGTTGTGGCTCAACGACTCCAGCCATTCGGCGACCCGGTCGATCAGGCCGGAGATCGATTCGCCGCCGTGCGGCGCTTGGGCCGGATCCGTCGACCACGTCTGAAGGTCATCGGGCGGGATGCTCGCCAATGATTTCCCGCGCCAGCGTCCGCAATCCAGGTCTGCCAGCCGCCGCTCGGTGGCGGCGTGCAGCCCGAGTAGTTCTGCCGTCTGCCGGGCGCGCAGTTCGGGTCCCGCTAGTTGGCTTGCGTTGCTGGGGATTTCGAGACGTCCGGCCTGTCTCTGTCCAATGTGGTTGAGAGGCTCGTCGGCGGGGAAGCGCCCGGCCGCCATCGCGTCGGTCATCCCGTGCGATACCAAGGTCAGCCGGCTAAACTCGGTCACGCCGCGATACTCGAAGCCCGTCCGCTCTGGGCACGGCCGTCGAGCAGCCGTCCGGCAAGCGTCGCGAAAACCAGGCCGATGGACCCCCACAGCACGAGCTGCGTGGCCAGCGCAACCAACCGGAATTCGTAGAGAACGTCGGCAGGAAAGCCGGGATAGACAATCGCACCCGAGGCGTTGCGCAGCGGTTCCGGAGTCTCGTGCAATGTCGGCAACAACACCAGGATTACCGTGATCAATGCCACGTAAGAGCCCGCCGCGAGCAGGCCGGCATTCCACAGACCGCCGAATAGGGCGGCGAGCCGCCGGGCCAACGACACCGCAACGACCGCGAGCACGACCGAGCCCAGCACAGCCACCAGGTACCACCCGGTGCGTGCTCCGACGGTGTCTGACTGGCCGACGGCAGGCGGGTTCGGCGGGTACTTCACAAACGGCACCAGGTAGACGGTGACGAACGCAGCTGCGGCCAGTCGCAGCGAAAACGGTCGTGCCGCAACGTCTCTCGCGGAGTCTCCGGTACGTCCGTAGATCAGGCAGAACGCCACCGCGAACAGTGCCCCCATGGCGACACCAAAAGCCAGTAGTCCGAAGCCCAATCCGGCGTTGGATTGCACACTACGGCTGAACAACTCGGCACCGTGCTCGTGCACACCCTGGGCATTCTCGGCTTCGGTTCTGCCGTTCTCGAATGCGATGGCGCGGCCAATGGCGGGCTCGGCGCACAAGCGGGCGAATATGAACGCAAGTACCGCTCCGACCGCGCCCGCCAGCAGACCTCGTAGGATCAGACGCTTCTCCACGCTACGGGCGCCTTATGTCAGCTCAGTGGCAGGGGAATCCGAGCAGATGCCGTGCGTCGTGCACGAATTCGTGCACGTGCGAGTCACTGCCGAACAGTGATACCGCTCCCTGGTCGATGCCGACGAAGTACAGCGTCAACAGCGCCAGAAAGACGGTCGCTGCCAGCCACAGCGCCGCACTCGTCGCCGACAGATCCACCGATGCGATCCTGGTGCCAGTTGTCTCGCTATTGGCCACGGGTTACTCCTTCTGGGATGTCGCGTCCCGCTTAGGCGTTGGTGACGAGCTTCGGGTCTGACTTTGCACAGTGGCGCGACCGTTCTGGAATTTCACCAGATTCCGCGGCCCGTCTACAACATCCGTCAGTCTAGACCGGCGCTCACGGCGGCCGACAACCGTCCTGACCACAGTGACACTGCGTCTACGGCGCGGATGTGCGAGTGGGGCGCGCCTCCACCGCAGAATCAGTGCCGTCACCGCAGTCTCGCTGCGGCGCGACCCGCGGGCGTTGCACAAAGTGCCGCCGAGGCGCGCTACTTGCTGTGCGCGCCGGCTTTCGCCAGATCGGGCTCGGCCGGCGGCTTGCGGGTTCCGGTGAACGTGAACGCCGCGTCCTCGCCGGAGCCTTCGCCGTCCCAGTTGTCCACGTCGACCGTGACGATCTGTCCCGGCCCGACCTCCTCGAAGAGAATCTTCTCGGACAACTGGTCCTCGATCTCGCGCTGAATGGTGCGCCGCAGCGGACGCGCACCCAGCACCGGATCGAAGCCACGCTTGGCCAGCAACGACTTGGCCTTGTCGGTCAACTCGAGCGCCATGTCCTTGCCCTTGAGCTGAGTGGCGACCCGGCCGATCATCAAGTCGACCATCCGGATGATCTCCTCGCGGGTCAGCTGGTGGAAGACGATGATGTCGTCGATGCGGTTCAGGAACTCCGGCCGGAAGTGCTTCTTGAGCTCGTCGTTGACCTTCTGTTTCATCCGCTCGTAGTCGTTCTCACCGCCGCCTTTGGTGAATCCCAGGCCGACCGGCTTGGAGATGTCGGACGTGCCGAGGTTGGACGTGAAGATCAGCACCGTGTTCTTGAAGTCCACGGTGCGGCCCTGCCCATCGGTGAGCCGACCGTCCTCAAGAACCTGCAACAGGCTGTTGTAGATCTCCTGGTGCGCCTTCTCGATCTCGTCGAACAGCACCACGCTGAACGGCTTGCGGCGCACCTTCTCGGTGAGCTGTCCGCCCTCCTCATAACCGACATATCCAGGCGGAGCACCGAACAGCCGCGACGCCGTGAACCGGTCGTGGAACTCACCCATGTCGATCTGGATGAGGGCGTCGTCGTCGCCGAACAGGAAGTTCGCCAGCGCCTTGGACAGCTCGGTCTTACCGACACCCGACGGGCCCGCGAAGATGAACGAACCCGACGGCCGCTTGGGGTCTTTCAAACCGGCGCGGGTACGGCGGATCGCCTTGGAGACCGCCTTGACCGCGTCCTCCTGCCCGATGATCCGCTTGTGCAGCTCCTCCTCCATCCGCAGCAGCCGGGTGGTCTCGGCCTCGGTGAGCTTGAACACCGGGATCCCGGTCCAGTTGCCCAGCACCTCGGCGATCTCATTGTCGTCGACCTCGGCGACCACGTCGAGATCGCCTGAACGCCACTGCTTTTCGCGTTCCGCGCGCTGCGCGACCAGCTGCTTCTCCCGGTCACGCAGGCTGGCCGCCTTCTCGAAGTCCTGCGCGTCAATCGCAGACTCCTTCTCGCGGCGCGCCTCGGCGATCTTCTCGTCGAACTCGCGCAGGTCTGGCGGCGCCGTCATCCGGCGGATCCGCATCCGGGCGCCCGCCTCGTCGATCAGGTCGATCGCCTTGTCCGGCAGGAACCGGTCGTTGATGTAGCGGTCCGCCAGGGTGGCAGCCGCCACTATCGCGGCGTCGGAGATGGAAACCCGGTGGTGCGCCTCGTAGCGGTCCCGCAGACCCTTGAGGATCTCGATGGTGTGCTCCACCGTGGGCTCGCCCACCTGCACCGGCTGGAAGCGGCGCTCCAGCGCGGCGTCCTTCTCGATGTACTTGCGGTACTCGTCGAGCGTGGTGGCACCGATCGTCTGCAATTCGCCACGGGCCAGCTTGGGCTTGAGGATGCTGGCCGCATCGATCGCGCCCTCGGCGGCACCGGCCCCCACCAGGGTGTGCAGCTCGTCGATGAACAGGATGATGTCGCCGCGGGTGTTGATCTCCTTGAGCACCTTCTTCAGGCGTTCCTCGAAGTCACCGCGGTAACGCGAGCCTGCCACCAGCGATCCCAGGTCCAGGGTGTAGAGCTGCTTGTCCTTCAGCGTCTCGGGGACCTCGCCGTGCACGATCGCCTGCGCGAGTCCTTCGACGACGGCTGTCTTGCCGACGCCGGGCTCACCGATCAGCACCGGGTTGTTCTTGGTGCGCCGGGACAGAACCTGCATCACCCGCTCGATTTCCTTCTCGCGGCCGATAACCGGGTCCAGCTTGCCCTCCATCGCGGCGGCCGTCAGGTTGCGGCCGAACTGGTCGAGGACCAGCGACGTGGACGGGCTGCCGGATTCGCCGCCCCGACCACCGGTGCCGGCCTCGGCGGCTTCCTTGCCCTGGTAGCCGCTCAGCAGCTGAATCACCTGCTGGCGCACCCGGGTCAGCTCGGCACCCAGCTTCACCAACACCTGGGCGGCCACACCCTCGCCCTCGCGAATAAGCCCCAGCAAAATGTGCTCGGTACCGATGTAGTTGTGGCCGAGCTGCAGGGCCTCCCGCAGACTCAGCTCGAGAACCTTCTTGGCGCGCGGGGTGAAGGGAATGTGCCCTGACGGTGCCTGCTGGCCTTGGCCGATGATCTCCTCGACCTGACTGCGAACGCCTTCCAGCGAGATGCCAAGCGACTCCAGCGACTTGGCGGCGACGCCCTCACCTTCGTGGATCAGACCCAACAAGATGTGCTCGGTCCCGATGTAGTTGTGGTTGAGCATCCGGGCCTCTTCTTGGGCCAGGACGACCACCCTGCGGGCACGGTCGGTAAATCGTTCGAACATCGGTGGTTACCTGCTCTCCCTCACCATCGGTACAACCTCTATTACGGCCCCTTTGTGGCCCCTTTAGTCCGTGGGGCCGGAATCGCGTACCTGCCGTCCACTGTAATGGTCGGCCTGCCAGGGTTCCTAACCTTGACGGTTCCCCAGCACTCCTGCAGAACTCCGCAGATCCGAGCCGTACCTACAGCAACGAGGAAACCCTTCGAATCGTTTCCCGAGTCCCCGTCGAACCGTTCGCCGCCAGCGAAAGCGGCAAAAAGACAGAAGCCCGGGCCGTGGGGCCCGGGCACCGGTCCGCAGTTTGTCAGGTGGCCGCGTGGAACGCGTCGATGACGTCGGCCGGGATACGGCCGCGGGTCGACACGTTGTGGCCATTGCGACGGGCCCATTCGCGGATCGCCGCGCTCTGCTCGCGGTCGATCGCGCCACGGCCCCTGCTCGAGCCCGAACGTCCACGTCGCCGTCCGCCCACACGTCGGCCGGCAGCTACCCATTGCTTCAGGTCGTTGCGCAGTTTCGCAGCATTCTTGGAAGAAAGATCAATCTCATACGTCACCCCGTCAAGCCCGAATTCGACCGTTTCATCGGCGGCGCCCGCACCATCGAAATCATCGACCAAGGTGACGGTCACTTTTTTCGCCATCGGCTTACCCTCGCGTTTCTTCCTGTGCAGTTCGGATAGACTCCCCGCCACCAATCTGCCATACGACTGCAGAATACTCAATCCGAACACAAGAGGCATAGTTCAGTTGGAGTGTGGCCGCACAATGGGGAACAAAACTGTGTCTCGAATTGACAGTCCGGTCAAAGACATCAACAACCTATCGATGCCCATTCCGGTTCCGGTACACGGCGGCATCGCATACTCCAACGCAGCGAGAAAATCTTCGTCCAGTGCCATCGCCTCATCGTCACCGGCGGCCGCGGCGCGAGCTTGTTCGAGGAATCTCTCGCGCTGCACAACCGGATCGGTCAATTCGGAGTAGCCCGTAGCGAGTTCGACACCGCGCAAGTACAGATCCCACTTCTCGGTTACCCCCGCGATACTGCGATGTTGGCGAGTCAATGGCGTTGTCTCAACAGGAAAGTCCTTCACAAAAGTGGGTGCTGTGAGGTTCTTGCCAACCGAATGCTCCCATAGTTCCTCGACGAGTTTGCCGTGTCCGTAGCCCCGGTTCTGCGGGATCTCGACACCGAGCTGGTCCGCTATGGCTGATAGCCGATCGACCGTCGTCTGCGGTGTGATCTCTTCACCGAGCGCCGATGACAGGGACGGATACATTTGTATCGACGCCCATTCTCCGTCTATGTCGTAGACACTCCCATCGGGCAGTGGAAGTTGTCTGGTCCCGATCGCTTCGTCAGCGACCTCTTGAATAAGCTCACGGGTGACGACTGCCGAATCCTCATACGTTCCATAGCTCTGGTAGGTCTCGAGCATGGAAAATTCCGGTGAATGCGTGGAATCGGCGCCTTCGTTTCGGAACACGCGATTAAGTTCGAAGACCTTGTCGAAACCGCCGACGACGCAGCGCTTGAGGAACAGTTCCGGCGCGATCCTCAGGTAGAGATCGATGTCCAGGGCATTGGAATGCGTGATGAACGGGCGAGCCGCCGCGCCGCCGGCCAGCGTCTGCAACATAGGCGTCTCGACTTCGAGAAATCCGCGCCGTTCCAGCGCATTTCTTAGGGCGCGGACAACCGTGATCCGTTGCCGGGCCACCGTGCGCGCTTGCGGGCGAACGATCAGGTCCACATACCGCTGCCGGACCCGTGATTCTTCGCTCATCTCCTTATGCGCGACGGGCAGCGGCCGCAGCGACTTGGACGCCATCTCCCACGAGTCGGCCAGAACGGACAATTCGCCGCGCCGCGAGCTGATCACATTGCCGTGGACGTAGACGATATCCCCCAGATCGATGTCGGCCTTCCAATCGTCGAGGGCCTTTTGACCGACCTTGTCCAGGCTGATCATCACCTGCAACTGGGTGCCCTCGCCGTCCTGGAGTGTCGCAAAACACAATTTCCCGGAGTTGCGGGCGAACATGACCCGGCCCGCGACGCCGACTACGTCGTCGGTGGTCGTGTCGGTCGGCAGATCGGGGTAGGCGGCGCGGATCTCGGCCAGCGTGTGGGTGCGTTCCACCTCTACCGGGTACGGCTCACGGCCCTGCGCCAACAGTTGGGCGCGCTTGTCCCGACGGATCCGCAGCTGCTCGGGAATGTCTGGGTCGGCTGAGCTCACGACGTGCCAGCTTAAATCAACGCGTCCAGAGGGGCATCGAGCCTGCGCCCGACGGCTTTGGGCGTGAACTGACGGCGTTGGCGGTGAACCGACGGCCTTGGGTGTGAACTGACGGCCTTGGGTGTGAACTGACGGCTTTCGGTGTGACCGTAGGGTGGTGTTTTGGCGAGTTTCGTCGCCCTAGGCTCACGCGCGACGCCCTCTTTTCACACCCAACACCGCCAGAAGCCGCCCACAAGCCGTCAAAAACTTCGACTAGGCCGACGCAGGGTTAGGCAAGCCGGAAAAGCGGTCTAGCGTGCCGTCTTCAACCGCCCGCGCTGGGCGTCCCTGTTGCGCTCGAAGACCAGATGCAGGCCATGCAGGGTCAGGTGTTGGTCGTAGTGGTCGACGGTATGCAATTCCGGCAGTAGCAGCGGCGCCGTGTGGCCGGTTGCCACCACCGCGACCTTGTCGCCCAGGTCGCCGGAAAACCCGTCCACGTCCTCGCGGATGCGCCCGACCAGGCCGTCGACCAGACCGGCGAAGCCGAACACCGCACCGGCCTGCATGCATTCGACGGTGTTCTTGCCGACCACCGAACGGGGCCGGGCCAATTCGACGCGGCGCAAAGCCGCAGAGCGGGCCGCCGCGGCGTCCGACGAAACCTGGACCCCGGGAGCGATGGCGCCGCCCAGGAATTCGCCTTTGGCCGACACCACGTCCACGCATATCGACGATCCGAAGTCGACGACGATGGCGGCCCTGTTGAACCGGTGGAATGCGGCCAGGCAGTTCACAATCCGGTCGGCGCCCACTTCCTTCGGATTGTCGACCAGCAGGGGAATGCCGGTACGCACACCCGGTTCGATCAGCACGTGCGGCACCGACGGCCAGTACTGGTCGAGCATGACGCGCACCTCGTGCAGCACCGACGGCACGGTGGACAGCGCGGCCGCGCCGGTGAGCCGCTCCGAGTCGTCGCCGATCAGCCCGTCGATGGTCAGCGCCAGTTCATCGGCGGTTGCCTCGGACTCGGTGCGAATCCGCCACTGCTGCAAGACTTTTGCGTGCTCTTTGGTCCCGGTCAGCAGCCCGACGACGGTGTGCGTGTTGCGGACGTCGATCGCCAGCAGCACGGTTACCGCACACCGATCCGCGGGTCCAACAGCTCGGCCGCGTCGGGAGGCACGAAGGCCGGGTCGTGTCCCAGGTCGATCTGCCTATTGCGGGCGTCGACGAACACGATCCGCGGCTGGTATGCCCGCGCCTCGGCATCCTCCATCGTCCCGTATGCGATCAGGATGACCAGATCGCCGGGATGAACGAGATGCGCTGCGGCACCGTTGATTCCGATCACGCCGCTGCCCCGCTCGCCGGTGATCGCGTAAGTGACCAGCCGCGCGCCGTTGTCGACGTCGACGATGGTCACCTGTTCGCCCTCGAGCAGGTCCGCGGCGTCCATCAGGTCGGCGTCGATGGTGACCGAGCCAACGTAGTGCAGGTCGGCCTGGGTCACCGTGGCGCGGTGGATCTTCGACTTCAGCATCGTCCGTAACATCAGTTCCTCCAATGTGATTGGGCGTAATCGTCCGGTCTGGCGGTACCGGCGAGTGTTCCTATCTCAAGCGCGATGTTGTCCAGCAGCCTGGTCGTGCCCAGCCTGGCGGCGACCAGCATCCGGCCCGCTCCGCAAGCGGGCGCCGGGCCAAGGTCGGCGGCGCGCACTTCCAAGTAGTCGAGCACGAGCGCGGGGACGGCGTCGAGCACGGCGCGAGCCGCGTCCAGCGCGGCCTGCGCGCCCGCCGGGGCGGCATTCATGCCGGCCAGCAGTGCCGCTGACAGCGTTCCGGCCAGCTCCCGCTGCGTGGGATCTAGGTAGCGGTTGCGCGACGACATCGCCAGCCCGTCGGTTTCCCGCATGGTCGGCACGCCGACCACCGCGACGTCGAGGTTCAGGTCGGCAGCCATCTGCCGGATCAGCACCAGCTGCTGGTAGTCCTTCTCGCCGAAGAACACGCGGTCGGGACGCACGATCTGGAGCAGCTTCAGCACGACGGTCAGCACCCCGGTGAAATGCGTTGGCCGCGGCCCGCCCTCGAGTTCAGCGGCCAGCGGACCGGGCTGCACGGTGGTGCGCAAGCCGTCGGGATACATCGCGGCCGCCGTCGGCGCGAACACGATCTCGACGCCCTCACCTCGCAGCAGCGCGAGGTCGTCGTCGAGCGTCCGCGGATAGGCGTCGAGGTCTTCGCCCGCCCCGAATTGCAGCGGGTTGACGAAGATGGACACCACGACCACCGAGCCGGGCACCAGTTTTGCGGCGCGGACGAGGGACAGATGCCCGTCGTGCAATGCACCCATGGTCGGCACCAGCATGATCCGGCGGCCGGTATGCCGCAGCGCGCGGCTGACGTCGGTGACGTCGCGCGGGGTCGAGTAGACGTTGAGTTCGCCGGGCTTGAATGCGGGCGGCTTGATCGCTTTGGTCATGGCGTGAGCACTTCGACGACGTCGCCCGGGGCATGCGCACGCAGGGCGGTCCGCAGGGCGTTCACCCGATACGCGTGGGCCAGTTCCGGGTCGACTCGCTCCAGGGCGGCCAAATGGCCCGCGACGGCGGCAGCGTCACCGCGGGCGACCGGGCCGGTCAGCGCGGCCTGGCCGCGCTGCAGGGTGTTCTCCAGTGCCGCCCGGGCCAGCGGCCCGACGATGCGTTCGGCGATGCCGCCCGGTTGGTCGTCGACACTTTGTTGACCGAGCAGTTCGCTGCCGCGCAGGGCCGCGCGCAACGCCTCGAGCGCATCGGCCAGCACCGTCACCACATGGTTGCTCGCATGGGCCAGCGCAGCGTGATAAAGGACACGTGCGTCTTCGCGGACGCAGAAGGGCTCACCGCCCATCTCCAGTACCAGCGACTGGGCGATCGCGTGTCCCACGTCGTCGGCGGCGGTGATTCCGAAGCAGGTGTCCGGCAGTCGGCTGATGTCCTCGTCGGAGCCGGTGAAGGTCATCGCCGGGTGAATGGCCAGCGGGATGCAGTCCGGGGCCAGCGGCGCGAGGATCGCGATCCCATTGGCGCCGGACGTGTGCGCGACGATCGTTCCGGGCCGCACGGCCGAGGTGGCGGCCAGGCCGGACACCAGCCCCGCCAACTCGCTGTCCGGGACCGCGAGCAGCAGCAGCTCGGCGGCGGTCGCGACCTCGGGCGGCGGCAGCACCGCGGTATCGGGTAGCCGGCGCTGTGCCCGCTGGCGCGACGCGTGGGAGATGGCGCTGCACGCCACTACGACGTGGTCGGCGCGTTCCAGCGCGACACCGAGTGCGGTGCCCACCCGGCCGGCCGAGATGATTCCCACCTTGAGCCTGGCCGGGCGCAGTCCGTCGAACTGCACCATCGCAGCGACCTCGCAAAGTTACTTGGTTCGTTCCAGTCCCCTCATCGGGCGAGCCAGGGGTACCGGACGGTCAGGAAAGACTGTAGTCGAAAACTCGCGCAGGTCCCAGTTCAGCCTTCGCGGCGACGTCGTCGGCCACCCCCGGTGGGCTCGACCTGCAGCCGTGCCAACAGGTCGGCCACCGAATGACCCCCGCTGGGCGGGGCTCCGTCGTCCGCCAACGGGTCCGCGCCGCGGTGCCGGGGGGCCGGCTCGGGCGGCGACGGCGGGGCCATCCGAGGCGGTGGGGCAGGCGTGGCAGCCGTCGGTGGCGGCGTCGGCTGGCTGATGTCCGGGCCAGCAGGGCGTCCGCCACCCGGAATGCCCTCGACGCCGAAGTCGGGGTATTCCGCTGCATGCCGCGACCGCGCGCGCCAGCCGGAATCTCCATAGGGCCCCGCCGGCTCGGGTTGCGTCGGCGGGCGGGCGGAAAACTCCTCTTGGGTGGAATGCCGGGAGCGCCGGCCCGAGGGCGCGGCGGGCGGCGCAGGGACAGCGTCGCCGCCCGCCCAATTGCTGCCAGGTTTTCCCGGTGGTAGCCATTGGCCCTGGGCGGCGGCCGGTTGCCAATCCTGACGCGGCGGTTGCGGGTGGGGTTCTGGTTGTGGGGGCTCGAATCGCGGCCCTGGGGGCGGCGGCTCGTAGTGCAGCCTCGGGTCAGGCGGCGGTGCTGCCGGACGCGGCGTCATCGACGGACCCGTGCCGGCGAACGGCACCCCCACCTCGGGAACGTCGATGATCGATGCTTCGTCGGGCCGGGCGGCGCTGTCCTGGCGGACCGAGGTAACCCGATCGCTGGTCACCCAGTCGACGGGTGCGCCTTCCCCGTTGCGGCTCCAGTCACCGTAGGCGCCGGCGGTGTCCGACTCACCTGGCTGATTCTCCAGCGCCCGCCGCTGCTCGAGGTCCGTGTCGAACAGAATCTCCAGGCTGGTCCGCAATGCGGCCAGCTCTGCCCGCAGCGCCGCCACGTCGTCGGCGGCCTGGGCACGCAGCTCGCTGGCCAGCTCGCGGCGCAGCTGCGACTCCACAGTCAGCTCGTATTCGCGTCTCGCGGAGATCTCCCGATCCAGCTGCAGGTCGTAGACCAACTTCAGGTCACGCACTCGGGACTGGTCAGCGTCGGCTTGTCGGCGGTAGAGCACCGACACAAAAGCGCCGGCGATGGCGGCCCACAGCGCCAGGATCACAGCGAGCTTGAGAAGTTCCACGCGATTGGTGAAAACCAGTGCGGAACTGGCTCCCATCACGAGAACCAGCAACACCGTCAAGAGCACCCACCCCGGCCTGCGGCCGCCGCGCCGGGTACGGGCGCCGCGGGACAGAACGGTCATGGCCGTACTGTACCTGGGCGAGGTCAGACCGCGTGTCGCGCGAGTCCGGCGATTCGTTGGCGAGCGGGCGCAAATGCTCCCGTTTCGGTTGGAAAGGGCAGCTTTTGCGTCTCCCCCCGCTAGCTTTCGGCGCCGTCACCGTGCTGGGTTGGATCCTGCGGAGATTTGCAGCAATGCTGCAGCCAGAGAGCGGCAACCACCAAAGCCAGTGCGCTCAACGCGGCCACCACGGCACCCGGGGTGTCCTCGGCCGCGGCCCGCAGCCAAGACCGTCGCGGCAGCACGTACACCAACACGGCCACCCACCAACCAAGTACCAGCGCCCCCACCCAGGCCGATGCCTTGGCCACCACCACGCTGCGCGCCACCGAGAGCGGATGCAGCCAACCCGGACCGTCGCCGATCTCGCCGTCGCTGATCTTGGTCCGCACATAGCGGCCCCACAGTGCCTCCGCCACGGCCACAGCCAGCAGCGACGACCCGGTCCACACCGTGATCGGCGGAAACCACCGATACAGCAGGATCACCAACAGATAACCCAGGATCCCAGCGCCGATCACCGCGGCCGACAGGTCACGTCTCCTGGTCGGTCCCATCAGCGCAGCGCCAGCCCCGTCAACCGAACGCCCTCCCGGTCGGCCGGCGCCAGCTCGGCCAGTAACCGGGCGACCGGCGTCGGTCCCGCGGCTACCGTCAGCTGCGCGCCGGGGTCGACGTCCAGCCACGGGATCATCACGAACGCGCGCAGATGGGCCAGCGGGTGCGGCAAGGTCAGGTTGTTTTCCCTGGAGACCACTTCCACCGGGCCGGCCCGACCGGTCCGATAACAGGCGATCAGGTCTACGTCCAGCGTGCGGGGACCCCAACGCTCGCCACGGATCCGGCCCGCGGCCCGCTCGAACTCCTGAGCCCGGCGCAGCCAGGCCTGCTCGTCGCACGCCGGGTCGTCGGCGATCAGCACCGCGTTCAGGAACGCGCCCTGATCCACCCGGCCCCAGGGCGCTGTCTCGTATACCGGTGAGATGGCTTGCACGGAATCGCCCAGCGCGTCCACGACCGACTGCAGCCGCGCCAACCGGTCGCCCAGGTTGGAGCCGATGGACAGCACCACGGCGGTCATCCGCGCCGCTCCTCTGCGGCGGGGGTCATACGGCCCCGCCCGCCGGGATCACCGAGCCGCGTCCGCCCCGCCGCGACCGTCGCACCACCACGGCGACATCGGTGAACTGCCGCGGGATGGGGGCCTGCGGCTTGTGCACCACGACCTCGACGGCGTGCACGCGTGGGTCGTTCATCACCTGGTCGGCGATCTGGGCCCCGACGGTTTCGATCAGTTTGCGTGGCGGCCCGGCTACCACACCGGCCGCCAGCTCGGCCAGCGCGGCATAGTCGTAGGTGTCGGCCAGGTCATCGCTGACGGCCGCGTCGGCCAGGTCGATCCACACCGTGATATCGACGACGAAGTCCTGCCCGGTCGCGCGTTCCTGTTCGAAGACTCCGTGGCGACCATGAACTGTCAAGCCGCGCAATTCGATTCGGTCAGCCATCGCCACCCAGCTCAGTGTTCTGCGGCTGCGTCCAGGCCGCGACGACCTTCAGGGCGTCCACCGTGGCTCGCACGTCGTGCACCCGCACACCCCAGGCACCGTGCAGGGCGGCCAGTGCGGAAATCACCGCGGTCGCCGTCTCCCGCCCGTCCGGCGGTCGCACTGTTCCGTCGGGCCCGCCGGCCAGCAACCTGCCGAGGAACCGCTTGCGCGACGCGCCGAGCAGGACCGGAATGCCGGTGGCCACCAGCTCCGGCAACGCCCGCAGCAGAGCCCAATTGTGTTGTCCCGTCTTGGCGAATCCCAGGCCGGGGTCGATGATCAGCTTCGCCGGATCGACGCCGGCACCCACCGCGTCATGGACGCCGGCAAGCAACTCGGCGCGCACTTCGGCCACCACGTCGCGGTACTGCGGAGCTGCATGCGGGCGCTCGGCCGACATCGGTCGCCAGTGCATCAACACCCACCGCACGCCCGCTTCGGCCACCAGCGGAGCCATCGCCGGATCGGCCCGTCCCCCGGAAACGTCGTTGACGATCTGTGCCCCGCTCTCCAGCGCGGTCCGCGCCACCTCGGCGCGCATGGTGTCGATGCTGACGGTAATACCTTGCGCTGCAAGCTCTTTGACTACCGGAACCACCCGGGCGGCCTCGACTCGAGCGTCGACGCGAACGGCTCCGGGGCGGGTCGACTCGCCCCCGACGTCGACAATTCCCGCGCCGTCTGCGGCCAGTGTCAGACCGTGCTGGACGGCGTCGTCAACATCGAGATAACGCCCGCCGTCCGAGAATGAGTCGTCGGTGACGTTCAGAACCCCCATAACTTGCACAGGCGCGCCGACTCACTTACGCAGGATGAGGTCGAGCGCTTCGGCTCGAGAAGCGGCGGAGGTCTTGAACTGACCGCGCACCGCGGATGTCGTCGTGATGGCGCCGGGTTTGCGGACGCCGCGCATCGCCATGCACAGGTGCTCGGCCTCGACGACGACGATCACCCCGCGCGGGTTGAGCCGGCTCACCAGCGCGTCGGCGATCTGGCTGGTGAGTCGTTCCTGCACCTGCGGCCGCTTGGCGTAGAGGTCGACCAGCCGGGCGATCTTGGACAGCCCGGTCACCCGGCCGTCGTCGCCGGGGATGTATCCGACGTGGGCCACGCCGTGGAAGGACACCAGATGGTGTTCACAGGTGGAGTAGAGCGGGATCTCCTTGACGATCACCATTTCGTCGTGGTCTTCGTCGAACGTGGTGTTCAGCACCGCGTCCGGGTCGGTGTAGAGACCGGCGAACATCTCGCGGTATGCGCGGGCCACCCGGGCCGGGGTTTCTTGCAGGCCGTTGCGTTCGGGGTCCTCGCCGATCGCGCAGAGCAACTCGCGGATCGCGGCCTCAGCGCGTGGCTGGTCGAAGACCCGGATGCGCCTGGTGGCGGGGCGGGAATCCGGCAGGGCCATCGAATCCTCCGTTCGTCAGCCATGGGCCGGCGGGTTGGACCGGCTCACATCCTCGTCTTCGTCTGGGGACTTTTCGGCATCACGAGTGGGCTGATCCGGTTGCGGGTAGGGCGGATACGGCGAGTACGACGGCTGGGCCGGTCCGGGGTAGCTGGGTGCCGGTGCGGGCGGGTACCAGGTGCCCCGCGACTGCTGCGGCGGCCATCCGGGCGCATGCCAGCCTGCCGGAGCGCCGTAGTCGGGCTGGGTGGGGCCGTTGGGCGGCACACCCTGGCCGGGGGAACCGTTGGGACCGTGGCCGGTGGCGTCCCCGTCCGAAGCGCCCGACTGCGTCACCTGGGCTTCCGCGGCCGCGTTGGCGCGCGCGATGGCCGCCTTGAAGGCCGGCTCGGGAACCGGCGGGGGCCACGGCTCGCCGCGCTCGATCGCCAGCTCGCCCGGCGTCTTGATCGGCGGCTTGTCCGACGGGACCCGGCCGCCGAAGTCGTCGAACATCGTCAGCCGCGGCCGCTTTTCGACGTCGCCGAAGATCGCCTCCAGCTCGGGCCGGTGCAGCGTTTCCTTTTCCAGCAGCTCACCGGCCAGAGTGTCGAGCACGTCGCGGTATTCGGTGAGGATCTCCCACGCCTCGGTGTGCGCGGCCTCGATGAGCTTGCGCACCTCTTCGTCGATTTCGCGGGCCACCTCGTGGGAGTAGTCCGACTGCGTGCCCATCGAGCGGCCGAGGAACGGGTCGCCGTGCTCGGTGCCGTACTTGACCGCACCGAGGCGGGCACTCATGCCGTACTCGGTGACCATCGCGCGGGCCACCTTGGTGGCCTGCTCGATGTCTGAGACCGCGCCGGTGGTCGGCTCCCGGAACACCAGCTCCTCGGCGGCGCGGCCGCCCATCGCGAAGACCAGCTGGGCGATCATCTCCGAGCGGGTCCGCAGCCCCTTGTCCTCCTCCGGGACCGCGACGGCATGCCCGCCGGTACGGCCGCGGGCCAGGATCGTCACCTTGTACACCGGGTCGATGTCCGGCATCGCCCAGGCCGCGAGGGTGTGGCCGCCTTCGTGGTAGGCGGTGATCTTCTTTTCCTGCTCGCTGATGATCCGGCCCTTGCGGCGGGGGCCGCCGATCACCCGGTCCACCGCCTCCTCCAGGGCGGGGCCAGTGATGACGGTGCCGTTCTCCCGGGCGGTCAGCAGCGCGGCCTCGTTGATGACGTTGGCCAGGTCGGCGCCGGTCATGCCGACGGTTCGCTTGGCCAGCCCGTCCAAGTCGGCGTCCGGGCCGATCGGCTTGCCCTTGGAGTGCACCCTTAGCACGGCTCGGCGGCCGGCCAGGTCGGGGTTGGACACCGGGATCTGCCGGTCGAAGCGGCCGGGCCTCAAGAGGGCGGGGTCCAGGATGTCCGGCCGGTTGGTGGCTGCGATGAGAATCACGCCGGCGCGATCGCCGAAACCGTCCATTTCGACGAGCAGCTGGTTGAGGGTCTGCTCACGCTCGTCGTGACCGCCGCCCAGGCCGGCGCCGCGCTGGCGGCCGACGGCGTCGATCTCGTCGACGAAGATGATGCACGGACTGTTCTGCTTGGCCTGCTCGAAGAGGTCTCGCACTCGGGAGGCGCCGACGCCGACGAACATCTCCACGAAGTCCGAGCCCGAGATGGTGAAGAAGGGAACCCCCGCCTCCCCGGCTACGGCGCGGGCCAGCAGGGTCTTGCCAGTTCCCGGCGGACCGTAGAGCAGCACGCCCTTCGGGATCTTGGCGCCCAGGGCCTGGTACCTGCTGGGATTCTGCAGGAAGTCCTTGATTTCGTAGAGCTCCTCGACCGCCTCGTCGACGCCGGCCACGTCGGCGAAGGTGGTCTTGGGCATGTCCTTGTTCAGCATCTTGGCGCGCGATTTGCCGAAGCCGAAGCCCATCCGTGCGCCGCCCTGCATGCGGGAGAACATCACGAACAGGCCCACTAGCAACAGCAGCGGGAGCACGTAGACCAGCAGCTCGCCCAGGATGCTGCCTTCGTTGACGACGGTGCTGACCTTGGCGTTCTTAGTGTTGAGCGCTTTGAACAGGTCGACGGCGTATCCAGTCGGGTATTTGGTGATGACCTTGTCGGAGTTGTCGGTGTCGCCGTTGCCCTGTTTCAGGGTCAGCCGCAGCTGTTGTTCGCGATCGTCGATCTGCGCGCTCTTGACGTTGTCGCTGTTGATCTGGGCCATCGCCACCGAGGTGTCGACCGGCTTGTAGCCGCGGGTGTCGTCGCTGAAGTAAAAGAACGACCAGCCGAGCACAACCACGACAGCAATTGCCGTGACGGTGCGAAGCACGTTTTTCCGGTTCATCAATCATCGGCCTCTTCGGCCAGGTTCCTTCCCCGATTACACGCAGCTGGAAAAGTCCAGGCTACCGCTCGCGGCGATCGCCAGCTCCGGCAGCGCCGGGGCGCAGCGGTCGCCGCCATCGTGTGCGCGGCGATCGCCAGCTCCGGCAGCGCCGGGGCGCAGCGGGTCGCCGCCATCGTGCCCGCGGCGATCGCGTTTGTTCGCTAAGACAACGATCGGCAGTTCCCGACGGCCATGCGCTCATCGAGCGTGACGCCTGCGCCACGTTGGGCACCGAGCGTGACGCTGGCGTCACGCTCGGCGTCACTCGTAGTAGCGGGCCTCGACGACATTGCCGTCGGGGTCGGGGAAGTAGTAGCCCTGGGGCGCCCAGCCCTGCGCACCGAAGGTGTGGTTAAGCCGCGCGCTGGTGTCCACGCCGGCGGCCTGCAGGCGCTGGTCCAGCGCGTCGTATTCGGCTTTCGACATTGCCAGGCAGACGTGGTTCACCGGGTGGCCCGCGCTGCCCGCAACCCTCGTCATCGATGCGGTGCCGGCGGCGTTTTCCACCGGCATCAGGTCGATGATCGAGTCCTCGGACACCCGCACGCTGGGGAACGGCGCCTCGCCGGCCTCGAACTCGGCAAACCGCACCGGTGCCAGCCCGACCACCTTCGTGTAGAAGTCCATCGCGGCCCGTGGATCCTTCGTCCAGAGAACTATGTGGTCCAAACGCATGCACAAATTATGGTGCGCGGAGCATCAGGCCTTCTCAGCCCGGTGCCGTTGTGATTTGGTGAGACGGTGGCGTGGTCAACCGAACGGTTAGTGGAGACCAACGGTGTGCAACTGCGGGTGTTCGAGGCCGGGGATCGCGGCTCCAAAGTGGTGGTCCTGTGCCACGGCTTTCCCGAACTCGCCTATTCCTGGCGGCATCAGATTCCGGCGCTGGCCGACGCCGGCTATCACGTACTGGCGCCCGATCAGCGCGGCTACGGCGGCTCGTCGCGTCCGGATGCGATCGAGGCCTACGACATCCACCAATTGACCGCGGACATTGTCGGTTTGCTCGACGACGTCGGAGCCGAAAAAGCGGTGTGGGTCGGCCATGACTGGGGTGCCACCGTGGTCTGGAATGCGCCGCTGCTGCACCCGGAACGGGTCGCGGCCGTGGCCGCGTTGAGCGTTCCCCCGGTACCTCGCCCGAAAAGGCCGACGACGCAAGCGCTTCGGCACATATTCGGCGAAAACTTCTTCTACATCTTGTATTTTCAGGAACCCGGTGTCGCCGACGCCGAGCTCGACGCTGACCCTGAGCGCACCATGCGCCGGATGATGGGTGGCCTAACGCTTTCCGCCGACTCGAACGCGGGCGTGCGGATGGCGGCGTCCAGCGGCGAAGGCTTCATCGACCGCCTTCCAGAGCCCGACAGGCTACCCGGCTGGCTCCGCCCAGACGAGTTCGACCATTACGTCAGCGAATTCACGCGAACCGGATTCACCGGCGGGCTGAACTGGTATCGCGCCATGGACCGCAATTGGGAAACCACGGCGCACCTGGCCGAAAACACCATTTCGGTGCCGTGCTTCTTCATCGGTGGAACGAACGATCCTGTACTGACATTTACCCGCCGAGACCGGGCCGCGGAAGTGGTCAGCGGCCCGTACCGCGAGGTCATGATCGACGGCGCAGGGCACTGGCTGCAGCAGGAGCACCCCGACCGGGTCAATGCCGCGCTGCTCGAGTTCCTCGAAGGAGTGGAATGGTGATGCGTACCCCACTGCGTTTCGGTGTCTTTATCACACCGTTTCATCCGACCGGCCAATCCCCCACGGTGGCATTGGAATACGACATGGAGCGCGTTGTCGCTCTGGACCGCCTGGGATATGACGAAGCGTGGTTCGGCGAACACCACTCCGGTGGCTATGAGCTGATCGCCTGCCCCGAGGTGTTCATCGCCGCCGCCGCCGAGCGGACCAAGCACATCCGGCTGGGCACCGGGGTGGTCTCGCTGCCGTATCACCATCCCCTGATGGTTGCCGACCGCTGGGTGTTGCTGGACCACCTGACCCGCGGCCGGGTTATGTTCGGTACCGGTCCCGGCGCGCTCCCGTCGGACGCCTACATGATGGGCATCGATCCGGTCGACCAGCGGCACATGATGCAAGAGTCCCTGGAGGCCATCCTCGCGCTGTTTCGCGCCGGGCCCACCGAGCGAATCGACCGCCACACCGACTGGTTCACCCTACGCGACGCCCAACTGCACATCCGACCCTACACTTGGCCGTATCCGGAAATCTCCACGGCGGCAATGATTTCCCCGTCCGGGCCGCGACTGGCCGGTGCGTTGGGCACGTCGCTGCTGTCGCTGTCAATGTCGGTCCCGGGCGGTTACGCGGCTCTGGAGAACACCTGGGAGGTGGTACGCGAACAAGCTGCCAAAGCCGGCCGCGACGAGCCGGATCGCGCAGATTGGCGGGTGCTGTCCATCATGCACCTCGCCGACAGTCGCGAGCAGGCCATCGAAGACTGCACCTACGGACTGCAGGATTTCGCGAATTACTTTGGCGCAGCGGGGTTCGTGCCGTTGTCCAACGAGGTCGAAGGCGCTCAATCGCCGCACGAGTTCGTCGCGGAGTATGCGGCCAAAGGCAATTGCTGTATCGGAACCCCGGAGGACGCCATCGCCTACATCGAGGACCTGCTCGAACGGTCAGGCGGTTTCGGAACGCTGCTGCTGCTCGGTCACGACTGGGCCTCCCCACAGGCCACGTTTCATTCCTATGACCTGTTCGCCCGCAAGGTGATTCCCTACTTCAAGGGCCAATTGGAGGCATCCCGGTCGTCGCACGACTGGGCCAAGGGCAGACGCGACCAGCTGATCGGCCGCGCCGGCGAGGCCGTCGTGAAGGCCATCACCGAGCATGTCGCGGAACACGAAAAAGCACCGAACTGATGCGGGCGTCGGTATTGCGCGACGGGCGCATGGTCTACCGCGGCGACGTGCCTGACCCGGTGCCTGGACCGGGTCAGGTGCTGGTCGCGGTCCGGGCGTGTGGAATCTGTGGCTCCGACTTACATTTCGCCGCGCACGGCGACCGGGTACTGCAGATGAGCGGTCACTTGGCGGGCGGTTCGGCCGGGATGACCGTGGACCTGAAGCGCGATGTCTTCATGGGCCACGAATTCAGCGCCGAGATACTCGAAGCGGGACCCGACACCGAAACCCATCCGGCTGGGACGCTGGTCACCTCGCTTCCAGTGTTGTTGTCTGCCAAGGGCGTCGAGCCGATCGTATACAGCAACAGCACAATCGGCGGTTATGCCGAACGGATGCTGCTGTCGGCGCTGCTGCTGTTGCCCATCCCCAATGGGCTGGACCTCAAGCACGCCGCGCTGACCGAACCCATGGCGGTGGGACTGCACGCCGTGAACAAGTCAAACATCGAGCGGCGTGAGACTGCCTTGGTGCTCGGCTGCGGCCCGATCGGTATTGCCATCATCGCCGCCTTGGCAGCACGCGGCGTGGAAACCATTGCGGCGGCGGATTTCTCGCCGAAGCGCCGGGAATTGGCGACGGCGATGGGCGCGCATCAGGTCATCGACCCTGCGCAGGGTTCGCCGTTCGACACGGTCAAACCCGCCGTGGTATTCGAGGCCGTCGGGGTGCCCGGGATCATCGACGACGTGTTGCTGCGGGCACGGCCGGGGACGCGCCTGGTGGTGGCGGGGGTGTGCATGGAACCGGACACCGTGCACCCGTTCTTCGCAATCGCCAAAGAGATCAACGTGCAGTTCGTGCTCGCCTACACCCCGGAAGAGTTCGCCGGCTCCCTGCGGGCGCTGGCCGAAGGCGAAATCGACGCCAGGCCGCTGATCACCGGGGAGGTCGGACTGGACGGCGTGGGCGCCGCGTTCGACGATCTGGCCGACCCCGAGCGGCACTGCAAGATACTTGTCACGCCTTAGCGGCACGGGCAACAGGCGATGACGCCGCCCAATTATTGTTGACGGCATGTTTTCGTCGCGCACACTTTCCGTCGCCGCCGACGAATCGCGTGCCGGACGTCCCGCATATCTCGAGCCGACGGAAAAGTAAGCGGCAATGTCGCTATCTCCCGGAACCGTGGTGGCCGGTTACCGAATCGAGCGAGTGCTGGGCGCCGGCGGTATGGGCACCGTCTACCTGGCGCATCATCCGTCGCTGCAACGCCGCGACGCGGTCAAGGTGCTGTCTGCGGAGCTGTCGCACGACGCCCAGTTCCGGACCCGTTTCCTGCGTGAAGCCGAACTGGCGGCCACTCTTGACCATCCCAACATCGTCACCGTCTACGACCGCGGCGAGACGCCGGCCGGACAGCTCTGGATCGCCATGCAATTCGTCGACGGCACCGACGCCAGCGCCGAGGTGGCCGATAGCCGAATGACGGTACGGCGCGCTCTGCACATCATCGTCGAGGTGGCCAAGGCGCTGGACTACGCGCATTCCCGCAAGCTGTTGCACCGCGACGTGAAACCGGCCAACTTCTTGCTGGCCGGGCCCGCGGGGTCACAGGAGCGGGTGTTGCTGGCCGATTTCGGGATCGCGCGCGCTCTGGACGATGCGACCGGACTGACTGCAACCGGCACGTTCGTCGCCACCGCTTCTTATGCCGCGCCCGAGACCCTCGAGGGCCAGCGGGTGGATCACCGCGCCGACGTGTACTCGCTGGGCTGCTCGCTGTTCCGGCTGCTCACGGGACGCACCCCGTATGCCGAGTTCAGCGGGATGTCGGCCACGCTGATGGCGCACCTGCTGCAGCCGATCCCCCGGGCAACCCAGTTTGCGCCCCACCTGCCCGGGACCATCGACGACGTGTTCGCGCGAGCACTCGCCAAAGCTCCCGAACAACGTTTCCAGAGCGCAGGCGAACTAGCCGCCGCGGCGGCCGCTGTGCTGGGCGGTCAACCCCAGATGGCGGCGCCGAACGAGGCGGCGAGAACCAGGACTTGGCAAACGGAGCCACCACCGAGCCGATTGCCGCCGCCGCCCACCATGCCCGCCGGACTGCCGCCGCCGGTCAGTGGTCCGCCCCCGGGATGGGTGGTACCGCCGCCCAATCGCCGGCGCCGCTGGTGGGCGCTTGGCGGCGTCGCGGCGATGGTGACCGCGGCGGTGGTCGTCGCGCTTGTCGCCACCCATACCCCGAACCGCTCAGTCAGGCCTGCCGGTCCGACCACCAGCGCGGCGCCTGCGGCGGTGGCCAGCGCCAAGGACACCGGCCCGGTCGGCATCATCACCGATGACCCCACCTGCGCACCGTGGAGAACGGTCGCCCAGGAATGGACCGCTCATGACCCGTTGGCCAAGTGGCCGTCCGACAGCCCCAGCAGCCCGATCAACATTCCGGCCAGCGCCTGGACCCCCGAACAACAGGCCGCCATGCAACAGGTGGGAATCATCATGCGCTCTACCGCGGGCAAAACCGTGGCGTTGGCCAAAGCCACTCCACACCGGGTGATGCGTGAACTCTATGAGCAGCACATCGCCTATGCGCGTGCGTACGCGGACAGCCTCACCAACTACTTTCCGCAAGCGGATGTGAAGCTTGGCAGGGCAGCGCAAAGCGCAATGAATTCGCTGATTTCAGCATGCAACGCCGCCCTGGACGGCGCCGCCGTCGCCCGATCGGTCTTGGTGGCGCCGCGGGCCGCTCCGGCGCGCGTCACACCGCCGCAAAACGCAGAGCAGCCACAACGTTTCATCGCTGCCGCCGACCGGACCACCTGTGGTGAGTGGGAGTCGGTGAGCGACAAATTCGACGCCGATCCCAACATCCAAGAGTGGACCAAAATCGACAGCGAGGTTCCCATTGCCCAATGGAGCCCCCAACAGAAGACGCTTAGTGATGCCGTGACGCCGCTGATGCTGAATTTGGCGGACGAGCTCGAGCACATCGCCGGCCGCAGCAGCAACCCGGTCATTCAAGACTTCGCGGCATTCGCTGCCCAATACCAACGGGCCTACGTCAAAGCGCTGCCCACCTACGGTCTGCACGACGGGCAACTGCGGATAGTTGCGAGGTCTACTCGCCATTTGGTCAACGAAGCATGCGGTGGGGTGGGGGCTTAGTCATGCCGCTGCCCGACGGTGCCACATTTGCCGGATTCGGCATCGTCCGGCTGCTGGGTGCAGGCGGAATGGGTGAGGTTTACCTGGCCCAGCATCCGCGGTTGCCGCGCCTGCAAGCGTTACGCATACTGTCGGCCGAGCCGTCTGCCGACGACGAGTTCCGGGCCCGCTTCCAGCGCGAAGCCGATGCGGCCGCCGCCCTTTCGCACCCCCATCTCCTCGGCGTACACGACCGGGGGGAATGCGAAGGGCGGCTATGGATTTCGATGGGTTACGTGGATGGCACCGATGCAGCGAAATTGCTGCGCGAGCATTACCCGCACGGAATGCCGCGCGTTGACGCCCTAGAGATCGTCGAGGCCATCGCCAAGGCCCTCGACTACGCGCACGAGCACGGCTTGTTGCATCGCAACGTCAAACCGGCCAACATCCTGTTGTCCAACCCCCGTACCGCTCATCAGCGAATCTTGCTGGCAGACTTGGGGATTGCGCGACGGATCACCGACATCAGCGGGTTGACCGCGGCCAACCTCGGCTATACGGCGCCCGAGCAGCTGCTAGACCAGCCATTCGACACCCGCGCCGACCAATACTCGCTGGCTGCCACCGCATACCACTTGCTCAGTGGCACTGCGCCATTCGAACATCCGAGTCCAGCGGTGGTCATCAGCCGCCAGCTCGACTCCGCGCCGCCGAGACTCGCGCGCGCCGAACTGGCCGACCTAAACGCGGCACTGTCGCGGGCGCTGGCGAGGGACCCCGCAAATCGGTTCGCGACATGCCAGGACTTCGCTGCCGCACTACGCGCCGACGAGCAGACGCGAGCCGAACCCAGACCCGCAGCCGGGATGCCGCCGCCCGCCCCGATCAGAACGGTCAATGCGGCTCCTCCGCCAGGGCCCCCGCCGATGCCGGTCCCGATGCCGTACGGCCCGCCGTGGCCGGTGCCCGGTCCGCCGCCGGGATGGGGGCCACCGCCCAGACGACGCCGTCGCCGAGGCTGGGCCATCGGCGGCGCTGCCCTGGTTCTGGTGACGGTGGTAGCGGTGGTGGCGGCACTGATAATGACTCGGACACATTCCACCGGTCGCCCGGTCGCCGCGATCAGCACAGCGCCCGCCGGTGTCTGGGCCAGCGCCGACGACACCGGCCCGGTCACCGTCATCAATGACGACCCGACGTGTCGGAGATGGACGCCGATCGGCCTAGCATTGGTCGACTCGCCCATTGAGAGGTGGGCTGTTACCCACCCGGGTCAGCCGAATCCTCTTACGCATCCCGGCGATACCTGGAACCCCGACGAGCGGACAGCCATGCAGGCCGCGGCAAATGCATACCGGGTCGCGGCAGTGAAGACGGCGGCATTGGCCAGGACCACTCCGCACCGGGTGGTGCGGGAATTGTACGAGCAGTTCATCGCCTATGCGCGTGCCTTCGCCGACATCCTCGGCGACAGGTACGTACCAACCAATGCCGCAGGAGCCACCGCAGAAAGCGCCTACAACGCGTTGATCTCGTTGTGCAACACGGTCGACACCGGCGCGGCGAGAGCACGATCGACATTGGTGAGCGCGCCGGCTGCGCCGAAACAGACCGCGCGTCCTCAGGACCCGGCAAATCCGAAACGTTTCGTCACCACCTCTGACCTCCCGATCTGCGGTGAGCTGATTTCCGAATTCAAGGCGTTCAAGGCCAACCCGACCGTGCTGGATTGGGCCAAAGGTGGCCACAACCCTGGGAACCCCGAAGAGCGAGCGCTCAACGACGCGGTAGCTCCACTGATGCTCAACCTGGCCGACGACACCGAGCGGATCGCCCAGCGCAGCGACAACCCGCTGGTACAGGATTTCGTTCTCTTTGCCGCGCAGTACCAACGGGCCTTTGCCAAATCACTACCGACCTACATGAGTCGCGACGGCGAACTCGGCGGGGCCGCCGGCTACACACGCGAGATGCTTGCCGACGCGTGCATGTCAGCGGGCACGTAGCGAAGTGCGGCGTTAGTGTTCCAGGCATGCCGACCGCACCGAGCTCATATCGGCTTGTCCGCACATTCATTGCTTTGATCACCGCCGGGTTCGCCTTCGCAGCGCTGTCGGGCTGTGACTCCCACACCACGAAAGCGCCTGCGGCAAATCCCCGTCAGGTGACCGTCTTCGGGTCGGGAAAAGTCCAGGGTGTCCCGGACACGCTGACCGCTGACGTCGCTATCGAGTTCACCGCGCCCGACGTCACCAGCGCGATGAACCACACCAACGAGCGTCAACAAGCGGTCATCAATGCGCTGGTCGGCGCCGGGCTGGACCGTAAGGATATCCGCACCACGCAGGTCAGCCTGCAGCCGCAGTACAACGGCCCGTCGGGCACCACGACGATCACCGGCTACCGAGCCAGCAACGGCATCGAGGTGAAGATCCACCCGACTGACGCGGCGTCCAAGCTGCTGGACCTGATCGTCAGCACCGGCGGCGACGCCACTCGCATCAGCTCGGTCAGCTACTCGATCGCCGACGACTCGCAACTCGTGAAGGACGCGCGTGCGCGCGCATTCCAGGACGCCAAGCACCGGGCGGAGCAGTACGCGCAGCTGTCGGGCCTGCGGCTGGGCAAGGTGCTGTCGATCTCCGAGGGAACCGGCGCCGCGCCCGTCACCGGTGCACCGCCGGCCCCACCGCGCGGAATGGCCGCAGCCCCACTGGAACCCGGTCAGCAGACAGTGAACTTCACCGTGACCGCGGTCTGGGAGCTGGGGTAGTGGCGATCGCGAGCGCGGCGGAGCCGGGCGAAGCGGGTCGTCACCATCTGGGTTAGTGGCGATCGCGAGCGCGGCGGAGCCGGGCGAAGCGGGTCGTCACCATCTGGCGTTACAGCTGGTAGACGCGGGGATCCAGCGTCCCGATGTACGACAGGTCGCGGTAGCGCTCGTCGTAATCGAGGCCGTAGCCCACGACGAAGTCGTTGGGAATGTCGAACCCCACGTACGTGATTTCGACGTTGGCGCCCACCGCATCGGGCTTGCGCAGCAGCGTGCACACCTGCAGCGAACGCGGATGCCGGGTGGTCAGATTGCGCAACAGCCAGGACAAGGTCAGGCCCGAGTCGACGACGTCCTCGACGATCAGCACGTCGCGATCGTGGATATCCCGGTCGAGGTCCTTCAAAATCCGCACCACACCCGATGAGGACGTCGATGATCCGTAGGAGCTGACGGCCATGAATTCGAATTGGGTGGGCAGCGGAATTGCCCGGGCGAGGTCGGTGACGAAGATCACCGCGCCCTTCAGCACAGTGATCAGCAGTAGATCCTGGCCGGTCTCGGCGACGAGGTCGCGGTAATCGTTGCCGATCTGCGCGCCGAGCTCGCCGATGCGGGCCTGAATCTGCTCCTCGGTGAGCAGCACCGACTTGATATCTCCCGGGTACAGCTCCGGGGCTTGTCCGCGGGTGATCGCCGAGGAGCTCTGGGCCACGACCACAGAGTGCCACGCCATCCGCCGAACAACCAACTGGTCAGCCTTCGAAGCCTGTTCGAGTGCTATACGGGCTCGCGCCGCAATGTCAGGACGCCGTCTTGCCGCCCGGCGATCAATCGCTGGCCGCGCAACGGGGAGCCGACGGCGACCCCGCCCTGACCGCGCCACGCGGTCACCAGCGCGTCCACCCCGCGGATCTGCTTATCGGTCAGCCCGCTCGCGCCACCGGCCAGCAGCCAGCCGCGGATCACCCGGCGTCGCACCGGATCGGGCAGCGCCGCCAAAGTCTGGGCACGCAGCCCCGAGCCGGCCGTGACATCGGGAAGTGCCTGGGCGGCCAGCGCGTCGATCAATTCGGTGTCCTCGCGCAGCGCCGTCGCGGTACGCGCCAGCGCCTCGGCGACGCCGCCCCCCAGCACGTCTTCCAGCAGCGGCAGCACTTCGTGGCGCAACCGGCTTCGGGTGAAACGGCGGTCGGCATTGTGCGGATCATTCCACGCGGTCAGACCGAGTTCCTGGCATGCCGCGTGGGTGACGCTGCGCCGCACCCCCAGCAAGGGCCGGCACCACGGCGGATCGTACGGGCGCATCCCGGCGATCGAGCGCGCTCCCGATCCGCGGCCCAGGCCGAGCAGCACGGTCTCGGCTTGATCGTCGAGGGTATGGGCCAGTAACACGGGCCCGCCGCGCCAGGCGTTCAGCGCGGCGTAGCGCGCGGCACGTGCCGCCGCCTCGGGGCCGCCTTGACCCGAGGAGCTATCCACCTGAACGCAAACCACCTCAGCTGCAACACATCCCAATGCCATCGCCCGCGACCGGGCGGTTTCGGCGACGGCGGCCGAATCGGGCTGCAGGCCGTGGTCGACGATGACCGCGGTCGTGGGGCGCACCTGAGCGGCGACCGCCGTGAGCGCCAGCGAGTCCGGCCCGCCGGACAGCGCCACGCACCACGGGTCCTCAGTGGCCAGGTAGGTCCGAGTGAACGCTTCGACAGCCGCGCGCAGCTGCCCTACAGCACCCGGTCGATCCATCGTTGCGGCTCTTCGATCTCGGCCGGCAATGGCAGCGTGTCCGGACCCGACCAGATCGCGTTGAACCGCTCCATTCCGACCCGGTCCACCACCTGGTCGACGAAAACCTTGCCACGGGTGTACTGGCTCAGCTTGGCGTCGATGCCCAGCAGTGCCCGCACGACCCGTTGTAGCGGCGGTTGCCTGCGCTGGCGGCGCTCGTCGAACCGGCGCCGGATGGTGGCCACCGATGGCACCACCATCGGCCCGACGGCGTCCATCACGTGTTCGGCGTGACCTTCCAGCAGCGTGCCCAGCACCAGGAGCTGATCCAAGGCCTTTCGCTGCGGCTCGGACTGCACGGCCCGCACCAGGCCGAGAATCCCCGGCGTGCTGCCGTCCGCCCCCTCACCACGGTTGCGGACGAAATCGGCCAGCCGGCTCACCACCTGCCCGAGGTCCTCTCCGGCGTCCTGCGTCACCATGCCCAGCGCCTGCGACATGTAACCGGCCAACCATGGGTTGGCGGTGAACTGCACCCGGTGGGTCACCTCGTGCAGGCACACCCATAAGCGAAAATCGGAAGGGTCGACGCGGAGCTGACGCTCGACGGCGATGACGTTGGGATACACCAGCAGCAGGCAGCCCTGTTCAGCCCCGGCGAACGGGTCGTACTGACCCAGGATCCCGGAGGAAACGAACGCCAGCACCGCGCCCGTCTGCGCACCGGTGATCCGGCCGGTCCAGAACCCCCGCGGCTTCTCGGTCCCCTTCGTCATCACCCGCATTGATTCGGCCGCCGCACCCACCCACTCCGAGCGGTCCACCACGCGGGCCGGTGGCACCGAGCCGGAGGTGATCAGGCCGGTGACGTCGCGCACCGGCGGTTCGGCCTTGGCGGCCGAACTCGTCAGCTCGTCGATGACCTGGCGCCGGGTGTACTCGGTGGACGGCGGTCCCGGCCGGGCCAGCCGCTGGCCGACGGTGGCGGCGAATCGCCAGTCGACAGCGGTACCGATGGTCAGATCAGAGGATGGGGTCACGCGCACCCACATGTCCACAGCTTGGTGGCCAGGGCGTCCATCACGTTGCGGCCGTTGGGGCCCGCGCCGTTGGAGATGAACGCGAAGGTCAGCACCCGGCCGCTGCTATCGGTGAGCACGCCCACCAGGGCGTTGATGGCGGTCAGCGATCCGGTCTTGGCGCGTAGCCAGCCGGCTGGTCCGAGGTTGGTGGCCTGGTCGAGAAAGCGGTCGGACAGCGTGCCGCTACCGCCGGCGATGGGCAGCAGGTCCAGTAGCGCCCGCAACGACGGCTGGTCCGGCCCGGCCGCCGCCTGCACCACACCGTCGAGTGTCTTTGCCGTCAACCTGTCATCGACAGACAACCCGCTGGAATCGACCAGGGCGACGCCGCCGGTGTCGACGTGCGCGTTGCTCAACCGGTTGGTCACCGCGTCGACCGCGCCGGTGAAGCTCTGCGGCCGGTTGATGGCGGCCGCCACCTCGCGCCCGATGCATTCGGCCATCACGTTGTCCGAGTGGTCCATCATCTGCGACAGCCGCTGGATCAGCGGCGCCGACTGCACCACGGCGAGCTGCCGCGCGCCCGTCGGTGCCGTGGCGAGGCTGACCGCGTTGGGATCCAGGCCGAGGGCTTTGGCCAATTCGCGTCCGGCGTCCAGGGCCGGGGTCTTCGACCGGCGTGAGTTGACTGTCGTCGGCTGGATGCGCCCGGCGTCGACCATCACCGCCTCGATCGGTGCGATATCGCCGTTGTCCACGTCGGCCGGGTCCCAGCCCGGCGCCATGGTCGGGCCGCTGAACACGTGGGTGTCCACCTGGACCGAAGTGGGAGTCATGCCGCTGCGACGGATCTGCTCGACGAGGCCGCTGATCCGCGCCGCGCCGCGGTACCAGGTGTCCACACCGGGCGGCGCGGCCGACAACAGCGGATCCCCGCCGCCCACCAGCACCACCGGACCCTGGGCGTTCTGGCTGCCGGCCACCACCCGGGTGCTGATGCGGGCTTCCCGGTCCAGGGTGAGCAGCGCCGCCGCGGCGGTGAGGACCTTGTTGGTCGACGCGGGCACCAGCGGGACGTCCGCCGCCGCCTGCCAGAGCTCCTTGGCGGTCATCGCGTCGGTGATACGTCCGCCCAGGGCGCCCAGGTTGGGGTCGGCCGCGATGGGCGCCAACGCGGCCGCGAGCGCGGCCGGATTGGGGACCGGGGCGGTGTCCGGGGCCGGATTCATGCCCGGTTTGACCGTCGGCGGCCGGGGTGGCGGCACCGTCACGTGCGCACCACTAGTGCCGTGACGACCAGTGGTGAAATACGCCGCCGCGGCCACCACGGCGGCGACGAACACCAGCACGGCCACCGTGACGATCGCGTAGGTGGATTTCCGCCAGCGAGTAGGACCCATCACTCTCCTGACTGTCTCGTCCCATTCTGCCGAACCAGCAGCCAGATGCTCGACTAGGGTGGACGCGCTACCCCACTTGAACCACCCATCCGAGGAGCCGTGACGGTGCAATTCGACGTGACCATCGAAATTCCGAAAGGCCAGCGCAACAAGTACGAGGTCGATCACGAAACCGGCCGGGTGCGTCTGGACCGCTACCTCTACACCTCGATGGCGTACCCCACCGACTACGGCTTCATTGAGGACACCCTCGGCGAGGACGGCGACCCACTGGACGCGCTCGTGCTGCTACCGCAACCGGTGTTTCCCGGTGTGATCGTGGAAGCGCGCCCGGTCGGCATGTTCCGGATGGTCGACGAGGCCGGCGGCGACGACAAGGTGCTGTGCGTTCCGGCCGGCGACCACCGCTGGGACCACGTCCAAGACATCGGGGACGTCCCGGAATTCGAGCTGGACGTCATCAAGCATTTTTTCTCGCAATACAAGGCTCTGGAACCGGGCAAGTTCGTCAAGACCGCCAACTGGGTCGGCCGTGAGGAGGCCGAAGCCGAGGTGCAGCGTTCGGTGGAGCGGTTCAAGGCCGGCGGGCACTGACCAGTTCGGCGTCCGCCAGGCCGCGCGCTTGGCGTCTATTGCGCCGCACGCTCCAGCTGAACGCCGCCGCGATGAACACCACGCCCACCGACGCGGTGAACACCTCGGGAATGTGGATCCGCTGCTCGATAGAGATCAGCATGATCGTCGCCAGCACGCCGATCGCCCAATGCGCACCGTGTTCCAGGTACACATACCGCTCCAGCGTCTCCTGGCGGACCAGGTAGATGGTGATCGACCGGACGAACAGTGAGCCGACCAACCCCAGACCCAGCGCCATGATGATCGGGTCCGACGTGATCGCGAAGGCACCGGTGACGCCGTCGAACGAGAAGGCGGCATCCAGGACTTCCAGGTAGAGGAACAACACCAGCCCGGCCTTGCCGACCGCCGGACCCGAGTCCTCGGCTCCCAGATCCACGTTGGTCGGCCGAAACGCCCGGCTCAACGCGTTGACAACCAGATAGGTCATCATGCCCAGCAGACCGGCTGTCAGCACCGTTGCACGCTCTTCGCTGGAATGGGTCAGCTGCGTGCCGACCAGGACCAGCGCCAACCCGGCCACCACCACCGACAACCGGCCCACCCGGCCGATGCGGGCAAACGGGATCTCAATCCACTTGAGCCACTTGATGTCTCGGTCATGAAAGATGAAATCCAGAAACAGCATCAGCAGGAACATGCCGCCGAATGCCGCGATTTGCGGGTGGGCCGCCATGAGCAGCTTCTCGTAGCTGGGCGAGCCGTCCGGAAACTCGAGCGCGCCGTTCGGCGGGGGGTTGAGCGCCAACCTCATTGCCCGAATCGGATCGAGGCCCGCGGTCACCCAGACAATCGCCAGCGGGAACAGCAGCCGCATGCCGAAAACGGCGATGACGATGCCGATCGTCAGGAACATCTGCTGCCAGAACGGGCTCATCCGGCGCAGTATCTCGGCGTTGATGATGGCGTTGTCGAACGACAACGACACCTCGAGTGCAGCCAGCACCACCAGCAGAAACAGCGCGTTGAGCCCGCCGTGCCAAAACCCGGCGGCCAGCGCCAGCGCGGTGAACAGGAGCGAGATGGCGAACGTGCGGAATGTGGTCATGAATCCTTCCGACAGCCACTTGAGAATAGCGATGCCGGGTTACCGGTTGGCTTCATGCGGCAGGCCGAACGGCGCGCGCACCTAGTATTTCGTTTCGTGGCGATGCCCGAAGTCGGCGGTACCCAAGCCTCCGCGGCGGCCGCTGGGCCGATCGCGCGCGCCAGCGTCGCGCGGGTGGGCGTGGCAACCGCCCTGACCGCGTTGTGCGGCTATGCGGTGATCTACCTGGCCGCGCGCGATCTGGCTCCCGGCGGGTTCTCGGTGTTCGGGGTTTTCTGGGGAGCGTTCGGACTGGTCACCGGCGCGGCCAACGGGCTGCTGCAAGAGACCACTCGCGAGGTTCGATCGACGCTCTACCTGGATGCCTTGCCCGACCCCGATCGGCCACGTGCTCATCCGCTTCGGGTCGCCGCGCTGGTCGGCGCCGCGGCGGCCGTCGTGATCGCCGGTAGCTCGCCGCTGTGGAGCGGGCGGGTCTTCGTCGAACAGCGCTGGTTGTCTGTGGCGCTGCTCAGCGTCGGGCTGGCCGGATTTTGTGTGCACGCCACCCTGCTGGGCATGCTGGCCGGCACCAACCGGTGGACGCAGTACGGAGCGCTGATGGTCACCGACGCGGTGATCCGGGTGAGCGTCGCCGCTGCCACGTTCCTGATCGGCTGGGCCCTGACCGGGTTCTTGTGGGCCACCGTCGCCGGCGCGGTGGCGTGGCTGCTCATGCTGGTGGCCTCGCCTTCGACTCGCGCCGCCGCGCACCTCCTCACCCCCGGCACCACCGCCACCTTCCTGCGCGGGGCCGCCCATTCGATCACCGCGGCCGGCGCCAGCGCGATCCTGGTGATGGGTTTCCCGGTGCTGCTGAAGCTGACCAGCAATGAGCTGGGCGCCGCAGGCGGGGTCGTCATCCTGGCCGTAACGCTGACCCGCGCGCCGCTGCTGGTGCCGCTGACGGCCATGCAGGGCAACCTGATCGCGCATTTCGTCGACGAGCGCACCCACCGCATTCGGGCGCTGCTCGCGCCGGCGGCGATCATCGGCGGCATCGGTGCGTTCGGGGTGCTGGCCGCCGGCGTGGTCGGTCCCTGGGTACTGCGCGTCGCCTTCGGACCGCAGTACCTGGCCAGCAGCTCGTTGCTGGCGTGGCTGACCGCGGCGGCGGTCGCGATCGCGATGTTGACGCTGACCGGCGCAGCGGCGGTGGCCGCCGCCTTGCATCGGGCCTACTCGCTGGGCTGGGTCGGCGCGACGGTGGCCTCGGGCCTGTTGCTGCTGTTGCCGCTGCCGCTGGAAACCCGCACCGTCGTCGGCCTCTTGTGCGGCCCGCTGGTGGGAATAGGTGTCCACCTGCTGGCACTTGCGCGCGTCGCACGTGCAACCCGCTGAAACCGCATTAACGGCGTGTACCTTGTGGGCATAAATGAGCACTGACACGCACTATCCCGACGTCTGGATCGTCGTTCCCGCATTCAACGAAGCCACGGTCATCGGCGAGGTGATCGCCGACCTGCGCTCGGTGTTCGACCACGTCGTCTGCGTGGACGACGGCAGCACCGACGGTACCGGCGACATCGCCGTACGCGCTGGGGCCCACTTGGTACGTCATCCGATCAACGTCGGCCAGGGTGCGGCCATCCAGACCGGCGTGGAGTACGCCCGCAAGCAACCGGGCGCGCGGGTGTTCGCCACGTTCGACGCCGACGGCCAGCACCGCGTCAAGGACCTGGCGGCCATGGTGGAGCGGCTGGCATCCGGCGACGTCGACATCGTCATCGGAACCCGCTTCGGCGGCTCGGACGCCGGTCGCCCGCCGTTCCTGAAGCGGATCGTGCTGCGGACCGCGGCGCGACTGAGCCGACGAGGTCGCCGGCTGGGTCTCACCGACACCAACAATGGCCTGCGAGTGTTCAACAAGAAGGTGGCCGACGGGCTGGACATCACCATGAGCGGGATGAGCCACGCCAACGAGTTCGTCATGCTGATCGCCGAAAACAACTGGCGGGTGGTTGAGGAACCGGTCGAGGTGTTGTACACCGATTACTCGAAGTCGAAGGGCCAGCCCCTGCTCAACGGCGTGAACATCATTTTCGACGGTTTCCTGCGGGGGAGGATGCCCCGATGAAGAAGAACGGACGATGAAGAAGAACAGACGATGAGAAGGACCGAGAGATGAACTGGATCCAGGTGCTGTTGATCGGATCGATCGTCGCCTTGCTGGTCTACCTGCTGCGGTCGCGGCGTAATGCGCGGTCCCGGGCGTGGGTCAAGGTCGGCTATGTGTTGTTCGTGCTGGCCGGGATCTATGCCGTGCTGCGGCCGGACGACACCACCGTGGTGGCGAACTGGTTCGGGGTGCGCCGCGGCACCGATCTGATGCTGTACGCGCTGGTGATGGCGTTCAGCTTCACGACGCTGAGCACTTACATGCGGTTCAAGGATCTGGAGCTGCGCTACGCGAGACTCGCCCGCGCGGTCGCGCTTGAGGGCGCGCAAGCGCCCGAGTAGCCCTGGCGAGCAGACGCAAATCACCTGTTTCAGCACGGAAATGGGCGATTTTGCGTCTGCTCGCCGGGAGGGTCACCCCGCGTGCAACCGCCGGAAGTAGTCGACGGTTCGGCGTACCCCTTCGTCGAGGTCGACTTGCGGTCGCCAGCCCAGCACCCCCTCGGCTAACCCGATGGCCAGGCACGATCGCCTGAGGTCGCCCAGCCGCGGCGGCGCAAACTCCGGTTCGTCGGGTCCCCCGACGGCCGCGGCGACCACGGTGTGCAGTTGCCGGTCGGAGGTCTCGATGCCGGTGCCGATGTTGAAGCGCTGCCCGCCGCCGGCGTCCCCGGAAGCCTTGACGAACGCGTCCACCACATCGTCGACGAACACGTAGTCGCGGGTGTTGGTGCCGTCACCGAACACCTTGGTGGGCTTCCCCGACAGCAGTGCCTGCGCGAAAATCGCCACCACGCCGGCCTCGCCGTGCGGATCCTGCCGCGGGCCGTAGACGTTGGCCGGTGCGATATGCGAGCAGTCCAGTCCGTACAGATGCCGGAAAGTGTTCAGGTAGATCTCGCCGGCCACTTTGCCGGCGGCGTATGGCGACGCCGGATCAGTGGGCACTGCCTCGCTGGTCGGAAACTGGGTCGGGGTGCCGTAGATGGATCCCCCCGACGAGGTGTGCACGACCTTGCGGACACCTGTGCTGCGTGCCGCCTCGGCCAGGCGCACGGTGCCGATGACGTTGACCTCCCCGTCGAATTGCGGATCGGCGACCGAACGCCGGACGTCGATCTGGGCCGCCAGGTGAAAAATCACGTCGGGCCGGTGCTCGTCGAAGATGGCCCGCAGGTCCGCCGAAACGATGTCGGCCTCGACGAACACATGCGCGGGATTGTCGGCCAGATGCTCGAGGTTGGTGGCCCTGCCGGTGGCGAAGTTGTCCAGGCCGACCACGGTGTGATCGTCCGCTAACAGACGATCGACCAACGTCGACCCGATGAAGCCGGCTGCCCCAGTGACCAGTGCGCGCACCGGCCCACCATACCGACCGGTAAGAAATAACCATGCTCACCGCGACCGCTCGGCTACCGCGGGTGGCGCTGGCCGCTGCCGTGCTGATAGCCGTTCAGCTGGTGATCCGCGCGGTGCTGGCGTTCGGCGGCTATTTCTACTGGGACGACCTGATCCTGATCGGCAAGGCCGGCACCGAGGTTCCGCTGTCGCCGTCGTACCTGTTCGACGACCACGACGGCCATGTGATGCCGGCGGCTTTCCTGGTCGCGGGCGCGATCATCCGGCTGGCGCCGCTGAACTGGACCGGGCCGGCGCTCAGTCTCGTGGTCCTGCAGCTGCTGGTCTCGGTGGCGCTGCTGCGCGCGCTGTACGTGATCCTGGGTTGGCGTCCAGTGCTGTTGATTCCGTTGACGTTCGCGCTGTTCACGCCGCTGGCACTGCCGGGCTTCGCCTGGTGGGCGGCGGCGCTGAACTCGCTTCCGATGTTGGCGGCGCTGGCCTGGGTGTGCGCCGACGCGGTGCTGCTGGACCGCACCGGCAATCAGCGCTATGCCGTGACGGGCGTGCTGGCTTACCTCGGCGGGCTGCTGTTCTTCGAGAAGGCCGCCGTGATTCCGTTTGTTGCTTTCGCGGTGGTGACACTGCTGCGGCACGTGCGCGGTGACAGCGGGGTCGTGCGAGCGGCATGGCGGGCGGGCATGCGGCTGTGGGTCGCGTCGCTGGCCCTGACCGCCGGCTGGACAGCGCTGTATCTGAGCGTGGTGGATCAGAAGCGGTGGAGTTCTGATCTGGGCATGACCTGGGGTCTGCTGCGACGTTCGGTCACGCGCGGCATCGTGCCGGGTCTGGCGGGTGGGCCGTGGCATTGGGAACGCTGGGCACCCTCCTCCCCGTGGGCCACTCCCCCGCCGCTGGTGATGACGCTCGGGTGGCTGGTGCTTGTCGGGGTGCTCGCGGTGTCGCTGATCCGCAAACAACGCATCGGGTTGGTCTGGCTGACCGCGGCCGGGTATGCGGTGGCCTGCCAGGTGCCCATCTACCTGATGCGTTCGTCGCGGTTCACCGCCCTGGAATTGGCGCAGACCCTGCGCTATCTGCCCGACCTCGTGGTGGTGCTGGCGCTGCTGGCCGCCGTCGCCTTCACCGCGCCTAACCGGTCGTCGTCGCGCTGGCTGGACGCTTCGGCGAAACGCGCCGTGGTGACTACGGGTTTGGCGCTGCTGTTCCTTGGCAGCAGTGTGTATTCCACGGCCACGTTTCTGACCAGCTGGCGCGACAATCCCGCCAGGCCCTACCTGGAGAATGCCCGCGCGAGTTTGGCTGCCGCGCGGGCGGATTCGGATGCGCCGCTGCTGGATCAGGAAGTGGACCCGATGGTGCTGCAGCGCGTCGTCTGGCCGGAGAATCTGGCCAGCCACATGTTCGCCCTGCTTCGGGACCGCCCGGAATTCGACTCGGCGACAACGAAACTGCGAATGCTGGACTCCTCCGGGCGGCTTGTCGACGCACAGGTGACGTGGGTCCGCACCATCGTGCGCGGTCCGCAGCCGCAATGCGGCTATTTCGTCCAGCCGGACACGCCGGTGTGGCTGATCCTAGACGGGCCACTGCTACCGGCCGATTGGACCGTCGAGCTGAACTACCTGGCCAACACCAACGGGTCGATCACACTGTCGTTGAGTGACGGGCCGAAAGTGAAAGTTCCGGTGCGTCCGGGACTCAACAAGGTCTTCGCTCGGCTGCCGGGCGCCGGAGGCGCGATCGCGGTGCACGTCAACACGACGGCACTCTCGCTGTGCATCGCGTCGGGGCCGGTGGGATTTCTCGCGCCGGTGTAGCCGCGAGCGTGCGGCTGGCCTGACGCTCGGGCTCGAACCTGCAGCCAGCTGCACGCTCGGCGCAAAGGAATGAGAGCCGCCTAGGAGAATCGAACTCCTGACCTATTCATTACGAGTGAATCGCTCTACCGACTGAGCTAAGGCGGCATGCCCTCACGCGGGCGGCACGAGTCTACGGCAGGCGGGGTGAGTCACCCAAGTTCCTGGCCGATGCTGGCGACCATGGCGTCGACCGCGAACTTGGGTTTGACGTTGACAGCCACCGCTTCCCGGCATTGCAGCACCGCTTCGATGCAGCGCAACAACCGTTCTGGCGGGGCGTGGGCGCCCAGCGCTGCCACCCGGTCGGCCATATCGGGATGATTGCGGCGAACCTCGCCGGCGTTGGCCGCAATCACCAACGCATCACGGAAGTAGGTCGCCAAGTCCACCAGCGCCCGGTCCAGAGCGTCCCGTGACGCCCGCGTCTGTCGTGACTTCTGCCGTCGCTCAAGGTCCTTGATCGCCCCGGTAGCACCACGCAACGCTGACGCGGTGCCCTTTCCGGTGCCGCCAGCCCCGAGAGCCGTTCGCAGCTCCTCGGTTTCGGCTTCGGCGCGATCGGCGGTCAGCGCGATCGCCTCGGCTTCGGCCGCAGCGACCAGTTCTTCGGCGGCCGCGTAAGCCCGCGAGGGCACCACGGCGTCGCGCACCAGTCCCAGCGCCCGCTCGCGTCGTTGGCGCGCCTCGGGGTCGGTGGCCAGCCGGCGCGCTCGGCCCACATGTCCGCCGCTGACCGACGCCGCCCAGTTCGCGGTCTCGGCGTCCAGCCCGTCGCTTTCCACCAGGACCCGCGCGATCGCCTCGGCCGACGGGGTCACCAGCGCGACATGCCTACACCGGGATCGCAGGGTGACCGCGATGTCCTCCGGATCAACCGACGGTGCGCACAGCAGGAACACCGTCGACGGCGGCGGCTCCTCCACGACCTTGAGCAGTGCGTTCGCGGCACCTTCGGTCAACCGGTCGGCGTCCTCGATCACCACGATCTGCCGGTGCCCGGTGGTCGGGCGGCGCGAGGCGATCTGCACGATGGCGCGCATATCGTCCACGCCGATGGAAAGGCCTTCGGGAATGACTCGCCGGACGTCGGCATGAGTGCCGGCCATTGTCGTCGTGCATGCCCGGCAGTGCCCGCATCCGGGCTCCCCGTCCGTCGAAGTACATTGCAGCGCAGCGGCGAAACACAGTGCGGCGACCGAGCGCCCAGAACCAGGGGGGCCGGTGATCAGCCACGCATGTGTCAAAATTCCCTCGCCCGCGGAGCTGTGAGTCGAATCACCACGGGCGACGCGCGCGGCGGCAAGCAGCTCGGCCTCCACAGCCTCCTGACCTACCAGCCGCGTAAACACTCCGGACATCATCGGCAACAGTAGTGAGACCGGATGACAGATACCGATCGGCCACCATTTCGCGACAATTCCGTGATCTTTCGGCATCTTTCGCCAACGGCGGGCGACTTGCGGGGCGAATTTAGGTTTCCGACAAGTCGCTGCCGACCGATACGGTGGATCCGTGGCAACCCAGGCGGCACTGCCCGGGCGGATTAATGGGTTCGTCCGGTGGGTGGTGCGCACCCCGTGGCCGGTTTTTTCGCTCAGCATGCTGCAAGCCGATATCATCGGGGCCCTTTTCGTGCTCGGCTTCCTGCGCTACGGGTTGCCGCCCCAGGACCGCGTCGAGTTGCAGGACCTTCCACTGCGGAACCTGGTCATCGTCGTAACGTCACTGGTCGCCGTATTCCTCGCCGGCTTCGTGGTGAACGTGAAACTGCTGATGCCGGTTTTCCGCTGGCAGCGACGGGACAATCTGCTCGCCGAATCCGACCCGGCCGACACCGAAGTGGCGCGCAGCCGCGCGCTGCGGATGCCCTTCTATCGCACGTTGATCAGCATGGGCTCGTGGGCCATCGGCGGCGCGATATTCATCGTCGCCAGCTGGTCGGTCGCCAGATACGCAGCGCCCGTCGTCGCCGTCGCCACCGCCCTGGGTGCCACCGCGACCGCGATCATCGGCTACCTGCAGTCCGAGCGCGTGCTGCGCCCGGTGGCGGTTGCGGCCCTGCGCAGCGGTGTGCCGGAAAACGTCCAGGCCCCCGGCGTCATCCTGCGGCTGATGCTGGCCTGGATTCTGTCCACCGGCGTGCCGCTGCTGACGATCGTGCTCGCCGTGGTCGCCGACAAGGCGTCGCTGCTGCGGGCCTCACCCGAGAAGCTGTTCGATCCCATCCTGTTGCTGGCTCTGGCGGCGCTGGTTATTGGCCTGGTCAGCACCCTGCTGGTGGCTATGTCGATCGCCGACCCGCTGCGTCAGCTGCGCTGGGCGCTGTCCGAGGTCCAGCGCGGCAACTACAACGCCCACATGCAGATCTACGACGCCAGCGAATTGGGCATGCTGCAGGCCGGCTTCAACGACATGGTGCGCGACCTGTCCGAGCGGCAGCGCCTGCGCGACCTGTTCGGCCGCTATGTCGGCGAGGACGTGGCCCGGCGGGCCTTGGAGCGCGGTACCGAGCTGGGCGGGCGCGAGCGCGACGTCGCGGTGCTGTTCGTCGACCTGGTCGGCTCCACCCAGCTGGCCGCGACCAAGCCGCCCGCCGAGGTCGTCCACCTGCTCAACGAGTTCTTCCGGGTGGTGGTGGACACGGTCGGGCGACACGGCGGTTTCGTCAACAAGTTCCAGGGCGACGCCGCGCTGGCGATTTTCGGCGCGCCGATCGAACATCCCGACGGCGCCGGCGCGGTGCTGGCGGCCGCGCGTGAGCTGCACGACGAACTGCTACCGGTGCTGGGCTCCGCCGAGTTCGGCATCGGGGTGTCGGCCGGCAGGGCGATCGCAGGCCATATCGGCGCCCAAGCGCGCTTCGAGTACACCGTTATCGGCGACCCGGTCAACGAGGCCGCGCGGCTCACCGAGCTCGCCAAACTCGAGGAAGGCCATGTGCTGGCTTCCGCGATCGCGGTCAGTGGCGCCCTCGACGCCGAAGCCCTGTGCTGGGATGTCGGGGAAGTCGTCGAGTTGCGCGGCCGTACCGCACCTACTCAGTTGGCGCGGCCGTTGAATCTAGCAAATCCAGACGAGGTGGCGACGATGTCCGGTGGCGCTGATACCGACGCCGCCAGGTCTCCAGAAGAGCCCGCCCCTGAAGAGGCCTCCAGCGAAGTCGGCCGCTGACCCGCGAACGTCAGTCGGATGGCCCTTCGATCGCGCCGCCTGCTTGCAGTGTGAAGCCGCGGCTTTCAGTGTGAGCCTAGGGCTTTCGGTGTGAGCCTAGGGCGGCCTGAAGGCGAAAACCCCGCCCAGGCTTCACGCGCAAAGCCCAGGCTTCACGCGCAAATCCGAGGCTTCACGCGCAAAGCCGTGACTTCACAGCGAAAGGCGTGAAGCGCATGGACGCGAACCCAACTAGCCGCGCTTGGCCGCTTTCTTCGCCGGTGCTTTGCGGGTGGTTCTTTTGGCCGGCCGCTTCGCGGGACCGCGGGCGCGCCGGTCGGCCAGCAGTTCGGCGGCTCGCTCGTCGGTGATCGACAGCACGTCATCGCCCTTACGCAGGCTGGCGTTGGTCTCGCCGTCGGTGACGTACGGCCCGAACCTGCCGTCCTTGATGACCATCGGCTTACCCGACGCCGGATCGGTTCCCAGCTCGCGCAGCGGCGGCGCTGCGGCGTTTGCCCGGCCGGAACGTTTCGGCTCGGCGTAGATCTTCAGCGCTTCGTCGAGGGTAATGGTGAACATCTGGTCTTCGGTGGCCAGCGACCGAGAATCGGTGCCGCGCTTCAGGTATGGGCCATAGCGCCCGTTCTGTGCGGTGATCTCCTCGCCGGATGCGGGGTCCACACCGACCACCCGGGGCAGCGACAGCAGTTTCAACGCGTCTTCGAGCGTCACGGTCTGCAGGTCCATGCTGCGCAACAGCGAACCGGTCCGTGGCTTCGGCCCGTTCGGCTTCTTGCCTTTCTTGGCGCCCTGGTTGCCCTCGTCACCGTCGTCGGGCCGCTCGGGCAGGATCTCGGTCACGTAGGGCCCGTACCGGCCGTCTTTGGCGACGATCTCGTGGCCGGTCGCCGGGTCCACGCCGAGCACACGCCCCTCTTGCGGAGTGGCGAACAGCTCTTCGGCGACTTCGAGCGTCAGCTCGTCAGGGGTGATGGAATCGCTCAGGTTGGCGCGCTGCGGCGTGGGTTCGCCGTCTTCGTTGGACACCAACCGTTCCAGGTAGGGCCCGTTCTTGCCGACCCGAACGTAGATGGGCCGGCCCTGCTCGTCGTCAAACAGCTTGATGGAGTTGACTTCTCGAGCGTCGATGCCTTCGAGGTTGACGCCGACAAGTTTCTTGAGGCCACCCGAGCGGGCCACCGAATCGGGCACCCCGTGATCGCCGCCGAAGTAGAAGTTGTTGAGCCAGTTGGTGCGTCGCTCGTGCCCGTTGGCGATCTCGTCGAGTTCGTCTTCCATCGCCGCGGTGAAGTCGTAGTCGACGAGGCGGCCGAAATGCTGCTCCAGCAGGCCGGTGACCGCGAACGCCACCCACGACGGCACCAGCGCACTGCCCTTTTTGAACACGTAGCCGCGGTCCTGGATGGTCTTGATGATCGACGAATACGTCGAGGGGCGCCCGATACCCAGCTCCTCGAGCGCTTTGACCAGCGAAGCCTCCGTGTACCGTGCGGGCGGGTTGGTGGCGTGTCCGTCCGGGGTCAGCTCGACCGCGTCCAGCCGCTGGCCGCGGGTGAGGTGCGGCAACCGGCGCTCGGCGTCGTCGGCCTCACCGCCGGCCAGTTCGTCCACCGTCTCCACGTAAGCCTTGAGGAATCCGGGGAAGGTGAGCGTGCGCCCCGACGCGGAAAACACCACTGACTGCTCACCCGACCGGCCCTCGATCCGCAGGCTCAGCGTGGTGCCACGCGCGTCGGCCATCTGCGAGGCCACCGTGCGCTGCCAGATGAGCTCGTAGAGCCGGAATTCGTCTCCGTCCAGTTCGCGTCGCACCGCGTCAGGAGTGGCGAACGTCTCGCCGGCGGGCCGGATGCCCTCGTGCGCCTCCTGCGCATTCTTCACCTTGCGGGTGTACTGACGCGGCGACGGGGACACGTACTCCGCGCCGTAGAGCTGACGCGCCTGGGTGCGCGCCGCGTTGATAGCCGACTCCGACAGCGTGGTCGAGTCGGTACGCATGTACGTGATGTAGCCGTTCTCGTAGAGGCGCTGCGCGATGCTCATCGTCCGCTCCGCGGAGAACCGCAACTTGCGGCCCGCTTCCTGCTGCAGCGTCGACGTCATGAACGGCGGATACGGGCGACGGGTGTAGGGCTTCTCCTCCGCCGACGCCACGATCAGCTGCGCGCCGCGCAAGCCGGCGGCCAGCTCGGTGGCACGCGCCTCGTCCAGCACCACCACCTCGTCGGCCTTACGCAAAACGCCTTGCGAGTCGAAATCGCGACCGGTGGCAACGCGCAGGCCGTCCACATTGGTCAGCCGGGCGTTGAAGGTCGGCGGCTGTGCCTCCGGATCGGACACACTGGCGTCCAGCTTCGCCAGAATGTCCCAGTAGGAGGCGCTGCGGAACGCCATGCGGTCGCGTTCGCGCTGCACGATGATGCGGGTGGCCACCGACTGGACGCGGCCCGCCGACAGCTTGGGCGCGACCTTCTTCCACAGCACCGGGCTGACCTCGTAGCCGTACAGCCGGTCCAGGATGCGGCGGGTCTCCTGCGCATCGACCAGGTCGATGTCCAGGTCGCGGGGATTTTGGGCTGCCTCGAGGATCGCCGGCTCGGTGATCTCGTGGAAAACCATCCGCTTGACCGGTATGCGCGGTTTCAGCGTCTCCATCAGGTGCCAGGCGATCGCTTCGCCCTCGCGGTCGCCATCCGTGGCCAGGTACAACTCGTCGACGCTCTTGAGCAGGCCCTTCAGCTCGCTGACGGTGCTCTTCTTCTCCGGACTGATGATGTAGAGGGGCTCGAAGTCGGCGTCGACGTTGACGCCGAGCCTGGCCCATGGCTCGGACTTGAACTTCGCGGGCACGTCGGCCGCGGCTCGTGGCAGATCGCGGATATGCCCTCGCGACGACTCGACGATATAAGACGAGCCCAAATAGCCGGCTAGTTTGCGCGCCTTGGTCGGCGACTCGACAATGACAAGTCGCCGGGGGCTCCCATTTCGGCCGCTGGTAGTGCCCGTTTGGCCTCCGGTATTCGGGTCAGGCAACTGCGCTTACGCTCCATCTCTGTGTTCCGGCCCCTGACGGGACCACCCGTAGCAGGGACGACGGTCGGCCCTGAGGTGCAGATGCAATCCAGGCGATCCGAATCCGTCGGCGTCCCTCCGCCTGCGGGCACCTGACAATTTCGCACCCTTTGGTGGGCCCGCGCAAACCGGGTGCAAACCGACTCCCCATGATCGGGATGCCGGCGGACCGCTAAACCCGCGGCCACTGCGACAACGCGTCCGCGCTATCGGGGGGTTCCCCCACGTTCTCTACCAGGCGCGATAGCCTGCGCCGGCCGCTGATGCGCAGCGCGGGCCGAGCTCCGCGGGTGCCGATCAACGTGGGCGCGATGCCCACTCGCATCAGCGCCGACGCGAGCGGCGAATGAGTGTCCGGCGCGTGTGGATCCAGGCCCAGCAGGTAGCGGTCGGCCTCGGGGCTTCCCGCCGCCAGGGTCCACGCTCGCAGTTCCCGCGGGCCCGGCAGCCAGCGCGGCGGCACCGTCTTGACCGCGCCACGCGTCCATTCGGCGGCGATGGGGCGCAAGTGCGGGCTGACTTCCGTCCTGACCAGCGGAGTGTCTTCCTCGGTGCGGGTGATCTCAGGCGTCAAACCGGCTTCGCGGATCATCTCGGCCAGCGCCTCTGCCCGCCAGGGCTGGTCGACGACGACGGAGAGCCGGGCGCCCTGACTATCGCCGCTGGTGACGAGCACGATCTGACCAGTGGCAGCCAGCACACCGGCGAGGTCGGCGACCGCGGGCGGTACCGACTCTGCGGTGAAGAAGGAAAGCTGGCTCACGTCAACGACAGTAGGCCAGCGAGCCGAGCTGCGGCTTGAAGTTTTCGGCGCGCCGGTTGTGGCTCGCTGGGCACCGCCTACTGGCGAGCTGGGCCACCTCCCGCTTGCGGGGGAACGCAAAATCCCCTATTCGGGGCCCGGAAATGGGCGATTTTGCATCTGCTCGCCACACCTACCCCAAACGAAAACCCCCCGGATCATGCCCGGGGGGTTTCGTCAGCTTCTGCCCGCTTAGACGGACCGGACGCCGGTGGCCTGGGGGCCCTTAGGGCTGTGGCCGATCTCGAACTCGACCTTCTGGTTTTCTTCAAGGGTGCGGAAGCCCGAACCCTGGATCTCCGTGTAGTGGACAAACACATCCGCGGAACCATCCTCAGGGGCGATAAAGCCGAACCCCTTCTCCGCGTTGAACCACTTCACAGTTCCCTGTGGCATTTCTCGATCTTTCCTTTTCTTCTGGGTGCGGTGCACCGCCTTTCGGTGCCCCGGGCCAGCTGCGACCGCCATACCTCGCGGAGTCGCCGGAACTTCACCCGACCGATAACCTCGCAGGAACCGCGGCCGCAGCGTCGATCCTGCGAAAGTTTGACACGAACACAGAAGCTGCGACCGGGATCAGTCAACCATGTTCGACGCGTCGGCGACAGCTCCTTGGCAGCCGAAGGGATGGTGAATTTACGTCAGCGTCATACCGGTACCCGGCTAGACACGCGCAGAAAGGCCCGAGATGGCCAGTTTCGGCAGCGAACTGCTGACCGTCGCGCTCGCCGGCACTCCACCGGGCGAGCGGCCGTTGCGCCATGTCGCCGAGCTGCCGGCGCGCAGCGGCCGGCCCTACCAGTGGCCGCAGTGGGCCGAGCCCGACGTGATTCGGGCGTTCGGCGAGCGGGGCATCGTGGCTCCCTGGTCGCACCAGCTCGAGGCGGCCGAGCTGGCCCACTCCGGCCGTCATGTAGTGGTGAGCACCGGTACCGCGTCGGGAAAATCCTTGGCCTACCAACTTCCGGTCCTCAACGCGCTGGCGACCGATCCCGCGGCCCGGGTTTTGTACCTGTCGCCGACGAAGGCGCTCGGCCACGATCAATTGCGCGCCGCCCACGCTCTGACCACCGCCGTCCCGCGGCTGGCCGACGCCGCTCCAACGGCCTACGACGGCGACAGTCCCGTCGAGGTGCGCCGCTTCGCCCGCGAGCGCTCCAGATGGCTGTTTTCCAACCCCGACATGGTCCATCTGTCGATACTGCGCAACCACGCCCGCTGGGCGGGGCTGTTACGCCGTCTTCGCTACCTGGTTGTCGACGAATGTCACTACTACCGCGGTGTTTTCGGTTCGAACGTGGCGATGGTGCTGCGTCGCCTGCTGCGGTTGTGCGCGCGTTACTCCGCAGAACCGACGGTGATCTTCGCCAGCGCGACGACGGCATCGCCGGGCACGACGGCCACCGAACTCATCGGCCGGCCGGTCGCGGAGGTTACCGACGACGGCTCGCCGCAGGGGGCCCGCACGGTCGCGCTGTGGGAGCCGGCCCTGCGCACCGACCTGACAGGCGAGAATGGCGCCCCGGTGCGACGATCCGCGGGCGCCGAGGCCGCCCGGGTGATGGCCGACCTGATCGCCGAAGGGGCCCAGACCCTGACGTTCGTGCGATCGCGGCGTGCCGCCGAGCTGACCGCGCTGGGCGCCCAATCCCGGCTGGACGACATCGCTCCAGACCTGTCGAAGAGGGTGGCGTCGTATCGGGCCGGTTACCTCGCCGAAGATCGCGTCGCCCTCGAGCATGCGCTGGCCGAGGGCAGGCTGCGTGGTATGGCCACGACCAACGCACTGGAATTGGGTGTCGATATCGCGGGGCTGGACGCGGTGGTTCTGGCCGGGTTTCCGGGGACGGTCGCTTCGTTCTGGCAGCAGGCGGGGCGGTCCGGCCGACGAGGGCAGGGCGCGCTGGTGATGCTGATCGCGCGCGACGACCCGCTGGACACGTATTTGGTGCACCATCCAGCGGCACTGCTGGACAAACCGGTCGAGCGATCTGTGATCGATCCCGCCAATCCCTACCTGCTGGAGCCCCAATTGCTCTGTGCGGCAACTGAATTACCCCTTGATGAGGCCGAGGTCCGGGCGTTGGGCGCCGAGCAGGTAGCCGGTGGCCTGGTCGACGACGGACTCCTGCGGCGGCGAGGCGGCAAGTATTTTCCGGCGCCCGGCGTCGAACCTCACGTCGCGGTGGACATCCGGGGTTCGACGGGCGAGCAGATCATGATCGTGGAGGCCGAAACCGGACGGCTGTTGGGCAGCGTCGGTCTCGGTCAGGCTCCAGCCACGGTCCATCCGGGGGCGGTGTATCTGCATCAGGGCGAGACCTACGTCGTCGACTCGCTGGATATCGAGGACGGGATCGCGTTCGTACACGCTGGGGACCCCGGCTACGCGACGTTCGCGCGAGAGGTCACCGACATCTCGGTCACCGGTATTGGTGAGCGCCTACCGTTCGGCGAAGTCACTCTGGGGCTGGTGCCGGTGACCGTCACCCACCAAGTCGTCGGCTACCTGCGTCGACGGCTCACCGGGGAGGTGATCGACTTCACCGAATTGGACATGCCCGAGCACACCTTGCCCACCACCGCCGTGATGTACACCGTCACCCCGGATGCCTTGTCACACAACAATATTGAGCTACCGCGAATCCCCGGGTCGCTGCACGCCGCCGAACATGCGGCCATCGGACTGCTGCCGTTGGTGGCCAGTTGCGACCGCAGCGACATCGGCGGGATGTCCACCGCTATCGGGCCCGACGGTCTGCCCAGTGTTTTCGTCTACGACGGCTATCCGGGCGGGGCGGGGTTCGCCGAACGTGGCTTCCGCCAGGCCAGCACCTGGCTGGGTGCGACTGCCGCGGCCATCGAGGCATGTGAATGCCCAGGCGGATGTCCCTCATGTGTGCAGTCGCCCAAGTGCGGCAACGGCAACGACCCATTGGACAAGGCCGGTGCTGTCCAGGTGCTGCGGTTGGTGCTCGCGGCGCTGGCCAGCGAATCACCTTAAAAACCCTGCGGATGGCGACCGACCCCTCGACGGTCGACCTCCACGGGACGACGAACGGTCGGAAAACACGATCCGCTCGTAAGCCCGACAAAGCGGGCGCAGTGGAAATTACCCGGTTCGAAGTGACAACGGCAAATTTGTTATCGCACCGTTATCCGGCGCGCACCCGCCCCAGCCGGTGTCTGAGCTAGACAGGGGGCGGCCCGTAAACTTGTCGACATGGCCCACGACTGGTTGCTCGTGGAGACGCTAGGGGACGAACCCGCCGTGGTAGCGCAGGGGCGTCAACCGAAGAACCTCGTTCCGATAACCGCGTTCCTGCGACGAAGTCCCTACCTCTCCGCGGTCCGTACAGCGATCGCCGAGTCCGTACAAACCGGCCAGAGCCTGACCAGCATCACCCCCAAGAGCGACCGCGTCATCCGCACCGAACCCGTAGTGATGTCCGACGGCCGCCTGCACGGCGTGCACGTCTGGAGCGGGCCTGCCGGCACGGATCCGCCGGAGCGGCCAATCCCCGGCCCGCTCAAGTGGGACCTGACCCTGGGCATGGCCACCGATACTCCGGAGTCGCTGGAAAACAGCGGCAAAAATCCGGCGGTCGAGGCCACTCACGGGAGGGCCTTTGCGGAGGATCTGCCATCGCGCGATCTCAATCCCAACGAGAGCAAGGTATTGGCATTGGCCATCAAAGCCGAAGCCGGTCAAACCCTGTGCAGCAGCTGGGATATCACCGATTGGCAGGGCGAGCCGATTCGGGTGGGCTTCGTCGCGCGCACCGCGGTGGAACCGGGGCCGGACGGTCGCGACCACTTGATCTCGCGCGGGATGAACTGGCGGGGTGAACTCGAAGGGGCACCGCTGCCAGTCGATCGACTGGCACAGCAGATCCTGAACGGTTTGGCCCAGCCGGGAGTGCACCGGGCGTTGGTCGACCTCAACAACTGGACCCTGCTGAAGTGGCTCGACGACCCCTGCCCCTTCTACGACTGGCGCGGCAGCGACCCCGACCGGCCACGGGTGCATCCCGACGACGAGCATCTGAAGTCGTCAATGACCTCAGAATTCGCCGGCGGTGCGACATCCCGGGTGTTGCGCCTGCCCGGCGACCGTGGCGCGTGGGTGCCCATGCACGTAACCGTCAACCGGGTAGAACTCGAACCGGATACCTTCGCCGGATTGGTGTCGCTGCGACGACCCACCGACGAAGAACTCGCCGAGGCGAATCTTCTAGGCGCGGACGGCACGGGCTAGCCAACTGGGCCGGCCCGTGCCGCTGCCTGGGCCGCGCCGGCGAAGGCGACACCCACCCGGACCGTTACCACCACGTCGAGTCGGTCTACGCGGCATCCGGCGTCGTCGACACGCATGGCCCGGGCCACTGCGATCGCCCGGTTGCAGGCCGCCGCGATGCCCGACGGTAGTCGCGCCGCACCCGCCAGCGCGGCCAGATCGGCCGCCGCCTGCGCCCGGTGGCGTGCCACCACGACCGAGCCGAGATACGCGGCCGCACCGGTCACCGACAGCAGGACGGCGACCATTGCCGCTGCGACCACGGTGGCCGAGCCGCGGTCATCCCGCCGGTTCGGCCGCCGACACCGCTTTGGCCGCAATGTCCAACGCTGGCAACAGCTTTGAGTGCGCGACCACGGTGGCGACCATGAAGTCGCCGTCGCGGCGTACCTGAATCTGCGCGCCAGCCGGGGCGATGCGCCGCGCTGCCGCGACAGCCGCCTGTTCGTCGCCGCGCGCCGACAGCCGGGCCGCCTCGCGTGCGGCATCGACACAACGCACCTGCATCGACACGGCGGTGATCCCGGCCAGGCACACCACCAGCACAACGACCAATGAGGCGACCCCCAGCGCCGCCTCGACCGTGCTCGCACCGGCACTCGAAGCTATACCTTCGTGTTGAGCGCGCGACCGATGATGTTGGTCAGCGCCGACACGATGGAATGACCGGTGACGACGGAATAAAGGATCGCGCCGAAGGCCGCCGCCGCGATAGTCCCGATCGCGTACTCGACTGTGGACATCCCGGACTCGTCGGTGGCTAGCAGCGTCATGCGCGCCACAAAAACCCGAAACATGTTGATCACCAATACTTTCTCCTTTTGGTCGCTCTCGGTCTTTTAAAAGCTGTTCGTCACTGTTCACAGCAGTCCCGATTGAAGAAGGTCGCCGGCCAAGCCGGCGACCACCGGAACAATGCCCAGACACACGAACGCCGGCAAAAAGCACAGTCCGAGTGGTCCGGCGATCAGCACCCCGGCACGCTCGGCGGCCGCGGCCGCCGCGTATGCCGCGTCGCTGCGGCACTGATCGGCCAGTTCCGCGACGCCGGCGGCCAGCGCCGAGCCCGAGGACGCCGAACGCCTCGCCAACCGCAGCAACGCATCGATCTGCGGGTCCACCGAGTCGGAGGCCAGATCCCGCGGCGACCACGCCACCGCCGGGTCGGCGCCCAGCGCCAGCAGATCGGAAGCCCGGCGGAGCACCGAGGCCAATTTTGGTGGCGCGGACGGCGCGGTCGCCGCCGCGGCGGCCGACACCGCCATGCCGGCCGTCAGGCAGACCGCCAGCACGTCGAGGCTGGAGGCGACCGCCAGCGGGTCCGCACCGCGTTTCGTGCGCTGCAGCCGACTCCGCCTGGTAAGTGCGCGGACCGGTCTCCCGGCTCGCGCCCGCACCATCGACGGGCCGGCGCCGGTCCACAACGCCACCGCCAACAACACCGCCGCGGTACTCATGCCTCGGCTCCGCTTCGCTCCGGTCCTCGCTCGTTCCTCGCTGCGATCCTCACTCGCGGCACCTTCGGGTACTCATGCCTCGGCACCGCTTCGCTCCGGTCCTCGCTCGTTCCTCGCTGCGATCCTCACTCGCGGCACCTTCGGGTACTCATGCCTCGGCTCCCGCTCCCTCGGTAATGCGGTCCGACCACAGCAGTCCCAGGCAAGCGAGCGTCGACCCCACGACCAGCAGCCATCCGCCCGCATGGCCACTCAACAAGAACCTCAGCGGCCGGGCCCCGATCAGCTGACCGAGCAGCACCCCGAGCACCGGCAGGCCGGCCAGGATGGCAGCGGTAGCGCGAGCGCCGGCCATCCCCGATGCCACCCGCGCCGCGAACCGTTGCCGCTCGGCAATGTCTCGTTGTGCGGCGCGCATCAAAGTCGCAATGGCCAACCCATGGTCGCTGGCCAGCTGCCAGCACACGGCTAGCCGCTCCCACTGCGACGGCAGCGCCGAGGAGCCGGCCGCTCCGCGCAGACCCGCCGCAACATCGGCGCCCAATCTGGCCCGGGCCGCCACTGCGCGCAACGACCCGGCAACCGCGCCGTGCGTCTCGTCCGCCGCGACGTCGAACGCATGCACCGGATGCGAACCCACGCGTAGTTCGCCGACCAGCACATCCAGCCCGGTTTCCAAGGTCTGGCCCTCGTCGGTCGCCCGGCGGATGCGGCGGCCATGACGGCGACGCAGGGTGGCGGTGGCGCCCAGCACAGCGCCGGCGAGGACCGTCGTCGACGGCAGCAACGCGACGGCGGCGACCACGGAACACCCCACCGCGATGCGGCCCGTGCAGCGGGCGCCTGCCAACCGCAGGTGCCGGCCGCCGGGCACCGCAACAGCAAGCCGGCGCCGCGGGGACGACGAAAGCATCAGCAGAGCAAGCGATAAGAACAGCGCCGCAATCACCTGGCCGGTCATGACGGCAGTCGGCTCCGCAGCAGGCGCTGCAGATCACCCGCATCGTCGGTCATGCCCCGGTCGGCATGCCACACGGTGACCGCCCGGACCGTCCCGTCCGTCGGGCGCAGCACAGCGATCTCAGCCAGCCGACGCCGCCCGAAGCGGTCCCGGGCGACGTGGAGCAGCACCTGGACGGCGGCCGCAAGCTGACTGTGCAGCGCGGCCCGGTCGAGCCCGCCGAGCGCGCCCAGCGCCTCCAACCGCGCGGGGACCTCGCCCGGATTGTTGGCGTGCACGGTGCCCGCGCCGCCGTCGTGGCCGGTGTTCAGCGCCGTCAGCAGATCGACGACCTCGGCGCCCCTGACCTCGCCGACCACGATGCGGTCAGGCCGCATCCGCAGCGCTTGACGAACCAACTGGCGCACCGGCACCTCGCCGACGCCTTCGACGTTGGCACATCGCGCGACCAGCTTGACCAAATGCGGATGCCGGGGCGCCAGCTCGGCAGCATCTTCGACGCAGACGATGCGCTCATTGGGAGCCACCCCGCCCAGCATGGCCGCCAACAGAGTTGTCTTTCCGGCCCCGGTGCCCCCGCACACCAGAAATGCGAGCCGCGCGGCGATGATGTCGGCGATCAGCGCAGCGGCTTGCGGCTCGATCGCGCCCGCCGCGGTCAGGGCGGCCAGATCCTGAGTGGCGGGCCGCAATACCCGCAACGACAGGCAGGTGCCCGCGGCCGCGATGGGCGGCAACACGGCGTGCAGCCGCACCGCGAACTCGCCGCCGCCGATCGCGGGTAGCTGGCCGTCCACCCAGGGTTGCGCGTCGTCGAGGCGCCGGCCGGCGGCCAACGCCAGCCGCTGCGCCAATCGCCGCACCGCCGCCTCATCGGTGAACCGAATTTCGCTGCGGCGCAGTCCGTTTCCGTCGTCGACCCACACCGCATCCGGCGCGGTGACCAGCACGTCGGTGGTGCCATCGGCACGCAGTAGCGGTTCGAGGATTCCGGCGCCGGTCAGCTCGGTCTGCAGAACCCGGAGATTGGCGAGAACCTCGGTATCACCGAGCACTCCGCCAGACTCGGCCCGTATCGCGGCGGCCACCACCGCGGGCCCCAGACGCGACCCCGGCGGGGCGGGTTCCGCGGCCAGCCGCTCCCGCACCCGGTCGATCAGCGACCCGCTCACGCCGCCCTGCCGTTCTGCAGTGTGCCAGGGCGTGCCGGCAGCACACCGAGCACCCGACGAGCCGCCACCGCCAACGCGGAGCCACGCCGCACGCGCAGACCACCGTGTTCCAGCTGCTCGGCTAGGCGCGGCTGAGCTCGCATGGAGGCCAAAAGCGGCAGACCCGCGATGTCTGCCACCTCTGCTGCGCGCAATCCGCCCGGTGACGGTCCCCGCACGACCAGGCCGATGTTGGGATTGATCGCGGCCAGCACCGGAGCGACAGTCGCGGACGCCGCGCACGAACGCACATCGCACGGGCTCACCAGGACGACGAGATCGGCTGTGTCCAAAGCGGTCTGGGTGGCGTCAGTCAGGTTGCGGGGAAGATCGCATACCACCATGACTCCTCCGCGGCGGCCGGCATCGATGACGGCCTCGACCGGTCCCGCATCGGCCTCGTACCCGCGTCTGGTGCCGGAGAGCACACTGACCCCGCGATGGCGGGGCAGTGCTTCACGGATGGCCGACCAATGCAGCCGCCCGCTCTGTAGTGACAGATCGGGCCAACGCACACCGGGCACGCCTTCCCCGCCGACCAGCAGGTCGATGCCACCGCCCCACGGATCGAGATCCACCAGGAGCGCGTCGGTGGCCGCGAGCGCGAGTGCGACCGCGAACAACGACGCGCCGGCGCCGCCGCAACCGCCGATCACAGCGACGACGTCTCCTCGGGGAGCGTCGTCGCGCGCCGACTCGGCCGCTTCGGCCAATTCGTGGACCAGTCCGGCCTCTTGCTCGGGCAGCCTCAGCACCTGCTGAGCACCGATGACGATGGCCGACTCCCAGGTCGCCGTGGTTGGTTCGGTGGCGGTCACGACGCTGACATGGACCCGCCTCGGGAGGGCCAGCCGCCCGCAGCGTTCGGCCGCAGGCTGGTCGAGGACCACGGCCGCGGCCGCCGACCATGTCCGTCTGCTTAGCGCAGCTCCTGAGCCGAGGTGCACCACTCGGATGCCGACGGCAGCGGCAACCCGGTCCAGCTCGTCACGCAGGTCGGCGTCGGTCAGCACCGCCAACACACCGGCCGAAGCCGTCTTTACGTTGCCCCCGTCGCTACTCACCCACCCAGCGTGGGCGGCCAGAGGGCTGGGACGCCAGTCCCAGACAGCGATCTGTGGAAAGAGACGCAAGTGTGCACAAACTGACCGGCCCAGCACGGCGACCGCGCGCGACAGCACATTCCCGCAACACGCAACTAGCTGCAGCGAGCGCCCTGCGTATGAGAAATATTTACCGGAGAAAAGGGACGACCCCCGCCAGGGGGGGAGGAGGCGAGGGTCGTCGTGTATCAGCCCCGGGGGGTCGGGCTGATACACCCTCGGACTAGGCCGAGTACTGCTTACTATACACATGACAGTCCGCACTAACGCAAGTGGTCGTTGCATCAAAAAGACACCTTGAGCCGCAAAAACGCGACCTGCCTGGGGTACCTCGGCCAACTCGGTGGCGATTTGGGGCGCGATACCACGGCCTCGTCAGGGCCGCCGCCTATGCTGGGTGCGTGACCGCCTCCGACTCGGCCGCGCAGCAGCAAACCTCACCTGAAGCAGTGCCGCCCGCCGGTCCCGGTGCCCGCACCGCGGCTTTTTTCGACCTCGACAAGACCATCATCGCGAAGTCCAGCACACTGGCGTTCAGCAAACCATTCTTTGCTCAGGGGCTGCTGAGTCGTCGCGCTGTGCTCAAGTCCAGCTATGCGCAATTCATCTTCCTGCTCTCCGGGGCAGATCATGACCAGATGGACCGGATCCGCGCTCACATGACCAACATGTGCGCCGGGTGGGACGTCGCCCAGGTCAAGTCGATCGTCAACGAAACACTCCACGACATCGTGACGCCGTTGGTGTTTGCCGAAGCCGCGGACCTGATCACCGCGCACAAGCTTTGCGGCCGCGACGTGGTGGTGGTTTCGGCCTCGGGCGAGGAGATCGTGGCCCCGATCGCCCGCGAGTTGGGCGCCACCCACGCCATGGCGACGCGGATGGTCGTTGAGGACGGCAAGTACACCGGCGAGATTGCGTTCTATTGCTACGGCGAAGGCAAAGTGCAAGCAATCCGCGAGCTGGCGGCGCGTGAGGGCTATGCGTTGGAACACTGCTACGCCTACTCGGACTCGATCACCGACCTGCCGATGCTCGAGGCAGTCGGCCACCCGCACGTGGTCAACCCCGACCGCGCCTTGCGCAGAGAAGCCATCGAACGTGGTTGGCCCATACTGACGTTCGACCGGCCGGTGTCGCTGCGCGACCGCATTCCCGCACCCTCGGGGGCCGCGATCGCAACAACGGCCGCGGTGGGTGTCAGCGCGCTGGCCGCCGGCGCGGTCACCTACGCGCTGCTGCGCCGGTTCGCTTTCTAGCTCCGAGCAGCTTCGGCTGCCAGCAAACTGGCCAGCGCGCAAATTCGGTGCCCCTTCGCAACATTCACTCAATTGGGCCTTGCTGTGCCAAGGGTCTAGTAGTACAAAGGAAACACGGAAGCCCGGTGAGGCCTAGGTCGATCCGGAAGAGAAGGTTCGTTCTCCCGATCCGGGCACCTAGCACGGTTCTCGGCACCCACGCTGAGTCACAGCCGCGATAATGGCAGAAGTGTTGCGGGCCTGCGTAATTGCGAAAAGTGAAAGGTATCGACGGCCCTTTGGGTGGGGTTGCAACCGGAAGCGTCGCAAGATCGCCGAGGCCATCCCACGCAGCCCATAGGATGTACGCCTGGTAACCGAGTTCCGTGTTAGCGGGCGGCGGACCGAATAAATCGGATCGCCGCCCGCTTTCACATGTTTCACGCCATTTCCAGGGCGCCTGCTGGCTATTGCTTCGGATTCTTCGGCAACGACTCGGCAATCGACAGCGCCTCCTCCGCGCCGGCCTGTAGCGCTCGGCAACACACCAGCAGCCACGCCCCTACCCCTTTCGGCGTGCCTTCGCCGAAACCGCGCGCGGCGTCGCGATAGTCGGCGGATTGGCGCATCCATCGAACTTCCGGCACCCCCAGCCCGTGCGGGTCCAGTCCGGTCGCCATGGTCACCAGCCGCGAGACGGCTCGGGCGACGACGCCGTCCGCGCTACCGAACGGCTTCAGGGTGAGCAGCTCTCCGTGTGCGACCGCGGCAACCACCGGTGCGGACGCCTCGGTGCGGCCGGTCACCAGCTCGGCGAGCAATTCCAATCGGGGCCCAATTTCGGGCTCGGCGCGAGGACGACCCAGTCGGTCCGCATCGACCTGGTCCGCAGCGGCCAGCATGTGCAGGCGCGCCAGCGCTTGCAACGGGGCCCGCTGCCACACCGCGACAAGGGTGCCTCCGCCGCCTTCCAGCGCCTGGGCCACCCGCAGCGCTCCACCGAAAACCGGATCGCTGACGCCTGACTCCGGTCCGGCCGAGTCCGCCAGGTCCTCCAGGCGCACCGGGCCGCCGTCGAGCACCGACGAGGCCCGCGCGGCCCGCAGTGCCGATTTGGCAGCAGTCACCGGCCAGCCGCGCAGGTTGGCACGATGCCGGTGGGCCCGGCCCAGCGCGTCGCGAGCCCGGTCACTGGCCTCGGCGACGCCGGGGAGCTCCATCAGCGGAGCCAGCGGATCAGCCGTCACGAATTGCCAAGCCTATCGGCGATGGCCGAGACGCCGGGGATGGCCTGCAGCAGCTCACGGGTGTACTCATGACCGGGCCGACTGAACAATTCTTCGGTGGGGGCACGTTCGACCACCCGGCCGGCGCGCATCACCAGCACGTCGTCGGCAATCTGCCGGATCACCGCCAAGTCGTGACTGATGAACAGGTAGGTCAGACCCAATTGCGTCTGCAGGCCGGCCAGCAGATCAAGAATCTGCGCCTGCACCAGCACATCAAGTGCCGACACCGCTTCGTCGCAGACGAGTACCTCCGGGCGCAGCGCGAGCGCCCGAGCGATCGCCACCCGCTGCCGCTGACCGCCCGACAGCTCACGAGGCAGCCGGCCCAGGACCGACGACGGCAATGCCACCTGGTCGACCAGCTCACGCACCGCGTGCTCGCGTTGCCGTCGATCGCCGATCCGGTGGATCCGCAACGGTTCCTCGATGGCGCGATACACCGTGTATCTGGGATCCAGACTGCTGTAGGGGTTCTGCAGCACCGGCTGGATCCGCCGGCGAAAGGCAAGTTCCCGGTTCCGGTCCCGGTTGTCTGTGATCTCGGTGCCGCCGAAAACCACCGTGCCCGACGTGGGTCGCAGCAGACCGAGGACCATCCGCGCCAGCGTCGACTTTCCCGACCCGGACTCGCCGACGATCGCCAAGGTGCTTGCCCGTCGGAGCCGGAATGACACGGCGTCGACGGCCCGGAATTCCGTTCGCCGCCAAGGTGCGCCGTGCGACTCCCGGTAGACCTTCGTCAGCTCCGAGGCGACGAGAATATCTTCGGTCTCGGCGGGCACTTCCCGGCGTCGGGTCGCAGTCAGCGACGGCGCCGCAGCCACCAGCCGACGGGTGTACTCGTGTTCGGGGCTGCGCAGAATCTGCTGTGCCGCACCGGCTTCCACCACCTTGCCGCGGTGGACGACGACAACGGCCTCGGCCCGCTCGGCGGCCAGCGCCAGATCGTGCGTGATCAGCAGTAGAGCGGTACCCAATTCAGCGGTGAGGCGTTGCAAATGGTCGAGCACCTGGCGCTGCACGGTGACGTCCAGCGCGGACGTCGGCTCGTCGGCGATCAATAGCCGGGGCCGGCCCGCCAGGCCGATGGCGATCAGCGCACGTTGGCACATGCCCCCGGACAGCTGATGCGGGTATCTGGCCGCCTGTTTCACCGGATCGGGCATACCCGCCTCGGCGAGCAATGCCACCGCCCGCCGTCGTGCGTCACGGCTATCGGCGTTGGCCCGCAAGGCTTCCCGGATTTGGAAACCTACCTTCCAGACCGGGTTGAGATTGGTCATCGGATCCTGCGGGACATAGCCGATCTCACTGCCCCGGATGGACCGTAGCACCCGGGAGTCGGCTTGCCGATCGGACGACGCGATGTCGCGGCCGTCGAAAACGATGCGGCCGCCCGTGATTCGACCGCCGGGCGCCAGCAGGCCGAGGATCGCCGTGGCCGCGGTGGATTTCCCCGACCCGGATTCACCCACCACGGCGACGGTTTGACCACGACGCACGGTCAGATCTAGCCCGCAAACCGCGGGATCCTGGGCGCCGAACCTGACTTCCAGGCCCTCGACCGACAACAGCGAAGGCTCAGCATTCATGCGCGCCACGCCCGCGATGCCGGATCCAGTGCGTCGCGCAGGACGTCGCCCATCATCATGAAGGCCAGCACCGTAATCGCCAGTGCGCCTGCGGGATAGAAAAGTATCGGTGAGCCGGCTCGTAGCCGGGTCTGGCCGATGTTGATATCGCCGCCCCACGAAACCACCGACGTCGGCAGGCCCACGCCGAGGTAGGACAAGGTCGCCTCGGTGACAATGAACGCACCCAGAGCAATGGTGGCCACCGCAATCACCGGGCCGATGGCGTTGGGCAGCGCATGCCGTAGCAGGATCTGAAATCGGCTCAGCCCCAGCGCTTTAGCCGCCAGGACATAATCGCTGCCCCGCACTTCCAGCACTGCCCCGCGCGCGATCCTGGCCACCTGCGGCCAGCCGAACAAGGCCAGGATGGCGATCACGGTCCAGACCGTGCGGTGGTGCATGACCTGCATGAGCACGATGGCTGCCAACAGCAGCGGCAATCCGAAGAACACGTCGGTGACACGGGAAATGACGGCGTCGATCCAGCTGCCGTAGAAGCCCGCCAGTGCACCTAGGGCCCCGCCGACGACGAACACCGCCAAGGTGGCTCCCAGCCCGACGGTGACCGATGCCCGTGCACCGTAGACGGTGCGCGCGTAAATGTCGTGGCCCTGCAGGTCTGTGCCGAACCAGTGGGCCGCCGAAGGCGGCTGCAGGCTCTGACTGGGATCGGCATAGGTCGGGTCGGCTCCGGTGAACAACGCCGGAAACCCGGCTACGACGACGACGAGCAAGATGAGCGCGGCGGCGACGATGAACTTCGGTCGGCGACGCAGATTGCGCCAGGTGTCGCGCCAGATGCTGTGTGTCTCAGCCATACCGGATCCTGGGGTCGAGCGCCGCGTAGAGCAGGTCCACCAGCAGGTTGGTGATCAGGTAGATCAGCACCAGCACCGTCACTATCGACACCACCGTCGGCGCCTCCTGCCTGGTGACGGCCTGATACAACACCCCGCCGACGCCGTGGATGTTGAAGATGCCTTCGGTCACAATCGCTCCGCCCATCAGCGCTCCCAGATCGGCACCGAGAAAGGTGACCACCGGGATCAACGAATTGCGCAGGATGTGCACCGTCACCACTCGTCGCCGCGACAGGCCTTTCGCGGTGGCGGTGCGCACGTAGTCGGCGTGCGCATTGGCGGCCACCGCCGACCGGGTCAATCGCACCACATAGGCGAATGTCACCGAGCCCAGGACGATTCCAGGTAGTAAAAGGCGGGTGAAGCTTGCCCTTTCGCCGACGGTCACAGGTGCGATGCCCAGTCGGACCCCGAAGAGGAACTGCGCCAGAAACCCGAGCACGAAGATGGGGATCGCGATGATGACGAGACCGGTGACCAGCACCGTGGCGTCGAAGACACTGCCCTGGCGTAAGCCGGCGATCACGCCGAAGCCGATGCCCAGCACCGCCTCCACCGCCAGCGCGATCAACGCCAGCCTGATTGTCACCGGAAACGCGTGCGCCAGAACGGCACTGACCGGCAGGCCGGAGTATGCGCGGCCCAGGTCGCCATGCAGGATACCGCCCAGGTAGCGCAGATACTGCAACAAAAAGGGATCGTCGAGGTGGTAGCGGGCGCGCAGCTGTGCGGCCACGGCAGGGGTCAACGGCCGGTCTCCGGCGATCGCGGCCAGCGGATCACCGGGTAACAGGAAGACCATGGCGTAGATCAGCAGCGTGGCGCCAACGAACACCGGCACCATTGCGGCCATCCTGCGCGCTATGTACCAACCCATTTCAGGCCTTCACGATGTTCTCGTAGTCAGGCAGGCCGTTCCAGCTGACCGTGACACTGCGGACCGCCGACGACCACCCGACCACACTGATGTAGTACCACAGCGGCACAGCGGGCATGTCGTGCAACAGGATTCGCTGCGCGACATTGACCAAAACGTCTGCCTCCGGCAGGCTGGGTGCAGCTTCGGCCCTCGCCAGCGCCGCGTCGAACTCCGGGCTGGAGTATCCGACGTCGTTGGATCCCGAACCGGTTCCGTACAGCGGGGAGAGGAACTCGATCATCGACGGATAGTCGCCGATCCAGCCGGCCCGGAAAGCGGTGTCGATGGTGCGGTTGGTGATCTGGGTGCGGAATCCCGCGAATGTTGGCTGTGGCGCGCCGAAGGCGTCGATGCCCAGCACGTTCTTGATGCTGTTGGCGACGGCGTCCACCCACTCCTGATGGCCGCTATCGGCGTTGTACGCGATGGCGTACCGCCCGCTCCACGGCGAGATCGCGTTGGCCTGCGCCCAAAGTTTCCGGGCCCGTTCGGGATTGAAGTCCAGCACGTCGTTGCCGGGCAGGTTCGGATCGAAGCCCGGCAGCGACCGGGCAGTGAAATCGCGCGCGGGGCTGCGGGTTCCGGCGAAAATCTGCTGGCAGATTTGCGGACGGTTGATCGCGACCGACAGGGCGAGCCGGCGCAGTCGGCCCTCTTCGCCGCCGAAATGCGGCAACCGCAGCGGGGTGTCGAGGGACTGATTCACCGCGGCCGGCCCACTGGCGGCGTTGCCGCCGAGATCGCGCTTGTAGATCGTCAACGCGCTCGACGGAATCGTGTCCAGCACATCGAGATTGCCGGACAGCAGGTCGGCGTAGGCGGTGTCCAGGTTTGCGTAGAATTCGAACCTCAAGCCTTTATTGTGTGGCTTTCGGTTGCCGTGGTATCCGGGGTTGGGTTTCAAGTCGATCCTGACGTTGTGTTCCCAGGCCTGGCCCCCGGGGCCTTGAGAACCATTGTCAAGCTGGTACGGGCCGTTGCCGACCGGGTTGCGCCCGAACGCTGCCATGTCCCGAAAAGCCCTGTCCGGCATCGGATAGAACGCGCTATGGCCCAGCCGCAAAGTGAAGTCGACGGTCGGCGCCTTGAGCCGCACGGTGAATTCGCGATCGTTGATTACCTTCAACCCGGACATGGTGGTCGGCCTTCCATCACCTGGTGCCCCGGCAACCTCATCGAATCCGTCGATCGGGCTGAAAAACTCTTGTTGCAGTTGGGCATTGGTGCTTGCAGCCCCATAGTTCCACGCGTCGACGAACGAGCGGGCCGTCACCGGCGATCCGTCGGTGAACGTCCACCCGGGTTTCATAAGGATTCGATAGTTGACGTTATCCGTGGTCTCGATCGACTGCGCCACCTCCGGCGACGGTTTGCCCGTGGCGTCATAGGACACCAGGCCGGCGAACAGCCGATCGAGGATCCGCCCGCCAAAGCTGTCGTTGGTGCCGGTCGGAATCAACGGATTCGGCGGTTCGCCGCCGTTGACCACCACCACATCGGGGCTCAGTACCCCGCCGCCGCAACCGGCCAGGGAGGCGGTCAGCAGCACCGCTGCCAGGACGGCAGCCAGCGTGGCCCGCAACCTCTGACGCATGACAGCGACCATAGGTGCTGACGTGGCGGCACGCTGTCAGCACCGGTGCCGACGCGCCGTGCTGGCCAGTGATTCTTACCCACTGCTACAGTTGCCTTATTGTGCGTTTTCGGGTTGCGGGCGGGCCTTCTAGATCGTCACGGTGGAAGTCGGCCATCGCTGTCGTCGCTGTGTTGTGCGTCTCCGGCGCTGCGGTGGGCAGCTGGGCCCTGCAGACCGACATCGCGAGCGACGCATCGCAATCGGTCACCGCAACAGCACTGATCAGCCCGAACGCCGGTCCGGCACACGTCAATCGCCGCTCCGCGTCAGTAGGCGATCTCGACAGCGGGTCCCCCTCGGACGACAAGGCCGTCAAAGGCGCCGGGTTGAGGCGTGATCGGCCGGCCACCTGGTCGGTGTGCGAACCACGCGGCGCTTGGTCACCGCCCACGGTTGCCTGGGTCGCCGGGACGCAGCGGCAAGGCGACGTCCGTTCCCGGGCACCCGCCACCGTACTCACCGGCCAAGATCTATTGACCCAACTCTGCGTCGCGCGCCGCTGATCGGTCAACCGCCGGGCAATTGCCTTGCGTCACAAGCCTTTGCGGCGATGAGTCGCAGCTAGCGTCGACGCGTCCGTCGGTGCCGCCGCCGGACCGGCAGAGCCCGCGGCGACCTTGGCCTTTCCGCGTAACCCAGCTTCTAGGAGCAATCCAGCAATGGATTTCGGGACGTTACCGCCGGAGATCAACTCCGCACGGATGTATCACGGGCCCGGCCCGGGGTCGATGTTGGCCGCCGCGGCGGCCTGGGACGAACTGGCCGGCCAACTGTACGAAGCGGCCGCCGACTACCACGCCATGACCTCAGGATTGGTTGACGGGTGGCAGGGCGCGGCGGCAACGGCGATGGGCCTGGCCGCGACGCCGTACCTGGCGTGGCTGAATGCCACTGCCGCATCGGCGCAGCACGCGGCGCGCCAGGCCAGAGCCGCCGCCGACGCGTTCCAATCAGCTTTCGCGGCGACGGTCCCCCCGCAGCTGATCATGGCCAACCGCGCCTTGCGGGCATCGCTGGTGACGGCGAACTTCTGGGGCCAAAACCACCCGGCAATCGCGGCAGCCGAGGCCGACTACGAGAAGATGTGGGTCCAAGACGCCGCCGCGATGTATGCCTACGCCGACGCGTCGGCTGCGGCCTCGGCCATGCAGCAGTTCGAGTCACCGCCCGCCGCCGGACCCGCCCAGACGTCCGACGCTGACGATGACGTCATATCCGCTGGCGCACAAGTGATTTCCACGTTACCCCGAACACTGAGAGCGCTCTCCTCGGCCTCGTCGACGCGGTTCGGCAAGGCTCTGCTGTCGATGTCGTCGCCGCTGTCGAAGCTGAGTTCGCGGCGGCTGGGTTTCGCAAAACACGCCAGCGTTCCGATCGCTGTCGCGATCGCGGGTGCTGCCAAAGCGGTCCGGACTAACCGCGCGTCTGTGGTCGCCGGGGTGGGCCGCGGGATGTCGATTGGAGTGTTGTCGGTACCGCGAGCCTGGTTTCCAGCGCCGCCGGTCGGGTCTTTCGAAACCGAATTCCAGAGCGCTGCCATTGCCATCGGGCGCCGGCTGAGTGGACGACCCGGGCGCAGCGCAACGTAAGCCACTCGTTCGGCGGAATGCCTCGGCCAGCGGCGCGAAGGCAGTAACCGCGACCGATATCTGCTCAAAACCTCAATTTCGATCAACCCCTAGACCAAGGAAATGGGATGGATTTTGCTGGATTACCACCAGAGATCAACTCCGGCCGAATGTATATGGGCCCCGGGGCGGCGCCGATGCTGGCGGCTTCGGCCGGATGGGATGCGCTGGCCGCCGAACTGCACACCGCCGCCGGGGGCTATCAGTCGGTAATCACACAGCTGACCGGGCAATCGTGGATCGGTCCGTCGTCGATGTCGATGGCAGCCGCGGTCACGCCCTACCTGATCTGGATGAGAGCCACCGCCGCCCAATGCGAAGAGGCGGCCCGGCAAGCCACCGCGGCTGCGGCCGCCTTCGAAACCGCCTATGCGATGACCGTGCCGCCGCCAATGGTCGCGGCCAACCGGGTTCAATTGGCGACGCTGGTGGCGACCAACCTGCTGGGGCAGAACACGCCCGCGATCATGGCCAACGAAGCAGAGTATGCAGAGATGTGGGCCCAGGACGTCACGGCGATGTACGGCTACGCGGCGAGTTCTGCTGCGGCGTCAGCTGTCACGGCGTTCACGCCACCGCCGCAGACGACCAACCCCGGCGGGCTTGGCGCCCAGGCCGGCGCGGTCGCGCACACGGCGTCGACGCACCTGATGGCCACAGTGCCCCAGACATTGCAGGGTCTGGCGACGCCCGGATCGTCAACCGCGGGCACGATTGCCTCGTCGGGAATGTCGTCGGCGGCATCGGCGCCCGTCGCTGCAGTTTCCGGCCTCGCCGGAGTGTCAGGCATGAAGGGCGTCGGCAAAAGCGCCGGCGCTCTCGAAGGCGCGGCGACGGGCCTGACCGGTCTCAGCGGTGAAGAACTGGGCTTGGCTGAGGACACCGCTGGCCTCGGCATGGACGCGTTCGGTCTGGTGGGTTTGGACGGCGGGGGTGTCGGCCTGGACTTGCTCGGCGTGGGCATGGACTTCACCGGCGCGGACGAGTTGAGCGAGTCGGCAGGATTAGGGCCGCTGGGTGCCCTGGGACAGTTGGGTGGTGCCCGAGCTTTAGGACCGGCGGGCGGAACCAGCGCGGCCGCGAGCCTGGGTCAAGCGACGCCGCTGGGGACTTTGTCAGTGCCTCCGAGTTGGGGCGCTCAGGCGACCCAAGCCGGGTCGATGACTGCGCCGGCACCCATCCTCGACCCGGGCGTCGTGCCGGGCGGGACGACGCCGGTGGCGAATGGACCCGCGATTTCCAGACTGCCGCTGGGCGGAATGGTCGGACGCGAATCCGAGGGTGCGCTGCGAGTCGGGTTTCGTCCGTCCCTGATTCCCCATTCGCCGTCGGCCGGATAGCACGACCTCGTCGTCGCCTGCGCGCCCCTGGTTGCGGCGCTAGGCTCGCAGGCGCGAGCCTCGACCCAGGAGAGAGCCAGTGAGCGAAACCAAACCCGAAGGATCCGCAGAGGCCACCTCGTATCCGCCGCCCGAGCAGTTCGTCGAGCAAGCCAACGCCCGCGAGGATCTCTACCGGGAGGCAGAGAAAGACCGGCTGGCGTTCTGGGCCAAGCAAGCCGAGCGGCTGTCATGGGAGACGCCTTTTACCGAGGTTTTGGACTGGTCGGATGCACCGTTCGCCAAATGGTTCGTCGGCGGCAAGCTCAATGTCGCCTATAACTGCGTGGACCGTCACGTCGAGGCCGGCGATGGGGATCGGGTCGCCATCCACTGGGAGGGCGAACCGGTCGGCGACAGCCAAAGTCTGACGTATTCCGATCTGCAGAGCCAGGTTTGCAAGGCTGCCAACGCATTCACCGATCTCGGCCTGACAGCCGGTGATCGGGTCGCGATCTACATGCCGTTGGTTCCCGAAGCCGTGATCGCCATGTTGGCCTGCGCGCGGCTGGGAGTCATGCACACCGTGGTGTTCGGCGGCTTCACCGCCAAGGCATTGCGGGCCCGGATCGCCGACGCCGAGGCCAAGCTGCTGATCACGACCGACGGGCAATTCCGTCGCGGCAAGCCGGCACCGCTGAAAGAGTCCGCTGACGAGGCGGTCGAAGGGCCGGACAGTCCCGTCGAGCACGTTATCGTGGTGCGGCGCACCGGGATTGATGTGCCGTGGGAAGACGGTCGCGACCTGTGGTGGCACGATGTGGTCGACTCGGCGTCAGCCGAACACACCCCGGAAGCGTTCGACGCCGAGCAGCCGCTGTTCCTGCTGTACACGTCGGGCACCACCGGCAAACCCAAGGGCATCGTGCACACCAGCGGCGGCTACCTCACCCAGTGTGGCTACACGATGCACGCCATTTTCGACGTCAAACCCGAAACCGATGTGTTCTGGTGCACGGCCGACATCGGCTGGGTCACCGGCCACACCTACGGCGTCTATGGTCCACTGTGCAACGGCATCACCGAGGTTCTCTACGAGGGCACGCCCAACACTCCCGATGAACACCGCCACTTCCAGATCATCGAAAAGCACGGCGTCACAATCTATTACGCTGCGCCCACGTTGATCCGGACGTTTATGAAGTGGGGCAGGCAAATTCCCGACTCCCATGACCTGTCCAGCATTCGACTGCTGGGCTCGGTCGGCGAGCCCATCAATCCTGAGGCTTGGCGCTGGTACCGCGATGTCCTTGGCGCAGGCCGGGTTCCGGTGGTGGATACGTGGTGGCAGACCGAGACCGGCTCGGCGATGATCTCGCCGCTGCCCGGAGTGGCCGCGGCCAAACCCGGTTCGGCGATGGCACCCCTGCCCGGCATCTCAGCCAAAATCGTTGACGACCAAGGTGATCCGCTGGAGCCCGCCGACGACGAGGCGGGGCACATCAGCGGCTATCTGGTGGTGGACCAGCCCTGGCCGTCGATGCTGCGCGGCATCTGGGGCGACCCCGACCGCTACCGGGAAACCTACTGGTCGAAATTCGCCGACAAGGGCTTCTACTTCGCCGGCGATGGTGCCCGCCTTGACCCCGATGGAGCGATTTGGGTGCTGGGCCGCATCGACGACGTGATGAACGTGTCCGGACACCGCATCTCCACCGCCGAAGTGGAATCGGCTCTCGTCGGCCATTCCGGCGTCGCCGAAGCCGCGGTGGTCGGGGTCACCGACGACACCACCGGGCAAGCCATTTGCGCGTTCGTTGTCTTGTGCAACAGCGACGACGCGCACGAAGGAACCGTCGATGAGCTGCGCGGCGAGGTCGCCAAGGAGATCTCGCCGATCGCCAAGCCACGCGAAATTCACATCGTCCCCGAGTTGCCCAAGACCCGCAGCGGCAAAATCATGCGCAGGTTGTTGCGCGATGTTGCCGAAAACCGCGAGCTGGGCGACACGTCAACGCTGCTCGATCCCGGCGTGTTCGACGCGATCAAGGCGGCCAAATAGCCCTGCCGGCCCCGCGGCAGCGACACAGCTCAGCCGGGCACCGGCACGAATCCCGCACCGGGACGATTCTTCGCGGTGACGTCGGCCAGTATCGAGTTGAAGTCCATCACCACCGCCGGGGTGTGCAGCGGAATGTACTTGATGACGCAGGTCGGCAGGTTGTCGCTGAAGGCACCGTGGATCATGCCGACCAGCAGGTTGTTGACGGTCACCGGGGCGCCCGAGTCACCCGGTCGCCCGCAGACCTGCATGACGATGGTGCCGGGCTGCTGGCCCATCCCCCAGGTGACGCCGCAGGAGTTACCCGTGGTACGGCCCTGCTTGCAGGCGACTTCACCGAAGGCCGGGTCCGGCCCGATGCCGTTGATCACAAAGCCGTTGTAGTTGGCCACCGGCGCCACCTTGGCCGGGTCGAACTTGATCACCGCATAGTCCAGGTTGTCGTTGCCGGCGACCATGACACCCAGCGGACCGCGGCTTTCCGCGACCTCCGCGGCGACTTGAGCACCCGGACTCCCGCAGTGCGCGGAGGTGAAGCCGATCAGCTGACCGGTGCGATCGGTGCCGATCGTGGTCAGGGTGCACATGGTGTCCCCGTTGACGACGATGCCCGCCCCACCGCCCAACGGGATTCTGTCGTCAGCCGACGCAGTCGCAGGCAGTCCAACCAGTGCCCAGAGCATGGCGGCGACCGCCACCGCTACCCAGCGGCGCGCTGACTGCACGGCAAAACTCCTGTCTGGCTGGTTGAGCGTCGGAGAACCGGTGCGCCAGTCTAAATGATCGATTGTGAATACCCGTTCTGGCCGAATTGCCGTGCCGTCGATTAGTTGGGAGATGTCATCACTCCTCCAGTGTGCTGTGGCTGGCCTCGTCTGGCGAAGCACCACATGGCAACATGAACCGCGACGACAGCGAACCGGGCAAGCAAACCGAAAGGACCGTCTGTGAGCAAAGCCGATCACACGAACGGTGTGCCCAGCACCTTGACCACGATTCCGTTGGCCGATCCGCATGCCCGGTCGGGTGAGCCGTCGATCGGTGACCTGATCAAAGACGCGACCACACAAATGTCCACGCTGGTGCGCGCCGAGGTGGAACTTGCCCGTGCCGAGATCACCCGTGACGTCAAGAAGGGCCTGACCGGCAGCGTGTTCTTCATCGCTGCGCTGGTGGTGCTGTTCTACTCCACGTTCTTTTTCTTCTTCTTCCTCGCCGAGCTACTCGATACCTGGCTGTGGCGTTGGGTGGCATTTCTGATCGTCTTCGCGATCATGGTCGTCGTTACCGCGGTGCTTGCCCTGTTGGGCTATCTGAAAGTCCGTCGGATCCGGGGGCCGCGCGAGACCATCGAATCGGTCAAGGAGACGCGAACAGCGCTCACCCCGGGACACGACAAGCCCGGGACTCCCAAGGCAATAACCTCCGATCCCAAGAAGCCCGCCGACCCCTCAGGTTGGTAGATGCCAGCACCAGATCCGTCGGTGGTCCGCATCGACGGGCCATGGCGCCATCTGGACGTCCACGCCAACGGCATCCGATTCCACGTCGTCGAATCCGTGGCGACTGGCCAGCCCACCGAGCCGGCCACGGCGCGGCCACTGGTGATCCTGCTGCACGGTTTCGGCTCGTTCTGGTGGTCGTGGCGGCACCAGCTGCGTGAGCTGACCGGAGCGCGGGTGGTCGCGGTCGACTTGCGCGGCTACGGCGGTAGCGACAAGCCTCCGCGCGGCTACGACGGCTGGACGCTCGCCGGCGACACCGCTGGGCTGATCCGGGCACTCGGACACTCCTCGGCAACCCTGGTCGGCCACGCCGACGGCGGGCTGACCTGTTGGGCCACCGCATTACTGCATTCCCGGCTGGTGCGTGCCATCGCGCTGATCAGCTCACCGCATCCGGCCGCGTTGCGCAGGTCCACCCTGACCCGACGCGACCAGAGCCGGGCGCTGCTGCCGACGCTGCTGCGCTACCAGGTGCCGATGTGGCCCGAGCGGCTGCTCACCCGGCACAACGCCGACGAGATCGAGCGACTGGTCCGCAGCCGCAGCTCGGCGAAATGGGTTGCTTCTGAAGACTTTTCACTCACCATCGGACATCTGCGGCAGGCGATCCGGATTCCCGGTGCAGCGCACTGCGCACTCGAGTACCAGCGCTGGGCGGTCCGCAGTCAGCTGCGCGACGAGGGTCGGCGCTTCATCAAGTCGATGTCCCAACAGCTCGGCCTGCCACTGCTGCACCTGCGCGGCGACGCGGATCCCTACGTGCTGGCCGATCCCGTCGACCGCACGCAGCACTACGCTCCGCACGGACGCTACTTATCCATTGCCGGCGCAGGGCATTTCAGCCACGAAGAAGCACCGCACGAAGTGAACCGGCATTTGACGCGCTTCCTCGAGCACGTGCACGGGCCGCGGCTCAGCTGACGCAGGCGCCGGTAGCGACGGGCTGGGTGTAGCCGATCCGCTCGAGTTGAGCGGCCACCTCGTCGGCCGTCAGCACAAAGCCGGTGTTGGCGTCGTCGACGGCCGCACCGAACACCACGCCGAGCACCCGGCCGCTGAGGTCGATCAGCGGTCCGCCCGAATTACCCTGCTCGACGTTCGCGAAAATCGTGTACACGTCACGCGTTACCGGTTTGGGGTCCCGGTAGATGTCCGGCCCGCTGAGCTTGATGGCCTCGCGAACCCTGGCCGGGGTGGCCGTGAAGTTGCCGCCGCCGGGGTAACCGAGCACCACGACGCTGGTGCCCGACTTCGCTTCGGCCTGAGCGAAGGCCAGCGGTGGCGGCGGCAAGTTGGGCACGGCGAGGATGGCGATGTCGACCCGCGGGTCGTAGGACACCACCGTGGCGTTGAACGGATTGCCGCTGGCATACACCTGGACGCTGTTGGACCCCGCCACCACGTGGGCGTTCGTCATCACCCGGTTGGGTGATATCACGAATCCGCTGCCCTCCAGCACTTTCTGGCAACTGGGAGCCACGCTGCGGATCTTGACGACGCTTGGCCGGGTGGCGGCCACCACCGGATTGTTGGCCAACGCCGGATCCGGTGACGCGACCGGCGCCACCGGGGTCCGGCTGAACGGCTCCAGCACCGCGGGCAGGCCCGAGGTGTTCAGCAGCGCCGACAGCCGCTTCGGCACCGTCTTCAGGAACTGGGGTGCAACCTCGTTCACCGAAGCGAGGACCCGCGAACCCTTCACCGCGGACGCCAGCTCGGGCTGATCCTTCGATTGGGTCAGCGGAGTCGCCAACAGCCACGCCGCGGTCAGCACGACGATCACTTGCACGCCTACTCCGACGATCGAGTCGACCAACCGGACATTGCGGTTGCGGATCGCGCCGCGGACCGCCCGGCCCAGCACCACGCCCGCGACTTCGCCGACGACAACCAGCGCGAGGATGAGGAATAGCGCGGCAAAGAGCTTGGCCCGCGGCGCCGCGATATGGCTAACGATATGCGGGGCCAGCAGCACGCCGGCCAACGCACCCAACAGCACACCGGCGAACGACAGCATCGATCCCAGCGCGCCCGAACGCCAGCCCGAGATGGCCGCGATGAACGCGACCGCCAACACGGCCACATCCAGCCAGTCCGATGGGGTCAGCGAATTCATCGCGCGCCACCCTTTTCGCCGACCAGCACCATGGCGTCATCCAGTTCGCGGACGTCGCTGGTATCCCAGGGCTGGGCCCAGCCGGCGACGTCGAGCACCGCAGAGATCACCTGGCCAGTGAATCCCCATACCAGCATTTCGTTGAGGAGAAACGCCGGTCCGGCCCATCGTCGACCGAGAGCGCTGCGGTACACCGTCAGCCGGTTGGCCGGATTGACGAAGGCGCGCACCGGAACCCGCGCCACGATCGCGGTTTCCGCCTCGTTGACCACCGACACCGGCCCGGGGTCCGGTGAGTAGGCCAATACCGGGACGACATGGAACCGAGAGGGCGCAATGAACGTCCGTTCCATCGTGGCCAGCGGATGCAGCCGGGACGGATCGATTCCGGTTTCCTCGTGCGCCTCGCGCAGGGCGGTGGCTACCGGTCCGTCGTCGCCGGGGTCGGATGCGCCGCCGGGAAACGCCGCCTGACCGGCATGATGCCGCAGGGTCGAGGCCCGCACGGTCAGCAACAGGTCGGCGTCGTCGGGCAGGCTGCCATCGGGGCCGGTCTGGGGGCCGGAGAACAACACCAGCACCGCGGCCTCGCGATCGTTGCCACGAAGCGAAGCCACCGATGACATAGCCCGGGCCGCGGTCACCATCGCCAGCACATCGGCGGGCAGCCGGCGCCGGAACGCGTCGGGAATCTGGCCGACGTTGTCCACCAGTGGACGCAACCACGGCGGGCCGGCCTCAGGCGTCAGGGAAGCCGCAGCATTCACCGGCGCCTCCGTCGCGTTCAGGCCGTTTCACGGCGCTCTCATTGCGCGTCATTTCTTATTGGGGTCCGACTGCAGCCGCGATCTCATCGGCAGAGTCGAAGGCTCGCGGCAGCGTCTGGGCAACGCTACCGTCCGGCCGCAGCACAACCGTCGCGGGCATCACGTTTGCCACCGCCAATGTCGCCGCCACCCGCCGGCGACCGTCCTGCAGGGTGGGCAGCCGCACATCGAGCTCCGCCAGCCGCAGCAACGCTGCGGTCTCGTTCACGTCTTGATGCACGGTCACCACCAGCACGTCCGCCCCGACTCGGCGCTGGTACTCGGCCATGGCCGGCAGTTCGGCCCGGCACGGCACACACCAATACGCCCACAGGTTCAGGACCACCCGACGTCCGGCCAGCGCGCGGGCCACGTCGACGGCCGAACCGTCTGCCGCACACTCCACCACCACACCGCGCAATGCGGGGGGGCCTAAATCGCTCCCGGCGGCGGGACACGACGGCAGGTTCGCACGCTGGCGGGGTTCTGCCAGCGCCGCGGGGGTGTCCGCGTCGCGGTGTTGACGGTCGGCACCCGGCCGCGTCGTGCCGGCCCTTGGGGAGTCGTCGTGCAATTGCGCCACCAGCGCCGCCATCAGCGCCGCCACCACCGCCAGGATCGCTATGGTCCAGCGGGTCCTTACGGTCAAAGTCGCCCGCCCTGCTGCTACAACCCGGCCAGCGCCAGCAGATGTTCGGTTTCCGGACCTTGGACGAGCGGAGCCGCCAGCAGCGGTTCGGTGGGACCGAGGCCGAAGGAGGGGCAGTCTTTCGCCAGCACGCATACCCCGCACGCGGGTTTGCGGGCGTGGCACACACGGCGGCCGTGAAAGATCACGCGGTGGCTCAACAGGGTCCACTCTTTGCGCTCGATGAGTTCGCCGACCGCGTGCTCGACCTTGACCGGATCCTCCTCGGCGGTCCAGCGCCACCGGCGCACCAGGCGTCCGAAGTGGGTGTCGACGGTGATGCCCGGGATCCCGAATGCGTTCCCGAGAATGACGTTGGCGGTCTTGCGGCCCACCCCGGGCAGCGTCACCAACTCTTCCATGGTGGCCGGTACCTGGCCGTCGAACCGTTCGACCAACGCTTGCCCCAGGCCGATCAACGAGTTCGCCTTGTTACGGTAGAAACCAGTGGGACGGATGAGGTTTTCCAGCTCGGCGCGATCCGCCTGCGCATAGTCCAGCGCCGTCCGGTATTTCGCGAACAACGCCGGCGTCGTCAGGTTCACCCGTTTGTCAGTGCTCTGCGCCGAGAGGATGGTGGCCACCGTCAACTCGAGCGGCGAGGTGAAGTCCAGCTCGCAGTACACATGCGGAAACGCTTGCGCCAGTGCGCGATTCATGCGTCGCGCCCGTCGCACCAAGCCAACTCGTGTTTCCTTGGACCAACGTCGGGCCAGCTCTGCGCCAGGTGTCGCCGGCCTCGGCTTGGTGCGGCCGGACGACTTTGCCGTTGTCACCTACGACAGAGTACTGATTTCGTGATCTCGCTGAGACCTTGGCCATGTTTACTCTCCTTGTGTCGTGGTTGCTGGTGGCCTGCGTTCCAGGGCTGCTGATGCTGGCGACGCTCGGGCTCGGGCGGCTGGAAAGGGAACTGACCACCGACACCGTCACGGCGACGGACGTCGACGAGTTTCTCGAGCACGCCGAGGCCGTGGACGTCCACACGCTGGCCCGCGAAGGTATGCCGGAGGCGCTGGATTATCTGCACCGGCGCCAGGTTCAGCGACTCGCCGAATCACCGGCGCCCGGCGCCCCTTCCAGGCCGCGCCACGACGCGTTGTTGTTTGCCGGCGATTTCCGCACACCGGGTGAGTCCGGCCTGCCGATACGAATGGACGCTCGCTCCAGGATTAATCCGCAATTTAGGGAGACTCGAGACGTCAATCGTGTGTAGCGTTGGCACGTCGAACCGATTGGCCTACCTTTAAACGCGTGTCACTCGTAACAGGTCGGGCTGCCCGTATCACTTTGTTGGAAAACTGAAGAGGCAACGTGGACGAGGTCTTGGCAAGGGCAGGGATCTTCCAAGGGGTTGAGCCCAGCGCAGTCGCCGCACTGACCAAACAACTGCAACCTGTCGACTTTCCGCGTGGACATACGGTTTTCGCCGAGGGAGAGCCCGGCGATCGGCTGTACATCATCGTCGCGGGGAAGGTCAAGATCGGCCGCCGCTCGCCGGACGGTCGGGAGAACCTGTTGACCATCATGGGGCCGTCGGACATGTTCGGCGAATTGTCGATATTCGACCCGGGGCCGCGGACGTCGAGCGCGACCACCATCACCGAGGTGCGCGCGGTCTCGATGGACCGGGATGCGCTGAGGGCATGGATCGCCGACCGTCCCGAGATCGCCGAGCAGCTGCTGCGGGTGCTGGCCCGACGGCTGCGCCGCACCAACAACAACCTGGCCGACCTCATCTTCACGGATGTACCCGGTCGAGTGGCCAAACAGCTGCTGCAGCTGGCCCAGCGTTTCGGCACCCAGGAAGGTGGCGCGATGCGGGTTACCCATGACCTCACGCAGGAGGAGATCGCGCAACTCGTGGGCGCCTCACGGGAGACGGTGAACAAGGCGCTGGCCGACTTCGCCCACCGCGGCTGGATCCGCCTGGAGGGCAAGAGTGTGCTCATTTCGGACTCCGAGCGCCTAGCCCGCCGAGCGAGGTAAGCTCGGCGCCTCGCGCCTCAGACTAGGCAGCAACCGAGCGAGAATCTCAACACCGAGCGAGGTAAGCGCGCGCCGATCAACCGCGCAGATAGTTCAGCTGTACCTGCACCGACCACTCGGCGGCGTCCCACAGCTTCTCGTCGACGTCGACATAGACGTGTTCGACGACCTGACGGACGCCGGCGTCGTCGCCGAGCTCCCGCAGCGCCGCGCGCACCTGCTCCAGGCGTTCCTGACGGTGCATCAGATAACCAGAAGTGACGGCTTCCAGGTCGGGCAAATCCGGCCCGTGCCCGGGCAACACGGTCCTGCCGCCCAAACCGCGCAGCCGGCGCAACGACTCCAGGTAGTCACGGAGGTCGCCGTCTTCCTTGTCGAAGACGGTGGTGCCGCGGCCCAGCACACTGTCGGCGGTCAGCACGGCGTCGTCCAGGAGGAACGACAGGGAGTCGGCGGTGTGGCCGGGGGTCGCCAGCACCGTGATCTTCAGCCCGGCCGCGTCGATCACCTCGCGGTCGGCAAGCGCGACGCCGCCGCCCCGCAGGAACTTTGGATCGGCGGCGCGTACGGGTGCGCCGGTCAGCTCGACCAGCTTGTCGATCCCGTCGGTGTGGTCGCCGTGCCGGTGACTGATCAGCACCAGCGCGATCCGGCCTAACGCGGCAATCCGGGGAATGTGCTCTTCGTCGTCCGGGCCCGGGTCCACGATGACCACCTCGTCGCTGCGCGGGCCGCGCAGCACCCAGGTGTTGGTCCCGTCCAGCGTCATCAGACCCGGGTTGTCGGCCAGCAGCACCGATGCGGTTTCGGTGACAGGGCGCAGCCTCCCGTAGGCGGGATGCGTGAGCGCCTCGACCGGCTCGGCTGATCCGGACATCGGATCTCAGCCGACCTCCACGATCAGCTCGATCTCCACCGGTGCGTCCAGCGGTAACTCGGCCACCCCCACCGCCGAACGCGCATGCGTGCCTCTGTCGCCGAACACCTCCGCAAGCAGGTCCGAGGCGCCGTTGACAACGCTCGGCTGGCCATTGAACCCCGGCGCCGAGGCGACGAACCCGACGACCTTGACCACCTGGGTAACCGTGTCGAGACCCACCAGCGCGTCCACCGCGGCCAGCGCGTTGAGTGCACATATCCGCGCCAGCGCTTTGCCTTCTTCAGGAGTGATGTTCGCGCCCACCTTGCCGGTGCGTGCCAGCTTTCCGGCGTCGAACGGCAATTGGCCCGCCGTGTAGACCAGGTTGCCGGTGCGCACCGCCGGAACATAGGCGGCCAGCGGTGCCGCGACCTGCGGCAGCGCGACCCCGAGTTGCCCAAGACGGGCCAGCCAGGACGCTCCGGAATTCATGGCGGCCGCTACTTGGGGCGCTTGAGGTATGCCACGTGCTGCTCGCCGGTGGGCCCGGGTAGCACTGCCACCAGCTCCCAGCCGTCGGAACCCCACTGGTCGAGGATCTGCTTGGTGGCGTGCGTGAGCAGCGGAACCGTGGCGTACTCCCACGCGGTCGGTTGGGTCATGCCGCGAGCTTATCGGGCGGTCATGACCAGCTCCGGCCAGGCCTAGCCGGCCCAAGCCCTCGGGCTAAAGTGCGATGGTGGCAACCACATCTAGCGGCAGTCATTCCGTCGGCTGGCCGGCGCGCTTGTCGAAGGCTCGCTTGCACTTTGTAACCGGCAAAGGCGGTACGGGAAAGTCGACCATCGCGGCCGCGCTGGCCCTGACTCTGGCCGCGGGCGGCCGCAAAGTGTTGCTCGTCGAAGTCGAGGGTCGCCAAGGGATCGCGCAGCTCTTCGACGTGCCGCCGCTGCCCTATCAGGAACTCAAGATCGCCACTGCCGAGCGCGGCGGCCAGGTCAACGCTTTGGCGATCGACATCGAGGCGGCGTTCCTGGAATACCTCGACATGTTCTACAACCTGGGCATCGCGGGCCGGGCGATGCGCCGGATCGGGGCGATAGAGTTCGCGACGACGATCGCACCCGGCCTGCGCGATGTACTGCTCACCGGCAAGATCAAGGAGACCGTCATACGCGTCGACAAGAACCGGCTGCCGATTTATGACGCGATCGTGGTCGATGCGCCCCCGACGGGGCGCATCGCGCGTTTCCTGGACGTCACCAAGGCCGTATCCGATCTGGCCAAGGGTGGCCCGGTGCATTCGCAGGCCGAGGGTGTGGTCAGGTTGCTGCACTCCGATCAGACCGCCATCCACTTGGTGACCCTGCTGGAAGCGCTGCCGGTGCAGGAAACTCTGGAAGCCATCGAGGAGCTGGCGGAAATGGAACTGCCGATCGGCAGCGTGATCGTCAACCGCAACATCCCGGCGTACCTCGGGCCCGACGCTCTGGCCAAGGCCGCCGAAGGAGACGTAGACGCGGACTCGGTGCGGGCCGGCTTGGCATCGGCCGGAATCACGCTGGCCGACGGCGATTTCGCCGGTCTGCTGACCGAGACGATCGAGCACGCCACCCGGATCAGCGCGCGCTCCGAGACCGCCCGTCAACTCGACGAGTTGCAGGTATCGCGACTCGAACTGCCTACCATTTCCGACGGCGTGGATCTGGGCAGCCTGTACGAACTTTCCGAATCGCTTGCAGAGCAAGGGGTTCGATGATGACTCATCAGCCGAAGTCTCTCGACATGGCCGCAATCCTGGCTGACACCTCCAACCGGGTGGTGGTGTGCTGCGGCGCGGGCGGTGTCGGCAAGACAACCACCGCGGCCGCGATGGCGCTGCGGGCTGCCGAATACGGCCGCACAGTGGTCGTTTTGACTATCGATCCCGCCAAGCGTTTGGCACAAGCTCTGGGAGTCAACGATCTTGGCAATACTCCGCAGCGAGTGCCCCTAGCGCCGGAGGTTCCAGGCCAGCTTTACGCGATGATGCTCGACATGCGCCGCACCTTCGACGAAATGGTGGTTCAGTACTCCGGACCTGAACGGGCACAAGCGATTCTGGACAACCAGTTCTATCAGACCGTCGCCACATCGCTTGCCGGCACGCAGGAGTACATGGCGATGGAGAAGCTGGGTCAGCTTCTGGCGCAGGACCGTTGGGACCTGGTGGTGGTGGATACCCCGCCGTCGCGCAACGCGCTGGACTTCCTGGACGCGCCAAAACGATTGGGCAGCTTCATGGATAGCCGTCTGTGGCGGCTGCTGCTGGCGCCTGGCCGGGGCATCGGTCGATTGGTCACTGGCGCAATGGGATTGGCCATGAAGGCGATGTCGACGATTCTGGGTTCACAGATGCTCGGCGACGCCGCGGCGTTCGTGCAATCACTTGATGCAACATTCGGCGGATTCCGCGAGAAGGCGGACCGCACGTACTCGTTGCTGAAACGGCGCGGTACCCAGTTTGTCGTCGTGTCCGCGGCCGAGCCCGACGCGTTGCGTGAGGCATCCTTCTTCGTCGACCGGCTATCCCAGGAAGGCATGCCGCTCGCCGGGCTCGTCCTGAACCGCACCCACCCGACATTGTGCTCACTGCCGGTCGAGCGGGCGATCGACGCGACCGAAACGCTGGAGTCAGAGCATGCCGACTCCAGCGACACCCCGCTGACGGCGGCTGTGCTGCGGATTCATGCCGACCGCGGGCAAACCGCCAAGCGGGAGATACGGCTGCTATCACGATTCACCGGCGCCAATCCGCACGTGCCGGTGGTCGGAGTTCCGTCGCTGCCGTTCGACGTGTCTGACCTCGATGCGCTGCGCGCCCTCGCCGACCAGATCACTTCGGTGGGCGAGGATGCGGGCCGCGCAGCGGCCCGCTGAGAAGCCGGCCGATCAGCAGAAGTCGGCGAGGATGCGGGCCGCGCAGCGGCCCGCTGAGAAGCCGACTGAAATCGCCAGTTCTCTTAGCGCACAAACGAATTCGGATCCAGACCCGAGCGCTGTAACAGAAATGTAATGAGGAGTGCTCAAACCGAAGCCGTCTCAGGCCATCACCGCGGATGCACCGACGAAATCACCCCACGCTGCGGCTACGCCTCTTGTCGAAGAAGTCCGCCCACGACACGACCTCCGGGTGTTGCTTGAGCAAAGCCCTGCGCTGGCGCTCGGTCATGCCACCCCAGACGCCGAACTCGACCTTGTTGTCCAGCGCGTCTGCGCCGCATTCCTGCATCACCGGGCAGTGACGGCAGATCACTGCGGCTTTGCGTTGAGCAGCCCCTCGCACGAACAATTCGTCGGGATCCGTTGTCCGACACAACGCCTTGGAAACCCAGGCAATTCGTTCTCCTGCGTCAACGGCGCGAAGCGTGGTGTTGACAGCAGACAAATTCGTCCTGCGCGCTCCTGGGCGTGTTGCTGACACGGGCCGCTCCCTTCCTCCCAGCCGCCATTAGCGGCCGCCCTCCCCGGGTGCAGACTCTGCTGCGATCTACGCCACACTGTGCACCGCGGTGTTACCTACATCTCACCGTGTGTCTAAGTTAGGTGGTCAGGGGCCAATTGCGCAACAGTCTTATAACGGTTTTTTTGGGACGAGCGTGCCGTCTGAGCGACTACGGAGGCTTCCACTCCGGATGGTGTAGCCACTAGCTGCGGTTTGAACACCGTCACTTGCAAAATTTTCTGCCGACTTTTCTCTGACCCGCGGCACCGTTCGGGCCGGTATGCAGGGATTTGTAGGCATGAGGACATAGCGCTGTCGCCAGAGGTGGATACTGTGGACCCATGTCCGATCGTCCCCCAGTTGCGCTGACGCTGTTGAAGCTCGCTGGGTGCTGCTTACTCGCCGGCGTTGTCGCCACCGCGCTGATGTTCCCGGTGGCGGGCGGTCTAGGGCTGATGTCCAATCGCGCCTCCGAGGTGGTGGCCAACGGCTCGGCGCAACTTCTCGAGGGGGCGGTGCCGGCCGTGTCGACGATGGTCGACGCCAAAGGCAACACCATCGCGTGGCTGTATTCGCAACGCCGGTTCGAAGTGCCCAGCGACAAGATCGCCAACACCATGAAGCTGGCGATCGTCTCAATTGAGGACAAGCGGTTCGCCGAACACAACGGCGTCGACTGGAAAGGCACCTTGACGGGGCTGGCCGGGTACGCATCCGGCGACGTGGAAACTCGCGGTGGATCGACGATCGAGCAGCAGTACATAAAGAACTACCAGTTGTTGGTCACGGCCCAGACCGACGCGGAGAAGCGAGCAGCCGTCGAAACCACACCGGCGCGTAAGCTGCGCGAGATCCGGATGGCGCTCACGCTGGACAAAACCTTCACCAAGCCGGAGATCCTGACCAAGTATCTGAACCTGGTGTCCTTCGGCAACAACTCATTCGGCGTGCAGGATGCGGCGCAGACGTACTTCGGTATCAACGCCTCCGAGCTGAACTGGCAGCAAGCGGCTTTGCTGGCCGGCATGGTGCAGTCCACCAGCACGCTCAACCCGTACGTCAACCCCGAAGGCGCCCTGGCGCGGCGGAACCTGGTCCTGGACACCATGATCGAGAACTTGCCTGCGGAGGCGGATGCCCTGCGCGCCGCGAAGGCCCAGCCGCTGGGCGTTTTGCCGCAGCCCAAGGAGTTGCCGCGGGGTTGCATCGCGGCCGGCGACCGCGCGTTCTTCTGCGATTACGTCCAGGAGTATCTGTCTCGCGCCGGAATCAGCAAGGAGCAGCTGGCCAGGGGCGGTTACAAGATCATGACCACGCTCAACCCCGATGTGCAGATCCCGGTCAAGGCGGCTATCGACAAATTCGCCAGCCCGACCTTGCCCGGCATTTCCAGCGTGATGAGCGTAATCAGGCCTGGCAAGGACACCCACCAGGTTCTCGCGATGGCCAGCAACCGCAAGTACGGCCTGGACATCGACGCCGGCGAAACCATGCGGCCGCAGCCGTTCTCGCTGGTAGGTGACGGTGCGGGGTCCGTATTCAAGATCTTCACCACTGCAGCGGCCCTGGACATGGGCATGGGCATCAATGCCACGCTCGAGGTGCCGGGCCGGTTCCAGGCCAAGGGCATGGGCAGCGGCGGGGCCAAGGGCTGTCCGAAGGACACCTGGTGCGTGATCAACGCCGGTAAATACGGCGGGTCGATGAATGTGACGGACGCGCTGGCCACCTCGCCCAACACGGCGTTCGCCAAGCTGATTCAGCAGGTCGGAGTGTCGCGCACGGTAGACATGGCCATCAAGCTCGGCCTGCGGTCGTACGCCAATCCCGGCACCGCTCGCGACTACAACCCAGACAGTAACGAGAGCCTGGCGGACTTCGTGAAGCGGCAGAACATCGGTTCGTTCACCCTCGGACCGATCGAGGTCAACGCGCTGGAGCTGTCGAACGTCGCGGCCACCCTGGCGTCGGGGGGTGTGTGGTGCCCACCCAACCCGATCGACAAGCTGATAGACCGTAACGGCAATCAGGTCGCGGTGACGACCGAAACGTGCGAACAAGTCGTGCCCGAGGGGTTGGCAAACACGCTGGCCAACGCCATGAGCAAGGACGCGACGGGCTCCGGCACGGCGGCGGGTTCAGCCGGTGCGGCAGGCTGGGACCTACCGATGTCTGGCAAGACCGGCACCACCGAAGCGCACCGGTCCTCCGGATTCGTGGGCTTCACCAGCCACTACGCGGCGGCGAACTACATCTACGACGACTCGACCTCGCCGACAGATCTGTGTTCGGGCCCGCTGCGCCACTGCGGCGAGGGTGACTTGTACGGAGGCAACGAGCCGGCCCGCACGTGGTTCACCGCCATGAAGCCGATTGCCACCATGTTCGGCGAGGTGAAGCTGCCGCCGACCGATCCCCGCTACGTCGAGGGTTCACCGGGTTCACGGGTGCCCAGCGTCGCCGGTCTGACCGTCGAGCTGGCCCGGCAGCGCATCACGGAAGCGGGTTTCCAGGTGGCCCAGGAAACATCCTCCGTCAACAGCTCCGCAAAGGCAGGCGAGGTGGTCGGAACGTCGCCCAGCGGCCAGACCATCCCGGGATCGATCATCACCATTCAAGTCAGCAACGGCATCCCGCCGCCACCGCCGCCACCGCCGGAGGGCGCGCCGGTACCGATCGGGTCGCAGGTGGTGGAGATTCCGGGATTGCCACCGATCACCATCCCGCTGTTGGCACCCCCGCCGCCGCCACCACCGGGACAGCCGCCGCCATAACAATGGGCTCTTTCGAGGGTCGTTCGAGGGCCTGTGTCGTGGGACATGCGTATGTAGTCGGCGACCGGCAGTAGGCTGCCTGCATGGCTGTTTTGCCCGTGCTGTTACGGACCGGTGCCGTCGCGCTCGGCTCGACCGTCGCCGGAATTGGATATGCCGCGATTGTCGAGCGCAACGCGTTCGTCCTGCGTGAGTTGACCATGCCCGTGCTGTCGCCAGGCTCCACCCCGCTGCGGGTGCTGCATATCAGCGATCTGCACATGCTGCCCAATCAGCGCCGCAAACAGGCCTGGCTGCGCGAGCTGGCCGCGTGGGAGCCCGATCTGGTGGTCAACACCGGGGACAACCTGGCCCACCCCAAGGCCGTGCCCGCCGTCGTCCAGACGCTGGGCGACCTGCTGTCCCGGCCGGGCGTGTTCGTATTCGGCAGCAACGACTACTTCGGCCCGCGGCTAAAGAACCCGATGAACTACCTGACCAACCCCGGTCACCGCGTCCGCGGTGAGCCGCTGCCCTGGCAGGACTTGCGGGCGGCGTTCACCGAACGCGGCTGGCTCGATCTGACGCACACCCGTCGCGAGTTCGAGGTGGCCGGACTGCACATCGCCGCCGCGGGCGTGGACGACCCGCATATCGAGCGGGACCGATACGACACCATTGCAGGCCCCGCGAGCCCGGCCGCGAACCTGCGGCTGGGGCTGACGCACTCGCCTGAGCCGCGAGTGCTGGACCGCTTCGCCGCCGACGGCTACCAGCTGGTGATGGCCGGCCACACCCACGGCGGTCAGCTGTGCCTGCCCTTCTACGGCGCCCTGGTAACCAACTGTGGCCTGGACCGGTCGCGGGCCAAGGGGCCGTCGCGTTGGGGTGAGAACATGCTGTTGCATGTCTCGGCGGGAGTGGGAACATCTCCGTTCGCGCCGGTGCGATTCTGCTGCCGCCCGGAGGCAACCTTGCTGACCTTGATCGCCGCCCCGATGGGTGACCGGGATTCCAATAGCAACCTGAGCCGTTCGCAGCCAACAGCATCGGTGCGTTGACCGATCCGACCCAAATCGCGGTCCGCAGCCTGCCGCGGGCATGGACCGAAAACGCCATCCGGCTGATCGAGGCCGACGCCCGTCGCAGCGCCGACACGCACCTGCTGCGCTACCCGCTGCCGTCGGCCTGGTCCACCGAGGTGGACGTCGCGCTCTACCTCAAAGATGAGACGACGCACATCACCGGCAGCCTCAAGCACCGCCTTGCGCGTTCCCTGTTTCTCTACGCGCTGTGCAACGGGTGGATTGGCGAGGGCACCACAGTGGTCGAGGCGTCCTCTGGTTCCACGGCCGTGTCCGAGGCCTACTTCGCCGCGCTGTTGGGCCTGCCATTCATTGCCGTGGTGCCCGCCGCTACCAGCGCCGCCAAGGTAGCGCTCATCGAATCACACGGTGGCCGTTGTCATTTCGTGCAGAATTCCAGCAAGGTCTACTCCGAGGCGGTCCGCGTCGCCCAAGACACCGGCGGCCATTACCTGGACCAATTCACCAACGCCGAGCGCGCGACCGACTGGCGCGGCAACAACAACATCGCTGAGTCGATCTACGCCCAAATGTGCGACGAGACGCATCAGATACCGGAATGGATTGTGGTGGGCGCGGGCACCGGCGGCACCAGCGCGACGATCGGCCGCTACATCCGCTACAAGCGTTATCCCACCCGGCTGTGCGTCGTGGACCCCGAGAACTCCGCGTTCTTCCCCGCCTACACCCAAGGTCGGTACGACATCGTCATGCCGACCTCATCGCGGATCGAGGGTATCGGCCGACCGCGGGTTGAGCCTTCGTTCCTGCCTGGCGTGGTCGACCGGATGGTCGCGGTGCCCGACGAAGCGTCGATCGCGGCCGCTCGCCACGTCAGCGCGGTCCTGGGCCGTCGCGTGGGACCCTCGACTGGCACCAATATGTGGGGAGCTTTCGGCCTGCTTGCCGGGATGGTCACCGAAGGACGCAGTGGGTCGGTGGTCACTCTGCTCGCCGACAGCGGCGACCGCTACGCCGACACCTATTTCAGCGACGAGTGGGTCGCCGCCCAGGGACTAGACCCCGGCGCGCATGCCGAGACGTTGGTCGTGTTCGAACGCTCATGCCGCTGGGGATAGTGCGCGTTTGGCCGGGTGGGTGGGGCCGCGATAGGCTGTCGTGGCTTTAATCGGGGTGTGGCGCAGCTTGGTAGCGCGCTTCGTTCGGGACGAAGAGGCCGTGGGTTCAAATCCCGCCACCCCGACTCGCGTCATCGCCATTAGAGGGCTGGGCACGCCCGGCGAACGACCAAATCCCTTGCCGCGGCGTTAGAACCAGACTCTTCGCCCCGCCACGGGCCGCCCGACGGCACCGAGAATCCACAGAATCACGCCGACGAGCACCAGGATGCCGCCGATGGTGTACAGAATGCTCAGGCCGGTGAAATAGCCGACCACCAAAAGAATGATGCCGAGAATAATCACGTCGCGACCCTCCTGCTGAAAGCTCTAATTTGCTGGTTCGGCTGGTATACCCGGCTTCTCAGCTCTCCAATCGTGCTGCCGCAGCGCCCTCCGCCGTGGATTCGGACCCTTGGGCCACTACGGGCCTAGCTGTCACGTCATCCTGTGCAGCTGAAACCCGGGCGATTTGCCCGCGTGGCAAGTCCCCCGCTGCGGTTTGCCGCGGGGGCCAACAAAAGGGTCGCGACACGATCTCAGATGCATACCTTTTGCCGGATCACTGGTCACAACAGCCCCGTGGATCTCTATCGTCACATGTGTAACTGCGGGCGTCAATCCGGCGTCTTGTCCTCGAAAGGTGTGACATTGTCGGCGTTTCCGCGACTCGTGTCCGTATCGATGGCGTCGGCGGTCGCCATCGGACTCATTGTCGGGATAGGCGCTGCCCCGCCCGCGTCCGCCACGCCGTGCGAGGCGCCGGAGGCCAACATCGAGCCTCCCGCCACCGCCGCGCCGGTACCTGCACCCGCACCAGTTGTCCGGCCGCCGACCGGACGCCGGCCGAGCAACACGAACGACCATGCGCCGCTTCCCAAACTCGGCCCGCTGATCTCGTCTCTGCTCAGACCGGGCACCACTAGGTACTCCGCCCCGAAGGAGAACCAATCGCAGGTGGTCCCACGAGCGGAGGGGACACAGCCCGGTCCCAATCCACCCCAACCGGGCGCCCAACCGCCACCCAACGCCACTCAGCTGCGTCCGAATGCAGCGCCGCAGCCCGCCCCTCAGCCCGCTCCACAACCTGCACCCCAGCCGGCGCCCGAGGCCGGACCACCGCCCTCCATCGCCGGCGCCCCGACGTCGCTGGTGGACTGGGTGACCGGGGTCAACGGCCCGAACAAGACACTCGAACGTTTCGGCATCTCGGGAACGGACCTCGGGATCGCTTGGGACAACGGCGATCCCGCGAACCGTCAGGTGCTGATGGCGTTCGGCGACACGTTCGGCTACTGCCGTGTCCATGGCCAGCAATGGCGCTACAACACACTGTTCCGCAGTTCAGATCACGATCTCTCGCACGGGATCCACGTGGCGCAGGGCTCCGCTACCGACAGGTATGCCGGCTCGCCGTCGTATCCGTCGGGGCTGTCCAGGCAGATCATCAATACCATGAAGAGGGCGCCGCACGAGACCGGAATCATTCCGACCGCTGGAATATCCATCGGCAGAACGCAACTCGTGAACTTCATGTCCATCAGGGAGTGGGTGCGCGACGGAGACTGGCGGACGAACTTCTCGGCCATCGCGATGTCCCGCGACAACGGCCAGACCTGGGGGGTCTACCCGGGCACCATCCGCCCGGCCGATCCGGAAGGCGTGCCGGGAGCCAAATTCGTTCCGGGCAACGAGAATTTCCAGATGGGCGCGTTCATGAAGGGTACCGACGGTTACCTCTACTCGTTCGGAACCCCGTCCGGGCGTGGCGGTGCGGCGCATCTCGCACGGGTGCAACCGCAGTTCGTACCGGATCTCAGTAAGTACCAATACTGGAACGGTGACGGAGAAGGCCACTGGGTCGCGGCCGACCCGGGCGCGGCAACGCCGGTCATTCCGGGCCCGGTCGCGGAAATGTCAGGACAATACAACAGCTATCTCAAGCAGTACCTGGTGCTGTACACCAACGGCGCCAACGACGTGGTGGCAAGAACTGCCCCGGCTCCGCAAGGCCCTTGGAGCCCAGAGCAATTGCTCGTGTCGTCGTTCCAGATGCCCGGTGGCATCTACGCTCCGATGATCCACCCCTGGTCGTCCGGAAAAGACCTGTACTTCAACCTATCGCTGTGGTCGGCATACGACGTCATGCTCATGCACACCGTGCTCCCCTAGCCGGCCCCTGCGCGAGCAGACGCAAAATCCCCCATTTCGGCGTCGAAACGGGTGATTTTGCGTCTGCTCGTCATGCTGGCCGGTAGCGCACTCTGGCGCCGCGGCGGGGAGCAAGCATGATGGACCGTCGCACGATCTTTTCCGGACTCGGGTCGACAGCGGTGAACTCGCCCTCGCGCAGCAGCACATGCAGCACGGTGATCAATTCGCGCATCGAGAAGCTTGCTCCCAGACAACGTTTCACGCCGCCACCGAACGGGACCCAGGCGTAGGTCTGCGGTCGGATACCGAGGAACCGCTCAGGGCGAAACTCGTTCGGATACTCATAAACACCCGGGTTCCGATTGATTGCGATGATATGCACCACGATTCGCGTGCCGGCAGCTACACGGTAGCCACCGATGGGTAACGGCTTCGCGGCCACCCGTGCGGTCAACGGAGCCGGCGGACGCACCCGTAACGCCTCGTGGATTACGGCGGTGGTGAAATCCTCTCCGCCGCTGGCGGCTTCGGCCTGGACGCGTTGCAGCGCCTCGGGATGATGCAGCAGCAGGTCCATGACCCACGCCAATGTGGTGGCCGTCGTCTCATGGCCCGCGAGCATCAAGGTGATCAGATCATCTCGAATCTCATCGTCGGACAACCCTTTACCGTCTTCTCCGCGTGCGCCCATGAGCAAAGCCAAGACGTCGAGTTGCTCCCCCAACGCCGGGTCGTTTCGTCGTTGCGCGATAAGCGGCATGACGACGTCGTCGATCTCCCGATTGGCTTTGGCACGCTGCGGCCATACCCGCAGGGTGCCGAAGTGGCGCAGCGCGTAGCGGACCGTCAACTGCTCTGAGACACCGAGATTCAGGAGCCGCTCGAAGGGCCGGCCCAGTCGCCGCACCTCGGCGGGATCGTCGACGCCGAAAATGACCCTGACGATCACGTCCAACATCAATGACCGCGCCGCTTCCAGCATCTCGAACGGACGGTCAACCGGCCAGCTGCGCATCGCGACGCGCGTGGACTCCTCCATGATCGGCACATAACCGGTCAGCGCGGCTCCATGCAAAGGCGGTGTCAGAAGTTTGCGCCGTCGCAGATGTTCCGGTTCCTCCTGCACGAACATCGATCCCGACCCGTAGATCGCGGCCGCGGGCCCCACACCCTCGCCGCCGAGCAGCACGTCGGGCGGGGCGGTGAAGACCTCCTTCGCCAACGCCGGATCGGAAACGATCGCAACGTCACCCAGACTGAGGATGGGCATCGTCATGATCGGGCCGTACCGACGGATCAGCCGCAGCATCCGGCGCTCCCCGCCCACCAGGTAGGCAACCGCATACGCTGCCGCGAAGACCGCATGTAACCTGCGCGGCGCAGGCAAACCCGGCGGACGGGGCAAGGCATCCGGTGCGTTCGACGAGCGAAGTGCGGATGATGCCACGCTAACGACACAACACGGCACCTCGCACTAGGTCAAGGAGCCACGTCCGCGCCGCGTATCGCCGATCTACTTATAGATCGAAGCGACCCACGGCTGCGTGCAGAACCGCTGCGCCGCGGTAGCGGGGTCGATCCCGGCGGCTTGCAACGCGGCAGTCCTGGCGGCGCGGGAACCCTCCGGATAGTCGTCGTTGTTGAGGCCGCACAACACATTGCCGTTGCGCAGCCAGTCATGGCGGGAATCGGGGTCGGGCCGCGTCGAGACGACCTGCATGTCCAGCAGGGCCACCTCGACCATCTTGTCGTCGACCCAGCGGTACAACTGGACGGTTCCCGACGCCGCGCTGGAATGCGCGTAGTTGCCGAAGTATCCCTCGGCGGTTTGGTAGAAGCTGCGAAACCCGAACAGCTGGCCGGCGCGGACGAACCGGGGTTGCTGGCCCGGCCAACCAGTCAAGCGCCAGACGGCCATGGGTTCCCCTCCCGTCCCGCCGCGGCCGATGACCACCAGCAACTCGGGAGCCCCGCTGTTGTCGATGTCTTGCAGCAGCGGCACCTCGCCGGTTTCACCGATCTCCGCGGTCGGCTCCCGAAATTCTTGTGCCACCACTCCCGCGTTTCGCAAGGTAAACGACCACGCGGGAGCACTGGACACGTCGAGGATCAGGTTCTGCGCGACCTGCAGCACGCAGCGCACATGCTGGTCTTGCAGCTTTGGCTGGAAGCCAATGGATACGTTCGGGCAGGACGGCGACACCTGTTGCGGCGCAGTCGCACTCGCGGACGTCGAAGTGGAGCTGCCCGTCGAGCCACCCGATCCGCACCCACCCGCTGCGGCCACGGCAGTGACGCTGATCGCCACCATCGCGGCGCGTAAATCGAATCGGCGGAAGTGCACTGGTGATCGCTCATTTGCTGGAAATGCCACCACGCCAACCGATTACGCGCAGCGTTCGGGCTCAGCTTCGCACAGCGGCGTCACACCGCGGAACCGATAACGGTGTGCCGCCACCCAGCGGTATGCCGCGTCCTGCGCGGCGCCGACTCCCGGTAGCCGGTAGACCCGTAGCGGCAGTGTCGTACCGAGCGCCGCAGAAAGGGCTGCGTTCATTGCCTCCGCCCCGGAGAAGACGGCGCCCGACGCGTCAAGCCACCATGCCGATTCCGTCAAACGCGCAGCGGACACCCCCAGCAGTTCGGCCGTCCCGGGCCTCTGGAAGGGTTCGATCCGCAGCCGGCCCGTCCGATTCCACCGGGCCAACCGATTGCATGCGCGGGTGCAAATTCCACACCGCCCGTCGAAAAGCAAGACACCGTCCATGGTCCTAGTCTGCCGCATCTGCGGCGGCCGGCAGACCGACGATTCAGGCGCAGTCGGCGCAGATTTGACGTCCTCCTGCGGTGCTGCGCAACCGACTCCGGTGCTGCACCAGGAAACAGCTCGAGCAGGTGAACTCGTCTTCGCGCACGGGAATCACGGCCACCGTCAGTTCTTCATTGGACAAATCCGCGCCGGGCAGCTCGAAGAACGGCACATCGTTCAGGTCGTCGACGATTACGGGGGCAGACCTCGGCAACACAGGTGCCAACTCCCGTAGTGTGGACCGGTCCGCAGTGTCGACGTCGGACACACGGCGTGCGTCGTAATCGCTTGCGGTCGTCATGGGTGTTCCTTCCTCGCCGAGGGACGGGTCAACCGACCTGCCTGTAGTCGACCCGTGGCAGAGGCGATACCCCCTTGAAGGGGCGGTCACACCTTTTAATTCCAATAAATTCAATACGTGTTTCCGGCGGTCGGGCCAAGACGAAACCGGGCTTCAGCGTGCCGGCAACCGGATCCGATAGCCGCCGCTGGACACGGGCACGGGGTTCGCGGAACGTCCATCCTGCCAAGGCAATTCGCTATCGATGACGCGCGGTTTACTATGCAGGACGGCGGCCAGCCCAAACCAGGGCGCCAGAAAAGCCAGAATCAAGCTCGCGCCGGCGATCAAAAGACAACCATTCGCCAACGCGATGACGGCCGCCACCAGACCTACCGCAAAGACGACGGCCGATGCGCGGCCCGCCGCGCCCGATTTCCCCCCGAACACGGTCGGTAATCTACCGGATCGCGCAAAGTCCGGCACCGGTGCCCGAGACTTCGCCGGCTACGGGCCGCGGGTGCGCAACAAAAGCGGCACCACCAGCCAAAACACGGTGAACAGCGCCAGCGCAAACGCTCCCGCGACAAAACCCGCAATGCGCCCGGACACGGCCGCGAAGACGATCACCGTCATCCCGGTCAGCGCGAGGCCGAGCAGAGTCAACCCCGCATAGGCGCATCGGTGCGCCGCTGAGACCAGCACCTGGAGTCGATGGCGCCGAAACAGCAGCCGGTGCATGGCGACCGGCGCGATCAACAACACCGTTGCCGCCACCGAGCAGCTCACCGTCGCCAGGTACACCATGCGCATGTGTCCGCTGAGAACGTCGAAACGCTGCTGGAACGGCAGCGTCAACAGGAAGCCGGTGAGCAGCTGCACCCCGGTCTGCACCACCCGCAGCTCCTGCAGCAGGCTGTTCCAATTGCGATCCAGCCGTTGAAGTTCGGTTTCACCACGCTGGCGGCTGTCCCAGCGCTGGTCTTCTTCTGGATGGTCGACATCCATGGCCGCAGCCCGGAAACGCCGTGGCGTTAGCGGTGGAGTTTGCCGTCTCGCACGCCGGTCAGCGCTTCCTCCAGCGTCGGGTACAGGGGAAAGGCCTTGTCCAGACCGGTCAGGTGAATCGGCCGTCTGGTCACCGGCCCGCGCGCCACCACCCCGAACTCGGCGGATTGGGCGAGCTTCTCGTGCGTAGCCGCCAGGATTTTCAGGCCCACCGAGCCGAGAAATTCCACCCCTGAAAGGTCGATGACCAGCGCCGTCGGACCGTCCGCGACCACCGCACCAATGGCTTGTTCCAAAGCGGGAGCGGTAACCAAATCGATTTCACCGCTGACACTGACCACGGACACCCCATCGTGGTCCGCGACCATGGTGGTAATCGAATCAGGAGCTGACAATGGTGGTCCTTCGTCCGGGTCTTGCGTGCCTTGAGTGTGGTGTCAGCCTAACCCGCCTCGCCAGGCGCGCGTAGAAAAAGACCTCAACACCTGTCGTGCGATTACTCAGGCTAATGTCGCCATAGAACTTGCGCCCTGCGGAGCGCGTCGCGCATCGGCTGGGCACAGGGACTGCATTGGGAGTGCATTGAGTGCATTGGGAGGCCTTAGGAGGCCCGCATGTCAGATTCGCTGATGGAGAACAGCAACCCCGGCAGCGCCGCACAAACGGTCAGCGTCTCCAGCGAGGGCCTGCTGCCACAGCTGGTGCAGCACCTGCGGCGGAATCGAACGATTCTGCGCGAAGAATGGGCGCGCAGAATCACCGAGGCACAATTGCTCACCGCGATGACGCCCGAGGAGCTCTTTTCCGAAGCCACCGCCGTCTATGACAACTACGTCGAGGTGCTCGAGACCGGTAGCGTCGAGGCGTTGCAGGCTTACGCTCGCGACCTTTCCGAACGCATCATCCCGCGGGGCGTAGAGACCGATGAGGTGCTCGGCATCGTGCTGCTGCTGCGCGACGTGCTGGCGCGGTCGCTGTTCGAGAAGTACCAGGCCGAGTTCGACATGCTCAACCGGGTTTTGGACGCCTACGAGCCGGCGGCCAACCGCATCGCCAATACCGTGGGCGTCAGCTTCGTCCAGGAACGTGAGCGCATCATCCGCCAGCAGCAGGAGGCGATTCGCGAGCTGTCAACGCCGGTGCTGCAGGTGCGCGAGCAGCTGCTGATTCTGCCGATCATCGGGGTCCTGGACAGCCAGCGAGCCCGCCAGGTCACCGAACAGCTGCTGCGCGCCATTCGGGCCAATCGCGCGAAAGTGGTGGTCATCGACATCACCGGTGTGCCCACCATCGACTCGACGGTGGCAAACCACCTGGTGCAGACGGTCGACGCGTCGGGATTGATGGGTGCGAGCGTGATCATCACCGGCCTGTCCTCGGAAATCGCCCTGACACTGGTGACCATCGGGCTGGACCTGTCGAAGATGAATGCCGTCGGCGACCTGCAGGGCGGCATCGAGGAAGCCGAGCGGCTGCTGGGCTACGAAGTGACTCGCACCGGCGAGGTAAGCGGCTAAGAAAGTAAGCAAAAAGGCCACGGGACCCTCATGCCAGTACCAATCCTGAAGCAGGGCTCGATTCTGATTGCAACCGTGCAGGCCGCGCTCACCGACTCCGAGACCGAGCGGTTGCGATACGACCTCATGGAGCGGGTCAGCCGGTTTCGCGCGCAGGGGATCATCGTCGACGTCACCGCCATCGACGTGATGGATTCGTTCGCGGCCCGGTCGTTGCGCACGATTGCGCACATGACGCGGCTGCGCGGCGCCGACACGGTGATCGTCGGTCTCCAGCCGGAGGTGGCCTTCGCGATGGTCCAGCTGGGACTTGCGTTCGACGACATGAACACCGCGCTGGACCTCGAAGAGGGCCTTGCCCTGTTGAACAGGCAACTGGGACTTGGGAAATCGACGATCGGGCGCGACGGTGGCGGGTGACCGGGAAGTTGTAGTCGTCGACATCAACAACCCCGACGACATCGTCGACGCCCGCAAAGCCGGACATGAGCTCGCCCTAAACCTTGGATTCTCGCTGACCGACGTCACCATGATCGCCACCGCCATCTCGGAAGTCGCACGCAACATCACCAGCTATGCCGGTCGCGGCGCGGTTCAGGTTGCGGTGGCCGACCGGGAGGGCCGCGCGGCACTGGTGGTACGCGCTGAGGACGACGGGCCCGGCATCGCCGACATCGACCGCGCCATGGAAGAGGGGTACTCCACCGGACGCGGGCTCGGCCTGGGCTTGCCCGGGGCCCGCCGGTTGATGGACCGTTTGGTCGTGGAATCCACCCTTGGCCAGGGAACCGTGGTCGAGATGTGGAAGTGGGTTCCGGCCCGTGCGTGATCAGGGCCGCTTGGGGCCGATCGAGTGGGCGATGGCCGGACGACCCCGGCCCGGCGAGTATGCCTGCGGCGACCAATCGTTGGCGATCGGTGTGGGCGGATCGGCGGCGTTGTTCGGCTTATTGGACGGATTGGGTCACGGCCCGTCCGCCGCCACCGCGGCGACCAACGGGGTCGACGTGGTCAAGGGCGCGTGTGCCGAACGGCTCGACGTGCTCATCCAGCTGTGCCACCGCGTCCTGTCCGGCACCAGGGGGGCCGCGATGACCTTGGCGCGCATCGATTTCGAGGCCGGCAGGCTGTCCTGGACCGGAGTCGGAAATGTCAGCGCCAATCTGGTCGCCAAGGCGGCCACCGGTATCCAGGTGCGTTCTTCTGCCCGACTGACCGCCGGCATCGTCGGGTACCGGATACCGGATATTGCGCCACCACAAGTGGTTCCGATCCGCACCGGCGATCTGCTCCTGATCGCCAGCGACGGCATCGCCGAAAATCACTTGGACCACATCGACTTCGCCGCTACAGCACCCCAGATCGCCGCACAGATCCTGGAAAAGCACGCCAAGGAATCGGACGACGCGATGGTGCTGGCCGCACGACACCGGGGCACCTCGATATGAGCCAGATATGAACGACAGCAACGACTTTCACGCCCAGTACGTGACTGCGCTGAAAACCTACCTGGACACGCGCGACGAGGACAGCCTGGCCATCGGCCATGAGCTCGGCCGACGGGCCTTGCAGGAGCAAATCAGCATGCTCCAGATAATCGAGAATCACTTCGCCCAAATCGAGAGGCTGTCAAAGAATCCCGACTTCGACCGGCCCGCCGCGGTGGAATTCCTGTTGCAGACGCTGGCCGCGCTCGACGTGGTAACCCGCGGCTATCTGGACGGCACCCGGCGTTACGAGGAACAGCGTGCCCGCGCCGAGGGGCTGGCAGACCGCGACAAATTCCGCACTGCCCTGGTGAATTCGTTGCAGGAGGGATTTTTCGTCGCCGATCAGGACGGCGCCGTCGTCGAGATGAACGCCGCCTTCTCCGAGATCACCGGCTTTCCGCCGGACGGGATGCCCTACGCGTGGCCGCACCCGTGGCTGGTGGACAAGAAGACGGCCGCCGAGCAGACCGACCGAGTCTTGCGCGACGGCAGCGCCGAATACGAGACCCCGATTCGCCACCAGGACGGGCGTCTCGCATGGGTGGCGGTGAGCATCAGCGAGGTGCGCGAATCCGGCACGGACCAAGTTGTTTTCGTCGGAACGATTCGCGACATCACTGCCCAGCGAGCGTTCGCGGCACGGGAAAGCGCCGTGCTGCGACTGGCGACTGCCGTTACGGTGGCCAAGAGCCTGGCCGAGGTGCTGTCGATCACCCTTGATGAATGCCGCACGGCCGTCGACGTGCAGCGGGTGGTCGCCGCCATCTGGGCGCCCGGCGACGGCGAACCGACCATCCAAACCGCCGGGGAACCGCCGGTATCGAGTTGGCACGAACTGGATCCGGTGCTGCGCCACACGTTTCAGGACGCACGCAATCACTTGCCGCTGACGGCCAGGACGGTGGAGTGGCCGGATACTCCCGGTAAGGCTCGCGGAATCGTTGCGGTGCTGTCCGGCGCCGCAGACGTCGCGCTGTGGCTGGAGCTTCGGACGCCTCGCTGGATGAGTGCGGAGGACCGGCTGTTGGTCACGGTGCTCGTCGGCCATCTCAGCCTGGCGATTCAGCACGTGCGCCAGTTCGAGATTGCCCGCGAGACATCGCTGACCCTGCAACGCACGATGCTGCCGTCGCTGCAGCCGCCACCGGGTTTTGCGGTCCGCTACGAGCCCGCCGTCCCGCCACTGGAAATCGGCGGCGACTGGTACGACGTGCTGCCGGTCGGCGATCACCGCATCGGCATCGTAGTCGGCGACTGCGTGGGCCGTGGTCTGCCGGCCGCGGCCATCATGGGTCAACTGCGTAGCTCTGCACGGGCGCTGTTGCTCACCGGCGACCAACCGGCGGTGTTGCTCGAGCAACTCGACTCGGCGGCATCCCTCATTCCGGATGCATATTGCACGACGGTGTTTCTGGCGATCCTGGACACCGAATCCGGGATCTTGGAATACAGCAACGCCGGGCACATGCCCGCGATCCTCGCGGCGGCCGGGCCGGATGTCGAATCGGAAACCACCGTGTTGACCGGTGCCCGGTCGGTGCCGCTCGCGGTGCGGCGGGAAGGCCCGCGCCCGCAAGCCGCTCAGGTGCTGCCGTCCGGGTCGACGCTGATGCTGTTCACCGATGGTCTGGTCGAGCGCAAACACGAGTCGCTTGACGACGGGATCGGGCGTGCAGCAGACGTGTTGGCAGAAATGACGAAGTTGCCGCCGGACGCCGTCGCCGACGCGGTGCTACGGGAATTGGCTCCCCCGCCCGGTTACGACGACGACGTCGCGATGGTGATCTACCGGCACCAATCAGCGCCACTTCGGATCGAATGCGACGCGACCGCCGATCACCTGGCCACCATCCGGCACCGGCTGAGCGGTTGGCTGCGCGGCGCCGAAGTGCCTGACGAGCTGTCGGCCGACGTGGTGCTCGTCGTCAACGAGGCATGCACCAACGTCATCGAGCATGCCTACGCCGGCCGACCCACCGGAACGATGCAGCTGGACGTCGACCGCGTGGACGGCGAAGTCCGGGTGCGGGTCGCCGACACCGGCTCGTGGCAACCACCGGCCACCAATTCCGGCAACAGCGGCCGCGGCCTGATGCTGATGAAGGCGATCGCCGACTCGGTTGACGTGGACAGCACACCGGCCGGAACCACCGTGAACGTGACATTCCGGCTTCCCCGACGTGCGTGAACACTGAAAGGCCAGCCGCACATGAGATTTGGCGTGCACTCCGACCGCGACGTGACGCCGCACCCGTTTGCCAGGTCCGATAGGGGGTATCTCACCGGGGTGACTAGCGCATCGACCACCGTCGAACCGGCCCTGCCGGCCGCGAACGGACCGCTCTCGATGACCGTGCGCCGGGCCCTGACCGGGCCGTCGTCGCGCGACCAACTGAATCGCATCGGTGCATCGGTGCGCGATTCGGACCCTTACGGTCTTGACCTGCAGCTGGCCCTGTACATGTGCTACGAACTGCACTACCGGGGGTTTGCCGGCGTCGACCCCACGTGGGAGTGGAATCCGGCGCTGCTGCACCTGCGTGCCGAACTGGAGCGTGGCTTTCTGGCGGGCATACGCCGTGACGTCGGCGACATCGAACCGGGCGACAGTGCGGCGGCCGAAATGGACGCGCTGTCCATCGAGCCCGTGGACGGCAACGGACCGTCGTACTATTTGCGCGATGCCGGCAGCTGGCAGCAGATGCGCGAATATTTCGCGCACCGCTCGCTGTATCACCTCAAGGAAGGCGATCCGCACGCCTGGGTGATTCCGCGGTTGACCGGCCGCGCCAAGGCGGCGTTCGTTGCGGTCGAATACGACGAGTACGGCGCCGGGCAGGCCGCGCGGCTGCATCAGCAGCTGTTCGCCGATCTGATGGCCGCGGCCGACCTGGATTCGCGCTATCTGGCTTATCTGGATGCGGTTCCCGCCGAGTCGCTGGCGGTGGTGAATTTGATGTCGATGTTCGGCCTGCACCGGTGGCTGCGCGGTGCCGCGATCGGGCACTTCGCCGCTACCGAGATCACCTCGCCGCCGGGTTCCCGACGCATGGTCCAGGCGCTGCAGCGCATGTCGGCACCGGCGGCCTGTATCGCGTTCTACCAGGAGCACGTCGAGGCTGACGCGGTACACGAGCAGGTGGTGCGCCTCGATGTCGTCGGTGACCTGGTCGCGCGCGAGCCGAAGCTGGACCGCGACGTCGTCTTCGGAATGCGCGCACATGCGGTGGTGGAGAATCGCTTGGCGGACAATCTCATGGTGTGCTGGAAGCTGAACCAGTCATCGCTGCGGCGGCCCGTTTAGCCGCCGCGTTCAACGCTTTTCGGTGATCCGGCAGCGCCGGTGGCTGGTGTCGCACATTGGATATTCCTTGCTGCGCGCACACGTGCAGACCGCCACCATGAACCGATCGGATTCGACGACGCCGCCGTCGGGCATCTCGATGCGCACCGGGCCGGAAATCAGCACCGGGCCCTTGGGCACCACTTGCACGCGGGTGGTAGTCATGGCTTTTCGGCCCGAATGACAACCAGCTCTTCTTCGCGGCAGCCGCGCCGTAGCCGGCCGGTGTCCTCCAGCCACCGTGCCCGGGCGGTCAATACTGGGCCGAACGGAACCCATTGGGAGGCAACTACTCTGGCGCTCAGCCCGGTGGACCGCAGGAGGTCCAGCGACTGTTGCACACCGGCGAATGCCGACTGCACCAGTAGCAGGGATCCGCCGTGACACAACAGGTTTGTCGCCGATTCGCACAGGGGGTCGAGCACCAGGCGCCCGTCGGGACCGGCGTTGAACGCCCAGGACGGTCCGGCGCTGGGTGCGATCAAGTCGGTGTCGTCGATGGGCGGTGTCGGCACATACGGCGGATTGGACACCACGACGTCAAACGGAGCGCAATCGAAGGCCCCGATCCAGGACCCCTCGCGGACATCGACATCCACCCCGGCGTCTACGGCGTTGTCACGCGAGCACCGCACGGCGTGCGGGCAAATGTCGAAGGCAGTGACGCTGGCACAGCCCATTTCGGCGGCAGCGATCGCGACGAAACCACTTCCGGTACACAGATCGAGAACCCGTCGGCCCGCCACAATTCCGGTCCACTTCATCGTGTCCACCAACAGCCGCGAATCGTATTGCGGCTGGTAGACGCTGACGGCGGGCAGGGCGGCATCCGCCACTTGATAGGTGGTCGTCAACGTAGGCCTTTCGGTGAATTTCCGCGGTCAATCCGATCGAGCCGCGATTACGGCACCACTGATTAATGCCCGCAAACCGCTGCTTTAAACCCCGACGACTGGCTGGGCAGCTATCGCGGTGCAGCGCTAGAGACGTGGGCGAATTGCTTGACAATCGTCGAGCAAAATGCCGGAAGATCTGACGGCGAGCGACTGGTGATCAGATTGCCGTCGACAACCACTTCCTCATCGACCACATTGGCGCCGGCGTTCCGCAGGTCGGTGCGTATGCTCGCGTAAGAGGTCATCGTTCGTCCCGCCGTGACACCCGCCTCCACCAGCGTCCACGGGCCATGGCAGATCGCGGCGACCGGCTTTCCGGACTCGACGAAGTCGCGCACGAAGGCGACCGCGGACTCGTCTTTGCGCAGTTTGTCCGGGTTTACCGTGCCGCCGGGCAGCACCAGGCCGTCGAATTCGTCGGGCTTCGCATCCGATACCGCGCGATCGACAGCAAATGCGCCAGCAGGCTCGAGATCGTGGTTGCGCGCTTGTATTTCGCCACGTTTCAGCGAAAGCACCTCGACTTGGGCTCCCGCCTGCGTCAATGCCGCGCGAGGCTGTTCGAGTTCAACTTTCTCCACTCCGTCGGCGGCCAGGATAGCGATCTTTTTACCTTGTAATCCGTGTGACATCGGTATTCTCCTTCACTGAAAGCCAGCGCTTCAGAACGGCTTTCGCGCAGTTGAATCGAAAGTGTTCTCGTCCAATCACTTTGCAACTCAACCTGGGCGCCGGATGCCAACCGGATACCCGAGCGCCCACCGCCCAAACGCGCGGTGGTCAAAGCGATCCTCGGAGCGATCCTCGGAGCGGTCATTGAGCCGCGGCGCGCAGCGCCTCAAGCAACGGTTCGGCGGCTTCCTTGAGAAACAGGTCCTGCGTCTCGCCGCCGATCTGGATCAGCGCGACATCGGTGAACCCGGCCGTCCAGTACGGCCGGACGGCCTCGACGATCGCATCCAGGTCGGGGCCACACGGAATGCTCTCGGCGACATCTTCGGGACGTACGAATTGGGTGGCACCGTCGAAACCGGCGGGCGTCGGCAGGTCAGCGTTGACCGCCCAGCCGCCGCCGAACCAGCGGAACTGATCGTGTGCGCGTTCGACGGCGGCGTCTCGGTCGGGGTCCCAGCACACCGGAACCTGCCCGATCACCCGGCCGCCGCCGGCCACGTTGGCCGCCTGCCGGGCGGCGTGCCATGCGTCGACAAGTTCTTCGTCAGGCTGTACGGCAATCAGGTGGTCGGCGAGCTTGGCGAATTTGTCGACGCCCTTGGACCCGGCCATGGCCACCCCGATGCAGACCGGTACCTCGGGCACATCCCACAGTCGGGCCGAGTCGACCTGAAAATAATCGCCGCGCCAGTTCACCAGTTGCCCGCCGAACAGTTCGCGGATGATTTTGATGGCTTCTCGCAGCATGTCCTGTCGCCGCTCGACGGTCGGCCAGCCCTTGCCCACCACGTGCTCGTTGAGGTTCTCGCCGCTGCCCAGCCCGAGGGTGAAGCGTCCGTCGGCAAGAATCTGTACGGTCGCGGCTTGTTGAGCGACGATCGCGGGGTGATATCGCATCGTCGGACAGGTCACATAGGTGTACAGCTGCACCTTCTGGGTCATCTGTGCGACCGCGCCGAGCACCGCCCAGGCGTTGGGAGCGTGCCCCTGGGATACCAGCCAGGGCGAGAAGTGATCGCTGCAGACTTCGAAGTCGAAACCACACTCCTCAGCTGAAACCGCATAGCGCACAAGGTCTTTGGGCCCGCTCTGCTCGGTCATCAAGGTATAGCCGAACTTGGTCATAGCGACAGGGTTACCCGCGCTCCTGCGGAGCAAACGATTCGGCTACAGCCGGTCTTTTACCGCCGCGGACAGCCGGGCACCGTCGGCTTTCCCTGCGGCGATCGCGGTGGCCGCCTTCATCACCAGACCCATCTGCTTCATGCTGGGCCGCTCGCCGATGGCCTCGGCCACCTCGGCGATGGCGGTGTCGGCCACGTCGGCGACCTCGGCCTCGGTGAGCGGCGTGGGCAGATATTCGTCGATGATCCGCGCCTCGGCGTGCTCGTTGGCCGCGAGCTCACCGCGGCCGTTCTGGGTGTAGATCTCGGCCGCCTCGCCGCGTTTGCGGGATTCCTTGGCCAACACCTGGATCACCTCGTCGTCGGAGAGCTCTCTGGCCTGCTTGCCGGAGACTTCCGCCGTCTGGATCGCGGCCAGCAGCATGCGCAGTGTCGCGGTGCGCAACTTATCCTGGGTCTTCATCGCTTGCGTCAGGTCCGCCCGAAGCCGCGATTTGAGTTCCGCCATGACCGAAACGCTACTACCCGGGACCCCGGGCCCGACGTTGAGAAAAGGCCCGACCGCCGACAGGATGTAAGCCATGACCAACGACGACGGCAGCTGCCTCCGGTGAGCACGCCGCCGCCTGCATATTCGGTGGATCCGCCGCCAGGGCCTATGGGCCCCGTGCCGCCCGGTTATCCCTCCCCTGCATACGGGCCGCCGCCCGGCTACGGCGCTGCGCCCCCTGGTTACGGCCACCGCGCCGGCGCCTTCCAGCAGCGAAAGGCCGATCAACGCGAGCAACCGTCCGCGGATCCTGACCCACGCCTCGCCGATCGTGATCGGGGACCCGAACACCGCCCGCCCGACGACGACGGTGAGCATTCCGGACAGCAGGATGCCGCCCAGCCAGCTGACCAGGACACTGCCACCGATACCGAGCATCCAGCCGGCCGCGTCGGCCCAGGACAGCTCGGCGGCCGGGGAGGTTTTCAGCCGGCTGGCGGCGGCCAATGGGCCCAGCGTCGCGACGTAGCTGATGATCTGCATGACCAGCACTACCCCGGCGGTCAGCCCGATCGTCGCCTTCGGATTGGCGCGGATGTAGCCGACCGCACCATTGAAGATCTCGCTGAGGCCCAATGGCCGCAACGGGATGATGCCGGGCTTGACGGCGCCCGGGGCGAATGGTGGCGGACCGTAACCGGCCGGGAACCCGTAGCCCGGCGGGGCGCTATACCCCGGTGGCGGGCCGTAGCCGGGCGGGGGGTGTTCGGGTCCCCGATCACGATCGGCGAGGCGTGGGTCAGGATCCGCGGACGGTTGCTCGCGTTGATCGGCCTTTCGCTGCTGGAAGGCGCCGGCGCGGTGGCC
>NZ_LZSG01000002.1 GCF_001665395.1 Mycobacterium sp. 1164966.3
TGCTGGACGCGTCGAACACGTCGGTGTCGAATTGGACGTGAAGGTCCAGTGCGGGGCCCGGTTCGGCCAGCACCACAAACGGGTAATGGTTGTATTCGCGGTTGTTGAGCTCGGTGACGGCCAACCCATCGGTGCCCGACAGCTCGGCGGCGTCGATCGGGTAGTTCTCGTACGCGAACATGGTGTCGAACAGTTTGTCGTGACCGGTGACGCGGTGAATCTCGCTAAGCGCCAAGTGCTGGTGCTCGAGCGTGTGGTTTTGCGCGTTGTGCAGCTGATCGAGCAGGTCGGTGGTGGTGGTGGCCGTGGTAATGCGCCCCCGCACCGGCACCGTGTTGATCAACAGGCCCACGATCGAGTCCGCGCCGGGCAGCTCGGCGGGCCTACCCGAGATCGCGGTGCCGAAGACGACATCATGCTGTCCGGTCAGCTGGCACAGCAGTTGCGCGAAGGCGGCGTGGAGCACCGTGTTGACGGTGGTGTGACAGGAGCGCGCCAGCTCGCCGACGGCGCGAGTGGTCTGCTCAGGCACCTGAAACGACGCCACCCCTTGCGGCCCGCGCTTCGACCTGCCTGGGGAACTCACCAAAGTGGGGGTGTCGAAACCGGCCAACACCTCACGCCAGGCCGCACGGGCGCCATCAAGGTCGCGATCGGCGAGCCAGTTCACGAATCTGCGGTACGGGACCGCCCCGGGCAGCGGCTGCGCGTAGTAGCTGGCAAAAATCTCCTGCAGCAGGATCGGCAGCGACCAGCCGTCCATCACGATGTGGTGATTGGTGAGCACCAAGCGGTGCCGATGTTCGCCGGTGCGGATCAACGCCACCCGAAGGGCCGGCTGGTCGGCGAGGTCACATACTGCGGCCCGCTCATCGGCACAGATCCGCTGGATCTCGACTTCGGCGTCGGCATCGTCGGCGTCCAGTTCGATATGCCGCCAGGGGGCCTCGGGATCGGCCGGAATGATCTGAACCGGCTCGTCGAACTGATCGGAGAATCGGGCTAACAAGTGTGGATGCCGGTTGACCACGGTGTGTACCGCATCGCGCAGCCGGTGCTGATCGAGCCGACCACTCAGCGTGATATCCAGTTGCACCGCATAGACGTCGTCGTCGTTACCCTGAGCGGTGCTGGCGTGAAACAGAAGCCCCTGCTGCAACGGCGTCAAAGGCAATACGTCAGCGATCCGCATACAACCTCTGAAGCTCGTCGAGCTGCTGCTGGCTGAGGCGGGCGGCGATGTCGGACGGCGTCAACCCGCCCCCGCCGCCTCGTACATGAGCGCAGATGCCCGCCAGGGCCTCGAACCACAACCGGCTCAGCCGACTGACCTGCGCATGGTTGAGTACCGACGGCGCCCACGTCCAGTTGGCCTGCAACTGTGGGCCGTTATCGGTGTTGACGGTCAAGGCGTTGAGGTCAAGGGCGTGTGCGAGCGGTGTGGTTGTTGCCGCGCTGGCTCCGGTGACCGCCCAGTCGTCCTGGCTGATCCGCCACACATCACCGGACACCTCACCCGCGGCGGTATCCAACCGACCCAAATAGTTGAATCCGACAAGCGGGTCAGACCCGGCCAGGTCGACATCGCTGTTCAGATAACGCAGCAGGCCGTAGGTCAAACCGTCCGGGAGCGCCCGGAGCTGCTCTTTGGCCTCCTTGATCAGCGTGCCCAGTGCGGCCTCGCCGGCCACCACGCGCTTCCAGGACAGCCCCCCCACCGCCAATGACACCGGGTACTTGGTGGTGAACCAACCCACGGTGCGTGACAGGTCCATGTCGGCGCCGATTTCTTCCTGGCGGCCATGACCTTCGACATCGATACCGATCGGTGCACGACCGGTGCCCAAGAACTCCGCCAGCGCCAACCCGAACGCGACCAACAGGATCTCGTGCACTCCTGCGTGGAACGCCGTAGGCGCCTCACCCAAGAGCATCCGGGTGGTGTCTGGGTCCAGCTCCGCCGACAAATGCTCGGCAGTGGCATAGGTGTCGCGTGCGGGTTGCACCGGCGACAGCACGGCCGGCACCGCGACGACCTGGCGCCACGCATCGGCCCGATCCACGACCTCCCGGGCGCTCGCATGCTCGGCCAGCAACGACGACCACCGGGCGAACGACGTTCCCGTCGGAGGCAAGACCACCTGCCGGCCATCCCGATGCTGGGACCAAGCGATGTTCAGGTCTTCCAGCAGGATTCGCCAGGACACCCCGTCGACGGCCAGGTGGTGAACGATCAACACCAATTGGCTCGTAGCGGCTACCCACAGCGCGCTGAGCATCGCCCCGGTCGCCGGGTTCAACCGGGATCGGGCATCGAGGAGCGCTTCGTCCGACAGCATGTCCACCACTTGCACACATTCGCTCGCGTGCACCGACCCGGCCTCGGGCACCTGCAACGCCCAACCTCCGGCGCCGTCGTCGTCGACACGCAGCCGCAGCATGGCATGCCGATCCAGCAACGCCTGCAACAGCGCCACCACGTCGGCCTCGCCGGCACCTGCCGGGGCCTGCACCACCATCGTCTGGTTGAACTGATCGACCGGACCGTCCAGGTCGTGCAGCCACCTCATGATCGGCGTTGCCAGCACCGGCCCGAGCCCCTCGTCGACCGGGCCGCCGGCACCGTCGGCCACCCGGGCCACCCGGGCCAGCCCGGCCACGGTCTTCTCGACGAAAATGTCGCGCGGTTTGCACAAGACACCGGCGGCACGGGCCCGCGCAACCACCTGCATCGACAAGATGCTGTCGCCGCCCAGCTCGAAGAACGAGTCGTCAAGCCCAACCCGGTCGACGCCGAGGACCTGCGCGTAAATGCCGGCCAGGATCTCTTCGACGGTGTTAGTGGGGGCGCGGTGATCGTCGACTTGCTGGTACTCCGGGGCCGGCAGCGCCCGGACGTCCAGTTTCCCGTTGATCGTCAACGGCAACGCGTCCAGCACCACCACCGCGGTCGGCACCATGAACGAGGGCAGCCGGTCACTCAGCGCGCTGCGCACCGCGGCCGGTTCGACGGCACCGGTAACGTAGCCCACCAGCCGTTTGTCGCCCGGGCGGTCCTCGCGAGCAATCACTACCGCCCGCTCAACCCCATCCAGCGCAACCAGCGCCGTCTGGATCTCACCGAGCTCGATGCGATATCCGCGGATCTTGACCTGTTCATCGGCACGCCCCACATACCGCAGCTGCCCATCAGCGCCCCACCGCACCAAGTCCCCGGTGCGATACATCCGCTGTTGGGGTGCTCCCGCACCGACGAATGGGCACGCCACGAACCGCGACGATGTCAACCCGGCTCGACCCACATACCCGTAGGCCTGTCCGGCTCCTGCCACATACAGTTCGCCGACCACACCTGCCGGTACCGGGCGCAGCCAGCCGTCCAGCACAAAGAAACCCAGGTGGGACAGGGGCCCGCCGATCGGACTGACATTGCTCTCAACGTCACTGCTGCCGATCTCGCGGAACGAGGCATGCACGGTCGTCTCAGTGATGCCATACATGTTGATGAGCCGAGGCGATCCCGGGTGGTGTTCCAACCACGTCCCGAGCCGCTGCGGTTCCAGAGCCTCGCCACCGAACACCACCGTCTGCAACTTGAGCTGCTGTCCCAGCTCAGGCTGCAGCGCGTCGGCGGTCTGCAAGGCATAGAACGCTGACGGAGTTTGGCTCAGTACGCCGACCTGTTCCTTCACCAGCAAGGCGTGCAGGTCTTCTGGTGAACGGACGACCGCGTCGGGCACCACGACCACTCGCCCCCCGTGCAGCAGCGCGCCCCAGATCTCCCACACCGAGAAATCGAAGGCCAGGGAATGGCACTGGGTCCACACTTGGTCGAGCGCCAGCTCCGCGTCGAGAGATTCCAGCAGACGCGTCACGTTCTGGTGGGCGACCGCCACACCTTTCGGGACGCCGGTGGTACCCGACGTGTAGATGATGTAGGCAATGTCGTCGGGAGCCGGCGCAGGGGGCGCCGTGCTGGGCTGGGTATGGATGCGGGGGTCCTGGATTTCACTGACATCGATGACGACCAACTCATGTCCGTCCAGCCGGTCGGCCAGTTCCGCAGTGGTTATCGCGGCGATCGGCGCGGAGTCGGCAACCATGAACTTCATCCGCGCGACCGGGTGTGCGGGGTCGATGGGCAGATAGGCCGCCCCGGTCTTCAACACCGCCAGGATCGATACGATCGCCTCAGCCGACCGCGGCAACAGCAGCGCCACCCGCTGCCCTGGTCCAGCGCCGTGACCGGCCAACAGCTGCGCCAGCCGGTTCGCCGCATCATCGAGCTCGCGATACGTCCACGAACGCTCAGCGTCACTTATTGCCACGGCCTCCGGAGCACGCGCCGCCTGCGCGGTAAACAGCACCGGTATCGACGGTCGGGAAGGTGCCGGTTCGGTCAGAACCGCCCGGTTCCCCCACCGATCCAGCTCCGCGTGCTCATGTACATCCAGCACGTCGAGCCCAGAAAGCCGCCGTGCCGGGTCGACGGCCATCGCCGCCAGCACCCGCTTGAACCGCTCAATCAATTGCTCGACGCGGTTCGCATCGAACACCTCGGTGTCGAATTCCACCCGAATGCCCAGCTCACCACCCGGCATCACCTGCACCGCAAGCGGGTAGTGGTTGTATTCGCGGTTGCTGAACTCGGTGATCGCCAACCCGTTGATAGCTGTCAACGCGGCGGTATCGACCGGGTAATTCTCGAAGACGAAGAGCGTGTCGAACAGCTGCTCCTGACCGGCCACCCGGTGGATCTCGCTCAGGGCCAGATGCTGGTGGTCGAGGGTGTGATTGTGCGCGCTTTGCAACTGCTCCAACAGATCGGCGGTGGTAGTTCCCGACGCGATCATCGCCCGCACCGGCACCGTGTTGATCAGCAGGCCGACCATCGATTCGGCCCCGGGCAACTCGGCCGGCCGACCCGAGACCGCGACACCGAACGCGACATCGTGCTGGCCGGTCAGCGTGGTAAGCAGCTGCGCCCAAGCGCCTTGGAGGACGGTGTTGACGGTGGTGTGGTGCGTGCGTGCCAGCTCGCCGAGGAGCCGCGTCGTTTCCTCTGGCACTCGGAACGATGCAACGTCGCGGCGCCCGAGCTCCATGCGGTGTTGCGGCCCGACCAATGTCGGAGTGTCGAAACCGGCGAGCACATCGCGCCAGGACGCCCGGGCGGCATCGATGTCCCGATCGGCCAGCCAGGTTACAAACCTGCGATACGGAACTGCACCAGGCAGCGGCTGGCCATAGTAGCTGGCGAAAATCTCCTGCAGCAGGATCGGCAGCGACCAGCCATCGACGACGATGTGGTGAACGGTCAGCACAATCCGGTGCCGATCTTCGCCGGTCCGGATCAGGGCCACCCGAAACGCCGGCTGCTCGGCGAAGTCGCAGACTGCGGCGCGCTCGGCAGCCTGGACCTCCTGAACCTGCTCCTCGGTGCCGCCGGCGAGGTCGACATACCGCCACCCCATCACTGGATCGGCCGGGATGACCTGTACCGGTTCGTCGAACTGTTCGCAGAATCGGGCCGCTAGGTTGGGATGTCGGTTGAGCACCGTGTGCACCGCTTCGCGCAGGCGGTTCGGGTCGAGAGCACCGGCTATGGCGAGGTCCAGTTGCATCGCATAGACATCGTCGCCGGGACCCTGCGCCGTTCTGGTGTGGAAGAGCAGTCCCTGCTGCAGCGGAGTCAGCGGCAGCGCGTCGGCAATCGGGTATTGCCGTGACAGCTCGTCGATTTGCTGCTGGCTGAGGCGGGCGGGCGCGACATCAGACGGCGTCAACCCACCGCCGCCACTGCGCACGTGCGCGCACATACCGGCCAGTGCGTCGAACCACAACTGAGTCAGTCGTGTCACTTGTCCGAGATCCAGCGCCGAGGGCGCCCATGTCCAGTCGGCGAGCAGGTGCGGGCCGACCTCGGTGTCGACGGTGCCCGCGTTGAGGTCCAGGGTGTGAGCCAACGGCAGGGGCAGTGCCGCCGCGACGGCGGTGAAGGACAACGTTTCATTGCTGATACGCCACGGCTCGTCGGAGAGCTCGGCGCCCGCGGCACCCAGTCGGCCCAGGTAGTTGAACCCAATCGGCGGGTCGACTGCGGCCAGGTCCACGTCGGGGTTCAGGTAGCGCAGCACACCGTAGGTCACGTCGTTGGGCACCGCACGAAGCTGCTCTTTGGCGTCCTTGATCGCCGCGCCCAGCGCCGCGTCACCGGCCATCACCTGTGCCCAGTCCAGCGCACGGGCGGGCCTCCCGAATTTCAACGAGATCGGGTATTTGGTGGTAAACCAGCCCACCGTGCGGGACAAGTCAACGTCGGCGCCCAGCTCCTCGTGACGTCCGTGGCCCTCGACATCGATGCCGATCGGCGCCCCGCGGTTGTCCAGGAACTCCGCCAACGCCAGGCCGAAGGCGATCAAGAGGATGTCGTGCACCCCGGCATGAAAAGCCGCAGGCACCTCACCCAACAGCATCCGGGTCGTGTCAGCGTCCAACTCCGCTGTGAACCGGCCGGCAGTCGCATAGGTATCGACAGCGGGTTGCACCGCCGGCAAAGCGGCCGGGACCGCTGCCACCTGCCGCCAGGTCTCGGCTTGGGCCACCACTGCGGGGTCGTGCGCACGCTCCTGCAGCAGCGACGCCCACCGGGCAAACGAGGTTCCACTCGCCGGCAACGCCACCGGTTGGCCACTGTGGTGCTGGGCCCAGGCAATGTTGAGGTCCTCCAACACAATTCGCCAGGACACGCCATCCACGGCCAGGTGATGAACGACCAACGCCAGCTGACCCGTCGCAGCCGCCCAGAGTGCGCTCAGCATCACGCCACCGGCCGGGTTCAACCGGGATCGGGCATCGACCACCGCTTCATCCGACAGCGCGTCCGTCGCCTGCAGGACCTCGCTCGCCCGCACCGAGCCCGCCTCAGGCACCTGCAACGACCAACCATCCGAACCGTCGCCGTCGACGCGCAGCCGCAGCATGGCATGCCGATCCAGCAACGCCTGCAACAAGACCAGGACGTCGGCCTCACGGACCCCTGCCGGGGCCTGCACCACCACCGTCTGGTTGAACTGTTCGACTGGACCCTCCACGCCCTGCAGCCAGCGCATGATCGGGGTGGCCACCACCCGCCCGAGACCCTCATCGATCGTGCCGGCGGCACCATCGGCCACCCGGGCCACCCGGGCCAGCCCGGCGACGGTCTGCTCGACGAAAATGTCGCGCGGGCGGCACAGCACTCCGGCCGCGCGCGCCCGGGACGCCACCTGCATCGACAAAATGCTGTCGCCGCCCAGTTCGAAGAACGCGTCGTCCACCCCGACCCGCTCCAGCCCCAGCACCTGGGCGTAGATACCGGCGAGAACCTCCTCAATGGCGTTTGCCGGAGCGCGGTAACGATCCCCGTCCTGGTATTCCGGTGCCGGCAGGGCACGCTTGTCCAGCTTGCCGTTAACCGTCAGCGGCATCGCCTCCAGCACCAAGACCGCGACCGGCAGCATGTAGGCCGGGAGCCGTTCGGCAAGCGCGGTCCGCACCGCAACCGGGTCCACAATGCCGGTCACCGACTCGGTGACGTAGCCCACCAGGCGCTTGTCGCCCGGGCGGTCCTCGCGGGCGATCACCACCGCCTGTTCAACGCCGTCGAGCGCGGCCAACACCGCCTGAATTTCGCCCAGCTCGATGCGATACCCGCGGATCTTGACCTGGTCGTCCGCGCGCCCCAAATACTCGAGCTGCCCGTCGTCACGCCAGCACACCAGATCCCCGGTGCGATACATCCGTTGTCCCCGGGCGCCTACACCGTCGGGACCATCGGGGGCGAACGGACACGCCACAAATCGCGACGACGTCAGCCCCGCCCGGCCGACATACCCGTAACCCAGTCCCCCACCGGCCACATACAGTTCACCGGCCACACCGGGCGGTACCGGCTGCATCCATGCATCGAGGACAAAGAAGCCAAGGTGCGCCAACGGACCGCCGATCGGACTGGCAAGGTTGTCGAGGTCGCCGTTGGTGATCTCCCGGAACGAGGCGTGCACGGTCGTCTCGGTCGTGCCGTACATGTTGATCATGCGTGGCAATCCGGGGTGGTTTTCGAGCCACGTGCCCAGACGCCGCGGTTCCAGCGCCTCACCGGCGAATATCACCGTCTGCAGCTTCAGCTGATGCTTCCACTCAGGCTGCAGCGCGTCGACGGCTTGCAGCGCATAGAACGCCGACGGGGTTTGGCTCAATACGCTGACTTGTTCGGTGACGAGCAAAGTGTGGAAGTCCTCGGGTGAGCGCGCCACCGATTCGGGCACTACCACCAGTCGTCCGCCGTGTAACAGGGCACCCCAGATTTCGCACACCGACACGTCGAAGGCCAGCGAGTGCCACTGCGTCCAGACCTGTCCCGCCAGCTCCAGGTTCTCGTCCATTGCCGCCAGCAGTTGTGCCACGTTGCGGTGGGTGATGGCTACACCCTTCGGAACACCGGTAGTACCCGAGGTGTAGATGAGGTAGGCGATGTCATCCGCCATCGGTGTCGGCAACGGCGTGGAGGGATAGGTGCCGATGCGCGGGTCGCCGACATCGATAACCGGCAGACCACGTCCCTCCAGCCGGTCGGCCAGAGCGGTGGTGGTGATCGCGGCGATGGGCGCGGCGTCGCCGAGCATGAACTCCACGCGCGCCGCCGGCACCGCAGGGTCGATTGGCAGATATGCGGCACCGGCCTTCAGCACCGCAAGAATTGCCACGATCGCCTCGGCCGACCGCGAAAAAAGCAGCGCCACCCGCTGTCCGGGGCCCGCCCCAGAGTCAGCCAACACATGCGCCAACCGGTTGGCGGCCTCATCGAGCTCGCGGTAAGTCCACGACCGCCCCGCGCAGCTGATCGCCACCGCCTCCGGCGCGCGGGCCACCTGCGCGGCCAACAACTGCGGAAGGGACGCCGACAGGGTCGGCGGCTGGGTCAACACGGCCCGGTTGCCCCACCCATGCAGCCCGGCGTGTTCATTTCCATAGAGCACATTGATTGACGACAACGCCCGCGTCGGCTCGGAGGTCATCGCCGCCAAAACGCGCTGCAATCGTCCCGCTAATTCGGAAACATCAAATTTCGAAAAGGGATGTCCAGCACCCAGCGTGCTGAGAAAAAGCTCGTCACCCGCCCCCGAGAACATCAACCCGAAGGCGCCCACGAGGCCGGAATTGGTCATTGACGCCGACGCGGGCACACCGCCGAAGTCGAGGGTAAATGCGGTGGGGATGAAATTGACGCTCACTCTCGCGGCCGGCTGGCCTGGTTCGCGGGAATGAGCTTTGCGCTCAAGGGCTTGCACCGGAAATCTCTGATGCTGCAGCGCTTCACCTATTCGCGTGTCGACATGCCGACAAAAATCGGCAACCGTGGATCGCGGCGAAACACTCAACACCAGCGGCACCACCCCGGCGAGCATCCCGGGAAGCGTCTTTGACTCCGGAGATACTCGCCGGCCCACCGGGAAGTCCAGCACCACCTCCGAGCTCGCGGCGGACCACGCGCGCGACAGAAGTGCGCACGCCGCTGTGATCACCGATGACCGAGGGACGTTCCAAACCTCGGACAACTCGTCCACTCGGCGCAGGACCGTCGGGTCTAACCGGACAGGCGCGGAGAACTGGGAAGGATCACGCTCGTCCGCGAGTTGCGGCGATCCGTGGTAGTGGTCGCTTTCCAGCGGAACGTTTTGCGTCCAATACGCCTGATCCGCCAGATAATCCGCGGACGCCTCGTATTCCAGCTCCTGGTCGACCAAATCTCGCAACGAGCCGAAAAAGGCAGGTGGGATAGGTGCACCGGAAGCAACCGCGGAATAAACAGTCGCAATGCGATGACCAACCAGCGCAACTCCGGATGCGTCTGCCACGATGTGGTGCAGGCTGGTGAATAGGTAGAACTCTTCGCGCCCCGTCTGAAATAGCGCAAATTTGAAGAGCGGCCCCGTGAACGGCATTGGCGTGCGTTGTATCGACAAGGCCATCTCGTGGGCTTCCTGCACCGGCTGGCTGGAACCGCTCACGTCGAAGAAGGCAAGCTCAACAATCGGGTAATCGTTCGGCCTTTGGAAAACCTGGCCGTCCGCCTCAAAGCACGTGACCCTGATTGGTTCGGCCTCCCGCACCACGCGCCGGATGGCCCACTTCAGGGCATCACGATTTAACCTGCCCTCGATTTTTACGAGTAGGCCGAGCTGCCACTCAGTACTGGAGTGACCCGTTTCGTGCGCAAGCCATATGTCAAGCTGTCCTCGAGTCAGCGGACGTGCGCCGTCGTCGAACACCATCCAGCTCCCCCACTACCTCCCAGATTCAGACGAGTTATTAATCGGCAGCTCGGCCGGCTGTCAGCTTCTCGCGCAGGCTCTTGGGTCGTATGTCGGGCCAATTCGATTCGATGTAGTCCAGACACGTGGCGCGGTCCGCTTCGCCGTAAAGCACACGCCAGCCTGCCGGAACATCCGAAAAAGTCGGCCACAGGCTGTGCTGCTCCTCATCGTTGACCAAGACGAGAAAACTGCCATTGTCGTCGTAAAACGGATTGATGCTCAACAGTGCTCCAGACCATCTAATTGGACATCAGTGAAACTTGACCATACTGCAGGCCGTCATGGCGGGTCAGGGGATTCGCCAAAGTGCCTGGGTGTGTGGCAGGTCACAATGTTTGGTAAACATTTGGTCTGAGTAAGACCTGAGGTCCGAGGGTGTCGGCGGGCGGGCGCGCTGCGCCTTCCGTGCCGGTGCGCGCGGAGCTCTCGTAGCGACTCGGGGGTAAGGGACGAGCCGTAAGGTCGTTGCGAACGGTTCGCCGCAGTGACCCTTGGGATTAGCGCGACTCGGATGGCGACTAATGCGCCTTGGAAACTCTGACTCACGGCCACCCCTCCCTCCAGGATTCTGCCGGGGGTAGGAAGCCGCCGGAACGCGTCAAAGTGGATTTCAAATAAATACCAGGATGATATGTCACAGAACAACGTAATTTGGCTGACAATTGCGGCACAATATATTGCAGATCTGCGGCTAAGGCTCTGGCCTAAAAGCGAAACTCGCCAAACGTCGTAATTGCCCCGGTTAGGTTTCCGTCGGAGATACTGGACGCTGTGATCCGAGAAATTCGCCGAGGTACGCGGGCGGCTTCACGTTAAGCAAACGCTCACGGCGGGCGGCGAGGTCCGCGTAAACGAGGCTCTCGATCTCCGCCGCCGAGTACGACAGTCGCGATTCCGGCAACCCCTTCCGTATGATCCCAACACCAAAATCGCAGTTCAGCACCGCAATTTGCAAGTCTTCCCGGGTGCTGCGCAGATGGACAATCGCCTTCCAGACATCGCCGCTCCAAGACACGTTCCACCAATGGTTTTGCGCACGAAAGTCGGCGTACGACTCCGCGGGGCAGCCGATCGAGGCGCGCGAAGGGTTGCAGTCGTGCAGGACGATGATGCCGTCCTCCCGCAGATAGCGCAGGGTGTTCTCGACGTCGGTCACGACCTGCTCGTAGGTGTGCAGGCCGTCGATCAGCGCGACATCGATGCCGCGCTGCTTCAGAAAGGCAGCCTGGCTCGCGAAAAAAGCGTCGCTGGTCATCTCGAAGTAATGGGTGGCGCGCGCCTGGGCACCAGCGCGCCTACGGGAGCGCGCCGATAGCTTGAACGCCGGATCGACAGCGATCTTCTCGTCGGCGGCAATACGTCGGAACACCCGTCCGTACTCGACACCAATCTCGAGATATACGCTTTGCTTCCGTCCTTCGAGCGCCTGCCTGATAACGTCGAGCCGCTTCACACGCCACACCTCTCAGACATCGGGCAGCTGCCAAGGAACACGTCCGCAGGGTTCTCCAACGCGCGGCAGGGGCCGGACCGGAACCTGCCCAGCAACATAGTCCACCTACCGGTGCCATCGGTGAAATTGTAGATTTCCGGCAATCGCGAGGGCTGACGCAGAATCATTGCGCCGCAATGTATGCGCGCCCTGACAACGTGAGTTACACATTGCCGATGCCATCCCGTCGCGGGCGTGGTACCGCGAGAAAGACTTTCGAAGAAACGATATCCATGGCGGCGCTCGATTGAGCGCACATCGTAGAAGTCCCCGATACTATCGATCCGACTCACATCATCGGCAACGCGTGCCGGTCACATATTCGCTTCGCAGACCACCCGGAGGCCTCGACTCTTGTCAATGTCTGTGCTTGTCACCGGTGGGGCCGGTTTTATCGGATCCGCGCTCTCGCGTCGCCTCGTCAAAGCGGGCTACGACGTCGCGGTGATGGATGTTTTCCACCCGCAGGTTCATGGCGGACGCGCAGCGATCGACCTGCCGTCGTCCGTGCGGCTGTTCACCGGCGATGTCACCCACGCCCCTGACTGGGATGCTGTGCTGCGGTTGTTCCGTCCTTCGCAGATCGTCCATCTGGCGGCCGAGACCGGAACGGCGCAATCCCTTTCCGAGGCGACGCGCCACGGCTCGGTCAACGTGGTGGGGACGACCCAGCTTCTCGACGCCCTGACCCGCGCAGCACTTGTGCCCGACCAGCTCATCCTGGCCTCGTCGAGAGCCGTCTACGGCGAGGGCGCTTGGCAATGCGGCACACACGTCTTCTATCCGCGGCCGCGCAGCCACGCTCAGCTGTTGGCGGGTATCTGGGATCCCCAGGGCCCCAGCGGCGAACCTGCCGCACCGCTTCCGAGCTGCGCGGAGCAGACGGAGCCCCGTCCCACCAATATTTACGCCGCGACCAAACTCGCGCAGGAAAACCTGCTGGTGGCTTGGGCGGCAGCGCACGACACCAATCTCAGTGTGCTGCGTCTACAGAATGTCTACGGGCCAGGCCAGTCACTGACCAATTCGTACACCGGAATCGTCGCTCTCTTCGCGCGATTGGCGCGCGCGCGAAGCGCGTTGGAGGTCTACGAAGACGGTCGGATCGTACGCGATTTCGTCTTTATCGACGATGTCGTCGACGCGGTGTTCGCCGCGGTGCAGACCCTCGCGGGTCAGCCCCGCTGCCTCGATATCGGGTCAGGCGTTGCGACCACCATCCATGAGCTGGCTCGCAAGATCGCCGCCATTTGCGGCGCCCCGGAACCCGTTGTCGTTCCGAAGTTTCGCGACGGTGACGTACGCGCCGCGAGCTGCATCATCGAGCCGGCGGAGAACGCGCTGCGCTGGCACCCGAAGTGGGCACTCGAAAGCGGCCTGCGTGAGCTACTTGAATGGATTGACGCTCAACCCGAATTACTTTCCGGGCCAAGCGATCACGTGCAAGAACTCCGTCATGGTGAAGTAGAAGCTGAGGGGCGCCGTTAGGAGCGCTGGCAATCGCCGACCGCCTGGACGGACCACCATCGGGATCAGCCAAGCCCCCTGCGGCGGGCGAAATTTTCTACAAGATCAGCTGCGGCGGCGACGCTTTCGGCCGGTTTGGTCATCTGGGTCGCGAACTCGCGGGCCCGAGCGACGTACTCCGGGGTAATGATGGTGCGCAGGTCTGCGACTAGCGATTCCTGGGTGGTGCTCGAAAACGGCCGGGAAGTGCCCACTTTCAGTAGTTTCACCTGAGCCCCCCACAGAATCTGATCCAGCCATGTGGAAAGGATCAACGTAGGAACTCCGGCGCGCAGGCCTGCGGCCGTGGTGCCTGTGCCGCCGTGGTGCACCACGGCGCGGCAAGCGGGAAACGCTGCCGCGAAATTCATTGCACCCACCACCTTGACATGTTCGTAGTGGGTGACGTGGCTGAAGTCGGTCCCGGCGGCGCAAACCAACGCCCGCTCACCCAATTGCGCGCAGGTCGCGGCGATCATGGCGAGCGTGTCGGCAGGAGATTTCACCGGCATACTGCCAAAACCGAAGAAAATCGGCGGTGTTCCCGCGGCAATCCATGAGGCGACTTCCTCGTCAACAGCCGTCGGCATCTCCACCGTCAGCGCGCCCACCAAGGGCCTCGACGGGCCACTGGGCCCACCGTGTTTCGCCCATTTTTCTGCCAGCCCGGGAAAGCAAACCTCGTCGTAGGCCTGGATCTCCAGCGATCCTTGTTCGGCGTTCCGCTGAGACGTCGGCCCGGTTGCCTTCGGTAGACCCAATTTACGGCGCTGCGCGTTCTCGAGTTTCCTCTCCAAGCGCTCAACCAGCCACTCGGCGACCGCCATTGCGGCGCGAATCGGCGGTGACAACACCATCGGCACGAAGTTGGGGTCGGCCTGAAGTGGGGAGGTATGCAGCGTGGCCAACGGAATGTCGTAGCACTCAGCGACATTGGCGACAGGCCGGTCGAAGCCCGCGTCGGTGAACAGCAGGTCGGCTCCATCAGCCAGCGACGTCAGAGTCGTGTTGGCCTCATCCCAGAACTGGGTGAACAATTCCCAATCTTTGCGCCCTAACCGGATCACATCCCGGACCCTCCAGAAGTTGCGGAACACCTGCACCAAGAGGTCACGATGCAGGTCGTGCCACGCCCGCGCATCCGGCCCGTAAGCGACCGCCTGAAGGCCCGCCGACTCGGTGAACGCAACCAGGTCGGGCGAGACCGCCAAGCGCACGTCGTGCCCGCGGCGGAGCAACTCTCCGGCGACAGCGACGCAAGGCTCGATATCGCCGCGACTGCCATAGAATGCCAGCACAATCTTCATTGAACGAAGACCCTAGCCCCTCACTGCTCGCGCATGTTCCGCCGAAATGAATCCTTGCCCCGTGTTCTCCAGGCTCAGCTGACCCCGGGAGTCTAGTCCGACACCGTCGCTGCCGATCCGAAATCCAGAAGTTGTACGCAAGCGGCGATCGCCGTCGGCTTCGATTGGCATACGGTGCAACCAGGCGAAGAGCACGCGCGCCGTCATGTCCTCAGATCGCGCCATCTGCCTCCTCGTCGAAATGAAGTCGGTTAGCATGTTGGCTTCACAGGAGGGGGCGGTCGATGAGCAAACGCAAGGTGCCTTTTGTCTCGGACTATGTGACGTCGTTGATCGTGCGCCAAACGCACGAGGAGGCCGCGCGTTTCCCGTTCGTGGATCTGGATGACTCCGTGCGAAGCATCATTCGCGCTGTCGAGCCGTACACGTTGACCTCCGGTGACCGCATTGCCGAATTGTGCACGAGTGTCGACTACATCATCGACAACGATATCCCGGGAGCTTTCGTCGAGTGCGGAGTCTGGCGTGGCGGAAGCCTGATGGCGACCTTGTTGCGGCTGCTCGAACGTGGCATCTCCGACCGCGATGTCGCCGGGTTCGACATGTTCACCGGGCTGGGACCGTCCGGTATCCCGACCCAACCCACCCCCGACGACGCCGACTTCAAGGGCAGGTCGGTTGAGCGCATGATGAACCCGGGCAAGCTCAAACAAGAACTGGGCTCGCGACTCACTCACTTCGAGGTTTCGCGCGACGAGGTCTTCGACCGACTGGCGTCGACCGGATATCCGCCGGAACGGATCCACCTGGTAGCGGGCCCTGTAGAGGACACCATCCCTGAGCATGCTTCCGAGACGATAGCCCTATTGCGCCTCGACACCGACTTATACGGCTCCACGCGCCACGAGCTCGAGCATCTCTACCCGCGAATCCCTGTCGGCGGAGTCTTGGTCATCGACGACTACGGGCACTTCAAGGGTGCCCGCAAAGCCGCCGATGAGTATCTCAAAGGACACCGCATCCTGCTGCACCGCGTCGACTCTTCATGTCGATTCGCGGTCAAGCAGCAGGAGCACTGATCCGCCGGCGCCTCGACAAGAGCATCAGAGATCATGTGCCGTAACGACTTCGGCACAAGGTCGGCCGCAGGAGTCTCGACGCCTCTCGAAGCCGTGGCTGGCGTGCGTACAGTCCTCGACAACGGAACTTCTTGGTGCCGCACTCAATTCACGACGGATAGTCACCGAAAACCAACGAGAGCAGCGACAGGCCGCACGTTGATCGATGGAATCTGCGGGTCGCTGTGCTGCATCGGTGACTACAAACCGTGACGGCCGGCCTTAAAACCTGATGCGGGCATACATTTGCACGCGGGCCGGTAGGGTTGCCGCCATCGGCGGTCTCCGTTGCGATGCCGCGCCTTCCCAACCTGAAGGAACGATTGATGCCTAGTCTCGACTCCGTCAAGGAGCGTGGGCGTGGCGTGCTGGTCCGCTCGATGCGCGCCTGTGTGGCCCAGGACCGCCTCCCCTGGATAACCAAAGCCGTGTACGTGAGCGCATGTCAGAAGCTGCTGCCGGCACTCGGCATAGATTCTGACGAAACTCCTGTCGAGTCCGAATATGGGACAAAGTTCGTCGCCGGCCCTGGCAGCGCCTGGCTCAACTCATTCCTACGCTTCCGCGGCGCCTTCGAGCCCGTGCTTTCCGAGTTCATACTTCGACACGTGCAAGAGGGCGACGTCTGTGTCGACGCCGGGGCCAACTGCGGGTACTACTCCCTCCTACTCGCCCAGCGAGTAGGTCCGTCCGGGAAGGTCATCGCGATCGAGGCCGCGCCGGACAATGTGCGACGGTTGCGCGCCAATCTTGAGCTGAACGGCGCCGCGGACATTGTCGAGGTGGTCATGGCGGCATGCGCGGACCAAAAGGGCGAGATCACCTTGTACGCGCATCCGAACAACGACCTCTTGTACCGGCTCAAGCCGCCCGCCAAGGGGGAGCTAGACCGCCGGCACTTTGGGAAAACCTGGATTCCCACGACCGTCCCGGCAGACACGCTCGGCTCGATTGTGGGCGGCGAGGCGGAGCGAGTCTCGTTCATCAAGGTTCACATCGAAGGCGCCGAGGCTGTGGTGGCGCCGACAATCCCCGACACGTTCCCCCATCCCGGCCTTGTCGTAGCCCTCCTGGCGAAAGAGCCGCATATCGATGCCACGCTGAAGGCCTTTGAGCAGAAAGGATTTTTCATTTACGACCAACACAACGACTACCGCTGGGTTTTCGAGCGCAAGGTGCCAGCGATCACCGAGGCAGCGTATAGCGATTTCAAGAACCGCGGCACGATCTGGGTACTTCTCAGCCGCCGGCCACTCACATTGCCGTAGCTGCCCTCGCGGCCGGATATATGGCTGCCAACGGCCCCGAAATGACCGGTAACGACCGATACTTCTGACGTTGTCTAGCAATGACTGAAAGGCGAGGATTTTGCGATGAAGTTTGTGGTCGCAAGCTATGGCAGCCGCGGCGATATCGAGCCGTCCGCCGCTGCCGGCCTTGAGCTGCTGCGCCGTGGGCACGAAGTGCGCATGGCCGTTCCACCTGACCTTGTCGGCTTCGCCGAATCGGCTGGACTTGCCGCAGTCGCCTACGGGGTGGACACGCGCGAGTGGCTGGAAGTGCACCGCGACTTCTGGAACCGGTTGTTCCGGAGCTTCTGGAGAGTCCAGGATCTGCGGAGCTCGTGGCAAGAAGTTTGGGAGCCGGTCAACGAGTGCTGGGAGCAGATGACCGCGACGCTGATGTCGCTGAGCGACGGGGCCGACCTCCTGTTCACCGGTCTGAGCTTTGAGCAGCCCGCTGCCAATGTCGCGGAGTACTACGACATTCCGTTGGCCACGCTGCACTACCACCCGATGCGGCCCAACGGCCAGTTCGTGCCGTTTCTGCCGGCGCCGCTGGTGCGATTCGCACTGACGATGGACCAGTGGGTGGCTTGGGGCATGACGAAAAAGTTAGAGGACGCGCAGCGCCGCAAACTAGGCCTGCCAAAGGCAACCAGCCACGCGTCGCGGCGGATAATCGAACGCGGGTCGCTGGAAATCCAGGCCTATGACGAGGTTTGCTATCCGGGGCTGGCAGCCGAATGGGCGAAATGGAATGGGCCCCTAGCCCCTTCAAGGCCGTTCGTCGGCACCCTGACGATGGAGCTGCCGACCGACGCCGATGAGGAGATCGCGGCGTGGATCGACGAGGGGACACCGCCGATTTTCTTCGGGTTCGGCAGCATAGCGGTCGAATCTGCGCCCGACACGCTCGCCATGATCAGCGCGGCCTGCGAGCAGATGGGCGAGCGGGCGTTGGTATGTGCTGGCTGGAGTGACTTCAGCGACGTCCCCCGTTTCGAGCACGTCAAGGTCGTGGGCACGATGAATTACGCGGCCGTCTTCCCAGCATGTCGCGCGGTCGTGCACCACGGGGGTGCGGGCACCACTGCAGCGGGGCTGCGCGCCGGAGTCCCCACATTGATCCTCTGGACATTGCTCGATGACATGATCTCGGGCGCGCGGGTAAAGCGACTGAAGGTAGGCACCGCTCGGCGCTTGTCGACCACTACCCGGGAAACGCTGGTCACCGACCTGCGCACCATCCTCGCCTCTGACTACGTCGCGCGCGCCCAAGAGCTCGCCGCCCGGATGACCAAACCCGCCGATAGCGCGGCGGCCACCGCCGATCTACTTGAAGAGAAGGTTCGCCTGAGGCGAGTTTGCTGATAGCCGGGAGCCCCGAGGGGGAAGGATCGGCTGCTATCAGGGAAACGACCGGCAGGCATCGATCACCCGCGTGACGTCCTCCTCCGACAGATGAGGACCTATGGGCAGACTTAGGTGAGTGCCCGCCGCCTCTTCCGCGATAGGGAATGTTCCCTTGGTTAGTCCAAGCGGAGCAAACGCACCCGACAAATGCGGGGGGATCGGGTAGTGCACCAGTGTTTGAATTCCTTTGGAAGCCAGATGTTTCTGTAGGTCATCGCGCGAGGGATGGTCGACTACGTACAAGTGCCACACATGTTCACGGTCAGGGGCGGTGTCGGGCAAGCGTAGTTCTGGGGCGCCGATGAGTTCTTGGGCGTAGCGATTGGCGATGCTCCGTCGCCGGTCGTTCCAACTATCTAAATACTGCAATTTGACGCGCAGCACGGCCGACTGAATCTCATCGAGTCGCGAGTTCGTCCCGAGGACGTCATGCACGTATTTCTGGGTGCTTCCGTAGTTGCCGAGAGAACGAACGCGAGCTGCCACACCAGAGTCGTCGGTGGTCACGGCACCCGCGTCACCAAAAGCGCCCAGGTTTTTCCCAGGATAGAAGCTCCATGCCACGGCGTGGCCGTGAGCGCCGATGCGTCGACCGTTGTAGCGCGCACCATGCGCCTGCGCGGCATCCTCCACCACAACCAGCCCGTGTTTGGTCGCCAATGCCAAGAGTTCCCCGAGATCTGCGGGTTGGCCGAAGAGGTGCACCGGGATGAGGGCACGCGTTCGCGGAGTGATCGCGTCCTCTACCCGAGCAGGATCGAGGTTCCATTGGCCGACGATCGGTTCCACCCCTACCGGGTGGGCGCCGATACGTGCTACCGCGAGCCAGGTCGCGATGTAGGTGTTTGTCGGGACGATGACTTCATCACCGGGGCCAACCCCGAGCGCCTGCAGCGCGAGGGCAATAGCGTCCAGGCCATTGCCGACTCCTACCGCATGCTTCGCCCCGGTGAAGGTAGCAAACTCATGCTCGAACGCTGCTGTCTCTTCGCCGCGTATGTACCACCCGCCGCGCACGACTCGCTGGATGGCCTCCAGCACCGGTGCTTCGAGTTCCCGGGTGGCAGCGCGAACGTCCAGAAAATCCACGGCCACGAGCGGGGCGTTCACCGCCGTACCCCCACCCCAGGGTCACTCATTTTCCATAATTGCTCTCAGCTCAGTTCTCTTCTGCGAACCGGATTTCGCACCGTCGATGACAAGAGCCGCTAAAACAGCGGCGCGACGATACCCCCAATGAATATCCAAGCGGAATTCTTTTCCTCGCTTCGATTGTCGAAGCCGAAAAGCGACCGTTCACCCTGTGCCGCGCTCGCCGGCTGGGCTGCGCACAGTGGCCAGGAAGTCGTGGTAATCGCGAATATAGTCGTATTCGTCGTAGGGCAGGGAGGCGAATACCAAGCATACGGCTCCTGTACAGAAACCCACCAATTCTCTCCAGATCAAGTTCGGGAGGTAGAGGCCATAGTAAGAACGGTCGAGTGACACGGTTCGTCGATTCTGCCCGTCATCGAGCGTCACCGCGAAGGACCCCGACGCTGCCACGATCAGTTGTTGGAGCTCGCGGTGTGCGTGTCCGCCGCGCTCAGCTCCGCCGGGGACATCGTAAAGGTAATAGACCCGCTTGATTGCGAAAGGAACGTGTACCCCGCCATAGAGTGGAGACAGACTGCCTTTGGGACTCTCGATCTTCTCAAGGTTCACCAGCCTGCATTCGTCGATGCGGCTCATTGCATGTTCCGGAGTCGCAGAAAATCCTCGTAGTCATGCACGTATTCATCAGGCGAGAATGGCCCCGAGGCGAGAACGAGGGCCACCGAATTCGTAGAAAAATTGATCATCTCCCGCCAAATGAGATTGGGCACGAGCAGAGCCTGGTAGGAACGATTTAACGCATAGTGAACTCGGTGCGAGCCATCGCTCACCATGACTTCGAAGCTCCCGGACAATGCCACTATGAACTCGTGAATGGATCGGTACGCGTGGCCGCCTCGCACAGAGCCACCCGGAACGTCATAGATCCAAAAAGCCCTTTTTATCTCGAATGGCACGTGCCTGCCCGATTCGACGAAGGTCAGGTTTCCTCGAGGGTCGTGAATCTTGGGGAGGTCGATCAGCCTGCAATCGCCGCTGCCGACTAGGGCAGGCAGCACTGGTGCGGTCCCGGTGTGCGTGTCGAACCAAGTTGCCGGCGCTGATGTGGGGTCGCTCGCTTCGGTGGGAGCGTGAACGCGCGAGGGCGACCCCAATCGTCGGCCGTGCAAAACGGTCGGCTTCCGTGGCCTTTTCCCGTTTGAAGTCATTCCTCCCGTACCCCCACCCAAGCGACCAGCCAGTCCTGCAACCCACGCGTATTGTTTCCCGACCGCACTGGGGGGCACAATAATACGCTGGAATGACCGCCCTCGTTGCTGTAATTCGGCAAATTTGCACGGCGGCGGTAAGTAGTGCTGACCATACCCGTCGAGCGCGTGTCTTATGGATTAGTTCTTGAAAGACGTGCCCGGCACGCGACAGTCGGCCAGCGCTTGGCCGGTGGCAAACATCGCGACGGTTCGCCTTCGCCGATCAGCCAGCGCGACTCAGGCGAGCTTTCGCTTCCAGCAGATCGGCCGCGGCAGCAACGCTTTCGGCGGGTTTGGTCATCCGGGTGGCGAGTTCGCGGGCCCGCGCGACGTAGTCAGGGCCGAGGATCATGCGCAGGTCCGCAATCAGCGTTTCCTGGGTAGTGACCGACAGGCGGCGAGCCGCGCCGACCTTCAGTCGTTTAATCGCAGCTCCCCAGAATGTCTGGTTGACGTCCATCGAAAGGACCAAGGCGGGAACCCCAGCGCGCAGGCCTATCGCCGTGGTGCCCGCGCCCCCGTGGTGGACAACTGCGCGGCACGCGGGGAAAACGGCCGCGAAATTCACCGCGGCCACCACCTTGACATGCTCGAAACCGGGGACGTCGGTGAAGTCGCTCCACCCGGCGCACACCACGGCCCGCTCGCCCAACTGCTCGCAGGCCCCGCCGATCATGGCAATGGTTTCGGCAGGAGATTCGACCGGCATGCTGCCAAACCCGAAAAAAATAGGCGGTGTTCCGGCGGCAATCCACGATGCGACTTCTTCGTCGGCGTCGGTCGGCAACTCCATCGTCAGCGCCCCGACAAACGGCCTAAGAGGATCGATGGGCCCATTCCATTTCGCCCATTCCGCCGCCAGCCCGGGAAAGCAAACCTCGTCGTAGGCCTGGATTTCCAGCGATCCACGTTTACTGATGCGTCGCGACGCGGGGGCGGTGCTCTTCGGCAGGCCCAGTTCACGGCGCTGCGCGTCCTCGAACTTCCTGTCCATGAGCCAACCGAGCCAGTCGTACGCCGCCATCGCCAGCCGTCCCAACGGCGCCGGCAGTGGCAGGAGTTGGCCATTAGGCTGCACCGGAAGGTAATGCAGCGTCGCCAACGGAATGTCGTAGTATTCCGCAACATTGGCAGCCGGTTGTTCGAAACTCAGGCCCGTGAACAGCAGGTCGGCTCCGTCCGCCAGCGATGTCAGCGTCTTGGCGATCTCGTCCCAGCACTGGGTAAGGGGCTTCGAAAGCTCGGGCCATAGCCTGCGCAACTCCTGCACCTTCCAAAAGTTGCGAAAGACACTCGTCCAAAAGTTGCGGTAGGCGTCCAGCCACGCCTGAGTCTCCAGCCCATAAGCACTTGCTGCCAGCCCAGCCGATTCGGCGAATCCCACCAAGTCTGGTGGGACGGCCATGCGGACCTCGTGCCCGCGGCGCTGCAATTCACGGCCGATGGCGACCGACGGCTCTATATCGCCACGAGTTCCGTAACTTGCCAGCGCAAATTTCATCGAAAATCAGCCTTTCGGTTCCCCGTGCGCTCACGTGGCGCCAGAGGCATCGGTCATTATCCCTGCTCATTCGACCGCGGACGGGGCGTTCGGCTGAGCGAGTTGCAGCCGGGCGCCGAGGTGCCGTTGGGTGGGCAACTGGTACTAGAGCACGGTACTTGACGACGCGAGCGAGGCATGTATGCCCTGTGCCAGCGGGTCGTAATCACATCAACCCCTTGCTGTTTCGTTGAGTTGTGGGCAGCCGCCAGGCTGGCGGATCGCGATTCGCACAAACCGCGCAAAGCTTTGTGCCATGATCCGCTGATGGACTCGATTGCGGCCGACGGCCAGCTGAATCCGCGCGAAGCGGAACGCATTATGTGGGACGTGATCGTCGTGGGCACGGGCATGGGTGGCGGCACGCTGGGTTATTCACTGGCTCGGTCAGGTCGCAGGGTGCTGTTTGTCGAGAAGGGGCGCTCGACACTGCCCGGGGTGCCGGGGACGATTCGTGCTTCGCCGCCGGAAGTGGCCGAGCCGATGTCCGCCCGTACCGCAGAGGCCTACTACGACGCGCTGGCCCGGGCCGGCCGCTGGACCGACGAGGTCGAAGACATCAGCGGACGCTTCCCGCGGCGGTTCTTGCCGTTCATCGGCAGCGGGACGGGCGGGTCGTCGGCCCTCTATGCCATGGTTTGCGAGCGCTTTTTCGTCCGCGATTTCACTCCGCGGCAAGACTTTCCGGATCCCGCCGACTCCACCGTGCCGGAAGCTTGGCCGATTACCTACGACCAGATGCGACCCTGGTATAAGGCGGCTGAGAAGCTGTTGGGCGTCCGCGGCGAACCCGATCCCCTGCGGCCAGAGACGGCGGAGGCCAATCTGCCTGCGGCGCCGCCATTTTCGGCCGATAACCAGCCGCTGGTCGACTACCTTACAGGCCGCGGATTGCATCCCTACCACCTGCCAATGGCCTGTGATTACACCGACGGTTGCATCACGTGCCACAGCCATCTGTGTCACCAGTCGTGCAAGAACGAGGCCGCCCGCAATTGCGTGCTGCCCGCAGTTGCCGAGCACGGCGCCCACCTGCTCCCGGAATGTCGGGCCGTGCGCCTGGATGCGGACAGCACACAGGTCAGGCAAGTGATCTGTGAGGACCGCTCCGGCATGCTGGCCCTGAAGGGCAAGGTGGTGGTGGCAGCCGGCGGTGCCCTGGCCACCCCGGTGCTGTTGCTCAATTCCCGTTCGGGTGACTGGCCGCGTGGATTGGCCAATGGCTCGGATTGGGTGGGCCGCAATTTGATGCGCCATCTGATCGATTTGATTGAGATCTTCCCGCAGACCGGCAGCAAAATCACCGAGTGCAACAAGGAGATCGGGCTGAGCGATTTTTACTTCTGGGAAGGGCAGAAATACGGCACGGTGCAGTCATTCGGTTCGATGCCGCCGATGGAAATGGTGACCAACGTCCCCGGTTGGATGCCGAAGATGCTACGCATGATGAGTCCCGCGACGCGCCGCGTGTACGAAAGGTACTTCAACGGCGGACTGGTGCTGGCACCGATCATGGAAGATCTGCCCTACTTGGACAACCGGGTCCTGCCGTGCGACCAACCGACCTCAGACGGTCGCCCACGGCTTCGAATTCAGTACCGTGTCCACGCCAATGACCTAGAGCGCCGCGCGGTGTTCCTGCGCCAGTTGAAAGAAGTCTTGGAGCCGTTTCGCAAAATCACCCTGCGGGGCGCGGAAAACAACTCGGCCCTGGCTCACGTCTGCGGCACGTGCCGCTTCGGTACCGATCCCAAAACCAGTGTTCTGGACCCGCAAAACCGGGCGCACGAAGTGGAGAACCTCTACGTGGTAGACGCCTCGTTCTTCCCATCCAGTACCGGTGTGAACCCCAGTTTGACGATCGCCGCCAACGCTTTACGGGTGGCCGCCCACGTGAACCAGGCGCATTTCGCCACCTGACGGTCAGGCAGGCTCGCGGAGCGGGAGGCCCGCAGCGCGATAGATCCCATCGATGACGGTCATGTTCTCGATGGCATCTTCCGCCGACGTCCTCACCGGTGCCCCGCGCAGCACCGCCGCTGCAAAAGCATCAAGCTGATACGCATAGGAGGTGCGCTGCGGAAAGCGTTCTACACGATTACCTTCGGCTGACCGGACCGAGAGCCGACGGAAAGGTGCCAGCGGATTGAGCACCCGCATCCGCACCTCGCCCCGGTCGCCAACCACCTTGGCGCTCCATTCCAACAGGTCCGTCGACCACAACGAGCAGCGAACGCGGCCGGTGTGCCCATCTGCAAACCGCAACTCGGCCTTCATGGCCCGGTCCACCTGAGGATCGCGCAATTTCGCCTGCGCCGAAACGACTTCCGGCGTCGAGCCGCCGAACCTGCGGGCCATGTGGACCGCATAGGATCCGACATCCATGGTCGCGCCACCGGCAAGGGCATAGTCGTAGCGGATATCGGAGAACTTCGGCAGCGGGAAGCACAAGGCCGCCTCCACCCGCTTCAGCTTGCCCAACTCCCCCGAGGCAACGATCTCCTCGATTCGCACAGCCATTGGATGGTGGCAATAGTGGAATGCCTCCATCACAACCCGGTCTGACTTCGAAGCCATTTCGGCGATCTCGCGGGCCTCTGCGGCATTGGCGGTGAATGGCTTCTCGCACAGTACGTGCTTGCCCACGGCAAGGGCAGCTCGGGTCCACTTGCCGTGCAAAGCGTTTGGCAGTGGGTTATAGACGGCATCCAGGTCTGGGTCCGCGATTAGCGCCTCGTAGCTGTGGTGCACCCGCGCGATCCCGAATTTGGTGGCAAAAGCCTCGGCACGAGCGACATCGCGCGCCGCTATCGCTGCTACCACGACCTCGTCGTTCTCACTGGCCGGGATGATCAGCGCCCCCGGTGCGATGCGTGCTGCACCGAGGATTCCAATCCGAACCGGAGCATCGGGTCCAGACATGGACCCGATGCTAGCAGTTGGCCCGCACCGCCCGGAGAGAAATCCGCCCCACCGCCGGCCGCCCATTCAGCGGTTACGGCATCGTGACCGATCAATCACCAACTGTTGCAACGCATATCGAGCACATCGCAGGTTCGTCACCGGAGCCTGGGCGGCTAACACCGTCCGGGCGACCCATCTCGCCGACGACGGTAGCCCTCGCTACGAGTCGGATCATCGCCGCGGATATCGCGGTAGCCGGATTCATCGTACGATGTGAGCAAGTTCCAATTGGGTTGAATCACTGCGGAGTTGGCCACGTCGAATCGCAAATGCTTCCGGCCAGACGTGCGGTCGAAGCCAAACGCCGCGGGGTGGATGTCCGAAGCACGTTCATTGCTTGCGCCACAGAACTCCACACCCGTCTATGTCGATGATCTCCTCAGATATTCCATGCTCCGCGCGGTAGTCCGTGACAGCTTGCCGGCACACATGAATTTGGTAGTCATCAATGACGCAGAAACCCCCAGGAGACAGGCGGGGGTAAAGCGCTGTTAGCGCTTGAATCGTAGATTCGTAGAGGTCGCCATCAAGGCGCAAGACAGCGATCCGATCAATTGGGGCATCGTGCAGCGTATCTTTGAACCAGCCAGGGAGAAAGCGAACCCGCTCATCGAGCAGCCCATAACGCTCGAAATTCGCCCTGACTTCCGCTTCCGGCACTCCCAGAATGGATCCAAAGAGGTCAAGCCGTATCCCCTTGTCCGCCTTGTAGTTTGCGGTGTCCGGAGGGGGCAGGCCCTCGAACGAGTCGGCCAGCCACACGCATCGCGTCTCATCCCCGAAAGCCGCCAGGACCGCGCGCATCAGGATACAAGCCCCCCCGCGCCACACTCCACATTCGACCAGATCGCCCGGAACGTCGTCCGCCAGTACCGTTTCGACGCAGTGCTGCAGACTGGCGAGTCGCTGCATGCCAATCATCGTCTCGGCTTCTGCCGGCCAATCTAAGCCCAAGTCGCGCTTGGCCTGACCGAACGGGCTTGTGCCGCTGAGCATAGGCAAAACCGTGTTGGCGGTTTTGAGAAGGAGGCGTCGCCGCAGCGGCCACCGCGAGGGCATGCGTTCGTGCATCCCGAATCGGGTGAGGTTGCGTCGCAACAAGTCGAGGTACAAGGATCGCACGTCCAGAGCGGTCACCGTCAAAACTGCCCCTATCCCACGCCGGTATTGTCGGCGACGAGTCTAGACTTCCTATCACGCCACGTCTTGAGCTCCGGCAACATATTCCGCGGCGCCGATACCGACCTAGAAATTCGAGGGCTTCTGCACGTGGCACAGGCTCGCCCTGACCGCGGCCGCACATTCCCGGCGCTGATGCGTTCTTAGAAGAGCAACATCTTTTCGTCGCCGCGGATGGCGTTCAGCGAGGCAATCGATGCCCGGTGGCCAGCAGGCTAGTTTCCATCGCCGGCGCCATCGACCGCAATCGATAGTCCCGTAGACGAATCCTAGGTTTCTGGCTACCGGCTTTGAAGATTGCTATAGGGTCGCAAGCTATGGCGCCGCTCAAAGATGGGGAGCAGACACTCCCTCACGGGACGACAGAGCGCACGGAACGCGCGACCCCAATGTCCATCGAATCGACTACGGCGCAGCGTACCAAAAGGTTCTTTCCGAATCGGCCGCCCCGCTGGTTCGTAGCCGCGGTTACCGCGATCGGCGCCATCCAGCTGTTGGCGTCGATGGACGGCACGATTACTGTCATTGCGCTTCCGAGGATCCAGAACGAACTGAGCCTGTCGAATGCGGGGCGGAGCTGGGTGGTCACAGCCTATGTGCTGACCTTCGGGGGGCTGCTGCTGCTTGGCGGTCGTCTGGGTGACACCTTCGGGGGCAAGCGAAGCTTTATCAGCGGCGTCGCGCTTTTCACCATCGCATCAGCGCTTTGCGGCATCGCCTGGGACGGGTCCGCACTGGTGTTGGCTCGGCTGCTGCAAGGTGCCGCGGCCGCGATCATCGCACCGACAAGCATGGCGCTGGTGGCGACGACCTTTCCAAAGGGTCCCTTGCGCAATGCGACGATGGCGGTGTTCAGTGCGATGCTCGCTGTCGGCTCAATGATGGGTCTCGTGGTAGGCGGAGTGCTCACCGAAGTGTCGTGGCGGCTGGCGTTTTTAGTCAACGTGCCGCTCGGGCTGCTGGTACTTTGGCTGGCCCGAGCCGCGCTGAAGGAAACCCAGAGGGAGCGGATGAAGCTTGACGCCACCGGGGCGATCCTGGCGACGCTGATTTGTACCGCTGTGGTCTTCGGCTTGTCGATCGGGCCGGAGAAGGGCTGGCTCTCGCCTGTTCCGATCGGTTTGGGTGTGTTGGCTCTGGCCGCTCTTGTGGCGTTCGTCTTAGTGGAGCGCACGGCCACCAACCCCGTGGTGCCGTTCAACCTATTCCGCGACCGCAACCGGCTAGCCATATTCGCGACCGTTTTTTTGTGCGGGGGGGTGCTGTTCACACTGATCGTCTTAGTCGGCGTCTACGTGCAGGAGGTCATGGGCTACAGCACGCTGCAGGCGGGTGTCCGCTTCATCCCATTTTCCATTGCGGTGGTCATCGGGGCGGCCGCTTCGTCGCGGCTGGTACGGGATTTTTCGCCGCGGGTCGTAATGGTCATTGGCGGCGTATTGGTGCTGGCGGCCATGCTGTACGGCTCAACGCTCACTCGCAGCGTCCCGTACTTCCCAAATCTGGTGCTGCCGCTCGTCGTCGCCGCTGTCGGTATCGGCTTGGCCAACGTCCCGCTTCGTCTAGCGTTGATCGCCAGCGTCGACGTCGATCGCATCGGCCCTGCATCCGCAATCGCGGCGATGCTACAAAATCTCGGAGGCCCAATAATGCTGGCCGCCATTCAGGCTGCCGTTACTGCGCGCACTCTGTCGCTGGGTGGCACTGAGGGGCCGGTAAAGTTCATGAATGCCGCGCAGTTGAATGCCCTGGACCACGGCATCACTTATGGCCTGCTGTGCTTGGCGGGGGTGATCGGACTGCTCGGGGGGGTCGCGCTGTTTATCGGCTACAGCGCACAGGAGGTGGCAGACCCGCAGGAAGTCGAAGATGCGATGATCCGGCCGCGGCAAGACTCGTGAAAGGCTGATGAGTGGCAGTTTGGATGCGTCCTGCACCTGCGTCCGTTGACAGCCGCACACCCAACGGTGATGCGCGCCCGGACAATCGGCTCGCGTTACTGGACCAGGCATTTTACAAGGGGCAGCTCGCCACCGGCCAAAAACAAGTCATGCAAATCATTTGGGTTTATGAGCACCCGCTTGATTTCGACGGGCTCAGGCGTTTTCACCACAATCTCGCTCACAACGAAATGCTGGCACGGCGCATCGAGCGTTCGCCGCTACCGTTCGCCCGGCATAGGTGGGTCTCGGATCCGAATCCGCCGGACATCGACATTGCCGAGCGCCCCCGTCCACGCGCTGAACTCAGCGACTGGGCTGATGAACGCTCGCAGATCCCGACTGATCCGGAATCGGGTCCCGGCTGGCATCTCGGCGTCCTCCCCCTCACCGATGGCTCGACCGCGGTGACCCTGGTTGTTTCCCACTTCCTCGTCGACGGAATCGGGCTCGCTCTCGTCATGGCGGAAGCGATCATGGGCACCACGCGCAATCTCGGCCTCCCGCCCCCGAGTTCACGCACGCGACGGGGCGCACTTGCCCAGGATGCCCGGCTGACGGCGCGGGAAGTACCCGAGGCGGCCCGGGCGCTGGGCGCGGTGGCAAAACTGGCCAATCATCACCGCCGCGAGCTTGTCGCAGCGGCAAAAGAGGCCCGTCGTTACCAGCAAGGCATCTCCCGATCACCGGCATCCCCACCGGTCGCCCTTTCCGGCGGCGATGGCGATGAGGTCGTCGTCGTACCATCCATCACAATCCACGTCGGGCTTGATGACTGGGATGCGCGCGCGAAGGCGCTTGGCGGCACGAGTAATGCGCTGGCGGCAGGGCTGGCTGCGAAACTCGGCGAGCGCATGGGGCGACGACGTGCCAGCGATGGCGCCGTCACCCTGCAACTCCCGTTTAGCGACCGCGCAGAGGGTGATACGCGCGCCAACGCAATGTCGTTTGCGTACGTCAGCGTCGACCCGACGCGGGTGACTACTGATCTCAATGACGTGCGCGCCGCGGTCAAAGAAGCCCTGAGCACCGTGCGGGAGACGTCAGATGAGTCCTCGCCTCTCCTTTGGCTGACCCAGTTCATGCCGAAACGAACGTCGAAATGGCTGTCCGATGTGATGGTGGTCGGCGCGACCGATCTTCCGGTGTTTTGTTCTAATTTCGGCGACGTCGGCGCGGTGCTGCGTCGCCTCGATGGCACCGACGCCGAGTACAACACCGCGCGGGCGATCGGACAAGGTGTAACGCGGCGGTGGCTTGAGCAGGCAGGCGGTCAATTGCGACTGCAGTCTTGGCGTATCGGCGGCAAAATTGCCATGACGGTCCTCGCCTACCAGCCGGGCGCGGAGAACACGAACGCCGCTTTGCGTGAGCTGGCTGCGCAGACGCTCGCCGAGTTCGGCCTGACTGGCGCGATTGACTAATCATCGCGTATCACCTCAATGCGCAGGGCCGCCCAACCATCTCGACGGGTCGCCTCCAACTATCAGCCAACGCGACTCAGACGGACCTTCGCTTCCAGGAGATCGGCGGCGGCTACAACGCTTTCAGTGGGTTGGGTGATTCGGGTGGCGAACTCGCAGGCCCGCGCGACGTAGTCAGGGGCGAGAATGCTACGCAGGTCCGCAACGAGCGATTCTCGGGTAGCGCTCGAGAACCGGCGGGCCGTCCCCACCTTCAATCGTTTGATCCGAGCTCCCCAGAGCAATTGATCGAACCACGTCCAGAGAATCAACGTGGGGATTCCGGCTCGTAGACCCGCAGCGGTGGTGCCCGCGCCGCCGTGGTGCACGACCGCGCGGCAAGCCGAAAAAACGGCCGCGAAATTCACCGTGCTCACCACTTTGACGTGCTCGAAATGGTGGAGGTCGCTAAAGTCGCTCCACCCGGCGCAAACCAGCGCCCGCAACCCTAACTCTTCGCAGGTTGCAGCGATCATCGCCAACGTGTCTCCGGGAGATTCGACCGGCATGCTGCCAAACCCGAAAAAAATCGGCGGCGTCCCCTCGGCAATCCACGACAAGGCCTCATCGTCAGCGTCGGTCGGCAACTCCATCGTCAGCGCTCCGACAAACGGCCTTGAAGAACCATTGGGCCCGTTCCATTTGGCCCATTCCGCCGCCAGGCCCGGAAAACAAACCTCATCGTAGGCCTGGATCTCCAGCGACTCGCGCGCGGCAATTCGCCGCGACGCGCGACACGTTGCCTTCGGAAGGCCCAGTGTACGGCGCTGCGCGTCTTCGGCCTCCTTCGCCATGCGCCAACCGAGCCAGTCGTCGAGCGCCATCGCGAACCTGCAAAGCGGACTCGGGAGAAATGGCACGAGCTGACCGTTGGGCCGCGCCGGGTGGTAGTGCAGCGTGGCCAACGGAATGTCGTAATACTCCGCGACATTGGCGGCCGGCTGCTCGAAACTCAGACCTGTGAACAGCAGGTCGGCCCCGTCCGCCAGCGACCACAGGGTTGTGCTGATCCGCTCCCAACATTCGGTGATGGGCGCCCTCACATCACGCGCCGACCCGACCAGATCTTGAATGTTCCAAAAGCCACGGAAGAACCGCGTCCAGAGGTCGCGGTGCGCTTCGAGCCACTCGCGCGTCTCCAAACCGTACGCTACTGCCGCGAGCCCAGCCGCCTCGGCGAAGCCAACCAGGTCGGGCGGAACGGCCATACGCACGTCGTGCCCACGGCGCTGCAGCTCCTGGCCGACAGCGGCACACGGCTCGATATCGCCGCGACTTCCATAGCTTGCCAGCACAAATCTCATCGCAAAAATCCTATCCCTTCGCCGGTGACTCCGCGGCCGAGGAGCCAAAAGACTTGCGGCACAGTGACATTAGTTGTCCCCAAATTGACGAGGAAAGGTTGATTTGCACGCGGTCAAAGGCTGCACCGGCTGGCCGTATGGCAGCAGTACGATTGGCGACGCCCCGTGGCGACTGCCTGCATTGAGGACAGCTACCGCGGCCGCCGGTTCGGTCGTGCGCTAGATGTCGTACCTCGTGGTTCGTTGGGCCAGCATAAAGCGTCGTCGCGGGGGCCGCCGAATATGACCCGTCGATTGCACTTGGGTGCATGGTTTTTGATCGTGCTCAACGCTGTCGAGTCTGGTGGTCACCAGCAAGCGTTCCCCGAAAGGTCTGACACACCGAGTCGCCGGCGCCAGACGGGGTGCCCAACTCGGTTTGGTCGTTCATCGAGTCATCTGCGGCGCTGCGCCGAGTGGGCATCGAGGTTTCCGGAAACGCTGGATCGCAAGAGAGCGCCGTGTAAACTTCGGCCTCGGCGAAAGGGGCTGCATGGACCAGACGCATGGGTTCTTCTGGCGGATACTCGGACGTCTCATCATGCCGATTTTCGGTGCGCTCTACCGCCTTTACAGCCGGTCTTCGATATTCGGCGACCAGGAGTTCTTCGAAAATAAAGACTTCCCTTGGGTTGAGACGGTCGAGGCTGATTGGCGCAAGGTCCGCGCCGAGCTCGATGCGCTGCTGCCCTACGCGGCGGACATGCCGAATTTTCAGGACATCTCGAAGGACCAGATCGGCCTTACCCAGGACGACGGCTGGAAGACATTCTTCTTCTACGCCTACGGTATAAAGGCGGCGGCCAATTGTCGTCGCTGTCCGGAAACAGCCAAGCTCCTGAAGAAGATGCCGGGCATGAAGACCGCTTTCTTCTCGATCCTCGCGCCCGGGAAACACCTGCCGCCACATCATGGTGCTTACAAGGGCGTGCTCCGTCTTCATCTGGGGCTGCTCGTCCCCGAGCCGGCCGAGATGTGTGCCATCCGAGTCGGGTCGCAGACCCGTCATTGGGAGGAGGGCCGGGTGATGATCTTCGACGACACCTTCGAGCACGAAGCTTGGAACCGGACGGACGGGATGCGGGCCATCCTTTTTGTCGACATCGTAAGGCCGATGCGCTTCCCGGCTAATGTGCTGAACCAGGTGGCGACCTGGGCAATCGCACTCTCGCCCTTCGTGCTCGGCAGCTTCGGTAGCTACCTTCGCTGGGAAAAGCGTTTTGAGACTGTCGTCAATCAGGCCGCCACGGCGGGCTAGCGAGTTAACCCAGACCTATTTCTGTGCCTGTCTATGGCTGAGGAGTGATCCGAAAGCCCGGCCATCTGGTGTTTGGCGTCGAATGGCCCATGTCGCAGGATGAAGCTTCTGTTGGTTTTGGAAGTGGCGACGCGTTCTCCGTCACCCAGCCGCAAGGTCCCGCGCCCCCGAAGGGCTAGCGATCTGGAACAGGACAGAGAATTTGTCCTCCAGGATTTGAACAAACGGCGGATACAACCCCCCTGGACACTGTATGGTCGGGTCGTGATCTGGCCGCACCGCCGGTTGGTTGACATCGGCGACAAAGTGCTATGTACCCGCGTGATGGGTCACGGTCCTACTGTCGTCCTCGAAGCCGGCGGCACCGGTGAAGGTACGAGCGGCGACGACTTCGGCGGTTTGGAAGAGCGGCTTGCCGCGTTTGCGACGGTGCTGACCTATGACCGCGCTGGCAGTGGAAGGTCTGACGGTCCGCCACGTCGCAGCGTTGCTGACATGGCAGATGACCTGCACGCGCTACTTCGTTCTCTCGGGTGTGCCACGCCGGTAATCATCGTCGGGTGGTCGAACGGGGCCATTGTCGCAGAAATGTTCGCTGCCCGATATCCAGCCAACGTAGCGGGGCTCGTATTGCTCGACCCGGCGGTAGCCACGGAGTCTCGGATTCTCCAATCCATTGCCGTCGCCCTCAGCACCGTCTGCCTTTGGGTAACTGGGCTTCTCGCGCTGACCGGTTTTTTCAGCACGCGTGCTGGCCGAACCTTGCTTCGGTGCCTTGCTCCCGCGAACTTCAGTCAGGAGGGACTTAACTGGATCTCCCGGATGATCTCTGCGAATCCGCGGGTGGGATTGCAGACCGCATTGACCGTGTCGCACGCTGGCCGCTATCTGCGGGAGGTGGCGGCGGAATTGCGCGGCGCTGAGTTGCCGAGCGTTCCAGTGCGGGTGGTCCTCCCTCAATCGCCAACCGGCGCTCCAGCTGCGCAACCCCACTATTGTGACCCCTATCGCGAACTCGCTGAGCGATTTCCACAGGGAGAGCTCGTCTTCGCGGACAGGGCAAGTCATTTGCTCCCCATCGACCGACCCGATCTCGTCGCCGCGATCGTGCATGACCTGCTGCCGCGAGATCGAACCACGCAGATTGCGCCGAACCGGGTCAGCTCCTTTCAGGACAGAAGCAAAGCCGGTTAGCACAGCCTGCTCGACTTCATGCGTTTACGACTGGGCAGGTCGGGCTCCGTTGTATCTGTCGCGCAGGTGTCAACGCGCTTGGCTAGTTACCAGTGAGCGATTCGCCGAAATCGGCTGATGCGACACGTGGGCGCGAAACCCTGCTGCGCTTTGCGCTGTAGCAGACCAGCGTCGAGGTAGGTTCGCTGTCGCGGCTTGAATTTTCTAGTCAGAGGCTCTTTCCGCTGCCAGCCTGTCGCGCAAGCTCTTTGGCCGAATGTCGGGCCAATTCTGTTCGATGTAGTCCAGACAGGCGGCGCGGTCGGCTTCGCCGAAAACCACCCGCCAGCCGGCGGGAACATCGGCGAAGGTCGGCCACAGGCTGTGCTGTTCTTCGTCGTTGATCAGGACGAAAAACCTGCCACTCTCATCGTCGAACGGGTTGACGCTCACGCTTCTCCAGACCGTCTAGTACAAGTGAAACCGTTCCCAACCGTAGTGGAGGGCATCAGCGCCTGTCGCAGTTTCGAAAAATTCTCCTGCGGCTGAAGTCTCACGCACGGCCTTGAGGGCGACCAGCATCTGGCCGCGCTGCTTACCGACATCACGATTGGGTAACAACCTCATCAGTTTTCCTTAACGCCCGGCGCCTTGCGTAATACCCTCCCCCTGCTCCAGGCCGCCCATTCGGCTCGGCCGTAGGAGGCCATCAATCGGGCGTGATGTAGCAACCTGCGCAGTCGCAAGACTGTAGCGTCTTGAGTCGAGCGACCTATACGGCCAGCTAGTCATCGCTACTAGGAGGCGGAATGGATCCATCTCGAGCGATCGATGACGGTGTGCATCGCCACGCTTCACCGGATTCTTCGCCCGACGTGACGACCACACCTGCCACCCCGATCGCCATCGTCGGCATGGCATGCCGGCTTCCTGGGGGAATCGATTCGCCCGAACGGCTATGGGAAGCGTTGCTGCGTGGCGATGACCTGATCACCGAAGTCCCGCCCGACCGCTGGGACGCCGAGGAATACTACGACCCCGAGGTCGGGGTACCAGGTCGCTCGATTACGAAGTGGGGCTCATTCCTGGACGACGTTGCCGGATTCGACTCCGACTTCTTCCGGCTCGACGAACGGGAGGCGACCGCGATCGACCCGCAGCATCGGCTATTGCTGGAAACCTCTTGGGAGGCAGTGGAACACGCTGGTATCAACCCGACAAGTCTGGTTGGTACACGCACCGGTGTTTACGTGGGTTTGACGCATGACGACTACATATCTGTGGCGGCCGATGCCCACGCCTTGGAGGGGCCGTACGGATTTTTGGGCAGCAATTACAGCCTGGCGTCTGGGCGCATCGCCTACGCCATGGACCTGCGCGGTCCGGCTATAACAGTGGATACCGCATGTTCTTCTGGCCTCGTCACTGTGCACATGGCACGCCGCAGCTTGCAGGACCGGGAATGCGACCTGGCTCTGGCGGGCGGTGTCTCGGTGACGTTGGATCCAAGGAAATTCGCCGCGGGGTCGGCGGGCGGCATGCTGTCGCCGACCGGACACTGCCACGCGTTCGACGTCGCCGCGGACGGGTTCGCCTCCGGGGAGGGCTGCGCGATGGTACTGCTCAAGCGGTTACCGGATGCGCTGCGCGACCGTGACCGGATCTTGGCCGTGATCCGCGGCACCGCCTTGAACAACGATGGCCGCACCGCGACCATCACCACACCATCACGGCCCGCCCAAGTCGACGCCTACCGAACCGCTTTGGCCGTGGCGGACGTCGATCCGAGCACCGTCGGCATGGTGGAGGCCCACGGCACCGGCACGCCAGTGGGAGATCCCATCGAATTCGCGAGTCTGGCAGAGGTTTACGGCCGCACCGGCCCATGCGCCCTGGGGTCGGCGAAGACGAATTTCGGACACAACCAGTCCACCTCGGGCACGTTGGGATTGATGAAGGCGGTCCTAGTCCTGCAGCGAGGCATTGTTCCGAAAAATCTGCACTTTTCCCGCCTGCCCGATGAACTCGCCCAAATCGAAACCAATCTGTTCGTACCGGTAGAAAATGCGCCATGGCCGGGCGACGACCACCGACCGAGGCGGGCGGCCGTGTCAGCCTACGGGTTCAACGGAACCAACGCTCACGCAATTTTGGAGCAGGCTCCGGAGATCCCCGAAACCACCAGAGAAGCCGAAACACTGCCATCGACTAGTCAGGCAGCTCTGCTTTTTCCGCTTTCGTCCACTTCAGCCACCGAGCTGCGCCGCACTGCTGGCAGGCTGGCGGACTGGCTACAAGCACACGACGACGTCGCGCTAACGGACGTTGCTTACACCCTGGCGCGCCGTCGCGGGCACCGCTCGGTACGCACAGCGGTCATCGCCGACAACCCTGAGGAGCTTGCGGCGGGGTTGCGCGAGATCGCCGACGGAGATACTCCCTATCAACCCGCGGTCGGACGCGACGATCAAGGTCCGGTGTGGGTGTTTTCCGGGCACGGATCACAGTGGCCAGGCATGGGTGCTGAGCTTTTGGCCAGTGAGCCGGTATTCGCCGCTACCGTCTCCGCGGTCGAACCATTGATCGCCCAGGAGTCTGGATTTTCGGTAATCGAAGCAATGACGGCACCTACGGTAGTGTCCGGCGTTGACCGGGTGCAGCCGACCCTGTTCGCGATGCAGGTCGCGCTGGCGGCCACGATGAAATCGTACGGAGTGCGCCCGGGCGCGGTGATCGGTCACTCGCTGGGAGAGATCGCGGCGGCGGTGGTCGCCGGGGCGCTGTCTTTGGAAGACGGGGTCCGCGTGATCTGCCGCCGCTCACGGTTGATGTCCCGCATCACCGGTTCGGGGGCCATGGCATCGGTGGTATTGCCCGCCCAGCAAGTGCTTTCCGAGTTGATGGCCCGCGGGATCGATGACGTCGTGATCGCGGTCGTGGCTTCACCGGAGTCCACGGTGATCGGCGGGGCCACCGAGACGGTCCGCGAGCTGGTGGCCTCGTGGGAGCAGCGCGAAGTGATGGCCCGTGAGGTGGCTATCGACCTGGCATCGCACACTCCGCAGGTCATACCCATCCTCGACGAACTGGCCGACGCCCTGGTCGACCTAACGCCAAAGACCCCGGAAATTCCGTTCTACTCGACGAGCATGTTCGATCCGCGTGAGCAGCCGGTGTGCGATGGTCATTACTGGGTGGACAACCTGCGGCGCACGGTTCGGTTCGCGGCCGCAGTGCGTGCTGCCATGGAGGATGGCTTCCGAGTCTTCGGCGAGTTGGCGCCACACCCCTTGCTCACCCACCCCCTTGAGCAGAACGCCCGCAGCCTCGACATGCCGGTGGCCGCCCTGGCCAGCATGCGACGACGCGAACTGGACGTACCGCCCGCTGGTGAGCAGGAACTTCCGCGCGGATTGCAATCGTTCCTGGCAGATTTGCACAATGCGGGCGCCGCGGTCGACTTTTCCGCGCTGTACCCGAACGGGCGGCTGGTTGACGTGCCGCTGCCGAGTTGGACTCACCGCCGGCTATTTTTGAGCGCTGACAATCAGGAACCTACCCCGACCCACGGCGGATGCGCAGTTCAGGTACATCCCCTGCTGGGACAGCATGTGCGCTTGCCGGGGGAGCCGGAACGGCACGTCTGGCAGGGACAGGTCGGTACCGGCGCTCAGCCTTGGCTGGGCGATCATCAGGTCCGCAATGTGGCTGTGCTTCCGGCGGCAGCCTATTGCGAAATGGCGTTAGCGGCCGCGCGAGCTGTGCTGGGCGAGGCTGGTGACGTCTGCGACATTCGCTTCCAGCAAGCGCTGCTGCTGGATGCGGAGATTACGATTGCCGCTTCGGCGACGTTGATGTCGCCGGCACTCGTCGAGTTCACGGTAGACACCGATCAGGGGGGCGAACCAGCCCGGCTGGCCGCTGCGGTCCTCCGTACCGGAGGCGACGAGCAGCCACCTGCGCTTGACATATCCGCGCTAGTCGACGCGCATCCTGGTGGCGAGGATGGCGCAGACGTGCGCAAGCGCCTGGACGACCGTGGCCTGCAGTACGGCCCGGCGTTCACCGGTCTGGGGACTGTCCACAGCGGCTCAGAAAGCACCGGCACGATCTTGGCGGAAGTCGCGTTACCCCGCCAAATCCGCTCGCAACAGGACGCCTATGGCGCACACCCGGCGTTGCTGGATGCCTGTTTTCAGTCCGTTGCGGCTCATCCGGAAGTTCAGGCCATTGGCGAGCACATGCTGGCGTTGCCGCTGAGTATCCGGCGGCTACGCGCCTATGATTCGGCGCGCAACGCCCACTACTGCTACACGCGCATCACGTACGCCGACACTTCCGGGATCGAAGCCGACATCGATGTGCTCGACGAGCACGGAGCAATTCTGCTCGCTGTGCAGGGGCTGCGATTGGGCACCGGCGTCTCCGAGAAAGACCAAAAGGATCGGGTGCTGGCCGAGCGGCTGCTCACCATCGATTGGCGGCCGCGAGCATTGCCCGAGACGGAATATGTCGACGCCGGAACCTGGCTGCTGCTCAGCACCACCGCCACCGCCGATGTGGTTGCCACTTCATTGACCGACGCCCTGAAAAGCCATGGCGCGCAATTGACCACGATGTGTTGGCCGCAGAACGCCGACGTCACCTCGACCACCGAACAACTGGCAAATCTCTTGCGCCCCAGTCGATTCACCGGCGTGGTAATCCTCACCGGACCTAAAAACGGGGAGACAATAGACAAGTCCCCGGTACTTGGGCGCGAGTATGTGCGGCATCTGGTGCGTATCATCCGCGAATTGTGCGACCTGCCTGGCGAACCGCCTCGTGTACACGTCGTAACCCGTAACGCGCAGTCGGTTGTGGCCGGCGACCGACCGCACCTCAATCAGGGCGCGCTGCGAGGTTTGATCCGGGTGATCGGCACCGAGCATCCGCACCTGCGGATCACCCAGATCGACCTCGACGAAACCACTGATGCCGAGCAGCTGGCCCAGCAACTGATCAGCGGGTCCGAAGAAGACGAGACCGCCTGGCGAAATGGCCAGTGGTACGTTGCGCGATTGTCTTCCGCTCCCCTGGGTCCTGAAGAGCGGCGAACCACCCTCGTCAACCACGAGACCGACGGGATGCGCCTAAATATCCGCACACCCGGCGATCTGGCGACCTTGGAACTTATTGCGTGCGACCGCGTTCTACCCGGACCGGGTCAGATCGAGGTCGCGATCGGCGCCTCCGGCATCAACTTTGCTGACGTACTGGTGGCGTTCGGCCGCTACCCCGCCTTCGAGGGCCAGTTACCAGAACTGGGAACCGATTTCGCCGGGGTGGTAACCGCAGTCGGACCTGACGTGACCATCCATCAGGTGGGTGATCATGTGGGCGGCCTCTCCCCTAATGGTTGCTGGGGCACGTTCATCACGTGCGACGCCAATTTAGCCGTGCCCTTGCCGGCCGGGCTTTCCGACGAGCAGGCGGCCGCGATAACCACGCCGCACGCGACTGCCTATTACGGCCTGCACGAGCTAGCCCGCATCAGAAGTGGCGACAAGGTCTTGATCCATTCCGCGACCGGGGGAGTCGGGCAGGCGGCAATCGCGATCGCCCGCGCCGCGGGAGCCGAGATCTTTGCCACCGCTGGCAGTGATCAGCGTCGACAACTATTGCGCGACATGGGTATTGAGCATGTCTACGACTCGCGAAGCGTCGAATTCGCCGAGCGGATACGTCGCGACACTCTGGGCACTGGAGTAGACATCGTGCTCAACTCGGTCACCGGCGCGGCCCAGCGCGCGGGTGTTGAATTGCTGGCGCACGGTGGACGATTCGTCGAGATCGGGAAGCGTGACATCTACGGCGACACCCACTTGGGGCTCTTTCCTTTTCGCCGGAACCTCACTTTCTACGCCCTCGACTTGGCGTTGCTGTCGCTCAACGATCCGGACCGGCTCCGAGATTTGTTGGCAACGGTGTACGGGCTCATCGCAGACGGCTCGCTGCCGATGCCGGAGATCTCGCACTACCCGCTTGCTGATGCCGCCACTGCCCTTCGGGCGATAAGCAATGCTCAGCACACCGGCAAACTCGTGTTCGATATCCCGCGTACAGGCACCAGTCGCGTGACCGTGCCGCCGTCGAACGTCCGCGTCTTCCGCAGCGATGGCGCCTACATCATTACCGGCGGGCTAGGGGGCCTGGGCCTGTCTCTGGCCGAGAAGATGGCTGATGCCGGCTGCGGGCGTGTCGTGTTGTCCGAACGCTCGCAGCCCACCCCCGAGGCGCTACGGACCATAGAGCGCATCCAGGCGCTCGGTGGCGACATCGTGGTGGAGTGCGGCGACATCGCCCAACCAGATACCGCTCGGCGGTTGGTTGCCACAGCGACCGCCACCGGGCTTGCCTTGCGCGGTGTGGTCCATGCGGCAGCGGTGGAGGAAGACTCCGGACTGAGCGATCTCACCGAGGAGCTTATCGACCGCTGCTGGGCGCCAAAGGCTTATGGCGTCTGGAACTTGCACACTGCCACCGCGGATCAGCCATTGGACTGGTTCTGCTCGTTCTCCTCGGCTGCTGCACTGCTGGGAGCGCCCGGGCAAGGCGCGTCCGCCGCGGCCAATAGTTGGCTAGACGCCTTCACTCAGTGGCGCCGGGCTGAGGGTTTGCCCGCAACCGCAATCGGGTGGGGTTCTTGGGGTCAGATCGCGTCCTCAACCTCCTCGCCGGATAGTGCCGAGGCCGTTATCACTTCCGACGAGGGCGCCTACGCGTTCGAAGCGCTGCTGAGCCACGACCGGACCTACACCGGCTACTTGCCCATCGCGGAGGCAATATCGTCGACCGCATCGGACCAGCAGAGCCCATTCACCGAAGCGTTCCGTTCCATGAGCCAAAGCGCCTCGGACACAGCCAAATTGCGCGCCGAGCTCAACGAGCTGCCGATGGATGAGTGGCCCACCCGCCTGCGGCGTCTGATATCTGAGCAGGTCAGCCTCATCCTGCGGCGCAACATCGATAACGACCGTCCGCTCTCCGAATACGGGATGGACTCACTGGGGGCCCTCGAATTGCGCACCCGTATCGAGACCGAAACAGGAATACGCATTAATTCAGCCGACCTCGCCGACATCGGCACCGTCCGCGGTCTGGCCGGACTGCTGTGCGAAAAGATGGCGCCCGCGCAACTTCCTGCTACGAACAAATCGGACCCTGTCGAGGAAGGCTGATCAGTGCCGGCCCGGATTCTTCCTGTACGAGCATCAACTGATAGCCAAGCGTCCAACCGTGTGGCACGGCCGGACAATCGTCTCGCGGCCGTGGATCAGGCCGTGTTCACGGGCCAGCGCGTCACCCAGCGCAGGGAAGTCATGCAGGTCGTGTGGGTTTATGAGCACCCTATTGATTTCGACGGACTGAGGCGGTTTCACCAGAATCTTCGTCGTGGGTTGTTGGGCCGGCGGATCGAGCGTTCGCCGCTGCCATTTGCCCGGGATCGGTGGGTATCAGATCCAGGGCCGTCCGACATCGATATCGCCACGTGCGCTCGTCCACGATCTGAGCTCAGTGAGTGGGCTGATGAATGTTTACAATTGCCTCTCGATCCGGAGATGGGGCCCAGCTGGCATCTGAACGTCCTTCCACTTACGGACGGTTCGACCGCGGTCAGTCTGTTGATTTCCCATTACGTGCTCGACGGCCTAGGGATGGTTGCAGCGGTACATGATGCGATTGTCGGAAACACTCGCGATCTTGCCTACCCGCCGCCGCGCTCACGCACTCGACTACGCGCGGTGGGGCAGGATGTCCGTCTAACAGTTCGGCAGGTACCGGAACTTGCCCGAGCGGTCGTCGCATCTGTGAAACTGGCGCGAACTAACCGGCAGGATATTGCCAAATCGCGGGCATCGCGCGCAGTGGCTGTCCGAGAAAGGCGCTGGGACAACGTCCCCGACGACGTTGTCCTCGTACCGCACGTCACCGTCGTTGTCGATGTGACCCAATGGGATGCCCGCGCACAGGCGCTCGGCGGAACGAGCAAGACGCTGGTCGCGGGGTGGGTCGCGAAACTCGCTGAGCACATGGGCCGCCGTAGTTCGGGTGACGGCACTGTGACGATGCAACTCCCGATAAGCACCCGCAGCGACGGGGATACACGTGCGAACGCGGTGTCGTTTGCACGTGTCCGCATTGATTCAACGCAGTTAACAACGGATCTGCGTGACGCCCGCGCCGCAATCAGGCAGGCACTGGAAACGGTGCGAAAATCGCCGGACGAGTCGTCGCAAGTCGCTTCTCTCATTCCGTTCATACCGAAACGGGTTTTGAAGCGGATGGGCGAGCTGGACGACACGATGTTCGGCGACTACCTTCCTGTATTTTGTTCTAACCTTGGCGATTTCGGCTCGGTGGTATGCCGTCTGGATGGCAGCGACGCTGAGTACGTCACCGGGCGATTGGCCGGGCAACACCTAACGCGACAGTGGCTAGAGCGAATAGACGGCCTCATGACTGTGCAGTCTTGGCGTCTTCCTGACAGAATTTTCGTTGCCGTGTGTGCGTACCAGCCGGGCTCTGTCAAAACGAAAACCGATTTGCGTGAGTTAGCGGCCCGCACGCTCAGTGACTTCAACCTGACGGGGGAGATCGACTAGGAGCTTCCTGAGCCAAGCCATCACGGTTCTAAAGCGAGTTTGAGTTGTTCACCGTACAGGGCGAGCGATTCGGCGGTCATCATGTAGTCATGGTCGCAATCGACCGGGTGCACCGTAATCTCGCCGGCGACGTACGGTCGCCAATTTTGTGGATGGGTAAATTCATTCCCTTCTTGGCTCCGCGCGGAGAATATGATCATGTCGCCATCGAACACAGAAGGTAAATGGTTCAGGATACGTGATCGATTGGCATTCCAATTGTCAACCACGAAATCGAACAGCTCCCTGGGCGGAAGAACAAATTCTACAACTCCTTGCTGTTGACGGATCAATTCCTCTGCTTTCTGGTAGGTAAGAGGCTCCGCCAGGTCGGGAATATCGATACCGTTAGATTGTAAGAAAAGTTGCAAGATGCGATCTTCGCCTTGGCTGTTATCGTCTGGGGGCTGACTTTGTGTGGCGCCATTGTTGGTGAGCACCGGGTCCAACAGTATGAGGCGTTCGACTACGCTGCCGCGCCGACGAAGTTCGATGGCCAGTTCATGCGCGACCGGGCCGCCAAAAGACCAGCCGAGAAGCCTGTAGGGCCCTTCGGGGTACAGCGCCTGGAGCCGATCGGCATACTCTTTCGCCATCTCATGAATCGAGAGCTGTCCGCCTTCACCGTTGTACGGGATTTGGTTGATTCCGATAAGCGGGCAATCTAAATACTCGCCCAGTGCCCGATATGCATAACTCAGACCGAAACCTTCGTGGATACAACACAGCGGGACACCTGTTCCCTCCCTCAGAACCTCAATAGGGACCAGTTCCACGGCGCTGTCATTTCTGCCTAACTGTTGACTCAGACCTCTAACCGAGGGCGTGAGCAATAGGGTGCGCACGGCGAGATGGGAATCGAAAGTCTTGTTGACTGTGGCGATCATCCGCATCGCCAGCAGCGAATCCCCACCCAACTCGAAGAACGAGTCCTCAACCCCGACTCGCTCAAGCCCTAGGACTTGGGCAAAAATGCCGGCCAGCAGTTCCTCGGTGGGATTGGCCGGGGCCCGGTACCGATCGCCATCGGCGTATTCCGGTGCCGGCAGGGCGCGTTTGTCGAGTTTGCCGTTGGCCGTCAACGGCAGCGAGTCGATCACGACCACCGCGGCCGGCACCATGTATCCCGGCAACCGCTCACCGAGCTCGGCACGCACCGCCGCCGGGTCCACCGCACCGACCACATATCCCACCAACCGCTTATCACCCGGACGATCCTCACGGGAGATCACCGCCGCCTGCTGGACTCCCTCCAACCCGGCCAGCGCGGCCTGGACTTCACCCAACTCGATGCGATATCCGCGGATCTTGACCTGCTCATCGGCGCGCCCCACATATCGCAACTGTCCATCGGGGCCCCAACGCACCACATCTCCGGTGCGATACATGCGTAGTCCGGGACGGCCGAACGGGCAGGCCACAAATCGCGATGAGGTCAATCCCGCCCGACCCGCGTACCCATACGCCACACACTCGCCAGCCACATAGAGCTCACCAGCGGCACCTACCGGCACCGGACGCAACCACCCATCCAGCACAAACAACGCTGCCCCGGGTACCGGCGCACCGATCGGCACCACATCGTCGCCAGCGGCATCCGCGTTCAGCGGCGCGCTAATAGTCACGGCCATCGTCGTTTCGGTCGGGCCGTATGCGTTGAACATCACCCGTCCGGGCGCCCACCGGTCCACCATCTCCGGCGAGCAGACCTCACCAGCGACCACCAACCCCATCGCTTCCAACCCCTGCGGCGACAACGTCCCTAGGGCAGAGGGGGTACGTGCAAGGGCACTGACCCGCTCAGCAACCAGCAGGGCGTGGAAATCGTCTGGCGAGCTGGCTACCTCGTCGGGCACCACCACCACCCGGCCCCCACCCAACAACGGACCAAAGATCTCCCACACCGAGGTGTCAAACCCATACGAATGACACTGCGTCCATACCCCATCCGCCGGCAGATAGTTGTCCGCTACCTTCAGGAGCTGCATCACGTTATGGTGGCTGGTCGCCACTCCCTTCGGGTTCCCGGTGGTACCCGAGGTGTAGATGAGGTAGGCGATGTCGTCGGCCGCGCGCCCCGGCAGGCCCGTGTCGGGGTAGTTGTTGACGACGGCGTCGTCGATATCGATGATCCCGACATTGTGCCCGTCCAGGCGCGCGCATAGCCCGGCAGTCGTGACCGCCAGGACTGGGGCGGCATCAGCGAGCAGAAACTCGATCCGCGCGTCAGGATGCCCTGGATCGATCGGCACGTAAGCCGCCCCAGTCTTGAGCACCGCCAAGATCGCTACAATCGCCTGCGCTGAGCGCGGCAGCAACAACGCCACCCGCTCACCTGGGCCCACGCCCTGCTCAATCAGCAGATGCGCCAACCGATTCGAGGACTCGTCCAGCTCGCGATACGACATCGAGCGGCCCTCGAAGGTCACCGCCGCCGCCCGCGGACTGCGGGCCACCTGCTCGGCAAACGCCATCGGCACCGACACCATCGGCACCGGCGGCTGGGTCAACACCGCCCGATTACCGATCTCATCGAGCCGGGCCTGTTCGGCCTCCTCGAGCAGACCTATCGACAACAACCGCCGACCTGGATCAGCGGTCATGGCCAGTAACACCGTTTGCCACCGGTTGACCAGCACCTCGATGTCGCCGGTGTCGAATACTTCGGTGTCGTATTCGACTCGAAGACCCAACTGATCACCGGGAATGACCCCCACCGCCAACGGGTAATGGGTGGATTCACGAGCAGAAAAACCGGT
>NZ_LZSG01000003.1 GCF_001665395.1 Mycobacterium sp. 1164966.3
GCGTCTGGGCAACGGATGTATCGCACCGGGGATGTGGTGCGGTGGCGCGCTGATGGGCAACTGCAGTATCTGGGGCGCGCCGATGAGCAGGTCAAGATCCGCGGGTATCGCATCGAACTCGGCGAAATCCACACGGCGCTGGCAGGTTTGGCGGGAGTGGCGCAGGCGGCGGTGATCGCGCGTGAGGACCGCCCCGGCGATAGGCGTCTGGTCGGCTATGTCACCGGCACTGCCGACCCCGTCGAGCTACGCGCGGCGTTGGTTGAGCGGCTGCCGGCCTATATGGTGCCCGCCGCAATCGTGGTGATCGAGGCGCTGCCCGTCACACCGACCGGCAAACTCGACGTGCGTGCCCTGCCGGCACCGGAATATCAGGCCCTGGACCGCTACCGGGCTCCCCAGGATGCGGTTGAGGAGATTCTGGCCGGTATTTATGCCGAGGTGTTGGGGTTGGAGCGGGTCGGGGTGGATGACTCGTTCTTCGAATTGGGTGGGGACAGCATCTCCTCGATGCAGGTGGTGGCCCGGGCCCGGGCAGCCGGTCTGGTGTGCCGCCCGCGGGACGTGTTCGTCGAGCAGACGGTGGCCCGGCTGGCCCGGGTGGCCGGGACGGCCGAGACCGCCGGTGTGGTCGATGAGGGGATCGGGTCGGTGGCGGCAACCCCGATCATGTGCTGGCTGGCCGGTGTGGCTGGCCCTGTCGATGAGTTCAACCAGACGATGCTGGTGTCGGCCCCGGCCGGGGTGAGCCAGGCCCATGTGGTGGTGCTGGTGCAGGCGTTGCTGGATCGCCATGCCATGTTGCGGGCGCGCTTGGTGGACGACGGGGCGCGGGGCTGGTCCTTGACGGTGCCCGAGCGCGGTGCCATCGAGGCGAGCGATCGGATGCACACCGTCGACGTGGTGTCCGATGAGTCGCTGGTGGAGGCGCGGGCGCGGTTGGATCCGGGCGCGGGGGTGATGCTGAGCGCAGTGTGGGCCGCCGAGACGGCTCAGTTGGTGTTGGTCGTTCACCATCTGGTCATTGATGCGGTGTCGTGGCGGGTGGTGCTTGATGATCTGAACCTCGCCTGGGCCCAGCACCGTGCCGGCCAGCCCGTCGTGTTGCCGGCGTCCGGGACGTCGTTTGCCCGGTGGGCGGCGCTGCTGGGTGAGTATGCGCGCCGTCCTGACGTCATTGCGTGGGCGGATGCGTGGAAGCAGGTGGTGGGATCCCCGGCAGTGTTGCCGGCGCCGCAGCCTGCGCGCGATACCTATGCCAGCGCCGGGCATTTGTCGGTGGCACTGGATGCCGAGATGACCGGGCTGTTGCTCGGTGACGTGCCGGCGGCGTTTCACGCCGGCGTGCAGGACATTTTGCTGATCGCGTACGCCTTGGCGGTGGCGCAGTTTGTCGGCAACGGCTCCGCGCCGGTGGGGATCGACGTCGAGGGCCACGGGCGTCATGAGGAGTTGGACGCGCAGCTGGACTTGTCGCGCACCGTGGGCTGGTTCACCACCAAATACCCGGTGGCTTTGAATGTCGGGGGCCTGCGCTGGGGGCAGGTGATCGCCGGTGAGCCGGGGCTGGGGGCGTTGGTCAAGGACGTCAAGGAGCAGCTGCGCGCGTTGCCGCACCCGCTGAGCTATGGGGTGCTGCGCTACTTGAACCCCGAAGTCGACCTGGGTGACGCCGACCCGCTGATCGGGTTCAACTATCTGGGCCGGCTGGGCGGCGCGGCCAGTGACGGACGTGGTGATCTGTGGCGCATCGACCCGCAGGCGGTGGCGCTGATCGGTGCGGCCGCCGCGGTGCCCATGCCGCTGGGGCACAGTGTGGAACTCAACGCGCTCACCGTGGACACCGAGGCCGGCCCGCAGCTGCTGGCCAACTGGATGTGGGCGCCCTCAGCGCTCGATGAGGCGGCCGTCAACCAGCTGAGCCGAATCTGGATCCAGGCGCTGGGCGGGATCTGCGCGCATGTGCGCGCCGGTGGGGGCGGGCTGACCCCGTCGGACATTGCACCGGCCCGGCTGAGCCAACCCCAAATCGATGAACTGTGCCAGCACTACCGGGTCGCCGACATCTTGCCGCTGACCCCACTACAACAGGGCCTGCTCTTTCACGCCAGCACCGCAGCTGGCAACGACACCGATCTGTATGCGATGCAGCTCGACATCACCATCGCCGGCGCCCTCGATGCGCATCGGCTGCGCGAGGCGGTGCAGACCGTGGTCGACCGCCATCCCAACCTAGCCGCCCGGTTTTGTCCGCAGTTCGACGAGCCGGTGCAAATCATCCCCGAGGATCCCACGGCAGGCTGGCAATATATCGAGCTCGACAGCGCCGATGGTGATGTCGATGAGCTGATCCGGCAGCTGTGTGCCGCCGAGCGCGCCGCAGTCGGCGATATCGCTCACCCGCCGGCGTTTCGGGTGGCGTTGATCCGCACCGCCGGCCAGCGGCACCGGTGCGTGCTGACCTTCCACCACATCGTGATCGATGGCTGGTCGCTGCCGATCGTGCTGGGGGAGCTCTTCGCCGCCTACAACGGCCAGCGGCTTTCTGCGGCCGGCTCGTATCGCAGGTTTGTGAGCTGGTTGGCCGAACGTGACCTGGAGGCCGCCCGCGCGGCCTGGGCCCAGGTGCTGGCCGGTTTTGACAACCCCACTTTAGTGGGTCCGGCGGGCCGGTTGCGGCTAGGGCAGCGCAGCCTCGCCTCCTACCGGATCCCCGAACACACCACCCAGGTCCTCAGCGAGCTGGCGCGCGCCCACCACACCACGATCAGCACGGTGCTCCAGGGTGCGTTCGCGCAGCTGCTGTCTGGCCTGACCGGCCAGCACGACATCGTCTTTGGCACCACCGTGTCGGGGCGACCCACCGAGGTGCCCGGCGCAGAGTCAATGGTCGGCCTGCTCATTAACACGGTGCCGGTGCGCGCCACGCTCACCGCCACAACCAGCACCGCCGACCTGCTCGACCAGCTGCAACACGCGCACAACCACACCGTCGAGCATCAGCACCTGGCGCTCAGCGAGATCCAGCGCCTCACCGGCCACGAGCAACTGTTCGACACGTTGTTGGTGTTCGAAAACTACCCGGTCGACACCACCGCTTTATCCGGCGTCGAGGAGTTGGGTATCACCGAGTTCAGCAGCCGCGAAGCCACCCACTACCGGCTCACAGTCCAAGCCCAGCCGGGTCCCGAACTGGGCCTTCGCGTCGAATACGACACCGAGGTGTTCGACACCGTCAGCATCGACGCGCTGATTGCGCGATTGCAGACGGTATTGGCCGCCATGACCACCGCACCCACCCGGGCATTGTCGTCCATCGATGTGCTCGGCGAGGTCGAGCAAGCCCGACTGGACGCGTGGGGCAACCGGGCGGCGTTGAACCGGCCAGCGACCGCGCCGGCGTCGTTGCCGATGGTGTTCGCCCAGCAAGTGGCCCGTACGCCCGAGGCGGTGGCGATCAGCTGCGGGGATGTGGCACTGAAGTATCGCGAACTCGACGATGCCGCTAACCGGTTGGCTCATTTGTTGGCCGGCCACGGGGTAGGTCCCGGTGATCGTGTGGCGCTGCTGTTCAACCGGTCGGCCGAGGCCATCGTGGCGATGTTGGCGGCGCTCAAGACCGGGGCTGCGTACCTGCCGATCGACCCGGCGCATCCGCGGTCGCGAATGGAGTTCATGCTCACCGATGCGGCGCCGATCGCCGCCATCACAACCGCGGAGCTGGCCGCACAGCTGGACGGGTTTGACGTGGTGGTGATCGATGTCAACGACACAGCTGTCGACAGCCAACCCAGCACCGCACCACCGGCGCCGGCCCCCGACGACGTCGCCTACCTGATCTACACCTCGGGCACCACCGGTGTCCCCAAAGGCGTCGCCACCACCCACCACAACGTCACTCGGTTGTTTGAGTCGCTCAAAACCGACCTTGAACTGACCCCTGGACAGGTGTGGACGCAGTTCCACTCCTTGGCCTTCGACTTCTCGGTATGGGAGATCTGGGGGGCCCTCCTGCACGGTGGTCGGCTGGTGGTGGTGCCCGACGAGGTGGTCCGCTCACCAGACGCCTTCCACGATCTGCTGGTCACTGAACACGTCAGCGTCTTAAGCCAAACCCCCTCAGCGTTTTACGCGCTGCAGACCGCCGACGCGCTGCAGTCCAAGCCGGGGCGTCGGCTTGAGCTTCATACCGTGGTGTTCGGCGGCGAAGCGCTTGAACCACAACGTCTTGGGACTTGGCTGCATAATCATCCAGGTCTGCCGCGGTTGATGAACTTGTATGGCATCACCGAGACGACTGTGCATGCCTCGTTGCGGGAAATCGTCAACCGCGACGCCGAGCGCGGCGCCAGTCCCATCGGCGTGCCATTGGCGGATCTTGCGTTCTTCGTGCTCGATGGCTGGCTACGGGCGGTGCCGGCCGGGGTGGTCGGCGAGTTGTACGTGGCAGGTGCCGGGGTGGCATGCGGGTATGTGGGCCGGGGTGCGTTGACGGCCTCGCGGTTTGTGGCATGTCCGTTCTTCCGCGCGGACGGTGCGGGTGCACTGGGACAGCGCATGTACCGCACCGGGGATCTGGTGCGCTGGGGTGCCGATGGGCAGCTGCAGTATCTGGGACGCGCCGATGAGCAGGTGAAGATCCGCGGGTATCGCATCGAGCTCGGTGAAGTCCAAACCGCCCTAGCCGCGCTCGACGGCGTAGAGCAGGCGGTAGTGATCGCCCGGGAGGACCATCCCGGCGACAAGCGCCTGGTCGGCTACATCACCGGCAACGCGGACCCGAACCAGATACGCGCGGTACTGGCCGAGCGGTTGCCGGCCTACATGGTGCCGGGCGCGGTGATGGCGATCGACGCGCTGCCGCTGACGCCTAACGGCAAACTCGACAAGCGCGCCCTCCCCGCACCCGATTACACCGATGGCGATCGTTACCGCGCCCCCGCCAACGCGGTCGAGGAGATCTTGGCCGACATCTACGCCCACGTCCTGGGATTGGAGCGCGTCGGCGTCGACGACTCGTTCTTCGACCTGGGTGGAGATTCGCTGTCAGCGATGCGGGTGATCGCGGCCATCAACACCGGCCTGGATGCCGGCCTCTCGGCGCGCACCTTGTTCGACGCACCCACGATCGCCCAGTTGGCGCCTCGCATCAATGCGAAAGCGGGCAGCCGCAAGCCGTTGGTGGCGGTAGCGCGCCCCGCAGTCATCCCGCTGTCGTTTGCCCAGAGCCGGTTGTGGTTCCTCAGCCGCTTCGAGGGTGGGGTTGCGACCTACAACATTCCCACCGCTTTTCGGATGAGCGGGGCGCTGGATGTCAAGGCGTTGAGCGCGAGTCTCGACGATGTGATCGCCCGCCACGAATCGCTGCGCACCGTATTTCCCGACATCGACGGTGTGCCGTTCCAGCAGGTGCTGCCGGCCCAGGCCGGGATGTGGCGGCGCGGGGGCGCGGCGGTGGTGTCGTTGCCGGAGGAGGATCTCGCTGCCGAGTTGATGGCGCTGGCGGGGTATCGATTCAACTTGTCGACCGAGATTCCCATTCGTGCGCAGATCTATTCGGTAGGTCCCGAGCAGTATGTGCTGGCAATTGTGGTGCACCACATCGCTTTTGACGGGTGGTCGCTGGCTCCGATGGTCCGTGACGTGGCCGAGGCGTACCGGGCGCGCCAGCAAGGCCAGGCCCCGCAATGGGCGCCGTTACCGGTGCAGTATGTCGATTACACGTTGTGGCAACGGGAGTGGCTGGGGGCGGAGTCTGATCCCGACAGTGTGATTGCCGGGCAGTTGCGGTACTGGCGGCAGGAGTTGGCCGATCTGCCGGAGGTGGTGTCGTTGCCGGCGGATCGGGTCCGCCCGCCGGTGCCCAGTTACCGCGGTGATCGGGTGGAGATTCGCATCGACCCGCAGGTGTGGGCGGGGGTCAAGGCGCTGGCGTCGGCGCATAACGCGACGCCGTCGATGGTGTTGCAAACGGTCTTGGCGGTGGTGATGCACCGTGTCGGAGCCGGCGACGACGTGGTGATGGGCACGCCGATCGCCGGGCGGCTCGATGCGGCACTCGATGATCTGGTCGGGTTTTTCGTCAACACCTGGGTGCTGCGGGTCGGGGTGAATTCCCAGCAGCGATTCAACACTGTGCTTCAGGAAGTGCGGCAGAAGGCGCTGGAAGCCTACAGCAACCAGGATGTGCCGTTTGAGCGGCTCGTCGAGCAGCTCAACCCGGTCCGATCTACGGCGCATCATCCGCTGTTTCAGGTAGCCATGGTGTTCCAGAACAATGTGCGTCCCGGGCTTTTGACGTTCGACGGCGTCAGCGCCGAGCCGCTGGGGGCGTCGACCCACACTGCCAAATTCGACCTCGAATTCCATCTCAGCGAGGTGCGCACTGAGGACTCCGCCGCCACGATGGCCGCCGGGGTGGTGTCGTATGCGACCGACTTGTTCGACCGGGCGACCATTGAGCGGTTGGTCACCTGGTTCGGCCGGGTGATCGAGGCCGCCGCAGCGAATGCGTCGGTGGTGGTGGGGGATGTGGCGCTGCTGGACCACGGTGAGCGTGAACTGCTGCTTTCGGGGTGGTCCGGTCTTGGTGTGGGCGCGCCGGTGGGCGTGGCGCCGCAGTTGTTGACTGCGGCAGTGGCGGCCGATGCGGACGCGGTGGCCGTCGTCGACGGTGCGCGCGAGTTGTCGTATCGCGAGCTCGATGAGTGGTCGACGCGGTTGGCGCGGATGCTGATCGAGGCCGGGGTTGGTCCGGAGCGCGCGGTGGGCGTGGCGATCGATCGGTGTCTGGAATTGGTGGTCGCCTGGTGGGCAGTGGTCAAGGCCGGCGGCATATACGTGCCGGTGGATCGGACCCATCCGGTCGAGCGGATTGCCACCGTGCTAGACGCGGTCTCGGCGGTGTGTGCATTGACCTCTGATGAAGGGATGTTGGCCGGGGCGGGTGTGCGCCCGGTGCTGCGCATCGGCGGTCGCGACGTGTCCGGGCGCCCTGCGGATCCCATCACCGACGCCGACCGGTTGGCGCCGTTGGGCGTGGATGACACGGCCTACGTGATTTTCACTTCGGGGTCCACGGGTGTCCCCAAGGGAGTGGCGGTCAGCAACGCGGGCCTGCTGGGATTGGTTGCGGCGCAACGCGAGACGTTCGGGTTGGGCACGGATGCGCGGGTGTTGACGGTGGCCGCGCCGACCTTCGATGCCTCGGTGTTCGAGATGTTGCTGGCGGTCGGATCCGGGGCGGCGTTGGTGGTGGCCCCGCCGCAGGTGTACGCCGGGGACTCGTTGACTGGGCTGCTGCGGGAGCAGCGCGTCAGCGCCGCCGTGATCACCCCGTCGGTGTTGGCGTCGCTGGATCGTACCCGGCTGGACGGATTGGACACGCTGCTCACCATGGGCGAGGAGTGCCCGCTGGAGTTGGTGGCCGCTTGGGCGCCGGGTCGACGGGTGTTCAACCTCTACGGTCCCACTGAGGCCACCATTTGGGCGACGAGCAGTGCGCCGCTGTCGGCGGGGCAGCCGGTGGACATCGGGACCCCGATTCCGGGGATGTCCGCGCTGGTACTCGACGCGCGGCTGAACCCGGCGCCGATCGGGGTCATCGGCGAGCTGTACTTAGCTGGGCCTCCGGTGGCGCATGGCTACGTGGCTCGTGCGGAGTTGACCGCGGAACGATTCGTGGCCAACCCGTACGGGGCTGCGGGGACACGCATGTATCGCACCGGCGACCTGGTGCGCTGGACCCGCGCCGGCTCGCTGGATTATCTCGCCCGCGCGGACACCCAGATCAAACTGCGTGGCCAGCGCATCGAACTGGGCGAAATCGAAAACACGCTGTTGGCCTGCCCGCAAGTCGCCCGCGCCGCGGTCACCGTGCACCAGAGCGATGCCGGTGCCCAGCTGATCGCCTACATCACCGTCGAGCACACCAACACCGCCGACGGGGGCATCTCGGACGCCGAAGTCGTCGAAGAGTGGCAACAGCTCTATGACGAGTTGTACGGCGCCGAAGTCGAGGTGCCCGGGTTCGGCATGGATTTCCGGGGCTGGAACAGCAGCTACACCGATTCCCCGATTCCGCTGGAGGAGATGGTGGAGTGGCGTGCCGCCACGGTGGATCGGATCATGGCGCTGCGGCCGCGGCGGGTGCTGGAGATCGGGGTGGGCTCCGGACTGGTGTTGTCGCAGATCGCGCCGGCGTGTGAGCACTACGTCGCCACGGATATGTCCGCGGTGGTCATCGACAAGCTGGCCCACACGCTGGAACAGTCGCAGATCCCCTGGCGTGATCGAGTCGAGCTGCTGACCCAGCCAGCGCACGTTACCGAGGCACTGCCGCAGGGCTGCTTCGACACCATCATCCTGAACTCGGTCGTGCAGTACTTCCCCAACTCGGGATACCTGGCGGAGGTCATCAACAACGCCATGGGTCTGCTGGCTCCCGGCGGGTCACTGTTCATCGGGGATGTGCGCAACCACAACCTGCACGGCGCGTTCCAAACCGGGGTCGTGCTGGCCCGCACCACCTCCACCAACACCGCCGAGATACGTCAACGAGTCCAGTCCGCCATGCTCGGCGAACCCGAATTATTGCTCAGCCCAGAGTTTTTCACCAACATAGCCGCCGATCATGCGTCGGTGGCCGGAGTCGCCATCGAAGTCAAACGCGGCTTGGGTGACAACGAACTCAACCGGTACCGCTACGACGTCACCTTCTACAAAGCCCCAGCCCAGGCGCGCTCAGTGGCCGCCGCACCGACATGGGCCTGGACTGAATGTGCAAGCCTGGACGGCCTGGGCACGCTGTTGATATCCCAACGTCCCGCCTCCGTTCGCGTCACCGACATTCCTCGCGCCGGACTGATCAGCGACGTCCGCGTCGAACACGGCCTTGCGGCTGGGCTGTCGCTGGCCGACGCCCTCGCCCAAGCCGACACCGGGAGCGCTGGGGCTGTCCCCGAGCAATTGCACCGCCTCGGTGAATCCAGCGGATACCACGTCGCCGTCACCTGGGGCGCCCAACCGGGCACCCTCGATGCCGTCTTCGTCGCCGCCGATCCGGATGGCGAGCACACCCCACCGCTGACCAACCTGTACCTAGCCTCCGCCGAGGCGAACCGAGGCCGGATCCACGCTAACGACCCCCAGACCAACGCCAAGGTCAGCGCGGTGCGGCAGCGGTTGAGCGCGCGGTTGCCCGAGTACATGATGCCGGCGCAGATTGTGGTCCTCGACGAGTTCCCGTTGACCTCCTCGGGCAAGCTCGACCGCAAGGCGCTGCCGGCACCGTTATCTGCCTGTGCCCCGTTCAGGGCACCGCAGACTCAGACCGAGAACGTCGTCGCCGAGGCGTTCGCCGAGGTGTTGGGTGTGGATCGCGTCGGACTTGACGACGACTTCTTCGCCCTCGGTGGGGATTCCCTGATAGCCACCCGGGTGAGTGCGCGGCTGCAGTTGGCGTTGGGCAGGGAAGTGCCGGTGCGGTATCTGTTTGACGCGTCCACCGTCGGCCGTCTCGCGCAGTATCTGGAGCTGCATCGGGGCGGCACTGCTCGCCCGCCGGTACAGTCGATGCGGCGACCGATGCGGGTCCCGTTGTCGTACGCGCAGAGCCGGTTGTGGTTTATCGACCAGTTGCAGGGGCCGTCGCCGGTGTACAACATGCCCGCGGCGTTGCGCCTGCGCGGGCGACTCGACGCCGACGCGTTGGGTGCGGCGCTGGCCGATGTGGTGGGTCGCCATGAGAGCCTGCGGACGCTGTTCACGACGCACGACGGGATACCCCTGCAGGTGGTGGTGCCCGCTGAACAGGCCGACTTCGGGTGGGACGTCATCGAGGCCACTGACTGGTCGACAACCCGGCTCGGTGATGCAATCGGCGCGGCGATCCGCTACACGTTTGACCTGGCTCGCGAAATCCCATTGCGCGCCTGGCTTTTCCGCGTGGCTGACGACGAACACGTGCTGGTGATCGTGGTGCACCATATCGCGGCGGACGGCTGGTCGATCGCCCCACTGGCGCGCGATTTGGGTCTGGCATATGCCAGCCGGCGCGCGGGACGGGCTCCTGATTGGGCGCCGTTGCCGGTGCAGTATGCGGATTACACGCTGTGGCAACGCGAGCAGTTCGGTGATCTGGCGGACAGCGACAGCCCCATCGCTGCGCAGTTGGAATTCTGGGAAGAAGCCCTGGCCGGTATGCCTGAGCGCCTCCAACTTCCCACTGATCGGCCCTATCCGTTGGTGGCTGATCAGCGCGGCGCGCATGTGGCAATCGACTGGCCGGTGGAGTTGCAGCAGCGGGTGCAGCGGTTTGCTCGCGAGCACAACGCGACCAGTTTCATGGTGGTTCAGGCTGCCCTGGCGGCGCTGCTGTCCAACCTCAGCGCCAGCAGCGATGTGGCGGTGGGTTTCCCGGTCGCCGGGCGCCGCGACCCGGGCCTGGATGAGTTGGTGGGTTTCTTCGTCAATACCCTCGTGCTGCGTGTCGACCTGACCGGTGATCCGACGGTCGCGGAACTGCTGGCCCAGGTGCGGCGGCGCAGCCTGGCCGCATACGAACACCAAGACGTGCCCTTCGAGCTGCTTGTCGAGCGACTCAATCCCACGCGGTCGCTTAGCCATTCGCCGCTGATCCAGGTGGCGCTGGCCTGGCAGAATCTGCCCTGGCAACATAACGGCCCCCCCGCCGGACTGACCTTCGGCGATTTGCAGGCCGCCCAGGTGCGCGTCGACACGCGCACTGCCCGCATGGATCTCGCTTTCTTCCTGGCCGAACGCTGGACTGAGGACGGTGAGCCCGCCGGGATCGGCGGAGGCGTGGAGTTCCGTACCGATGTGTTCGACGCGGCCAGTATCGAGGTGCTGATCGAGCGTCTTGAGCGGGTGTTGGCGGCGCTGACCGACGACCCGGCACGGCGGTTGTCGGCGATAGATGTGCTCGACGAGGTTGAGCATGCGCGGTTGGATGAGTTCGGCAACCGGGCCACGTTGACTAGGCCCACCGGTCCGGCGGTGTCGGTGCCGATGCTGTTCGCCGCGCAGGTGCAGCGTGCCCCGGAGGCGGTGGCGATCCGTTGCGGGCAGGTTTCGTGGACCTACCGCGAGGTCGACGAGGCGTCAAATCGGTTGGCGCATATATTGATTGGCCGGGGTGTGGCCCCGGGCCAGTGTGTGGCGCTGCTGTTTCACCGTTCGGTTGAGGCGGTGGTCTCGATGTTGGCGGTGCTCAAAACCGGCGCAGCTTATCTGCCGATGGATCCCTCGGCCCCGGCGGCGCGAATCGAGTTCATGCTCACCGATGCTGCACCGGTGGCCGCGGTCACCACCGCGGAGTTATCGGAAAAGCTGGCCGGCCATGACGTGGTGGTCGTTGCTGTTGATGACCCCGTGGTGGACGCCCAGCCCGGCACGGTGTTGCCCGCGCCGAGCCCGGACGACCTTGCTTACCTGATTTACACCTCGGGCACGACGGGAGTGCCCAAGGGGGTGGCGGTCACGCACGCCAACGTGACGCTTTTGGCGGAGTCATTGCCTTCCCAACTCCCGGCGGAGCAGGTGTGGACGCAGTGCCATTCGTATGCGTTCGACTTTTCGGTGTGGGAGATCTGGGGCGCGCTGCTACGGGGTGGGCGGCTGGTGGTGGTGCCCGAAGAGGTGACGGGCTCCCTGGACGATTTCCATGCGGTGTTGGTCGCCGAGCAGGTCAACGTCCTGACTCAGACCCCGTCGGCGGTGGCGGCGCTGTCTCCGCAGGGGTTGGAGTCGGCGGCGTTACTGCTCGGCGGGGAGGCGTGCCCGGTCGAGGTGGTGGATCGGTGGGCACCGGG
>NZ_LZSG01000004.1 GCF_001665395.1 Mycobacterium sp. 1164966.3
GCGGCTCGCGGAGAGGGGACAGCCGTGAATCCGCTTAAGGCGCTGTGGCTTTCGCCGTGGATGCGTCCACTGGCGCGGGTTCAGGCCGAGGCCTTGCGCCGCGGAGGTGTCGACGTCTTGCTGGTGACCACCGACCATCACCATCCGGAAGCCGACGCGGCACGCGACTACGAGCTGGTGCTCGATCCGCGGTTCCGCACCGCGGCCACCTGGCCGGCCTACCTGGCGGCCTGGCGCAGGGTGCGCGAGTTTCGCGCCGACGTGGTGATCGCCGAACTGGTCAACGATCCGCGCTGGATCGCATTGGCCGGACTGGCGCCGCGCGTCCAGTTGGTGCACGACGACAATCCCAAAGACGCTCTCGAACAGCGGCCCGCCTACGAGCGAGCGGTATTCGACCGTTGGGGCGCCCGCTCGACGGCCACCGTTGCCTACAGCCAGCATGTCGCCGCCGCGATCGCCACCCGGCGTGACGTGGCCGGGACCCCGGTGCACGTGCTGCCGCTTAGCAGTGACCTTGCCACGGACCTGGTTCCCCGGTTCGTCGATCCCGAAGGCCGCCGCGATTTCGTGATGATCGGGCGGCTGAACCCGTACAAGAACCTCGAGGTGGTGCTGCAAGCCTGGCGGCAGCACACGGCCGGGCCGGCGTGGCGCGGCGACGAGCTGGTGCTCGTCGGTGACGGGGCGGTCGACATTGGCGCGTTGCCCGCGCACACGCGTTGGCGCGCAGGCAAATACCGCTATGTCGACGTAGCCCCCACCCTGGCCCGCGCGAAGGGTTCGATCGTCCACTATCGCCGCGCGTCGCAAAGCGGTGTGCAGGTGGTGTCGATGCAGCTGGGCGTGATGCCGATCGTGTCGACGGCCGGTGGTCTACCAGAGTTCCAGCCGCCGGGTCGCCCACCGGTCGGTGTCGACGACGTCGACGGGCTCGCCGCCGCGTTCGACGCGCTGGCCGACCCATTGAGCGCGACACTGCGCGGCGCCGAAGCCAAGCGCCACTTCGCGCAGCGGTTCGCCGTCGACCGCTGCGCCGACGGGTTGCTGAATGTCATCACCGAGGCGTTGCAGCGGTCTGCGCGGGTGCCGGCCGTCACCGGGACGACGCGATGACGGCGCAACCGGTTGGGACCGTCGCCGCCCGCGCGTTCGGCCGCTCGCGCCGCGGCGCCATCGAGCCGAAATCGGGTTGGGTACAAGCCAACTTCGACCGGTTCATGGCGATCCGCCGCTTCAGCGCGCTGGACGGTTGCCGGGCGTTGAGCGTGATCGCGGTGGTGTGGCAGCACACGTCGGGCAGTCCAGGCCCGTCGTTTCTGCACAAGGGATTCTTGGGAGTGGACTTCTTCTTCGCGATCAGCGGCTTTCTGATCACCAGTCTGCTACTGCGCGAACGGGATTCGACAGGCGCAATTTCGTTGCGGAAGTTCTACGCCCGCCGTGCCCTGCGGATCTTTCCACTGTACTACTTGGCGCTACTGGTCTACGTCGGCCTGGTGGCCGCGACCCGTCGGCACAGCGCGGAAGGGGTTCAGTTCTTTCATCATCTGCCGGCATTCGCGACCTATACATACAACTGGTTCTCCAGCTCCGGTCATCAGGTGACGTTCAATTTCGCCTGGTCGCTGGCCACCGAGGAACAGTTCTATCTGTTGTGGCCGCCGCTGCTGGTGGCGACGCTGATGATAACGGGCGGCAAGCGGGTCTGGCCATCGCTGGCTGTGCTGGCGGTGCTGATCGCGGTTTCCCAAGGCGTCGGCCTGTTCACGGACGCCTCGGTCATGCCGTGGCGCATCCCGGCGAGCCTGTCGCTGCCGATCCTGCTCGGTGCCGCCGCAGCGCTCGTGCTCACCACCCGGCGCGGTTTCGCGGTGGTGAGCGCGGTTGCCGGGCGGCTGTGGTCCGCGCCGGTCGCGGCGCTGCTGCTGGCAGCGGCGATCATCGCTGACACGCCACTGCAGGTCGTCGAGGTATTGATGATCTTGGTGGTGGTGGCGACATGCATCGTCGAATGGACGCCCTTGCACCCGGTGCTGCGCTGGCGCCCACTGGCCTTCGTCGGGGTGATCAGCTACGGGGTGTACCTGCTGCACAACCTTTGTGCGAACCTGGCTCGCGCCGCAATCGGTGAGCACGAAGGGATCCCACTGTTTGTCGTCACACTCGTGGTGGTGGTCCCGGTGGCCTATCTGAGCTTCCGCTTCTTCGAGACACCCGTGCTGAAACTCAAACGCCGATACGAGACACGCGGTGAGCATGAAGGTGACGAATTGTCCCGGATAGCGGCACTGTCGCGGCCCGATCCCAACCCGAAAGCCCGCTAGCTCAACTCCGCTAACTCAACGAAGGGCGGGCCGATCGCCGGCCAGTTCGGTCCACAACCGCGTCAAACGCTGATACCAGCGTTCCAGCGCGAAGTCACCGGCGCGGCTGCGCGCGGCCCCGGCCAGCCGAACCCGCAACCGCTCGTCCTCGACCAGCGCCGTCAGCGCAGCGGCGATCTCGTCGGGATGACCGGGCCGCACAAGTATGCCGTTGATGCCGTCGTTGATCGCCTCCCCGATGCTGCCGACCATCGTCGTCACCGGCACCAGTCCGTACGCCATCGCCTCCAGCAGTGCCATCGGCAGACCTTCGTCGTAGCTGGGAAGTACGAAAAGGTTTGCGCTGGAGAGCAATTGGTCACGAGCCGAGGAGTCGAGCCAACCCGCCACCGTGATCGTGTCGGTCAACCCGGCGGCCGCCACCGCGGCACGCACCTCCGCGATGTCGCCGTCGCCGGCCAGCGTCACTTGCAGCTGGCTGCGAACCGGCTCCGTCAAGGCCCCGACCGCGGCGATCACGTCGTAGCTGCCCTTACGCGCGCCCAGCCGGCCGAGCGCCACGGCGTGCACCCGCTCGACACCGGCCTGTGCCACCGGTGCGTCCGGCAGCCGGACAGCGTTGTGCAGCACGGTGATTCGTCCCCGCTCGACAGCCAGCCGGCTGGCGTACTCGTCGACGTGACCGGCACCCAGAACCATCCACGAGTCGGCAACCAGCATGCGTCTGACCGCCGTCCGGACCGGCGCCGGCTGCCGGTCGAACCAGCCGCCGAAGTCATAGCTGTGCGCGTGGATCACGGCCGGCACCCCCACGAGATGCGCCGCCCACAGGGGCAGTGCCTTGCGAATCACGCTGCCGCCGTGGGCCAAATGGACGTGCAGCACGTCGGCACGCCCGCGCAGCACGAGCCAGCTGGACCGCAGCATGCCGCCGACACCGACAAGGAGCCGCTGCAACACCGGGCCGTCGACGTAGGTCGGCACCACCGTGATGGAAATCTTATCGTCGGGATGTGCCGCCATCAGGGCGGCCACCGTGGCCATGCCCCCGCGGCTGACTGTGCCGGCCGGTGCCGGACCGGCCACCACGACGCGCAGCCTGCCCTGGAGCGAACTCACCGGGACATCTCAGCCGGGACGGGCTCGGCGTCCACGGCCTCGGCGGCGTCGGGCTCCTGTGCCGGGCGTCGCAGGCTGGCGTACGCCATGGCCGCTCCCAGCGCTAAGCCCAGCGTCAGACCGTTGGGAGACTCCTCGGGCAGCGGGTCGACGTTGCACATCACCAGCAGGCCGATCGAGACCGCCGCGCTGATCTTCGCCGGCGCCGAGCCGCGACGCAGCGCCCGGATTATCGGCACACTCGCGAACACCACGAAGGCCGCCATGCCCACCGCCCCGGCCTTGACCAACCACCACAGGTAGAAGTTGTGCGCGTAGGTGGTGCCCAGCGTCTCGGTGAACCCGTTCGGGTCGTTTCCGAAGGGCAACTGATAGGCGTAGCCAAGCCCGTGGCCGAACACCGGCGCTTTGGCGATCGCCGGAATCAGATGGTCGTTTTCGGCCAACCTGTCCAGCGTCGACTGATCGACGGCGAGCGCACTGGCCGACACGCCACCGAGCACCCGATGGCTGTACGCGGTGAGCTGGTCGCCCAGCCACGTCCCGGCCGCGGAGTGCTGCAGCAGGAACAACGCACCTGGCAGGGTGACGGCCAGTATCGCCGCGCCGACGGCAAGGAAGCCGAAGGTGCGGCGCAGGGCCGACCAGCCCAGGTTGGCCAGAAAGACGACGACGGCGGCGACCGTCGCCGAGATCAGGGTGTTCCGCGAGAACGCCAGCAGCGCAATGACCAGCGCCGGAGTGCCCAGGACGAGATACGTCGCGGGTTGGACCCGCCCGACGATCGTCGCGGCGACCAGCGCGGTGAGCACGGCTACGGCCGGCGTCAGTGCGGTGGTGATCACCCGGGTCACCGACTCGCCGGTTTCCACGCCTACCTCGCGGCCGACCAGCGCGACGCCGTGCAACGAACCCATTACCGCCATGCCCGCCGAAAACCACAGCATCACGGCGATCGCCCCCATGACGCCCCTGATGTAGTCGCCGGCCACGACCAAAAGCGCCAGCACGAACCCGGCGACCATCTCCAGCAGGAACGTGGCCTCGCGCACCACGGCTACCGGGGCATGCCCGGTCTCGAAGCCGACCGCGGTGAAGTACAGCACGATGACGACGAACATCGCCGGCAACAGGAAGTCCGTAAACCGCGGCCGCACAAAGGGAATGAGGTAGCAGATTCCCAGCAGCAGGGCCAGGTGATAGGCGTAGATCGAGGCCGGCCCGACGACTTTGCCGACGTGCAGGCCCTGCGGCAGCGACGCCATCGCCAAGAACAGCCCGACCCACATCATCGCCTCTGGTCTCGACCAGTACACGACCAGGCAGAACATCGCACCGACCAGCATCAAGCCGTAGACGGTGGTGCGAACCGAGAACACGCCGAACAAGAAGCACCCGAACAGGAACAGCCCCAGCAAAGCTGCGTTCATCGCCAGGCGCTGTCGGCTGCGCAGGTACAGGATCACGCCGAGCCGCTGACCTTGGCCCGGTAGGTGCGCGTCGCGGCCTTCGCGTGCCGGGGCAGTCTGGCGCCGGTCAGCACGGTGCCGACGACGTTGGCGCCCGCGGCGCGTAGAGCGGTCAAGGCGTCGGTGAGCTCGTCCTCGGTGGTGCGGCCCGCCCGGACGACGAGCACCGTGGCGTGCACGGCACCGGCCAACAGTCCCGCGTCAGCGGTGGCAAGCACCGGGGGGCCGTCGACCACCGTGCGGTCGAAGGCGGCCGAGACGTCGCGCAGCACTTGGTCCAGCCGCTCGGGCAGGTATGCGCTGCAGGGCAGCGTCTCGCGGCGCGCCGCCCGCGCCGCCAGCACGAACAGCTTCGAAATCGGCGTCTGCTTAACGGCTTCCGGCGCGATGTCCGGGTCGGCCAGTGCGTTGCCCAGCCCCTCGCCCGACTCGACTTTGAGCAAGCCCGCGATCACCGGTCGACGGGTGTCACCCTCGACCAGCAGCACATCCTCCCCGAGTTCGGTGAACGCGCGGCACAGGTTCAGCGCCGTCGTCGTCGTACCCTCACCGCCGAACGGCGCGGCCAGCAATACCCGGCGACCCTCGGGTCCCATCGCTCGCAGCAACCGGGCACGCAAGCCCCGCACGGCGTCGTCGAAGGAGATGTTGGTCCCGTACCGCGGTGCCCTGCCGCGGCTTCCGGGCAACTCGGCGAGCGTCCGCACCCCGGACAGTTCCTCCAGCTTTTGGCGGGTGCGCACGGTCCGGTCGGTGGCCTCGCGGGTCAGTGCCACCCCGATGCCCAGCAGCAAACCGGCGACCAGCCCGATCGCCATGTTGCGCATCGGCACCGGCTTGAACGGACGGTCGGGTACCCCGGCACGCTCCACGACCGTCGCCCGTGCGATCGGCGGTTGCTGGGTCGGGGGTGTTGTCGGCTGCGGGTCGGCGGCCGGTGTCGGGACCGGGACGGTGGTGGTTTCACCCGGCGCGGCCGTCGGCTGGCCGTCGGGGCTCGCCGGCTGCAGAGTCTGCGGCGGAGCAGCCGGTGCGGGCGGGCTCTTGGGGTTCCCTCCAAGCGTCCCGACTATCGCGGTGAACTGGTCGGCCATCGCTTGCGCGAGCGCGGCTGCGCGCGTGGGATCGGTGTCGGTGACGGTGATGGTGAACAGCGTCGATTTCGGGGTGAACGTCACCTGGGTCCGGCTGGCCACGTCGTCGGCGCTGATCGGTAGGTGCAACTGCTTGACCGCGCGCTCGGCGACCGCATGCCCGCCCGCGACGGCGGCATACGACGACAACCGCTCCTGAGCGGCCTGCGTGCCCTGGAACACCTGGGTGAGGTCGGTTTCGCCGGAGAACGAGATCAACACCGTGGCCGACGACTGATAACTCTTCGTCTGGAATACGGTGACGGCTGCGGCGCCGACCAGACAGGCGAGCAAGGCGCCGACGAGCAGCAACCAATGCGAAGCCAGGGTGCGGGCAAAAGTGCGGAAATCCACTAAGACTCCCCAGGTGGCAGTGGCGCGGTGCACTTCGCCGAACACTCGAGAGCGCCGATTGGTCGACTTCGCCCGGGGCGGGCAAAGTCACCGGACATTATGACCCATGACGAGTGCAAAACGGCAGGCCAGGTCACCGCTGGGGCGACGCAGAGGTCAGCGCGTCGCGAGGAACGTCGAGCGTTGCGATCGAATACCACCCGGCGTCGTCGCGCCCCTCGCGTGCCAACTGCATCGGCGGATAGTTCACCACGTGAGTCCCCTGCGGCTTGTGCTGCTGCCAGCCGACCGAGGCTTGCAGTCGGTAGCGACCCGGGGCCAAACCCGCCATGCTGACCGCCACCGACTCGGTTGACGACGCCGGGACCGGTTGGTCACCCGAGTTGTCGCTGGTGTTGACGAGCATCTTCAGCGCCACGGCCGCCGGCAGCGTCCGGATGACCGCACCGGAGAAATCAATCAGCCGATAGCCGGGAACCCATTTCTCGGTGGCCGCGGCGGCGCCGTAATTCGTCCAGGTGACCGCGATTCTGGCGGTGCCGTCGCGCAAGGTTTGCGACCCGGCCCGCGCCTCCACCGAATACCGATAGCCCGCCGCGACATTGGCTTGGGCCCACAGCAGGTACAGCTGCGGGTCCATCGCGGTGGTCGAATTGGCGTCCAGAAAGTTAACGCTCGAGGTCATCGACACGTGGTACTTGACAACGTCGCGCAAGCCCTTCACGTAATACGCCCTGGGATCGGTCTTGGTCGGCGGCGCGCCACCCCATTCGGTGATCACCGGTGCCTCCGCCAGCCGCTTCTTCAAAGCGGCGACGAGCGGATCCTGGTGCTGCACGTAGTGGGATGCGCTGTCCTCTGCCCAGACCGGAAGGGGTGCGTAGACACCGAGTGCGTCGGAGCGGATGCCCACCGGGGCGACCAGCTTCTTGGTGACGTCGTCGGCGAGCACCTGACGCACGATCTCCGGGTTGGCGACGGTGACCACCAGCTGCGTATGGGGAAAGGCGTTGACGTTGGCCGCGACCAGTCGCCGGATGGCGGCGATGGTGATGTTCTGGTCCCGAAACTGGCTGTAATAGCCCAGGGCGGCCACACTTTCGTCGGGCGCCGGGCCCGGCGCGTTCAGCGTGTCACGCAGATAGGCGATGTGGTCTTCACTGAAGTCCCCGTAGCCGGAGAACTCGAAAACGCTGAGCCGCTCGTCGTTGTCGTAGCGCCGACCGAGTGCGGCCAGCAGCTGTTCGAATCCGTCGAGGTAGCCCGCATCGTTCCAGTTCGGCACCACCTGCGTCAGGCCGTGCGTCGACGAGCCGGCCGGCGGGCCGGCGTAGCTGGTGCTCGCACCGGGAAGGGCACGCACCCAGTCCGGGATCTCGATGTTGGTGTCGTTGGGATACACCGCATCGCAACAGGAGTTGTACGCGTACACGCGCAGGGTGAGCCGCATGTTGCGGGCGGCCAGCTTGCTCAGCGCATCGTCGATGACGCTGAAGTCGTACTTGACATCGTCGGGAGCATTCGGCGGCAGCGAGCGCGGATCGGTGGGCTGTAGCTGCCGCCAGGACACTCGCATGCTCGCGTCGTTCGACGCGGGCCACGCCGGGTACCGCTGCTGGGCCGGATTGCCTTGTGGGAAAAGGGGAACCAGCAAGTCTTCATATTGACCGCGCAGCGGATTGGGAGTCTCCTGGACGCTCGCCGGTATCACCGAACTGACGATTGCGTTCAACGGCCCGGACCCGGCCGGATGGTCACCACCACATCCGTTGAGCGCCAACGTCGCGCACGCGCCGACGACCAGCGCCTTCCTCCGCAGCATACGAAGCATCGACTAGATCGCGCCGAGCGACAACGCCTCGCGGTCGGCGAGGAACGGCATCGGCATCCACCGCGCGGCCAGCAACGCCTCCATGGTGTTGCCCGGAACGGGTCGCGACAACAAGAAGCCCTGTGCGCGGTGACACCCGTGCTGCATCAAAGTCAGTGCGGCAGCGGGTGTTTCGACTCCCTCGGCGACCACTTGCAGACCGAAGGCCTCGGCCAGGCCGATGATGGCGCGCACGATGGCCAGGTCGCCGGCGCTGTTGCCCAAGTCGCGCACGAATCCCAGGTCGATCTTGAGCATGTCGACGGGAAGGGATTTCAGGTGGGACAGGACCGCGTAGCCGGTGCCGAAGTCGTCGATGGCGATCTGGACCCCGACCTCCTTGAGCTCGGCGAGGGTCTTGCGGGTGGTTTCGATGTCGTGTACAACCGCGCGCTCGGTGATCTCGAGACATACCGATCCGCCGTCGATACCGAATTCCTCGATGGTGTCGGCGACACTGCGGACGAAACCGCGGGTGATCAGTTGCACCGGCGACACATTGATACGCAGGGTCGCGCTCTGTCCGACGCCGTTGGCTCTCCAGCGGCTGAATTCGGCGCACGCGGCGCGCATCACCCAGCGGCCCAATTCCCCTGCGAGGTTGGTGGATTCGGCTACGCCGATGAACGAATTCGGCAGCAGCAGCCCCCAGATCGGGTGCCGCCAGCGCACCAGCGCCTCGGCCGCCACGATGGCGCCGGTCCACAGATCCACCTCGGGCAGATAGTGCAGCAGCAGCGCCTCGCTGTCGATGTCGCCCTGCAGGTGCAGCTCGATGTCGTTGCGGAACGCGCTTTTCAGCGACATGTCGTCGGTGGACAGGGCGACCTGGTTGCCGCCCTCGCGTTTGGCGCTCAAAACGGCCTCGTCGGCGCGGCACAGCAAGTCGGTGCTGTTGTCACGCCCGGGCATGCCCACCGCCAGCCCGATGCTGACGGTGCGGGTGATCATGTGACCACCGATCGCCAGGCGCTCGCGCAGCATCGAGCCGAGCCGGCGGGCGAACGACTCAGCGGTGGCACTCGACATCGGCTGCTCGGGGATGACCACGAACTCGTCCCCACCGATTCGGGCGATCATGCTGTTGTTTCCGGCGCACACCCGGATCCGCTGCGCGAAGACGCGGATGAACCAGTCGCCCGCGGTATGCCCGAGGTAGTCGTTGATCGGCTTCAGCCGGTCGAGGTCCAGATACAGCACCGCAACCGGACCGGGGCTTCCCGCAGCGAGCCGGGCGGAAAGGTGCGCGACCAGCGCCCGACGGTTGTACAAGCCGGTCAAATCGTCGTGCTCGGCAAGGTAGCGCAGCTTCTCCTCAGCCGCGATACGCGCTTGCAGCTGCGCAAACAGGGCAGCCACCGCCTCGAGCGTGTTGATCTCTTCCTGTTTCCACTTCTTGGTGCCGGCCTTGACGAAACCCAGCACCCCGGTGGTGACGTCGTGTGAGACGAGCGGCGCGGCGGCCACGGTCGGGGATGAATCGTCGACGGCGTCCCCGCCGCGGCGCTGGAAGAGCCGGTTGCTGTGGTCCGGCCGGATCACGACGGGTTTGCGGCCGTGTTCGCACTCGGCAAGTACCGGGTCGGCGCTGGTGAAATGCACGACGGCGAGCGGATCCGGATCGGGGACGTCCACTCGCGGCGGCCACTCGGCAACCAGCAGGGAGGCCCGGATGTCGTGGTCGTGGTGGCGCAGGAAGCTACCGCTCAGACCCATCTGGTCGACGAGCTGCGCGAGGACGTTTTCGGTGACTCGGGTCGCGCTGGACGCGGTGGCCTCCATCAGCTGCTTGGCGACGGAGGTAACGAGCAGGTCCAGACTGCGCGGCACTAGATCCTCCGATAGCACATGTCCCTTCTGGGCGCCCGCTCATCGAGGCCCGACCAGGGACTGGTCGTCTTACCGACTGCTTTTCCCGATGCACAACCGCGCGCAATAGGGATCCCCGTTTGTTCAACTGGTTTCGTGGTTAGCCGACCCGGGGCAAGGCCGAACTGTGTCGGAAAGCGTAGCATGTGCGGCCCGCGCCCACCCGGTTCAATCCGGGCCGCGACCTGCGCTGAAACCAGTCTCGCGGGGTTACGGCCGGACACCCGTCGACGTCGGCTACGGTTGTTGCCTCAGCAAACGGCACAAGGCAGTCTGGGCGCGGTCGGGGGACTATCGGGCCGCCTCGAAGGGCCCGGTCAAAAGCCCGAAGCGTTATTCGAAACGGCCAGGAGCCCACCGCAGATGTCCGTCGCACACTCGATCAGGCGTTGGCTGGCGCCTGCGGCGAAGACGGTGGCACCGCGGCGGTACTGGCGGCGCAAATTCGGCATCCTGCAGCGTCTCGGCGAATCGCACCCAGACGTCATGCTGGCCCGCTCGCTGTGCCATCCGGACCGCATCTCGCTGGACATCGGGGCGTCCATTGGCGAATTCACCATCGCCATGCTCGCGGCGTCGCGCGCGGTGATCGCGTTCGAACCGCGGCCGACGCAGGCCCGCGATCTGATGGCGATGTTCGACGCGGTCGGCGCTTCGGTCCGGGTCGAGGCGGTGGCGCTGTCGGATCAGCCGGGAGTGACCGCGATGCGGGTGGTGCCCGACGATCCCGGGCGCAGCACGATCGACGACAGCAACCCACTGAGCGACCTGGGCGAGGGCGGAGATTTGGTCCAGGCCATCGACGTGCCGGTGCGGCGCCTCGACGACTTGGAGCTGGACAACGTCGGCCTGGTCAAGATCGACGTCGAAGGCCACGAGCTGGCAGTGCTGCGCGGCGCCGCGGACACCCTCACCCGCAACCGGCCCGCGGTGCTGGTGGAAGCCGAAGAACGCCACCACCCCCACGCCGTCGCATCGATCACCGAGTTTTTGTCCGGTCTCGGCTACACCGGTTATTTCGACGTCGGCGGCACCCGCCGGCCGGTGCAGGAGTTCGACCCGGCCGAGCATCAAAACCCGGCGAACATCGGCGGCCGGGAGGAGGGCTGGGCCGTCCGCGGCGTCTACGTCAACAACTTCGTCTTCCTGCCGACGGATTCGTGAAACAGGTCACAATCGGGCCCTAAGATGTCACGCCCGGCCGGCTCGCGGTGTCTCAAGGTCACAAGTCCGATCAACAGGAGACAGGAAATGACCAAGAGAACCCATGTCGTCGTGGTCGGGGGCGGATACGCCGGCACCCTGGCCGCCAACCATCTGCGGCAGCGCCCCGACATCGACATCACCCTGCTAAACCCGCGCCCGATGTTCGTCGAACGGATCCGGCTGCACCAGTTGGTCGCCAACACCGGCACCGCCACCGTCGACTACCGTTCGCTGCTCGGCGAAGGAATCCAGCTGATCGTCGACAGCGCCGACCACATCGACGCCGATGCCCGGCGGATCGTCCTGGCGTCCGGCGCTTCGGTGGACTACGACTACCTCATCTACGCGGTGGGCAGTACCGGCGCGACCACCGCCGAGACGTCCGCGGTCCCCGGGGTGGCTCAATTCGCTTACTCCGTAGCCGATTTCGAGAGCGCGCAGCGGCTGCACTACGCGGTGACCGATCTGCCTCTCGGTGCTCCGGTCGCGGTGGTGGGCGGCGGACTGACCGGCATCGAAACGGCTTGCGAGCTGGCCGAGCAGGGCCGTCCGGTGACGCTGATCTGCGGTGGGATCCTGGGGCCGTCGTTGAGCGAGCGGGGCCGGCGCAAGGTGGCCAAGCGACTGCGCGCGCTCGAGGTGAACGTACTCGAGTTCGATCCGGCCGCCGAGGTGCAGTGGGACGCGGTGGTGCTGTCGGACGGCGCCGTCGTGCCCAGCGCAGTGACGGTGTGGACGGCCGGCTTCGCCGTGCCCGATCTGGCTGCACGCAGCGGCCTTGCCACCGACGCGATGGGCCGGCTGCTCACCGACGAGACGCTGACCAGCGTGGACGACGAGCGCATCGTCGCCGCCGGTGACGCCGCCGCGCCGTCGAGCCTGCCGCTGCGGATGAGCTGCCAGGCGGCCGGGCCGTTGGGCGCGCAGGCCGCCCGCACTCTGCTCAGCCGGGTCGCCGGCCGCACTCCCGAGCCGCTGAACCAGGTGTTCGTCGGCCAGTGCATCAGCCTCGGCCGCAGCGAGGGCATCTTCCAGATCTCGCACAGCGACGACACCCCGCGGAACATCGCGGTGGCCGGCCGGACCGCCGCGTCGGTCAAGGAGGCCGTCTGCAAGGGCACGGTGTGGCTGCTGCGTCGCGAGGCGGCCAAACCAGGTTCCTACCGGTGGCTCAAGGGCGGCATGCGCAAGGCGCAATTGGCCGCGTTCGAGCCGACGCCAGATCAGGTCGCGCCGCGATGAGTTCGTCGCCGGGCGATGGTGAACACGCCGAACGGTTCACGCTGCTGCGACCGTTGCTGTTCACCATCGCCTACGAAATCCTCGGCTCGGCAACCGAAGCCGACGACGTGCTGCAGGACAGCTACCTGCGGTGGGCCAACGTCGACCTGGCGGGGGTGCACGACACCAAGTCCTATCTGGCTCAACTGGTCACGCGCCAGGCCCTGAATGCCTTGCGGGCCGGCGCGCGGCGACGTGAGGAGTACGTGGGGCCCTGGCTGCCCGAACCGCTGCTCCTCGAAGAGCAAGACCCGTCGTCGGATGTGGTTCTGGCGGAATCGGTTTCAATGGCGATGCTGGTGTTGCTGGAAACGCTCAGCCCGGACGAACGCGCGGTGTTCGTGCTGCGCGAGGTGTTCGGGTTCGACTACGGCGAGATTGCCGAAGCTGTCGACAAGCCGGCGCCGACGGTCCGCCAGGTCGCCCACCGGGCACGTGAACACGTCCGCGCCAGGCGCAAGTGGGGCGGGGCCACCCGAGAACCCGTGGACCCGCAACGCAACGCCGAGATCACCGCGCAGTTCTTGCAGACGGCGGCCAGCGGCGATGTCGAGGCGCTGATGGCGATGCTGGCTCCGGACGCCACCTGGATGGCCGACGGCGGAGGCAAGGTGAGCGCGGCCCGCAAGCCGGTTATCGGCGCCGAGCGGGTGGCCCGGGCCATCACCGGCCTGATGCGCAAAGCTGGGACCGGAGTGCGCGTCGAGATGGTGACCTGCAACAGCGCCCCGGCGGTGTTGTTCTACCTCGACGAGCAGCCGGCGATGGTGGTCACGCTCGAGATCGCCTACGAGGTTGACGGGCCGAAGATCACCAACTTCTACGTGATGCGTAACCCGGACAAACTCGTCGCGCTGGCCACCGCACGCGAGATCAGCCGCGGCTAGAAATCCGAGGTTCTGTCAAGCTTGGGCAATGCGAATCGAGCGGCTCGGCGATCTCGGCGGCGCACCCAGAGTGTTGCGCGCCGTCGGCGACGCCACCCGCCGGCTCGGTCTGCCACCACCGGCCGCGCTCACCGGCGAGTGGTTCGGCGCACTGGCCGTGATCGCACCGAGTGTCTCGGTGCAACCGGTTGACGCGGCATTCGATGTCCGGCCCGCCCTGGATGGACCGGACGGCACGGCGGTGGGCGGCGGCTGGGTTGGGTATCTGTCCTACCCCGACGCCGGGGCCGACCGGCAGGGAAGCCGGATCCCGGAAGCCGCCGGCGGCTGGACCGACTGCGTGCTGCGCTGCGACCGCGACGCGCAATGGTGGTACGAGAGCCTCTCGGGCGCGCCGATGCCGAGCTGGCTGGCCGGCGCCCTCACAGCACCGCCGGCGCCGCCGCGGGACTGCCGGATCGACTGGGGATCGGCGGACCGCGAAACCCACCGCGACGGGGTGCTCGCCTGCCTGGAGGCGATCGGCGCCGGCGAGGTCTACCAGGCCTGCGTCTGCACGCAGTTCACCGGGACCGTCGACGGAGACCCGCTGGACTTCTTCGCCGAGGGCGTCGCACGCACCTCCCCGGCCCGCGCGGCCTATGTCGCCGGACGTTGGGGAGCGGTGGCATCGCTGTCCCCCGAACTTTTCCTGCGGCGCAGAGGTAGCGCCGTGACGTCCAGCCCGATCAAGGGCACGCTGCCGCTCGATGCCTGGCCGGCGGCGCTGAGGGCTTCGGCCAAAGACGTCGCCGAGAACATCATGATCGTCGACCTGGTGCGCAATGACCTTGGGCGAGTTGCCATTACCGGCACGGTCACCGTGCCCGAACTACTGGTGGTGCGCCGCGCGCCGGGCGTATGGCATCTGGTGTCCACGGTGTCCGCGCGAGTTCCGGCCGAGCTTCCGACGTCGGCGCTGCTGGACGCCGCCTTTCCGCCGGCCTCGGTTACCGGGACACCGAAATTGCGTGCCCGTCAGCTGATTTCGCAATGGGAGCCGCGTCGTCGCGGGATATACTGCGGCACAGTAGGTTTGGCTTCCCCGATAGCGGGCTGCGAGCTCAACGTGGCGATCCGCACAGTCGAATTCGACCCTGCGGGCCACGCCGTGCTCGGAGTCGGCGGCGGCATCACCGCCGACTCCGATCCCGACGCCGAATGGGAAGAATGCCTGCACAAGGCGGCCCCGATCGTCGAACTGCCGACCGCCGCGCCTGTCGGCTGAGCGGTTGCCGGGCTTTGGGTGTGAATCCTGGGCTTTGGTGTGAAGCCTGGGCTTTGCGAGTGAAGCCTGGGCTTTGGGTGTGAACCCTGGGCTTTGCGAGTCAAGCCTGGGCGGAAATGCGCGCCGATTTCCCGCCCTACTGTCACGCCGAAAGCCGTGATTTCACAGCGAAAGCCGTCAGTTCACGCCGAATGCGCGATACGTGCTGATCCCCGCCGAACAAGAATGCCGAGGCCGATACTGATGCCGTCCATGCATCCCGCGGCTGGCCGGACTTCAGTCTTCCTCGCGCGACCGCAGCACCGCGTCATAAAGCTGGCGGGTGCGCACCTCCGAATGCCGGCCGGCGACCAGGCTGCAGGCGTCCTTGATGCGGACCCCGCCGGCGACCAGCTCCTCCACCTCTTCGACCAGCGAATCCACCAGCGAGGACGGGTCGCCGTGCGGGAGCGCACCGCCCAACACGACCGTTATCTCGCCGAGCACACCGTCGGCCGCCCACTCGGCCAGCTCGTCGAGCGATCCGCGAACGACTTCCTCGTGCACTTTGGTCAACTCCCGGCACACCGCCGCCCGGCGCGCACCCCCCAGCTGCTCGACGGCGTCGCGCAGGCAGGCGGCCAACCGCCGAGGCGATTCGAAGAAGACACAGGTCCGCGACTCGTCGGCCAGGGACGCCAGCCAGGTTCGGCGCGCCGATTTCTTGCGCGGGGCGAAGCCCTCGAAGCAGAACTTCTCCGCCGGCAGACCGGATACGGCCAACGCGGTGATCACCGCGGACGGTCCGGGCAGACACTGCACCGGCAGCCCGGCAGCCGCGCACGCGACGACCAGCCGGTAGCCGGGGTCGCTGATCACCGGCATTCCGGCGTCGCTGACCACCAGCACCGTCGCGCCGGATTCGATCGCGGGCAGCAGCGATGCGGCCCGGGCCGCCTCGACCCGGTCGAACAGGCTGACCACCCGACCGGTGATCGTGACGTCGAGCGCCTTGGCCAGGTTTCGCACTCGCCGGGTGTCCTCCGCGGCCACCACGTCGGCCTGCGCCAGCGCGTCGATCAGCCGTGGCGAGGCGTCTGAGGGCTGGCCCAACGGGGTCGCGGCGAGCAACAGGCGGCCATGGGTCATGACGGACAGCCTACGATCGACGTGATGACCGCCCCGCCCCAAGAAATGCCTGACGTCGTGCAGGAGCGAGTCATACCCGTCGTCAGCCCCGGCCCGGTGGTTCCGGTCGCCGATTTCGGGCCGGTGGACCGGATGCGCGGTTGGATCGTCACAGCCGTGGTCGCGCTGCTCGGGGTGATCACCCGCTTTCTGAACCTGGGCTCGCCGACCGATGCCGGTACGCCGATCTTCGACGAGAAGCACTACGCGCCGCAGGCCTGGCAGGTGTTGCATAACCATTGGGTCGAGGACAACCCGGGCTACGGCCTTGTCGTCCATCCCCCGGTCGGCAAGCAACTGATTGCGCTCGGCGAGGCGCTCTTCGGTTACAACGGAGTGGGCTGGCGGTTCACCGGCGCAGTGCTCGGCGTCGTGCTGGTGGTGCTGGTGACGCGCATCGTCCGGCGGATCAGCCGTTCGACGTTGGTCGGCGGCATCGCCGGGGTGCTGCTGGTCTGCGACGGCGTCAGCTTTGTCGCCGCACGGACCGCACTGCTCGACGGCTTCCTCACGTTCCTGGTGGTCGCGGCTTTCGGTGCGCTGATCGTCGACCGCGATCAGGTTCGGCAACGGATGCACGTCGCGCTGCTGGAAGGCCGTATCGCGGAGACCACATGGGGGCCGCGGCTCGGTGTGCGCTGGTGGCGGTTCGGCGCCGGGGTGCTACTCGGATTGGCTTGTGCGACAAAGTGGTCCGGCCTGTACTTCGTGCTGTTCTTCGGCGCCATGTCACTGGCCTTCGACGTGGCCGCGCGCCGTCAATACCAGGTGCCCAGGCCGTGGGTGGGGGTGTTGGGACGCGACGTGCCACCGACCGGTTATGCGTTGGGGCTCATCCCGTTTGCGGTCTACCTGGCCAGCTATGCGGGTTGGTTCGCGTCCGAGACCGCGATCGACCGCCATCAGGTTGGCCAGACCATCGGACCCAAAAGCGTTGTTCCGCTGCCGGATGCGATTCGCTCGCTGTGGTATTACACCGCAAAGGCCTTCCAATTCCATGCCAGCCTGACGAATTCCGCGGGCAATCACCATCCCTGGGAATCCAAACCGTGGAGCTGGCCGATGTCGTTGCGGCCGGTGCTCTACGCGATCGACCAGCAGAACGTTCCCGGCTGCGGCGCACAGTCCTGCGTCAAGGCCGAGATGATGGTCGGCACCCCCGCCATGTGGTGGCTGGCCGTGCCCGTATTGCTCTATGCGACATGGCGAATGCTGGTCCGACGCGACTGGCGCTACGCCGCGGTATGGGTCGGCTACTGCGCCGGGTGGCTGCCCTGGTTCGCCGACATCGACCGGCAGATGTACTTCTTCTATGCGGCGACGATGGCGCCGTTCCTGGTGATGGCCATCGCGCTGATTCTCGGCGATGTTCTCTATCAGGTCCCCCCCGTCAGAACGCGGCAGGGTGCCGAACGACGCACGCTGGGGCTGATCGCCGTGTCGTGCTACGTCGCCTTGGTGGCGACGAACTTCGCCTGGCTATTTCCGGTGCTCACCGGTCTGCCGATCTCGCAAGAGACCTGGGACATGGAGATCTGGCTCCCAAGCTGGCGGTGACTGTGCCCAGCAGACGCAAAATCGCCTCAATCAGGCGTAATTTGGGCGATTCTGCGTCTGCTCGCCCACACCTACTCGAGCGGATCCCGGGCGGCTGGGCACGACATACAGCGTGGCCCCCCGCGACCGGTGCCCAATTCGGAGCCCGCGATCGTCAAGACTTCGATACCCGCATCCTCGAGGCGGGTGTTGGTCTGCAGGTTGCGCTCATAGGCAACGACGACGCCGGGCGCCAGGGCCAACGTGTTGTTGCCGTCGTCCCACTGTTCGCGTTCGGCGATGACAGGGTCCAGCCCGGTGTCGATGACCCGCAGCTTGTCGATCCCCATCGCGTTGGCCGCGGCTTCCAGAAAGGGGGCCGCGTCGCTGATGGCCACGCCGTCGGGTGTGCGCTGGATGGTGAACGCCGTCAGCGTGTCGACGACGTTGGCGTACATCACCACGGTGTCGGTGTCGACCATCGTGCACACCGTATCGAGGTGCATCTGCGCGCGACGCTGCGCGATCGGCACCGCCAGCACGGTACGCGCCAGGTCGTCGTCAAAGAGGCTGCGCGCCAGCGCTTCCGCACCGGCCGGGGTGGTCCGCTCCCCTACTCCCACCGCGACCACACCCGGGGCCAGCAACAGCACGTCACCGCCCTCGACCGGTGCGGTGCGCGACTCATACGCGCGCCGGACGCCGGTGAACCGCGGGTGGTGGGCGTAGATGAGGTCGGTCAGCGACGCCTCGCGGACCCGCGCCCGCAGCGCCAGCGACGGGATCACCACCCGCGGCCCGATCCAGATCGACGAGTCGCGAGTGAACACCAGGTTCGGCAACGGCTCAATGACGAAATCCCCCCCGTGGTGCATGCGCAGCACCAGCGACACATCGGTCCGGGTGTCCGACGGCAGCTCTTCGAACGTCATGCCGGCCATCAACACGGGTGCCAGCGCGGCCGGCTCCAGGCCACGCAGGTATACCGAAAGCTCTTGCGCCAACGGCGTTCCGAGTCGGCGCGCATCGACGGCGGCAGCGACACCCTGCATCCGGGCGGCCCCGCTGTGCTGCAGCGCCTCGGTCAGCAGGTCCGACATCAGCAGCACTTCCACGCCGCGGGAACGTAAGACCTCGGCGAACTGGTCGTGTTCCTCCTGTGCGCGCGACACCCAGGGCAGCCCGTCGAACAGCAACTGGTCGTTGTTGCGCGGGTTCAGTCGCCGCAGCTCCGCGCCCGGTCGGTGCAGTATGGCGACCCGTAGCACTCCCACTTCGGAATCGGTGCCCAGCTCGACAGGACTCACAGTTAGAACCGTAGCCGCTGAGCCTTGGTCGAGGATGATCGAACGGGTGTGCGATAAGCTGGTCGACGTGGGGACGGTGATTTTGGCAGCACAGGGCTCGCTGTTCGAGCACACCGAACGGCGCCAACTAGGAGACGGCGCCTTCATCGAAATCCGCTCCGGCTGGCTCGACGACGCCGAGGGTCTGCTCGACGAGCTGCTAGCCACGGTGCCCTGGCGAGCCGAACGACGCCAGATGTACGACCGGGTCGTCGACGTGCCGCGCCTGGTCAGTTTTCACGACCTGACGATCGAAGAACCACCGCATCCGATGCTGGCCAGGCTGCGGCGGCGACTCAACGACATCTACGGCGCCGAACTGGGTGAGCCGTTCACCACCGTCGGGTTGTGCTGCTACCGCGACGGCAACGACAGCGTGGCCTGGCACGGCGACACCATCGGTCGCAGCAGCTCCGAGGACACCATGGTGGCGATTGTGAGCCTCGGCGCCACTCGCACGTTCGCGCTTCGCCGGCGCGGGGGCGGCCGGTCGATGCGGCTGGCGCTTGCGGACGGCGATCTGCTGGTGATGGGTGGATCGTGCCAACGCACCTGGGAGCATGCGGTTCCCAAGACGTCGGCGCCGACGGGTACGCGGGTCAGCATCCAGTTCCGCGCGCGCAACGTGCGTTGAAACAGGCTAGCCGCGGATCGCGCTGACCGCCTTGACGAGCAGGTCGCGCGCCCGCTGCGTGTCGACCTTCGCAACCGGCTGATCCGGCACCACAAGCGGATTGGCGATGACGATCACCTGGTAGTCGCCGAACTGGGCGGAGTAGTCGTACAGCTCGCCGGTGCGAGGCCCCCCGGGGGTCACCGCCTGCAGGACCCGGTGCACTCCCGACGTGCGGGCACTTTGGATGCGCGGCGCATCGACAACCTCGATGCCGCCCCGGACCTGGCCGCCGGCGAAGGCGACCTTGGTGCAATCCTTTCCCGGGTCGTTGAACGGCAGTTGCTTCGATGTCTCCACGGCGATAACGACGAACCGGTTGCCATTGCCCTCGGCCGACACGGCGGCCATGTTGCCCTGCAAATCCGGTGGCATGTCCGGCCCAGCCGCCACTTTCGCGCAGTTCGCGGGATCGAATTTCAGTCCGTCGGGCAGTTTGCGGGCGGAGAGCAGCTTGGGGTCGATCGCCCGTTCGGAAATGTCCAGGATCTTGAACTGGGGCCCAAAACTCGACTTGACGCCGGTGACCTTGGCGATGTCGGCGTTCGCCGGGATCTCTGCTCCCGATGAGCAGCCGGCGAGCACGCACACCGCTGCGACCGCGAGCACCACCTTGAACATCGTGGCCAATGTACCCAACCGCAGACGTTCAGCTGCGTAACGTGGACACCGTTTTGACCAGCAGATCGGCGGCGAATTGCGGTGTCAGCGCGGGAAGTACTGAGCCGGGGTCGGTGGTCACCGTTGTGAATGCGTAACAGTCGCCCAGATAGGCGATGAATGTGTATGTCCGCGAATCGATTTCGGCACCGGACTCGACGGATGTGCGAACGTCGGCCACCATCCCAACGGTGTCGGCGCCGTCGATGTGGGGAGGATCGGTCAGGCGGACACCGGCCTCGATGTGGCCCGTTTGCCGGTCGACCATGGTCCACTGACCACACGCGGCGATGAGGTTGCGGTCAGGAGCGACCGGGCCCGGCAAGGCCGGCAACGCGACCACCACCGCGTTGACGATGCCGCCCGAACCCGATCCGGAAACGCCCTGCGCCTGGCCGTGCCCATTGCCGGGATCGGCCAGCGCCGCGCATTGCGGTGGGTTGCTCGTGATAAGCGCGGCTTCGGCTTTCAGACCCCAGATCACCCGGGGCGTAGCCGTGCCGGGAACGCCGCTGGTCACCTCGTAACCCGCGGGCAGTTCGCGGCCCATCCGCTTGATGTTGGCGGGGTTCACGCCGCTGCCGTGGCCCGACGGGGATCCAGACGGTGCGGGCACCGGCGCGGGCGGCTGAGCACACGCGGCAACCACCAGCGCCGCGCACACAGTCCAAGGACCAATCCAGAACGGCCGCATGCTCGTTCATAGCACGCGTCAGCCGACCGCCTCGATTACCTGTCGGGCGACGCGCTTGATTTGGTCAATCATGTCGCGCCCGAGCTGCAGGTCGCCGGTCCGCGGCACGTCGATGACGGTGGTGATGACGCCGACGTCTTCGCGCTGCCAGACCGCGCCGTAGTGATCCATGATCGTGCGCATGGCCAAGTTGTCGGAGAGCATCCGCGCGGTGAACCTCTTGACCCCGCCGACGCGGGCAGCGACCGACAGCGCCTCAACCAAGAAGCTGCCTATGCCGCGGCCCTGATAGGCGTCGGCCACCAGGAAGGCGATCTCGGCGACCGTCGGATCGTTTTCGTCGCGGACGAAGCGCGCGTCGGCCACCGGGTTACCGTCGTCGGTGACCACCCACACAAAGTGGTCGACGTAGTCGACCTCGGACAGGTAGTGCATCAGCGCAGGAGTCGGCACGCGGGCCGTCATGAACCGCCGATACAGCGTCTCACTGGAGAACTGGACGTGTCCGCGAATGGTCCGCTCGTCGTCGCCGGGAAGGACCGGACGCAGCATCAATTCGGTTCGGTCGCGAAGCCGTATGGGGATCGGGGTGATGAACGCCGCCAGCCGCTGACGCACCGTACGCAGCAACCGCGCCGCGATCCCGGGGATGTGTACCAGCCGCGCGAAGGCGTCGTCGCCGCCGATCCACCCGGTCAGGGGCTCGGTCGTGGTGACCGTCGCGGTGCGCGGGATGCTGCGCAACAGAGCGATCTCGCCCACAATCATGCCGGGGAAAGCGTGCTCGACGATCACCACACCGTCGTCGCCGACGTGCTTGATCTCGGCCGCACCGGATGCGATGAGCAGGAACGATATCGCGTGTTCGCCCTGCTGCATCAGCACTTGGCCGGCCGCCGCCCGCAGCGGCTCGACACTGGCAGCCAGCGGCATCAAATCCTCGGCGGGGCATCCCTCGAAGATGTCCATCGCGGCGAGTTCTTCCACCCGCGGGCCAGTCAATTCGGCCACTGCGATGCTCCGGGGTCTCGCGGTGCCCGCACTGCCATGAACCTGCCTGTTCACGTCCCATCCGCGCCAGGCGCACTGCCCCGCTCACGGTCCGATGCGACTCAGGTTATGGCGTCTGCTGCGGCGGCGGCAAGCAGACGCGTTAGCCTGGCAGCTGTTCGCCAGCTCTGCACGAACCCGGAACGGACCAGCAATGGACGACGGCAGCAGCCCGCTCGAGTTGACGCGCGCCCTCCTCGACGGAACTGCGGAGTTGAGGCACGGCTTCCTCGACGTGTTGGGCGAATCGATCAGCGCCCCCGCTCCGACGTTCGCGCAGCGGGCCATGAACAGTCCGTTCGTCGCAACGGTGTACGAACGGCTGTGGCGTCCGGCGTCGTTCTACGTCGCCAGCGGCGTCACCTCGGGTGCCGAGCAGCGCCGCGCCGCATCGGCCCTGCGCCTGTCGAGCGCGCGTAGGTTGCTCGACGTCGCTTGCGGCCCAGGCAATTTCACCGGGCCGTTGGCCGCGCAACTGCCCGACGGCGGGCTGGCGGTGGGATTCGACATTTCCGAGCCGATGCTGACCCGCGCCGTGCTGGACAACAGCGGGCCGCGGACGTGTTACGTCCGCGGCGATGCCCACATGCTGCCGTTCGGCGACGAAACATTCGACGCCGTTTGTTGTTTCGGTGCGCTGTACTTGATGCCCCAACCGTTCCGGGTGGCTCACGAGATGGTTCGGGTGCTGCGGCCCGGCGGGCGGATCGCGATCCTCACCAGTTACGCCGGCCAGCCGGCGCCGATCCAGCGTGTTCTGAAGGCGGGCGCCGGCGTCATCGGACTCACAATGTTCGACCGGCACGCGTTCGTCGACCTGTTCTCGTCGGCCGGACTGGTGGACATCGAACAGGAAACGCAGCGGGCGCTGCAGTTCGTCGTCGCGGCAAAGCCCGGATGAGTCCTCGTCGCCGAGACTGTAGCCTTGGCTTGCCTATCGCTCCAATACGCGCCCTGGACGCAGGATCGGCGCCAGCACCGCAGACTCGGGTGCTTAAGCGCCAACGGGTTCCACCCGCACGGGCACACCCGTAAGCCACGCCATACCCGAGAGCGACTCGACGTCCTGCGGCTCGCTCGACGTCAGTCGATTGACGTTCGCTCCGCCCGCCCGGTTGGCCAATTGCCAAGTCCCGGTGCCCTTGTGACCCCAGCCGTGTGGTACGGCGATCACTCCGGCCATCAAGTCTTTGGTCGTGGTGATCCCGACGGTGATCTCGCCGTACGGAGAGGACACCCGCACCAGGTCTCCGTCGAAGACGTGCAGCGCGGCCGCGTCGTCGACGTGGATCAGGGCGCGATGTTCCCGCTCTCCGCGTATCGACGACGGGCGCATCAACAACGGGGAGTTGTGCATCCACGAGTTCTCGGATCGCGGCTCGCGCATCCCGATCATCCGCAGCGGATAGCCATCAGGGTGCACATCTTGGGAGAGCCTATCTACTTCGGCGGCAATGTCCTTGTGTACCAGCTTGATCCGTCGTGACAGGTAGGCCACCGCGTCGCGCAGCACACCGGTGCGGATGTGTGGTGCCACGACGACTCCGTGCGGAAGCTGTTCGGTCAGGCGGCGCAGGGTCAATCCGCCGCGGCGCAGGCCGAAACGATCGCCGCCCTGTGACATCCGGATAAGGGCATCGATCATGATTCGCGGTGCGAGCTCAATTCCGAACAGGCCCAGCACTTTTCGGAGAGCCTTGAGAGTGGCGAATACCGGGACGTTGCGCGAAAGGCGAGCGGCGAGGTCCTCGACGATGTCCCATTCCGGCCGCGCCTCACCCGCCGGTGCGACGACGGGCTCGGTGGCCTGTCGAAACGGCGTGGCCTGGAAGGGCTGGAAGACGAACGGAAAGTCGTCGCGCTCGTACATGGTGGTGACGGGCAGGATGTAGTCGCAGTGAGCAGCGGTCTCGGTGACGTAGAAGTCGAGAGCCACCGAGAGTTCGAGTGCCCTGAACGCCTCCTCGAGTTCGTCGCCGTTGGGCACCGACAGGACCGGATTTCCGGCCGAGACGAACATCGTCTTGATCTGGCGATGGCCGGGCGTGGTGATCTCCTTCGCCATCAGGGCAGCCGGCTCCGAGCCGATCGTGCTCCGGATTCCGCCAATGCGTGAGCGCTTTCGATACGAACGCCGCAACGCAACGCCCATAATCGTTTTCTGCCACCGCTCGCCCACCGTCTCCATCGAGCCGAAGACCGAGCCGCCTGGCGTGTCGAGGTTTCCGGCAACCAGGTTCACCGCATCGATGAGATAGTTCGTCAGCGTGCCGTATCGGCCCACGCAAGTGCCCACCCTGCCGTAGACAGCGGCGCGCGGTGTGTTCGCCAGCTCGTGCGCAAGCGACCGAACGCTTCCCGGGTCGATGCCGGTGTGAGAGGCAGTCAGCTCCGGGGTGAACCTTCCACACAAAGCCTGCAACCATTCGATCCCGTCGGCCTGCCGGCTCACCCATGCGGGGTCGACGAGGTTGTCGGCGAACATCACCTGCAACAGGGACAGCAGCAGGAAGCAGTCGGTGTCGGGGACGATTCCCAGCCATTCGAATGATGCGGCCGTCTCGGTGCGGCGCGGGTCGACGACCACGACGCGACCCCCGCGCTTGACGATGTCGTGCATGCGGTCTTTGATCCGCGGGGCGGTGAGGAAACTGCCGTGCGAAACAACGGGATTCGCGCCCATCAGCACCAGGAGGTCGCTGCGGGTCAGGTCGGGGATCGGTACCGAGGTCGGCACGCCGTAGAGCAATTGGCTGGCGATGAGCCTGCTATTGGTGTCCTGGGAGGACGCGGTGAAGTAGTGCGCGCCGCGCCCGATGCCTTTGATGAACAGCAACGCGGCCAAGGTGTGCGCGTAGCTGAACGCGCCGGGGTTGCCCATGTACCAGCCGACCGCCCCCGCACCGTCGGCTCGGAGGATGGTGGTAAGCCGGGCCGCGATATCGGACAGTGCATCGTCCCAAGTCACCGGTTCTAAACCGGTCGGCGTGCGGCGCAACGGGGTGGTGACGCGGTCGGGGTCATTGTGTACCTCGGCGAACGCGATGCCCTTCTGACAGGCGAACCCGGATGACAGCGGGTGATCTTTGTCCGGACGAAGAGCGACCAGTCGCCCGTCCTCGACCGAGGCGATCATGCCGCAGAGCGGTTCACAAATCCGGCAGAACGTCGGCTTCTGCTGCATCATCGGTGTCACCTGTCACACGATACTGTAAGTTTTACAGTTTCTTCCTTCGGAAATTAGCTGAGCGCGCGCCGGCATATTCAGCCAACTTCTCCCTGCCGCGTGCAACGGCAACTGTCGCGACTTGGTCTAAAGGACTTCGCCTTCTGGACACAATGTGGGCGAGGTGCGGAGTAGGGTTAGTGCTCCGGGACCAAGGAGAGGGGCCTGACCTGCAAGTAAGTCCCAATGGTGACATTCATCAGCGCATCGCGGACTTGGCCCGTAACCTCCACAACAGCCCGCAAGATACGGCTGACGTGGTGCTCGAGCGCATGGTCGAATATGCGGTCAGTGAAATTCCTGGCGCGAAGTACGCCGGTGTCACCCTCGCGAAATCTGCGAGCCATCTGGAAACTCCCGCGACGACTCACCCGTTTCCTGCGCTCCTGGATGTGATCCAGGAACGTCACGGACAGGGACCGTGTCTGAGCGCGGCCTGGCAGCAACACACCGTCCGCATCGATGACCTTGCCGATGACTACCGCTGGCCGTCTTATCGGCGCGACGCGCTGAAGGCCACACCTATCCGGTCGATTCTGTCCTTCCGGCTGTTCAGCTCGGATCAGACGGTGGGGGCGCTGAACCTCTACGCCGACCAACCGCATGCTTTCGATGAGGAGTCCGAGGAGATCGGGTACGTATTCGCGACGCACGCTGCGCTGGCATGGGATACGGTGCGCCGCGAAGAGCAGTTCCGCAGCGCGCTGGCGAGCAGAGACCTGATCGGACAGGCCAAGGGAATCCTTATGGCGCGCTTCGGGATTGACGCGATCCAAGCGTTCGAGCTGTTGAAGCGGGTCTCGCAAGACAGCAATACGCGTCTGGTGGAAGTGGCCCGCAAGCTGACGACGATGCGGAACTTCGACCAACTGATCACGTGACCGGCCTGGGCTCAACTAGCTTCGGAACGTGCGCCACTGGCCGAAGGTGACATCCTCGCCGTTCACCTGGGTGACCTTCATGTGCGCGGTGTACGGCCCCTCGGGACCAGTGAAGTGACAATCGAATTCGGCCCCGACTTTGGCCTCGACCCCAGCGGGACACTTCACGTCGGTCGGTGTGAAGCCCGTCTGCTGCGACACGTGATCGGTAAGAAACTTCGCAGCCATGTCGGGCTTGATCACCGTCTTCTGTCCGCAGCCCGCAAGCTGCAGAGCCGCCGCAGTGACGAGAACGGCGGCGGCCAGGCGGGCACTTGGAGCCTGGGTCATAGCACGAGATTTTGCGCCCGGCCGGTCGATCACGTCAAGGATTGCCAATACGACGCTGGTTAGCGGTTGGGAGCCAAGGCTTTTCGTCGGCGGTCGCGTTCGGTCAGGCTATTGTCTCGTTGTCGAATAGCCGCGAGGCGACATTCCCGGTAGCTCAGCGGTCCTGCCAAAAGTTCTTGGACAGACGGCGACGTTCCTCGCGTGCGCGCTTGTCCGTGAAGTCCTGAATGCCCTGTCTCTCAAAGGGAAACGGCATGATGGGGACCTCGAAAGCCAACGCACCAGAGATGTGTATGTCCGCACCGTGGTTCAGGATGAACTTCGTCCGTCGGGTGGTGACCGGATGCTTGGTGAGAATCACCTCCGTCAGCGCGCTCACTTCACTCTCCAGGTCTTCGGCCGAACAGACCCGATTCACCAGGTCGTAGCGCTCGGCGGTTTCCGCGGTGAAGAGTGCGCCCAGCAGGTTCCATTCTTTTGCTTTGCGACGACCGGCAATTCGCGCCAGCCGCGACGTGCCTCCCCACCCCGGAGTGATGTCCCAATCGATCTCAGGCATGCCCCACCGAGAACGGTCCGTGGCGATCACGAAGTCACACACCAGCGTCAGTTCAAGACCGCCGCCGGTGCATACGCCGTCAACGGCGGCGATGGTGATCGGCGTGAGGTCCTCGATGATCTGAACGGTCTCCTGGTATTTGCGCACCTGCCAGTAGGGATCCTCGGGAGTCCAGCTGTTGAACTCGGTGATGTCGTCGCCGGCGCAGAACGTATCGCCGGCGCCGCGCAGGATCAGGACTGCGCACTCGCGGTCGTCCCGGACTTGGCGCACGGCTCTGTTGAGTTCGTCGGAGAGCGCTCGATCAAGCGCGTTGTGCACCTCGGGCCTGTTGAACGTGATCGTGGTGATCGATTCGCGCCGGTCGAAGATCAACTTTTCGTAGTCCTGCGACGTGATTTCGGATTTAGCTTGCATAGCGAGACTAAACCAGAGTTAGTCTTGTTATGCAAGCGTTTGGGTAGAATTCGAGCGTGCAGCGGGTGCGGTTGGAGCGCGATTGCTCGGTGTTCCGTGCCGTCGGCGCTATCGGGGATGCGTGGTCGTGGATGGTGCTGCGCGAAGTGCTCTTCGAAGGTGTGACTCGTTTTGACGAGTTCCAATCGCGCCTCGGAATCGCTCGGTCGACGCTGGCCGCCCGGCTCGACCAGCTAGTTGTTTCCCAGGTGCTGGACCGCCATGGCGGTCACTATCTGCCGACCGAACGCGGCGATGACTTCATCGGTTGCTTGTTGACCGCAATGCACTGGGGCGACCAGTGGTGCGGCAAGACCAAATTGCCACCCGTCCAGGTCACTCATCTCGACTGCGGTCGACAGATGCATGCGCAACTGGCCTGCGCGCAGTGCGGGAAGCCGGTGTTGGCGCGCGACGTGGCGTTCGACCGCACACCCGAGCCCATGCGCCGGCCCGACGGTCTGCTGCGTCGTAACCGGATGCCCGGCCTGGATCTCCTCGAGCGCAACCGGCCATGCTCAATCGCCCGCACGCTGCAAGTCATCGGTGACTTGTGGAGTGCGCTGATCATCCAGGAGTGTTTCTTTGGGACGCATCGCTTCGACGACTTCCAACGCCGACTCTCGATTTCGTCGAACATTCTGTCGCACAGGCTATTTCGACTAGCTGAGCTGGGCGTGCTGGCTCGTTCTGCGACGGCCGGGGCACGCCACACGTACGAACTCACCGCCAAGGGCCTCGATCTCTATCCAGTGCCGTTGGCCATGCTCATGTGGGGCGACCGCTGGCTAGCCGACGATGATCCCCCGATAATGCTCGACCACAAAGTCTGTGGGCATCGGTTGCGCGCAGTTGTGTCGTGCTCGCATTGCGGGGTCCCGATTGCGCGGGCCGACTTGGATGTAACCCGCACCTGACGGACTTCGTCCTCAGAGCCATCCGGTGCGGGCCGCGGCAACGGGTTCGGCGGGAGCAGGTGCCAATGTACCGTCCCGCACGCCGTCGAGCATCCTTTTCACGACGGCGACGATCTCCGGGGCTGTCGCGGCGATTCCGATCTTGTCGGCTTCGCTGACCTCATCGGGATCCACGCCCGCCCGCGTAAGCACGGCCGCCGGGTCGGCCAGTTGACCGGCCAGCCAGGTGAGCGGATCGGCGGACAGCTCGTCGACGAAGTGTCGGCGTCCGGGTTCCCAACCGTTGAAACGCGGATGGTGATGGGCCCGGTCCAGCGTTCCGGGAGGGCTCTCCGTTGACCCGAAAAGGTCGACCCGCCACACCGGGCGGCCGAAGGCGATCGGGATGCCGGCGTAGATCGACCCCTGGGGCTCGTCGCGGTCGATGAGACGGAGTTCGAGCCTGACCCCCCGTTCCGGTGTTTCCTGACCCTCGAGCGGAGCCGGGTCGACGAAATACATGTCCCCGACGACTACGCCGAGGGTTTCGAATCCGAACGCTGCGAGCATTGCGTGCCTTTCTTGTGTCTTTCGAGGGTAGACCTGGGCGACTTGTGCCTCGTGTACCCAGAGCCTTACTCGTCGACGAGGCCTAGCGTTGCGTGCCGGGAAGGTCTGCCCAAGGAGTTCCCCAACCTTGTCGTGCGCCCGGTCCGGGGGCGATCCCGGTGTCGTCGGCGCGAAGCGGCTCGCCGCAAACGGAACACCTGATCGCGGCCTGGGTGTGCTTTCCACATGATTTGTGGCGGATCAGCATTGGCTCTCCGTCACTCGAAACCCAGCGATCTCCCCACGCCATCAAGGCCAGTAGCACGTCCATCAGCTCCTGCCCCTTGTCGGTGAGCCGATATTCGTATCGCTCGGGATCGCGCTGGTACGACGTACGCTCAACCACTCCTACGTCGACCAGGGTCTTCAGTCGGTCGGTAAGCACCTTGCGCGAGATGTTCAGGTTGCGCTGGATGTCGTCGAATCTGTGTCGGCCGAGCCACATGTCACGAATGATCAGCGGCGTCCAGGGCTCACCGATGACATCGAGGCTGCGGGCGATAGAACAGGCCATGGCCGCAAAGGAAGTCCGCTGCATAGTCGTTACACCATAGTCGCTTTAGTGAACGGACTTCTGCGGGCTTCGGTCGCTTACCCGCGCTGACGAGATGTGCACGGCGACAACGGAAGCCGTCATTTTTCGTCGAGAAGGTCGTGCCGAAGCACGCGAACCTTTCCATGTGGCAGACTCGCCACGTATCCGTGGTACTTGCTGTACAGCTCCCAAGCGGTGACGTGCTCGTCGTGCGGCACGTCGATTCGGTGGCCGTCGGAGAATTCGACGTGGAGATCGCCGGCGTCGTTCCACAAGGCGCTGGTGCATGTGGTCCCCGAGATATCGAACAAGGGACGCTCTTCATCGCGAGTGGCCATCGGGTCGATGGGCACGACTTCGGTGGGGTAGGCGCCGACGGGCGGCAGGGTCAGGCGCATCGGCACCCTGATCACCAGCTCGTTGTCGTCGTCGAGATTCACCACCAGACCGTCGCGGAACATGATCCGTACGACCGCACAACCTTCGATCCATTGGTGTGTCATGGTTCTCCTTTCCCGCACCCGGCCGGGCAACGACCGTCGAAGGCTGATGCTTCGCGTGAACCGTGGGCAGCCGATGCGTAATCCACCGCTCTTCCTCAGGTGCTGCTACGGAGGTGAGTTCCTTAACGGAACTCTACTCTTTTCGCGATGGCCGTGAAAGGCACCGGGAGAATACGACGGGCCCGAAATACGGGTTTCGCGGCCCTGACCTGCTCAAACTCGGTGGAGCTAAGGGATTTGAACCCCTGACCTACTTGATGCGAACGAGACAACAGATTCTGACGTCGGACACTGAGGTATTACTGCTCTCGGGGGACGGTCCACCCGTGGCGACGGACCATGACGAAACGGAGAGTGGTCAGTGAAGCGTGGAGTAGTGCTCGCCATCGGCGGCGCGGCGATTGCGGTCGCATTTGTGGCAGCTTGTGGCGACTCCGGGAAAATCAAACTTTTGATCGAAAGCCAGGAGCAGAATATCGACCATTCGAACGTTCGTTGCAGACCTGATGGAGCTGAGTTCGTGATCGGGAGTGCGGAAACGTATGCCCGGCTGAATCAAGGCGACCCTCCCGAGGTGAACTCCTACTTACTCGGCACCTTCGACGGCGTCCAGCTCAGTTGGCAGAAGTGGGGGACTACAGAACCGGCTCCGGCGGTCACGAAGGACGGCAAAACGTACAAGATCAGTGGTACAGCGACGGGCGCGACGAGGACGATGCAGGAGCAGGGGGTCCATGTCAGCAAGAAGTTCGAGCTGGATGTGACCTGCCCCTAGTAGCGGCGGCCGACGCGATGTCGCAAGGCACAGAGCGCTGATGGCTGCGGCCGATGAGGTTGACGCGCTGGGCGACGCGCTGTCAGCAGTGCCGATAGGTTCCGTTGATAAAGCACTCGTGGTAGTGGTCTAACTGGTGGGCGCTGAGCCAGTAGTAGTAGCCGACGGCGACAAGTCCCGCCGCGATCGACATCATTCCCAATGCGATGCCAGCGGTTGCGGGCTTGTTGCCGTCGGTTTGCGCACGCTTCCGAGCAACCAAACCGGCGATCACCGCCGCGACACCAAAGACCATCCCGATCACCAGCCAGCTAGTGATCAGCGCGATCGCACCCAGCAGCACCGAAGCGACGCCGACGCTATTGGACGAGACCGGTTGACTCACGCGCACCGATTCTAGGCTTCGGCCGCGCGGGAATCTGACCCACGCGCAAGTGGCGGCATTGGCGGGCTGGTGTGGAGCACGTCGAAGACGTCGGTGACCGACCGCGACACGTTTCCCCGTCGTCCCGGCTCTGGGGTGAAGAAACCTCCTCAACAACAACCGTCGCGTGTGCGTGGGCGCATACCCACGACATTCGCTGCGGCAGGACGACGACAGTACGAGTCGAAGGACTCCCCCGTCGCTGGGCTCATACTGAGACTGTCTTTTGAGACGCACTGTTTGAGACGGATTTTCGAGACTCTGCGAACTGGCGGATGGGACCGCCAACCACGCGCTGACGGCTGTCTCAAAAGCGGTCTATTTCAAGACAGCGTTCAGTTCCGCTCGGGCCTGGTCGATTTGGTCGCAGGCGTACGCCGCTGTAGCACCCGGGGTCATCGTTTCGCCCTGGCGGGCTAACGATTCGTAGGTCCGGTCGCCCAGGACATGGCGCAGGTGGGCGATGAGGTCGTGCATCTCAGGGGAGGTGCTGCGGGTGAAGGGCGTGTCGGCGAAACCGCAGATGGTCGCGGCAGGTTTATAGCGTCCGAGCCGGTCGAGCACGGTGCCAAGAATTGCCAACGGGGTCAACATGAGTGAGAAGCTGCCTGAGTCGCAGTGGTTGCGAATCGCCCCTGCGAGGAGCTCGAGCGCGTCTAGAACTTCGCCTTGCGCGGCGGCGACAAGTGAGAGGTTTCCGGCCAGGTGTGATTCGAGCTGTCGGTTACGTCTAACTCGAAAGCTGGCTCTCCAGGTCGACACCGAAGACCTGCACCTCGGCTGACTTCCCTTTCAGCGCATGCGATCCCCGGTCGGCGAGTCCGGGTGATCGAGCAGTCAGGGCGTCAACGGATTGCCCGGTGACAAGGATCGTGTCGCCGGTGGTCTTGGTGAGCTGCTCGACTCGCGCGGCGACGTTGACCGTGTCGCCGATCAAGGTGAACTCCAGCTTGCTGCCGCCTCCGATGGTTCCGGCGATGACCGTACCGGTATTGATGCCGATGCCGATCCGAAGCTCTAGGCCGAACCGCTCGGTGACGAGACGGTGGATCATCACGGCGGCGTTCAGCGCCGCATCCGCGTGATCGGCAAGGTCGTTCGGTGCGCCGAAGACTGCCAGTGCGCCGTCGCCAAGGAACTTGTTGACGTGCCCACCGGCGTCCACGACGGCGGGCACCACGATCTCGAACAGCGCGTTGAGGCGGGCGACGGTGTCCTCGGCGGTATTCGCTTCGGCGTACGGGGTGAAGTCGCGGACGTCGACGAACATGACCGTAACCTCACGGCGCTCGCCGGTGAAGACATCGTCACCCTGCTCAAGCAAGCGTGCCGCCAAGACCGGGTCGACGTAGGTCCCGAACGCGGCCTGGAGTCGTTGCCGCTCGGCCAAACCCGCCTGCATCCTGTTGAACGACGCCGCCAGTGCACCGAGGTCATCGTCTTGAACCACCGGCAGACGCCGACTGTAGTCACCAGCGGCAACTCGCTCGGTTCCTTCGGCGAGGTCGCGAATGGGACGCAGGGACGGTGAAAGCATGGCGACGACCGCGATTGGCACCGCGTAGCATGCCGTCAGCCCAAAGCCGATCGCCAGCGCCAGAAACGGCACTTCGCGCGCCTCCTTGAACACCGCGGCCAGCATCGCGCTGGCGACAGAAAAAACAAAAATCTCGGCGAGCACCGAAATGTTCGACCAAGTAACAAAAGTGGGTCGAGCGCGCGGTAGCCCATCTCCGATCGCTGTGTCACCGGCCATCGCAACTCTGGCTGGACGCAACGCCGTCTCTACGTAACTGTGCATGGACATTAGCGACGAGCTAAGTCCGACCGCGCCGCCAAGAACTCCGTACTGGATCAGCCTAGACTCTCCCGCTCCGGCAATCGCTCCGACAAGCAGGAAAAGAAGAGCAACGCACGCGGGATTACCGACCAGTGCTCGAACGACCGTTACGCGCGCCCAGGCGTAGGTAGCTTCTAGGGTCATTGCGCTGTGGATCTCGTGGCCACCAGCCCATCGCTCGATCAGGCGGAACGAGCCGGAGCCCGGTAGAACCAACACGTACACCAACACCAACACGGCGACAACGGTGATGACTATCGCTTCGCCGTATTGACCCGACTTCTCGTAGGTAACAACAACCCACGACCACAGGAGGTAGGTGGGCAGAAGCAGCGCAAAGGTGATTCCATAAACCACCCACGAATACCTCGCCCCGTACCGATCCCACGCCCACTGCCAGATGCGATCCATGCACGGAGATTAAACGTCGACATCAGAAACTACGTGTGGATATACGGAAAGCATTGGCGGCAATTCGACCCGCTCGTCGGCATACACTTCCGCAATGTTTTCAGAGACGCGCTATGCGATGAATGGAAACTTGCGCGTCGCCTATCGCGCGTCGGCTGAGGGTGAGCGCGATATGGTTTTCGTCCCCTACTGGGACACCTGCTGCGAGCACCTAGCCGAGCTGCCATCGATCCAGGGCTGGGTGGAAGCGATGACGTCGCTCGGTCAGCTGATCTTCTTCGGTCAGCCCGGCACGGGAGCGTCCGATCCCGTCACACTGGGTGAGCTGCCCACCTTGGAGCAATGGGCCGACAGCATCACGGCGGTGCTAGATGACCTTGGGAGTCGCGAAGCAATTCTCCTTGCGTCCGGCCCCGCGTTCGCGGGGCCGCTGCCCTGTTCGCGGCGACTCCCCCGTCTCGCACCACCGCGCTAGTCGTGCTCGAAGGTTACGCAGATGCGAGCGGCACCTCCAACGCTCAAGACGGAACCAAAGCTTTGATGGTCCGCACGTGGGGCAGCGGGAAGCTCCACGTCTGATCAATCCGGACATGCCGTGGAACGAGGAGATCAGGACGACGTGGGCACGACACGACCGCTTGGCGGCAAGCCCGCGAACGGTCGCCTTCATGTTCACTCTTATCTCCGACGTCGACGTGCGGGCGGTCCTTCCGATAGTCCGCGCGCCAACCCTCGTCGTCCACCACACCGACGACCTCCTTACCCCCGCCCGCGAAGGGCAGGCACATCGCTGATCACATCTCGGGCGCGAAATATGTTGAGCCGCCAGGCCGCAACGCGTATCACTTCGTCGAACCGTGGCGTGATTCCTTTCGTGAGATCGCCGAGTTTCTCACCGGTGAGCAGGCCGATGTGGCAGATGATCGCGTCCTCGCCACCGTACTTTTCACCGACATCGTGGATACGACGCGCCGCGCCGCGGAGATGGGAGACTGCGACTGGCATGCTCTGCTCGACGCACACGATGCCATCGTGCGCGTACAACTGAACCGCTTCCGAGGCCGCGAGGTGAACACATCGGGAGACGGTTTCCTTGCGATGTTCGACGGCCCGCAGCGAGCGATCCGCTGCGCCATGGCAATCCGTGACGCGGTGCAGGCGCTCGGCATCCAGGTCCGCGCGGGGTTGCACACCGGAGAGTGCCAGGTGCGCGGCGATGACATCGGAGGGATCGGCGTGCACATCGGCGCGCGGGTGAGCGCGCTGGCGGGGCCGAACGAGGTGCTCGTGTCAAGCACGCTGCGCGACCTGGTGATCGGGTCACGACTTGAATTTGAGGAACGTGGCACGCACCAACTCAAGGGTGTGCCTGGCGAGTGGCGCCTCTTCGCGGTCGCTTCTCCATAGCGGCGGGTTTTGGCGGCGGGCGGAACGGTCGTCATCCCCGCTACGTAGTGTTGTCGACCGCTGCGGCGCCCGGTGCGTGAGCCTTGACCAACTCATTCCCGTCTCGACGCAAGCCTTTGGCGAATTGACCCGCGCCGGTGGCGATGATCTGCCCCGGCCGCCTTCAGCCGGAACCGGAACTCCCCGGATTTGTCCCCTAAATGCGGGACGACCGCGCCAAGGAAATTACCGCCCGTGCTCTGACAGCTCGCGGATCGAAAGATCAGCAAAGGCGTTATCCGAACAGCTTGCCGAGGACTTCTCCCGCTTCCTGGTCTGCGATCGCCGGGGTGGCCTCGATCTGCATGAACTCTGACCACTCGGTCACGAGCTCCAACACCTGCTTGGGGTCCGAGGCCTCCACCACAAGACAGCCCTTGCCGTTCGTGCCGAACCAACGACCTACTAACTCGACGCCCTCGGGAGGCTTGCCGCCAGTCTGAAGGAATCTCTTAGCCGCAGACCGCACAGCGGACGGCTCCGATAGATGCCACTGAACCAGATATTTCATAGTTGTCCCCCGATTTCATCTCAACTACCCGGTAGATACCGATCGGGCCCAAAGCGTAGCGGAATTGGAAACATCGTGGCTGGGATTGCCGATACTTAAGGCAATCTTCATATCTTCGGCGCCGAGAAGGGGCTCGAAGGGGTTGGTGCGACCATGGCCAAAGTTTCTCTGCGTGCTGGACGATAGCCATAAAGTCCGCAGCCGGATGCTGAAATCTGCCGGTTGCGTTAGCGGTCGCAAAGACTCGCCGAGTCCATGCAAGTGACAAATTCCCTTGCGCCGCGACCCTTCACCCGCCAGTTGGCGTCGAGCCGTGCTCAACCGGGTAGCGAGAGTGATGGGCGCCGGGCATGACGGGCGGCCCACGCGGTAGCGGTTATGGTGAACGGCCCCCGACCCAGACGTTCGCGAGCCACTGATTCGAGACGTGCGCGATTATTGTCATTGAGTTGCTGAACGTAGTCACCAGCGGGACCGACACCGTATGTATACGGCTCCCACCATTCTTCGAAGGTCGGATGCACAACGTCGACCGTAATAGCTTCTTCTTCGACGTCCGGCAGGCCAGCTGTCTCGAATAGTTCAGCCAGGTGCCCCCTGCGCGCCCCGGCGAGTAGCGTTTCATCCTCAGCTTCAGGGTCGATTACATGAACGGCATCCCAGAACGGCGCCAATGCGCCGGTCGGCCCGTCCCACACGCATGCCGCGATGACACCGTCACTCCGAGTCACCCGGTCCATCTGTCTGAGGCCGACCACCGGGTCCGTCATAAAGGGCACCACCAATTGCGCGAGAACGGCGTCGAAAGCGCCAGTCTCATAGGGTAATTCCTCTGCCGTACCTCGACGCACGTCCATGTCTGGGAAGCGTGCACCGATCGCGTTGATGAACGGCGGCGAAGGATCGATAGCAGCGACCTCGGCTCCGAGCGACAGCAATTGCGCCGTCAGTGCGCCGGGCCCACAACCAACGTCGAGCACCTTATCGCCCACGCCCACCCCGACAAATGCCACAAAGACCTCGGCGAGAGGTTGGGCATATCGGCCCATGAAGCGGGCGTAAGCCTCTGGCGGAACGACAAAACTCACCAGGGAATGCTACGTCGCCAGTGACAGGCCCCGCCGCGCCGCCTAGCGTCCCCATACCCGCTTGGACGATCGACACACTGGGCCGCCGTCAGCGCTCAGGCGCCGCCCTTCTCGGTTAGTCGCCGCACCGACGCGAGCTGCCCACGACGGCCTAGGCGCGGCTGCCTCATGCAACCTGTCTAGCAACGCGATTAGCACCTTCGCGGCGGGCGGCTGGCTGGACAGCGCCTTCTGGCTGTCCAAGATGCGCGCCAACGCGTAAGCGGCCTGCACCAGGCCAGGACGGTCGGCGGTCAGTCCATCGAGTTCGGACTGCACCGCCGACTCGACGGGCCGGGACCGCTCGGTGTTACAAGGTGTGGCACATCTGCCACACATAGAAGCTCGCCAGTGAGCCGCCGCTGGCGGTAATCCGCTGCTCGGCGGCGGTGCGAATCCCTGCAGGCATCACAGCGACACCCTTGGTTATAGCGGTTCGCAGTTCCGTGCTTAGCTGCCATTGCGTTCAAAGTCCTTGCGTATCAATGCATTTTTGTGCGCGAAATCCGTTGTGGCAGTGCCACTTTCAACGCCGCTGGCGAAACAGGGACGAGCCAAAGGCTGGACCGCCGCAGGGTTCGGCGGGATAGACATACCCTCTCCTGACGTAGATCATCATGGCTGGCAATGTTCGGATCCTTGTGTTGAGTGGACAGTCGTTGAATCGCAATGATTCTCGACATCAGAATCGGGCAAACAGGATCGGCACGTTCGTGGCTCTCTCGAAAACGGTGAGTAAGCGACGTTGTGTGCCACCGGTTCAAGTTGTGTGTGAAATGACTGTCGGTAACGCTAGCCCCGGCTAAAAGGAATCAACAGCCATGACGACTTCAAATTCTGTCGAGCGTGAGAAACTCGTGTGCTTTCTCGAGATCTCCATGATGACTATGCCGCTCGAGAATCTCACCATGGATGAGTTGCGCGCTATTGAGACCGTCATCCGACGTGTGGTCGATCGCGCATCGCCCCCGGTCGACAACGCGATCAACCTCGCGACCTACCGTGCCGCCGGACGAGCAAGGCTACGCCGCCTGCAAGCGTGACATTGAGGCCATCGCTCCGAATTGCTATCGGTGGCGGCTCCTCGCCGTGCGGCTCGAAAGCGGCACGGGCGCACCGAAGCGTGCTGTCATCGCGCGTGAGTACCGCGCGGTGTGGCCGACGCTAATGCCGGTGTTGGAGGGTAGAGGTGCATCAGCACACTTCAGACTGCCAGCAAACGTCCTGGGATCAGCTGCCAGACTCAGCAAGGGCGGCTGGCGCCGCTGGTTCGTGGCGGTCCAGCCGGTGCGGCAGCCCAAGCCACTGGACGAGCTCTGCGAAGCTGACGACGGTCCCACCGCCGCTAAACGTCTGCTCAGAAATGAGACAGAAGCTTTTCGTCGGATCGGTGAACTGGTCTCCGAGTGCATTGACGACCTCGCGGTTCACCCGCTTCGCGATATCGGCACGGCGTTCATCATTCAGCGATCCATGCGGCACGCTTACCCGGGTGAGCACGCGGGGCTCATCGCCTCTTGACTGCACTTGGCTGCCCACCGACCAGGTACCCTCGGGCACTTCGTGAATCAGCATCCAGGTGATTGCCTGGGCCAAGGGCGATTCGTCGTAGGTTGCGCCTTCGGCCTCTAGCACTTGGCGGCTGACGTTGCGGTGCAGGGTTTGCTTGGTCTCATCGTCCAGGACGCCCTGGGGGACGTACATATCAATGACTGGCATCTCGAACCTCCCTATGGTTGTGGTAGTGGCTTGCTTGAAACCTTCGCCGGCGCACCGCCACTGTTGGGCAATGCATGTTCCGGTGATGACTGAAGGGGTGGAGTTCGACCGGCGCCAAAGAGTGCCAGGGCGCGCCCGGCGGCTTGGGCGTCGCCGCGGAACTTTGCTCGCCCTTGTTCGACGAGGTATTGGGGGTTGAGTTGACCTGAGGCGATGCCTCCGAGGTCCGACAGTGCCATTTTGAGGGTGAAATCGGGCTTTCTCGGGCGTTTCTGGGTTATGTGGATGTCGCCGTCGTCGATGGTGACCCAGAACGAAATTTTGTTGTCCACGCAAAATTCGTAGCAGTCATGGACTCCTGCGGCGGCTTCCGGGTGGAAGGCTGAGCGGACCGCGAAGAACAGCCAATCCGGCGAAAACTTGTCGCCTTTGGTTGGGTCCAGAAACGTTGCGCCCCAGGCTGCTAACGGCTGCAGGGCGCGGGCTAGGGCTTGTCCTCGGGCGGTGAGGCGATACACGACACCGCCGCGTCCTCTGCCGCTGATAGCCCGCTCGACGATCTCATCGTCCTCGAGGTTTTTCAGCCGCTCGGACAGCAAGCTAGTACCCAAACCGGGTAAGCCGTCGAGGATTTCACCGAACCGTCGGGGGCGGATGGCCAGATCGCGCACGATCAATAGCATCCATCGCTCGCCCACCAGGTCGAGTGCTCGGGCAAGCCCGCAGTACTGGCTGTAGCTGCGACGCGTCACTGATCCCCCTTCACGGTCCACATGAGAGCAGTCTACCAGAAAACCTTGCTTAGTTTTATATCAACTTGTATACTTCTGAAATAAGTAGCATACAAGACGGCGACCGGATCTATCTGTCGGGAGGCTTTCGCCGATGCCATGCGCAGACGTCTTCACCTCGGGAGTGCCGAAGGAGCTCACCAGGCCGGTGTGTGCACAGTGGAGCTTGGCCGGCCAGAGGGCTCCCAGGAATCACCGACTACGCCACAACCGGCGCCCATGCCCCAGCTCGCAATCAACCGATGCTGCGAAAACGATTCGATCAAGGGAGGCACCCGAATGTCCGCAATAACGGCCACACGGACGAACACATCTGCAGAACAACTGATTTCCGAACACGTTGCAGCCCACAGCGACGTTGGGATTTCGCCGGCGCCCGACGTCATCGCCAACCACGACCCCGCTCCAAGCCCAGCCGCCGTCGGCATGCCGCTACGGCCCACCCCTTCGCAGAATGGCGCTACCCCATGGGTCGCCGCCAGGGGGGCAATAGTCAGGATTTCGCCACTGGATCTCCGGTCGCCGCGACACTATCCACCGCGGTTGGACTTCCTGGAACCCAATGAGACCGGACGCGCAATGGATGCAAGTTCCTGGCTGGTGGGTGAAAAATCAGCGAGGCCGAGAAAAAGCGCACTGGCGACTATGTCCACTCGGCACTTGCTGATACTAGCCGCTGGCCTCTTGCTGCTCATGACGGGTCTCTTCGCACTTTGGATGCCAGTTTTTCTCGGTGATTTCGACCAATGGGGCTTCCGAATCAATTGCGGCACTGGGCTCCGCAGCGCCTTCAGCCAGGCCCAGATTGCGGACTCGAGTGGGACCCATTTCGTCGACCGATGCGGCACTGCGATAGCGGTGCGCCGTGCCTGGACTATTCCTCTGGCGGTTTCCGGAGCGCTATTCCTCAGCGCACTGGTTATCATGCCATCGCGCCGCCGCTCAGCGAACGTGCAGACCGCCCACGCCGCACCACGTCGACAGGCGAGCCGTACCGTACAACGCGTGACACGACCGGCACTGACCGGATTTGGCAAGGAAACGATCATCACCGCAGACCCGCATTGATGGAGTATTCGGTCGCTCGCCCGCACCACAGCCAACCGCCCGCGGTGCCCACTGTGCCCATCCTGAGCGCAACTTGTCCAGCCACGCACCCAGGACCTTGGCCGCTGATAGCTCGCTTAACCTGCTAGCGCGTTGTCCAAGACTCGCGCCATCGCCCACACGGGCTGAGCAAGGCGCGGACGCGACTCGGTCAGTCCCTCAGGTTCCGCCTCAACGCCCGATTCGACAGGACCAAGTGCATTCCCGGACCACACCAGAGGTGATCCACTTGGCTCACCTGTCACAGACCGGTGAGGACAGCAAAACGCCTGCGCCCGACTGCAAGTCAATACCTTGACCGCGGTCAATCTCGCCGGCACACGCCATGCCAGTCCCAAGGTGGGTAGCCAACTCCTCATCGAGAAATGTTCGACTAATACACCCTTATCTAGGTCTCACAAAGCGGAGGCCATTGGGTCAAGGCCGAAGATCTGCACCGCGGCCGCCTTTCCCTTCAGGGCGTGGGGACCCCGATCGAGAAGTCCGTGCGGTCGACCCACCAGGGCGTCGACGCACTGCTGGGTGAGCAGGATAGCGTCGCCGGTGGTTTTGGTGAGTTGCTCGACACGTGCTGCGACGTTGACGGTGTCACCGATGAGGGTGAACTCCAGCTTGCCGCCACCGCCGATGGTCCCAGCGATCACCACCCCGGTATTGATCCCGATACCAATCCGCAGCTCCCCGCTGAACCGCTCGGCGACAAGGCGATGAATCCACACGGCGGCAGTCAAAGCCGAATCAGCGTGATCCTCAAGGTCATTCGGAGCGCCGAAGACCGCCAAAGCGCCGTCACCTAAGAACTTGTTGACGTGCCCACCGGCGTCCACGACAGCGGGCACCACGATCTCGAACAGCGCGTTCAGCCGGGAGACAGTGTCCTCGGCGGCGTTCGCCTCCGCGAACGGGGTGAAATCGCGGACATCGACGAACATCACCGTCACCTCACGGCGCTCCCCGGTGAACACATCGTCGCCCTGCTCAAGTAGCCGAGCCGCCAAGACCGGGTCGACGTAAGTCCCAAACGCTGCCTGAAGGCGTTGCCGCTCAGCCAAACCGGACTGCATCCGGTTAAAGGACGCCGCCAGCGCACCAAGGTCATCGTCTTGCACCACCGGCAGTCGTTGGCTGTAATCGCCGGCCGTGACACGTTCAGTTCCTTCGGCGAGGTCACGAATTGGTCGCAAGGATGGTGCGAACGCAGGAACAACAATGACCGGCATCCCAAAGACAAGCGCCAGCCCGCCTCCGATCACAACGGAAAGCACGGGGACCTCACTGGTCCGATCGAACACGGCCGCCAGCATGGCGCCTGCGACGGCGAAGTTGAACGTGACTCCGAGCACCGACAGGTTGGACCACGTGGCAAAAGTCGGGCGAGACCGGGGCAGCGAGTCCCCGATCCCCGTATCCCCGGCGAGGGCGACCCTGGCTGGTCGCAGCGCCGCCTCCATGAAGCTGTGAATAGCAATCAACTGGATGCCCAGCCCGGTGGCGCCGCCCAGGATCCCGTACTGGACTAGCCGCCACCCGGTTCCTCCGGCGATCGCGCCGACAACGACCAAATTCAGCGCGCACCAAACAACGTTGCTTCCCAGCCCTCGAGCGACCGCGCCCCGAGCGTAGACATAGGTTGCGTCCAGTGCCCTCGCCCGATCGACCTCGTGGCCGGCGGCCCACTTCTCGGCAAGGCGGATCTGACCCAAGCCGGGAAGAAAGGTCATGTACAACCCCAGCAGCACTACGACAACGGTGACCGCGGCCGCTTCGACGTAGTGACCCGACTTCTCGAAAGCGGCAACAAAAAAAGACAAAACGAGGTAGGCCGGCAGAATCACGGTGAACGTGATTGCACAGATTGCCCATGTGTATCTCGCCCCGAACCGATTCCACGCCCACTGCCAAATGCGATCCATGCCGGGACACTACGCGCCTGGCACCTGCGACCCAGCGGAAAAGGCCAGCATCTTTGTGACTTCCGAGCGTGTTGACGGACCGACCTTTTGAGACCGAATTTCGAGATTCACCTAACCCATCGTTTTCGAGACAGATGGATATCGCGGAGAGCCCGGCGAGCGCCAAGTCGCTGGACCAGAGGTCCCGCGCGCTGGCTGGCCGGTACTGGGTGCTTGTGTGGTCTCGCCATTGCGGTAGCACTTCTCGTACCGACGATCGCCGGACTCAGGTAGCGGTCATGGTGGTTTGCTCGTCGATGACGTTGGTGGCGTCCATTAACTTTCCTTGTTCGCCTTCCAGCGAAGGGCTCTCATATCTTCAACCGCGAGCGCGACACGGTGGAGTGGCGCTGACTAGCCTTCGCGGGGTAAAACTCCCCCGCTGATCCCGTGGCACGGCGCGGGGCCGGGGAGGACAAGGCAGGAAGTGACGCAGTGACCGAGCACGACTATGACGCCATTCGCGCTGAGGAGATCCGCGTGGTGACAACATCGAATTCCCTTCTGACCACCCGGACGTGAAATGGCACGTCGAAGAGGGCAGGGCATGAATCCCCCTGGCAACCAGCCGGGCGTGCTGTGGTACGTCGAGGCGCTAGTGGGCGATGTGCTTATCAGCCCGCTGGGCGATCTTTACACGTTCACCGTGAAAGAGGTTGGGGCGGGAGCCGAAGTCGAGGTCAAAATCAGGGGCCATGTGCCCGTCCGGCGCTACCGGCGAAACCACGGATGAAACCATCGGCGCATCGCCATCGACCCAGAGGTGGAGTTCAGGGCTGATTGGCCCCGGCCACCACGCCGACGAGAGAACCCGATGCCCTCCTCGGCATACACTTCCGCAATGTTCTCGGAGACGCGCTATGCGATGAACGGGGGCTTGCGCGTCGCTACCGCGCCTCTCCCGAGGGCGAGCGCGACATTGTGTTCGTCCCGCAGTTGTCCAGCAACTGTGACCTCATGCCGGAACTACCCTCTGTACACGGGTGGGTCGAGGCGATGACATCGCTTGGCCGACTGATCTTCTTCGACCAGCCAGGCACGGGAGCCTCCGACGCCACCGTGGCGCGATTCTTTCCAGGCGATCGCCGAGTTCCTCACCGGCGAACAGCCCGAGGTGGCCGATGATCGGGTGCTCGCGACAGTGTTGTTCACCGACATCGTGGACTCGACACGAGCGCCGACAGGCACGCCCGCACGGCGTGGTCCTCCAGCGCCACTGTTGCGCCGAACATCGCCATGATCCCATCACCGGTGAACTTGTCCACCACGCCGCCATACCGCTGGACAACCGCGGCGCACCGATCGGCCAGTTCGGCCATGATTTCGCGCAGCCGCTCGGGACCGACGGTCGCGGCGATGTCCATCGAATGAACCACGTCGGCGAACAGCACCGTCACCTGCTTGTACCCCGCCCATCTGGTGGCTCTTGTGACCGGTGCACCGCACTGGTTGCAGAACTTCGAGTTTGGCGGCAGTTCCGCGCCGCACGAACCACACGACAATTCCGCCGTCGTCAGCGTGCCGCCAGCGTCGTCCACCCCAATATCGTGTCACTGCTGGTCAAGCGGTGTGCGCCATATCGCTGGGCCGTCTTCGATACGACGCTTTCGAGACGGTCAAATAGGACCGCTACTGGCGCGCCGAGTCTGCTCGACCGCGCGTGAGATCCGTCATACGAAGGATCTCTACGTCGAGACCGAAAACCTTTACGGCGCCCGACTTTCCCTTCAGGACATGTGATCCCCGGTCGATGAGTCCGGACGGTTGAGAGGCCAGGGTCTCGACGGTGTTTGGTGAGAAGAATTACGGCGCCGGTGGTCTTGGTGAGCTGCTCGACCCGAGCGGCCACGTTGACGGCGTCACCGATGAGGGTGAACTCCAGCTTCCCGCCGCCGCCGATGGTGCCAGCGATCACCACACCGGTGTTGATCCCGATACCGATCCGAAGCTCTGCACCGAACCGCTCCGCAATAAGGCGGTGAATTATCACTGCAGCAGTCAAAGCCGAGTCGGCATGGTCCACTAGGTCGTTGGGTGCGCCGAAGACAGCCAGCGCCCCGTCACCCAGGAACTAGTTGACATGCCCACCGGCATCCACCACCGCAGGCACGACGATCTCGAACAGGGCGTTGAGCCGGGCGACGGTGTCCTCAGCAGTGTTGGCTTCGGCGAAGGGGGTGAAGTCACGGACATCGACGAACATCACCCTCACCTCACGGCGCTCACCGGCGAACACATCGTCACCCTGCTCAAGCAAGCGTGTCGGCAGGGCGGGGTCGACGTAGGTACCGAACGCGGCCTGAAGTCGTTGCCGCTCAGCCAAACCCGCCTGCATCCGATTGAATGACGCCGCCAAGGCTCCAAGGTCGTCGTCCTGAACAACTGACAGGCGCTGGCTGTAGTTACCCGCCCCAACCCGAACGGTCGCTTCGGTGAGGTCACGTATCGGCCGCAAGGACATTGAGAACACGGGCACGCTGATCAGCACGGCGAACCAAAGCGTCAAACCATAGGCAATCACCGCGCAGAGCACGGGAACCGAGCGGAGCAGAGGGATTAGCGTTCCCAACATAGCGCCTGCCGTGCCGAAGCACGCTGTGGCTGCGAGAATGGATGCGCTCGACCAGGTGGCAAGACTAGGACGCGAGCGAGGCAGAGAGTCACCGATTCCTGTATCAGCAGCGAGGGCAGCTCTGACTGGCCGCGCCGCCGCCTCCGGCGCGCTATGCACACCAAACACCGCCAGCGGGATCCCTATGGCAACACCTACGATCGCGTACTGGACAAGCCGCGACTCGCTAGCGCCGGCGATCGCGCCCACCCCGACGAGTAGCAAGGGCGCCAAGACGACATGTGCCCCAACCGTGCGGGGCACAACTGCGCGGGTCCACGCGTAGCTGCCGTGCAGCGCCCTCTCCCGATCACCATCGCGACCGGCTGCCACCGCTGCAAAACGCTGCTCTGGCCGACACCGGGAAGAAACATTACGTACACCAGCACCAGCACCATGCCGACGGTGATAGCGGCTGCCGCCGCGTAGCGATCGGACCGTTCGAAAGCAAGAACCATAAACGACGAAAGGAGGTAGACGGTAACGAACTGGGCGACGCCGACTGCGTAATTCACCCGCGAGTACCACGCCCCGTACCGATCCCACGCCCACTGCCAGAAGCGATCCATTCAGGGATACTAAGCGCCAAGCGCCTCGACCTGCGGATACTTCCAGCTAACGAAGTGTCACATTGACAAAGAGAAAACGACGAACCCCCGCGTCGTTGCTCCGAATCCCTTTTCCAGAACTTTTGTTGTGGGTTTCTCGAAAGTCGCAGCGAAAGTATCGGGTCGCATGATGGCGCGGCAGAGGTTTAATTCACCTCGCTAACTAGTGATGCCAGCCCGCACGTCCGACTCTTGGTCGTGGCCGAACACCTGCACCGAAGCTGACTTTCCTTTCAGGGCACGGGATCCCCGGTCGATGAGTCCGGGCGGTCGAGACGTCAGCGCGTCGACGCACTGCTGCGTGAGCAGGATAGCGTCGCCGGTGGTCTTGGTGAGTTGCTCGAAGGGTGCTGCCACGTTGACGGTGTCCCCGATGAGTGTGAACTCCAGGCCGCCGCCGATGGTTCCGGCGATCACCACACCGGTGTTGATCCCGATGCCGATGCGTAGCTCTCGCCGAATCGCTCGGCGACTAGACGATGAATCACCACAGCGGCGGTCAGCGCCGCGTCGGCATGATCGGCCACGTCGTTGGGTGCGCCGAAGACGGCCAGGGCGCCATCATTAAGAACTTGTTGACATGTCCACCCGCGTCCACGACAGCAGGCACCGTTGTGGAACAAGGGAATACGGGCCACTAATCGACCTCGATGGCCGGGTGCTAGGTGTGGTGTTCGGGGCGGCTGTCGACGACGCCGACCTCGGCTTCGTGCTGACCGCCGACGAGGTGGCGTCTCACCTGAAAAGGTCGGCTCTACCCAACCGGTGGCCACTGGGTCCTGCGTCAGCTGATTTGTGCGGCGAAGCGCTCGTGCCTGCCGGCGCCCGACCGGACTGGCCCAATATGCGCTCACTGCCGCCACCTATGACGAGACCACAGGGTCAGCGCGCCAGATCCAGGACCGCCGTGCGGCACACCGCCCACGCGGGGGACGTCACATCGATGAGTGCGTAGTGGTCGGCGCCGGAGAGCACCCGCAGCCGGGAGTCGTCGCCGGCCCGTCGCGCCGCAGCGACGAAGCGTTGCGATTGGCTAAGTGGCACGTCGTCGTCGGCCGTGCCGTGCACACATATCGAGGGGACGCCCATCGGAAGCAGGGCGCTGGGACAAGCCAGCGAGCAGGCCCTGGGGTGGGCCACCCAGGCGCCCAGGAAGTTCCGGATGGCTCCGGCACCCAGGTTCTCCTTCAGCGCCAACGTGAGGTTCAATACTCCTGCCTGACTGACGAAGCCGGTTAGCGGTACGAGGGGAAAGGCTCCGGGAGCGTTGGCGGGCAGCGACCCTCGACCGGCCAGCCAGCCGGCCAGCTGACCTCCCGCGGAGTGCCCGATTGCGACCACTCGCGACAGGTCGAGGCGACCGGCTGCCAGGTTTTGACCAATCGCGGCGAGCAGGTCGACACCGGCAGCAACGTCGAGACACGTGTTCGGCCAACCACCGCCTCCATGGTCCAGGCCGTCGCCCACCCTGCGGTATTCGAGATTCCAGGCAGCGAAGCCGTGCTGCGCTAGATCTTCGGCCATATCGGAGGTCAGGTCGGCGCCGTAGGCCGTCCGCCAAAACCCCCCATGGATGACCACAGCGACCGGCCACGGGCCGGGACCGTCGGGAAGGCTGAGAATGCCGTGCTGGCTGGAATGGGCGCCATAGCGTACTAGCGTCACGCGGCCTCACATTCGACGATGTCCCGGGCCAGGCGCGGGAACGTGTCGGCAACGCGCGGAGCCACCTAGGCGCCGAGGCGGCGGTAGTCGGCGAGGCTTTCGTCGCCTACTCGGGAACCAGCCGGTCCTATGATGGCCGGAAAGCCTTATCGAGGCAATCGATCAGGTAGCCGACACCGACCGTGCCGCCGGTGCCGCGGCTGTCCCCAATGAAGCGGCTGACTACGTCTAGGTGGATCAGCCGCCAGCGGGTGAGGCCGGCGATGAATACATCGAGCTGCGCGCCTAGTAGCAGTTTCTGCCGGCGGCTGCTGCTGTCGGCGTCGCGCCGGTCGGCAGCGATCTCCGTTAGCGCCGCCACGGGAGCGTAGCGAACGCCGGACAGCAAGGTCGCGAATTGGGCCGACTGTGCGGCGCTCATTCCCCCTAATCGAGGCCGGAACTGTTGGAAGTCATCCACCGAAAGATGTTGTAGGGCACTCACGGTCGTCACCGTCAGCTCAAGCACAGCGTTGGCGCGCTTCACACGACCGATCGCCTTGTCGAAGTCGCCCAGACGAGCGGACTCCAGAGCAACTTCCAAGTCAGCGAAGATCTGCGAAACCCACAGCTCAGCCGTTTGGTGGACGATCAGGAAATACCTTTCGTCGCCCCAAGAGGCGCGGTCGGCGCCGTCAGCCAAAGGTCGGACGGCCCCTAGGAGGTCGTCGAGGTGCAGGTAATCCGCATAGTGCCGCTTGAACCCGGGCTTTCGCTCGGCCTCGATGTCACCACCGTGATCACTATGCTGCGAGCCCACGATATCGGGAGGAGTCGACCCGCCCCCACCGTGCCGGACATGCGCGCAGATACCGCCCAGGGCGTCGAACCACAGCCGGCTAAGCCGGGTGACCTGCGCGCGATCCAGGGCCGAGGGCGCCCACGTCCACTGGGCATGCAGTTGCGGGCCGGCGTCGGTGTCGACGGTGACAGCGTTGACGGCCGCGGTGTGCGCTAGCGGCATGGGGCGATCGGCGTTGCCGCTGTCGGTGAACAACGAACCCCAAGAGCCGATCCGCCAGATCTCATTATCGGTCGAAGCACCGAGCACTGGTACACCCAGGCGTCCCAGATAGTTGAACCCGATCGGCGGGTCATACCCGGCCAGTTCAACGTCGGTGTTCAGATAGCGCAGCACGCCGAAGGTCAGGGGGTGCGGCAGCCCATGAAGTTGCTCGATGGCGTCCTTGATCAATGGCCCCAGCGCCGCCTCGCCGGATACCACCTGCGTCCAAGATAGCCCACCTACCTTCAACGACACCGGGTATTTCGTGGTGAACCATCCCACCGTGCGCGACAGGTCAACATCAGAAGCCAGTTCCTCGTGGCGTCCGTGACCTTCGACGTCGATGCCGATCGGCGTGTCACCGAGGGCCAAAAACTGCGTCCAGGCCAAGGCGAACCCGATCAACAGGATCTCGTGCACCCCGGCGTGACAACCCGCGGGCACCTCACCGAGCAGCATGTGGGTGGTATTGACGTCCAGCGACACCTCTATGTGGTCAGCAGTGGCAAATGTATCCGCCCCGGGCTGCACCGCGGGCAGCGCGGCAGGGATCGCCGCCACCTTTCTCCAGGCATCCACCCGGCCAACAACCTCCGGGCAGCGCGCGTGCTCAGCTAGCAGCGACGCCCACCGGGCAAACGACGTCCCAGTCGGCGGCAACATCACCTGCTGGCCCACACGGCGTTGAGCCCACGAGGTGTTAAGGTCATCCAGCAAAATCCGAAAGGACACCGCGTCGACGGCCAGATGATTTATGATCAGCGCCAACTGGCCGGTGGAAGCAACCCACAGCGCGCTGAGCATCCTTCCGGCCGCCGGATTCAGCCGAGATTGCGCCTCCGCCAGCGCCTCATCGGATAGCACATCTACCGTGTGCAGGCAACCGCCCGTATCCACCGATCCCGCCTCGGGCACCTGTAACGACCAACTTCCGGCGCTGTCGTCGTCGACGCGGAGCCGCAGCATGGCATGCCGATCTAGCAAAGCCTGCACCATAACCGTTACGTCGGCCTCGCTGACTCCCGCGGGAGCCTGCAAAACCGCCATCAGATTGAACTGCTCAACCGGGCCGTGAACACTTTGCAGCCAGCGCATGATCGGGGTCGCCAGCACCGGCCCGACACCATTATCGATCGGGCCGACCTCATCGTCGGCCACCCAGGCCACCCGGGCCAGCCGCGCCACGGTCTGCTCGACGAAAATATCGCGCGGTCTGCACATCAGCCCGGCGGCACGGGCCCGCGCCACCACCTGCATCGACGAGATGCTGTCCCCGCCCAAATCGAAGAAGGAGTCGTCGATGCCGACTCGGTCGAGGCCCAGTATTTGGGCGTAGATGGTGGCCAGGATTTCTTCGACGGGGGTGGTGGGGGCCCGGTATGCGCCGGTGGTGTAGTCCGGTGCCGGTAGGGCGCGGGTGTCGAGTTTGCCGTTGACCGTTAGCGGTAGCGCCTCGATCACCATCACCGCCGCGGGGATCATGTAGTCGGGTAGCCGCTGAGTCAGCTGGTCGCGGAGGTGGGCCGGGTCTGCGGTGCCGGTGACATAGCCGATCAGGCGTTTGTCGCCGGGGCGGTCCTCGCGGGCGATGACGGCGGCCTGGTCGACCCCGTCCAGTGCGCTTAGGGCGGCCCGGACTTCACCGCACTCGATGCGATAGCCGCGGATCTTGACCTGCTCATCAGCGCGGCCCACGTAGTCGAGTTGCCCGTCGCCACGCCAGCGCACCAGGTCCCCGGTGCGATACATCCGTGCCCCCGCCCCGCCGAACGGGCAGGCCACAAACCGCGCGGCGGTCAACGGCGGGCGGCGCCAATACCCACAGCTGACCCCGGCGCCGGCCACATACAACTCCCCGACCACACCAACGGGCACCGGACGCAAGGACCCATCGAGCACAAACAGCGCCGCCCCCGACAGCGGCGCGCCGATCGCCGGTGTGCCCGAACCCGGCGCCAACGGCGGACCCAGCGTCACACACATCGTGGTTTCGGTCGGCCCGTAGCCGTTGATCACCACCCGCCCGGACCCCGCCCAACGGTCCACCACCTGGGCCGGGCAGGTCTCACCGCCGAGCACCAAGGTCAGCGCATCCAACCCCTGCGGGGATAACGCCGCCACCGCCGAGGGGGTTTGGGTTAACACGCTGATGTGTTCAGCGGCCAGCACGTCATGAAACTCGGCGGCCGAACGGGTCACCGCGTCCGGGATCACCACCAGCCGCCCACCGTGTAACAGTGGGCCCCAGATCTCCCACACCGAGATGTCGAAGGCATGCGAATGACACTGCGCCCACACCCGCCCCGACCCGCCGGTGAGACCGGCGTCCAAGCACGCCAACAGTTGGGTGATGTTGTGGTGGGTGGCCGCCACCCCTTTGGGCACCCCGGTGGTGCCCGAGGTGTAAATAAGGTGCGCAATATCCTCGGGGCCCGGCCCCGGTAGCGGGTTGGCGGGCTGGTTGTGCACTGCGGGATCGTGGACATCGATGACCGCCACGTCGCACCCGTCGAGGCGGCCGGCCAAATCCGCGGTGCTCAGCACGGCCACCGGGGCGGCATCGGCGAGCATGAACCCGATCCGCTCCCGGGGAGCCTCGGCATCGATCGGCAGATAGGCCGCCCCGGTTTTCAGCACCGCCGCGATCGCGGCGACCGCGGCTGCTGAACGCTCCACCAGCAACCCCACCACACACCCGCGACCCACACCGCACCCGGCCAGCAGGTGCGCCAACCGGTTGGACTGCTCATCGAGCTCGCGGTAGCTCCACGACACCTCACCGCAGACCACCGCCACCGCATCCGGGGTCCGGGCCACCTGCGAAGCAAACAACACCGGAACCGACACCGGCGCAGCCGCGGGCCGGGTCAACACCGCCTGGTTCCCGATCGCCGCCAACCGGGCATGCTCAGCGGCATCGAGCAGATCCACCGAGGACAACGCCCGGGTCGGCTCGGCGGTCAGCGCCACCAACACCCGCTCGAAGCGCTCGATGAGCCTGTGAATGCTGGCGGTGTCAAACACGTCGGTGCGAAACTCCACCGCCCCGCCAATCCCGGCGGGCTCACCGGTCTCGGTGAACCGTTCGGCAAGAGAAAACGCCACATCCATGCGCGCGCTATGGGTGTCCAACGGTATGGACGTGACCTGCAGGCCCTCCAACACCAAACCCGCGGCCGCATCATTGTGCCCGGCGAAATTCTGCCAAGCCAACAACACCTGCACCAGCGGATGATGCCGCAATGACCGCACCGGGTTGAGCCGCTCCACCAGCACCTCAAAGGGCACGTGCTGATGTTCAAACGCCGCCAAACTGCGCGCCCGCACCTGGCCCAACACCTCACTGAAGGCCGGATCACCGGCCACATCCACCCGCAGGATCAAGGTGTTGACGAAAAACCCCACCAACTCATCTAGGGCCGTATCCCCCCGGCCGGCGACCACGAACCCCACCGCCACATCAGTGCTGGCACTGATCTTCGACAACAGCACCGCCAACACGGCCTGCACCACCATGAAACTGGTGGCGTTATGCTCCCGCGCCACCCGGGCAACCTGGCGCTGCAACCCCGCCGACCACTCCACTGCCACACTGGCGCCACGCTGATCAGCAACCAGCGGATAAGGCCGATCGGTCGGCAGCTCAAGACGTTCGGGCATCCCCGCCAACACCTGCTGCCAAAACCCCAACTCAGAAGCGATCACACTCTGCGGATCAGACTCAGCCCCCAACCACTGCCGCTGCCACAACGTGTAATCCACATACTGCACCGCCAACGGCGCCCACCCCGGCGCCCGACCCGCGCACCGGCCGGTATAGGCCACACCCAAATCGGCGGCCAACGGCCTTAGCGACCAGCCATCCGCAGCGATATGGTGCATCACGATCACCAGCACGTGCTCGTCGGCTGTGATGCGGAAAAGCCGTGCCCGCAGCGGGATCTCGGTGGCCAGATCAAAGCTGTAGCGTGCCGCGGCGTCGAGGGCCTCGTTGAGCTGGCTTGGCGACCAGCCGCTGGCATCAACCACCTCCCACCCGAAATCGGCGCCCTCAACGGGGATAACCACCTGCTGCGGTGTTCCCCCGACCGCCACAAACAGCGTGCGCAGGCTTTCATGGCGGCCCACCACATCGGCCAGCGCTGCACCCAGCGCATCAACATCAAGCCCACCACGTAACCGCAACGCCGCCGCTACGTTGTAGACCGGCGAGGGCCCCTGCAACTGGTCGATAAACCACAACCGGCTCTGGGCAAACGACAACGGAACCACCGCCGGGCGCTCACCTGCCGCCAACCGCGGGAGCCGACTGGAACCCTCATCGATCCGCGGCGCCAACCGGGCAACCGTGGGCGCGTCGAACACGGTGCGTACCGAAAGGTCGGCATCCAATGCGGCATTGATCGCGGCGATCAGGCGCATCGACGAGATGCTGTCCCCGCCCAAATCGAAGAAGGAGTCGTCGATGCCGACTCGGTCGAGGCCCAGTATTTGGGCGTAGATGGTGGCCAGGATTTCTTCGACGGGGGTAATGGGGGCCCGGTATGCGCCGGTGGTGTAGTCCGGTGCCGGTAGGGCGCGGGTGTCGAGTTTGCCGTTGACCGTTAGCGGTAGCGCCTCGATCACCATCACCGCCGCGGGGATCATGTAGTCGGGTAGCCGCTGAGTCAGCTGGTCGCGGAGGTGGGCCGGGTCTGCGGTGCCGGTGACATAGCCGATCAGGCGTTTGTCGCCGGGGCGGTCCTCGCGGGCGATGACGGCGGCCTGGTCGACCCCGTCCAGTGCGCTTAGGGCGGCCCGGACTTCACCGCACTCGATGCGATAGCCGCGGATCTTGACCTGCTCATCAGCGCGGCCCACGTAGTCGAGTTGCCCGTCGCCACGCCAGCGCACCAGGTCCCCGGTGCGATACATCCGTGCCCCCGCCCCGCCGAACGGGCAGGCCACAAACCGCGCGGCGGTCAACGGCGGGCGGCGCCAATACCCACAGCTGACCCCGGCGCCGGCCACATACAACTCCCCGACCACACCAACGGGCACCGGACGCAAGGACCCATCGAGCACAAACAGCGCCGCCCCCGACAGCGGCGCGCCGATCGCCGGTGTGCCCGAACCCGGCGCCAACGGCGGACCCAGCGTCACACACATCGTGGTTTCGGTCGGCCCGTAGCCGTTGATCACCACCCGCCCGGACCCCGCCCAACGGTCCACCACCTGGGCCGGGCAGGTCTCACCGCCGAGCACCAAGGTCAGCGCATCCAACCCCTGCGGGGATAACGCCGCCACCGCCGAGGGGGTTTGGGTTAACACGCTGATGTGTTCAGCGGCCAGCACGTCATGAAACTCGGCGGCCGAACGGGTCACCGCGTCCGGGATCACCACCAGCCGCCCACCGTGTAACAGTGGGCCCCAGATCTCCCACACCGAGATGTCGAAGGCATGCGAATGACACTGCGCCCACACCCGCCCCGACCCGCCGGTGAGACCGGCGTCCAAGCACGCCAACAGTTGGGTGATGTTGTGGTGGGTGGCCGCCACCCCTTTGGGCACCCCGGTGGTGCCCGAGGTGTAAATAAGGTGCGCAATATCCTCGGGGCCCGGCCCCGGTAGCGGGTTGGCGGGCTGGTTGTGCACTGCGGGATCGTGGACATCGATGACCGCCACGTCGCACCCGTCGAGGCGGCCGGCCAAATCCGCGGTGCTCAGCACGGCCACCGGGGCGGCATCGGCGAGCATGAACCCGATCCGCTCCCGGGGAGCCTCGGCATCGATCGGCAGATAGGCCGCCCCGGTTTTCAGCACCGCCGCGATCGCGGCGACCGCGGCTGCTGAACGCTCCACCAGCAACCCCACCACACACCCGCGACCCACACCGCACCCGGCCAGCAGGTGCGCCAACCGGTTGGACTGCTCATCGAGCTCGCGGTAGCTCCACGACACCTCACCGCAGACCACCGCCACCGCATCCGGGGTCCGGGCCACCTGCGAAGCAAACAACACCGGAACCGACACCGGCGCAGCCGCGGGCCGGGTCAACACCGCCTGGTTCCCGATCGCCGCCAACCGGGCATGCTCAGCGGCATCGAGCAGATCCACCGAGGACAACGCCCGGGTCGGCTCGGCGGTCAGCGCCACCAACACCCGCTCGAAGCGCTCGATGAGCCTGTGAATGCTGGCGGTGTCAAACACGTCGGTGCGAAACTCCACCGCCCCGCCAATCCCGGCGGGCTCACCGGTCTCGGTGAACCGTTCGGCAAGAGAAAACGCCACATCCATGCGCGCGCTATGGGTGTCCAACGGTATGGACGTGACCTGCAGGCCCTCCAACACCAAACCCGCGGCCGCATCATTGTGCCCGGCGAAATTCTGCCAAGCCAACAACACCTGCACCAGCGGATGATGCCGCAATGACCGCACCGGGTTGAGCCGCTCCACCAGCACCTCAAAGGGCACGTGCTGATGTTCAAACGCCGCCAAACTGCGCGCCCGCACCTGGCCCAACACCTCACTGAAGGCCGGATCACCGGCCACATCCACCCGCAGGATCAAGGTGTTGACGAAAAACCCCACCAACTCATCTAGGGCCGTATCCCCCCGGCCGGCGACCACGAACCCCACCGCCACATCAGTGCTGGCACTGATCTTCGACAACAGCACCGCCAACACGGCCTGCACCACCATGAAACTGGTGGCGTTATGCTCCCGCGCCACCCGGGCAACCTGGCGCTGCAACCCCGCCGACCACTCCACTGCCACACTGGCGCCACGCTGATCAGCAACCAGCGGATAAGGCCGATCGGTCGGCAGCTCAAGACGTTCGGGCATCCCCGCCAACACCTGCTGCCAAAACCCCAACTCAGAAGCGATCACACTCTGCGGATCAGACTCAGCCCCCAACCACTGCCGCTGCCACAACGTGTAATCCACATACTGCACCGCCAACGGCGCCCACCCCGCCGCCCGACCCCGCCGCCGCGCCCGATACGCCTCGCCGACATCTCGGACCATCGGAACCGGTGACCACCCGTCAAAAGCAATGTGGTGCAATACAATCCCCACGACATGCTGGTCGGGCCCCACCGCATAGATCTGGGCGCGAATCGGGATTTCCGCCGACAAATCAAACTGATACCTCGCGAGCGCCCCCAAAGTGCCGGCAACATCTTGTTCTGGCAGGGACACCACCACCGCGCCGCCGCGGTGCCACATCCCCGGCCGGGCCGACAACACCTCTTGGAAAGGCACACCGTCAATGTCGGGAAATATGGTGCGCAGCGACTCATGGCGAGCTAGAACATCGTCGAGCGCCGCGGCGAGCGCCTCGACGTCCAGCGCCCCAGTGACCCGAAAAGCGGTCGGCATGTTGTAGGTCGCAACCCCGCCCTCGAATCGGTTGAGGAACCACAACCGCTGCTGGGCATACGACAATGGGATCGGCTCCGGGCGCGCCATCACCCGCAACGGGGCGCGGGCAGGCCCGCCACGATGCCGGTGCAGATACTCCGCGAGCTCCGCGACGGTGGACGCGTCGAACAAATACCGAACGGGCACTTCCCTGCCCAACGCCAATTGCAGCCGCGCGCTGACCCGAGTGGCGATCAACGAATCCCCACCGAGGACAAAGAAATCGTCATCGAGCCCGACCCGGTTGAGGCCCAACACCTCGGCGAACACCTCGGCGACGATTTTTTCGGTCTGAATCTGCGGCGCCCTATAGGGGGTGGTGGCAAACACAGGCGCCGGCAGGGCCTTGCGGTCGATCTTCCCCGAGGAGGTCAACGGGAACTCCTCGAGCACCACAAGGTGCGCCGGCACCATGTAGTCGGGCAACCAGGCGCTCACCCGCTGACGCACCGCGCTGATCTTGGTGTTGGTGTGCGGGTCATTGGCGTACGTGGCGGGTCGGTGGGCCCCGGCGGCGGCCAGGTAGAGGTCGGTCAGCGCCTGGGTGTGCCCGTCGTGCGGGTCGGTGGGGATGATGAAGACCGCGTCGAGGGTGCCGGGCTGCGCGCCCCAGGTGACGGCGACGTGGTAACCGGTGGCTTCGCCGAGGCGGTGCAGTTCTTCGGGGGTGGCAGTATCGGAGGTCGCGGTGGCGCGCGCCAGTGCGTCGGCTAGGGGTAGCCCGTCCGCCAGCCCGGCTTCGATGCGGACGTCGGTGATTAGCCCGGCGCGCGGGATGTCGGTGACGCGAACGGTAACCGGAGAGTCGGATATCAACCGGCTGTGCAACCCTGCCAGGCCGGCACATTGGGTCCACGCCCAGGTGGGCGCAATAGCCAAAGAGCGCACCGGTGTAGGGGTTTTGTAGATGGTGACGTCGTAGCGGTACCGGTTGAGTTCGTTGTCGGCGGCTCCGCGCTTGACCTGGATGTCGAGCCCGGCTACCGACGGATGGTCGGCAGCATAGCTGGTGAAAAACGCTGGGGCCAGCAGTAATTCGGGTTCGCTGACGATGGCGCGCTGGACTCGTTGGCGGATCTCGGCGGCTTCCAACGGGTCGGTGGCGCGGGTCAGCGCGACCCCGGTTTGGAACGCGCCCTGCAGGGCGTAGTTGCGGACATCGCCTATGAACGCTGCCCCGCCGGGCGCCAGCAGATGCACGACGTCGTCGATGACCCCTGTCAGATATTCGGCGTTTGGGAAGTACTGGATGACCGAGTTGAGAATGACGGTGTCGAAGGAGCCGCGAGGCAGGGCCTCGGTCACGTGGGCGGGCTGGGCTAACAGCTGGACCCGGGCACGCCAGGGGATCTGGAACTGCTCCAGGGAGCGGGCCAGGTTGTCGATCGCTGTTGTCGACATGTCGGTGGCTACATAGCGCTCACAGTGCGGGGCGATCTGGGACAACATCAGCCCCGAGCCTGCGCCGATCTCCAGCACTCGACGTGGGTGGAGGGCCATGATCCGATCCACGGTGGCCGAACGCCACGCCATCATTTCCTCGAGGGGAATCGGATCCCCGGTGTAGCTGCTGTTCCATCCCCGAAAATCGAGACCGAACCCCGGCACCGGGGCGTCAGCGCCGTACAGCTGATCGTTCATGTGCTGCCACTGTTCGACGATTTCGGCGTCGAGATCAGCGGTGGTGGTGGGCCTCAGGGAGATGTAGGCAATGAGTTGGGCGCCGGTGGTGCTGGGGTGCATGGTGGCGGCGGCCTGGGTGACCTGCGGGCAGGCCCGCAGGGTGTTTTCGACTTCACCCAGTTCGACGCGCTGTCCGCGCAATTTGATCTGGGTATCGGCGCGGCCTAAACACTCCAGGGCTCCCTCGGCGGTCCAGCGCACCAGGTCACCGGTGCGATACATCCGCTGCCCAGCACCCTGATTGGGGTTGGCCACGAACCGTTCGGCGGTCAGCCCCACCCGGCCCACATAGCCGTGCGCCACCGCAGGCCCGCCCAGATACAGCTCGCCCACCACCCCGATGGGGGTAGGGTTTAGCCGCGCGTCGAGCACCAGCGCACATACCCCGGGGATCGGGGCGCCGATGCCGACCGGCTGTCCCGCCGACTGCGCGGTGCTGCAGGTGGCGCAGATGGTGGTCTCGGTGGGGCCGTAGCCGTTGAACATTCGCCGACCCGGCGCCCAGGCGGCCACCAACTCCGGCGGGCAGGCCTCCCCCGTGGTGATTAGGGTGGTCACCTCGTCTAGCCGGGCCCGATCCAACGTCGACAGCACCGTCGGCGTCAAGACCGCCGCGCTGACCTGCTGCTCCTGCAGTAACGCCGTCAGCGCGTCACCGGCATACACATCCCGCGGCGCCACCACCAGCGCTGCCCCCGACCCAGCCGCCCACAACAGGTCGAAGACCGAGGCGTCAAAGGTCGGTGCCGCCACCATCAGCACCCGCGCGTCCGCGCCCAACCCGAACAGCTCACGTTGCGCCGCGGCCAGGCCCACCAGACCGGCGTGGCTGACCGCCACCCCTTTTGGCGCGCCGGTGGACCCGGAGGTGAACATCACATAGGCGGTATTGCCGACTTGCAGCGCCGCTAGCCGATCGGCGTCGGTAATGGTCTCCGCGGAGTACCTGGAGATGTCCGGACCGTCGATGCGCACCACGGGGCGCGTCCCGGCCCCGGCCACCGCCTCGGCACCGCAAGTGACCACACACACCGCACCCACGGCGTCCAACACCGCGGCGATCCGCTCGACCGGATGGGCCCGTTCCACCGGCGCATACATCCCGCCGGCCTTGACCACCGCCCACCACGCCACCACCAACTCCACACACCGATCCATCGCCAAACCCACCGCGCGCTCTGGACCCACCCCCGCCTCGATCAACACCCGCGCTACCCGCGACGACCACTGATCAAGCTCGCGATACGACACCTCCCGATTAGCGTCGATGACCGCCACCGCGTCCGGAACGGCCGCAACCGCTGCCTCCAGCAGCTGCGGCGCCACCCCCACCGGCGCCTCCACCCCAGCGCCAGACCACCCCGACAGCACCAGGTCACGCTCACCGCGATCCAGGACCGACACCTCTCCCACCAGCAACGACGCATCCGCCGCGAAAAGGCGGTCGAAGAGCAACTCCAGACGCGTTGTGTGCCTTGCGATCTCGTCGGCGGTGTAGCGGTCCGGATTCCAGGTGAACTGAATGCGCGGCGTACCCTCACTCAGTCGCGGATAGATGTTGACCGCAATATCTTGGATGGGGTAGGTGGTCAAGACGTCATACGCCGCATCCGAAGACCCGAACTGAAGCGGGGCGGCGAAGTCAAGTAAGTTGATCGCCGGGCCAAACTCGACGTTCATGTCGAGACGAGTTGCATCGGCAATGAGGTCCGGCCAGCGCCGGAACTGTTGATGCCGCAGCCCGCCGACCACGGCCTTGGCGACCCGATCGGACAGGGCTCCAATGGTGTCGCGGTCATTGACGTCGATGAGCAGCGGCACCATATTCGACACCATGCCGGCACATTTTTTCAGCGCCGCGGTCGTGCGCGCCGACACTGGCAGCGACAGCCAGACGTTCTGCCGTCCCGAGGTTTTGGCGATGAACACGGCCATTGCCGCGACAACCCTTGCGACGTCGAACTGGTCATGCGAGGTCTCCGGCAGCCGAGGCGCGCACACCAGCTCGCGCACCAGCGGGTGGCGTGGTGGGACCAACCTTCGCGTCCCTGCCAGGTCGGTGACGTCCAAAGGCTCGCGCATGATGCTCTGCCAGTACTGGGCATCGGCATGACTGCGCGAAGACTGCCGATACTTCTCGTCGGCTTCACGGAGCAACGCGAACTCGGAGAAGTCGACGTCGCCGGTGTCGGGCGCTGACCCGGAGTAGACCGCCGCGATGTGCCGGACGAAGTTGTTGCCGCCATACCCGTCACACAGAACGTGGTGTGTACGCACGTAGAAGTACGACAAATTATCGCTGATCCGCAGCAGCGTGAAGTTGGTGAGTCGGTCACGCACCAGATCGATGGGTCGGCGGTAGTCGTTGTCCATCCAGCTGCGGGCCGCGGTTACCGGGTCTTGCTCGGTGCGCAGGTCGATGCATTGGGTGATCCCCGTCTGCGGAAGGGAGCGGTCGACGATGAAGACGGGTTCGCCGCCGTCGAGGGATAGCCGCGCACATGGTGTGCCGAATCGCGTTGCCGCCGATTCACAGGCCACCACGAGCCTGTCGGCGTCTACATTGTGATGGATCGCCAGAAATGCGGCAAAGTTGTAAGGGACTTCGGGCCGGAGTTGTTGGGCAGCCCATATCGATCGTTGAGCGGCGGTCAACGACCCCAGCGTGTCTGGTTGCGTTCCGTAGTTGAGCATGATGACGGTGAACTCCCTAGTGAGGGTCGGCATGCCGGCGGGTTCGCACGCTCCTTACTCGAAGGCTGGTGCCGAAGGGGCCAGATCGACCGACCGGGCTCGATGAGGCGACAGCACAGCGAAGCCCAGCAGGCTGCCCAACGCCTGGATGTGGTTTGCATGTGACAAAGCTCTGGTTCGACTCGCCGAAGCCGGTCAGTGAAGCGGAGTCCTTGAGCAGCCGTACTAGATGGCACCTGCTGAAGTTAGAACTCGCATACGGTTTCCGGGCCATCTTCTCGAAGGCCTCAAATCCAGAACCCTGATCAACCATTCGATGACCTCATGCTGGGCTAGCAGTGCGCCGGCATGGTCCGGGCACGCCGACGACGACACTTACGGTCCCCAACCACCTGTAGACACGAGCACGGGTGCCATTCGGTTCAATCGACTGACCACGCCGCCGGCGCATGTCGCCGGTGCAGCCGCCGCGACCGCGGCTACTTGACGCCGCGCAAGATGGCGCCCTCCCATGGGACAACCGGCGCGCGGTTGACGTCGTCCCTGCAGCCGGAATGTTTCGATCGGATCCCGTGAACCTGGCAGCCACGCTGTTCGTAGTTGTTGAAAGGAGTGCCGTTCTTCGGATCGACCGCGCCGTCACCGGGTTCTTGTGAGGGAGTGCCGATGAGCATCCTCGGACAGCGAGCCGTTGTCTGCGGTGCGAGTATGGCCGGGCTGCTGGCTGCTCGAGTGCTGTCCGACTCTTACGAGGCGGTCACGCTCGTCGAGCGCGACCGGCTGCCCGACGGTGCCGAGCAACGTCGAGGCGTCCCCCAGGGACGGCATTTTCATGCGCTACTCAGCACCGGCTCAACAACTCTGGGCGAGCTGTTCCCCGGCCTGCTCGATGAACTCGTCACTGCGGGAGCCAATGTTTTGGACAATGAGCCATCGCGGGTGTATGTGCGGTTCGGCCGACATGAGCTTCATCTCTCGGGCGAGTTCACGGATCCGGCATCGCTGGTCTTATATCAACCCAGCCGACCGTTTTTGGAGTCCCACGTCAGGCGGCGGGTGCGCGCCATCGAGAATGTGAGAATCCTGGAAGCCCACGATGTCGTTGAGCCGATAGCCGACCGTGCCCTCCGGGTCACGGGCGCCCGGGTGGTCAACCGCGACACGGGTGAGGAAACCGTGCTGGATGCCGAGCTGGTGGTCGATACGACGGGCCGCGCCGCGCGCACCCCGGCCTTCCTTGACAAACTCGGCTTCCAGCGACCGGTCGAGCAGCGCTACCCGGTGCATCTGAGCTACGCCAGCCAATTTCTGCAGATCCCCGCGGGCATGCTCGGCGAAAAATTGGGCTTCTCGGTCGGCCCGCTGCCCGAACGACCAACCGGCGTGGTGGCGGTGGCCTATGAGCACGGCACCTGGATCCTGACCTTGTTCGGGGTGGGGGGCTACGAACTGCCCGGGGACCTGGCCGGCGTCATCGAGTGTGCCGCCCGATTCGCGCCGCCTACTCTGATCGCTGCACTGCGGGCTGCCGAGCCGCTGGGTGCGATGTCTGCGCAGCGTTACCCGGCCAGCACCTGGAGACGCTATGACAAGATGCGCCGATTCCCCCCCGGCCTGCTGGTGATGGGCGACGCAATCTGCAGCTTCAACCCGGTGTACATGCAGGGCATGACCATGGCCGCGCTGCAGGCCGTGGCGCTGCAAAACTGCTTGGCCGACCGCGACGGCGAGCTGAGTCGGCGATTCTTCCGGGCGACAGCCAAGCAGATCGCCCCCGTTTGGCGGGCGAACCGGCTCAGTGATTTCACCGTGGCTCCGGGAGGTGGTTGGCGTCGGGAGCTGAGGCGCGTAATGAGCTGGCCGACGGACAAGGCGCAGGCAGCCGCCGCGAACGATCCGGTGGTCGCCGAAGCGATCCTTCGTGTGCAGCACTTTGTCGACCCACCAGCCCGGCTCCTGCGGCCTTCGCTGCTAATGCGGTTGGTCGCAGCCAACCGCCGACCCAGAATCGCCACACCCGCTGATGACGGCTCCGGCAGCTGCAGCACCGACGTGACGATGAATGCCAAGCTTCACGACCCTTCTTGTTCCGGCATGCGTGTAAACGACATGACCACCGAGATCTTCGACATCGACACCATGCCGCGCGCCGGACCGGACGCGTCGTGGTTGGACCGGCGGTTGCAAACCGATCGTCTGGAGTACCTGGACCGCGATGACGTCGCTGATCTGAAACGCCGAGTGGTACGCGCTCTCGAGCGCACCGGAAGGATGTCCGGTTGGCACAAAACCTGCGCGCGCATCGCGCTCAGCGTGGTGGCTGACGTACCTGATCCCCAGGTCCTGGAACTCGGCGCCGGCCACGGCGAGCTCTCACGCGCGCTGTTGAAGTTGCATCCCACAGTCCAGGTGGCGGTCACCGACATCGACCCCACGTCGGTGGCCGCCATCGCCGGCGGTGACCTGGGCAGACACCCGCGCGCGGTTGTCCGCGAGATGGACGCCGCCGCCATTGACGCTCCCGATGGGTGCTACGACCTCGCCGTGTTCGCGAACTCCTTGCACCACCTGTCACCGCGGCTGGCCGCCCGAGTGTTCGCGGAAGGCACTCGGGTCGCCGACAAACTGTTGATCATCGACATTTCACGGATGCGGCCTGCTCTGCACCTGCTAGACCTGGCGTTGATACTGCCGTTGGCGATGGTGGTTCCCTACTGGCACGACGCATTCATCAGCTCGTTGCGTACCTATAGCCCCTCGGCGCTGCGGGCATTGGCCCGCTACGCCAGCCCGACGATCACCCTCGAGCTGCGCAGGCATCCGGCCTGGTTCCCAGGAAGCCCGCAGATCGCGCTGGCCAGTTTGGCTCGCAATTAAATCTCCGAAATTCGCGAGGGCGGTCCAAACCCGTTGCATCGAGGGGTAGTGGAACCGTATCTGCGGCAAGTAGTTCACGCACACACTATGTGACAAGGGTGTCAGAACTGGCTCGCCGCAGCTTGCCCGACGGTGTCTTGGGAATCATCCCCGGGCCAAGCACCACGACGTTGCGTGGGCGCACATCAACCTCGGTAAGAACTTCGTGCGCCACCTGATGCTCTATGCGACGCACCTCGGCGGGATCTTCGAACGCGTTGGATTCGACTGCGACCGCGAACGTCTCCCGCGAGTGTCCAGCGTCGAGGCGCACGGCCACCGCGCCACCCGGCCGGACACCTTCGACCCGACCCGCGGCCCGCTCGATGTCAGTAGGGTAGATATTGCGGCCCGCCATGATGACAACGTCCTCGACTCGACCGCACACCACGACGTGGCCGTTCTCCATCCGATAACCAAGGTCACCGGTGTGATACCAACCCTGCTCATCCTGAGCCCGAATGAGCCCGCCCAGCGTGAGGTAGCCCGGCGTCAGCGACTCACCGCGCAGCTCGATCACCCCCACACATCGGGTCGGCAGCACATTGTTGTCCTCGTCCACGATGCGGATTTCCAGACCGCCCAGCGGTGGCCCCAGCGAGGCGAGCCGGCGGATATTGCCCTTGGTGGCCGGCACCGCCCGACGTAGCCCACACAGCAGGTCGGCGTCAACTTCATCGACGATCAATCCCGCATCACAAGGCGAGAACGACACCGCCAACGTGGTTTCCGCCATTCCGTAGGCCGGCAGGATGGCCTTCGGCTTCAGCCCGAACGGCCTCCCCGCATCGACGAGATCCTCGACATCAGTTGGTTGCACCGGCTCGGCACCCGACAGCGCGAACCGCAATGTGGACAAATCGAACTGGCCCGGCTTGGCCTGCTTACGCAGCCGCTTGGCGAACAGCGCGTACGCGAAGTTGGGGGCCGCCGTCATCGTGCCCTTGTACTTATCGATCAGCTTGGCCCACAACAGCATGTCCCGCAGGAAGTCCATCGGCGTAATCTTGACCAGCTCGGCCCCGAAGTACATCGGCACGGTCAGAAAGCCGATCATGCCCATATCATGGAACAGCGGCAGCCAGCTGACCATCACATCTTTCTCGACGTCGTACCTGGCGCCAACGAACATTGACTCTGCATTCGAGTACAGATTGCGGTGCGTGATCTGGACGGCTTTGGGAAAGCCGGTGGAACCTGACGTCAGCTGCAGCAGCGCCAGGTCGTCCTCGCCGGTGTCGATCGGGTCGCTCGGGTCAGATGCCAGCAGCTCTGCGATGGTCACCACCTTGATGCCGCGCTCCTCGAGCACCGGCACGACCGCCAAAAACGGGTCGGAGACGACGACGGCCTTGGCTTGGATCATGTCGATAAGGGTGGTGGTATCTGCCGCCCACGATGCCAGGTCGGTGCGCGGCGTCGGCTGGTGCAGCATGGTTAGGCTCGCCCCGCGCATCCACAGGCCTTGGGCGGTGGGAGCAATCTCCACAGGGGCGCCGGCCAGTACTCCGACCGCGTCGCCGTGGCCAAACCCATCAGCGGCCAGTCCACCGGCTACTCGCCGCGCACGCTCGTGAACCTGTCCCCAAGAGTGTCGGACAGGGTGGTGCGGCTCCCCGGTCACTATCCCCTTAGTACTGTCCCGGGCGTTGCGGAACATCTTCTCGGTAAACCTGCTCACGCTAACCACCTCCCGGGTCCGACGCCGGCGGTACCAAGGGCCGGGATCTCATGCTCCGCCTGTCAGGCGGAGCCGCGGCTTCGCAGGGTTTGGTGAAGGTTTCTTCGTCGACGGTGTCCCCATCGGTGTTTTCGCTTTGCGCCAGCACAGTTCCCACCGTCGGCGCCAATGAAAACCCAAGCACGGTTTCGCCGTCCCTCCGCAAATCCGTCGTCAGCTAACACAGGTCAGGCCGCCCGAGTCCATGGCAGACAGTCCCTAACCTTGAGACGACGTGGGCGAAGCTGCCGTTCACTGGGTTGACGGCTTCCATCGGTTTGGCGGCGGACATCGCCGATGTTGTGCTCGCGATATGCGACGCCCTAACCAGCCCGTCGGTCGCGGACACATGAAGGCAGGCAGCGTCGTCAGCGCCTTCAGCTTCTTCTACTTAGCTAGCACCTATTTCGAGACTTCCGCCGAATCGCACCTGGGGTATTCGCGCAACCTCATCTTGTCCGTCGGCATGCTGAGCGGGCTAGCGTACATCGGGTTCGCCGCGCTCTCGTGCTATCTAAGCGATCGAATCGGGCGCCGCCGCAGGATGTTAGCGGCATGCGGGCGTGTCTGGCATTCTCGTTTGTGATGATCCCGCTATGGACGCGGCAACTCCAATTTGTACGCGGGGGCTGTCGTCGGCATATACGCCGTCGCGGCGTTAGGCTGGGGCCTACCGCAAGGTTCATCCCCGTACTGTTCGCTACCCGCTTCGCTACAGGGACAGCGCTGTCGGTGAACCTCGCCGGCGTCTAGGGCGGAGCTGTGCCGCCGCTGATCGTGGGCATGCTGCCGGCAACCTATGGCAGCTGGGCGATCGGTCTCATGCTGGCCGTCCTTGGGTTGGTCAGCCTCGTCTGCACGTATTTACTCCCGAAACCAATGGAACCGAGTTACGTCGCAATCTGCGACCCTCGTTGAGGGCGATGCCCCGCCCATCGCGCCATCCCACCTCGACGGCGCCGGTCACCCAATCACTGCGAAAATCTAGGTTGCTGCAGCGGTCTCGGCGTGAGGCCTACACCGCTGGCCCGGTTGGCAGAGCCCCACGCCACCCCGATTTATGAAGCCGGTGATGCGGGCTTGCCGAGGCTGGCCCGAATCTCCTGCAGCGACACCAGCTTCGACGGCGCGGCGTGTGCTCGCGCCAAGTGCCAAGCTGCGCGGCATTCCCACTGCTGCGGGTCGAACATCGCCAGCTCAAACGGCCAAGGCGGATTCAGGCGGTCGCTGCAACAAAAGTGGACGGGTCTGACAGTAGTCGTTGGAGTTCTTCGGCGGGAGTGCG
>NZ_LZSG01000005.1 GCF_001665395.1 Mycobacterium sp. 1164966.3
GCGGCGCGGCCGGGGGCGGCGGAGGCGGCGCGGCCGGCGGCGGCGGAGGCGGCGCCGCCGGGGCGGGGGCCTGCTCCCGCGGCGCCGGCGCACGCGTGGCCGGGGCGCGAGCGGGGGGGGGGGCCGCCGCGGCCGGTATCGGCGCCACGCTGGGCGGGACTTGTTCCGCCGGGGACGGCGGCGGGGGGGCGGCGACTGCTGGCGGAAGCTCAGCGGGAGCGACGCTTGGTGCGGGCGACGGCGCGGGCGGAAGTTCAGCCGGCGCCTGGCTCACCGGGGTGGCCACGGCTCCGCCATGCCTGTGTTGCGGAACGGGAGGCGGCCGGTCGGACGTCAGCGTGAGGGCCAGCACCGCAGCCGCGGCCGCGGCGCTACCAGCGAGGGTGCCACCAACCAGTACCAACGGCCTGCGCCGTCGCATGCGCAAATCGTCGGCTTCATCAGCCAGGGCACTGTATGCGCGAACATCATCGCCCAAGTCGGCGTGGGCGCTGACGTCGAGGTAGGTCGGACTGAGCGAGCCTGGGTTCACCTCTCCGGTTCCCGGGTCCAGAGCGTAGGCCAATGCGGCCGTGGAGGACGCGAACAGCGGCGCATTCGCCGACGCCAGCGCCGCCCCGCGGGCGAGTGCCATGTCGGGCTCCTCGGGAGCGGTCACGTCAAGCGGGGCCGACGCCTCGAGCGCGAGCTTGAGCGGGACGATGTCGGTTCCACAGCCGATCAGGAATACACCGTCGGCCCGCGATCCCCGCGCGTCTAGACCCGCGATCATCGTCGCCAGCCGAGCCGCGACGCTGGGTTGAGTGTCGCAATGTCCGTCATCTTGTCCGTCACCGTCCAGGGACTGCCGGTGCAGGTCGACGATCGACCCGTCCGCGACGTCGACCACGGCCAACGTCACGTTCGTGGGCTCCACGAACAACATCGCGAGATGCTCGTACCCGAGCGAGACGCCGACCGTCTGCGCCAGCGCGGCGGCGGCCAGCAACGGCGAGACCAGCATCACGCCCCTGATGTCGAGGGCGGCGAGCTTGTCACGCAGCACGGCGACCTCGGCTGGGTCCGTCCAGGTCACCCCGGTCGACGTCAACTGGCAGCCGCCCTGCACCGCGCCTTCGCGGGTGCCGATGATCGCCTCGATCACCTGGTCGGCCACCGCGCCGGGCGGGGCCGACTGTCCTGCGGCGTCAACCTCGAAATTGTCCTCTTCGACGGTCACGCCGTCGGCATTGTCGCCCTCAATCAGTACCAATCGGACCGTCGTAGGTTCCATCGATACGCCAAGTACGATGTCCACTACTCCTCCAAAGACCCCTTTTGCCGCTCTGCCGGCTAGCTGCCGTCGCGACGGGTCAGTGGCTCCGAGAAAACCCCGAACCAGGCTCGGTGATTAGCTCAGCACCCGAAACCCCACCGCACTGGATACACCAACGGTACCCGCCTGCGGTCGGGCGAGCTTCGCCTGATCGAGGAAATTTCGCCTGATCGGCGAAACCAAGACGTCGTCAGTAGCCGGGACCCAGGTACGGGTTCTGCGGGTACTGCTGGACTGGCGCAGGATTTTGCGGGGGCGGCACCTGGCTCTGCGGAACCGGGACCGGTATGGGCACCGGAACCAGGGGGATACGCAACCATTCGGTCGTCATCGGCACGGTGGTCGTGGTGGTGGTGGTCGTAGGCGGCTCGGTGGTGGTCGTCGTGGTCGGTTCAGTGGTAGTCGTCGTGGTCGGCGGAGTGGTGGCCATCGTGGTCGGCGGAGTGGTCGACGGCGGGGTGGGACGCACCGTCGTGGTGTGCGGCGCAGTGGTGGCGACCCGCGGCGGCGCGGTAGGCGTCACCACCGGCGGGGGCGGCGGCGTGGGCGACGGCGGCGGTGGTGGCGTACACATTGACCGGCGTCGAAAACCGCCAGGCGCCGACCGTGCCCAACACTGCTCCCCTGCCCGCCCCGCCTGTCAGTTCCCTTGCGCCCCGTCCGGTTCCGCCACCGCCCTCAGCTACGCCACCGCCGATCGCGGTCACGGCCACGACCGAGCACAGCCCGATGACCAGTTGCGAGAACCGGAATCGCCGCCGTCGTGCCTTCGGCGGATCGATGATGTTCAGGCGCATCGACCACGGGGAAGGACCGTCTTCGTCGTAGGAGTCGACGGGCAGGCGAGGCGGCGCCTCGCCGGGAAACTCGGTCTGAGACCACGCCAACTCACGGTCGGTCATGGCATCCTCGTCGATCACCATCACGTCGCCGGCCGGCAGCTCGATGACACTCGTACCGGCTGCCGCCGTCGCCAGGCCGATCGACGTCCGGGTCCGCGACTCCAGGTGATCGCGGCCCGAGGCGAGCAGCAACGCACCGGTCGCCGCGGCCAGCTCCGGCTGCGACGGAGACAGCACCGGTATCCGAGCGTGTCTCGAAAGGCGATGTGTGACAAGCGGAATGCTGGCGCTGCCGCCGACGGCGACCAGCGCTGCCAGCTCCGGCCAGCCCTTCTTGCAACGCACCAGCAGATGGTCGAACGCGTAGATGAAGCTGGTCAGCCGATCCTGGATGAGATCCTCGAGCTGGTCCCGAGTTATCTGGATGCTGCAGTTGTACCCGCGGAAGCTGGTGGTCAGTTCCGTGACCTGGTCTGTAGACAAGCGCTCTTTGGCCGCACGACATTGTTCGGTCAGCTCACCGATCCCCCCGGACGCCTGGGTGCTGGCCGGGTCCATATCGCCGCTGTGGCCGAGTTCCTCGAAGACATGCAGCAGCAATGCTTGATCGACCTCGTTGCCGGAGAAGTCCCGGCACCGGATCGTGGGGCTGACGGGCTCGAAGTCCGTACCGAGTTTGATCAGCGTGGCCGAGGTGCCCGCGCCACCGAAATCGAGCAGCCCGACAACGCCATCGTCCGGCAGTCCCAGTTCGCAGTCCACCGCAGTCAATGCCGCGACAGCGTCCGACACCAAACGCGGTGCCATCCCGCTCCGCACGAAGCCGACATGGGTGCGCAGCCCGTCCCGCAGGGCCTGTACCGTTGCCGGTTTCCAGTACGCGGGCGCGGCAATGGAGATCTCTGAGGAACTCGCATCCGCGCCGGCGGCGTTGACCATAGCGTCCAGGGCTTCGACCATCAGCAGGTCCGGGTCGTGAGCGGACCCGTCGCTGGACACCAGTGCGACCGAGCCGCCGATGCGCTCGACAAACCCGCTGACCAGCACACCGGGTGCGGAAAGGTTCGGGTTCTCCGCGTCGTTCTGGGACACACCAACTTTCGGTGCGCAGTGCGGATAGAGCGTGAGCACAGCCCGACGTGTGACCGGCGGACTTGCGCTACGTGCTGCGACGAGGTTGGTGGTTCCGATCGACAACCCAAGAGGGTCGTACATAAAGCGAAAACTTTCGTCGATAGGGGTCTTTGGCCAGCGTCAACCTTATCCGCGGACAGGTCCGATGCGGTTGGGTCGCAAGCCCATTGGTACATGGTCGATGCCGTGTCGTCACCGAAGCGGTACCGCCAACCCCTTGACAGCGGGCGTCAGGTCATACCACGGTAAGTGGCAGCGAACGCCTCGGCTCGAACTGGAACGTCGAGCCGCGACTGACCTTGGCCACCATGACCTCTGGCAATTCGGTTGCAGCGGTTTCAGATTCGTCGAACTCAGCAACCCAGTCCGTGCTGGTCCCGCTGACCTGAACCTGGATATGCGGGTTGACGGCAGTGGCGATCGCCTGCAACGGTTTCACGGATTCCGGTGAACACAGTGAAATCCAAGCGCCGTCGTCGTGAGCCGGCGAGCGTTGTACCACAAGGCGGTTCGCATTCACGTCTGCTACCACGTAACCGGCCGGGTTCAGCAGCGGGTGTAACTCCAAAACCCGTAGCACACCGTCTGTTCCGGCGGGCAGCTCGAGAGCTCGGTGAATGCGCTCGGCTGCGACGCCGGCCAACCCGATCAGCTGCTGGGTGTCTATCGAGGTCGCCATTTCGTCGTCGCGGGCCCGCTTTCGCACTGCGATCGCGTACGAGAGGTTGAGCATGTGCATCTGCAGGCAGACCTCGTCGGCCACCCGTACCAACGCCGAGTGCGAGTAGGCGCCGAAGTCGAAATCGGACATCAACGGTCCCGAGTAATCTGCCTGCCCCTCGTCAGACCGATCGACGGGGTCGAGTTCCCATGTCGCGGCGCGGGTTTTGCGAATGACGTCCACCGCCGGAATGGTCTCGGCGACCGGGTAGGACTCGTCGATGATGACGGTCCACGCGCAGTGCGGGTGCCGATCTGCCGGCGTCCGAGGCGGCCGGTGGATGGGCCGCATCTGCGCGTGCGGGTTGACGGCCGCGGCCGTGGCGTCGAACGTCGGGTCCTCGATGGTATGGCACATGCCGCGGACGTACTTGTCGCCCATCGGTTCCACGTCAAGCAGTGCCCCACAATGGTCGAGATGGAATTCTCCGTGCCAGCGGTCATGGATCGTGTAACGGAAATCCATGAATTGTGGCGGAGCCCCGATGTCGAGCTGTATGCCCTTGAAGATGGTGGGCACGTCGTCGCCTTCGAAGTTCAGTGCTCGCTGCATGCGCTTGGTGTAGACCGGGCTGGCGCCCGCCCATTCCTCGATGGCGATCTGCAGCATTTCCTCGTGGCCGAACTCCTTGATGCACCACGCCATGCCGGAGCGGTCGATCAGCTGCCCGATCAACAACAGCTCGGGTACCAGGACGGCCAGCTCCGCACGGGACAACCGCGCGTATCGAGATGCGCTCACTCGCCCAAAAATAGTCAAATTTATGTTATAAAGTCAACAATGTCCATTACCGCAGGCCAGGCCCGCTCGATCAGCCCGACGCGGCGTACCAGCGCGCCGCGCAAGCGCGGCGACGACACCCGGTCGAAGATCATCGATGAGACGGTCCGCTGCATCGTCGAGGAGGGATTCGCGGCAGCCACCGCCAAGCATGTAGCCGAGCGCGCCGGCGTGACGTGGGGCGTCATTCAGTACCACTTCGGCGACCGCAACGGCATGCTGATGGCGGTCGTCGACGAAGGGGTTTCCAGGCTGGTCGAGAGCCTGTCATCGGCCGATGTCAGCGAACTACCGCTGCGCGAGCGCATCGAGGTCGTCGTGGACACCGCCTGGGCTTGCTACAGCAGTCCCACTTCACTGGCGGCCTTCGAAATCCTGCGGGCCATCCGCGGCGGGCCGGACCAATCCTCGCGCCGCCACCTGCTCGAGATGAACGAGGCGATCGGCCAGCTCGGCCGCCTGATAGCCGATGATCCGGCGAATTCCGGTGTGGCCGACGTCATCTGGGCCGCACTGCGCGGAATGGTGCTGGCGCAGATGATCATCGGCACCCCGATCGACTGGTCTCAGGAGCGACGAACGCTGATCGACATGGTCACCCATTACCTGGAGAGCAGTTGACCTGTCGCCGTATGCTGCAATGACCTGATGAGCCTTAACGATGCAGCGACCGATGTAGAAGCGATCAAGCGGGTCAAGTACCGGTATCTGCGTGCGCTAGACACCAAGCACTGGGACGACTTCGCCGACACGCTGACCGACGACGTGCGCGGCGACTACGGATCGTCGGTCGGTAAGGAGTTGCACTTCACCAACCGCGCCGATCTGGTGGAATACATGCGTTCCGCCTGCGGCCCCAACGTCGTCACCGAGCATCGGGTGACCCATCCCGAAATCGACGTGACCGGGGATACCGCGTCGGGCAGTTGGTACCTGCAGGACCGGGTGATCGTGGCCGAGTTCAATTTCATGCTGATCGGTGCGGCCTTCTACCGTGACCAGTACCGCCGCAGCGACGGCGAATGGCGAATCAGCGCCACCGGGTACGACCGGACTTACGAGGCGACGATGTCGTTGGACGGCTTGAACTTCAAAGTCAAACCCGGCCGCGCGATGGCCGACTAACCACCGCGAGCAGACGCAAAATCGCCCAATTTGGTTGGGAATTAGGGGATTTTGCGTCTGCTCGCCGGTGAAACGCTACTTGGCGATCGCGATCACCGCACCGGGCCGCAGCCACCGGATGATCTGCACCAGCGTGGCGTCGTCGATCGCCACACAGCCTTCGGTGGGGCCGCCGTCGGTGGTGTGGAAGAAGAACGCGGCGCCGCCGCCGGGCACCTTGTTCTTATTGACACCCATCACCACCGCGTGCTTGTACTGCGGAATCTGCAGATTCTCACTCTCAGCGGTGTTGAACGGGCACTTGGATTTCTCGCACACCTGCATGGTGTTGAAGGTGGGGCTGTGGTCATCTCCGCTCCACCAATGGTTGGGTCCGACTTGCGTATACGGCAGTCCCCCACCGGGATTCGGCGCGGTGCCGAACGCCGAGTCCAGGCTGTAAACCCCCATCGGGGTGGCCGGGTACCCGCTCTTGGCCTGCGGAGCCAAGCCGGCAGAACCAATGTGGGTGGGAATTCCCGTCTTGACCGGTTGCCAGCCGGCAGCCGTGCGCTGATAGACGTCCATCTTCGCGTTCGAACCGCCAGTCCCCACAACCGAAATCACTTGTGTGGCATTGCCAACCGAATTTGCGAACCAGGGGCTGCCGACCGCGCAACTCACCGGGGCAAGCAACAGCCATGCGCCGAGCAGGGACGCCGCAGCGCACAGCAGAGCTCCCAGTCGGCGCATCCGTTCATCGTCGGATGGGTTCCACCGCTGGGTCAAGTAAATGTTCAGACCCGGTTCGGTCACCCTGTCGTGACCTAACGGTCCACCCAATCACCCACAGGCACAACAGGAAATACAGATAGCCCAGCGCCCAGCCGGCCAGCACGTCGGACGGATGGTGCACGTTCAGCGCCACTCGGGCACTGCCGACCGCCAGCACCCAGACCGCCCCGACCGCGACCGCCGTCCACCGCCACCACCCACTGAGCACTGGCAGGACAACGGTGAGCAGCGCCAGCACCGCGGCCGTCGCCTCCAGCGCGTGCCCCGACGGGAACGACGTCTGCGGCACGGCTACCAACGCGGTGACCGGCCGCGGACGGCCGGCCAGATCCTTGGCCGTCGACGTCACGAAGGTGGTCAGCGGCAAACAGGTCAGCAGCAACAGCGCGGCCCGCACATTGCGCTTGACCGCCGAGACCACCGCGCCGACCATGCCGACAATCCGCAACGGGATTGGGCCCAGGATGAACGACACGGCGTCCCAGAACCGCACCCAGCCCGGATGCTTGACCCCGATGGCGTGCGCAGCATTCAGCAACGACCAATCGACGGTGTGCAGCCAGCTCCAGTTCTGGCGATAGCCCAACCACATGCCGGTGTAGACCACGACGGCGAGAACAGCGCAAGAAACGGCAAGGATTCGGGGGCGGGTCACCCCACTATCGATACCAGCACGGATGCCAGGGTCCGTCATACTGTCGTATGGCGGTTTATGTTCGCAAGCTGTTCGGCATCGGCAAGCTACCCGCCGATCTGCGTGCCGAGATCGAGGCCGAAGACCCTTTCTATCTTGCCGAGTACGTCGCGGTCACCAGGCGGTTCAGCGGCGCCATTCCCGGTCTGCGGGCCTCACACACGGTCGGCAGCTTCGTGGGTTCGCTGGCCTTCACCCCCGAGCGGGTGCTCGCCACGCTGTCGGTGGTGCCCCGGTTGGCCGGCCGCATGATCGACGTGCGCTGGGACCAGGCGCAGCGCGGTGGCGCCGCCACCGCCGACATCTCGCCGACCGGGCTGCAGCTCGATCTGGACGTCGCCCACGTCGACCCGAAATTCAGCGGTCAGCTCTCGCTGCACTACAAGGACGCCATCCCGGATGACGTGCTCGCCCGCCTGCCGAGTCGATCGCTGGTCTTCGACGTGCCACCCGAATACGTGTTCCGCGCGGTCGGCGTCACGTTCAGTCCGTGATCGTGATCCGCGGCCCGGGCTTTCTACGATGGCTCTCGTGCCCCCCTATGCGTTCAGTCCGCAGGAGCGCCAGGCCGTCTACCGGGTGATCTCGGAACGACGAGACATGCGCCGGTTCGTGCCCGGCGGGGTGGTAGACGAGGATGTGCTGGCACGGCTGCTGCAGGCTGCGCACGCCGCACCCAGTGTGGGCCTGATGCAGCCGTGGCGCTTCATCCGGATCACAGACGAGCTGCTGCGCGCGCGCATCCACGCGCTGGTCGACGAGGAGCGGGGGCTCACCGCGAAAGCCCTGGGGCCGCGCGCGGAGGAGTTTCTGCAGCTCAAGGTCGAGGGCATCCGCGAGTGCGCGGAGCTTCTCGTCGTGGCGCTGTGCGACGAGCGCGCCGCGCACGTCTTCGGCCGTCGAACGCTGCCGCAGATGGATCTGGCGTCGGTGTCATGCGCCATCCAGAATTTGTGGCTGGCGGCGCGGTCCGAAGGCCTCGGCATGGGTTGGGTTTCCCTTTTCGATCCGCAACGGCTGGCAGACCTGCTCGGCATGCCCCCCGGCGCAGAACCGGTGGCCATCCTGTGTCTGGGACCGGTACCGGAATTTCCGGATCGGCCCGCGCTGGAGCTGGACGGCTGGGCGTATGCGCGGCCGCTGGCCGAGTTCGTTTCCGAGAACCGATGGGATCACGGCTCAGGTATCGTCGCCGGACGAGGTGACGGGAAGGATTGAAGCTGTGATGGCCGGCCGTGACAATGTGCTGTTGGTGCACTGGCACGACCTGGGGCGCTACCTCGGCGCCTACGGGCACTCCGATGTGTCCAGCCCCCGGCTGGACCGGCTTGCCGCAGAGGGCATCTTGTTCACCCGGGCCCATTCCACCGCGCCACTGTGCTCGCCGTCGCGGGGATCGCTTTTCACCGGCCGCTACCCGCAGAGCAACGGACTCGTCGGTCTGGCCCATCACGGCTGGGAGTACCGCGCCGGCGTGCGGACCCTACCGCAGATCCTGTCCGAGTCAGGCTGGTATTCAGCACTTTTCGGGATGCAGCACGAGACGTCCTACCCGAAGCGGCTGGGCTTTGACGAGTACGACGTATCGAACTCCTACTGCGAGTACGTCGTCGAGAAGGTGCAGGAATGGCTGCGCGGCGGCACGCCGGTGAAGTCCGGTCAGCCGTTCCTGTTGACCGCCGGATTCTTCGAGACCCACCGGCCCTATCCACCGGAGCGCTATGAACCGGCCGACAGCGCGGCCGTCAAGCTGCCCGACTATCTGCCCGATACCCCCGAGGTACGCCAGGACCTCGCCGACTTCTACGGCTCCATCGCCACGGCCGACGCGGCCGTCGGCCAGCTGCTGGACACACTGACCGAGGCCGGCTTGGACGCCAATACCTGGGTGGTGTTCCTCACCGATCACGGTCCGGCGTTCCCCCGCGCGAAATCGACGCTCTACGACGCCGGAACCGGCATCGCCATGATCGTCCGTCCGCCCACCGGCCGGGCGTTGGCACCGAAGATCTACGACGAGCTGTTCAGTGGCGTCGACCTGGTCCCGACGGTGCTGGACCTACTCCGCATCCATGTGCCGGCCGATGTCGAGGGGGTGTCGCACGCGGCCCGGCTGCTCGCGCCCGACGAGCCAGCCGATCCGGTCCGCGAGCACCTGTACACCATGAAGACCTATCACGACGCGTTCGACCCGATACGGGCAATCCGCACAAAGGAATACAGCTACATCGAGAACTACGTGCCGCGACCGTTGCTGGACCTGCCGTGGGACATCCAGGAAAGCCCGTCCGGTCTGGCGGTCGCACCTTTGGTCACGGCGCCGCGCCCGGAGCGCGAACTCTACGATCTGCGCGCGGATCCCACCGAGACCAACAACCTGCTTACCGGTGCTGGCTCCGAGGATTCCGGGAAGATTGCCGAGATCGCGGCCGATCTGGCTGTGCGCCTGCATGATTGGCGCCAGCGGATCGACGACGTGATACCGTCGGATTTCGCCGGCTCCCGTATCGCGGCGCGCTACACCGAAACGTATCTGAAGACCCACCATGCGAAGGTGACCAGCCGCTCGGCGATCGCCTTCGACCGCGGTATTGAGGAGCAGCCCACGCAGACCCGCCGGTAACCGCCGTCAGCGCCGAGATCGACGCTGGCGCGACTCCTACTCGGACATTTCCGCGCTACCGTCAATCTCGGTGCAACTCAGTGAAACTTCGTCAGATACGCCCTAGCCGGCGCGGCGCGATCCGATCTGGGCGACGACGAACACCCGCCGGAACGGAAAGATCGTGGTGCCGTCGGCCCGCGCCGGGTAGGCGTCGTCCAGCAACGGGATGAGCTCCTGACGGAAATGCTCCCAGTCCTCGTCGTCGAGCCGCTCGCGCACCGGGACCAGTGCGGTGCCGGTGATCCACTCCAATACCGGGTGCTCACCCTTGAGTTGGTGTAGATAGGTGGTCTCCCAGACGTCTACCCGGCATCCGGCGTCCATCAGCAGATTGGCGTAATGCACCGGTGGTTGTACCACTGCCCCAACTCGAAACGGTATGTCGCGCATGATCTTTGCGTAGGGCTCCCGACGGGCCAGGGCTCGCACGGCGGCATGCGACGGCGTTTCGAAGTTGCCCGGCATCTGCACGGCGATCCACGAGCCCGGGGCGAGCTCCCCGGTCCAGCGAAGCAGCAGATCGGCATGCTCGGGCACCCAATGCAGGGCAGCATTACTGACCACCACGTCGGTGTCGGGCTTGGGCTTCCAATTGCGCAAGTCCCCGGTGGTGGCGTCGATTCCACGTTCCCGGGCGGCGGCCACCATCTCCGGCGAGCTGTCCAGCGCCTCGATAACCGTGCCGGGCCAGCGCTTGGACAGGTATTGGGTCAGATGGCCCGGTCCACAGCCGAGATCGACCACCCGCCGCGCACGTTCGGCGCCCACCCGCGAGAGCAAGTCGTAAAACGGGCGGCTGCGATGGTCCGCGAAGGCCAGGTAGACGTCGGGATCCCACATGTCGGTCCTCCTGATCAACACCGTCGCTCATCGCCACGGTTAGACAAACCGTATTACCGAATGGTTCCCGCATGTGCACTACCGGGGTAGCAAGGCAACGACACCGGCCATATGCGCAGGCGGCGCCGTTACGACGGGATACCATCGCGTGCATCGGCAAGAAAGGCGAGCTGACACCGATGTCCGACGCAGAACCGATCGATCCGCCCATTCCCGATGTACCCGGCGCTGACGTGCCGGCCGGCGCCGAGGGACTGCCGCGACGCTCCGACCTGCCGCTGGGCCAGCGCCTGGTCGTCGACACCTCGGCGATCGGCGACCTCGCGATGCGTACCGCCGTCGCATCGGTGCTGACGACGACAGTGGCGCCGGTCGTGGTTGCCAACGTCCTGCGCCAATCCGGTAGTGAGCGCGGCAAGCTGGGTTTCTATGCCGAGCTGGCAGCCGAACGGGATCCGGCGAAGTCGTTTCCGGCGCCCACCGAACTGCCGCGCGTTTCGTCGCACCGGGCCAACGTGATCGCGGAGCGCATCGCACACGGCACCGTCGAGAACATCGAATTCGCCAGCAGCTTCAGGGCGATCAATCCCGCACTGCGCAAACAATGGAGCCAGCTGCGGTCCAATAACATCGTGCGGGCGCAGCATTGGCGCCACGACGACGGACCACGTCCCACCCTGTGCGTCATCCACGGCTTCATGGGTTCGTCCTACGTGCTCAACGGCTTGTTCTTTTCGCTGCCGTGGTATTACCGGTCGGGCTACGACGTGCTGCTGTACACGTTGCCGTTTCACGGCCGGCGAGCCGAAAAGTACTCGCCGTTCAGCGGTTTCGGCTACTTCGCCCGTGGGCTGAGCGGTTTCGCCGAGTCGATGGCCCAAGCCGTGCACGACTTCCGTTCCGTCGTGGACTATCTGCGCCACACCGGTGTCGAACGGGTGGCGTTGACCGGCCTTTCGCTGGGTGGCTATACCTCCGCGCTGCTCGCGACGGTCGAAGACCGGCTCGAGGCCGTGATTCCCAACTGCCCCGTCGTCACCCCGGCGAACCTGTTCGGCGAGTGGTTCCCGGCCAGCGAGCTGGTGAAGCTGGGGCTGTGGCTCACCGGCATCGACCGCGGAGAATTAGACGCCGGGCTGGCATACCACTGCCCGCTGAGCTACCTGCCGGTTGTCCCCAAGGAGCGCCGGATGATCATTACCGGCCTCGGCGATCGGATGGCTCCGCCGGAACACGCCGTAATGCTTTGGGAGCATTGGGATCGTTGCAGGCTGCATTGGTTTCCCGGCAGCCATGTAATGCACATCAGCCAGCTGGACTACCTGCGGCGGATGACCCCGTTTCTGCACAGCTTCATGTTCGAATAGTGGCGATCGCAAGCGCGGCGCAGCCGGGCGCGGCGGGTCGCCACCATCGGGACTAGTGGCGATCGCAAGCGCGGCGCAGCCGGGCGCGGCGGGTCGCCACCATTGGGACTAGTGGCGATCGCAAGCGCGGCGCAGCCGGGCGCGGCGGGTCGCCACCATCGGGACTAGGTCAGCTTCGAGGAGCGGCCTCGGTCAGCGGTGCACGGTGGGCACCGGTGAGCGGAGTAGGCCAATTCAGGCTTGTCAGCAGGTCGGCCGGCGCAGCAGTGTGCCCGTCGAGGCGCCGAGTGGACAACGGATTCAAAGTCGTCAGCGCCGGCAGCTGATTCCCACGCTGCGGAACAAGGCCGGCCAGCGGCGGCGCACTGCCCGGCTGGCGTTCGGTGCGAAAGGCGCACGCGGCGGCGACCGTGTAATTGGTTGGCTCGCCGGCGATCTCGAGCGCGGTCCAGGTCTCGCGAGAGGGATGAGACCGAATCGCCTGCAGCGTCTCGGGCAGCTCGCCATCCACGGCGACCCGGTATGCCGCCAGGTAGTCCGACCCCTGCGGCAGCCCACGCCACTTCTCGCGTGCCACCGACGTGACCAGGCGCGGGGCTTCTTCGGCCCCGACAACGCCGGCCTCCCAGCCGATCTCGCGCAGGTGGTCTGCGAGCCGGCGGGCCGCGACCTGCGTGGTCTGGTGTAGCGGGATGCGCGACGACCGGGCCTGCAGCGCCGCCAGGTTGTCGACCGCCGATATGGTCAGACCGACCCAGGTCTCCTGGGTACCAGATGCGTTGCCGCGGCTGGTGATTCGCACCTTGTCGGCACGAATGCCGTAGCGGTTCAGGTAGCCGGCGACCAGCGGGAGCGGGAAGACATCCGGCCCGCCATCGGACGGCCCGACCCGCAACAGCGCTGTCGCGCTTGTGTCACTGCTGAATTCGTGGGCGTGGTGCCTGCGCCGGAAGAGCATCGCCAACCGGCGGCCCAGGATGGTGGTGAGGTGCAGCCCGCGCCACCAGCTGAACAGCACGATCACGACTGCGGCGGCGATGCCGATCAGCCAGTAGTCGCGGTTGGAGTTCCACGGGTAGGCCATCGCCGCGGGCACTACGGCCAGCAGTGCGAGCGTGATGCGGCCGGTTCCCGGCCACACGATGGATTGGCTCACGAGGTGGAGTCCTTTCGTCGGCGCGAGGTGATCGCGACGGCCACGGCGACGGCCGCGACGACCAGAGCCAGCGCGGCGGTCCCCGCGAAGGCGACGACCCGCGGTCTGTTGTCCTTCGGCGCCGGGGCCGGGGGAATGGCGACCGGCTTGACCGGCGCGGCACCTCCAGCCGGACCGGCGGGCAGCTCCCATGTCAACGCCGCCACCGGGTCGACACTGCCGACGCCGACGAGGTTGGAGGGGGCCCTGGCGCCATTGTGGGCGGCTGCGGTGATGCGGTGCACCACCTGCTCTGCGGTCAGTGCCGGATACTTGCTGCGCACCAGCGCCGCGACGCCGGAGACGTAGCCGGAGGCGTAGCTGGTGCCGCTGAGCGGTATCAGCCTCTGGTGCTCGTCGGGCAGGCCGTTGGCCAGGCCGCCGCCGTCGCGATTGCTCACCGACGCAATGTTTTCGCCGGGTGCAGCGATACCGACCCAGGGCCCGGCCATGGTGAATCTCGATGGCTTCCCATCCGGTGTCAAGGAGGACACCGACAACACGTACGGCTGCCACCACGATGGGATCGAAACGGACGTGACCCCCGACCAGTTCCGCGGATCCTGCGGCCGCCCAAGGTCGGTGAGCGGGTTGGAGTCGCAGGAAGTACCGCCGGTGACCGATCCCGTCGGCCCGGTGTTGCCCGCCGCGGCCACGATTACCGCGTCTTTGTCCACCGCCGCGTACCGCAGGGCTGCGCCGAGTGCGGTCTGGTCGATGGGCCGGTCGGCGGGCAGGCAGGTTGTCGACGAAATGTTGATCACCCGGGCGCCGAGGTCGGCGGCATGCACGATCGCGCGGGCCAGCGTCGCAACGTCCGAAGTCGCTTGCGCCAGAAGCGGATCGCCGCCTGGAGTCTTCGGCGAGAACTTGGCAGAGGTCACCCGCAACGACACCACCCGAGCCCCGGGGGCGACGCCGGAGAAACCGTCGTCTGCCGGCTGTCCGGCGATGATCCCGGCGACCAGCGTGCCATGCCCGTCACAGTCGGTCAGGCCGTCGGTCGTTTCCACATAGTCGCCGCCAGCGGTGACGTTGGGCAGCCGCGGACCAGGCCGCACCCCGGTGTCGAGCACGGCGACCAGCTGGCCCTCGCCGCGCGAAAAGCGCCACGCGCCAGGCAGATCCAGCATCGTCTGGCTCGGCGTCGCGATGCCGGCGTCGGTGCCCGGGATGGTTCCAGAGGTGCTGCACGGGCCGCGTTGCTCCATCGGCTGTCCAGGTCCCGGGGCGCCGCTCGGCGGCGGTACAGCCGGGTCGACCTTCGGACTGGTGATGGCGACTGCCGACGGGCATGTCAGCGCGACGACGACCGTGAGGGAGGCCAAAGTCGCTGCGAGACGGATTGATCCGGCTCGGATCATCGATTCAGTACCCAGGCGAACAACCCGACCAGGTAGGCCATCACCGGGATCAGCGAGGCGTCCAGGCCGGCGGCGACGAATCCCAGCAGGCGGCGCAGCGGCAGCGAGTAACTCTCCGGCGAGGCGATCCGCGGGTTCAGCGCGACCACCACCCACACGAACAGCAGCGCCGCGAGTACCAGGGCCGCCCCCAACGCGGCGACATAACGTCCGGTTGCCGTGTAGAACACCAACAGCACACCGGCGACTAGATACGGCTGGGCGAGCAGCCAGGCCTTGCAGGCGGCCGAATCCCACACCCTGGCGCGCAGCGTGGCGGTGGCTGCGGTGGCTCCCACCACGTACCAGCCGAAGCCACTCAACGTCTCGGGCCGCAATGCGATCGCCACCGACCCCAGGACGCTCAGCAGCACGGCCGCAGCGATGAACCCGTTCTGGTGGGCATCGCTGACGCGCACCCGCCGCGGCAAATCCCGCAGCACCCGCAACGACGGCGCCGACGGCGTGGGGTCACCCGGCGCCGGGATGACGGGGAGCGGGAAGCGGGCCCACAGCGCCGACAGCTGAGCCGCTTGGATGGTGATCAACAGCGCCGCCACGATCAGACCGCAGCCGATGGACAATACCGGTAATTGCCAAAGCAACTCGGCACCGGCCGCCAGCCCGACCACGGTTGCGACGACTGCCGAGGCTGTGAAGAAAGCGACGATGCGCTCACGCCCCTCGCCGGGCACCATCAGCACGATCAGCGACCACGCGGCGACGCCCGCTGCGGCCAGCAGCAGCTGCGCCGCACCGAACTGCCCGGGCACCGCCAAAGCCAACGCGGCACCGATCGGCACCAGCGCCGCGACCGACAGCGCGATCCCCGCGGCCGCCGAACGCGTTCTGACGACCAGACCGGTCACCGCGGCGACCACCGCGACCGTACTGACCGCAAGCAGTCCGGCCAGGCCGTGCGTGGCGACCCGGTAGGTGACCGCGAGGCCGGTTGCAAGCAGGGTCACGACGATCGCCGCCGCCAGCGCACCACGCTGGATATGAGCTGCGCCCCACGGCTTTAGCCGCGAGGTGGAGAAGATCATCGCGGCGTCGGCGATGTCCTCGACGATGCCGGGTGCGGCCGGACCGACGGGCACCGACTGCAGCGCAAGCAGATCACCGTCGACGACACCGACGGTGTCCAGGCTGGCATCCAGGCTGAACGGCGCACCGCCGATCGGGGCCAGGCTCAGGTGGGTAGCCGCATCAGCCGGATCCCCGGCGTCGCCGTCGGAAGCGGCTGGAGCCGCCAACCGGTGTACCGCGGGCAGGATTTCGCGCAGTGGCAACTCCGCGGGCAGGGCCAGTTCCGTCAACCTGCTGTCCGCGAGAATCGCGACGCGGACGATCGGCATGACGGCGCCGGACGTCACCGGACCTCCGTCGAGGTTTGCGGCCATTGGTGAGACATCGTGCTCTCTTCTCTATCTGTTTGGTGCTATGACGATTGGGCTTAGGACGATTGAACAGAGAAATCTCGGGACAGCCGCTGGCCCGGGAACCATTGGCTGTCAGGCAAACTGGCGGTCAGCTGTTCAACCGCGACCGCGATCGCAAATGGTGTGCCAGGGCTGAAGGTGGAAACCCACTCCCCGTCGAATGCGCGGGACGGGCTCACCAGCACCCGGCCCACGGTGGTGTCGACGACGCTCATCCCGACTTCGGTGGTGGAGTGCCGGCCGTCGCGGCGGCACCCGGCGACGACCTCGACATAGCTGCACGGGCCGGTGAACACCGACTCCACCACCGCGCGAGCTGACGCCGGGATACCCAGGTACTCAATGACTTCCGCGAGCGGGGTGCCCGACCTCAGCCGCTCGTCTGCACGGGCGCCGACCCGCGTCGGCATGCTGAACTCGTCGAACCGCGCGGGCGACCGCTGTGCCAGGCCGACACAGAGCACCGGGACCAGCGCCAGCGGGCCGTCCACCTGCATCGCGGTGATGGTGATCAATTGCGCACTGCGCAGCGCGACGACCGTCTTCGGGATGCCGTTGGTGGTGGCGCCGCGGTGGGCGACCAACCCGCGCAACAAGCCTGCGTCGGCGGACCTGGAGGGGCCCACGAAGCGCAGGTCGAGCCACCGATCGGCAAAGCAGACCACTCGGATCCAGTCAGCGACCGCGGGATTGATGGTGCCGTCGGCCGATATCAGACCCATCTCGGTCAGCTCGGCCCGCTGACGGTCGAAAAACGCATTCCGCTGCGCGGCATCGCGGTACGGGGTGGTGATCGCCAGCACCCATGGGAACGAGCCCGCCCCAATGGTTTCCGCGATGAACCATGCGTGATCGACCGTCAGCTCGACGGCATTCGGTTTGACGCTCATCTAGCCGGTACTAACCGCCCCATTTGGCGGCTTCGGCCTGGTCACGCGCCATCATCGCCATGGTGTTGGACTCATGGGTGGTGGCCATCGCCTGGTAGGCGCGCACCAAGTCGTCCATAGCCTGGTTCCACTGGACCTGCCAGGCCTGGTAGGTCATACCGGTGGTGCCCTGCCAGGCGTTCGACAGGATGGCCTGCTCGCTGGCGATGTCGGCACCGAGGCCTTGCAGTGTGCCGGCGTAGCCCGCCATATCCCCGGCGTGGCCCAACATCGCCGGGTAGTTGTACATGATCTGCGACATCAGAATGTCCTTTCGGGTCAGCGATTAGTAGGTGCGGGTCAGAATCCGGTGTAAGTCGACGCGGCCGCGGCGTCGGTGGCCACATATGTACCGGCGGCGGCACCAAGATTCGTCTGCGCGATGTCCAGCAACGTGTTGACCCGGGCTGCTACCTCGACAAAGCGAGCGTGCGCAGCCTGGAACGCCACCGCGGACTCGCCCTGGTGAAACGCCTGCGCCGCCAACGCCGCCTGCTCAGCCTGACCAATGGTGTGCCGCATCAAGGCCGTCTTGGTGCCAAACTCCGACTCAGCCGCTACCAACTGCGGAATATGAGCGTCCAACATACTCATAATGACTTGTCTCCCTTCGGGTTTCGATTGATCACCAGCTTGTTGAGAACTCTTTGGCTAACTGTCAGGTCCCCCCTTCCCGGGCTGATCCGGACCCGTCGGGGCCACTGGCACCGGACGGGTCAGATTGCCAAGTTCCAGGCACCATCGGCATCTTCGGGCCGCCGCCGAATTCATCGCCGTCCAGCATGGTCAGCCCCGCCGCCTGGGCAGCGCTGTCTTTGCGCGCGGTGCCGACGAACCCCAGCGGTCCGGCGCCCTGGTTCGATGCGCCCGCGCCGAAGTCTGGGACGACGCCGATGTCGGAATCCATGTCCAAAAACTCGTCGCTGTGGTCGTGCATCGCTGCGCGACGGCGCCGGCGCGCCCGCGCGTCGGCCCGAATCGGCGCCGCCGCACCGGCCGCGGGAATGGTCGACGCGGGTGATTTGATGCCACCGCGACCGCCCAATGTCGGACCTACATCGGGACCCCAATCATCAACGGCGCCAATGGCATAGAGAAAACTCGGCGCAGCTGGAACCGGCGCCGGAGCAGCACTGGCGGGCACCCCGGACGCCGTGCCGGATGCCGGTGCTCCGGATGCACTTGCCGCCGTCGAGGAGATTCCGGGAACCGCGGCGGGCTGCTGCTGACTGACACCGCCCGAAACCGGCGTCGGCTCCACCGGTGTGCCGTCTGGAACGGCGTCAAAGTCGAGCGGGTCCAACGAAAGCAGATTCGTCAGCCCGACGATGACTAGAGGTATCCACAGGGGTGCACTCAGCATGACCCCCCAGGTGAAAGATCCGACCGGCACCCAGAACGCCTCGTATGCGACAAACAAGAGCAGGGGCGCCCAGGTAACGAGCGCCGCCGAAGGGTTGGTCAGGAAGTCGCTCAGCATCTGCTGAAGCGACTGAAGGGGATTGGAGAGGAAGTTCTCGAGCTGCTTGATGAGGTTTTGCAGCCATTGGGAAATGCTGTCCGAACTGTCAAGCGACGAACCGGCATTGGTGGCTTGCGCGCTCGCCGCTGCCTGGTTCAGATCGGCCGCCGGTTGCGCCTCGCCACCGGGGGCCAGCACCATCGGCGCCGGCATGGTACGCGGCGCCGAGGCCAATGCCGCACCGGCCGTGGCCTGGTAAACACCCATGGTGGTGGCGGCCTGCAGCCACATCCGCACGTAGTCGGCCTCGTTCACGGCGATCGGAATGGTGTTGATCCCAAAGAAATTCGTCGCCACCAACACACCGTGAACGACATGGTTGGTGGCCAGCTCCGGCAGTGTCGGCATGGCCGCCAGGGCAGCCGTGTAGGCCGTCGCGGCAACCTCGTGCTGGGCCGCTACGCCTGCGGCGTTTGCGCTCGCCTGCATCAACCAGGCCAGGTATGGCGTGTGCGCGGCGAAATACCGCTCGGCACTGGGTCCCTGCCAAGCCCCCGCTTGTACCGCCCCTAGGTGCCCACTGAGTTCTGCTGCCGCAGAGGCGTATTCGGTGCTGAGCGAGGTCCATGCCCCGGCGGCCGCCAATAGCGACCCCGGTCCAGGACCAGCGCTCAGCAACGCCGAATGCACCTCCGGCGGTGACGCGAGCCAAATGGGCGCACTCACATTCAGCCGCCCGCGATCCCATAGGTAGCGGCGGCCGCGGCATCACCGGCCAGATAGCTGGCGCCGGATTCGCCGACGCCCACACCGGCGCGGCCCAGCTCTTCCACGCCTTGAGCGGCGACGGCGGAATGCTCCTCGCCCTGGGCACTGAATCCGACGGCGGTCTGCAAGGACACCGGATCGATCGCGGGCGGCACCACCGCCGTGATCAACGGAGCCGCGGCCGCGTGCGCTGCCGCCAACCGGGCCGTCAGCGCCTCGACCGCAGCACTCGCGCCGGCCAGGCCCTCGGGAACCACTCGCAACGTCATGACATCCACTCCTTACTGTTGCGTTTCACCAGAAATCAACGGGCCATCCCCTCAATCCCCTCGCCGACCAAGGGGTTGACCAGTTGCACATATGTCGGGGTATCACTGTCGCCCAACAGAATCGCGCGTCCAGCCGGCAGCCGGCCGAACCGCTGACCGCGGATCTTGCCGCTGTCCGCCGGGTTGCCCGCCAGCATCAAGGTGGTCGCCTGCAGGTCGTTGAAACGGCGCAGCAACGGGTTGGTCATCAGGACGTGCCCAGATCCGGTGGCGCGTCCGGTGACGATCACCCGCAACCCCAAATCAGCAGCCTGGCTTAGTAATCCGAGCAGCGGGGTCCACGGACGCTGGCCGATGTAAGGACCGCTGATCGCCGGTGAATCCGGTATCTGGTCGACATCGTCGATGATCAGGTAGTGCGTGTGCCCGGTGTACGTCCAGCGGGACAGCTCGGGCGCTGACATGCCCGCCGGTGGGCGCCGCGATTCGATGAGGTTGGCCAGGCCGATCATCGCCGGGGTGATCCGGTCGACGTTGGCGTTGTATTCGTTGTCCGGAAACAGCGGCTCGTCAACCAGGTGCAGCCGGCGATCCAGCACAGTGAAAGCTACCCGGTCAGCCGAGGAGTGTTCTCGGATGGTTCGGATGATGTGCCGCAGCAAGGTGGTCTTACCGGACTTGCTGTCGCCGAACACCATCAGCAACGGATTTTCGGAGAAGTCGATTGCGACGGGCGCGAGATCCTCTTCGCGCTGGCCGATCACGACTTGCTCCGGCCGGGGGTACAGGACCCCGACGGCTTCCGGTGACAGGTTGGTGGGCAGCAACCGCACCGGCGGCGCGGCCATGTCCGGGTAGCGCGCATTGATCGCGGGAATTTGGTCCAGTCCCGGAGTTGCGATCAGGAAATGCTCGGCGGCCATCGTCAGACCGCGGCCCGGCTGGTCGGGCGGGACGGCGTCGGCCGGCCGGCGCAGGGCCCCCACCACCCGCACGTTGCTGTCGCGCGCGTCGTGCAGCTTGAGCTCGAGCCGCAACCCGAGGCCGTCGCGCATCGCCAACGGCACCTCCAGCCAGCTCGGGGTGGTGATGATCACGTGTATGCCGTACGCCATCCCGACGTTCACCAGCTCGGTCACCTTGGCCAGCAACGGGTTTCGGGTGTTGAACTGGTCGGTGTTGTCACGGCCGAACGCATAGAGGTTGTCGATGACCAGGAAGACCTCGCCGAAGCCGTCGTCGGGCGCGGAGCCGTTCCCGTGACCGTTACGGCCATGTCGCGGTCGCTCGCGGAACGCCTCGCGCTGCTGGCGCGACAGCAGCAACTGCTCCAGCTCACCGAAAGTGCGGCGGATCCGCTCGGGTTCCAGCGCCGACGCCACGCTGCCGACGTGCGCCAGGTCCTCCAGGGCGCGTAGCTGGCCGCCGCCGTAGTCCAGGCAGTAGAACGTGACGTCGCGCGGCGAGTGCAGGGTTGCGGCCGACAGGATGAATGTCTGCAGCGCAGTCGATTTGCCGGATTTGGGTCCGCCGTGAATCACCATGTTCCCAGCCGACGACGTGGCGTCGAAGATCAGCGGGTCGCGGCGCATTTCGAATGGCTTGTCGATTTCACCGATGGGCCAGCGCCATTGACGTTCCGGCACCCCGGCCCGGGCCAGCACGCTGGGCAGCGGGATCGGATCGTCGAGCGGGGGCAGCCACAGCTGCGGCGCCTGCGGGCCGTAGCGCGCCAGCTGTTCTCCGATGGTCGCGATCAACTTGCGCGGCGGGCCGGCCGACTCGTCGTCTTCACCACCGGTTATCACCGTGCCCTGATCCGTCGGCACCGCAGCCGCGGTGAACAGCTTGGGCTCTGGAACAGATTGCACCACAAGGGTTTTAGCGGCCTGCGGCGGTTCGTAGATCCCGTCGACATAGGTACTGCGAAACTTGATCGGCGTGGCACCGGGCGCGGGCACCAGGAAACCCACTCCCTTGTGCTCTTTGCCGGATTCGATGTGGTAGGCGTCCTCCACGCCGATGATCTGGCGGGAAACGCTGGGGCTAGCCACTTTCAACCCGATCCGGTAAGAGGTGTTCTTGTCGATGTCCTTGATCTTGCCGACATCCAGCGTCTGGGAAGCGAACAAGATATGGATGCGGAACGAGCGGCCCTTGCGGGCAACGTAGTCGAACAACTCCGCGTACTCGGGGTGATCGGCGAGCATCAGGGTGAACTCGTCGGCGACCACGAACAGTGTCGGGATGGGGGCTAAGTCATGTCCTGCCGCCGCCGCGCTCTCGTATTCGGTCACCGAATTGAACGCGCTGCCCTGAATCCGGCGGCCGGCTTCGCGCAGCAGCACCTCACGGCGTGCCACCTCACCGCGCAGCGTGTCGGCGAACCGGTCGGCCAGCGACTTCTTCTCGGCCATGTTGGAGATAACCGCGACGACTTGCGGGAAGTTGCGGAAGCTGTCGGCTCCGGCCTCACCCTTGAAGTCCGCGTAGATCACGATCAGCCGCTCAGCCGAGTGAGTCGTCAACAGCGACAACAGAATCGACATCAGGGTCTGGGATTTCCCCGAACCCGTCATACCGATCATCAAGCCGTGCGGGCCCATGCCGCCCTCGGCCTCATCCTTGAGGTCGAAGATCAGCGGTTCCCCGGTGGCGGTGACGCCGATCGGAACCCGCAATTCGTCGTCCCGGTGGCGCGGCGCCCACAGCGTGGGGACATCCAGGCGGGACGCGTCGGGGATGCCGAGCAGCGTGGTGAAGCTGGCGCCACGGGTACCCGCCGAACGCAGGCCGGCGTGGGTGGGGTTGGAATCCCACCTGGACAGCCGGCGGGCCAAATGCGCGGCATCCTCGACGCCGAGTTGGTCCGCGTCGTCGATGTACGGTTGCCAGCCGCCGGTCTGCCAGCGCTCGATCGCGCCGTCGGCGATGCGCAGGATCGGCCGTTCCGGGTCCGAATACTGTTCGCGGTGCGGCGGTGTGGCCGAGCAGTGCACGATGGTGACCCCGGAACGGGCGACCGCCAGCTGCGAAGCATCCAGGTCGTACTCGGAATCGTCGACGACGATCAACAGGTGCCGCAGCGCGTCGGCGACCTCGCCGACGAACGCCGGGCGGTCGGTCAGGGTCGCGCCCATCAGGGAGACCAGCTCGTCGGGATCGCTGGTCAGGTAGCGGGCCGGACCCACCCCGTCAATCTGTCCGGGAATGTCGACGTGGGGCAGCCACTTCAGCCAGGACCAATCGTCGCCCTCTACGTCGCGTGTGGCCAGCGCCACCCCGAGCACCGTCGGGTCGTGCCAGGTCACTGCTTGGGCTATCCAGGCACGTAGCGCGGCGCGCACCTCTGCGGGATCACCGAGAACGGTGACCCGGGAGACTTTCGTCAAATCGATTCCGGTCGGCACATCGTGGACGGTGCGCTGGGCGTCGAGCAGGCTGCGTAATGCACTGTGCGCCACCGGTTCCAGGTCGATCTCGTCGGCGGTGTCCTGCACCCGCAGCGGGGCCGCCAGCGGCGCCGAATGCCGTCCGGCCCGCAACACCAGGAAGTCGGGGTCGTGCGGATCGCGCTCCCACTGCCGGCGTGAGCCGGGCACGGCCGTGAGCGCCGCGGGTTCGGGATGTGACCACTCCGCGGCCGCGCGTTGCTCCGAGGCCTGAGTGCGGATGTTGTCCCGGACCACGGAGAGGTACCGCAGATAGTCGGCCCGCTCGGCATCGACCTCTTCGGTGCGCATCTTCTTGTCGTTGCCGCGGTACAGCCCGGTGGCGGCCAGCAGCAGCACGAAGGGGAAGAACAGCGTCTGCGGGGAGATCAGCCGCATCCCGGTGGCGACCAGCGCCACGATCATGCCGACGATCAGGATCACGATCAGATACGGCATGGCGCGTCGCAGGAACGACGGCGGAATCACTCGCGGCAGCTCGGGAGGCGCCTCGATGGTGATGGTGCCCTTGCGGGTCTTCGGTGGCGGCAGCCGCCGGCGGGCCTCGAAAATCAGTCTGCTCATCGGGGCTCTCCTTGAGCCTCGGCTGGGCGGCCGGGCTTGGTGTCGGGCGCCAGGCCGTCGTGTGCCAGCAGCGCGTCGGCGCGGGACAGCGTCGGACCGTTCGCGAAAAGGGACAGGATCGACCACGGCACGGCGAGCGGCGGGTTGCTCAGACCAAGGGCCTCAACGGTTTTGGAGCGTCCGGAGGTGCCCGTTCCTACTTCGGTGTCGATGCCGTAGCGCACCCCGGTGTCGGACACCCAGAACAGCGAACCGGTGGGCGGTGCAGCGGTCCCGCCACCGACGGTCTGGGTGAAGTAGCCCGTTCCGGGTGCCAGGGCGACTCGGGCAGCGGCCCCGGGCGCGCCGGCGCTGACCAGATCTAGGGTACGTATCCCGTCAGACACCGGCAGCGCCGAACCGGACAGCAGGCGCAATGCGCTGGTGGCGGCACCCGCGGGTTTGCTCCAGTACGCACACGTCACCGGGTCATGCCCGGAGTCGACCAACGTGACCCGCTGCGCCGGGTAGCGCGCGGTGTCCAGCATCCGCGACACCGGTAGCTTGGCGACCTCGTCCGCACCGAGCCGCGGCGGCTGTTGCAGACCATACGAATTGGCGTTACGCAGGATCGCGGCGAGCACCGGCGAGATCGGCTGCAGGCCGTCCGGCAGCACCGCGTAATAGGTGTCGGAAGCGTGTTGGCCCACGCTGTAGGCGACCACCACCGCCCCGATGGGCGCCGGCACCGGGAAGCTTGCCGGGTTACCGGCGTTCGGGATGGGCGGGGCGGCCAGCGGCGGCGCCTCCGGAATGGCGTTGAACAGGCCCGCGGCGATGGGCCGCGGTGCGGGCAGGTCGGTGCCGAGACCCAAGGCGTTGGTGACCGCGTGGTCGGCGACGTCGATCTGGCTGCGCTTGCCCTCCCAGAGCAGCCAGGTGCCGCTGCCGCGGTCACCGGAGAAGTCGACCAGGACGACCTGGTCGGAGCTCAGGGCGCCGGCTCGCGCGCCGTGGCTGTCGGGCGGGCCGGCGATCACGGTGACGCCGGTGCTGTGGCCGGCGCGTCCGCCCTGCACGGGTCCGCTGATCGTGTCGCATACCGTCCAGTTCGCGTCCTTGACGGTGGTTTGCACCATCCGTTCCGGCGCTCCCGGGATGCCGATCAGGTTGCCACGCGGAAAGCGGTCCAGCTCAGTGCTTTTCACTGTGGTCGGATTGTCCGGCTTACCAGCGATCAGCCGAGCCGAGGTCAGGTTCAGCACCGGATGCAGTTGGTCGCCGACCCGCACGTAGAGCGCCGCGGTCGAGCGATCGGCCAGGATGGCATTGTTGCCCACCGTGCCATTGGGCCGGATCAGGGAGAAGACGAAACAGGCCGCCAGTCCGGTGATCAGGATGAGCGCACCCATCAGCACCGCGCGCGACTGGGTGCGTAGCGGGTCGACGAGCATCCGGGTGTCGTGCAACGCGATACCCGAGGCGATGCGGCGCATCACGAACCGCCACCCGCTCACCTGATGGCGGGTGACGAAGCCGCGACGGTAGACCACCGCGTCGGGATTGTCGTTCACCGGCGTGCGGGAGGTGAAGGAGCGCCGTTCTCCATCCTCGGAGTCCCAGTCCCGTTCGCGCCGCGTCATGCCGGCACCGAAAGACCCAGACCACGCAGGAGCGGGTCGACCGACTTGGCCACGTCTTCGGCGGTGACCGTCATCAGCTCCTCGTCGCTGAACTCGCCAGATCCGGCATGTTCAGAGTGGTCCAGCCGGAATTCACGTTCCTCCTCCGAGCGTTCGACGATGTTTCGGACGAACCGGCCGTTGCCCGCGATGTCCAGGCTGCGCCGCGAAATACCATTCGCATCGGGCGTCGACGATGCGGCCAACTTGGAGAACAGAACCTCCAGATTTTCCAGTGCCGCCGGTTCGAAGACGCTGTCGCGCTGCTCGGCCATCTTGTGCGCGATCTCGACCAGCTCCGACGACGAGTACGACGGGAAGTCGATGTTGCGAGTGAAGCGCGAGCGCAAGCCTTCGTTGGTGTCCAGGAACTTGTCCAGATCGGCGCGATACCCGGCGATGATGACCACCAGCCGGTCGCGGTCGTTTTCCATGCGGGCCAGCAAGGTGTCGATCGCGACCAGACCGAAGTCGTTCTTGGCTCCGGTGGCCACCAACGCGTAGGCCTCGTCCAGGAACAGCACCCCGTCCAGCGCGCTGTCGATGATGGCGTTGGTCTTGGCCTCGGTCTCGCCGATGTGCTGGCCGATCAGGTCGGCGCGATGTACTTCTCTGATGTTCTCTCGCTTCAACAGGCCCAGGCCGCAATAGATTTTGGCGACGACGCGGGCGATGGTGGTCTTGCCGGTCCCGGGCGGTCCGGCGAAGACCAGGTGGTGGGCGCGCTGGGCGACCGCGAGCCCCCGCTGCTTGCGGACCAGCTCCATGGCCACCGAACTCTTCAGCCGCGATACCTGGTTCTTGACCTCTTCCAAGCCGATGAATTCGGCCAGCTGGCATTCGGCTTCGTGGAGCAGCGCGGCCTTGCGTTCGTGGGCCGCGGGGTCGACGAAGTCGTCGGCACTCGGCTCGGTGGCGGGATCCCACGGGTCGGTGCGAGCTTCGATCCGCGCCGCGGTGGTGGTCACGATCCCGAAGCTGGTGTCGGACAGCGCCTGCTCGATCTGCTCGTTCTCCGGATGCGCGGCGTAGAGATCCTGCAGAACCTCGCTGGCCGACTCCTCGTCGACGTGAGCTCGCAGTACCAGTGCCTTCGCCAGCGCGCCGTCCACCGCCGCTACCGGCACGGGCCCGTCGGGCTCTTCGAGATACGACAGCGCCGGGGCGAACATGCCCAGCCGGGCCAACGCGGTGCCCAGCGTGATTTTGGCTGCGTGCGAGTAGGCCGCGTCGAGATCGGGGTCGTTGACGATCGGCGTCAGCAGCTTGACGACGTCCGACCAGCGCTCGGTGCGGTAGTTGAGCACGACGGCGGCCCACCGGGCCTCCCGCCAGCTCGGGCGGCGCTCGGTGATGTCGGTGATCAGCTGATGGGCCTCGGCGTATTGACCGGCCGAGGTCAGCGCCGCGGCATAGGCGAGGTGGAAGTCGTCAGGATCGGTGGCCCGGAACTGCAAGTACATTCCGGTGTCGTAGCGGAAGCCCAGAATGCCGGGCGCCAGCTCCACCTTGCGTTGCAGCGTGCCTGCCGTCGGAGCGGTGCGGGAAACCGCTTCCAGCACCCGCATTGACACGTCACCGGAGGCGGCGAGGCCAATCCACGCGTCGCATTGGTCGTGAGCGATTCGGGTGAGGGCGGTGAAACCGGACCTGGCGGCGGCCAGGTCGGCTGGACGCTGGCGGTCGTAGATCGTGATGCCGAGCGCGCGACAGCACGTAGCAAATCTGCTGACGATGTCCCCGTCTACCCGAGAAATGCCTGGCTGAGCGGCAAGCACGCCAGTGTCACCGCGTTCCACGGCCGCTTCGTCTCCCGTATGTTGCGAAACCTAACCTAACCTGCCTGAAGTTAGCATTACCTAAGCTGCTTGTCGAGCAGTGGGGTCCCGGCTGCATCACGCCCCTACTCCCGGTCTCTAATCCCGGCTTTGTGCTGCTGGCCAAGGCGTTTCGCACCATCACCGGCTCCCCTCCTTGTTGTCGCTGGCCGCACATGCCGCGCCATGATCCGTCAACTTAATGAATATGATTTTCATTATCAACTGCGTCGCCCGTGGCGCACCTCTATAAGAGTCGGATCGACCCGTCCCGGAGTTCCACAAGCAGGCAGCCGATCGCCCGGCGGTACTGTCGGTTGCGTGCGTAGTGAAGGCGATACCTGGGACATCACAACGAGTGTCGGTTCAACCGCGTTGTTCGTGGCGACCGCGCGAGCGCTGGAAGCGCAGAAGCCCGACCCGCTGGCAGTCGACCTTTATGCGGAGCTTTTCTGCCGCGCCGTGGGCGGTCCCGCCGCCGACGTTCTCGACGGCAAGCTTCCCGACCACACGCTCAAGACCGACGACTTCGGCGAGCATTTCGTCAACTTCCAGGGCGCCCGCACCAAATACTTCGACGAATATTTCCGCCGTGCCGCCGACGCCGGGGTACGTCAGGTGGTGGTGCTGGCGGCCGGACTGGACTCTCGCGCCTATCGGCTGCCATGGCCGGACGGAACCACGATCTTCGAATTGGACCGTCCCCAGGTCCTCGAGTTCAAGCGTGAGGTGCTCGACGGGCACGGCGCCCAACCGCGTGCCGAACGCCGCGAGATCGCCGTCGACCTGCGGGAGGACTGGCCCCAAGCTCTGCGCGACAACGGTTTCGACGCAGCTCGGCCGTCGGCGTGGATTGCCGAAGGCCTGCTGATCTATCTCCCGGCAACCGCGCAGGAACAGCTATTCACCGGGATCGACAGCCTGGCCGCGCCGGGCAGCCATGTCGCGGTCGAGGACGGCGCGCCGCTGGATCAGAACGAGTTCGAATCGAAGGTGGAAGAGGAGCGCGCCGCGATGGCCTCGGGTGCCGAGGATCGCGCATTTTTCCAGCTGGTCTACAACGAACGGCACGCACCGGCCACCGAATTTTTCGCCCAGCGGGGCTGGACGGCGGTCGGGACTCCGTTGGCCGACTACCTGCACTCGGTCGGCCGGCCAGTGCCGGCGCCGGAGACCGAATCCGGGCCGATGATCGCGCGTAACACCCTGGTCAGTGCCGTCAAAGAATGAACTGATCCTTTAGTTCGGTGGCGGACTGAATTATCTTGGCGGCTGTGGACTGTGACATCGCCCGCGAGGCGCTGTCCGCGCGGCTGGACGGTGAGCGCGAACCTGTGCCGTCGGCTCGTGTCGACGAGCATCTGGCGTCGTGCCGGCAGTGCCGGGCGTGGTACGCCGATGCGCAGGGTTGGACTCTGCAGCTGCGCAGCATGGCCGATTACGGGCGCGGGTCGGCCGAGGTGGCACCCGACGCCTCCGAGACAGCAGGCGATTGGATGAAATGGATCCGATCGCATTGGTTGCGAATGGCCCTGGCATTGGTCGGCGTCGTCCAAATCGCGCTTGCCGTCGCACAGATCGGTGGCGCCGACTTCGGCATGGTGGCCGGCCACGGGACCGCGCACAGCGCGATGAGCGGCGCACATCTGCTCAACGAGTCCACCGCCTGGTCGTTGGCGCTGGGCGCCGCAATGGTGGTTGCGGCGCTCTGGCGGACGACGCTGCCGGGCGTGACGTGCATCCTGACCGCTTTCACCGTGGTCCTGGCCTGCTATGAGTTCAGCGACGGCCTGTCGGAGCGGGTGACCGGGGGCCGATCGCTCAGTCATCTTCCGGTGGTAATCGCCACCGTGCTGGCTTTGCTGCTGTGGCGTCGCGGCGGACCGGATACAACCTCGTCGAACGCCCGGATGGACGACATCGTGTTGCCGGACAACGCGAGCCGCGGGCGGCGACGCGGACATCTGCGGTCCGCCGACGACTCGGCGGCCTGATCCCACTTACTGAAACTTGCGCAACCGCAAGCTGTTCGACACCACAATGAGCGACGAGAACGCCATCGCGGCGCTGGCGATCAGCGGATTGAGCAGACCCGCGGCCGCGATCGGTATCGCGAATAGGTTGTAGCCGAACGCCCAGAACATATTCACCCGGATGGTGCGAACCGTCGCGTGGGCCAAATCGAGAGCTTGGGGTACCAGGTGCAGGTTGTCGCGAACCAAGACCACGTCGGCGGCGCCTATCGCCACGTCTGTGCCACGACCGATAGCCAGGCCGAGATCGGCGCATGCCAAGGCGGGCCCGTCGTTGATTCCGTCACCGACCATGGCGACCACCCGCCCGCGGTCACGGAGTTGTTCGATGACGTCGACCTTCCCTTCCGGAAGCAACTCCGCGATCACCTCTTCGATACCGACCTGAGCGGCGATCGCCTGCGCGTTGACGGCACTGCCACCCGTGAGAAGCACCGCGCTCAGGCCGCGCTGATGCAGCGCGGCGACGGCACCGGCAGCGGACTCCTTCACCACGTCGGCAACCGCGATCACCCCGCACAACTGATCGTCGACCGAGACGAAAACCACTGTCTCACCGCGTGATTCGCAGTCGCACCGGGCCGTGCGGAGGTCCGCGCCAACGTTTCCGGACCGGGCGACCCACCCCGGCCTGCCCACCTTCACCCGGCGTCCCTCGACCGTGCCCACCACGCCGTTTCCCGGGATGGCCCGGAAGTCTGCGACTGCCAGCGACCCTGTCGACCGGTCACCGGAGCCGGCGATGGCCAGTCCGACGGGGTGTTCCGACGCGGACTCCACCGCGGCCGCCCAGGCGAGTACGTCGCCGCGGTCCCAGCCCGCCGCGGTGGTCACCGAGGTCAATGTGAGCCGGCCCGTCGTCAGGGTGCCGGTTTTGTCGAATGCGATGGTGTCGATCCTGCGGCTGGCTTCCAGCGCGACCTGGCCTTTGAAGAAGATGCCCAACTGCGCGCCCCGGCCGGAGGCCACCATCAAAGCGGTCGGCGTCGCCAGTCCCAGGGTGCACGGGCACGCGACCAGCAGAACTGACAGGGCTGCCGACACCGTGTGATCGGCACTGCCGCCGACGATCAGCCAGGCCACCGCGGTGACGGCGCCGATGGCCAGCACGGCGGGCACAAACACCGCGGCGACACGATCGGCCAGGCGTTGGGCCTCACCCCGGCCCGTCTGCGCCTCTTCCACCAGCCGCACCATGCCGGCGAACTGGGTATCGGGGCCGACCGCAGCGGCTTCGACCACCAACCGGCCGTTGAGGGCCACGGTGCCGCCGATCACGGTGCTGCCGGGACCGGCCTGCACGGGGCTGGGTTCGCCCGTCATCGCGCTCATGTCGATCGCGGCCTCGCCCTCGACCACCAGGCCGTCCGCGGCGATGCGCTGGCCCGGGCGCACCACGAACCGCTGCTGCTCGCTGAGTTCGTCGGCGGGGATCACCACCTCGGCCCCGTCGGGCAGCAGCACCGATACCTCCGCCGGGCTCAGGGCCGCCAGCGCCCGCAATGCTTCTCCCGCTTTCGATTCCGCTCGGGCTTCGAAGTACCGTCCGGCGAGGACGAATACGGTGACGCCGGCGGCGACTCCCAGGTAAACGGAATCGCTGCCCATGATCGCCCGCCACGCGCCGTCGGACGCATGGACGTTGCTGGTGAAGAAAATCCGGTACAGCGACCACCCGGTTGCCGCGAGGATCCCGATGGAGATCAGCGTTTCCATGCTGGCGTTGCCGTGCCGCAGGTTCGTGGCGGCCACCTTGTGGAACGGCCATGCCGCCCAGGTGACTATCGGGGCAGCCAGCGCGATGAGCAGCCATCCCCATCCGGCGAACCGGCTGTGCGGCGACAGCGCGAACAGCACGGACAAGCCGGCCAACGGCGCGAACAACGTTGCGGCGAACACGAGCCGGCGCAACAGGCCGCGGGCACGCTCGGCCGCGGGATCGTCGGCTGACGGCGTCGTTCCCGGGCGGGGCCTTGCGCGGTAGCCGGATTCTGCGACGATCGCGCACAGCGATTCGACACTGACGGTGTCCGTGTCGATGGTGGCCGTCCTGGTCGCGAAGTTCACCGAGGCGTGGACCCCGTCGACGTTGTTCAGCGCGCGGTGCACGGTGTTGGCGCAGGCCGCACACGTCATGCCCAGCACTTCGAGCTCGAGGCGGTGTGCCCGCGAGCTTTCCGGACCTTGTGCGATGGCTGACGGCACGCTCATCTTCCTCGACGCGAACTTTCCCCGATGCTCATTCAAATTACCTTGTTGGGCTTTGCCGCCGATCGGGAACTTTCCGGGCTGGTCACCGACTACTTTTGCGTACCGTTTGATTTGTTGAGGAGTTTTCATTGGCGCTTCGGCTGCAGTCCGGCGGCCCACAATGACGGCTCCGGTGTGGATGGCCGCACCGCCCGAGGTGCATTCGGCGCTGCTCAGCAGCGGTCCAGGGCCGGGCCCGATGCTGGCCGCGGCCGGAGCGTGGAGTTCGTTGAGCGCTACCTACGCCGCTGTCGCCGCGGAGCTGTCCGCGCTGTTGGGCGCGGTGGAGGGGGGGTCCTGGGAAGGGCCTACCGCGGCCCGGTACGCCGCGGCGCACCTGCCGTATCTGGCCTGGCTGATGCGGGCCAGCGTGAACAGCGCGGGCGTGGCCGCTCAGCACGAGACGGCCGCTGCGGCCTATACCGCCGCGCTGGCGGCCATGCCGACCCTTCCCGAGCTGGCCGCCAACCATGCGATCCACGCGGTCCTGGTAGCCACCAATTTCTTCGGGATCAACACCATCCCGATCGCGCTCAACGAGGCCGACTACACGCGAATGTGGATCCAGGCGGCCACAACGATGACCACCTATCAGGCGGTTTCGGGAGCGGCGTTGGCAGCGGCCCCGCGAACCGATGCGGCGCCCCAAATCATGGCCGCCGACGACTCAGGCGACGGCGGCGACGACGGCGGAATCATCGACAATGACGGCGGGAATCCGCACGAGGCGAGTTGGTGGCTTAATCGAATCACCGAGATCACCGACACCCTGGGACGGGACCTGGCGGAGTTTCCGTCTGATCCGGCTGCGGCGTTACAGCAGATATTGAATGACATACCGCTACTGATCGCCGACGAGATCGGGCACTTGTTTGAAGCGATCCAGGCCTTCCTCCCAGAACTGACGACGCTGGCGCTGGGTTTGTCGGTCGCCAACATCGGATTCGCGGCGGGAGGCTTCGCCGCGTTGAGCGGTCTGGCCGCCGTGCAGCCGCCGGCAGTTCCCGAAGCGACCACCCCGATTCCCGACGAGGCGCCCAATCTGCCGGTGACCGCCACTTCGCCGGCACTGAACGCCGTCTCGGCCTCGTCTCCCGGCACGGCACCCACCTCGGCCACGGCTCCGGCGACCGCACCAACAGTCACGACGACGGCCGCGAGCGTGCCCACGCCGGCAGCCGGCCCGACGCCCCCGCCCTACCCGTACTTGGTGGGCGGCCCGTTCATGGGGGCGGGCACAGGGATGAGCACCAGCGCACATCGGAAGGCACGCGAACCCGAAATCGCCGCCGCCGCAGCGCCGTCCGCCGCGTCGGCGCGGGAGAAGGAGCGGGCCCGTCGGCGCCGGCGAGCCGCGATGAACGAGCACCACCACGGTTACCGATACGAGTTCTTGGACCTTGACTCCGATGCCGAGCCGCCTCCCTCGACGGTGGCCTCGGATCAGAGTGGCGGAACGCTGGGTTTCACGGGAACGGCTCCCCAAACCGCCGGCGCCGCATCGGGTCTGATCACCCTGAAGGATGACGGGTTCGGTGGCGGCCCGACCGTTCCCATGGTCCCCGGCACGTGGGAGCCCGATCCGGAACGGCCGTAAGCCACGCGCGCGAGCGTGCGCAAATTGCCGGTCAAACCGTCGTTTCCTGGTACATATGCGCGCGCTCGCGGTGGAGCCACACTACTTGGTTTCGTCCGAATCCCAGGTGCCGGGCAGCATCGGCTCCCGCGGACCGCCACCGAACTCATCGCCGGCCAGCGCGGTCAGTCCGGCGGCCTGCGGGGCCACTTCCCGACGCATCGTGCCCGCAAACCCCACCGGCCCCGCACCCTGGTCGGAAGCCGCGGCGCCGGATGGCGGAATCCCGGAATCGGAATCCAGATCCATGTATTCGTCGCGATGTCCGCGTTCGCCGACCGTCGCCTTCCGGCGCCGACGGGCGCGCCGCTGCGCACGCGCCGCCGCCTGCGCCGCTGCCGCGGCCGCCTCGGCCGCGGAATCCGAGGCCGGCTCTTCGGCTTTGGCGCGGGCCGACATTCCCGAACCGAACCCGATCCCGGGACCACCGCCGACGAGATAGGGCGGAAAGCCCCCAATCGCGGCGGCCGACGGCGCGGGCGCCGGGGCGGAGGCAGGGGCGGTAGCCGACGCGGGTGCCGAGGCCGACGTGGGAGCGGTGGCCGGCGCGGTGACGGGTGCGGCAGACCCGGAGGTCGGCACGACCACGGGCGGCGGCGCGGGCGCCGGTGCCGGCGGCGCGACAGGCATACCGATCGGCTCGACGCCGGGCAGCCCGGCCAGCATGGCCAACCCGACTATCGCCCCCACACCGGCGGCGCCGGCGCCCACCATGAGACCGAGCAACTGCGGTCCTATGAAGGGGGCCAGCTGAAGGATGTGAGTCGGCCAGTCGAACAACTCGAGTTGGATCAGGTACCAAATCGCCAGGATCGGATTTTCGAACAGCAATTTGACGAACTGCTCGAACTGCTGAAGCAGTTCCAGCGCCCGAGCCACCCACCACAGCGGGTCGAGCGGGCTCGTATACGAGTCGAAGGGCAGTCCGTTGAGGGTGCCCGCGGCCGGGTCCCAGTTGATCCAGCCGTTGGTGCTCTCGCGAAGCAATTTCGCGATGGCGGTATCCAACTCGCTCTCGAATCCCCCGTCGTGGTCGTGGCCGGAATCCAGCGTCTGCGCATCGGATTTCAGGATCTGCGGCGCTGGCGTCGTAGTCGGCGTCGACGCCACCGCCGTGTCGGACACCGCTTCGTAGGTCGCCATTGTGGTGGCGGCCTGGACCCACATCCGCGCGTAGTCCGCCTCGTTCAGCGCGATCGGAATCGTGTTTATCCCAAAGAAATTCGTCGCGACCAAGACACCATGCACGGTGTGGTTGGCGGCCAGCTCGGGCAATGTAGGCATCGCCGCCAGCGCCGCGGTGTAGGCCGCGGCCACGGTCTCATGCCGGGCGGCGGCCTCCGCGCTGTTGGCGCTGGCCTGCGTCAGCCACGCCAGGTACGGCACATGTGCGGCGACGTACTGTGTGGCCGTGGGCCCTTCCCATGCACCGCCCTGCACCGCGGCCAGCAAGGCTACGAGTTCGTCTGCCGCCGAGGCGTATTCGGTGCTCAGTGACGACCACGCTGCCGCCGAAGCGAGCAATGGGCCGGGCCCGGGGCCGGCACTGAGCAATGCCGAATGCACCTCAGGCGGGGCAGCCATCCACACCGGTGCCGTCATGGGACACCACTCTGTTGTCCGGCATTGGGCACGACGAGCAACGTCACGACAGGTACTCCTCGGGCTGGAGAGTCTTACCAGTCCGGAAGCTTAATGAATATGATTGTCGTTTTCAACAGCTGCCGCGCCGGGGGCAGCGCGCTAGACCAAAGGCCGGCCCGTCCGGATCCTGCGGTCCAGGTCCCAGAGCATGAGGTTGAACGGGAACTCGCGGACCGTCCGCGGCAACATGTTGTTCAACGTGGCCAGCACGGCCATCAACCGGTCGAAGCGCCGCTGCTTGGCGGCATCCCACGGCAACCGCATCTCGTCGCGGAACCGTTGCGGCAGAAAGCCAGTCGTGATCAGCAAGGCAAAGCTCTCCGACAGTCGGCGCAGCGGACCGGGCAGCGTCACTCCGCGAACGCGGGACACCGCGATCGGATACAGGAATTCGCGGACGGTGTCGTCGATGTGCACCTTCTCCAGCGACTCCTGCCAATACCGGTCGAAGGCCGCTCGGTCCGGTGGCCACATATCCGGCGGCACCTGCAGAGTGGTGCCGATCGACATGCCCTCGCGGTAGAGGCGATCGGCCTCCTCATCGTCCAGCTCACCGACGAAGGTGCGATAGATGTCGACGCCGCCCTTATAGATACAGGCCGCCACCCACAGCTGCAGTTCGGGGTCGAATGCGTTGTAGGACACCGGGCTTTCCGGCGTGGAATAGACCTGCGCGTGCGCTCGGTTCACCGCGCGGCGGAAGGCCGCCTTCTGGGTTTCGGTGCCGGCATTGGCCACCGCGATGTAGGTGAAGGTGGTACGGGCGCGCTTGATGGGATGGCGGTCGATGCGGCCGCTCTCGACCCGGCTCTCCGCCACGCCGTGCCCGACGCCGGGGCGCGCCAGCTCCATGATCACGTTGGCCGGGCCGGCCAGCAGCGCGACACCCATCAGGCCGTAGTCTTCGGCGGCCCGTCGTCGGCGTTTGCGCCGGTTCGGCCGGGCCGGATCAGAAATCGGGCGCTCAACATGGGGCACGAGTTGCTGAACCGTCTCTTGAATCGCCATCTGATAACTCCCGCCCGATTCGCCCGCAAATTGTGAGAACGCTTGTTTCCTGATTTTGGCGGTACTCTGCTCTGGTGTCAAGGTGGGTCAGGCCTAGGTGAGCCCGAGTACGCGGCCCTACCGCGGTGTCGACGCCGCCGCACGGTTGGCCGAGCGTCGCGGCCGGCTGCTGAAAGCCGGCCTGGACCTGTTGGGCTCCGACCATCCGGATATCGCGGCGCTGACCGTGCGAGGCGTTTGCCGGCGAGCCGGCCTGGCATCTCGGTACTTCTACGAAAGCTTCGCAGACAAAGATGAATTCGTCAGCGGTGTTTTCGATTGGGCCATCGGCGATCTGGCGGCTACCACCCAAGCCGCGGTTGCCGCAGTCCCGCCAGAAGAGCAGACTCGCGCGGGGATCGCTGCGCTCGTGCGGACCATCTCCAGCGATGCCCGCGTGGGACGTCTGTTGTTCAGCACGCAACTTGCCGATCCCGTAATCGTGCGCAAGCGCGCCGAATCCAGCGCATTGTTCGCGGTGTTGTCCGGGCAGCATGCGGTCACCGCGCTGCGGGCTCCGGCAAACGACCGGATGAAAGCGGGCGCCCACTTCGCGGTCGGCGGAGTCGCACAGACCATCAGCGCCTGGCTGGCGCGAGACGTGCGCATGCAGGAGGAGGAGTTCGTCGAACTCTTGGCGTCGCTGCTCGACGAACTCACCGAGCCGACGCTGTACCGCGTCACGGAAACAACGGCAGTTGCCAAAGGCGCATCCCCGGCTTGAGCAGGTATAGCCGCATCATCGTGATTCGGATGATGCGCAGCGCACTGGTGATCAGGAAGATCGCGATCGGCAGTTCGATCAGCAGCGCGGTCACCAGTGACAACCGGATGTCAGCAGGTCCCGCCGTCATCAGGTCGAACCATGCATCGCAGATCAGCAGCACACCGGAGGTGAACGCGGCAAGCAGCAGCACCTGGCGGCGCAGGTAGCCCAGAATGGCCGTCGCCAACATGAACGCGACCAACAAAACGTCGAAGCCGACCCAGGTCACGTCCCAGTTGTGCGCCACATACTTCTGCGGCAGGGTCATCGAGAGATACCCGATCCAGGGAATCAAAGCGATCGAGCCGCCGACCAGGAGGCTTAATCGGATTCGCCGTATCCGCAGCACCATTTCCGGGTCGATTAACTGGTTGAGGGGTTTCTCCAGGCGGCGGATCAACTCTCGCCGCTCCTCAGGCGTCAGCGCGGCGATCTGAGTGTCGGTCAAGATGCCTTCGGTGATCATGGGCTAACGGCCCGCAACCACCGCGGGTCGGCGGTCGGCCGCGGTCTTGGGCACCGTCCGCGTGTCGCTGTCGGTGAATTCCTTTACCCAGCAGGCGAATTCAAGTGTTATGCCGTCGGGATCCTGGAAGTAGAACGAGCGCACGTAAACCCCCGGATGCACCGTCGCGGATACCTGCATCTCACTCTCGTCGTGATTGAGCACGGGCCCGACACGCACACCCTTGTCTTTCAGCCGCTGCCGGTAGTCGTCGAACTTCTCGGCAGGCACGTGAAAGGCCAGGTGGTTCATGGTGCTGACCGCACTGGTGATGTCACCGATGCCCGGGATGGCTCCGGGCGACGAGATGCCCGGTACGCGGTCGGGTGCGTCGGCGAACCAGAAGAAAGCCACGCAGTCGCCGTTGCCGGCGTCGAAGAAGAAGTGCTGTCCCTGCCCGCCGGGCAGATCGAGCGACTTGATCAGCGGCATGCCGAGGACATTGGTGTAGAAGTCGACGGTGCGCGCCATATCCGAACAGACCAGGGCGACGTGATTGATCCCGCCGAGCTCGAACTCTGAGTTGGTGTTGTGCGGCTTGATTGCGTTGTCCGGACTCATCGCGGTGGGCTCCATCGTTTCGCGGCCAGACGGGCCGGCGCTGGCCAAGATCCAAATGTGAATCTAACATCAGATTCAGTTTTGATCCAGGAGGTGCAGGTGTCGACCGCGTTCGACGGGGCGGGCCGTCCCGCGCAACTCCCGACTCACCGAGGTCGGCGCACCCAGGCCGCGATCGACGCCGCTGCGCGAACTGTCGTCGCGCGCAAGGGAATTCTGGCAACCACCATCGCCGACATCGCCGCCGCGGCGGGGCGCTCGGCGGCATCGTTCTACAACTACTACGACTCCAAGGAGGCGATGGTCCGCCAGTGGGCACTGCGCTTCCGCGACGAGGCCAACCAGCGCGCGCTTCCGGTCACCCGGCACGGCCTGACCAATCGGGAGCGCGCCCACGAGGCCGCCGCCGCCCACTGGCACACCTACCGCAACCGGCTCGCCGAGGTGATCAGCGTGTCGCAGCTGGCGATGGTCAACGACGACTTCGCACGCTACTGGGCCGAGATGTGCTCGATCCCAATATCGTTCATCGCCGATTCGGTGCGGCGCGCTCAGGCCGACGGCTACTGCCCGGAGGACGACCCACAACTGATCGCCGAGGCGATCGTGGCGATGTTCAACCAGTTCTGCTACATCCGGCTCAGCGGGTCCGACACACGGGCACGCTCGACGGACGACGAGGCCTGCATCAAGACCCTCGCCAACATCTACTACCGAGCCATCTACAGCCGGGAGGATCGCTCACATTGACTCGTCAGGCCGGCACGGCGGGGGTTATCCGGGAGTTCGTCGGGCTGCCGTCGCGCACCGCCGGGCGCGCCGGTGCCGGCGGGCATCCCTGCCAAGGGTTGTACTACCGCGGGGTGGGCCGCAAGCCAAAGGTGGCGATGATCGCCACGCACTACCAGATCGACTTCTCCGAGCACTACATCGCCGACTACATGGCCACCCGCGGGATCGGTTTTCTGGGCTGGAACACCCGGTTTCGCGGCTTCGAGAGCAGCTTCCTGCTCGACCACGCACTGGTCGACATCGGAGTCGGGGTGCGGTGGTTGCGTGAGGTTCAGGGCATCGAAACCGTTGTGCTGCTTGGGAATTCGGGGGGTGGTTCACTGATGGCCGCCTATCAGTCGCAGGCGGTGGAACCAAATGTGACCCCGTTGGAAGGGATGCGGCCCGCGGCAGGTCTGGCCGAGTTGCCGCCCGCCGACGGGTACGTCGCCACCGCCGCGCACCCCGGCCGACCCGAGGTGCTGACGGCCTGGATGGACGCCGCGGTCGTCGACGAAAACGACCCGATCGCAACCGATCCCGGCCTCGACGTGTTCGACGAGCGCAACGGACCGCCGTTCTCGCCTGACTTCGTCGCCCGCTACCGCGCGGCGCAGACCGCACGCAACCACGCCATCACCGAATGGGCGGAGGCCGAGCTCAAACGTGTTCGTGGGGCAGGCTTTTCCGACCGGCCGTTCACCGTGATGCGGACCTGGGCCGACCCGCGCATGGTCGATCCCACGATCGAACCGACCAAGCGTGCTCCGAACTCGTGTTACGCCGGCGTTCCGGCCAAGGCTAACCGCTCCGCGCACGGGATCGCCGCAGCGTGCACCCTGCGGAATTGGCTGGGCATGTGGAGTCTGCGGGTGGCGCAGACCCGGGCCGAGCCCCACCTCGCGCGCATCAGCTGCCCGGCGCTGGTAATCAACGCCGAGGCCGACACCGGAGTGTTTCCCTCTGACGCCCAACGCATCTACGACGCGCTGGGCAGCACCGACAAAGCGCGCGCCTCGATCGACACCGACCACTACTTCACCACCCCGGGTGCGCGCAGCGAGCAGGCCGACACCATCGCCGCCTGGATCCACAAGCGGTGGCGCTGAAGGTCCCGGTCCACTGTCGGGCTGACGGGCCGACAGACCCAACCGCTGTCGTCAACCAACCGCCCGGTTGTTAGCTTGGAAGGTGGTTGTCCGAAAACAGGACCCCAAAGCACCCGAAAAGCAGGGAAGGCGACCAATGCCGATCGCGATAACTCCTGAGCATCAGGACCTGGCCGACTCGGTGCGATCTCTGGTGGCGCGGGTGGCGCCGTCCGAGGTGCTGCATGAGGCCATGGAGACGCCCCTCGAGAATCCGCCGCCGTACTGGCAGGCCGCGGCCGATCAAGGACTGCAGGGCGTGCATCTCGCGGAATCCGTTGGCGGGCAAGGCTTTGGGGTCCTGGAGCTGGCCATCGTATTGGCCGAGTTCGGCTACGGCGCGGTGCCCGGCCCATTCGTGCCGTCCGCGATCGCCAGCGCGCTGATTTCCGCCCATGACCCCGACGCCAAGGTGCTCGCCGAACTGGCGTCGGGCGCGGCCATCGCCGCCTACGCGCGGGAGTCGGCGCTGACCGCTACCCGGCACGGCCCCGAAGAAGAAGTGCTGGTGATCCGTGGGGAGGCCCGCGCGGTTCCGGCGGCGGCGCAGGCGTCGGTGCTGGTGCTCCCGGTGGCGATCGACAGCGGCGAGGAATGGGTGGTGCTGCGAGCCGACCAGCTGGAGATCGAGCCTGTCAAAAGCATCGACCCGCTGCGACCCATCGCCCATGTGCGCGCCAACGCCGTCGAAATCGGTGACGACGCCGTACTGAGCAACCTGAGCACCACCACCGCGCATGCGCTGATGTCCACCCTGCTGTCCGCCGAGGCCGTCGGTGTCGCGAGATGGGCGACCGACACCGCGTCGGCATACGCGAAAATCCGTGAACAGTTCGGCCGGCCGATCGGCCAATTCCAGGCGGTCAAACACAAGTGCGCGGAGATGACGGCCGACACCGAGCGGGCCACCGCGGCGGTGTGGGACGCCGCGCGCGCCGTCGACGAGGTCAGCGAGCATCTCGAGTTCGCTTCGGCGGTGGCCGCGACGCTGGCGCCGACCGCCGCCCAGCGGTGCACGCAGGATTGCATTCAGGTGCACGGCGGCATCGGCTTCACCTGGGAGCACGACACCAACGTGTACTACCGCCGGGCGCTGGTGCTGGCCGCGGGTTTCGGCCGCGCCTCGGAACACCCGCAGAAAGTCGTCGACACCGCGACCACCACCGGCATGCGTGCGGTGGACATCGACCTGGATCCCGACACCGAGAAGCTGAGGAGCGAAATCCGTTCCGAGGTAGCGGCATTCAAAGCGATGGATCGAGAGGCACGCAAGATCGCGCTCGCCGAGGGTGGATGGGTGCTGCCGTACCTACCCAAGCCGTGGGGCCGCGCATCCAGCCCGGTCGAGCAGGTCATCATCGCGCAGGAGTTCGCCGCAGGGCGGGTGAAGCGACCGCCGATAGGCATCGCGGCGTGGGTCATCCCGTCCATCGTCGCTTTCGGCACCGAAGAGCAGAAGCAGCGGTTCCTGCCGCCGACGTTCCGCGGCGAAATGATCTGGTGTCAGCTGTTTTCCGAGCCGGGCGCCGGATCGGACCTGGCCGGGCTCTCAACCAAGGCCATCCGGGTCGACGGTGGCTGGCGCATCACCGGCCAGAAGATCTGGACCACCGCCGCGCAGTTCTCGCAGTGGGGTGCGCTGCTGGCGCGGACCGACCCGAACGCCCCCAAACACAACGGCATCACCTACTTCCTGCTCGACATGAAAAGTGAAGGCATACAGGTCAAACCGCTGCGAGAACTCACCGGCAAAGAATTCTTCAACACGGTCTACATCGACGACGTATTCGTGCCCGACGAGTGCGTGCTCGGTGAGGTGAACCGCGGTTGGGAGGTCAGCCGCAATACCCTGACGGCGGAACGCGTTTCGATCGGCGGCAGCGACGCCAATTTCCTGGCCACCTTGCCGGAGTTCGTCGATTTCGTACGCAGTTACCGTTTTGAAGCCCAGCTCGATCAAGTTGCCCAGCACCGCGCGGGGCAGCTGATCGCCGAAGGTCACGCGGCCAAGGTGCTCAACCTGCGTTCGACGCTGTTGACGCTGGCCGGTGGCGACCCGATGCCGTCGGCGGCGATTTCCAAGCTGCTGTCGATGCGCACGGGCCAGGGATATGCGGAATTCGCGGTGTCGTCGTTCGGCACCGATGCCGCGATCGGTGACCCCGATGAGTTGCCGGGCAAGTGGGGCGAATACCTGTTGGGCAGCCGGGCCACCACCATCTACGGCGGCACCTCTGAGGTGCAGCTCAACATCATCGCCGAACGTCTGCTGGGTCTGCCGCGCGATCCCTGAGTCCCCGCGCAGCCACGAAAGTCCCTAGCAGCGACCGGGTTTGGGGCTTTCGCGTCCGCTCCGCATCAAGACGATGGTATACTGATGTACTGAGTTACTGATTTGCGTCGCGCGAAAGGAGGTGGCCCCCGTGAGCGTCAACCCAGGTCCCAACGAACCCGGCGGCTCGCATCGTCCTCAAACCCCACCACCCGGGGATGCGGTGCCCACTGTGCGGCTGAGCCACCTCCGCCAGTCGCCGCAACAGATGGTCAGCCAGGCCCGCGAACAGGCAGCCCGTGGCGCCCAACGCACCCGCCGAACCGTCGACCTGCCCGTCGCAACGCATCGAGCCCTCGACATCTGGCAGCGCGACGCCGCCGACCGGCTGGGAGTGGCCCGGGTGACCGGGCAAGAAGTACTCGCCGCACTCGTCGACCAGCTGCTGGCTGATCCCAAGCTGGCCGCTCAGATCACCCGCGCCATCCAGGCCCGCCGCTGACGGCCGCGAGCAGACGCAAAAAGCCCCCGACACGCCGTGCGTGCGGGGGCTCTTGCGTCTGCTCGCGCTACTTGTCGACGTCCATCTCGCGCAGCTCGCGCTTGAGGATCTTGCCGGTCGGGTTACGCGGCAATTCATCGAGGAAGATCACTTCCCGCGGCACCTTGTAGCGGGCCAACTCCTCCTTCACGTGCTTCTTGAGGGTGTCCTCGTCGACGTCTGAGCCTTCTTTCTTGACCACGAACGCGCGCAGCCGGTGACCCCACTCCTTGTCTTCGACGCCGATCGCGGTGGCCTCGACCACGTCGGGATGCCCGCTGAGGCAATCCTCGACTTCCGCCGGGAACACGTTCTCGCCGCCGGAGACGATCATCTCGTCGTCGCGACCGCTGACGAAGAGCAGGTCATCCTCGAAGTAGCCCACGTCGCCCGAGGACATCAGGCCGTCGATGATCTCCTTGTGGCCGCCGCCGGTGTAGCCCTCGAACGGGAAGGCGTTGCCGACGAAGATCCGCCCGACCTCACCCGGCGGCTTCTCCTTGCCGTTGTCGTCGAGGATCTTCACCTTGACGCCCTTGACGACCGGTCCCACGGTCGCAGGGTTCTTCTCGAGGTCCTTGGGCCCGGCGATGGTGGCGAAGGCGATCTCGGTCGAGCCGTACATGTTGTAGATGACCGGGCCGAAGTCCTTGAGCGCCCGCGAAGCGAGCTCGGCCCCGAGTTGTGAGCCGGACACGAAGATGATCTTCAGGCTGGACAGGTCGGGCTTCTTGTCCATCTTCTCGATCGCGTCGAGGAGCCGTGACAGCATCACCGGTACCACGACCATGGCGGTCGCCTTGTACTTTTCGAGGTCTTCCAGCACCAGCGGCGGCTTGAACTTGCGCCGCAGCACCAGCGTCGAACCCAGGAACATGGCGATGGTGGCGTGCAGATAACCCAGCGCGTGGAACATCGGCGCCGGCAGCGACGTGATCTCGTTGGCCTTGAACGGCACGTGCGACAGAATGCCGCCGACCGGGGCCAGGGTGGGCGGAGTGCTGCGGTTGGCCCCCTTCGGGGTGCCGGTGGTCCCGCTGGTGAGGATGATGATCGACGCGTGCTTGCTGGCCTTGGGAGCCGGATCCTTGCTGCTGCGCTCGATCAGGTCGGCGAGGGTTTCGTCGTCGCAGGGCGTCTGCTCGTCGCTGTCGGGGTTGGTGGCAAGCGCGCGCAGCTTGCCCAGCTCGGGCTCGGCCTTCTTGACGACGTCGCAGTATTCCTGGTCGTAGATGATCAGTTTGGCGCCTTCGCGCTCCGACACCTCTTTTACCTGTGGGCCGGAAAACTCGCTGTTGAGCAGTATGAGGCGGGCGCCCGTCCGGGCAGCGCCGTAGTTGGCGATCATGTACCAGCGATGGTTGCGCGCCAGGATCGCGACACCGTCGCCGGCCTTGACGCCCTTCTCGATCAGGCCATTGGCCACCGCGTGCGCGGCTTCGTCGAGCTCCCGATAGCTGAATTCGCCGTCTTCGTCGATGCACGCCGCGCGGTCGGGATGGCGCCTGGCATTGAGGGACGGCAGCATGCCGAACTCGCCCCACTTCGCGATCTCGGCCGCCATCGCGGCGGTCTTGAGCGGCGACTCCAGCCGGAACGCCCCCGCTTCGAAGATTTTGCGGACATAGTGCAGTTCGGCTGCGCCGCGTTCGACGTATTGCTGAACCTTGGCCGGGATCTGCCCTGGCAGGTCGCTGAGATTAGGCATGGTCTCACCCTATGTGACGTAGGTCGCAGTGCGGTTGGAAAATTTGCGTATAACTACCCTGTACCCCATGACCGAGCCGGTATCACTCGAAGTGGCCGGACACCAGGTCACGATCACCCATCCCGACAAGGTCGTCTTCGAACCGCACGGCGACGCACCCGCCTACACCAAGCTTGACCTGGTCCGCTACTACCTCACGGTCGCGGAAGGGGCACTGCGCGGCGTAGCCGGGCGGCCGATGATCCTGAAGCGCTTCGTCAAGGGCATCTCCGTCGAGGCGGTCTTCCAGAAGCGGGCGCCGGCCAACCGGCCGGAGTGGGTGGAGGTCGCCGAACTGCGGTACGCGTCGGGCACGTCGGCCGAGGAGGCGGTGATCCACGACGCCGCCGGGCTGGCGTGGGTGATCAACCTGGGGTGCGTCGATCTCAACCCGCATCCGGTGCTCGCCGGAGACCTCGATCATCCCGACGAACTTCGGGTGGACCTCGACCCGATGCCCGGGGTGTCCTGGCAGCGGATTGTCGATGTGGCGCTGGTGGCGCGCGAGGTGCTCGAGGACTACGGCCTGGTCCCCTGGCCTAAGACATCCGGGTCGAAAGGCTTCCACGTCTACGCCCGAATCGCCCCGCGCTGGACCTTCAAGCAGGTGCGGCTGGCCGCCCAGACCGTTGCGCGCGAGGTCGAGCGGCGGGCCCCCGACGCCGCAACCAGCCGCTGGTGGAAGGAAGAGCGCGAAGGAGTATTCGTCGACTTCAACCAGAACGCCAAAGACCGCACGATCGCGTCGGCCTACTCGGTGCGCGCCACTCCGGACGCCCGGGTGTCCACCCCGCTGCATTGGGACGAGGTCGCCGACTGCCGGCCTGAAGCGTTCACCATCGCCACCGTGCCGGCCAGGTTCGCCGAACTGGGTGACCCGTGGGCGGGCATGGACTCAGCAGTCGGCGAGCTCGACCGCCTGCTGATCCTGGCCGAAGAGATGGGGCCGCCGGAGCGCGCTCCGAAAGGCACGAAGAGCACAGCCAGAGGCCGCGATGGCCGGCGGGTGTCATCGATGCCGCTGATCGAGGTCGCCCGCACCAAGACACGCGACGAGGCGATGGCCGCGCTGGATACTTGGCGCAATCGTCATCCGGCTGCCGCCGCCCGCCTGCAGCCGGCCGACATCCTGGTCGACGGCATGCGCGGGCCGAGTTCGATCTGGTACCGGATCCGGATCAACCTGCAGCACGTTCCGGCCGACCAGCGTCCGCCGCAGGAAGAGCTGATCGCCGACTACAGCCCGTGGGAGCACTATCAGCCCAAACCGCGGCCGCGTAACTGACCGGCGCGCGGAGCACGCGATACTCTCACGCTGTGCGACAGCGATGGAGCCGACGGGGATTCTTCCAGCTCGCCGGAGCCGCTGGGCTGCTCGCAGCGGGAGCGTCGGAGTCCCTGGCAGGGTGTTCGTCGCCGAAGCCGGAACCCGGTTCCCCCGGCGGATCGGTGACGATCAGCCATCTGTTCGGTCAGACCGTCGTCAAACAGCCGCCCAAGCGCGTGGTCAGTGCCGGATATACCGAGCAAGACGACCTACTTGCCGTCGGCGTGGTGCCCATCGCAGTGACCAATTGGTGGGGTGACCAGCCATTCGCGGTCTGGCCGTGGGCCCAGCCCAAACTCGGCGACGCCAAACCGGCCGTGCTGAGCCTGGACAACGGAATTCCACTGGACCAGATCGCCGGCCTGAAACCGGATTTGATCGTGGCCACCAACGCCGGCGTGGACGCCGACACCTATCAGAAGCTGTCGGCAATCGCACCGACCATCCCGCAGTCGGGTGAGGACGCGTTCTTCGAGCCATGGAAAGACCAGGCAAACGCGATCGGCCAGGCGGTGTTTCAGGCCGACCAGATGAAGTCGCTGATCGATGCGGTCGACCAGAAGTTCGCCGCTGTGGCCCAAAAAAATTCGCAATGGAAGGGCAAGAAGGCACTGTTGATGCAGGGCCGGCTCTGGCAGGGGACTGTGGTTGCGACGGCGGCAGGCTGGCGCACTGATTTCCTCACCGAGATGGGTCTCGCCATCGCCGACAGCATCAAGGAATTCGGCGCCGATCACCGTGCCGTGATCCCGCGCGATCACATCAAAGCGGTCCTCGATTCCGCCGACGTGGTGATCTGGTCCACCGAGAGTCCGGACGATCAGAAGTCGCTGCTGGCCGATCCCGAGGTGGCGGGATCCCAGGCGACCGCACAGAACCGGCACATCTTCACGTCCAAGGAACTTGCCGGCGCGATCGCGTTCGCTTCGCCGCTGAGTTACCCGATGGTCGCCGATCAACTGCCCCCGCTGATCGGCAAGGTCCTAGCCTGACCCAAAGGTATTTGAGCGTTTGCTAAGGCACCTCTGGCAGTGCTCGAAAATCCGCGAAAGATCCTCGCCGAGCCCGCGACGGCAGCGCTACCGTCGTTTTATGAGCGTGACGGATCTCTCTGCGGACCTCTCGGTCGGGCCGGCGAAAAACCTTGCCATTGCCGACTACGGCGACCAAGCGCTGCTGCTGGAATTCGACAGCACCGCCGAGGTATTGGCGTGGACCACCGCTTTGCGGGAGGCGGCCCTGCCCGGTGTGCTCGACATCGTCCCGGCATCGCGCACCGTCCTGGTGAAGCTGGATGGCCCGCGCTACCAGGCGGGCACCCGGCACCGGCTGCGCAAGTTGCGGGTCGCCCCCGACCCGGCACCGCCCTCGTCGTCTGAGCGCACCGCGGACGTGGTGATCGACGTCGTCTATGACGGCCCCGATCTCACCGAGGTCGCCAGCCGCACCGGACTGAGCACTGCCCAGGTCATCCACGCGCATACCGCGACCCTGTGGCGGGTGGGATTCTGTGGCTTCGCACCGGGTTTCGCGTACTTGGTCGACGGTGACCCCCGATTGCAAGTGCCGCGCCGGCCCGAGCCGCGAACGTCGGTCCCGGCCGGTTCGGTCGCCTTGGCCGGCGAGTTCAGTGCGATCTATCCGCGAGAGTCACCCGGTGGGTGGCAGCTCATCGGCCACACCGACGCCGTGCTGTGGGATCTCGACCGATCCAACCCGGCATTGCTGACGCCGGGCATGTGGGTGCAGTTCCGGGCGGCTTGACGGCTTTGAGGGTGGCTTGAAGGAGGCACCGTGGCAACTTTGGAAGTTTTGCGCACCGGACCGCTGGCGGTCGTCCAGGACCTGGGCCGAACGGGTCTGGCGCACATCGGCGTCGGCCGGTCCGGAGCCGCCGACCGCCGTTCGCACACCCTGGCCAACCGCCTGGTGGCCAACCCCGACGACCGAGCCACCGTCGAGGTGACATTCGGTGGCTTCAGCGCCCGGGTCCGCGGCGGCGACGTCGACATCGCGGTGACCGGTGCCGACACCGACCCGACGGTCGACGGAATCACGTTCGGCACCAACAGCATTCAGCATGTGCGCGACGGCCAGGTGATCTCCCTTGGCACCCCCCGGGCCGGGTTGCGGACCTATCTGGCGGTGCGCGGCGGCATCTGCGTCAAACCGGTGCTGGGCTCACGCAGTTACGACGTCATGTCGGCGATAGGCCCGGCACCGCTACGGGCCGGCGACGTGGTGCCGGTCGGTGAGCACACCGACGACTATCCCGAACTCGAACAGGCGCCGGTAGCAGCGATCAACAGGCAAATCGTGGAGCTCATGGTGGTGCCAGGGCCGCATGACGACTGGCTGGTGGATCCCGACGCGTTGGTGCACAAGATCTGGATGGCCTCCGATCGCACCGACCGGGTGGGGATGCGGTTGGTGGGCCGGCCCATGCAATACCGCAATCCGGACCGGCAACTGCCCAGCGAGGGCGTCACTCGCGGCGCAATTCAGGTGCCGCCCAACGGGTTACCCGTGATTCTGGGTCCCGATCACCCGGTCACCGGCGGCTACCCGGTGGTGGGCGTGGTGATCGACGAGGACATCGACAAACTCGCGCAGGTGCGGCCTGGTCAGCACGTCCAGCTGCACTGGGCGCGCCCCCGGTCGCCGCATGGGGCCCGGCTGAGCGCAGCCACCCCGAGTTGGCCGTGATCCGTTAGGCGAAGCCGGAGGCACGCAGGTGCCCAACCAGGTACACACCGCCCGCCTGGTCCACACCGCCGATCTAGACGTCGAGGCCCGCCAGCGCGTCCGCCAGATGGTCACCGACGCCTTCGCCGGCGACTTCACCGAAACCGATTGGGAGCACACGCTGGGCGGCATGCACGCCGTGATCTGCCGGCACGGCGCGATCATCGCGCATGCCGCCGTGGTCCAGCGCCGGTTGTACTACCGCGGTGCCGCGCTGCGTTGCGGATACGTCGAAGGTGTTGCAGTACGCGAGGATTGGCGCGGCAAGGGCCTGGTGACCGCGCTACTGGACGGCGTCGAGCAGGTGATGCGTGGCGCATACCAGCTCGGGGCGCTCAGCTCCTCGGACCGCGCCCGCGGTCTCTATACGTCGCGCGGCTGGTTGCCCTGGCGCGGCCCGACGTCGGTGCTGTCACCCGCAGGCCCGACTCGTACGCCTGAGGACGACGGATCGATATTCGTGCTGCCGGTCGGGCTCAGCCTGGATACCTCCGCGGAGCTCATGTGCGATTGGCGCGCAGGGGATGTCTGGTGACCATGTGGTGACCGTCACACGAATCAACTGACGCTCACACCGCCGGTTCACCAGGGGTGAGCGGAATTTCACGCCCGGGTCACGGTCGGCAGGGCCGCGGGCAACAAAGGATTTCTAGCGTGATCGCCAGGAGCGATGACGTGAGGAGCTTTCGGTATGGGTAAAGGCCGTTCACATATTCTTTTGGACTGGGATCCGGAAGACACTGCGGCCTGGGAAGCCGGCAATAAGAACATCGCCCGGCGCAACCTGATCTGGTCGGTGGCTGCCGAGCACGTCGGGTTCTCGATCTGGTCCATCTGGTCGGTGATGGTGCTGTTCATGCCGGCGTCGGTGTACGGCCTGTCGGCCGGCGACAAGTTCCTGCTGGGCGCCACTGCGACCCTGGTCGGAGGCTGCCTGCGATTCCCCTACACGTTCGCCACCGCGAAGTTCGGCGGTCGCAATTGGACCGTCTTCTCCGCATTGGTGCTGTTGATTCCCACCGTCGGGACCCTGCTGCTGCTGGCTCATCCGGGCCTGCCGCTGTGGCCGTATCTGGTGTGCGCCGCACTCGCCGGTCTCGGCGGTGGCAACTTCGCCTCGTCCATGACCAACATCAACGCCTTCTATCCCCAGCGGCTCAAAGGTTCGGCGCTGGCGCTCAACGCCGGCGGCGGCAATCTCGGAGTGCCGGTGGTCCAGCTGGTCGGGTTGTTGGTGATCGCCACGGCAGGCAACCGGCAACCCTATTGGGTGTGTGCCGTTTATCTGGAGCTGTTGGCAATCGCCGGAATCGGCGCGGCACTGTACATGGACAACCTGCCGCAATACCGGATCCAGATGAGCACCATGCGAGCAGTGCTGTCCGAGCCGCACGCCTGGGTGGTGGCGCTGCTGTACATCGGCACGTTCGGTTCGTTCATCGGGTTCTCGTTCGCCTTCGGTCAGGTGCTGCAGATCAACTTCATCGCCGGTGGGCAAAGTACGGCGCAGGCATCGCTGCACGCCGCCCAGATCGCTTTTCTGGGGCCACTATTGGGCTCGATCTCCCGCGTTTACGGCGGCCGGCTCGCAGATCGCATCGGTGGTGGGCGCGTCACCCTCGCCGTCTTCTGCTCGATGCTGCTGGCCGCCGGGATTGTAATCAGCGCAAGCACTTTCGGCGAACACACCGGACGACCGATGCCGGCCGCGACGATGGTCGGCTACGTGATCGGCTTCGTCGCACTGTTCATCCTGTCGGGGATCGGCAATGGCTCGGTATACAAGATGATTCCGTCGATCTTCGAGGCACGCAGCCACTCTTTGCAACTCAGTGAATCCGAACGCCGGGACTGGTCGCGTTCCATGTCGGGGGCACTGATCGGCCTGGCCGGGGCGATCGGCGCCCTGGGTGGCGTTGGCGTCAATCTCGCACTGCGACAGTCGTATCTGGGCAGTGGCACGGCGACGGCGGCGTTCTGGGCCTTCGCGCTGTTCTATGTCGGCGCCGCGGTACTGACCTGGGCGGTATACGTGCGACGGCCGCTGGAAGCCGCTGTATCGGAGGCTGCTTCGCCAGCGGAGCTGGCTTACGTTTGACGCGAAATGTATTCCAGTTCACACCCGTTGGCGTCGGCCTGACTGCCGCGCGTGGCTGCCAGTGAATTACCAGACAACTGGGATTCAACTTTCAGGCGATAACCGGCCATACCGAGTTGACGACCCGCGATCAGGAATGTGAGCATCGAAACCGCCAGCGGCGCATGCGTCTTCAGTCGAGTTCAGTGCGGCGCTCCATAAGGCCAAAGTCGGCCAGGCAGCTTCAGCAGTGGGATGGCTCGACGAGAGGGCTCTTGGCTAATGGGTGTGCATGGCAGTTTGCGCGGCTTGGGTGTCAGGGCCGGACGCAACCATCGCATCACCGACTGGAATCCGGAAGACATCGTCGCGTGGGAGGCGGGTAACAAGCGCATAGCGCGACGCAACCTGATCTGCACCGTGGCGGGCGACCATGTGGCGTTTTCGATCTGGAGCCTCTGGTCGGTGATGGCGTTGTTCATGCCGGCATCCGTCTACGGCTTGTCCGCCGGAGACAAGCTGTTGCTGGGCGCCGTTGCGACCCTCGTGGGTGGCTGTGTGCGCATCCCTTACACCCTGGGAATCGCCAAGTTCGGCGGCCGTGCCTGGACGACGTTCTCGGCGTTGGTGCTGCTGATCCCGACCGTCGGCACCATCGTGCTGCTGGCCAACCCGGGCCTGCCGCTGTGGCCGTATGTGCTGTGCGCCGCGCTGACCGGCTTGGGCGGCGGCAACTATGCGGCGTCGCTGGCCAACGTCAACGCCTTCTACCCGCAACGACTGAAGGGGGCCGCATTGGCCGTCAACGCCGGCGGGGGCAACCTCGGCGTTGCAGTGATCCAATTGGTCGGCCTGCTGGTTCTGGCCAGTGCAGGACACGAAGCGCCCTACTGGGTTTGCGCCGTCTATTTGGTGCTGCTTGCGATCGTCGGCATTGCAGCGGCGCTGTTCATGGACAATCTGGACCATGGCATCGAGGTGAGCCACCTGCGGTCGATCCTCTTCGACCGGCACACCTACGCGATCTCCCTGCTCTACATCTGCACATTCGGCTCGTGGATCGGGTTTGCCTTCGCCTTCGGGCAGGTGATGCAGGTCAACTTCATGGCCAGCGGGGAAAGCGTCAAGCACGCGTCGTTGCACGCCGCGCAGATCGCGTTCGTCGGTCCCCTCCTGGGCTCGCTGGCTCGCGTCTACGGCGGCAGGCTGGCCGATCGCCTGGGCGGTAGCAGGGTGACGCTGATCGTCCTCGGCGGAATGATCCCAGCCGCCGGGCTGCTGGTCGCCATCAGCACCTTCGCCCACCGCGGCGGGGCTGGGAGTGCGGGGAACTCCGCCGCCATGATCGGCTACGTCGTCGGCTTCATGGCCCTGTTTGTGCTATCCGGGATGGGCAATGGCTCGGTGTTCAAACTGATCCCGTCGGTATTCGAGGCCCGCAGCCGCTCGCTGGACGTCGGCGAGGCCGAGCGCCGCCGTTGGTCGCGCGCCATGTCGGGATCGCTCATCGGCTTCTGTGCAGCGGTGGGTGCGCTCGGTGGCGTCGGGATCAACATGGCGCTGCGCGAGTCCTACCTGCGCAGCGGCACGGGCACCGCGGCCTACTGGGCATTCCTGTGTTCCTATGTCGGCGCTGCGTTCCTGACTTGGGCGATGTACGTTCGCCGGCCGGCACAAGCCGCAGACCTGGCCGGAGCGCAGGACGAATCGCGGCTGGCGAGTGTCTGAGCTCACGTGTGATTCACGCCCCATCATGAGCAATGCGTCAGCAATTGCGTGGTAACGCAACGGAAATCAACCGGGCATACACAGTTCATATGGGCCAGCCAGACTCTGCGCCGCTGACCGGTTACCGCATTGCGGTGACGTCGGCCCGGCGCGCCGAGGAGCTCTGCGCGCTACTGCACCGGCAGGGCGCCGAGGTCTGTGCCGCCGCGGCCATCAACATGATCGCCTTACCCGACGACGACGAGCTGCACCGCAACACCGAGCAACTGATCGCCCAGCCGCCCGACATTCTGGTAGCGCACACCGGCATCGGCTTTCGGGGTTGGATCGCCGCCGCCGAAGGCTGGGGACTGGCCAACCAGCTCATCGAGTCGCTGTCGCCGGTGCGGATCATTTCTCGTGGGCCGAAAGCCACCGGGGCGTTGCGCGCCGCGGGCCTGCACGAGGAGTGGTCTCCGGATTCAGAGTCCTCGCAGGAAGTGCTGGAGTATCTACTCAAATCGGATCTGTCCGGTGCGCGCATCGCGGTCCAGCTGCACGGCGCCGCGGACGCCTGGGACCCGTTTCCGGAGTTTCTCGGCGGATTGCGTTACGCGGGGGCCGAGGTGGTGCCGATCCGGGTCTACCGCTGGAAACCAACGCCTTTGGGCGGCGATTTCGACCAACTGGTCACCGGGATAGCGCGGCGGCAATTCGATGCGGTCAGCTTCACATCGGCACCTGCGGCGGCAGCCGTACTGGAACGCAGCCGGGAATTGAATCTCCAGGATCAGGTGCTGGAGGCACTGCGCACCGATGTGCACGCGATGTGTGTCGGTCCGGTGACCTCGAGGCCGCTGATCCGCAAAGGCATTCCGGCGTCATCGCCGGAACGAATGCGCTTGGGAGCCTTGGCCCGCCATATTGCCGAGGAGTTGCCGATATTGGGTTCGTGTACCGTGCAGGCCGCCGGCCACGCGGTCGACATCCGCGGGACCAGCGTGCTGGTGGACGGTTCGGTCAAATCGCTGTCGCCATCGGGGATGGCGATATTGCGCGCGCTCGCAAAGCGTCCCGGTGACGTAGTCACGCGCAGCGAACTGCTCCGCGTGCTGCCGGGCAACGGCAACGACACCCATGCGGTGGACACCGCTGTGTTGCGGCTCCGAACAGCTTTGGGCGACAAGAACATTGTCGCGACGGTGGTCAAACGTGGCTATCGGCTCGCCGTCGACGCACCAACGGGTGCGCGATGAATCTGGTCATGGTGGCGCACGGCACCCGCAGAACCGACGGCGTGGCGATGATCGGACGCCTCGCCGAGGAGGTGGGCGAGCTGGTCGGCGCAATCGTGCGGGTTGCGTTCGTCGACGTACTCGGGCCTACCCCCAGCGAGCTGCTTTCGCGGTATGCGGCGCCTTCCCATGCATGCCCCGCCATCGTGGTGCCGGCGTTCCTGTCGCGCGGATATCACGTCCGCACCGACCTTCCCGCTCACGTCGCGGCCAGCGGACATCCGAATGTCACGGTCACCCCCGCGTTGGGTCCGGGGCCGCAGATCACCCGGCTACTCGACGATCAACTGGTGAAAACAGGTTGGCGTCCCGGTGATTCGGTGATCCTGGCTGCAGCGGGTACCTCCGATCGACGGGCCCGGGCGGATCTGCGCAGCGCCGCAACGCTGCTAGCCGCGCTGACCGGAGCACGAGTCGACTTGGCATTTGCGGCGGCCGGCGAACCCGATGTCCGCACGGCAGTGGCCGAGGCACGACGCCGGGGTGCTCAGCGCGTCGCGGTTGCCTCGTATCTGCTGGCCGACGGGCTTTTTCAAGGACGGTTGCACGCGTCTGGCGCCGACCTCGTGACCCGGCCACTTGGCACCCATCCCGGGCTGGCGCGGGTGATCGCGAATCGGTTCCGGGTTTTCCAGGGCACCGCGACGCATCGGGGCAGTCGCCGACACTTGTCGAAAGGCGTGGTGCATACAACTCTGCCCGTTTGCCACGCCGAAGCCGCCTACGCTTGCTCTTTGGAGATATCCAGGTAATCCTGACAACATGGCCCGTAACGAAGAGCCTTCGCGTGGGCTCCTCGACGACGTGGCGAAAATGCTGCGTTTGCCGTTCAGCACACCGGAGTTCATCGACCGCATAGTCACCGGCAGTGTCAACCAAGTGGGCCGGCGCACGCTTTTCATGCTGATTACCACCTGGGATGCGGCCGGTGGCGGCCCGTTTGCCGCCAGCGCGATAGCGTCGACGGGGCTGGCCAAGACCGCGGAAATCGTGCAGTCGATGTTCATCGGACCGGTCTTCAACCCGCTGCTCAAAATGCTTGGAGCCGACAAGGTCGCCGTCCGTGCGTCGTTATGCGCCTCTCAACTCGTCGGTTTGGGCATTATGCGCTACGGGGTGCGTTCCGAGCCGCTGCACTCGATGACGGTGGAACAACTCGTCGACGCCATCGGTCCAACGATGCAGCGGTACCTCGTCGGCAAAATCGACTAGTGCAGGCCCCCCTCGTCCCATTGGTGGCGACCCGCCGCGCCCGGCTTCGCCGCGCTTGCGATCGCCCCTCGTCCCATTGGTGGCGACCCGCCGCGCCCGGCTTCGCCGCGCTTGCGATCGCCCCTAGGCGGCCATCCGTGCGATCTGGATGTGCCCTGCCGGCGTGACGCGCGCCGGGTACACCGGCACCGAGACCCTCGGGTCGTCCAGGCAGCTGCCGTCGTCGAGCGCGAAAGCCTGCTTCAGGATGGGCGATTGCACCGTGGCGCGGCCACCCCGATCGCCTACGATCCCGCGTGACAGCACGGCCGCGCCGGAGAACGGGTCGACGTTGCCCACCGCGTGTACCGTGCCGTCGTCCAGCCGGAACAAAGCCGCCTGGCTGCCGTCGTCGAGCAGCACACCGACGCCACGACCCGGAATGAGATGGTCGTAGGCGCAGGCGGTAGTCCACACCTGAATGTCGTTGAGAAGCGTCATGGTTCCTCCTATTTACGATCTGACTCGCGGAATACCAATGGGCACAGGCACTTTGCGCCCTTCACGTTCAGTGAAGGTCACTGTGGAGTCGACGGCGTCCGGCGCATTGACGAAGGAGACGAACCGCGACAGCTTGTCCGGATCCTCCAGCACGCCCTTCCATTCGCACTTGTAGTTCTGCACATGCCGTTGGATTGCGGCCTCGAATTCGGCGGCCAGGCCCAGCGAGTCTTCGCAGACCACCTCGCGCACGTGATCCAGCCCAAGCGATTCGACCCACGGCGCGGTGCGCTGCAACCGGTCGGCCGTCCGGATGTAGTACATGAGGAACCGGTCGACGTAGCGGATCAGTGTCTGGGTGTCGAGGTCACTGGCCAAGAGCTGGGCGTGCTTGGGCGTCATGCCGCCGTTGCCGCCGACGTAGAGGTTCCAGCCCTTTTCGGTGGCGATGACGCCCACGTCTTTTCCACGTGCCTCGGCGCACTCCCGCGCGCAACCTGAGACGCCCAGCTTGAGCTTGTGCGGGGCCCGCAATCCGCGGTAGCGCAGTTCCAAATCGATGGCCAACTGCACCGAATCCTGTTGGCCGTAGCGGCACCAGTCGCTGCCCACGCAGCTCTTGACGGTGCGCAACGCCTTGCCGTAGGCGTGGCCGGATTCCATACCGGCGTCGACGAGCCGCTTCCAGATGGCGGGCAGCTGATCCACCCGGGCTCCGAACATGTCGATCCGCTGGCCACCGGTGATCTTGGTGTACAGGCCGAAATCCTGTGCGATCTGGCCGATCACGATCAGGTGCTCCGGCTTGATGTCACCGCCGGGCACCCGCGGCACCACCGAGTAGCTGCCGTTCTTTTGTATGTTGGCCAGGAAGTGGTCGTTCGAATCCTGCAGCGACGCCTGCTCTCCATCGAGGATGTGGTCCGAGCCGGTCGAAGCCAGGATCGAAGCGACGACGGGTTTGCAGATGTCGCAACCCTTTCCGCGGCCGAAGCGCTCCAGCAACTCGGAGAACGTCCGGATCTCGGTGGCCGAGATTATCTGGAAAAGCTCTGCCCGCGACTGGCTGAAGTGCTCGCAGAGTGCCTTGGACTGTTCCACGCCTTCGGCTTCCAGCAACTGCTTGAGCAGTGGCACACAAGAGCCGCACGACGTGCCGGCCGCGGTGCATGCCTTGAGCGCCGCGACGTCGCCGCAGCCGTCGCCGATCGCGCACTTCAGGTCACCCTTGGTGACGTTGTTGCAGGAGCAGATCTGCGCCGAATCCGGCAGCGCCCCAATACCCAACGCAGACGCGCCGTCACCCGAGCCGGCCGGTGCGATCAACGCCAGTGGATCCCCCGGCAATTCGCTGCCGACCATCGGCCGCAACACCCCGTACGACGACGCATCGCCCACCAGGACGCCACCGAGCAGTGTCTTGGCGTCGTCGGACAGCACCAGCTTGGCGTAGGTCCGGTTCACTGCGTCATTGATGACAACTTCGAGGCAATTCTCGGTTGCGCCCATCGCGTCGCCGAAGCTCGCGACGTCGACGCCCAGCAGTTTGAGCTTGGTCGAAAGATCCGCCTCGGGAAACTCCGCGGCGCCGTCCAGCAGCTGGTCGGCCACCACTTCGGCGCTGGTGTAACCGGGTCCGACCAGGCCGTAGCAGCGGCCCTCGATCGCCGCGACCTCGCCGACCGCGTAGATGTCGGGATCGCTTGTCCGGCAGGATAGATCGGTGAGCACGCCGCCGCGGTCGGCGATCGTCAACCCGGCCGCTCGCGCCAATTCGTCGCGGGGTCGGATACCGGCCGCGAATACCACCACACCGGCATCAATGACCTCACCGTCGGTGAGTCGCACTCGCACCGACTGCGAACCGTCCGAATGTGCAACGGAATCAATCGATTCGGTGCCCGTCCCGACGTGCACCGCGATTCCGAGGTCTGCGACCATCCTGGCCAGCAGTGCCCCGCCGGCCTCGTCGATCTGCTGGGCCATCAATCGCGGCATCATCTCTATGACGTGCGTGTGTAATCCGAACTGGCGCAGGGCATTCGCGGCTTCGAGTCCAAGCAGTCCACCGCCGATGACAACGCCCGCCCCGACCTGGCCGGCCGCCACAGTGCGCTGGGCGCCGGCGCGGATCGCGTCCAGGTCGTCGAGCGTGCGATAGACGTGGCAGGGCGGCAGGTCGTGGCCCGGCACCGGCGGGACGAATGCGTATGACCCGGTGGCGAGCACCAGGGCGTCGTAGCTGTGTCGCAGACCGTCGGCGGTGACCACCGACTTTGTGGCGCGGTCGATTTCGGTGACGCGCGTGCTCAGCAGCAGCCGGACCATCTCGTCACCGGCATAGTCGTTGCCGGGCAAGGCCAGCAGGCCCCGCTCCCAGCTCTCGGTGTAGGAGGTCAGACCGACACGGTCGTAGGCGGCGTCTGCCTCCTCCGCCAGCACGGTGACCCGCCACGAGCCATTTGCGTCGCGGGCGCGAAGCGCCTCGACCAGTCGATGGCCCACCATGCCGTGCCCGACCACGATCACGTGGCGGGCTGCTGACTTTCCGGCTGGGGCCATGAAAAGCAGGGTAGGGGTCTGAAATTAAGGAAAAGGCGCTCAATGTGACGCCCGTATGACGACGTCCTCACACCTCACAGCGACCTGTGTGACAGTGTTCTCTGACGGCGAACTGGCAGGTGGAACTTCAGTGCGGTCGACTCAAGTTTGTATTGGTAGCCGGCCGGCAAGGCGCCGGCCACAGCAAACTCACAAGCAAGCATAAGGAGATGTCCATGAGCAACCTCGCATTGTGGTCCCGTCCAGCCTGGGACACCGACCGGTGGCTACGCGACTTTTTCGGCCCGGCCGCCGCGACGGACTGGTTCAAGCCCGTGACCAGCGGCTTCAACCCGGCAGCCGAGATCGTCAAGGACGGCGACGACGCGGTGGTCCGCGTGGAACTGCCTGGTGTCGATGTCGAAAAAGACGTCAACGTGGAGGTGGACCACGGTCGCCTGGTGATTCACGGCGAACACCGCGACGAGCACGCCGAGGAAGGAAACGGCCGGGTTCTGCGTGAGATTCGTTACGGATCCTTCCGCCGGTCCTTCCAACTGCCCGCGCATGTCACCAGCGAGGCGGTTACTGCCTCCTACGACGCCGGCGTGTTGACCGTCCGGGTCGCCGGCGCCTACACCGGGACGCAGGCGAAGCGCATCGCCATCACGAAGTAATTTCGCGGCTGATCCGGCGAGGTCCCGACGACCTCGCCGGATTGTACTTTCGTTGTGAAACCTAGGCTTTCATCGTGAAACCGGGGCGAAAAATCGCCGGATCGGCGCCGTGGCTGCACCGAAAGCCGTGGCTTCACACCCAACGCCTCAGCGCCAGCGGGCCAGCAGTTCCTTGGCCCGGGCAGCCAGCGCGTATTGCAGGAAAGGCCCGAAGCTGATCCGGCCGACGCCCAGCGGCCCGAACGACGCCAGGTCGTCCTGGTCGGGCAGTGCGATCGCGTTGACCGGCAGCGGCAGTTCAGTGGTCAAGCGCCGCAACGTATCCGGGTCATGGCGCCCCACGGGATAGAGAACATCCGCACCGGCCGCCGCGGCCTCGGCCAGTCGCGCCACCGCTCGCTCAACCCGGTCTGCGTCGTCACCGTCCTTGCGCACAAACAGGTCCGTGCGGGCGTTGATCACGACGTGCACTCCGGCGGCATCGGCCGCCGACCGCAGCCCGGCCACCAGGTCGGCGTGCTCGGCGGACGACCGCAGGCGTCGGCCTTCGGAGTGCACAGTGTCCTCAATGTTCAGTCCGACCGCGCCCACCCTCAGCAGGCCGTCGATCAGGCGTTGCGCCGACAACCCGTAGCCCGATTCGACGTCCACCGACACCGGAACGTCGACCGCGGCGGTGATCTGCGCGACCCGGGTGAGCAAATCCTCGAACGACATGCCCTCGTTGTCCGGCTTGCCGACCGAATCGGCCACCGGATGACTGCCCACCGTGATCGCAGCAAACCCGGCGTCCACGGCCAGGCGGGCCGACCAGGCGTCCCACACCGTCGGCAGCACGACCGGGTCTCCCGGCCGGTGCAGTGCTAGCAACGCGAAAGCACGGTCGGCTGGTGTGGTTTGACCCGGCGGTGACCCCATGCTGTGGATAGTATCGAGGTAGTACTGTGATCCGTACCACCGTCTGTGCTAGGAGATCCGTTGTCCGCCACTACTGAACTCGCCGAACTGCACGACCTCATCGGCGGCCTGCGGCGGTGTGTGACCTCGTTGAAGATTCGCTACGGCGACAGTCCGGCGATGCGCCGCATCGTGATCGACGCCGACCGAATCCTCAGCGACGTCGAATTGCTCGACACCGACATCACCGAATTGGATTTGGACCGGGCTACCGTGCAGCAATCGGGCGACAAGATCGCCATTCCCGACACCGACTACGACCGCGACTTCTGGCGCGACGTCGACGACGAGGGTGTCGGAGGTCACAGTCGGTACTGACACGTAAGCCCGCCTAAAAAGGTGGGGTTTCGTCTGTGTACCCTTCGTCGAGACAGCCCGTTCGAAGAGGAACACTAGATGAGCGCACCCACGGCGAACCGTCCTGCGTCCGGCGTCTTCTCGCCTGGTCGCGCCCAAATTCAGCAACGGACGCTGCGCACCGACCGCTGGTGGCAGGCCCCGCTGATCACCAACATCGGTTTGTCCGCCTTCCTCATCTACGGCGGCACCCGCGCGATGCTCGGCCGCGACTACTGGGTTGACAAATACCATTACCTGACACCGTTCTACTCACCGTGCGTGAGCGAGTCCTGCGTGCCGGGTTCCAGTCACCTGGGTGTCTGGTTCGGTCACTTCCCGTGGTGGATTCCGTTGGGAATGCTGGTATTACCGTTCTTGCTCGGATTCCGCATCACTTGCTACTACTACCGCAAGGCCTACTACCGGTCGGTGTGGCAGTCGCCAACCGGCTGCGCGGTGCCCGAACCGCGGGTCCACTACACCGGTGAGACGAAACTTCCGCTGATCATCCAGAACAGCCACCGATACTTCTTCTACTTCGCGGTGGTGGTCTCGTTGATCAACACCTACGACGCAATAATGGCGTTCCACTCACCGTCGGGCTTCGGATTCGGTTTGGGCAACGTCATTCTCGTCACGAACGTGATCCTGCTGTGGATTTACACGTTGTCGTGCCATTCCTGCCGTCACGTCGCCGGCGGTCGACTGAAGCACTTCTCGAAACATCCGGTCCGGTACTGGCTGTGGACGCAAGTCAGTCGGATCAACACCCGGCACATGCAATTCGCGTGGATCACGCTGGGAACCCTGGTGATCACCGACTTTTACGTCATGCTGGTGGCCAGCGGCGCCATCACCGACTTGAGATTTGTTGGCTGATAAGCCATTTCATTGATCGGCAAAATTAGCGAGGTTTCATGGTTGAGGTCGAACGGCACTCCTACGACGTAGTCGTGATCGGTGCCGGCGGCGCTGGGTTGCGCGCGGTCATCGAGGCGCGCGAACGCGGCTTGAAGGTCGCCGTGGTGTGCAAATCCCTGTTCGGTAAGGCCCACACGGTGATGGCCGAAGGCGGCTGCGCGGCCGCGATGGGCAACACCAACCCGAAAGACAACTGGAAAACCCACTTCGGCGACACGATGCGGGGTGGAAAGTTCCTGAACAACTGGCGGATGGCCGAGCTGCACGCCAAGGAGGCGCCTGACCGCGTCTGGGAGCTGGAGACCTACGGCGCGTTGTTCGACCGCACCAAAGACGGCCGGATCAGCCAGCGCAACTTCGGTGGGCACACCTATCCCCGGCTCGCACACGTCGGCGACCGTACGGGCTTGGAGCTGATCCGCACCATGCAGCAGAAGATCGTCTCGCTGCAGCAGGAGGACTACGCCGAACTCGGCGACTACGAGGCGCGCATCAAGGTGTTCGCCGAATGCACGATCACCGAGCTGCTCAAGGACCACGGCGCCATCTCCGGAGCGTTCGGCTACTGGCGCGAGAGCGGCCGGTTCGTGGTGTTCGAGGCGCCCGCCGTGGTGCTGGCCACCGGCGGCATCGGCAAGTCGTTCAAGGTCACCTCGAATTCCTGGGAGTACACCGGCGACGGTCATGCGCTGGCGCTGCGGGCCGGGGCGACGCTGATCAACATGGAATTCGTCCAGTTCCACCCGACCGGCATGGTGTGGCCGCCCAGTGTGAAAGGGATCCTGGTCACCGAGGGTGTTCGCGGTGACGGCGGAGTGCTGAAGAACTCCGAGGGCAAGCGGTTCATGTTCGACTACATCCCGCCGGTGTTCAAGGGCCAGTACGCCGAGACCGAACAAGAGGCCGACCAGTGGCTCAAGGACAACGACTCGGCCCGCCGCACCCCGGACCTGCTGCCCCGCGACGAGGTCGCGCGCGCGATCAACTCGGAGGTCAAAGCCGGACGCGGCAGCCCGCACGGCGGCGTCTTCCTCGACATCGCCTCACGGTTGACACCCGCAGAGATCAACCGGCGCCTGCCGTCGATGTATCACCAGTTCAAGGAGCTGGCCGGGGTCGACATCACCAAGGAGCCGATGGAAGTCGGCCCCACTTGCCACTACGTGATGGGCGGGGTCGAGGTTGACGCCGACACCGGAGCGGCCACCGTCCCCGGCCTCTTCGCGGCCGGCGAATGCTCCGGCGGGATGCACGGCTCGAACCGGCTGGGCGGCAACTCCCTGTCGGACCTGCTGGTATTCGGCCGGCGCGCCGGCCTGGGAGCCGCCGACTACGTGCGCGCGCTGAGCAGCCGCCCGACGGTTTCACCGGAAGCCATCGACGCCGCCGCCGAAGTGGCGGTGAAACCTTTCGAGGGCCCGGCCGACGGCTTGGCAGCGGAGAATCCGTACGCGCTGCAACTCGACCTGCAGCAGGTGATGAACGACCTGGTGGGCATCATCCGCAAGGAGGACGAGATCACCAAGGCGCTGACCCGGTTGAACGAGTTGTGGACGCGGTACCAGAACGTCCAGGTCGAGGGGAATCGTCAATACAATCCCGGCTGGAACCTCGCCCTCGACCTGCGCAACATGCTGCTGGTGAGCGAATGTGTGGCCAAGGCAGCACTGGAGCGCACCGAGAGCCGCGGCGGGCACACCCGCGACGACCACCCGGGCATGGACGCCAACTGGCGCAATACCCTGCTGGTGTGCCGGGTCGGGTACGGCGACACGAGCGATTCGCGCATCATCATCACCCGCGAGCCACAGGTACCGATGCGGCCTGACCTGCTTGAGCTCTTCGAGATCTCCGAGTTGGAGAAGTACTACACCGACGAGGAGCTGGCCGACCATCCGGGACGGACCCCGAGGACGGAGAGCTGATGAGCTACAACGCGAGCCTGCGCGTATGGCGCGGCGACGAAAGCGGCGGCGAGCTGCGCGACTTCACCGTCGAAGTGAACGACGGCGAGGTCGTGCTGGACGTCATCCTGCGCCTGCAGCAGACCCAGACGCCCGACCTCGCGGTCCGCTGGAACTGCAAGGCGGGCAAGTGCGGGTCGTGCTCCGCGGAAATCAACGGCAAGCCCCGATTGATGTGCATGACCCGGATGTCGACATTCGACGAGGACGAAACCGTCACCGTCACCCCGATGCGCACCTTCCCGGTTATCCGTGACCTCGTCACCGACGTGTCGTTCAACTACGAGAAGGCGCGCGAGATCCCGTCGTTCGCGCCGCCCAAGGAGCTGCAGCCCGGCGAATACCGGATGGCGCAGGTCGACGTGCAGCGCTCACAGGAGTTCCGCAAGTGCATCGAGTGCTTCCTGTGCCAAAACGTCTGCCACGTGGTCCGCGATCACGAGGAGAACAAGCAGGCATTCGCCGGCCCGCGCTTCCTGATGCGCGTCGCCGAGCTGGAAATGCATCCGCTGGACACCCTGGACCGGCGCAACCAGGCGCAGGACGAGTTCGGCCTGGGCTACTGCAACATCACCAAGTGCTGCACCGAGGTGTGCCCGGAAAACATCAAGATCACCGACAACGCGCTGATCCCGATGAAAGAACGGGTCGCCGACCGCAAGTACGATCCGGTGGTATGGCTAGGTAACAAGCTGTTTCGCCGCTGAGGCGAGGCCGTCAGCCCGGCGTAGGTCGGCGAAGCATCGGCTACCCGGAAACCATGCAGGAAGCCACGAGTATCAACGACATTCGAACGGCGATCCGGGAATTGTCGGTCCGCGCCGACCTGGCACACAAGGAAGGCCGCGAGTCAGACGCCGCGGAGATCGAGCGGCGTATCCAGGGCTACCGAGAAGAACTCGGCCGCCGTCCCTAGCCGGTAACCAGTCGGCGAAAAGCGCTGCGGTGAAACACGATCGGTGCCACCTCGGCATCGACGGTGACCTGCCTGACCCGCAGCACGACGATGGTGTGATCCCCTGCCGGAATCATCTGCTCGATCGCACTTTCCAGCCAGAGACCGGTGCCTTTGATGAACACCGCTCCGGACTGATGGGACACCGTCTCCAAGCCCGCGAACCGGTCCCCCGTCTTGGCGGCCAAGGTCCGCGCGGCTTCGTCGTGCGCTTCGCCGAGCACACTGATGCCGAGCATCGGGACGTCCTTGAGCTTCGGCCACGTCGTCGAGATGTTCTGCACACAGAACGAAACCAGCGGGGGGTCCAGCGAGACCGGGACGAAGGTGCTGGCCGCCAAGCCTTCCCGCACCCCGTTCACCTCGGCCGCGATAGCCACTACCCCGGACGGGAAGTGGCCGAACGCCTCACGCAGTGACGACGGTGTCAGATTGCTGTTCGAATTCACCGGAGTTCATTCGCCCCTCGAGCCGAGAACGGGATTCTCGGTTTGGAGCCTACCGGGTGCATATCCGTGCGCGGCAGCCACATCGGGGTGCGCGCGCAATCGGCTCTTCCAGGCGTTGCGGCCGTAGACGGCGAAGATCGGGTCCGACGGGTCCGGCCGCATCCCGCCCCGCGCGGCCAGCTCGGTAGGCAGCGACAGCACCGGTATCCGCGCGTCCAGCCTGGGATTGAAGAAGTACGCCACCGCAAGCCGCTCGGCGGCCGGGGAGCGCAGGTTCACCCGGTGTTCGGTGGCGCGCAGGTAGCCGCTGGTCGCGACCTCGAGCAGCTCACCGATGTTGACGACGAACGCCCCGTCCAACGGCGCCACGTCGATCCATTGCCCTGAAGCGGGCAGACGCACCTGAAGTCCGCGGCTGCCCGGTTCGGCCAACAGCAGCGTCAGCACTCCCGAATCCTTGTGCGCGCCAACGCCTTGCGCGCTGGGCGTTCGCGCCGGATACCGGATCACCTTGATCAGCGTGGCGGGCGCCTCGGCGAACGCCGCGTCGAACATGTCGGGCGGACTGCCCAGCGAAACCGCCCAGTGACGCAGCAACGTTCGGGCCACACGCGACAGCGCGGCGTCCCATTCCGCGATGACGCCGGGAAGTTCCGGCAGCGCCGCCGGCCACTGGTTGGGCCCCTGCAGCCACAGGTAGTCCGGCTTGCCGGGCCCTCCGATTGACGGGCGTTGCGGCCCCACGTCGATCTGCTCGCGCCAGTCCACCTCGCCGCGGGTCAGCTCGCCACCGAGTCGGGTGTAGCCGCGGAAATGGGGGCTTTTCACCATGGCGATCGCGTCTTTGTCTGCCTGCGGCAGCGCAAACAGCCGTCGCGCCGCACCGAGCAGCTTGTTCACCAGCGCCGCCGGCACCCCGTGGCCGGTCAGGTAGCAGAAACCCACCTCGTGGGCGGCCTCGCGCAGGCCTTGGCGCAACCCGCCGGGCTCGCCCCGCAGGTCGATCACCGGGAGGGCCGTGACGCTCACCACACTCCTCACGCGGTCCCATCGCCGCAGGTCAAAAGACTGGTAGCGAGTTCCCAACCGGTTGGTTAGTTAGATAGTGAAATTTAGCTCACATTAACTTGCGTTGGACTGTCCGACGGATATAGTTTAGCGGTGTTACTGGTGGGTAACTTAGCCCTAGTGCCCAACCACAAGTGGCATTCTCAACGAGGAGGAATGTAGTGAGCCACTACAAGAGCAACGTCCGCGACCAGGTATTCAACCTGTTTGAAGTCTTCGGCGTTGACAAGGCTTTAGGCGAAGGCGAGTACAGCGATCTGGACGCTGATGTCGCGCGCGAAATGCTCTCAGAGATCAGTCGACTCGCCGAGGGACCAGTGGCTGAGTCGTTCGTCGAAGGCGACCGCAACCCGCCAGTTTTCGATCCGGCCGCCCACTCGGTGACGTTGCCGGAGTCGTTCAAAAAGTCCGTTCGCGCGGTTATCGACGGCGGCTGGGACAAGGTCGGCCTCGACGAGGAGCTCGGCGGCACCCCGGCGCCCAAGGCCCTGCTGTGGGCTTTGCACGAGCACATCCTGGGCGCCAACCCCGCGGCCTGGATGTACGGCGGTGGCGCGGGTTTCGCGCAGATCTTCTACAACCTGGGCACCGAGGAGCAGAAGAAGTGGGCGATCATGGCCGCCGAGCGCGGCTGGGGATCGACCATGGTGCTCACCGAGCCGGACGCCGGCTCCGATGTGGGCGCCGGACGGACCAAAGCCGTCCAGCAGGAGGACGGCTCCTGGCACATCGACGGTGTCAAGCGATTCATCACGTCAGCCGATTCCGGCGATCTGTTCGAGAACATCTTCCACTTGGTGCTGGCCCGCCCGGAGGGCGCCGGCCCGGGCACCAAGGGGCTGTCGCTGTTCTTCGTACCCAAGTTCCTGTTCGATTTCGAGACCGGCGAGCTCGGTGAGCGCAACGGTGTGTTCGTCACCAACGTCGAGCACAAGATGGGTCTGAAGGTATCGGCGACATGTGAACTGTCGCTGGGCCAGCACGGCGTGCCCGCGAAGGGCTGGCTGGTCGGCGAGGTGCACAACGGTATTGCCCAGATGTTCGAGGTCATCGAGCAGGCCCGCATGATGGTCGGCACCAAGGCCATCGCGACCCTGTCGACTGGCTACCTGAACGCGCTGGAATACGCGAAGTCCCGGGTGCAGGGCGCGGACCTGACCCAGATGACGGACAAGACCGCGCCGCGGGTGACCATCACGCATCACCCCGACGTGCGCCGGTCCCTCATGACCCAGAAGGCCTACGCCGAGGGTCTGCGTGCGCTGTACATCTACACCGCGACGTTCCAGGATGCCGCGGTCGCCGAGGCAGTGCACGGTATCGACGCCAAGCTGGCGGCCAAGGTCAACGACCTGATGTTGCCGGTGGTCAAGGGCGTGGGCTCCGAACAGGCCTACGCGAAGCTCACCGAGAGCCTGCAGACCTTTGGTGGTTCGGGCTTCCTGCAGGACTACCCGATCGAGCAGTACATCCGTGACGCCAAGATCGACTCGCTGTATGAGGGCACCACGGCCATTCAGGCGCAGGACTTCTTCTTCCGTAAGATCATCCGCGACAAGGGCGTGGCGCTTGCGCACGTGGCGGGCGAGATCCAGCAGTTCGTCGACAGCGAGTCCGGAAACGGTCGGCTGAAGATGGAGCGCGAGGTGCTGTCCAAGGCGCTGGTCGACGTCCAGGCCATGGCGGCTTCGCTGACCAGCTACCTGATGGCTGCGCAGGAGGACGTCACCAGCCTGTACAAGGTGGGGCTGGGTTCGGTCCGCTTCCTGATGAGCGTCGGCGACCTGGTCATCGGCTGGTTGTTGCAGCGTCAGGCCGCGGTGGCGGTGGCCGCGCTCGACGCCGGCGCCAGCGGTACCGAGCGGTCCTTCTACGAGGGCAAGATCGCGGTCGCGTCGTTCTTCGCGAAAAACTTCCTGCCGTTGCTGACCAGCACTCGCGAGGTTATCGAGACGCTGGACAACGACATCATGGAGCTCGACGAGGCTGCCTTCTAAGCCGGCCTGCGCTTTCGCAAAAGTTCCCCCGCTTCCACGCTGAAGCGGGGGAACTCGCGTTTATCGACGAGTTGACAAAAGACCGCCGCTGGATCCCCTCACTCCAGCGGCGGTCCGTTCCAGACGCCCGTCTCCGCTGACCGGCGATCGTGTGTAGGGAAGCCCCGTATTGCCGTCGGGGTCGGGGGTCTGACCACAACACGGGGCTATCCAATCCCCAAATACCCGTTCATCTGGTTTATTAACCAAACCCCACGTAAACCGTTTGTGCCGGCGAGGTGTTTAGTGTGAGCGCGACGCTCGGCCGAGCGGCTCAGGCCTGCAGAATCGCAGCCACTCCTTGGCCACCGGCTGCGCAGATCGAGATCAGCGCCCGCACCGGGCCGTCACCGGATTGCTCCGCTTTCTTCTGGGCGATCTGCTTGGCAGCCTGTGCGAGAATCCGTCCGCCAGTGGCTGCGAAGGGGTGGCCGGCGGCCAGTGACGAGCCGTTGACGTTGACCTTGGTCCGGTCGATCGGCCCGAGCGCGGCATCCAGGCCCAGCCGCTGCTTGCAGTATTCTTCGGACTCCCACGCCTGCAGGTGAGCCAACACCACCGAGGCGAACGCCTCGTGAATTTCGTAGAAGTCAAAATCCTGCAGGCTCAACCCGTTTCTCGCCAGGAGCCGCGGTACCGCATACGTCGGCGCCATCAGCAGCCCGTCGTTTCCGTTGACGTAGTCGACGGCCGCCGTCTCAGCGTCGACGAAGTACGCCAGCGGAGCCAGGGAGTGCTCCTCTGCCCATTGTTCGCTGGCCAGCAGGGCCACCGAGGCGCCGTCGGTCAACGGCGTCGAGTTTCCCGCCGTCATTGTTGCGTCGCCGGCTTTGACACCGAATACCGGCCGCAGCGCCGCCAGCTTCTCGACGCTGGCATCGGGACGCAGGTTGTCGTCGCGATACAGCCCGAGGAACGGCGTGATCAGGTCGTCGAAGAAGCCCCGGTCGTACGCGTCCGCCATGTTGCGATGGCTGGCGACGGCAAGCTCGTCTTGATCGACGCGCTTGATCCCCAGCTGCTTGGCGGTGATGGCGGCGTGCTCCCCCATCGACAGGCCGGTCCGGGGCTCGCTGTTGGCCGGAAGGTCGAGCCCGAGGTTTGCTGGCAGCGTGCCCACCAACTTCAGCCGCTCCATGTTCGACTTCGACCGGCGCACCTTCAGCAGGGTGCGGCGCAGGTCGTCCCCCAGCCCGATCGGCGGGTCCGACGTGGTGTCCACCCCGCCCGCTGCGGCCACCTCATAGCGACCGGCGGCGATGCCGTCGGCGGCGGCGATAGCGGCCTGCAGACCCGTGCCGCAGGCCTGCTGCAGATCGAACGCCGGGGTGTACGGCGACAGCTCCGAGCCCAGCACGCATTCGCGCATCAGGTTGAAATCGCGGCTGTGCTTGAGCACCGCGCCGCCTACCACCGCACCCAACCGCTGACCCGCCAGCCCGAAGCGGTCTATCAGTCCGCCGAGTGCGGCGGTGAACATGTCCTGGTTGGACGCCTCGGCGTAAGCGCGGTCCGACCTTCCGAACGGGATGCGATTGCCACCGAGCACGGCGACTCGCCGCCTGGTCTGAGCATTGTTCTGAGCAGGGGCCACTTCGTCTCCGTCTGTCATTAGTCAGTTTGGGGTAGGCCGTTAGGGGCCATACTACTCACTGTTCTTACTCTGAAGTAAGTTCGTCCCCAGATACCGTTGCCCTATACGCTCACGCAAGCAACACGGAAGGCATCTCAGTGGCCCCCAAGCGTTCCCCCGATCTGTTATCCCAGGTTGCCAACTCCGGTCCTGGATCCTTTCTGGCCAAGCAACTCGGTGTCCCGCAGCCCGAGATCCTTCGCCGCTATCGGCCGGGTGATCCGCCGCTGGCCGGATCCCTGCTCATCGGGGGTGACGGCAGGGTCGTCGAACCGCTGCGCGCGGCGCTGGACCACGACTACGACGTGGTGGGCAACAATCTGGGCGGCCGCTGGGCCGATTCGTTCGGCGGGCTGGTCTTCGACGCCACCGGCATCACCTCACCTCCCCGCCTGAAGGCGTTGCACGAGTTCTTCACTCCGCTGCTGCGCAATCTGGGCCGTTGCGCGCGGGTGGTGGTCGTCGGCACCACCCCCGAGGCGGCCGCCGGCACTGACGAGCGGATCGCGCAGCGCGCGCTGGAAGGTTTCACCCGTTCGCTGGGCAAGGAGCTGCGTCGCGGCTCCACCGTGGCGCTGGTTTACCTGTCTCCGGACGCCAAGCCGGCCGCGACGGGCCTGGAATCCACCATGCGGTTCATCCTCTCCGCCAGGTCGGCCTATGTCGACGGCCAGGTCTTCTACGTGGGGGCCGCCGACTCCACGCCACCGGCCGACTGGGACCGACCGCTGGACGGCAAGATCGCCATCGTGACCGGCGCCGCGCGGGGCATCGGCGCAACCATCGCCGAGGTGTTCGCCCGCGACGGCGCACGCGTCGTCGCGATCGACGTGGAATCCGCTGAGGAGACGCTGGCCGAAACGGCGAGCAAGGTCGGCGGCACGCCGCTATGGCTCGACGTCACCGCCGACGACGCCGTCGACCAGATCACCCAGCACCTGCGCGACCACCACGGCGGACGCGCCGACGTCCTGGTCAACAACGCCGGCATCACCCGCGACAAGCTGCTGGTCAACATGGACGATGCCCGCTGGGACGCCGTGCTGGCCGTCAATCTGCTTGCCCCCCAACGTCTTACCGAAGGCCTGATCGGCAACGGCAGCATCGGCGAGGGCGGCCGGGTGATCGGCCTGTCGTCGATGGCCGGCATCGCCGGCAACCGCGGCCAGACCAACTACGCCACCACCAAGGCCGGGATGATCGGCCTCACTCAGGCGCTGGCACCCGGACTCGCCGAAAAAGGCATCACGATCAACGCCGTCGCACCGGGCTTCATCGAAACTCAGATGACCGCGGCGATCCCGCTGGCCACCCGGGAGGTGGGCCGGCGGCTGAACTCGCTGTTGCAGGGCGGCCAGCCCGTCGACGTCGCCGAGACCATCGCCTATTTCGCCAGCCCGGCCTCGAATGCGGTGACGGGCAACGTCATTCGCGTCTGCGGCCAGGCCATGCTGGGCGCCTGAGGTCCGGAGGGAACCAAATGAATCAACCAAGCGGCCTGAAAAACATGCTGCGCGCAGCCGCCGGTGCCATCCCGTTCGTACCCCGCAACGACAAGTTGCCCGAACGCACCGTCAAAGTGGACGAACTGCCGATCGACCACACCAACGTGGCCGCCTATGCGGCCGTCACCGGTTTGCGCTACGGCAACAATGTGCCGCTGACCTATCCGTTCGCGTTGACCTTTCCCACGATGATGTCGCTCGTGACGTCGTTCGACTTCCCTTTTGCCGCAATGGGATCCATTCACCTGGAGAACCACATCACGCAGCACCGGCCGATCGCCGTCACCGACACCGTCGGCATCCAGGTGCATGCCGAGAACCTGCGCGAACACCGGAAAGGCTTGCTGGTCGACCTGGTGACCGACGTGAACGTCGGCAATGACACTGCGTGGCACCAGGTGACGACGTTCCTGCACCAGCAGCGGACCAGCTTGTCCGACGAACCCAAGCCGCCGCCGCAGAAGGAGCCCAAGCCGCCGCCTCCGAGCACCGTCCTGCGGGTCACGCCCAGCCAAATCCGTCGCTACGCCTTCGTCGGCGGCGATCACAACCCGATCCACACCAACCCAGTCGCAGCCAAGCTGTTCGGCTTCCCCACCGTGATTGCGCACGGAATGTTCAGTGCCGCAGCGGTATTGGCCAATATTGAGGCACAGTTCCCGGACGCGGTGCGGTATTCGGTGAAATTCGGCAAGCCCCTGGTGCTCCCGGGCACCGGGGGACTCTACGTCGAAAAGCGGGACGACGGCTGGGATCTCGCGTTGCGCAATATCGCCAAGGGATACCCCTACCTGACCGGTACCGTACGGCCGCTATAGCGCTTTCTTCAGCGCGTGCGCGCCGACCGCGGTAACCAGAAAGACCACGAACAGCCAAACCGGCGGCCGGGCTAGTTCCCAGACGAAGATCGCGGCCCAGATCGGTGAGCCCTGCGTGACCGCGAGCACGCCGGCGGCCCCGGCCAACGACACCACCGGCGCGTGCAGGTGCGTGCCCGCCGCGGAGTTGACGGCCAGCACCAGTACCGACCCGGCGGCGGCGCCGGTGGCCAGCGACGGTGTGAGCATTCCGCCGGCGCCGCCGGCGCGCAGGAACAGCGCAGTCAGCAGAGGTTTCAACACCAGGATGACCGCGGCCGCCGACAGCGTCATGCCGGCGGCGAGGCTGACGGTCAGAATGCTACGGCCGTTGCCGGGCAGCTCGGGCCACCAGTGCGAGCAGATTCCCGTCACCAACCCGGCGCCCGCCAGAGCCGGGATCAGCACCCAGCTGCGCATCGGGCTGGCCGGGCGCGCCGCGGCCATCAGCCGGTTGAACGCCAGTCCGACCGCCAGCGTCACCGGCGCCAAGATCAGCGCCTGCCCGCTCAACTCGAATGTGCGTTCCGCGTTGGGCCACTCCAAATTCGGGTGATCGTGCGTGATCAAAGAACCGACGGCGACGGCCAGGCTGGAGGTGATCAGCGCCGCCCCGACGGCACGCGGACGCCAGGTGCTCAGGATGATCCGCACAGTGAACAGCGCACCGGCCGCCGGCACCGCGTAGACCGATCCCAGGCCCGCCCCGGCCGCGCAGGCCAGCAGGATTTCGCGGTCGCCGGGCGACAGCCGCTTGAGCCATCCGGTCGCCAAATCGCTGAGTGCAGCAGCGAATTGGCGGGGAGCCCCTTCCCGGCCGAGGGAGGCGCCGGAGCCGACCAGTAGCACCTGCAGCAGGGCGTCGATGCTCCACGACAGCCGCGGTATCCGACGATGTTGGGTGATGGTCGGCTCGAGCGCGGGTACGTCGTTGCGGCGCCGCAGCATCCACCACCCCACCGCGGCCAGCGCGCCGCCGGCCATCGGGCCCAGCGCGCGGCGCAACGGGCTACTGCCGGTGATTCCGGCGAGCAACGTGCCGAATGTGTAGTGGTACGTGAGGTGTTCGACGGAACGCAACACGACCGTCGTCGCCAATCCGGCGACCCCGGCCAGCAATCCGACGATGACTACCGCGCAATAGAAATCGAGATTGCGGCGGTATTGCCGCCCGCTAACGATGCGGACCGCGGAGCCTTCCGGGGTGGAGGCGGAGCGGTCCGAGGAGGAGGCGGGCAATCCGTCCACGCCCTGAATCTAGCCCGCGGCGACGTTCGGGCCCTGCTGATTCGCATCCACGTCCCGCTCGGCCGGTCCGCCCCGCAGGCCGTGCCAGAACAGCTCGATCATCAGCTCGGCTGCCTCGTCGACGTCGATGTCGCCGGTGCTGACCCTGGTGGCCATCGCCTCACCCGCACCTACCAGCGCGACCGCCATCATCTCGTGCTCGGCGTCGGGACGCGGGCTGCGGCTGCCGGCCCGCACCAGGCCGGCCACCAGCTCGATGATCTGCTCGCGACCCTCGCGCACTGTCTGGGCGAACACCTGCGAGCTGGTGGCCTGGGTGTACATCACGATCCACGATGCCCGGTTGGCATCGATATAGCGTAAGAACGCCACTATCGTGTTGCGCAGCAGGTCTTTTGGGCTCTGTTCGAAGTCGATGTCGGCGCGCACCGCGTCGATGAACCGGCCCATCTCCCGGTTCAGGCAGGCGCCGAACAGGTCCTCTTTGGAGCCGTAGTACAGGTACAGCATCGGCTTCGAGATCTGCGCCTCGGCGGCGATAGTGTCCATCGACGTCTCGTGATAGCCGTTGACCGAGAACATCTGCACGGCGGCGTCCAGCATCTGCTGTTCCCGGACAGCACGCGGTAGCCGCTTGGTACCACCCGCCATGGATGCCTCTGATGCCTCTCTAGCCTGTCTATCTGACTCCAGAGTAGGCAACGCGCGGTCGTGTTAGTGCCCGCACCCCGGCTTGACCTGCTTCATCTTCGCGATCCGCACCACCGAAGCGTCGACCGCCGCCTTGTCTAGCTTGCCGTCGTTCCAGGCCTGTTCCAGCGCCTTGAGGACCGCGGGCACCTCTTTGGTGGTGACCCAGAGCGCGATGTCGGTGCCGGCCTGCAGGCTGCGCAGCACCGCCTCCGATACGCCGAACCGGTCGGATATCGCCGCCATGCTGGACAGGTCGTCGCTGAAGATCGGGCCGTCGAAAGCCGGAGCGCCGTAACCCGTCCCGGTCCGCAACAACTGCACCGCGGCCCGGCTTAGGGTGGCCGGGTCGTCACCGGTCAACTCGGGAACCTGCAGGTGACCGACCATGACGCCGACCGGGTTGGTCGTCACCAGCGCCCGGTAGGGCACCAAGTCGTTGTTCTGCAGGTCGCTCAGCGGCGGCGTGACAACCCCGCCCTTGTGTGAGTCGCCCGAGCCGTGCCCGTGGCCCGGGAAGTGCTTGAGCACCGGCAGCAGGCCGGCGTCACGCAGGCCCTGGGCGTAAGCCCCGGCGTAGTCGGTGACGGTCTTCGGATCGGCGCCGAAGGACCGGTCCCCGATCACGGTGTCGTCAGGGGCGCTGGTCACGTCGACCACCGGCGCAAAGTCGATGGTGATGCCCAATGCGCGCATCTTGCGGCCGCGCTCGAGCGCCAAGTCGTGGACGTATTGCGCCGTTTGTGTTTGTGCCAGCTCGCGAGGCGACGGCGACTCCCCGATCCGCTTCTTCAACCGCGAGACCCGGCCGCCCTCCTCGTCCACGCTCACGGCCAGCGGCAGCTTGCCGGCGCTCTTGGCGATCTCGGCGAGGGGGCCGTCGAAAATCGACAGGTCCGTCCAGCTGCCGATGAAGATCCCGCCGACGTGATAGGTAGTGACGACGGCCTTGGCGTCGTCGGCGTTCTGCACGCCCACCATGAGCAGCTGGGCCAGCTTTTCCTGCAGTGACAGACCGGCCGGGACGCCGGTCGGGTCGGTGCACAGCGGCGGAGCGGGAGGGGGCGCGCTGACCTTGGTCGAGGTGGCGGCGGGTGGCCGCCCGCTGTGACCGCAGCCCGCCAGCGCCGATGCTGCGACTCCTATTGCCAAAGCTGCAGCCAGGGTGCGCCGAAAAGCCATCGGGCCATGTTGTCATGGCCGTCCGGCGCGCCGTGTCACGGGCGCGCCGAAAGATGTCGTTTGCAGTGTTAGGCAGGTCAAATACTGTTACCTTTGCCACAGCTCCTATTGACTGGCAGGGAGGAGCCAGCGATGACCGGGTTTTCGCGTGGCGCGCGGGCCGGCATCGCGGCGGGATTGTTGATCGCCGCCGCCGCGACCATCGGCGCCACGGCGGACGACCACATGCCTGCCCAGCGCGCGCCGGCTCCGGGCGCGCCGCATCTGGTGGAATACGGCGGTCGCTGTTACGGCGGGTATTGCGTGCCCGCAGTGCCGGCGATCCCCGCTCCGCCCGCGGTGCCCGCGCCGCCCTGCAACAGCGTCCAGAGTTGCAGGAACAAGCTGCCGCCGGGACTGCGGTAAGCGGCCTGAAGACGCTTGACACTGTTCTGCTAGGTTGGCGCTTACGCTGCTGTGGCACTCCAATGGACATGCCACGCCGCGACCGCACACCCGCAAGGAGCCAATCGATGAATCGGATCATTGCGCCCGCCGCTGCGAGCGTGGTGGTTGGTTTGTTGCTCGGCGCGGCCGCGATTTTCGGGATCACCCTGATGGTGCAGCAGGACACGAAGCCGCCACTTCCCGGGGGCGACCCGTCGTCGTCGGTTCTCAACCGGGTCGAGTACGGCAACCGTAGCTAGCCCGGCGGTGACGCCGGCGGCGGCGTCACCGGCGGAAACCGCCTCCGCTATCCCGCTGTCCCGGAAATGGTTGCTGGTGGCCGGGATGGTCGCCCTGGCGTTGACCTTCGGGCAGTCGCCCGGACAGATCTCGCCCGACACCAAGCTCGACCTGACCGCCAACCCGCTGCGCTTCCTGGCCCGCGCCACCAACCTGTGGAACAGCGAGTTGCCGTTCGGCCAGGCGCAGAACCAGGCCTACGGATACCTGTTTCCGCATGGCACGTTCTTCCTGGCAGGCCACCTGCTGGGGGTGCCGGGCTGGATCACCCAGCGGCTGTGGTGGGCGCTGCTGCTCACAGCCGGCTTCTGGGGGCTGCTGCGAGTCGCTGAGGCGCTGGGCATCGGCACCCCGACGTCGCGGGTGATCGGCGCGGTGGCGTTCGCGCTGTCACCACGGGTGCTGACCACCCTCGGGTCGATCTCGTCGGAAACCTTGCCGATGATGCTGGCGCCGTGGGTGCTGCTGCCCACGATTCTGGCGCTGCGGGGGAATTCCGGGCGGTCAGTCCGTGTCCTGGCTGCGCAGGCCGGTGTCGCGGTCGCCCTGATGGGCGCCGTCAACGCCATCGCGACGCTGGCCGGATGTCTGCCCGCGGTGATCTGGTGGGCCTGTCACGGGCCGAACCGGCTGTGGTGGCGATATACCGGATGGTGGGTGCTGGCTCTCGGCCTGGCGACATCGTGGTGGGTGGTGGCACTGAGCCTGCTGCGCAAGGTCAGTCCACCGTTCCTGGATTTCATCGAATCCTCCGGCGTGACGACCCAGTGGTCGTCGCTGACCGAGATGCTGCGCGGCACAGACAGCTGGACCCCGTTCGTGGCGCCGGACGCGACCGCGGGCGCCCCGCTGGTCTCGGTATCGGCTGCCGTCCTGGGCACTTGTCTGGTCGCGGCGGCCGGCCTGGCCGGGCTCGCCAGCCGCGCCATGCCGGCACGCGGCCGTCTGGTGACGATGCTGCTGACCGGAGTGGTCCTGATGGCGATCGGCTACAGCGGCGGGCTGGGCTCACCGGTGGCCGTCGAGGTGCAGGCCTTCCTGGACGCGGCCGGCGCGCCGCTGCGCAACGTCCACAAGCTGGGCTCGGTGATCCGGATCCCGCTGGTGCTGGGTATCGCGCAGTTGCTGGGCCGACTGCCGCGTCCGGCTGGCACGCCGCTGGCAGGGTGGCTGCGCACGTTCGCACACCCCGAGCGGGACAAGCGAGTCGCGGTCGGCGTCGTGGTCTTGGCCGCGCTGACGGTCAGCACCTCGCTGGCGTGGACCGGCCGGCTCGCCCCGCCGGGAACGTTCAGCGCGATACCCGAGTACTGGCACGACGCCGCCGACTGGCTCGACAAGCACAACGCTAGGGCCGGCCACGCAGCGCGGGTGCTGGTGGTTCCGGGCGCGCCGTTCGCCACCCAGGTCTGGGGTACCAGCCATGACGAACCGCTGCAGGTGCTGGGCAGTAGCCCATGGGGGGTGCGCGACTCCATCCCGTTGACGCCGCCGCAGACCATTCGGGCGCTGGATTCGGTGCAGCGTCTCTTCGCCGCCGGGCGCCCTTCACCCGGTCTCGCGGATACCCTTGCCCGGCAAGGCATTTCCTATGTCGTGGTGCGCAACGATCTGGACCCGGAGACTTCGCGGTCGGCGCGTCCGATCCTGGTACAGCGCACCGTCACGGGCTCACCCGGCTTGCGGAAGGTGGCCGAGTTCGGTGCACCGGTGGGCGCGGGCGCATTGGCCGGCTTCGTCACCGACAGCGGGCTGCGGCCGCGGTATCCCGCGGTGGAGATCTATCGCGTTGACGCCGCGGGTAATTCGGGCGCGCCCTACTTTGCCGACATCGATCGGATGACCCGCGTCGCCGGCGGACCGGAGGCGCTGCTGCGGCTCGACGAACGCCAGCGGCTGCTCGGCCGGCCTGGGCTGGGGCCGGTGCTGATGACAGCAGACGCCGGCAGCGCGGGACTAGCGCCACCAGTCGGCGTCGTACTCACCGACACCCCGCTGGCGCGCGAAACCGACTACGGCCGGGTCGATCACCACTCTTCGGCGATCCGGACCGTTGACGACGCCCGGCACACGTTCAACCGGGTACTCGACTACCCGGCCCCGGGCGCCTCTACCGTCTTCGGCGCGTGGAACGGCGGCCGCATCACGGCATCGAGCTCGGCGTCGGATGCCACCGCACTGCCAGACGTCACACCGGCGACCTCGCCCACCGCCGCGATCGACGGCGATCCGGCGACCGCCTGGGTGTCCAACTCGCTGCAGTCAGCCGTCGGCCAGTGGTTGCGAGTGGATTTCGACCGACCGGTGGCCAACGCCGTCATCACGCTGACGCCGAGCGCGACCGCGGTCGGCGCCCAGGTCCGTCGGGTCCAGATCGAAACGGCTAGCGGCACAACCACTCTGCGGTTCAGCGAGCCGGGCAAGCCACTGACTACCGCGTTGCCGTACGGAGAGACATCCTGGGTGCGGATCACCGCGACCGCCACCGACGACGGGTCCGCCGGGGTGCAATTCGGTATCACCGACCTGACGCTCACCGAGTATGACGCGTCGGGTTTCGCGCACCCCGTCGAGCTGCGCCACACCGTGCTGGTTCCCGGTCCGCCGCCGGGTTCTGCCGTCGCGGGATGGGACCTGGGAGCGGAGCTGCTGGGCAGGCCGGGCTGTGCCCAGGCGCCCGACGGCGTGCGGTGCGCGGCAGCCATGGCGCTGACGCCGGAGGAGCCGGTCAATTTAAGTCGAACGCTGAGCGTGCCCAATCCGGTGTCGGTGACGCCGACGCTGTGGGTGCGGCCGCGGCAGGGTCCCAAGCTGGCCGAGCTGGTCGCCGAACCGGATACCACTCGCGCTCACGGTGATTCCGATCTGGTGGACGTCCTCGGCTCGTCGTACGCGGCCACCGACGGTGATCCGGCCACCGCATGGACCGCGCCGCAGCGGGTGGTGCAGCAGAAGACCCCACCCACACTGACTATCAAGCTTCCGCGACCCACCGAGGTCAGCGCGCTGCGCCTGATCCTCAGTCCCTCGGCGTTGCCCGCACGCCCGACGGTGGTCGCCGTCAATCTCGGCGACGGACCGCAGGTCCGGCAATTGAAGCCCGGCGGCAGCGATTCCGGCAGTGAGCAGCAGACCTTGTCAGTCAAGGCCCGGGTCACGGACACCGTGACGATGAGCCTGCTGGACTGGGAAGACCTCATCGACCGCAATGCGCTCGGGTTCGACCAGCTCAAGCCGCCGGGCCTGGCCGAGATCGCGGTGCTCGGCGCCGACGGCAGCCCAATCGCGCCCGCCGACGCCAACCGCAACCGTTCGCGCGAGATCGTGGTCGACTGCGAGCACGGGCCGGTCATCGCGGTCGCCGGCCGTTTTGTGCACACCTCGATCCGGACCACGGTGGGCGCGTTGCTGGACGACCAGCCGCTTGCAACGGATGTCTGTGACCGCGACCCGCTAGCGCTGCCGGCGGGTAAACAGGAACTGCTGATCAGCCCCGGTCCGCAGTTCGTCGTGGACGGCATCAGGCTGCACGTGTCCGGCGCGGCCGAGTCGCCTGGTGCCACAGCGACTTCCGCGACCACCGGGGGCTGGGGTCCCGACCACCGCGAGGTGCGGGCGCCCGCCTCGACAACAAGCCGGGTGCTGGTAGTCCCGGAAAGCATCAACCCCGGCTGGGTGGCGCGCACCAGCGCCGGCGTGCGGTTGACACCGGTCGCCGTCAACGGGTGGCAGCAGGGTTGGGTATTGCCTCCCGGTGACCCCGGAACCATCACCCTGACGTTCGTCTCCAACTCGCTGTACCGGGCGGGCCTGGGAGTGGGCCTGGCCTTGCTGCCGTTGCTGGCCCTACTGGCGTTTTGGCGCGCCAGGCCGGCAAGCCGCGACGACCCGCCCGTGCGGCCCTGGACACCCGGGCCGTGGGCCGCCGTCGCGGTAGTGGCCGCCGGGGCGATGATCTCCGGCGTGGCCGGTGTCGTCGTGGTTCTCGCGGCATTCGGGCTGCGGTATGCGCTGAGCGATCCAAGGCGATGTGACCGGGTGACGATGTGGCTCAGCGCCGGCGGGCTGATCCTGGCCGGGGCTGCGCTGTCCCGGCACCCGTGGCGATCGGTCGACGGCTACGCGGGCCACTCCGCGAATGTGCAACTGCTGGCCCTTGTTTCGCTCGCGGCGGTGGCCGCATCCGTGGTGACGACGCCTTCTCGCGCGCGGCCGGCGCGCGGCGAGTGACTTCGGGGGCTGGCGAGCCGGGTTTACGGCTGATTCACTTGGATACACCACCGTCCGAGGAGTTACGGCCATGGGATGGTTTTCGGCACCTGAATACTGGCTAAGCAGATTGGTGCTCGAACGCGGCGTGGCTGCGATCTACCTGATCGCGTTCGTAGCGGCCGGGATGCAGTTCCGCGCGCTGATCGGTGAGCACGGAATGCTGCCGGTACCACGGTTTTTGGCGGGACTGTCGTTCTGGAAAGCGCCGAGTCTCTTCCACCTGCGCTACTCGGATCGGCTGTTCGCAGCCGTAGCCTGGTCGGGTGCGGGGCTCTCGGCGGCCGTAGTCGCCGGCGCGGCGGATGCCGTGCCATTGTGGGCCGCGATGGTTATATGGCTGACGCTGTGGGTGCTCTACTTGTCGATCGTCAATGTCGGGCAGACGTGGTATTCGTTCGGCTGGGAGTCGCTGCTGCTCGAGACCGGGTTCCTGATGGTCTTCGTCGGCAACGACCGCGCGGCGCCGCCGGTGCTGACGATGTGGTTGGTGCGCTGGTTGCTGTTCCGGGTCGAGTTCGGCGCCGGGCTGATCAAGATGCGCGGCGACCGATGCTGGCGCGATCTGACCTGCCTGTACTACCACCACGAGACCCAGCCCATGCCAGGGCCGTTGAGCTGGTTCTTCCATCATCTTCCTAAGCCGTTGCACCGAATCGAGGTGGCGGGCAACCATTTCGCTCAGCTCGTCGTGCCGTTCGGCTTGTTCGCGCCGCAGCCGGTGGCGAGCGTGGCCGCCGCGATCATCGTCGTGACGCAGCTGTGGCTGGTGGCATCTGGCAACTTCGCCTGGCTCAATTGGATCACGATCGTCCTGGCCTGCAGCGCGATCGATCAGTCGTCGGTGTCCGCGGTGCTGCACGTGACCGCCCCTATGCCGGAACCGCCGCTGTGGTTCGTCGGGGTGGTGATCGCCTTCACCACAGCGGTGCTAGTGCTGAGCTACTGGCCCGCACGCAACATGTTGTCGTCGCATCAGCGAATGAACGCGTCTTTTAACGCATTTCATTTGATCAACACTTACGGGGCATTTGGCAGCATCGGCCGGACTCGCCGCGAGGTGGTGATCGAAGGCACCGACGAAGCCCGGATCACCGGCCAAACCGTCTGGAAGGAATACGGATTCAAAGGCAAGCCCGGTGCGGTGCGCCGACTACCACGGCAATGGGCGCCCTATCATCTCCGCCTGGACTGGCTGATGTGGTTCGCCGCTATCTCGCCGGGCTACGCGCAGCCCTGGCTGCAGCCGTTCATGGAACGGCTGCTGCGCAACGACCCGCACACGCTACGTCTGTTGCAGCACAACCCTTTCCCCGAGACACCGCCCCGGTATGTGCGTGCAGAGCTCTATCAGTACCGCTTCACCACCTGGGCCGAGTTGCGACGCGAGCACGCCTGGTGGCACCGCGCCCGCATCAGCATGTACACCCGTCCGATGACATTGCAGAAAGTAGCGTCGCGTAAGGGTTGACGCCCCTCGTTTGCCCGACGTTTCGCCGAGCGTGTTCTGAGGGCGAATTTTGGGCGATTTTTTCGCCGTGACAGCACGCTCGGCGCACAACATTCACGACCATCGCCCGGGACACGGGTGCATCAGGGTGTAGATGCCGCACTGCCCTCCGACGCCACGGGTGGAGTGGAACCTGACACCGTCTCGCCTTGAAACTTGCTCAGCCGCAACGCTGCTGGCGCGCTGGTGGGGACTACGGGTTTCAATGGCTCGACCGGCTGCATCCGCTGGTAGCCGGCGCCGAGCTCTGGGCGTGCGTCGGATTCTCCTTTGTTGGGCCAGAAGGAGGCTGCCCGCTCGGCCTGCGCCGTGATGGTCAGCGACGGGTTCACCCCGATGTTCGCCGAAATCGCCGATCCGTCGAAGATGTGCAAACCCGGATGCCCGAACACTCGGTGGTACGGATCGATCACTCCGCGTTGCGCAGAGTCTCCAATCACGCAGCCGCCCAGGAAGTGCGCGGTCATGGGGACGTCGAAGATCTCGCCTATGCTGCCCCACGGCAAGCCGTTGATATCGCGGGCGAGCGTCCGGACGGCCTCGTTGGCGGCCGGAATCCAGGTCGGGTTGGGTACACCGTGACCTTGCCGCGACGACAGCTTGATCCGTCTTCTGCGGCCTCACCAGCGAAGGGCTGAAATCCTTGGCGCGCAACACACCGTTCAGGCGGTAACGTCTTTACCAGCGACCAACACTGCCATAGGGGGTCCCGTGCTAGGACGACGAAAAGGCCGAGGACTTTTTGCCCGACCATCGAGCGGCGAGGTGAGTGAGGCGTCGGTCACCCTTGTCGGCGAGCACAAGCGTTACGAGATCACCGCCGACGGCGTCTACGCCGGCCTGGCCGCCTATGTCGACACTCGCAGTCAGCGCATCTTCTACCACACCGAGATCGACGACAAGTTCGCCGGTCGCGGCCTGGCCAGCACGCTGATTGCGTTCGCGCTGGACGATACTCGAGCCGCCGGCATCCGGATTGTGGCGATCTGCCCGTTCGTCGCCGCCTATGTCGACAAACACGAGGACTACGACGACATACTCGATCCCATCACTCCACAGGCACACGCGGTGGTGCGAGCCCAAATTTCTTGAGCCGAGATACCAAGACGCTCTTACACTTTGAAGTATCGTCTGGCCTGGCGCCGTTGCCGGGCCAACCGAAGTTTCACTGACTAGTTGAACAGACCCTTATGGCCATCCTTGACCATGTCCACGCCTTCCTCACCAATCATGTAGACGGTGTTCTGGATGCGACAGTCAGGGATGATCAGGAAGACGGAAGCATCGATGACACGGAGGTTGTTGTGCGCCAAGACCACGTCCTATATCGCGGAGGTGGTGTCCGAAGAAGTGGTCGGAGCTCTGACGCCCGTGTTCGCCACGGTCGCTCAGACGCTTAGGTGGTGACATTGAGAGTGACGTCCCGGACAGCCGCTCGGCGCCCCAATCTTTTGCGGCGCTACAAGTTCGAGAGACGACGTTGTGACGAGCGACAAAGAATCCGGCCAGATCGCGAAATCGACCTGACGCTAGGGAAATTGGCACTGCAGCCGGCAGCAACGGCCGCTGGCCGCGGTTGAGCAGCACCGAATCATCCGAGCTTCTGCGCGAATTCAATGACGTTGCCGTCCGGGTCGGCGATGTGCAGCGTCCTTTCCCGCCACGGCCTGTCCACCGGGCCGCTGAGGACCTCGACGCCGAGACCCTTCAGTCGCTCCGCTTCCTCATCTACGTCGTCGATCAGGAACCCGATCTCGCCGCACGGGGCATTGCCGCCTTCGCGGCCGATCAGCTCCGGCAGCTTCGACCGCTCGAAAAGCGAGAACTTGGTGTTGAGCATCTCGAATTCGACGTAGCCGTCGCCCTCGATGCGCACCTTTAGCCCGATCACGTCGCGGTAGAACGTGACCGATCGTTCGAGCGACTCGACATACTGGATGACGTAGTCCATGCGCCGCATGAGGTACACGGTATCGGCCGTTCGCCTTCGGGCGTCAGGCCTTCGAACTTCTTCCCCCGCCGGACCAGCGGGACCTTCAGCTCGTGTTCGAGCTTGCGGATGGCTTCCGACAGCGCCGGCTGCGACACGTAGCAGGCGCTGGCGGCACGGGCGAAGTGACGCTCGCGAGCCAGCGCTACGAAGTACTCCAGCTGCCGGAACTGCATGACTACAACGTCTCGTCCAACTCACCGAGCCGGTCGGTCAACCGCAGATTCTCGGAGTAGTCCACCGGGCAAGAGATCACCGACACCCCGTCGTCGTCCAGCGCTGCCTTCAGCGTCGGCAACAACTCCTGTGCGGCGTTGATCCGATATCCTTTGGCGCCAAAGCTTTTCGCGTAGCCCACCACGTCCGGGTTGCCGAACTTCACGTAGTAGTGGTCGCCGAGCTCGAGGTCCATCTTCCATTCGATGAGCCCGTAGCCGTCGTCCTCCCAGATCAGCACCACCAGCGGTATCCGTTCGCGGACCGCGGTCTCGATCTCCTGTGAGTTCATCAGGAAGGCGCCGTCACCCACCACGGCCAGCACCTTGGCATCCGGCCTGGCCAGCTTCACTCCCAGTGCGCCGGGCAACGCAAACCCCATGGTGGACAATCCATTTGACACTAGGCAGGTGTTGTGCTCATAGGTCGGATAGAGTCGCGCCATCCACATCTTGGTGGCGCCGGTGTCCACCAGCACGACGTCACTGCGGCCCAGGGCGGCGCGGGTGTCGGCCACCACCCGGGCTGGGGCCAGTGGGTAGCGCGAATCCTGTTGTCCCCGAGCGAATTCCTCGGCCAGCAGGCCGGAGCCTGGGATGTCTTCGTCGCCGCTGAAGCGGTGCCCTTCCAGCGCTTCGGTCAACGCTTCCAGCGAGGCGCTGATGTCGCCGATGATCCCCACGTCGACCGAATAGTGCAGGTCCACCTCGGCCGGGAAGCGATGGATGTGGATGACCTTCTTGTCGGCGTTCGGGTTGATCCGGACGGGGTCGAATTCCTGTAGCTCGTAGCCGACCGCGATGATCACGTCGGCGTCGTCGAACCCGAAGTTCACATAGTCGTGGCGCATGAAGCCCAGGGTCCCGATGGTGTTGGGGTGATCGTCGGGCATGACGCCCTTGCCGTGGAACGTGTTGGCGACCGGGATACCGAGTTCTTCGGAAAAGCGGACCAGGGCCGCGGTGGCGTCGCCGCGGGCGGCGCCATGACCGGCCAGCGCCACCGGGCACTTCGCCTCGCGCAGAATGTCGACAGCCCGTGCCACCTGGCGGAACGCCGGCGCGTCAGCGCGAACGACGTTGCGTGGCAAGGGCTTTAACTCGGGATAGTCGGCCTCGTCGGTATCTATGTGCTCCGGCACGGCCAGGTAGACCGCCGCGGGCCGTTCGGCTTCGGCGACCTTGAATGCCTTGCGGAACATCTCCGGGATGGCCTGCACGGTCGGGACACCGGCCGCCCAGCGGGTGATCGGCGCGTACATCGACACCAGATCGACGTATTGGTGCGACTCTTTGAACTCGCGGTCGTGGCCGACCTGCGCCGAGATCGCGACCAGGGGGGTGCTGTTGGTGGTGGCGTCGGCTACGCCGAGTTGCATGTTGATCGCGCCCGGCCCCAGGGTGGCCGACACCACGGCCGCACGGCCGGTGACCCGGCCGTACATCTCGGCCATGAAGGCCGCCGCCTGCTCGTGCCGGGTCAGCACATAGCGGATGTCCGAGGACGCCAGCGCCTGCACGAAGCGGATGTTCTCCTCACCGGGCAACCCGAAGACGACGGAGACCCCCTCGTTTTCCAGGCACTTCACCATCAACTGAGCGGCGGTAGTCACACCGGCCACGATAGTGGCAGGCTGGGCTGGAAACCTTCCGCTTAGACAAGCAGCAGAGGATGTCACCGTGCCCATCGCCTCGATCAACCCGGCCACCGGCGAAACCGTGCAGACCTTCAACCCCGCGACCGACCAAGAAGTCGAAGCCGCGATAGCCCGCGCCTACGAACGGTTCCTCGACTACCGTCACAACACCACGTTCGCCCAGCGCGCCGAGTGGGCCAATGCCACCGCCGACCTGCTGGAGGCCGAGGCCGAGCAGACCGCCGCCATGATGACCCTGGAGATGGGTAAGACACTGGCCTCGGCCAAGGCTGAAGCGATCAAGTGCGCCAAGGGTTTTCGTTACTACGCCGAGCACGCCGAGCAGCTGCTCGCCGACGAGCCGGCTGACGCCGCCAAGGTCGGCGCCAAGAAGGCCTACACCCGCTATCAGCCGATGGGCGTCGTGCTGGCGGTGATGCCGTGGAACTTCCCCCTGTGGCAGGCCGTCCGGTTCGCGGCGCCGGCCCTGATGGCCGGCAACGTGGGCATTCTCAAGCACGCGTCGAACGTGCCGCAGTGCGCGCTGTACCTGTCCGACGTCATCACCCGCGGCGGCTTTCCCGAGGGCTGCTTCCAGACGCTGCTCGTTCCCTCCAGCGCCGTCGAGACCATCCTGCGCGACCCGCGGGTCGCGGCGGCCACACTCACCGGCAGCGAGCCGGCCGGTCAATCCGTCGGCGCCATCGCCGGCGACGAGATCAAACCCACCGTGCTCGAGCTCGGCGGCAGTGACCCGTTCATCGTGATGCCGTCGGCAGACCTCGACGAGGCGGTCAAGACCGCGGTCACCGCGCGGGTGCAGAACAACGGCCAGTCCTGCATCGCCGCCAAGCGGTTCATCGTGCATGCCGACATCTATGACGCCTTCGTCGACAAGTTCGTCGAGCGGATGGCCGCGTTGCGGGTAGGCGACCCGACCGACCCGGACACCGACGTGGGCCCCCTGGCCACCGAGTCTGGCCGCGACGAGGTCGCCAAGCAAGTGGAGGACGCCGCCGCGGCGGGCGCGGTGATCCGTTGCGGCGGTGAGCGGCCCGAGCGGCCCGGGTGGTTCTACCCGCCGACGGTGGTCACCGACATCACCAAGGACATGGCGCTCTACACCGAGGAGGTATTCGGCCCCGTCGCCTCGGTGTACCGCGCCGCCGACGCCGCCGAGGCCATCGAGATCGCCAACGCCACCACCTTCGGGCTGGGATCCAACGCCTGGACCAATGACGAGGCCGAGCAGCAGCGCTTCATCGACGGTATCGAGGCCGGGCAGGTCTTCATCAACGGGATGACGGTCTCCTACCCGGAGTTGCCGTTCGGCGGCGTCAAGCGCTCCGGCTACGGCCGCGAGCTTGCGGGTCTGGGCATCCGCGAATTCTGCAACGCCAAAACCGTCTGGGTCGGGTAACTTTCAGCTGCCGAGTGTGGGGGCTACGGACGGATTCGAGGGCGGTTGCGTACCAGGAGCCCACGCTCGGCGCGCTGAGTATTACGCCGACGCCCCCGCCAGCGCCTGTGCGTCCTCGACGGCGAACGTGTCTTCCAGTTGCACCGGCGAGAAATCCAGGTCGATCTCCTCGAGGGGTCGCCCGCGCGCGCTGGAGATCGTGCCGAAGCGCCGCATGCCCTTGTCGGTGGAGTACTGCAAGAACTCGTCTTCGGACAGGTCGAACGGCTTGGGGTCGTCGTAGAGGGCGAACCCGTCCTGGACCAGGCACAGCCCCAGCGGGATGAGCTCGTTCATGCGCGTTTCGAAGACCGCCCAGTTGGCGTCGTCGGCGGCGACGTGGCGCCGGCAGGTGAACGTGCCCCACGCCATGTGGCGTCGCTCGTCGTCGCCGATATGCCGGATCAGCTCTTGCATGCCGGGCAGAATTCCGCGTTCCACGCAGACCTTGTGCCAGGCGTAATAGCCGGTCAGCGCCAGCATGCCCTCGACGATGTGATTATAGGTGACCGACGCGCGAACCTGCGCGGCCGGTGACGGGTCGGTGGTCAACGCGCTGAGGCACTCCGGCAACTCGTCGTAGAAGATCTGCCGGTAGGAGGGCAGCTCGTCGAGATAGCTGTGCAGATCCTGGGTCACGCCGACCGCGTCGAGCCACATGCGGAACACCTGAACGTGCTTGGCTTCCTCGAACGCGAACTGAGTCAGATACATTTCGTCGCCGAGCCGCCCCTCGGCCCGCATCGCCGACATGAACGGCTGGATGTCCTCGGTCACCGATTCCTCGCCGGCGACGAACTGGGCGCACAGCCGGATGGCGTAGTCACGTTCGATATCCGTCAGCCGCTCCCAATCCGCCCGGTCGCGGGAGAAGTCGATGTCGGCCGGATTCCAGAACTTCGCGTTGCCGCCGGCGAACAGCTTCAGCGGCAGGCTTTCCCAGTTCAGGCCGCCCGCAGCGAGCGAGCCCAGACGTGTGCGATTCATGTTGACCTCCTCAGATCAGTTCAGGGCTAATGGGTTGCGGGACAGGCGAATACGCGGTGGCAAGCACCGCGACCAACCTGCGCACGGCCAACGCCGGCTGGTCCGGCGAGGGTTCGTCGAGCCCGAGAACCGGGTCCAGACCGCGCATGTACGGGGCCAGCGCCAGGTGCGGGAAGATCAGCAGCAGCAGCGAAAGCAGTGCGTCGGTGTCGGAATCCGCCCGTAGGTCACCGCGGGCCTGCGCGTCGCGCACCAAGGGCCGCAACACTTGCAGATAGTGGCGATGGATGACGGACCGCACACTGATGCGGGCATCGGTGTCGACCTCGAGGCTCGCCGCCGCATGAAGCGCACGTTCGTGCGGATGGTCGGCGAAGTAGGCGACCCAGTCGTCCAGCAGGTCGGTGAGAAATTCGAAAAACGGCCTGCTCGAGTCGAGTTCGCGGATGCGGGCTTCCATGTAGGACCGCACGCGCTGGCTGCCGACGTCGGCGATGAACGCATACAGGTCGCGCTTGTCCGCAAAGTATTGGAACAGGCTGCCCTTGGCGACGCCGGCGCGTCGCGCGATGACGTTCAGGCTGCCTTGGGAGAAGCCATTGGCTCCGAATTCGGCTTCCGCGGCTTCCACGATGGCCGCTCGACGGGCCGGATCGACTCGCCCCCACGTCACCGTCGGCATCGCGCCTCCTAGCAGGAATGACCACTGGTCATTCTACGGTGAGCTAGCTCACAGTCAAGGAGCGGCTAGGCGTTCGGAGTGAGCTGACGATTTTGAAGGGCGGGATTCGGCGCGAAGTTCCGCCCTGGCTGAACTCGCAAAGCCCACGATTCACACGCAACGCCCTGGATTCACATTCAAAGCCCGAAGCCGAAGCTACGGCCGCATGGCGTATGCCCCGTTGATGGGCAGCACGTGCTCTTTCCACACCTGGTCGTAGCGGCCGCGGTCGGCGCTCGGGCGGCGAACCATCCGCATCGCGAAACGAGCCTGCTCGTCCGTCGTCGCGGCCTTGTCGTGCAGTTCGACGGCATAGGTGTTGAAGTCGCGTACCAACAGCGCGAAGATCTCGTCGATCAGCGGCTCGTCCACACCGGAAAGCGGGGCTTCCTCGAGGATCAGCTGCGCGTACGGCACCAAGGCGAAGATCTGTCCGACACCGAAGGCGAAGTCGATGTCTTTCTGTTGTGCCGCATCAGGTGTCGCGGCGGCCAGCATCTCGGCCAGCACGTCGATCTGGTCCCGCAGCAGCGCGACATTAGGCAGATGGGCATAACTGTCGAACGGCGCGCGCCAGTCGTGGAAGCGCACCTTGCCCAGTCCGCCCGTCGGCCCCTGGGCGAACAGGAAGGAGTCGTCGGCCGCGTCGTCACGGCGCGGGATCAAGGGCAGCGCGGCGTCGGGGGCGAACAGGTAGTTGGGCATGAACTTGGCCAGCAGCCCGATGTTGATGTGGACGGTTCCTTCCAGCCTCGGGAGCAGGCCGATCTCGCGGGCCACCGTCTCGAAGAAGGTGTCCTTCTCCACACCCTTGGCGGCGATGACATCCCACAGCGCGATGATGACCCGCTCGCCCTCGCTGGTGATCTTGGCCTTGGTGAGCGGGCTATACAGCAGATAGCGGCGATCGTCGGCCGATGCGCTGCGCATGTAGTCCGACGCGCGGCCGGCGACCAGCCGCATGGCCACCAGGCGCACATAGGCGTCGGTGAGCAGCCGTCGCACGTGGGTGAAGTCGGTGACGACGGTGCCGTAGAGGTATCGGTTCGCCGCGTGCGTGACGGCTTCGTACATGGCGTGCGTGCACATGCCGATGGCGCCCCAACCCAGGTTGTACTTGCAGACGTTGACGGTGTTGAGGGCGGCGTGGAACGCGCCGATGCCGCGATGCAGCAGATCGGCCTCGGTGACCGGGTAGTCGCGCAGGGCGTAGTTCGCCACGTAGTTCTGCGAGTTGACGACGTTCTTGATCAGGTCGTAGCGGTCGTGCTGCGAGTCGGCGGCGAAGAACACGTACTCGTCCTTGTCCGGGGTGTCGCCGGCGATCTTGCCGAACGTGGAGACCATCCTGGCCACGTTGGCGTTGCCGATGTAGTACTTCTCGCCGTTGGCCGTCCACCCGTGTTCCGACGGGGTCAGGATCATGTCGGTCTGGTAGACGTCGGCGCCGTGGGTCTGCTCGGACAGGCCGAACGCGAACACCTCGCCCTGCTCCAGTTGGGCGGCGGCCTTGCGTTTCGCGTCTTCGTTGTCGCTCATCCAGATCGGGCCCAGGCCCAGGGCCGTCACCTGGAAGGGGTACCAGTAGTTCAGCCCGTAGAAGCCAAGGATTTCGGCGAACTCGCTGATTCGGTAGGTGTCCCAACGGCAATCGGCGGCCCCGTACTCGGCCGGCGTCAGCAGGGAGGCAAACAGCCGCTCCCGTCCGACATGGTCGAGGAAGTCGGAGTACCAGACGCGCTCGTGGTCGTCGTGCTTCAGTCGCGCCTTTCCACGGGATTCGAAGAAGTCCACCGTCGCGGCCATGATTTCTCCCGAGCGCGCGTCGGGGTAACGGCGTGTCAGGTTGTTTGGGTTCAGCAGCATGGTGGCTCCCGCGGGTTCCGACTAACGACGGGTAGACGGTACTGCAACCGCACTGCCCCCGGGGCTGCACCGCGAGAAGCCTTATAAAAGGGGGCCGAAGCGACCTGCAGCGACTTAGCATCGGTTACGTGTCAGAACTAAATACCGCCCGCGGACCCATCGATACCGCCGATCTCGGCGTCACGCTCATGCATGAGCACGTGTTCATCATGACCACCGAAATCGCGCTCAACTATCCGGAGGCTTGGGGCGACGAAGAAAAGCGGGTGGCCGACGCTGTCGCGCGGCTCAACGAGCTGAAGGCCCGCGGCGTGGACACCATCGTCGACCTGACGGTGATCGGGCTGGGCCGCTACATCCCGCGCATCGCGAAGGTGGCCGCGTCCACCGACCTGAACATTGTCGTCGCCACCGGTTTGTATACCTACAACGACGTCCCGTTCTGCTTCCACTACATGGGTCCCGGCGCGCAGCTGGGCGGCCCGGAGATCATGACCGACATGTTCGTCCGCGACATCGAGCAGGGCATCGCCGACACCGGCATCAAGGCCGGAATCCTCAAGTGCGCCACCGACGAACCCGGTATCACCCCCGGTGTCGAAAGGGTGCTGCGCGCCGTCGCCCAGGCGCACAAACGCACCGGGGTGCCGATCTCCACGCACACCCATGCGGGCCTGCGCCGCGGACTCGAGCAGCAGCGCATCTTCGAAGAAGAAGGCGTCGACTTGAGCCGGGTGATCATCGGCCACTCAGGCGACAGCACCGACGTCGGCTACCTCGAGGAACTCATCGCCGCCGGCTCGTACCTGGGGATGGACAGGTTCGGCATCGACGTGATCCTGCCGTTCGAGGAGCGGGTGAACATCGTCGCGACGATGTGCGAGCGCGGGCACGCCGACAAGATGGTGCTCTCGCACGACGCCAACTGCTACTTCGACGCTCTGCCCGAGGAGATGCTCGCGGTGGCCGCGCCCAACTGGCACTACCTGCACATCCACAACGACGTGATCCCGGCGCTCAAGCAGCGCGGCGTCACCGACGAGCAGCTGCACACCATGCTCGTGGACAACCCCCGACGCATCTTCGAGCGGCAGGGCGCCTATCAGTGACGGCGCCCGTCCCGCCGATCGGCGCGCAGATCTCGGCCCTGGCCCGACTTGCTCCCGACGAACCGGCGGTCAGCAGCGACGGACGCACCATCACCCGTGCCGAGCTGGACATCTCGACCAACCGGCTGGCGCGCGCCTACGCCGAGCGTGGCGTGGGCACGGGCGATTACGTGACCATCGCACTGCCCAACTCCGTCGAGTGGGTGCAGGCCGCGGTGGCGTGCTGGAAGCTCGGTGCGGTGCCGCAGCCGCTGTCCCCACGATTGCCGGACGCGGAGTTCGAGGCCCTGCTGCAACTGAAGCCCCGCGCCCTGCTGGTCGGCCGATCGAGCCCCGGAATCCCCAGCGTCCCAGCGGGTTTCGTTCCGGACTCCGGCCTGTCCGATGCCCCGCTACCGGAGGCGGTGTCGCCGTGCTGGAAGTCGCTGGCGTCGGGAGGCAGCACGGGCCGGCCCAAGCTCATCGAGGCCGGCGGGGACAGCCGGGTCCCGTCGGCCATCGGCTATCCGCTGGGCGCGCAAGAGGGCGACACCACGCTGGTGCCGGTGCCGTTGAGTCACAACACCGGCTGCACCACAGCGGTGATCGCGCTGCTGATGCGCCACCACCTGGTGCTGATGCGGCGGTTCGACCCGCACGAGTTCCTGCGGCTGATCACCGACCACCGGGTCACCTTCCTGACCACAGTCCCGACGATCATGCAACGGGTTTTGCCGGTGTACCAAGCCAGTCGGGAAGACGATCCGGACTCCTATGACCTGTCGTCGATCCGACGGTTCTGGCACCTGGGAGCGCCTTGCCCGCCGGCGGTCAAGCAGGCGTGGATCGATCTGCTGGGTCGCGAAGTGGTGTGGGAACTGTACGGCGGCACCGAATTACAGGCGCTGACCTTCATCTCCGGCGACCAGTGGCTGACGCATCGCGGCTCGGTCGGCACGGTGGTCGCCGGTGAGATGAAGGTGCTCGACGACGACGGCCGGGAGTGCCCGCCCGGCGTCGTCGGCGAGATCTACATGCGGCCTGCTCCGGGCAGCGCGCCCACCTACCGTTACGTCGGCGTCAACGCCAAGACTCGCGACGGCTGGGACTCTTTGGGCGACTTGGGCTACTTCGACGACGACGGGTTCCTGTACCTCTCGGACCGCCGGGTCGACATGTTCACCGTCGGCGGGCGCAACGTCTACCCCGCCGAGATCGAGGGTGCGCTGTCGGCTCACCCGGAGGTGCTGTCCTGCCTGGTCGTCGGTGTACCGGACCCGAACGACGGCGATCTGGGCCAAGTGCCGTACGCGCTGGTGCACACCGCCGACGGGTCCACGCTGGACGCCGGTGCGGTGCAGCAGTTTCTGCGCGAACGCATCGAGGCGTACAAGGTGCCCCGGGTCGTCGAATTCGTCAGCAATCCGCTGCGCGACGACGCCGGCAAGGCGCGGCGGTCAGCAGTGCGAGATGAGGTCATCGCGCGGTTGCGATCTGGTGAAGTTCGATGATGACGGTGAGTCGCGGAATCGCAAGCATGGGTGTTGGATTGAGACTATATTTCTCAGCGGCGCCGGGCCGTCGGGAACGACCATGAGCGGGGAGGCTGGTGGCGAAATGCCCACACACACCGTTGATTACGCCGGCCTCAGCGACACCGGCCGTCAACGAACCAGTAACCAGGACCGCTGGGGAGTCAATGCCGAGCAGGGTCTGTTCATAGTCGCCGACGGCGTTGCCTCCAGCAGCCACGGCGACCGGGCCGCCGAAATGGTTGTCGACTTGCTCCCGCAATACCTGCAACGCCACCTCGACTCCGTCGGCCTGGACGACCCCACCGCTCCCGAGCGGCTGGCCACCGCGATCGCCGAAATCTCGAACAACTTGCGCAGCAGCGGCGACAACGATCCCGGGATGGCCGGAGCCAGCACCACGGTGGTGGCCGTGGTCGTCTCCGGTCTGCGAGCATTGGTCGGCCATCTGGGCGACAGCCGCGGCTACTTGTACCGCAACCAGCAATTGCATCGCCTGACTCGCGACCACAGCCTGGTCCAGGCCCTGGTCGATGCGGGGGAAGTCGAGCCGCAGAATGCCCGGGCGCATCCGTCGCGCAGCGTGATCACGCGGCATGTGGGCATGGCTCCGCCGGCGCATCCCGATGTTTCCGCAGTCGATTTGCAGCCGGGCGACCGCGTAATGCTGTGCAGCGACGGTTTGCACGGAGTGGTCGACGATGCGTCGCTGGCCCAGATCCTCGGCTCCCAGCCGAGTCCACGTGCGGCATGCGCGGCGCTGATCGAAGCGGCCAACAACGGTGGCGGGCCCGACAACATCACCACCATCGTCATCGACGTCGTCGGCCAATAGCTCAGGGAGCGATGGCTTCCGCTTCCGGATCACTCACCGAGACTTCGGCGGGGTGGGCACGTTTCTCCCAGCGCCGCAACGCTTCCCGGCACGGCGACTCGACCAGGGCATAACTGACTGCCGCAATCGCGAAACCGAAAATCACCGTCAGCACCAGCACGGTGGGCATCCGCCCGCTGAACGGGAAGGTGCCGATCACCGGAAACACCATCGCCAGCGCGGCCAGGTGCCAGATGAAAAGGCCGTACGACCAACGCCCCAGGGTCACCATGACCGGGCTGCCCAGCAATCGGTGCGGCGTCTCGGGCCGGTCCAACACCAACGGGGCCACGAGCGCGAACGCCACCAGCGACCCCGTCGCCGTCTTGATCGCGAATTGGACGGCCGTGCCCGGGACCAGCCCCTCCGGACCGGCCAGCGGGGAGGCCGCCACCAGGTAGGCCAGCACCGCGATGACGGCCATCGGCACCCGGCGGCGGGCCATTCGGTGCGGCAACCCGATGGGGCTGTAGGCCCACTCCGCCAGCAACATGCCCGCGGCGAACCAGGAGAAAAACGCCGGCGGCCAGTTCAGCGGCGTGATCCCCGGACCGCCGCTCACCGGCACCCAGCCCCACGCCCAGCTGAGTGCGCCCAGCGCCGCAATCGCCGGCACCCGCGCGGCGACCGGAATCCGGCGCGCAAGAAACGCCAGCACGGGCAGCGCCAGGTAGAAGGTGACTTCGACGGACAGACTCCACATCTGGGTCAGCCCGCCGGTGAGGGTCAGCGGCACATAGATCTGGGTGAGCGTCAGGTTAGCCAGCCACACCGTCAGGCTGGCGTGGTCCGCGTCGGGCAGCAGGCTCAGGATTACCACGACCGCCACCAGATAGGCGGGCATGATGCGGACCACCCGCGATCGCAGGTAGTGGCCGGTCAGCGGCCGGGGCCCCAGATCGCGTGCGGCCGCGACATGTCCGCGCCACAACAGGAACCCTGACAACGCGAAGAACACCGCGACGGCCAGATCGAACCGGCCGAACAACCGACCGAACACACCGCCGGAGTGGCCGGTCTGAAACGCGACGTGGGTGACGACGACGCCGATGGCGGCACACGCGCGCATTCCCTCAACGGCGGGCAGGAAGCTGCGGACCCCGCCGACCTGCTGGGCATCGCTCACCGTCCCAGTTTGCCCGTCCTGCAGCGCACGACAATCGGGTACACCCATATTCTGCTGTTAGGGTCGAACGGGTTTGCCTCGCTGCTTGGTCAGGTCGGAGCGGGTCGCGACCGACGAGTCCAATGGACTGCAATGCATCAGGAGGAGGTCACAGCAACGTGAATCGGGCGGTCATGTTGCGATTCGGCGCATGCGGGATCATCGGACTCGGCGCCGCTCTGCTGATCGCGGCGTTGCTGTTGTCGACGTACACGAGCAAACGAATCACCAAGATCCCGCTGAATGTCGACGCCACACTGATCAGTAACGGCAGCGGCACGGCGCTCGACGCGGCGTCCCTGTCAACCGACCACGTCGTCACGAACCAGAACGTGCAGCTGGTCTCGCAGCAGCAGATCACCGTCGAGAACCCCGCCAATGCCGATGTGGTCACGTTTCAGGCAGGTACTTCGGTGCGGCGCACCGACAAGCAAAAAGACACCGGCTTGCTGCTGGCGATCGTCGACTTCGTCACCCTCAACCGCAAGACCGCGATGGCGGTCTCGAACCCCAGCGGATTTGTCCAGAAGCCGCGCGCTTTCAACGACGACAATCCGCCGACCACCACGCCGCTGCCGCACACCGGGCTGTCCTACCGATTCCCGTTCCACACCGATAAGAAGACGTATCAATACTTCGACCCGATCGCGCAGAAGCCGTTCGACGCCACCTTCGAGGACGAAGAAGACGTCAACGGTTTGACCACATACCGGTTCAAACAGAACGTCGGCTACAACGCCGCAGGCACGCTGACGGACCCCATCGAGTACCCGTCGCTGTTGACCAACAGAGAGGACGGCAAGATCACCACCTCCGCGAAGATGTGGGGGGTGGCCGGCGAGCCCGACGAACAGATCACGATGACGCGCTACTACGCCGCGCAGCGGACGTTCTGGGTGGACCCGGTGACGGGCACCATCGTCAAAAAAACCGAGCGCGCCAACCACTACTTCGCTCGCGACAAGATGAAGCCGGAAGTGCGGCTGGCCGACTACACGGTCACCTTCACCGAAGACACCGTCGAGTCCCAGGTGAACGCAGCGCGCGACGAGCGTGATCGGCTGGCGCTGTGGTCGCGGGTGCTACCGATCACGTTCACCGCGGTCGGCTTGATCGCGCTGGTCGGCGGTGGATTGCTGGCGTCGTTCAGCCTGCGCACCGAGAGCGCGTTGATCGATCCGGGCCTGGACCGCGGCGACCACGACTACTACGGCCGCGGACTCGACGAGCCGGTGCCGGGCGCCGAGGCCGAGACCGAGAAATTGCCCACGCAGCGTCCGGATCTGCATCCGGATCCCAGCCCGCCTGATCCCCCACCGGATCCCCCGGGCGCGGGCGCCCCAACCGTGGAGGCCTAACGACGGGGTGACCGCAGTACTCCGCCAGGCTCAGTACTGGTCCCGGCCGGGCTACGCGTTGCTCCTTGCGCTGCTGGTGATCGGGCCGGCGCTGGGACCCGGATACCTGCTGCTGCGCGATGCGGTTTCCACTCCCCGGTCGTATATCTCCGACACCGCGCTGGGATTGACGGCGGCGCCGCGGGCGACGCCGCAGGATTTCGCCGTTGCACTGGCCTCGCACGTGCTCGACGGCGGCCTCGTGGTGAAGGCACTGCTGGTCTTGGGATTGTGGCTGGCGGGCTGGGGCGCGGCGCGATTGGTTGCGGTGGCGCTGCCCGCGGCGGGCGCCGGGGGCCAGTTCGTCGCGATCACCCTGGCGATCTGGAATCCCTATGTCGGCGAACGGCTGCTACAGGGTCACTGGAGCCTGCTGGTTGGCTACGGCTGCTTGCCCTGGGTCGCCGCGGCGATGCTGACCCTGCGCTCAGCGCCCGACGGGATGTGGAGGGGAATCTTCGAACTCGCCTTTTGGGTCGCGTTGGCCGGGCTAACCCCGACGGGGTTGCTGCTGGCCGCGACGGTGGCGCTGGTCAGCGCCGCAGTGCGCGGCGAGGGCCGGTCACGCTGGCTGTGCTCGGCGGTGGCTCTGGGTGCGGCCGTGGTGGCTGCGCTGCCGTGGCTCACGGCAGCGGCGCTGGGCTCGTCGTTGCCGTCGCGTACGCCGGCGAACGCACTCGGGGTGACCGCCTTCGCGCCTCGCGCCGAGCCTGGGCTGGGCACGCTCGGTAGCCTGGCCAGCCTCGGCGGCATCTGGAACGGCGAAGCCGTACCCACTTCGCGGACAACGCTTTTGGCCGTCTCGTCGGCCGTGGTGCTGTTGGGCTTGGTGGCCGTCGGACTACCGTCAGTCGTGCGCCTCCCGGCTGCGGTGCCGCTGCTGGTGCTGGCGGCGGTGGCCGTGGTGGTCCCGGCCGCTTTGGCGACGGGCCCCGGCCTGCATGTGCTGCGGACGCTGGTCGACGCCTTCCCCGGCTTCGGTGTGCTGCGCGACGGACAGAAGTGGGTGGCGCTGGCGATGCCGGGCTACGCGCTGTCCGGCGCGGGGGCGTTGGTGACGCTGCGCCGGCTGTCGCAGCCCGGCTTGACGGCGCTGGTCTGCTGCTTCGCGTTGATTCTCGCGCTGCCCGATCTGGCTTGGGGCGTCTGGGGCAAGGTTCAGTCGGTGCGATACCCGCCCGGGTGGAGCGCAGTGGCGGCCGCAGTCAACGCGCGGCCGGGAACGGTGGCGGTGCTGCCGGCCGGCACCATGCGGATGTACTTCTGGTCGGGTCCGGCACCGGTACTCGATCCGCTACCGCGCTGGGTGCGCGCCGACGTGCTGAGCACCGGTGATCTCACCATTTCCGGCGTGACGATCCCCGGAGAAGGGACGCATGCCCGTTCGGTGCAGGAGTTGCTGCGGGCCGGGCAGGATCCCGCTACGTTGGCCGCCGCGGGGGTGGCGTGGCTGGTGGTCGAGTCGGACACCGCCGGCGACATGGGCGATGCGGCGCGCACCGTCGACGCGCTGACACCGACCTATCGCGACGGCCAAATCGCCGTGTACTGGATCGGTGGGCATACCGGCGGCGCGCCCGTTAGTCGCGTGCGGGCGACGTTGATCGCGCATTGGGCATGGCTGGCGCTACTCTTCGGGGCCGCTGCCGGGGCAGTACTCACCGGCTGGCGCCGGCGCCCGTCCTAACGCGAGCAGACGCAAAATCGCCCATTTCGTTGCCAAAATGGGCGATTTTGCGTCTGCTCGCGCTCTACATCACACCGCTGACGAAGCCGCCGGCTTGCGCCGCCTCCAGCACACTGCGCATCGCGTCGGCGCTTTGCCGCCAGGAGAATTCGGCGCTGCGCGTCTGCGCTTTGGTGCCGAGCTGGTCTCGCAGCACCGGGTCGGACAGCAGTTGCTCGAGCCGGTCCACCAATTGGGCGCGGTCGTCCACCAGCACCCCGGTCACCCCGTCGACGATCGAGTCGGACAATCCGCCCGACGACCGGTAGCCGATAGTGGGGACGCGGTGCTGGGCCGCCTCGACCACCGCGAGCGCCCAGCCTTCCTTGCGCGAAGGCAGCACATGCACCCACGCGCTTTGCAGCACATGGTGTTTCGTCACGTCGTCGACGTGGCCATGGAATGTCACCGCCGGGCCGATGTCGAGCCGCTGGACGTGATCGACGAGCCGCTGCCGCCACCAGCCGTCGCCGACGATCTCGAGGTGCAGACCCGGAATGCGCGGCCGTAGCTCCGCCACGGCCTCCAGCGCGTCCTCGATCTGCTTGTGCGGCACCAGTCGCGAGAGCACGACCACCCGGGGCGCTGCGGCCCGCGGTCCGGACAGGGTAAGCGCCGGTGCCTCGTCGAGACCGTTGCGTACCACCGCGATCCGCTCGTTGCCCACCCCCAGCGCGACCAGATCGCGCGCCGACGGCAGCGACACCGTCAGGTACTGGTTGTGCCGGTGCAGCCGCGGCGACAGCGTCGACTCGACGAACCAGCCGACCTTCGAGATCACAGGGCCCGCCACCGGCCATTGCTCGCGGTGACAGTGGTGCACGAGCACCACCACCCGTCGCCCGTACACCAACCGGGCAAGGAAAGGCAGGCCGTTCTGGGTATCGACGACCAGGTCGGGGCGCACTCGTCGCAGTGGCCCGAGCCGGAATCGGCCGGCGACCATCGCCAACAGCGCCAAGATGTACACCGAGTACCGCCCACCGGCGCGGCTGATCCGCACCCCGTCGGCGACTTCCCGTCGCGGCGCGCCCGGATAGCGCGCAGTGCGCAAGGTGACCTCGATCCCGGAGGCGGCCAGTTGAGCGCCGATGCGCTGTAGGTAGGTCTCGCTGCCGCCGCCCTGTGGATGACCGGTATCGCGCCAGCACAGCAGCAGTACCGAGCGCAGGTCAGACATAAGTCGTCAGCCTAACCGGTAACGGCCGTAGGGTGTTGCGAGTGGCGGCGACCGACATTTTCGCGCGGCGGGCGACGCTGGCCCGCTCGCTGCGGCTGCTGTCCGAATTCCGCAACGAACAGCCGGACCCGGCGCGCTTCTACGGCGCACTGGCCGCCGACACCGCGACCATGATCGGTGATCTGTGGCGGGCCACTCACGGTGAGTCGCCCGTCGGCCGCACCCTGCTCGACGTCGGCGGCGGCCCGGGTTACTTCGGGAGTGCCTTTGCCGACGCCGGCATCCGATACATCGGTCTAGAACCGGACCCGAACGAGATGCATGCGAGCGGACCGGCCCCACCCCGGGGCTCAGGCATGTTCGTCCGGGCATCGGGCATGGCGCTGCCCTTCGCCGACGACTCGGTGGACATCTGCTTGTCGTCCAACGTCGCCGAACACGTGCCGCGGCCCTGGCAGCTGGGCGACGAGATGCTGCGAGTCACCAGGCCGGGCGGGCTGGCGGTGCTGTCCTACACGGTGTGGCTCGGGCCCTTCGGAGGGCACGAGATGGGGCTGAGCCACTATCTCGGTGGATACCGCGCCGCCGCCCGCTATGCGCGCAGGCACGGTCATCCGGCAAAGAACAACTACGGGTCGTCGTTATTCGCGGTGTCCGCGGCCGACGGGCTGAACTGGGCCTCCGGCACCGGCGCAGTCATCGCCGCTTTTCCGCGCTACCACCCGCGATGGGCATGGTGGCTGACCGCGGTGCCGGTGCTGCGAGAGTTCCTGGTCAGCAATCTCGTGCTGGTGCTCCAACCGCGATAATGGAACATGTTCTAATCTTGCTGCGCCTTGGGTAGGGTGGCGCCATGCGCGCCGGCGACGATATAGCGCGCAGCGACGAAATAGGCGAGGAGGAGCGGCGCAATATGACTGACGCCACGACCGAATACGACAAACTCTTCATCGGCGGCAAGTGGACGGAGCCGTCGACGTCCGAGGTCATCGAGGTGCACTGCCCGGCGACCGGCGAGTACGTCGGCAAGGTGCCGCTGGCAGCGGCGGCCGACGTGGACGCCGCCGTTGCCGCTGCCCGCGCCGCCTTCGACACCGGCCCCTGGCCCTCGACGCCGCCGAAGGAACGCGCGGCCGTCATCGCGAGCGCGGTCAAGTTGCTCGAGGAGCGCAAGCCGGTGTTCGCCAAGCTGCTCGCCGACGAGACCGGCCAACCGCCGACCACCATCGAGACGATGCATTGGATGGGTTCGATGGGTGCGCTGAACTTCTTCGCCGGGCCTGCAGTCGACCAGGTGAAGTGGCGGGATATTCGCAATGGCTCCTACGGGCAGACCATCGTCCATCGTGAGCCGATCGGCGTGGTCGGCGCGATCATCGCCTGGAACGTGCCGCTGTTCCTCGCGGTCAACAAGCTGGGTCCGGCCTTGCTGGCCGGCTGCACGGTGGTGCTCAAGCCAGCCGCCGAAACGCCCTTGACCGCAAACGCTTTGGCCGAGGTGTTCGCCGAAGCCGGTCTGCCCGAAGGTGTGCTGTCCGTGGTGCCCGGCGGCATCGAGACCGGACAGGCGCTGACGTCGAACCGCGACGTCGACCTGTTCACCTTCACCGGCAGCTCCGGCGTCGGCAAGGAGATCGGCCGCCGTGCCGCCGAAATGCTGAAGCCGTGCACGCTGGAGCTCGGCGGGAAATCGGCCGCGATCGTGCTCGACGATGTCGACTTGGCCGCTGCGGTCCCGATGCTCGTGTTCTCCGGGATCATGAACACCGGTCAGGCCTGCGTAGGCCAGACCCGCATCCTGGCGCCGCGCTCGCGTTACGACGAGATCGTCGACGCGGTAAGCAACTTCGTGCAGGCGCTGCCGGTCGGGCCGCCATCCAACGCGGCCGCCCAGATCGGTTCGCTGATCTCGGAGAAGCAGCGCGCCCGGGTCGAGGGATACATCGCCAAGGGAATCGAGGAGGGCGCCCGGCTGGTGTGCGGGGGCGGGCGACCCGAGGGGCTGGACAACGGCTTCTTCGTGCAGCCCACCGTATTTGCCGACGTCGACAACAAAATGACGATCGCCCAGGAGGAGATTTTCGGGCCGGTGCTGAGCATCATTCCGTATGACACCGAGGACGACGCGATCAAGATCGCCAACGATTCGGTGTACGGGCTGGCCGGCAGCGTGTGGACCGCGAATGTGCCGCGCGGCATTGAGATCTCAGAGAAGATCCGCACCGGGACCTACGCCATCAACTGGTATGCGTTCGATCCCTGCTGTCCATTCGGCGGCTACAAGAATTCCGGCATCGGCCGCGAGAACGGACCTGAAGGTGTCGAGCACTTCACCCAGCAGAAGAGCGTCCTGATGCCGATGGGCTACACGCTGGAGAGCTAGCGACCCTGGAAACGGGCTTGCCGTCGTTCGATGAACGACTGCACACCCTCGGCGGCGTCAGCGCTGCTGAACAGTTCGGTGATAACCGGGACCAGCCGCTCGATCGCGGAAGCGTCGCCGTGATCGCGTGCCGTGTGCGCCGACGCCAGCGTGGCCTGAACGCCCAACGGCGCCGCGCGGTCGGCGATGGTGTGCGCTATTTCCCGGGCGCGGGCCAGCGCTGCGGACGCATCGTCGGCGACTTCTTGCACCAGGCCGATGCGGTGTGCCTCGGCGGCGTCGAACTCATCGCCGGTGAGCAGCCAGCGCATGGCGTTGCCCCACCCGGCCTCGCGTGGCAGCCGCATCGTCGCACCGCCGAACGGGTAGATCCCGCGCTGCACTTCCAGCTGCGTGAACCGCGTATCTGCGGCGGCGACCCGGATATCGGCTGCCAACAGCAGCTCGATGCCCAGCGTCATGCACCAACCGTGTGCGACCGCCACCAGCGGCGTGGTCCACGGCCCGTCCAGCCGCCAGGGGTCGCGGCCGTCCTCCGGAACCGGCCGCTCACCAGCCGCGATGGCCGGTGCGACATCGACGAGATCCAGACCCGCGGTGAAGTGGTCACCGTGCGCGAACAGCACTCCGGCGCGCACCGAGGCGTCGGATTCCAGCAATCCGTACGCGCGAGCCAGATCGGCCAACATCGCGCGGTCGAACGAATTGCGCTTGTGGGCCCGATTCAGGCCGATCAGCAGGACATGCCCGTCTCGTTCGAGAGTCACGGTGTCCAGGCTGGGTAGCTCCGACGCTGAAGGCTGCGAATCAGTCATCGGGCCAGTCAAACGCAGAGCTAGCTAATATGCAATACCACATACAGAGGCCGAAATCAGACGGATTTTCCGATCGGGCACGTCCGGTGTTGCTATCCCGTTCTCCGCAGTACACCGACCCTTAACCGGGAATGGATCTTGCTTACTGTATGGTTGTCTCATATGCTATCTAGCATAATTATGGGTCGGCGGAAATCCGGCGCATAACAACCGCCGGGAGAAGCCCGAGCAGGAGAAGCTATGTGGATCCTCGACCTCAACGTGGCCGGCTATCACTACACGCGAGAGATGCCCGACCTGCGGCGCCGGCCAACTTGGTTCAATCGGCGCAATGTGCACTGGCCGGCCCTGCGACAGTCTCACGCTGCATGAGGTCAGCCAAGGACGGCGCGTCGGCCAAGCGATGCGACACCCGCACGAAGATGCTGATCAGCGCGGCCGAGGTGATGCGCGAACGCGGCGCGGCGGGCGTCACAATCGACGAGGTGCTCGCCCGCAGCGGCGCGCCGCGCGGCTCGGTGTACTACCACTTTCCTGAGGGCCGCATCCAGATCCTTGCCGAAGCGCTGCGCTACGCCGGAGACTCCATCACCGCCACCATCGACGAGGCCGTCGATCGGGGTGCCAAGGTCCTGCTGCGCGAGTACGTCAAGTTCTGGGAACGACTGCTGATCGACGGAGACTTCAACGCCGGCTGCCCCGTCGTGGCGGCGGCGATCGGCTGCGGCGCCGACGACGAACCAGAGCTGTCCGCCGAGGCGGGCGCCATCCTTGGCCGGTGGTGTACCGCGATGACGCGCGCGTTCGTTGCCGAGGGCTTCGCGGACACGGACGCCGCCTCGCTTGCGGTGATGTCGATCTCCGCGATGGAGGGCGCAATTGTGCTGTGCCGCTCGACGCGTAGCGTGCTCCCGCTGCGCCAGGTTGCCGAACAGCTCGAATTCCTAATCAAGGCAAGGGAATTCGTGTCACGGCAGGTTCCTGCCGGCGCCGGCTCAGTCGCTGGCCGGTAGCGGCTTGACCTCTTTGAGCTGAAGTGCCGTCTGGCCTATGCTCAGGCTCCCCGCGCCCGGCTTGGTCACCAGTACCTCGGCGCCGGTCTCGTCGACGTAGCGTTTCCCCATGATGGTGCCGTCGGCGAAGGCGGGGTCGAGTTCGCCCTTCCGTTCGCCGCCGATCTCGACCATCGGGGCTCCGCCGCAGCGCAGGTCGTCAAGGCTGTCGGCACTTCTGACCACGATCACCTGGGTGTCGCAGACCTGGCTGGCCAAACGGGTTCCGTTCTTGATCATGCGTGTAGTCCTTCTAGCTCTTCGATGATCTCCCGGCGAAGTACCTTGCCGGTAGCGGTAGTTGGCAGCTCGTGGCGAAACACTACCCGGTCCGGGGTGCGCGATCCGCGCAAGCTCTCGCGGACGTACTCGCGCAGTTCGTCGGGGTCGGGCTCGACACCGTCGGCCGGCACCACCACCGCGACGATCGCCTGGCCCCACTGCGGATCCTCGACGCCGACAACCGCGACGTCGCGCACCTGCGGGTGTTCGACCAGCACTTCTTCGAGTTCCGCCGGCGCGATGTTCTCACCGCCGCGGATGATAGTGTCGTCGCTGCGTCCGCCGATGAAAAGGTAGCCGTCGGCATCCAGGACGGCGATGTCTTTCGTTGGGAACCAACCATTTTCGTCCAGCACCGAACCGACCCCGGTGTAGCGGCCGGAGACTTGCTCGCCGCGCACGAACAGCTCACCGCTTTGACCCGGGCCGAGGATGGTGCCGTCCTCGCCGCGGATTTGCAGCTCGATGCCGGGCACCGGTTGCCCCACCGATCCCAAGCGCTTGGCGACGGCTGGCTCTGACGCGGCCAGCGCGGCGCGGTGGTCGTCCGGGGTCAGCACAGCGATCGTCGAGCTCGTCTCGGTCAGGCCGTACGCGTTGACAAAGCCCACGTTTGGCAACAGCTGCAGCGCACGGCGGACCAGCGGCAGACCGACCTTCGAGCCGCCATAGGCCAGGTTGCGCAGCGAGGGCAGTTCATGGTGGCCGCTCTCCAGAACGGAGACGATGCGGTCCAGCATGGTGGGCACCACCGTCGCGGTGGTCACCTGCTCGGCGTTGATCAGCGAAACCCATTCCTGCGCATCGAAATTGGGCAGATAAACCATCTTTCGGCCGGCATACAGGTTCGACAGCGCAGCGCCCACGCCGGCGATGTGGTACGGCGGCACGCAGATCAGCGCGGCGTCCGCGGGATCTGCCGACTCGAATTCGATTGTGCCGGTGACGTAGCTGGTCAGGTTGTTGTGCGAGAGCTCGACCGCTTTGGGTTGCGATGTGGTGCCTGAGGTGAACAGCACGATCGCCACGGCGTCGGGGTCGGGGAATTCGGCGACCGGGCCGGCGCTGTGCGCAGCGGTCAAGAATTCGTCGGAGAGCATTACCCGCTGCGCGGCGTCGCCCAGCACCTCGCGATAGCGGCTAGCGACGATCACCAGCGGCTCTGGCAACCGCCGGACCAGGTTCTGGATGCCCTCGACGGACAGCCGGTAGTTGATCGGGGTGAAGGCCAGGCCGGCCCGCGCCGCGGCGAATATCAGCACCGGCAACATCGCACCGCCGGTGCCGACGTAGGCGACGTGGCGAGCGCCGGAACCCGCGATGACACCCGCGCCGCCGTCGGCAAGGTCGCTGAGCTGCTGCGTGGTCAACCGCAAGTCGCCATCGACGACAGCCGTGCGATCGGGGTTGCTCGACGCCGCCATCTCGAGCAGCAACGAAACGCTCATCCGCGATCTTTCTGGATTATTGGCCTTTACAAATCTAGGCCGTAGTGTAACCCATGATCGCGAGGGGCGTTACCGCCCGCCCGGTCACCGCCAGGGCGACATCCGGGGAATCCAGCGCGGAACGTTGCGCCGGTACTCGACGTACTCAGCTCCGTAGCGCTGAACCAGATGTGGCTCTTCCCAGAACCGGATCACGGTCGCCAGAACGGCGAAAAAGATTGCGAACCAGCCGAGCAGCCAGCCGGATGCGGTGATCGCCGCCTCGCCCAGCAGGACGCAGAGCACCCCGGTGATCATCGGGTTCCGGACGTGCCGGTACGGGCCGCGCACGACCAGGTGTACCGGCTCGCCCAGCACCGGGCCCACACCGAGCGTGCCTTTGCCAATGCGGTCGAACAGCACGATCGTCCAGACCATCACGGCCAGGCCGCCGGCGATCAGCAGGACCCCCACGACCGCAAGCGCGATTGACGCGGGTGAGTCGAGGTCCGGCAACCGCACGCCGTCCGGGATCACGATGAGCGCGGGGATGACTAGCGTCATCGTGACAGGTGCGACCAGGACCGAGAGCAGGTGGCGCCACCAAAGGCGTCGTTCATGCGTGTTGGTAACCATATTCTTCAACCTCCGTTCAAGAAAGGAATGTACGCCTGCGGCTCGGCATTGGTCAACAGTTGTTGAAGTATGCTGACGTGCATGTCAGAGGGGCGGCGCAGCGGCCGCTGGCGCACTGGTCAACAGAGCAGGCAGCGGATCATCGACGCGGCGCGCGAACGCTTCATGCACGACGGATACGAGCGGGCCACCGTCCGCGCCATCGCCGCCGACGCCGGGGTTGACGTCGCGATGGTCTACTACTTCTTCGGCAGCAAGGAGGGCCTGTTCACGGCGTCGGCGCTGACCGGACCCGAGCACCCGCTGCACCACCTGGCCACACTGCTCGACGAGGGCACCGAAGACGTCGGGGCGCGGCTGGTTCGCCGCTTCCTCGAACACTGGGACGAAGGTGCCGCCTATGAGCCGCTGCTGACGCTATGGCGATCGGCGGCCATCCACCCACAGGCGCGAAAAGTGTTGCACGACAGCCTCGCCGGCCCGATGGCCGAGCGGGTCGCCACGGAGTTCGGTGTGACGGACGCCGAGCTGCGGGTCGAGCTGGTGGCCAGTCACCTGGCCGGGCTGGCGTTCGCGCGCTACCAGCTGAAGATCGAGCCGATCGCGTCGACCAGCATCGAGGATCTGGTCACCTGGCTGGGCCCTACCGTGCAGCGGTATCTGACGGGTTAGTGGCGAGCAGACGCAAAGTCGCCCTATTTCGGCCCAAAATGGTGGATTTTGCGTCTGCTCGGCAGGCTATGTCCCCGTCCAGCGGGGCGGACGCTTCTCGGCGAACGCGATCGCGCCTTCCTTGGCGTCATTGGACATGAAGATCGGGGCCAGGATCTTGATCTGCTCGGCGAACCTGGTCTCCGGGCTCCATCCTCGGGACTCGACGATGATCCGCTTGGTGGCCGCCACCGCCAGCGGCCCATTGGCGGTGATCTTTTCCGCCAGCGCGATCGCCTGGTCCAGGGCCGCGCCAGGCTCGGCCAGAACGTTGACCAGCCCGAGCTCGTGCGCGCGCTCGGCGGACAAATTGTCACCGGTCAGAGCAAGCTCCATGGCGATGGCGTACGGGATGCGTTCCGGCAGCCGCAGCAGTCCGCCACCGCCGGCGACGAGCCCGCGCTTCACTTCCGGAATACCGAACGCGGAGTCCTTTGCTGCCACGATGAGGTCGGTGGCCAGCGCCAGCTCCGTCCCGCCGGCCAGTGCATATCCCTCCACCGCGGCGATCAGCGGCTTGGCGGGTGGACGTTCGGTGAAGCCCATGCCGCGGCCTTCGACGACGACGTTCTCGCCGCGGGCGAATGCCTTGAGATCCATGCCCGCGCAGAACGAGCCGCCCGCGCCGGTCAGGATTCCTACGGAAAGGCCGTTATCGCCGTCGAGGCGGTCCATGGCGTCGGCCAGCGTGCGGCTGACCGCCGCGTTGACCGCGTTCTTGGCCTTGGGCCGGTTGATGGTGATGATCAGGATCCGGTCCCGCTGCTCGACGAGGACCTCGGGTTCAGTGTTAGCTTCGTCGCTCACAGTGCAGATGGTAACGGTCGGCCGGCGTGACGAACCGGCCGGTCAGTGTAATGGCGGCTTAGGCCTTGATCATGCCGGAGCCATGGCGGTCTCGACCACCGTCAGTTCTTCGGAAAGCCCAGCAGCCCTGCGTATTTCGACGAAGTCGGCAACCATGGCGTCGGTGACCTCATGCGGGTCCTTGACCGTGGAACCATCCGAGAGCACCGAGATGTTGAGCTGATCGACATAACTCCACACGGTGATGTTCAGGCCGCTGCCTGCGGTCAACGGGCCCACCGAATAGATCTCGGTGACCAGCGCGCCGCCCACTCTCCCGCGTTCGCGAGGGCCGGGAACATTCGAGATGTTCAGGTTCAGCACCTTGTTCTGTCCGTCGCGCCCCGCCATCCACCGGAACAGCGCCTCCGTCGTCACCGGCGGCCAGTACGCCGCCCAGCGACTGATCAGCTCCGGCCCCAGCAACTGATGGCTTTCCTTGGCGAACACGGCGTTCTCGTGTGCGTAACGCACCCGTTCCAGCGGGTCGTCGCAGTCGGTCGGCAGCGCCACCATCATTCCGCTGAACCGGTTTCCGGAGATCCGCTCCGGCGAGAAGTCGTAGGCCACCGGGACCGACGCCAGCAGCGGTTCGGCCTTACCGTCGTACCGCAACAGCAAGGTGCGCAGCGCACCGCTCGAGATGGCCAGCACCATGTCGTTGATGGTCGCGCCGAGCTGCTTGCCCGTCGCCTTGACATCGGCGAATGCCATTGTGGCAGTGGCAAATCGGCGCTCAGGAGTGAGCATATGGTTCATGAAGGTTGGCGGCGGGGTGAACGGCCGAGTCAGTTCTGGTGAGAATTTGCGGGAGCTGCGCCGCACTCGGCCGACGCCTTCCGCGGTGTAGCGGACCGTGGCGGGGATTCGTCCGATGTGCCGCAAATGGTCCACGAACGCGGAAGTCATCAACTCCCGCTTGCTGGGCGCCGGATCGGGGGTGTACGAGCCGCTCTGAGGTGTGGGCATCAGGTCCATGCCGTGGGCCATCAGGTTCGCCGATGCCACTCCGTCGGCAAGTGCATGGTGGATCTTGACCACCACCGCGATCCGGTGGTTGGCCAGACCCTCGACGAAGTACATCTCCCACAGCGGGTAGGCCCGGTCCAGTGGCGTACTGGCGATCTGTCCGATCGCCTCGTCGAGTTCCCGACGGCCGCCCGGCGCGGCGAGCTGCCAGGGGCGGATGTGGTATTCGAAATCGACTTCGCAGTTCTCCCGCCACATCGGGTGGTGGAACTTCAGCGGGACGTCGACCAGCTGATAGCCCAACGGCACCAGCTTGTCCATTCGGTCCGCGATCACCTGACGAAACGCGTCGATACCGAAGCCGCGATGCTCCTCGTCGAGTTCGATCACGGCCACTTTGATCGTGTGCATATGCACGTTGGGCGTCTCGCTGTACAGCAGTACCGCGTCCCACCCGCTGAGCCGTTTCACCGCAGGCCCCTACTCATACGGGAACCTTACAATCGGCTGGCGCTCAGATAACCCGTTTCGCGAACTGCGTGCGGTTGCGATACACCTGATTGAGGAACAGAGCCGTCGCGTGTGCCATGGCACCCGCCCGGGGTCCGTCGAGCAGGTCGAAGCCGTGACCGGCCCCCGGCAGCTCAACATAGCTGACCAGCGAGCTGGACACCGAACGCAGGCGGTCGACGAAGCTGCGGGCCTGCTCCACCGGGATGACGGTGTCCTTGCTGCCGTGAATCACCAAGAACGGCGGCGCATTTCGGTGCACTCGGGCGATCGGGGACGCAGCGCGGAACACTTCCGGGTGCCGGGCGATCGACCGCCTCACCACCACCCGCTCCAGGAAGTCGACGAACCTGACGCGCTCCGGTGTGGAACGGTCTTCCCAGTCGTAGCGGCCGTAGATCCCCACCACCGCGTCCACCGAGCTGTCCGCACCTTCGGGCAGCGCGGCCTGGAAACCGGGGTCGTTACTGGTCAGTCCGGCCAGCGCAGACAGATGCCCTCCGGCCGAACAACCTGCCACCGCAATGAAATTGCGGTCACCGCCGAACTTGTCGACGTTGGCGCGCGCCCAGGCGATGGCAGTCTTGACGTCCGCGATGTGCCGCGGCCAGCGGTGGTGCGGCGAGACGCGGTAGTCGATCGCCAGGCACACCCAACCCTGTTCTGCCAGATGCGATATCAACGCGGACCCCTGCAGGGTGCGGCTGCCGTGCACCCAGGCACCGCCCGGAACGAAGATCAGCACCGGGGCAGGTTGGGTCGGCAGATCCTTGCGGCGCCAGACGTCGAGCATCTGGGCGGGGCTGTCGCCGTAGTGGACGCCGCGGCGATAGAGATGCCGGCGCTGCCGCAGTGCCTCCCAGATTGGGGGCGTGCGCTCCGCAGTGGGCCACTCGGCGTCCAGGTCCGCCGAGGACACGACGCCACGCAATGCGGTGACGGAGACCTCGTGGGTGCTCTCGCGTTCGCGGCGACGGTCTTCCTTGACGTCCTTGGCGCCTGGAGTCAGCCAGCCGCGTGCCGCCGCAGCCGCGAATTCCGGCGCGTGCCGGGCTCCCCAAACGCTGATCGCGGTGATTGTGCCAAGCGGCTCAAGGCGCTTGCCCACGATCGGCAGCGAAGCCCCGGCAACGCTTAGGGCCAGCATATAATCGGCGGGCCGGGCCCGCAGCAACCATCTCATACAGGGTTTCATGCGCGGTCCCGTCGCCGTCATGGTTCGGAGCGTACCCCCACGCGGATGGCGGCAACCACGTTTGCGGACACCAAATCTGCGTCGGCGAAAATTTGATCGCCTATGTGATTTGCTCGATATGTATTTGTGCAGCTATGAGCTCCTGGCCCATTTGCTATTCGGGCCTAGCATCGCCCTGCGGACACTTCCGGCGCCGTTTTCGACGCGCCACGGCAAGCCGAATCACGTAGGCGACCGCGCTGGTGGCGAATATGAATGCGGTGAGCAGAAGCCATCTGCCGAGAAACGGCTGCTGGGTCTCTCCGGTAGCGGCCAGATACGTGGGAGCTCCCTGTCGGACGATCCCAGGCAGAAAGATCAGCAATGTCAGTCCGGCCGCCAGGGCAGGAATCCGAATGTGGTTGCGAGCAGGCACTTTCGGCTGCCGATGTGGCGGGAGCTGCCGTAGCCGGGCGCCGATTATTCGGTCGGCCAGCGCGTAGAGCGGGAAGAGCAACAGATCGTGGACGATGACGGCGGCGGCGAACCAAACGATTATCGACTGCCACCAGCTGCCCGAATTCCACAATGTGCCGGGCTTGAAAGTGGCCAGCACGTAGCCGAACAGGGCGAACCCGACAACCATGGTCAGCAGATGCAACGGACGGGATCCGTAGTGTCGGGCGAAATACTCTCGCAGTCTTGGCATTTCACACCTCGAACGCGATCGATGTGACCCACTTGGTGTTGTGCACGCCGGGAAGCGCGGGAACGATCACCCGGGCCGGATAGCCATGGTCGATCGGCAGATCGGCGCCGTTCACACGCAACGCCAGCAGCGCATCGGGGTCACCGATCTGGTTGGCTTGCAGCATCGCTCGGCCGAAGGCGCCACCTTTTTGCAGTGATGTCACCCGCGCCGAGCGCGGTGACCGTACCCCGGCCATGCGGGCCAACTCGGCCAGCGGCACCCCGCTCCAGCTCTGAACCGTCGACCACCCTTCCACGCAGGCAATCGGCAGCCTTACGGTGTGTTGCGGAAGCCCGCACAGCATCTCGCGATCGAGTACCACCTCCGACGGCCCGCCGCGCAGCGTCAACCTCCAATTAGCGCCGACGTTCTCCGGCGTGATGCCCGCGGCCGTGGCCGTCTTGTTGACCGGAAAATCGCGACCCCTCCCCCGCGGCAGCAAGAGTGCGGTGCTGCGGGCGGCCCCACCGACCGTCTGCCCGACGGTGAGTACCCCGATCAGCAACACCCCGGAGCCGACCAATGCCAGTGCACCGCGCCTGCTCATCGTTGGTTCGGCCGGCGCGGCCGCCACCAGACCGGCGGGGTCCAGCTGCTGTGGATGAGTGTCGTTTACCTTGGTGCGCAACACTTCTCGGAACGGTAGCGACCGCAACCCGGTGATCATGTGCGGCAACTTGAGCACGATGTGAATCAGGAAGCCGGCGATGAAGACCCATGCCCCGAAATAATGGCCGTCGTAGAAACTGAATCCGAAGATGTAGTCGTACTGGATGTTGAGCACACCGGTGACGATCTGAAACAGCGCTCCACCGACCAACATCAAAAGCGCCAACCGCTCGAGCAGCTGAGCGACCGAGCGGGCCGGCGGCCAGACGAACAGCCGTGGGATCACCGACCACAGCTTGGCCACGACCACCGGAATAATCACCAGACCCAGCCCGACATGCAAGCCTTGGGTCAGTCGGTACAGCCACGACGGACGGGTGGGCCAGGAGAACGAAGGCAGGCGCAGCCAGCCGACGTCGGCGGGGATGGCCTGCCCGAACTGGGGCGAATACGCCGCATATGACAACAGGCCGGTGACGATGATGATCGGCAACGTCACCAGCAAGACCAGACCGAACACCGACGTCAGCCACGGACCACGCAGCGGGCTGCGCCACCGCGCCGGACGCCGCAGGCCTGGCGGCGGATGACGCTCTAGCGACCGCCAAAGCCCGCCGGGGAAGCCGTATTCGCTTACCGGGCCACCAGGTTGGCGATCACCCGGCCGCCGATCAGATGGATGCCGGCCAGCGTCAGACCGACTTGCGCGGCCAGCGCGCCCGCGCTGTCCGCGCCAACCGAAGCCCACCTGAACCATGGTCCCACGCCGCTCGCCGATTCCAGCCGCACCCAGCGAGCACAGATGCCGATGGCTTCGATGTCGAACTCGGCGACGCACCGGCCGCCGGTTGCCAACAACTCGGCGGCCCGACCCAGGATCCGCCGCGGGTCCCCACCCAGACCGACATTGCCGTCGACCAGCAATACCGTCTGCCAACTGCCGATACCGGGCAGCGCGTCGAACACGTCACCCAGTAGCGCCGGTGCACCCTCGCGGTCCGCCAAGCGAATGGCCGTCGCAGACCGGTCGATGCCGAGGGCAGGTATTCCCCGCCGGATCAGCCTTGCCACCAAACGCCCAGGGCCGCAACCTAACTCGATGGTCGGCGCGATGCACATGTGCGTCACCGCCGCATCGAACGCTTCATCGTCACACCCCTGTTGGCCGACTCGACTGCCCAGCCAGCGATGCGCGGGCAACGGGTGGACCATACCGTCGTCATGGCGGATCCAACATCGCTCGCCGTCCAGCGCCCGGTCATAGAGGTGCCCCAGCATCCGCCCTCCCTCCCATCCAATGGCGTACCTTTACCCCGGCCTCGAAACCCCCAATCACCCGCAGGCGGCACTCACACCCGGTCGGCCGGCCCGCATACTGGACTGGTGTCGACCACTTCGAATACGGATGTTCACCCTGATCTGCGTCGCATTGCGCGCATCGCCCCACGCCAACTGATCGGTCCGCGGACGTTGCCCCTGGTTCGGATCTTGAGCGAGCGGATCCGGGGTCGCGGACCATCCGACGATGTCGAGGTGCTCACCCTGGAATCCGGGGCCGGCGTCCGGCTGTTCCGGCCGATCGGAGTCGCCGAACCGGTGCCCGCCCTGCTGTGGATTCACGGCGGCGGATTCGTGATGGGCACCGCGCGGCAGGACGACCGGGTGTGCCGTGGCTTCAGCAAAAGGCTGGGCATCACCGTCGCGTCGGTCGAATACCGTCTGGCGCCGGAACATCCGTATCCGGCGCCGCTGGAGGACTGCTACGCGGCGCTGACCTGGCTGGCCGCGCTGCCCGCGGTCGACCCTAGGCGAGTGGCGATCGGCGGCGCCAGTGCCGGCGGCGGCCTGGCGGCGGCACTGGCGCTGCTGGCCCGCGACCGCGGCGAGGTGGCACCGGCATTCCAGCTGCTGGTGTACCCCATGCTCGACGACCGCAGTTGTGACTCTGGCGATAAGCCGAATTACCGGCTGTGGAATGCGCGCGCCAACCGGTTCGGTTGGACGGCGTATCTCGGCACCGCCGACCCGGTGGTTGCCGTTCCGGCCAGATGCGAAGACCTGAGTGGGCTGCCACCCACCTGGATCGGCGTGGGCGACAACGATCTTTTCCATGACGAAGACCTCGCTTACGCCGAACGTCTGAAGAGTGCCGGCGTACCGTGCCAAGTCGAAGTGGTCCCGGGCGTCTTCCACGGCTTCGACCTGGTGGCTCCGAAAGCCCAAGTGTCACAAAGGTTCTTTGCGAGCCAATGTGATGCCCTGCGATCCGGTTTGATCGCCGGTCACATGGCGAAGTAAACGAGCTGGCCGCCGATGACCGTGGCGGCCACCATGCCGGCGTCCAGCTCCGCCAGCACCGTCGCCGGTGGTTCGTTCAGCACACACAGGTCCCCCGGCTGCCCGGGCGTAACGGTCCGGGCCCGTCCCGGCTGATCAGGCCGACCCAGAAACATCTCCAAAGCCGTTCGCGCCGAGACACATTCGTCGGCGCTGAGGACGGCGCCGCTGAGCGTGGTGCGATATACCGCGGCGCGCATCGCGGTCCAGGGGTCGCCGTGGCCGAACGGCATGTCGGTAGACAGCGCGACCGGCACCGACGCGTTGAGCAACGATGCCACCCGCCATAGCTGACCGTGCTCGTCGACCGGGACATCGGCGAGATACTGGTCACCGCGCTCGGCGACGAAGTTCGGCTGGGTGACAACCGTAACCTGCAAATCGGCGAGGTCGCTCAGGTTCTCGTCCGGCACCACCGACGCATGCTCGACGCGATCAAGCGGATGACTTCCGGCCTCGCGCAGGGCGGCGATGGTCACCACCAGCTGTGCCGCGGTGACGCAGTGCACGGCAACCGGCCGGCCGGCACTGTGTTGCTCGGCAATCCAATTCGTCAAGGAGTCCAGGTCCAGACAGTCGTCCTGCAGGATTTTCTTGCCCGGTGACAGGAAATGCAGCCGCGGCCGAAATTCGCCGCGACGGTGCGCCACCATCAGCGAGACCATGTCGTCGGCGCCGAGGTCGGGGGTGGCGTCGGTGACGCCGGTGACGCCGGTCGCGGTGATCCGCCGGCTGAGTTCCGCCAGGTTGGTTTCGCGCCGCTGCACCGCGTCTGACCAGCCAGGGTCGGCGCTACGCAGACGTCCATCGGAATGCTCGTTCATACCGACGCGGCCCAGTGCGGCGGAATTGAGCATCCACAGCGCGCCGCTGCGGTGCTGAATGCGCACCGGAATGTTGGGGACCACCGCGTCAAGAGCGTTGCGGTCCAGCTCTCCGGCCACCGACTCGTGATAACCGACCGCCCGGATCCATCCGTCTGGGCCGGGCGTAGCGTTCGACAATAGTTGTGCCAGTTGGTCTTTGGTACTGACACCGGGCGGTCCGACGAAAAACGAATTCAGCGCGGAGGCAGCGGATCGCACGTGCACGTGGTGATCGTGCAGCCCGGGCAGCACGGTTCCGCCGCCGGCGTAGAGCACACCCTCTTTTGGCGTGGCGCTCAGCCCGCTGCCGAGCTCCTCGATCTGCTCGCCGACCCGGATGTCGACCATTCTGCCGTCGAGCAGCGTCGCTCCTTGAATCAGCATGACAGACAGCGTCTTTCGGCAACCAGGCGGCGAACCGTGTCGTCGTCGGCGCCGAGCTCGGGCGCTGACCTGATTGCCGCCGGAGGCAGCGGGGGTGGGGCCGGATACGCCGAGACGGGCGATACCGCCGGTAAGTTCGCATAGGCGGCGGACACTGCCGCCATGGCCACCTGAACCAGTTCGCCGCCACCCCGGCGCAGTGATTCGGTCACCGCCAACGTCGCCTCCAGCCCGGTCAGCGGGTCGGCGATAGCGTCGCCGCAGAACACGGGTCCGTCCACGCTGGTGCCGACCAGGCCGCCGGCCACCGCGGCGTCATCGCCGAAGGCCGGCCGTCCGGGCTCGCCGTCATATCCGGTGATCCGCAGCCAGATTCGTCCTGCCCGTGGCGCAATGTGATCCGGTCCGAGTCGGCGCCGTGCCAGCGCCGCCGGACGCGAACCTTCGATCACGATGTCGGCGACGGTGAGCAACTGCTGCAGCTCATCGGCCTGGCCGTCGAAATCCAGGCAATAGGACAGTTTTTCGCCGTTGATCCAGTCGAAGAAGGCGCGATTTCCGGCGCGGGTGCCATCCGGGCGGCGGCGGCTTTCGACTTTGACGACGGTGGCTCCGGCGCGGGCCAGCAGTTTTCCGCACAATGGGCCGGCCCACATCGACGACAGGTCGGCGACCAGGAGGCCCTCCAGCCCGCGTCCGGCGACCGCAGCGTCAATGCGGCGAATCCGCGGCGATGCGGGTGCAGCCTCACCCAATGCGGCCGCCGGGATGTCGAGCAGCACGGCCCGATCGACAACCTTCGATACCAAACTCGTTGTGGCCCAAGCCGTAAGCGCCGGCCACGGATCGTCGGGTATGTTGTCCACTTGCAGCAGGGCGGGCACGGCGGCGATGTCGTCGGGACGGGAGAGGGTGATCGCGCACCAGCCGTCGCGGGTCTGCAGCAGCCGGGTGGCGCCACCGGCCGACACCCGCCCGCCTCGGGTCAGCCCGAGCAACCCGGCCCGCCCGGCGAGCAGGGTGGCCGTATCGGCGGTGATCCGTTCGGCGTGACTAAGCACGTTGGCCCGGGAAAAGTCGGGTGGGCCGTCGGGCAGACCGGTCAGATAGGCCAGCCCGCTGTTACCCCACTTCTGAGCAGATCGGGCCGGCGCGCAGCTCACGACCCCCATTGTGCCCGTGGTTCACAGCGGGACAAACCTGCGAAACTTGCCGCTGACGGGGTGCCGGTCCAGTCGGTCCATGACAAATCCGCCTCCTGCGCTGGATCACAGGCGGGGCGCAGTGCTTGGGAACTTGCTTGGTCAGTGGATGCCCGGATCCCGATGGCCGCGCACCCGACAAGTCCGACTTCAGCTCTTGGACTCACCGCGTCCCGTACCGGCTACGTGCGCCGGCCCTACGCGGTCATCGTCTAGATCCGACTCCGGGGTCTGGGCAGCCGGCTGCTCATCTGCTGGAGACTTCTCGGATCCGCCTGGTGTATCGGCGGGGCTAGCTGACTTGTAGTCGGGATTGATGACCGGACCCGCGCCGCCACCGGCGTCGCCGGGGCTTTGCGAGCTCGGTTCCGTGACTTCGCCGGCTTCCTTGCGGCCCTCGTAGGGTGGGATAGCACTTCCAGTGTCTTGCGGGGGCAATTCGCCGGTGCCGCTGTAGGTTTCGGAAGCCGTGGGATCGCTCATCGGGGGGTTGGCGTCTTCGTCTACGGTCCCCACTGGGCGGCCTTCTCCGCCGGGTTCAGGAGTGTCCTCCCCTGTGTCGCGGGCGCCGCTGCCCAACTCCGGATTGTCGAAGTGTTCGAGCCGTGCATCTGCGGACTCTCCGGAATTCTGACTGGGCATGATGTACCTCCTTGAACTTGCCTCACCTAGCGACGACGAGGCGTACGTGGCCGGGTACCCGGAATCATTCCCCGAAAACGGCCGCACTGAATTCGTCGAACCGGGCGGTCGAGCTGCGCAGCTGAAGTCAGAACTGCAGCGCCCTGAAGCGCCAATCCAGCACCGGTCGGTCGGGCTGATCTGGCGCGCTGCTGACCGCGTACACCACCGATCGCAAGCCGAGCACCCCGCGGTCGGCCGCCTGTTCGGCGGACTCGACGTGCAACTCGCTGTACAGCGTGTCGCCCTCGTACACCGGGCCGGTGTGGTCGCAGGACTGCCAACCCAGGACTGTCACGAGATTGGGCAGCAGACGATTGGCCTGCGCGAGCGCCAGCCCGATGGTATGTCCGCCATAGACCAGCCGATGGCCGTTGATACGCGAATCATGGTGTGTCGCAGCAATATTGAGGGTGAGACGGGCCAGCTCAGGAGCGTTGCTGACCACGTCCGCAGTGCTGTGCAGCACCGCACCCGCAAGCCCGGCGTCGAAATGCGGTCCCGGCACCCGGTTTCGGAACACCTCGCCGTCCCATTCCGCGGTCGGATCAGCGGCTGGCGTCAGCGGATCTGAGCCGATGCCGGACAGATCGTCGGCAGGAGCGCCGGATGGATCGAAGTCCGGGCCGGCGGGCAGCATCGCGCAACGGTAGAAGTCGAGCACCAATCGATCGGCCTGATCGATGGTGATCATGCGCAGCGCCGCCAGGCCCGTCGGCGCCCGCCCCGGCTTGGCCGAATTCGCCCGCAGCCCAACCACTTCGGTACGGGTATAGAGCGTATCTCCGATGACGGGGAATCGGTGAAAGGTGAGACCACGGTAGAACAGGTTGGCTTTGACGCGCTGGGTGACCAGCGTCGACTGCCCGATCGCGACGTCGCACACCAATCCCGGATGCGCGAGCGGGCCCGGCGCGCCGGTCACCGCGGCGCACAGCTGAGCATCGAGCGCCAGCCGCATCCGGTCGCCCACGATGGCCTGATGGGCGGCCGCCAAGCCCGACGACAGCGTCGCCGCAGGCGCCGAGTCGAATACTTGCCCAATCGACAGATCGTCGAAGTAGGGCCCGCCCGCGTACCCATTCGCATTGACCTCCTCCCGGCCGTGACGGGCCGGGATTCCGGCTGGGCCGCTCATGCGGCCCAGCCTTGGTTCTCACGTTCGTGAGCGCACCGTGCGGTGCCCACACCTTGCGGTATGGCCCCCGGTCCGGGGGTTGGCGCGGATCTAGCCCGGGCCAAGATTATTTGAGCAGCGTTGTGGTCCGCATGGTCGCCGTGGCCACACACCACGCAAAGGAACACCGCTTGGCTCTGGCGGTTCTCCTTTGCCGTGTGGCCACAGTTGCGGCACTCTTGGCTGCTGTACCTTGCCGAAACCGCGACCAGCGTGGTACCGGAAGCCTTCACCTTCTGTGCCAACCGGCAAGCGAACATGCCCCAGCAGTTGGCGTAGATGCACTTATTGAGTCCGGCCTTGGCCGCTGCACCGTTGGGTAAGTACTGCCCAGGGTGGTCGGGGTCCGGCTTGGGTTTAGGTTTGCGGACCATATTGCGGACCGGCAGGTGCTCCACCGCAACAAAATCGTAGTGGGCCGCGATCCTGGTGGTGATCTTCTCGATCCAGTCGCGACGCCGGTCGGCCACCGTCTCATGCAGGCCGGCGATCCGCTGCACGACAGCCTTTCGGCGGGCACTACCTTTGCGTCGTCGCGCTTTTTCGCGTTCCAGTCGCGCCAACTTCCTCTCCTCGCGCTTGCGCATTCTCGGCGCACGAAACATCTGCTTATCCGACGTGGCAATGGTGGTGGCCACGCCGCGGTCGATACCAATTGACTTACCGGTCCTGCCGGCATCCGCTATCACCGGTTGCGGCGCGGGGAAGCTGACATGCCAACGACCACTGGGGCGGCAGGTGATCCTCGCCATGCCCAACTTGCCTGCCGGCAGTGCGCGGGACAGCTTGAACTTGACCCACCCCAGCTTGGGGATGGCAATCTGCGCCCACGCGCGGCTGTGGACTACCACCTTGGTGTCGCGAACGCAGGAGCCTTCCGATTTGCCGCGCTTGCGCCAGGTGGGCTCGTTGGCATTGCCGTCGAAGCATGCCTGGGCTGCTCGGTCGAAGTCGCGTAGCGCTTGTTGCTGCACCGATGACGAACCGCCACGCAGCCACTCAAACTCCTGGCGCGCCTCAGCCAATTGCCTTTGCCGCGCAGCCGGACCCGGCGCTGATCGTGCCGTCGTGCCGCGCTCCCGGCGCTCGCGGTAGCGGAACTGTTCGACGGCCAGGTTCCACACATAACGTGCGTCCCCGCAGTGGCGGTCCCGCATAAAGACCGCCTGTTCCGCGGTTGGGTAGAGCCGGTAACGGTTAGCCACACCCACAACCTAACCTCAGGTACCGACGGACCTAACGCCGCTGGCGCGGAACGCTTGAAAGCGATCAAATACGGAGGCGACACAAGTGAACGACGAAGAAGAGATGCTGATTGCCACGGTGCGGGCATTCATCGATCGCGACGTGAAACCGACCGTCCGCGACGTCGAACACGCCAACACCTACCCCGAGGCGTGGATCGAGCAGATGAAGCGGATCGGCGTCTACGGATTGGCCATTCCCGAGGAGTACGGCGGATCGCCGGTGTCCATGCCGTGTTATGTCCGCGTCACCGAACAGCTGGCCCGCGGGTGGATGAGCCTGGCCGGCGCGATGGGCGGACACACCGTCGTGGCCAAGCTGCTGACGCTGTTCGGCACCGAGGAACAGCGACGGACGTACCTGCCGCCGATGGCGACCGGCGAGCTGCGGGCCACCATGGCGCTGACCGAGCCGGGCGGCGGTTCCGACTTGCAGAACATGACGACCACCGCCTTGCCCGACGGTTCCGGGGGCCTGACCATCAACGGAGCCAAGACCTGGATCAGCAACGCGCGCCATTCCGGCCTGATCGCCCTGTTGTGCAAGACCGATCCGAATGCCACACCACGTCATCGAGGTATCTCGATCGCGTTGGTCGGGCACGGACCCGGGCTGACGGTGTCGCGGGACTTGCCCAAACTGGGCTACAAGGGCGTCGAATCCTGCGAGCTGTCATTCGACGACTACCGAATTCCGGAGTCGGCGATTTTGGGCGGGCAGATGGGGCAGGGCTTTTCGCAGATGATGAAGGGCCTCGAAACCGGCCGCATCCAGGTCGCCGCGCGCTCGCTCGGCGTTGCGTCAGCGGCCTTGGAGGACGCGCTGGCCTATGCCCAGCAACGGGAAAGCTTCGGCCGGCCGATTTGGAAGCATCAGGCCGTCGGCAATTACCTGGCTGACATGGCGACCAAGCTCACCGCGGCCCGCCAGCTGACCCGTTATGCCGCCGAGCGTTACGACAGCGGCGAGCGTTGCGACATGGAGGCCGGGATGGCCAAGCTGTTCGCGTCGGAGGTCGCGATGGAAATCGCCCTGAACGCCGTGCGAATCCATGGGGGTTACGGCTATTCGACCGAATACGATGTCGAACGCTACTTCCGCGACGCGCCGCTGATGATCGTCGGCGAAGGCACCAACGAGATTCAGCGCAACGTCATCGCCGGACAATTGGTGGCCCGGGGCGGAATCTGAGCACCGGTTAGCTCTCAATTATCTCGGCGGCTCCGCCGGCGAGTGCTGTATATTTGCCTGACCTTGGCGCCAGCGAGACGGCTGGAATCCGTCGAGCCGAAGGAAGGCAGTGGCCATGAGTTACCCGCCAGACCCCTACGGCGGTTCGCCGGGTTGGCAAGGCCAGCAACCGGGTTGGCAGGGGCAGCAACCCGGTTGGCAAGGCCCGCAGCAAGGCCAAGGGTGGCCGGCCCAACAACCTGGTTGGCCCAGCGGACAACCGCCGGACAACTACTTGGTCTGGGCGATATTGACGACGATCTTCTGCTGTCTGCCCGCAGGAGTCGTGTCGATCGTCTACTCCTCCAAGGTCTCCGGGCTGTGGATGCAGGGGCAGTACGCCGAAGCTCAGGCGGCGGCCAACAACGCGAAGAGGTGGGCGATCATCAGCGCCATCGTCGCCGCCGTATTGATTGTCGGCTACCTCGTGTTCATGCTCATCATGTTCATGGTCGGCGTCAGCACCTATAGCCATATCCCCTCAACACCGACCACGCATTACTACCGCCGCTACTGACGTCAAGCGTCCACCAGCCCCCAGGCCAGCGCGGTCGGTTTGTCGATGGTGTGCCCCGATAACACCAGATAAGCTGTGCGCCAACGACCTATCCGGCGGGTAACGCTAACCGTGCCGCCGGCTCCGGGAATCAGCCCCAAGCCCAGTTCCGGCAGCCCGAAAACCGAATCGCTCTGTGCGTCAATCCATCCGCAGAACGCGGCCATCTCCAGCCCGCTGCCCAGAACCCGGCCGTGCACCTCGGCGCGGCAAGCCCGCCCGAGGCGAGCAGTGACGGCGGCCAGTGCCAGCGCGGGACTGTGACGGGTTCGCGCCAGGTGCGCGCTCGCCGGGTCGGCCAAGGTACCGAACTCCGCGAGGTCGCCGCCGCTGCAAAACGACGGACCGTTGCCGCTCAACACGATTTCGGTCACCGACGAGTCCAGCTCCGCGACGGTGAGCGCCTCCAGTAGCGCGGCGCGGGCGTCGGTGGAAAACGCGTTGTGGCGCTGTGGCCGGTTGAACCGGATTCGCAAGGTATTTCCGTCACGCTCGGCTTGCACGGGTTCGGTAATGTCCGGCATGCGGGCCGGACCACGTTCCTCGAGCCAGCGGGCGAATTCCGGTCCGGCCTGCAGAGTCGAATAGGCGAGCGACTCGGTGATGACTCCGGCCAGCATTGCGCCATTCGCGTCGACGGTACGCAATACGTCGTCGCACACACTGCTGGCGTGGGGCCAGCGCTCACAGCGCTGTGTCAGCTCGGCAAGTGCTTCGGGCACCGAGTCGACGGTGACCACTCGGCGATCGTCACAAGCCTCCTCGGTCAGCGTGAAAGACGCGGCGTCCAAACAGGATTCGATGTCGGAAAGGCCGACTACCGAGCCGAAGGCAACCACCACGCCGGGCGGTGACTCGGCGCGGACCTCGGCGCCGGGATCCGGCGAACTCGACAGATCGACCAGCCGCAGCATCGATCACGCCGAATACTTCTCGACCAGCTCGTTCTTGTAGAGCTTCCCGGTGTCGGTGCGCGGCAGTTGCGCCTCGAACGCGATCGAGCGCGGACACTTGAAGTGCGCCAAGCGGTCTCGCAGCCAGCTCAGCAGCTCATCGGCGAACTCGACCGTGGCATCGGCCGGATCGACCGTCTGCACCGCCGCCATGACCTGCTGCCCCATCTCGTCGTCAGGAACCCCGAACACCGCCGCGTCCAACACCTTTGGGTGGGTGACCAGAAGGTTCTCCGTTTCCTGAGGGTAGATGTTCACCCCACCGGAGATGATCATGTGGTGGCGCCGATCGGTCAAGAACAGATAGCCATCCTCGTCGAGGTAGCCGACGTCGCCGACCGTCACCCAGCCGTGCTTGTCCCTCGACGCCGTGGTTTTCGCTTCGTCGTTGAGGTACTCGAACGCATATCCGCCGTCGAAGTAGATCTCGCCCGGCTGCCCCGGCGGGAGCTCGTTGCCGTGCTCGTCGAGAATGTGTATCTCGCAAAGCATCGGCTTGCCGACCGACCCCGGATGCGCCAGCCACTCCTCGGCAGTGATCAACGTCGACCCGATTGCCTCCGAGGACGCGTAGTACTCGTCGACGATCGGACCCCACCAGTCCATCATCTGTTTCTTGATCTCGACCGGACACGGCGCGGCAGCGTGCATCACCCGTTGCAGACTGGACAGGTCATATGAATTACGCACTGCCTCGGGCAGTTTCAGCATCCGGGTGAACATCGCGGGTACGAACTGACCGTGGGTGACCCGGTAGCGCTGTATCGCCTCCAGGCAGCCTTCGGGGTCGAATTTCTCCAATACAACGGTCGTTATGCCGCCGGCCTGCGCGCTCATCGACCACACCGACGGCGCTGTGTGGTACAGCGGCGCAGGGCTTAGATAGATCGACTCAGGCGTCATCCAGAACCCGACCAGGGCCGACATCATCCCGGGTACCTCAGCCGGCGGCAGGTGCGGCAGTTCGCGCTTGATCCCCTTCGGCCGGCCAGTGGTGCCTGACGAGTACTGCAGCAGGTCACCCTCGATTTCGTCCTCGATCGGCGTGTCTGGTTGGCTTGCAACACATTCCGGGTAGCGCTCCCAGCCTGGCAGGTCTTCGTCGGCAATGAGCAGCAGATCGGGCAGGCTCGACAAAAGATGCTCCGACAGGTTCTCGCAAGTCTTGCGCAGCACGGCCGAGCCGACGATCGCCTTGGCGCCGCTGTTGTCGACGATGTAGGCGGCCTCGGACGGGGTCAGGTGGGTGTTGATCGGCACGTAGTACAGGCCGCTGCGGCGAGCGGCCCACATCACGGCGTGGATGTGCTCGTTGTTCTCCATCAGGATCGCCACAGCGTCCCCTTCGCGCAGGCCGGCGCGGCGGAAGTAGTGCGCCAGCCGATTCGCGCGCGCCTCCAGCTCGTCGAACGTGACGACCGTGCCGGACGGATGCAGGATGACCGCCGGCTTGCCGGTGCCTCCCGAACCGGAAGTGTGCTCGCGGATTTGCATGCGCCGACTGTACGACGCTGCCGAACAGACGCAAAAAGCTCCCGCCCCGTGAACGCGTCTGCTCGCGCTACCTGTCCGGCAGCAGCAGGGCGCTGTCGCCGAATTCATGCCAGAGGTAGCCGTTTTGCACAGCCTCGCGGTACGCCTCCGCGACCACGTCCGGGCCCGCGACGGCCTCGAGTAGCAGCAGATGCGAGGCGCCGGCGTCGTGCCATCCGGTAATGAGGCCGTCGACCACGCGGCTCGGATGGTCGGCGCCGAGCACCAAGTCCGTCCAGCCGACGGCCTGATGTACGTCGCCGTCGGGGTTGGCGGCCGACTCGAGAGCGCGAGTCACCGTAGTGCCGACGGCGATCACTCGTCCGCCGGTGGCGTGCGTGAGGTTCACCAGCCGCGCGGTGGCGGCCGGCACCTGGAACAGCTCAGGGGCCGGTGGCTCGCCCGCCTCTGCCGAGGAGACCCCGGCGTGCAACGTGATGGGCGCGATCGCAATGCCCCGGGCAACCAGCGAGGCTACCAACTCGGTGCTGAAAGGCCGTGCCGCACTGGCCATTTCGGCGCTTCCCGGGTGCTGAGCGAATACCGTCTGGTAGTAGCGCAACGGCCATTGTCGCGGCACGTACGAGTAGCGGATCGGGCGGCCGTAGCGGGTCAGGTACGACACCACGTCACCCTCGAGCACCACCCGCGCCGTCCACAATCTCCCGCCGTCCACACCGGTCTGTGGGTAGGACGAACTGATGACGATCGCGCCACCGCCTGGCAACTCGATGCGTTCACCCGGGCGGATGTCGCTCAGGTGCCCCGTCGCATTCCCGGCCGGCCGCAATTCCACCACCCACAGCTTTTCGCCACGCTCGGTGGAGAAGTGGACGGCGACCGGCGCGCCGCCGCGGCGACCGTCGACCGCGGCGGGCAGGGTGGCGGAATTGTTCACCACCAACAGGTCGCCCGGGGCCAGGTAGTCACCAAGATCGGCGAAACGCGCATGGCTCACCCCGCCTGACCGAGCAACCAGCAGCTTCACGCCGTCGCGCGCGACGCCGCGGGCTTCGGGTGGTTCGCTGGCGTCCGACGCCGTCGGCCGGACGAAGTGCGTATGCGGCCTCGCCAGGGTCACGGCAGTCATCGCGCGGCTCCCGCCATCAGCTCCGCTGCCCGGTACCGACCGGACGCCGGTCGCGTGTCGAGCAATCGCAGCAACGCCGGCACGACCGACTCCGGCTCGGCACGATCGGAGATGTCCTCGCCGGGGAAGGCGGCCTGATGCATCTCGGTGCGCATGTCGCCGGGGTCGAATGCGTAGACCGGCACAGCGGGAGCCTCGGCCGCCAGGACCGCTGACAGCTGGTCGAGCGCAGATTTTGACGAGCCATAGCCGCCCCAGCCCGGGTACGGCTCGACGGCCGCATCGGACGTCAGGTTGACGATCGTCCCGGCGTTCTCGACGAGCGCCGGCAGGGTCGCCTGGATGAGGGCAAGCGGCGCGAACAGGTTGGTCTGATAGACGGCCTGTAGCTCTGTTTCCGGATAGTCGCCGAGAACGGGTTGTGGGCTTGGTCCCAGCCGACTCGCGTTGTTCACCAGCAGCCGAAGCCGGCCCGCGCCGGTGGCCGTACCGACCAGCGTGGCGCGATGCGCCGCGTCGGTGACGTCGCCGGGTAACGCGATCAGGCCCGCTGAATTCAGCTCTCGGGCAGTCGTTTCCAGATCGTCGGCGCGGCGGGCATCGCCGACGACGGTCCAGCCGAGGTCGAGCAAAGCGGCGGTCACCGCTCGGCCGAACCCGCGTGAAGCGCCGGTGACGATAGCAACAGAATTGGTCGTGGATTGCGTCATACGGCCATACTGGTAGTTAAAGTTAACTTTAAGTCAAGTGCTAAGGGGTGTCGGCATGGACAAGCGGGACTTGTTCACCGTCAGCGAGATAGCGAATCGCAGCGGGTTCGCACCGTCGGCTATCCGGTTCTACGAGAGCCAGGGTCTGATCAGCGCGACCCGGACATCCGGCGGTCAGCGCCGATTCGAACGCCAGATGTTGCGGCGTCTGGCGTTCATCCGCGCCGCCCGAAACGTCGGGTTGAGCCTGGACGAGGTGGCTGCGGCGCTGGCCAAACTGCCCGACGGGCGCAACCCGACGCGTGCCGACTGGAGTCGACTGTCCAAAGACTGGCGCGCACGCCTGGATGATCAGATCGCCGGGTTGATGGCGCTTCGCGACAACTTGGATTCGTGTATCGGCTGTGGCTGCCTGTCGTTGAAGCGGTGCGCGATCTCCAATCCGGCCGACTGGGCGGCGGCTGCCGGGCCCGGTGCGGTGTACCTGCCGCGCTCATTGCGACGATCACGGGAGGGGTGATCGGTGTCGCGCGTTCGGTGTGAACTGACGGCTTTCGGTGTGAACTCACGGCTTTCGGTGTGACCGTAGGGCGGGAATCCGCGCAAATTTCCACCCTGGCCGCACACCGAAAGCCCAGGATTCACTCCCAAAGCCTCGGAGCGCCGAGCAGACGTAAAATCCCCCCAAACAGGCGTTTTGGGGGGATTTTGCGTCTGCTCGCGCTACTGCGCCTCGGCCAAGCGATGCTTGAGGGCGTCGAACTCGTCCTTGACCCCGGTGGGCAGCTTCTCGCCGACGAACTTGAACCACTCCTCGATCAGCGGCAGTTCCTTGCGCCACTCGTCGGGTTTGACCGCCAGCGCCTTGGCAACGTCGTCGGGGTCCACGTCGAGCCCGTCCAGGTCTAGGTCCTCGACGGCGGGAACAACACCGATCGGCGTGTCCTGTCCGCCGGCCTGGTGCTCGATGCGGTCGACGATCCACTTGAGCACCCGGCTGTTCTCACCGAAGCCGGGCCACAGAAACTTGCCGTCGTCGCCGCGGCGGAACCAGTTGACGAAGAACACCTTCGGCAACTTGGACTCGTCAGAGTTCTTGCCCAGATCCAGCCAGTGCTGGAAGTAGTCCCCGACGTGGTAGCCGAGGAACGGCAGCATGGCCATCGGGTCGCGGCGCACGGTGCCGACCTTGCCCTCGGCGGCCGCGGTCTGCTCGCTGCCCATGGTGGCACCCATGAACACGCCGTGCTGCCAGTCGCGCGCCTCGGTCACCAGCGGCACCGTGGTCTTGCGGCGGGCGCCGAACAGAATTCCCGAGATCGGCACGCCCTGCGGGTCATCCCACTCCGGCGCCAGGATCGGGCACTGCGACATCGGCGTGCAGTACCGCGAATTCGGGTGCGCGGCTTTGGTTTCCGTCTCGCGGATGATCCAGTCGTTACCCTTCCAGTCGATCAGGTGATCCGGCTCGCCTTCGAGACCTTCCCACCACACGTCGTTGTCGTCGGTGAGGGCAACGTTGGTGAACACCGTGTTGCCGCCCGCGATGGTGCGCATGGCATTGGGGTTGGATTTCCAGTTGGTGCCGGGTGCGACGCCGAAGAAACCGAACTCCGGGTTCACCGCGTACAGCCGGCCGTCCTTGCCGAACCGCATCCAGGCGATGTCGTCGCCCAGGGTCTCGGCGCGCCAACCCGGGATGGTCGGCTGCAGCATCGCGAGGTTGGTCTTGCCGCATGCCGACGGGAACGCGGCCGCAAAGTAGTAGGCCTTGTTCTCAGGGGAGATCAGCTTGAGGATCAGCATGTGCTCGGCGAGCCAGCCCTCGTCGTGCGCCATCGCCGACGCGATGCGCAGCGAGTAGCACTTCTTGCCCAGCAGCGCGTTGCCGCCGTAGCCGGAGCCGTAGCTCCAGATCTCGCGGGTCTCCGGGAAGTGGGTGATGTACTTGGTGTCGTTGCACGGCCAGGGCACGTCTGCCTGGCCCGGCTCCAGCGGAGCGCCGACCGAGTGCAGCGCCTTGACGAAGAACCCGTCGTCGCCGATCTTGTCCAGGGCGGCCTTGCCCATCCGGGTCATGGTGCGCATGGAGACCACGACGTATTCCGAGTCCGTGATCTCGACGCCGAGCTTGGGGTCATCGGCACCGAGCGGGCCCATGCAGAACGGCACTACCCACATGGTGCGCCCGCGCATGCAGCCGCGGTACAACTCGGTCATGGTGGCCCGCATCTCGGCGGGGTCCATCCAGTTGTTGGTCGGGCCGGCGTCGATCTCGCGCTCGGAACAGATGAACGTCCGGGACTCCACGCGGGCCACGTCCGACGGGTCGGACAACGCCAGGTAAGAATTCGGGTGCTTCTTCTCGTTCAGCTTCTTGAAGGTGCCCACCTCCACCAAGTGATTGGCGAGCCGCTGGAACTCCTCGTCGGAGCCGTCGGCAAAGACCACCCGGTCGGGCTGCGTCAACTCGGCAACCTCTTCTACCCAGGACAGCAGCCCCTGGTGTTTAGTAGGCGCGGTATCAAGCCCGGGAATGGTCGCTGAGGTCATCGAACTCTCCTGAATTCTTCTGGGTCCTTCGGGGTACTGCGGGGCAATCAGCGTTGCTTGGCGATCGCCCACACAACTGGTTCACGCGGTGAAGCTTTACATACAGGTTATCGCGAGCAACTTGTCGAGACAGGCACGGGCGGGTATAAGCCTTCTCACAACAACGATTCAGAAGCGTCATGGTCGTCCGCAAATCGTGCCTTTTGCCATATCCGAGGCCCAGCTAATCACCCATCTCAGCGGGACCCTTGGATTTGGATATACCCGCTTCGCCGAGTTCTGCACGTACCGCGTCCAGCGCCGCCTGCACCGTCGGCATCTCCCGGTCACGCACCGCTGCGGCCCGGGCCGCAGCGATGGCGTATTCGCGCAACTCGGTGTCGATGGCACTGACCTGATCGGCCACCTGCGCATTCTCGGCCTCATCGCGCGCACTGAGCGCGGTGTTCAGCAACGTCTCGGCGATCAGCACCCGCGTGGCGACCAACTCCTCCACTACGGACCGCAGCGATTCCGTCGCCTCGCCGGCCCAGCGGTCCAGGACGGCGCGGTCGCGCAGCAGGCCGCGGATGTTCACCACCAGCAGCGTGGCCACCAGGCCGATCGCCACACACACCGCGAACCCGGCAACGGAAAGCCAGGGGGAGAGCCTGGGCGCCAGGCCGGCCAGCAAGCGATTGAGCGTCAGCGCTACCCCGAGACCGAAGCCGACGCCCAACAGCATCATCAGCCACGTTTCCTGACGCCGCGACTTCAGCGGTGGGGCCGGAACCTCGACGTCGGGCAGTTTCTCCAGCGGCGGCAGGTCCACCGGCACCCGCATCACCTGCGCGACGTCGGCGAGGTGCGCGGCGGTGCCTTCGCTGACCTCGGCGACCACGTCGTTGATCCGGCCGCGCGCATACGTCTCGAAGCCGGGCATGTTGCGTCGGGACAGACCCGCCGCGTCCTCCTGTAGTTCCCCGCGCACCGAGGAACACCGGTTGCGGGCAAAGTGGGACAACTGCACACGGGCCTGCTGGATCTGGCCGCGCAGCATGATGATGTGTTCAGTTTTCGACTGACGCCGTTGCCGCAGGGCCGTACTGCGTTGCTCGCGCAGTGCGTCAACCCTGGCCTGCCGCCCGGCACCCTCGGCATCCCGGTCGAATCGCTTCGCCACCGTCTGCAATCGGGATTCCCACGCCCGCAACCTGTTTCGGCGCGCGACGTCCGATGCAGCGAGCTGTCTCTCAACCGCGCGGATCAGCTCGTCGACCCGAGGCTCTCCGATCTCGGGTAACGCAGCCACCCCGGCCCAGGGCACCCGGGCATAGCGCTGCGCGTGCGCGGCGAGCTTGTCTCGGTCCGCGTTCAGCACGTCGCGCCAGGTGCGGTGGATGTCGATCTTGGAAACCACCCCGATCACCGCGTCGGTGTACTCCGCAGCGGCGTCCAGCAGCGCACAGTCAGACTCCGTCAGCTCGGCAGCCGCCGAAACCACGAACACCACCGCGATCGGAGCGTCACCGGGACCCAGGTCCGTCGACTCGACGAACTTGTGCTGCGGCAACCGTTCCCGCAGGGCGGCGGCGACACCACTCACCCCGGCCATCCACGGGCCGGTCACCAGCACCACGTCGCGGCGGTTGATGGCCGGCGCATCCAGCCGCGGGCCGATCGCCGCAACCAGCGCGTCCACCTGGCCGGCCGGGTCGTCATGCGCCGCCTCGCTCACCGTGATGCCCCAACCGCACGCGACCACAACCGAAGGGAGCCTCTGGCGATATCCGCAGCGCACGCCCGGTGGACGTCGCTGACAGAGCAGTCAACGCTGTACCGCTGCCACCGCGCTGCCCGCGAAAGGTGCTCGTCCGGGCCATCTGCGACGAGGCCGGCTTGTGGACGGGCGGCCAACCCGGCAACGTCCACCAGGTCAGCGGCGTCGGCCAGCCGGGACAGCACTGTGTCGTCGTGGGTCAGAAATTGACCGATCCGCTCACCCAATCGGTCCTCGGAGCCCGACTCGCAGACGGCCAGAGCCTCCAATGCCGCGACGGCATCGAGCACCCGCCGGTAGCGCAGCTCGGCGGCGAGGGCATTGATCTTGGCGACGACGGCGTCGACACAGCTCACCTGGCGCAGCAGTGCCCGCAGCTGAGCCGGCGAGTAACCCCTACCGACCGCGGCGAGTGCAAGCGCGGTGCCGAACAGGTCGAAGAAGTTCAGCAGTCGCCGCCGGCCCTCGACCGGCACCGGACTTTCCGCGGCCAGCTCGCGCACGGCGGCCCATGCGTCGTCCGAGTCGTCAAGCGCGGCCAGCAACCCGATCATCGGTTCCACCGGTGCCCCAAGCAGGCCCGCAAACTCAGCGCACCGGGCGCGCGCCGCGGCAACCGGCCCCTCGCCGGCGAACCCGGCCAAATCGGCTTTGTTCAGCACCACCAACACCGGGTGCCGGGTGGAGATCGCCGCGACGGCCGCGGAATCCTCGGGTTTGACCACCTCCGCGACGACGTACACCAACACGTCGGCATCAGGGTGGAACTCGCCCTGCACTTCGGCGGCGCGTATCCCATGGGCAATGCCGGCGCGGTTCAGGGCGCGCGCGACGGTGCTGCAGCCCACCCCGCGACGTCCGCGAACCTCCACGCGCAACGGCGCGGCGGCAGTCTCGGCGATCGTCGTCACCCGCGCGTCAGCGACGCCGGCAGCAAATCGCGCCAGCTCATCGACGAAAATCTGGTGCCCCCTGTCCGTTACGTCCTGTCTGCTCGATCCGACCCCACCCCGCTTGCTTTCGCAAGCGCATCGTGGCACTTGCGGCCCGCAGATGCGAGTCGGCCGCCAATCTGTTACCAGCTGAAGGCAACTGTTGGGTATCAATCTGGACCACGTGCGGCTACATCGCCCGTTCATGGGCCACGATGGACAAATGCATGCGCAACCCGGCGTGGGGACCTCCGAACAAGGAGTCGCCGGGCGTTATGTCTCATCCGGGGAAGTCCTGCCCGGCGGACCGGTCACCGCCTTCCGCGCACGGCGTGCCGCCCTGTCCAGTGCGCAGCGCGAGACGTGGGAGCGGCTGTGGCCACAGCTGGGCATGTCGGTGGGGGCGGGTAGGCACCCGGAGGCCGGCCCGTTGAACACCCGCGCCTGGTTTGGCCGTGACGCGCCGCTGGTGCTCGAAATCGGCTGCGGGAGCGGAACTTCCACGTTGGCCATGGCGCGCGAAGAACCGGACATCGACGTCATCGCGGTGGAGGTCTACCGGCGGGGGCTGGCGCAGCTGTTGTCCGCGATCGACCGTGAGCAGGTCACCAATATCCGGTTGATCCGCGGCGAAGCGGTCTACGTTCTGCAGCGGCTGATGACGCCCGCTGCGCTGAGCGGCGTTCGGGTGTTCTTTCCCGATCCGTGGCCGAAGGCGCGCCATCACAAACGCCGGTTGCTGCAGCCGGCGACGATCGGTCTGATCAGCGGTCGGCTGCGCCCCGGTGGTGTGCTGCACGTCGCAACGGACCACGCCGGCTACGCCGAGCAGATCGCCGAGGCCGGCGACGCCGAACCCCGGCTGCGCCGCGTCGATCCCGCGCAGCCGGGCCTGCAGCTGCCGATCTCAGTCGTCCGCCCCACCACCAAATACGAGACGAAAGCCCAGGATGTCGGCAGTGCCGTTGTCGAGTTGATCTGGAAGAAGCCCGAGAACTAGATGACCATGAGCGTGACAGAGGAAGCATCCCCACCGGCAGCGCCGGAACCACAGGACTCCTCGATTGCCGACTTGACCGGCTTGGTTGGTGAAGCCGCGCCGATCGGCCGGGTGCTGCTGGTATGGGACGGCCCCAACCTAGACATGGGACTGGGCTCCATCCTGGGCCGGCGTCCGACGGGCGTCGAACGTCCACGTTTCGACGCGCTGGGGCGATGGCTGCTGACCCGTACCGCCGAGGTCGCTGCGGGCCGCCCTGGCGAAGCCATTGAGCCCGAGGCCACCGTCTTCACCAACATTGCGCCGGGCAGCGCCGAAGTCGTTCGACCGTGGGTGGATGCGTTGCGTAACGTGGGCTTCGCGGTCTTCGCCAAACCGAAGATCGACGAGGACAGTGACGTCGACCGCGACATGCTGCAACACATCGCCCAGCGGCACCGCGAGGGTCTTGCGGCGCTGGTCGTCGCGTCCGCCGACGGTCAGGCGTTCCGTCAGCCCCTGGAAGAGATCGCACGCTCCGGAGTCGCGGTGCAGGTGATTGGATTTCGTGAACACGCCAGTTGGGCGTTAGCGTCGGATACCTTGGAGTTTGTCGACCTGGAAGATATCGCAGGTGTTTTCCGGGAACCGTTGCCGCGAATCGGCCTGGATTCGCTGCCTGACCAGGGCGCTTGGCTGCAGCCGTTCCGGCCGCTTGCTTCGCTGCTGGCTTCGCGTGTGTGAGAACCGACGTGTGGTGGAAAACTGCCAGCACGTCCAAAACCGAAAAAGCCTGACGGCAAGCCGCGGGTCGCTAAGGATCCAGTAAGGAGTTCACGTGTTCGCCTGGTGGGGTCGAACTGTGTACCGCTACCGGTTCATCGTAATCGGGGTCATGGTCGTTCTGTGCCTCGGCGGCGGCATCTTTGGCATGAGCCTGGGCAAGCACGTCACACAGAGCGGGTTCTACGACGAGGGCAGTCAATCGGTCAAGGCGTCGGTCCTGGGCGACCAGACCTACGGCCGCGACCGCACCAGCCACATCGTCGCCACCTTCACCGCCCCGGATGGAAAGACCGTCGACGACCCCGCATGGCGGAAGAAGATCATCGACGAACTCAACAAGTTCAAGAGCGACCACTCCAACGAGGTTCTCGGGTGGGCCGGCTACCTGGCACTGTCCAACCCCGCCGACGCGCCCCCGCTGATCAAGGGAATGGCGACCGAGGACAAGAAGCACACCTTCGTCAGCATCCCGCTGAAAGGCAATGACGACGACACCATCCTCAACAACTACAAGTCCATCGAGCCTGCCCTGCAGAAGCTTGACGGCGGCACCGTCGAGCTCGCCGGCCTCGAGCCGATAGCCAATGCGTTGACCGGCACCATCGCCACCGACCAACGCCGCATGGAAGTCCTGGCGCTGCCGTTGGTGACCGTGGTGCTGTTCCTGGTGTTCGGCGGCGCGGTCGCCGCCGGCCTGCCAGTCATAGTCGGCGGGCTGAGCATCGCAGGTGCGTTGGGCATCCTCCGGCTGATCTCGCTGTTCGGTCCGGTGCACTTCTTCGCCCAGCCCGTCGTCTCGCTGATCGGTCTGGGTATCGCGATCGACTACGGGCTGTTCATCGTGAGCCGGTTCCGGGAAGAGATCGCCGAAGGATATGACACCGAGGCCGCGGTACGCCGGACGGTGATGACGGCCGGGCGCACCGTGGTGTTCTCGGCGGTCCTGATCATCGCCTCGAGCGCCAGCCTGCTCGTATTGCCGCAGGGCTTCGTGCATTCGCTGACCTACGCGATATTCGCAGCGGTGGGGCTTGCCGCGCTGCTGTCCATCACGCTGCTGCCCGCGTCCCTCGGAATCCTCGGTCGCCACGTCGACGCGCTAGGGGTGCGGACCGCGTTCCGAGTGCCCTTCCTGCGGAACTGGAAGGTGTCCCGGGCATACCTCAACTGGCTCGCCGACCGGCTGCAGAAGACCAAGACCCGCGAAGAGGTCGAGGCCGGGTTCTGGGGCAAGCTGGTCAACTGGGTGATGAAGCGGCCGCTGGCGTTCGCCATCCCGATCGCGGTCGGCATGATTCTGCTGGTCATCCCGCTGGGGAACCTTCATTTCGGCGGCATGAGTGAGAAGTACCTCCCGCCGAACAACGGCGTCCGTCTGGCGCAGGAGCACTTCGACAAGCTGTTTCCCGGCTACCGCACCGAGCAGCTGACCGTGGTGATTCAGAGCAACAACCGCAGCCCGGTGACCGACCAGCAGGTGGCCGACGTCCGCAGCAAGGTCGCGGGTATCACCGGGTTCACCAATCAACAGTGGGACGAACGACCCTGCCCGATAGTCGCCGGCAACCCGTGCGCCGCGGAACCCAACGGGACCAGTCATCCGGAGGACAAGACGGTTCGGGTGATCCAGAACGGCCTGGTCAACCGGAACGAGGCCGCCAAGAAGATCGACGAGCTGCGAGCGATCACGCCGCCCAAGGGGGTGTCCGTCCTGGTCGGCGGAACGCCTGCGCTCGAACAGGATTCGATTCACAGCCTGTTCGACAAGGCTCCGTTGATGTTGGTGATCCTGCTTACTGCCACCCTGCTGTTGATGTTCCTGGCGTTCGGCTCGGTGGTGCTGCCGGTCAAGGCGGCGGTGATGAGTGCGCTGACGCTGGGCTCCACGATGGGCATCCTGACCTGGATCTTCGTCGACGGGCACTTCGCCACGCTGTTGAATTTCACTCCGACACCATTGATGGTGGTGCTCATCGCGCTGGTGGTCGCGGTGGGCTTCGGCTTGGCCACCGACTATGAGGTGTTCCTGGTGTCGCGGATGGTCGAGGCCCGCGAGCGTGGTTATTCCACCGCCGAGGCCATCCGGATCGGCACTGCGACCACCGGGCGCCTGATCACGGCCGCGGCGCTGGTGCTTGCCGTGGTCGCCGGGTCGTTCGTGTTCTCCGAACTGGTGTTGATGAAATATCTGGCCTTCGGCCTGATGGCGGCGCTGCTGCTGGACGCGACCGTGGTCCGGATGTTCTTGGTGCCCTCGGTGATGAAGCTGCTGGGCGACGACTGCTGGTGGGCTCCGCGGTGGGCCAGGCGGCTGCAGAACCGCATCGGACTGGGCGAGATCGACCTGCCTGACGAGCACAAGCGACCCACCCTGGAGGGCCGCGCCGTGCGGCCTCCGGTCACCGCATCCGCGGTGGCTGCGCAGGCGCAGCGGCCGCACCACGACCCCACTCACCCCAGTGCGCCGGAACCGCCGCGGCCGACGCGCGCGGCCCCGACTGCCACGGAGAAGCCCTCTGGCGCCGCGACGGGACGGATGCCGACGGCCCCCCAGGGCAGCGCGCAGGCGCCGGGCTCGTCGCGCCCGGCCTCACCAACACCGTCCGCGGATCGAACTCAGCGCATTCCGGTGCCGTCGAGCCATGCCGGCGACAGCAACGGTGACCCGGCCGAGCCCACCGCCGCCCTGCCGGTCATGCGGTCCGAAACCGACGACTCCGAGGCCGCCACGGAGAAGTTGAACGCCCAGGGCGAGGGCGACAAGGCGCGCCCGCGTCGTCGGGTCGGCGGCGGCGTGTCAGCGCAGGAATTGCTGCGCCGCGAGGGACGGTTGTAAGACCTTTCCATTGCGGCCGACTCACTCGGCGCTGGTCTCAACCTCTTTCTTGGCGTCTTTGGCGTCGGCTTCTTTTTTGGCGTCCTCAGGATCGTCCGGCTTCGCCTGGACGATCGCAGATACTTCCTCATCTTCGGTCTGCTTTTCCACCTCGGCTTCTGGATTCTTGGCCACCAGCACCTGGACCGCATTGTTGAGGAACGCGACCGTCGGAACAGCCAGCAAGGCGCCGACAATTCCTGCGAGCACACCGCCGGCGGCGATGGCCAGCACCACGGCCAGTGGATGAATGGAGACCGCGCGACCCATCACCAGCGGCTGCAGCACGTGGGCCTCGAGCTGGTTCACCAAGACGAGCAGACCAAGCGTCAGCAACGCGTAGACGATTCCCTTGGCGAGCAGCGCGACCACCACGGCCAACAAGCCCGAGACCAATGCCCCGATCAGCGGGATGAAGGCACCGAGAAACACCAGCGAGGACAACGGCAGGGCAAGCGGCACACCCATGATCGCCAACCCGGCGCCGACACCGGCCGCATCGGTCAGGGCGACGAAGAACGTGGCCCGCACATATCCCGTCAGCGCGCCGTAACCGGCCCGGCCCGCCTCGTGGACCCGGTCGCGGACGTCGGCAGGAATGATCTTTGCGACGTACTGCCAGATGTTTCGTCCGCCGTACAGAAAGAAGATCAGCGTGAACAGGACCAGAACCGCCGCGGTGACCAGCTCGGTGATGGTGGCGGCGGTGGACAGGGCTCCGCTGGTCAGCTTCGCCTGGTTGTTGTGCAGCGCCTGGATGGCGGCGTTGCCCGCATTGTCGATCTGCTCGCCCTTCAAATGAAGCGGGCCTTCGATCAGCCATTTTCGCGTCGAGTCGATGCTGCGACTGACCTGTTCGGTCAGATCGGGCAGACCGACGATGAACTGGGTGACGACGAAGGTCAGGATGCCGCCCAGGATTGCGAATCCCGCCAGCAAAACCAGCGTTACTGCGAGACCGCGCGGCAGCCCTTTGCGGTCCATCCAGTCGACCGCCGGCACCAGCAGGGCGCTAATCATCAACGCCAGCAACACCGGGACGACGATGACTTCCAGCTTTTTCACGACCCAGAGCAGCACGACCACCGCGGCCAGGATGACCAGCAAACGCCAAGCCCAAGCGGCGGTCTTGCGGACCAGGGGTTCGACCGAGGCGTCGTCGAGATCTGCCAGCATCGGGCAAGCGTATCTGGCGCGAGAGACAGGCTGGGTCTACTCAAGATCTTTTGCGGCTTTTGCGGCCAGCACGATCCGGTCACGACCACGACACAGTCGGAAGTGGGCCCCGATCGTGCCGCCACCAGCACGGTTACCCTAATTCACGTGTCGCACGACGCCCCGGCCCGCAACCTGCGGCCCCAGCGCGCCGACGCACCGCGCAGCAAATACTGGTGGGTGCGTTGGGTGGTCCTGGGCATCGTCGCGATCGTGCTCGCCGTCGAGGTGGCACTGGGCTGGGACCAGCTGGCCAAGGCCTGGATGAGCTTGTATGAGGCGAACTGGTTGTGGCTGATCGCCGCGGTGCTGGCCGCGGCCGCGTCCATGCACAGCTTTGCGCAGATACAGCGCACCCTGCTGAGATCGGCGGGGGTGCACGTCAGGCAGTGGCGATCGGAGGCCGCCTTCTACGCCGCCAACTCGCTGAGCACCACGCTGCCGGGCGGGCCGGTGCTCTCGGCGACGTTTCTCTTTCGCCAGCAACGCATTTGGGGTGCGTCGACCGTGGTGGCGTCCTGGCAGCTGGTGATGTCCGGCGTGCTCCAGGCGGTGGGATTGGCGCTGCTCGGGCTCGGTGGCGCTTTCTTCCTGGGCGCGAAGAACAACCCGTTCTCGTTGCTGTTCACGCTTGGCGGTTTCGTCGCGCTGTTGCTGCTGGCCCAGGCGGTGGCGTCGCGACCGGAGCTGATCGACGGGATCGGCAGCCGGGTGCTGGCGTGGGCCAACTCGGTTCGCGGCAAACCGGCCGACAGCGGCCTGGAGAAGTGGCGCGAGACGCTCATGCAGCTGGAGTCGGTCAGCCTGGGCCGACGGGACTTGGCGGTGGCGTTCAGCTGGTCGCTGTTCAACTGGGTGGCCGACGTCGCCTGTCTGGCCTTCGCCGCCTACGCCGCCGGTGACCACGCGTCGGTCGCCGGGTTGACGGTGGCGTATGCCGCCGCCCGCGCGGTCGGCACCATACCGCTGATGCCCGGCGGCCTATTGGTCGTGGAGGCAGTGCTGGTGCCCGGCTTGGTTTCGAGCGGAATGGCTTTGCCCAGCGCCATTTCGGCGATGCTGCTGTACCGGCTGATCAGTTGGTTGCTGATCGCCGCCGTCGGCTGGGTGGTGTTCTTCTTCATGTTCCGCACGGAGAACGTCGGCGATCCCGATGACGACCCGATCACCGGTCCACTGCCGATCGTGCAGCAGGAAAGCGAACCGTTCGCAGACCCGACGCAAACTGCGTTGCAGGGGCCGTTACCGCCACCCGATCGGTCCGTCGAAAGCGACGGTTAACTAAGCCTGCCAAGGCGCGACTGCAATTCCGGGCTGCTATCGATTTCACAACGGTTCTGCAACGTCCTCACAATTGCGCCGTCGTCGCAGCTCAGATATGCCGGAACCGGCTTGTTCCACAGGGCGCTGCGGTAGGCTCGCCTGCACGCGCGCCCGAGAAATTATGGGGAGACCGAAATCCAGCAGTTCATGATGCGCCTAAGCCGCAGCCTGCGCAGATTCCGCTGGTTGGTCTTCACAGGCTGGCTGCTCGCATTGGTGCCGTCGGTCTACCTGGCGCTGACGGAGTCGGGGCATCTCACCGGCGGCGGTTTCGAGGTAGCCGGATCGCAGTCCATGACCGTCCACGATCAACTCGAAGAGCATTTCCACGAGCAGGGCGCATCGTCGCTGGCGCTGGTCGCGGCGCCCCGCGCGGACGCCAGCTATCAGGACATCAACGACGCGGTCGCGTTGCTGCGACAGATCACCGCCGAATTCCCCGGCGTCACCGAGGTGCCCAATCCGACCCAGCGGTCCCCGCAGCCCGACCGGCCGTACGTGGTGTCACTGCGCCTGGACGCCCGCAACACCAGCGACGTTGCCAAGAAGCTGCGCACCCGGGTGGGCATCAAGGGCGATCAATCCGGGCAAACGCCGAACGGCCGGGTACGGCTGTATGTCATCGGACAGGGCGCGCTGAGCGCCGCCGCGGCGGCCAACACCAAGCACGACATCGCCGAAGCGGAACGCTGGAACCTGCCGATCATCCTGATCGTCCTGCTCGCGGTGTTCGGTTCGCTGGCTGCCGCCGCAATTCCGCTGGCCCTGGGCGTGTGCACGGTCGTGGTCACCATGGGCCTGGTCTATCTGCTGTCGATGCACACCACCATGTCGGTATTTGTGACTTCGACGGTCTCCATGTTCGGCATCGCGCTCGCCGTGGACTACTCCCTCTTCATCCTGATGCGTTTCCGCGAGGAACTGCGTGCCGGCCGTCAGCCGAACGAAGCCGTCGATGCCGCGATGGCCACCTCCGGGCTCGCGGTGGTGTTGTCCGGCATGACCGTGGTCGCCTCGCTCACCGGGATCTACCTGATCAACACCCCGGCGCTGAAATCGATGGCGACCGGAGCGATTCTTGCCGTCGCGGTCGCCATGCTGACGTCGGCTACGTTGACGCCGGCCGTACTGGCGACGTTCGGGCGGGCGGCGGCCAAGAGATCGGCGCTGCTGCACTGGTCGCGCCGGCCGGAGAGCAACCAATCGCGATTCTGGACCCGCTGGGTGGGCTGGGTGATGCGCCGGCCGTGGATCTCGGCGCTGGCGGCGTCAGTGGTACTGATAGCGATGGCAGCGCCGGCGCTGTCGATGATTCTGGGCAACAGCCTGCTGCGCCAGTTCGACTCGTCGCACGAGATCCGTGGCGGCGTGGCCGCGGCGTCCCAGGCGCTCGGACCCGGTGCGCTTGGCCCGATCCAGGTGCTGGTCAGCTACCCCGACTACACTGCATCGTCGCCCGACCACAACTCGACCATCGCCGCCGTCCGGCAGCGGATGGCACAGGCACCCAATGTGGTGTCGGTGGCACCGCCGGTATTCGCCGACGACGACAGTAGCGCTCTGCTGTCCGCGGTGTTGGCGGTCGATCCCGAAGACCTCGGCGCCCGGGAATCCGTGAATTGGATGCGAACGCAGCTGCCCAAAGTCCCCGGTGTCGACTCAGCACGCCTGAGCGTCGGCGGCCAGACTGCACTGATCAAGGATTTCGACGACCGGGTGTCCAAGACCGAGCCGCTGGTGCTGCTCTTCGTGGCAATGATCGCGTTCCTGATGCTGCTGCTCTCGATCCACTCGGTGTTCTTGGCGCTCAAGGGGGTCTTGATGACGTTGCTGTCGGTGGCCGCCGCCTACGGCAGCCTGGTGATGGTGTTCCAGTGGGGCTGGCTGGAGAAACTCGGCTTCGCCCACATCACGTCGATCGACAGCACCGTGCCGCCGCTGGTACTGGCGATGACGTTCGGGTTGTCGATGGACTACGAGATCTTCCTGCTGGCCCGAATCCGGGAGCGCTTCCTGTTGTCCGGGAACACGCGCGATGCGGTCGCCTACGGGGTGAGCACCAGCGCGCGCACCATTACCAGCGCAGCGCTGATCATGATCGCGGTGTTCATCGGCTTCGCCTTCGCCGGTATGCCGCTGGTGGCCGAGATCGGCGTCGCGTGCGCCGTGGCGATCGCGGTGGACGCCACCGTGGTGCGGCTGGTGCTGGTTCCCGCGCTGATGGCGATGTTCACCCAGTGGAACTGGTGGATGCCCCGCTGGATGCTGCGGGTGTTGCCGTCGGTGGATTTCGACCGGCCGCTGCCCGAGGTCGATCTGGCCGACGTCGTTGTGATCCCGGAAGACATCTCGGCGCTGGCGCCCAGCGCCGACCTGCGGATGGTGCTCAAATCCGCGGCCAAACTCAAGCAGCTGGCCCCCGATGCCATCTGCGTTGCCGATCCGTTGGCGTTCTCCGGCTGCGAGCGAAACGGCGGCAAGGAACCCCTCGAAGGAATACGGCAAGTCCAGGCACAGGGATCAGAACAGTCGGACGCTGACGAGGACACCGAGGGGCTGCGGGTGGTCTCGGTGGACACGAAGACCGGCAATAAATCGGCGGCCCGGAAGCTCGTCGGCGGCCTGGCGCCCCGCAGTGGCATCACCTGGGCGATTCCCTGGGCCGCCCGACCGGTGCATCCGGTCACCCTGTGGCGTGGCCGGCTTTCGGTCGCCATCGACGCCCTCGAGGCCGAGCCCGACGCCGACGAGCGGCAAAAATACGAGCGGCGCAGCCCGGTGGAAACCACGCACGTCCAGTTGCCCACCGGCGACCGTCTGCTGGTGCCGACCGGCGCCGAGGCGCTGCGCCTCAAGGGCTACCTGATCATGTGCCGTAACAGTCGGCGCGACTATGCCGAATTTGCCGACATGGTGGCAACGATGGAACCCGAGACCGCCGCTGTGGTACTTGCTGGAATGGACAGGTATTACTGTTGTCAACCACCCGGCTCGTTCTCGAGGCGGCAATGGATGGCCAGCCAGCTGGTTCGTCGGCTTTCGGATCCACGTCCGTCCGACCTAGATGATGACCAGTTGTCCGAACCAGACGCCCAGGCAGACTGGGAAGAGGTCAGGCAACGCTGCCTATCGGTGGCCGTGGCGATGTTGGAGGAGGCGAGGTGACGTTGGCAGCCGACCGACGGCCCGGGCCCTCAGCGGGGCGCGCACCGCGGCCTGCGGCACGCGGCGCCCAGGTGGACCAGGCGGTGGAGCTCTGGCCTACCTCCGCCATCCGCTCGGCGATGCAGGGCGGCGATATCGACACCTGGAAGCGAATCGCCGCCGCGCTGAAACGCGACCCCTACGGGCGCACGGCTCGCCAGGTCGAAGAGGTGCTCGAGGGCACCAGGCCGTATGGCATCTCCAAGGCGTTGGCGGAGGTGCTGGAACGCGCGCGCATGCACCTGGAAGCCAACGAACGCGCCGAGGTGGCCCGTCACGTGCGCCTGCTAATGGATCGCTCCGGGCTGGCCGAGCACGAATTCGCGTCCCGGATCGGTGTAGAGCCCGACGATCTGGCCGCCTACCTGGACGGCAGCGTCAGCCCGTCAGCCTCGCTGATGGTGCGCATGCGCCGGCTGTCCGACCGGTTCGTGAAAGTGAAGTCCACCGATACGGCCGAGGCAAACTAGTTCAGGCGAGCCGTGCCAAGTTTTCTTGGTGTTCTAAGCCGATGAACCAGTCGACGCCAGCGACGTCGTCACATCCGGCACTTCAGCAACAAAGACCCGGCCATGTTGCTTTCTGTAATCCCGATATCACGGGTGATATCAAGTTTCGGAATTGGCTGGCCAAGCTCGCGCCGGGACTGATGTGCTTTCTGCGTCTATGTGACCCGCATCGACCGGCTCGGCCGCCCTCGCGACCACTACCGCGGGCTGATCGGCGTTACGTTTACTACCAGCCAGCTGTCGCCATGCTTGGTCAACGTCACCCGGAGCGCGGGCGCGGCCTGACTGGGCGGCTGACCGGGAATGTTCTGTGTCACCCGCAGGATGACCGCAACGCTGGCCACCGTCGGCCCCATCGCCTCGACCCCCGCGGCCAGGGTGGCGGCCGTCGCCGTGACGTTGCGCTTGGCCAGGTCGATGGTGGACTTCCGGTATTGCTCCTTGAACGGGCCCGCCTGCTCTGGCACCATCATCGCCGCCGCCCGGTCGACGGTGGCCGTCGGATCTGTCGGGCTGAACGACGCCTCCGCCTCGGCCATCCCACTCGCGATCTGCACCACCGTTCGGGAATCCTCTTTGAATCCGCGGTCCGGTGTCGTCCAGTGCCGGTATCCGGTGATGACGGCCGCCGACAGTGCTGCGGTACACAGTAAGACGACGCCCAGCCGCAGCCTGGCGGCCTCATCGTCGGTGCCGACGGTGACCGAGTCACGGCGCAGGAACCAGAAGTTGACCCCCATCGCCTCGACGATCAACAGCAGCAACACCGAGCACACCGAGACCCACCACAGCGGCCAGGCCAGGACGACGCCGATCGCCAGCAACCCGACGATCGCGCCGAGCGGCGCCAGGATGTCGAAGGCCAGCAAGCGCCAACGGTTTCTCATCGGATCGACTCCAACCGGGAGATCATCAACTTCCCGTCGACGTTGGAGACGTCGAGCCGCAAGCTCCAATGCACCGTCAGCGGCTTGCCGCCGACGTTTTCGCTGACCGAGGTCGCGACGACCATGACCGAGTCGGTTCGGCTGGCGAAGGCCGGCAACTTGGTGGTCAGCACCGGTCGCGGCTTACCGGGCTGGGTATCGAGGTCGCGGTGCACCGTTTCGATCGCCACCGACTCGATCCGCCCGGCGCTCTGCGACTGCAACTTCTGCACCACTTGCCGGTAGGGCTGGACGGCGGCTTCGAAGTCGGTGTTGAGCTCGCCGACGGTGCCGTCATGCAGCTTCTGCAGGCTGGTGTCGAGGTTGCCGGTGTTCATATTGATCAGCACCCCCGTCCACTCGGCGGCCGTCTGCATGACCCGGCTCAGGTAGGTCCGCTCGTGGGTTTCTTCGCGGTGTGCGTGCCAAATCAGCGCGCCGAGCACGACCGCGGCGACCGACAGCACGGCCAGGAAGGTCGACCCGATCCCATAGCCAGAGAAGACCCGTCCGTCGTCATAGTCCTCGTCGTAGTCCTCGTCATAGTCCTCGCCGTCGTCCTCGGCATCGAGGCCGGCGCCCTCGTCGGAATCCTCGTCCACGGAGATCTCAGTCTGCTCGCCGTCAGGCATGGCCCGATCGTTGCACCTGAAAAGAGATGGAAGGATGGCGGGGTGACTGTGCAGACAATCCGCTCGGGGATCGACCTGAGCTTCGTCGACGCCGATGCCCGACCGCAAGACGACCTTTTCGGTCACGTCAACGGCCGCTGGCTGGCCGAATACGAGATGCCCGCGGACCGGGCCACCGACGGCGCGTTTCGCACCTTGTACGACCGGGCCGAAGAGCAGGTGCGCGACCTGATCATCGACGCCAGCCAGTCCAGCGCCGAGCCTGGCACCGATCAGCAGCGCATCGGCGACCTCTACGCCAGCTTTCTCGACGAGGACGCCGTCGAACGCAGGGGCGTGCAACCCCTACTCGACGAGTTGGCCACCATCGATGCGGCCGCTGACCGCGACGCGCTGGCCGCTGTGCTCGGCGCGTTTGACCGTACCGGCGTCGGTGGGGGAGTCGGGTTGTACATCGATACCGATTCCAAGGACTCGACTCGTTATCTGATGCATTTCACCCAGTCCGGCATCGGGTTGCCCGACGAGTCCTACTACCGCGACCCCCAACACGCCGAGGTACTCGCCGCCTACCCGCGTCATATCGCGCGGATGTTCGGCCTGGTCTATCCCGATGCAAGCCCAGCAGCTCACGCCGACACCGCGGCGCGCATCGTGGCGCTGGAGACCAAACTGGCAGCGGCCCATTGGGACGTGGTCAAGCGTCGCGACGCCGAGCTGACGTACAACCTGCGCACCCTGGCCGAGCTGCAAAACGAAGCGTTGGGTTTCGACTGGTCCGGCTGGGTTGGCGCGCTGGGCGCCAAGCCTGACGTTGTCACGGAACTCGTTGTGCGCCAACCTGATTACCTCACCGCATTCGCCACCTTGTGGACCGGAGAGGACTTCGAAGACTGGAAGCACTGGGCCCGTTGGCGATTGATCAGCGCGCGCGCCGGCCTGCTGACGGACGAACTCGTTGCCGCCGACTTCGACTTCTACGGCCGCCTGCTGACTGGTGCCGAGCAGATCCGCGACCGTTGGAAGCGGGCGGTTTCGCTGGTGCAAGGCCTAATGGGCGATGCCGTCGGAAAGCTTTACGTGCAACGGCATTTCCCGCCCGGCGCCAAGGAGCGCATCGACGCACTGGTGGCCAACCTGCAGGAGGCGTACCGGATCAGCATCAACAACCTGGACTGGATGACGCCGGAAACCAGGGAGCGCGCGTTGGCCAAGCTGAGCAAGTTCACTCCGAAGGTGGGCTATCCGAAGAAGTGGCGGGACTACTCCGAGCTGGTCATTGACCGCAACGACTTGTACGGCAACTACCTGCGCGGGTCTGCGGTCAACCACGACCGTGAGATGGCCAAGCTCGGCGGACCCGTCGACCGCGACGAGTGGTTCATGACGCCGCAGACCGTCAACGCCTACTACAACCCGGGCATGAACGAAATCGTCTTTCCCGCAGCGATCTTGCAGCCGCCGTTCTTCGACCCCGAGGCCGACGACGCCGCCAATTACGGTGGTATCGGGGCGGTGATCGGACACGAGATCGGGCACGGCTTCGACGACCAGGGCGCCAAATACGACGGCGACGGCAACCTGGTCGACTGGTGGACCGACGAGGACCGGACCGAGTTCGGCACCCGCACGAAGGCGTTGATCGAGCAGTACGACGCGTACGCACCCAGAGCGCTGGACGGCGACCATCACGTGAACGGCGCGTTCACCGTCGGCGAGAACATCGGCGACCTGGGCGGGCTGTCCATTGCGCTACTCGCCTACCAGCTTTCGCTGAACGGCGAGCCTCCGCCTGTTATCGACGGCCTGACCGGTGTACAGCGCGTGTTCTTCGGATGGGCGCAGGTATGGCGAACCAAATCGCGTGACGCCGAGGCGATTCGGCGGTTGGCGACCGATCCGCACTCGCCGCCGGAGTTCCGCTGCAACGGCGTGGTCCGCAACATCGACGCGTTCTACGAAGCGTTCGATGTCGGCCAGGACGACGCGCTCTTCCTCGATGCCCCGCACCGCGTCCGCATCTGGAACTGATAGCGGCGACGCTAGGCGGGTGAGTCCGCCTCAGCCAGGCGGATGTCGGCGGGGACGTGCTTGTGCCAAGGGGTGCCCGCATAGGGGTCGCGCCATTCGGTGGACGTCAGTGTGTTCGGGGCAACTCCCGGAACAACCGTGCGCCCGTCCTCATCGATGTAGTCAAGCCCAAAACCATTGGGCAGAGCCGCATGTCCGGCCAGCATTGTCTCGGTGATCTCGACTGTCGCCTCGGCACTGCCGGCTGCGGTGGTGATCAGCGCGCGGCATCCGTCAACCAACCCGAGTGCCTGGGCGTCCTCGACACTGACCCGCAACGCGCCGTCGGCGTCACGCTTGCGCCATGACGGGTCGCGGAAGATGTCGTTGGCGGTGTAGGCACGCCGCTCGCCCACCGACAATACGATCGGAAATTCCGCACTGGTCAACTGAGCGGGCGCCGCGGCCAATGACCTTATCTCATCGAGCATTTCGGGGATCTCCAGAGCGATCTTGCGATCGGCGTGGCTGATCAGCTCAAAGTCGTCCGCGTACTCGTGCACGGTGAAGGTGACGCCGGACGGGCTGTCCAGGATCGCGTCGAACAGCGCATTGCCGTCGGCGTGACCGGCGCGCCGCACGGCATCGGGATACTGCATCGCGGTCTTCTGGGCGAGCCCCCACAGGGCGGCAGCCCCGGTCAATCCGTCCGGCAGTGTCGGTCCGAGGGTCTCGTAAAGCACGTGCGGAACCAGTTTCGCCACCGTCGGGTTTCCGCCGACGGCGCTGAGAAACGCTTCGGTGTAGGCTCGGCGGCCCTGCTGAGCGGCCTCGCACAACGGTCGCAGATCTTCCTCTTCGACGATCCCGAGCGCCCGCACCAGCCGTGCCCAGATCTCCGGCTCGGGCAGCGTGCCCGGCAACGGCTCGAGCAGCGGTCGTCGCAATTGCATGGCATTGCGCGGAAATTCCAGATTGAAGAAGGTAGCTTCCGCTTTCTCGAACTGGGATGCCGCGGGCAGCACGTAGTGGGCGAGCCGGGCGGTTTCGGTCATCGCGATGTCGATGACGACGAGCAGCTCCAGTTGCTGAAACGCATCCCGGCATGCGGCCGAATTGGCAAGGGAATGAGCAGGATTGCTGCTTTCGACGATCATGGCGCGGAACCGGTCCGGATGGTCGGTCAAGATTTCCTCGGGGACGACATTGCCCGGTACCAGCCCCGCGATGATCGGCGCGCCGGTGACCGGCGTACGGCCGGAGAACTGGCCGAACAGCGGCGCGAACGACGAATGCAGATGCTGGCCGCCCTTTTTCGCGAAGTTGCCGGTGAGTATCCACAGCATCTTGTTCAGATAGGAGCACACCGTGCTGTTCGGTGCCTGCTGGACTCCGAGGTCCTCGAACACCGACACGCTCGACGCGGTCCCGATGCGTCGCGCAGCCGCACGCAACAACTCTTCGTCCACCCCACACCGCTGTGCGTAGTCAGCGACCGGTACCTCGCGCAGTACCGCGCAGACGGCGTCGACGCCGTGCACGTGCTCAGCGAGAAACGCCTCGTCGCAGAGGTTTTCCTGCACCAGGACCGCGGCCAGCGCCGCGAGGCACCAGGCGTCGGTGCCGGGCCGCACCCGCAGGTGGAAGTCGGACATCTTCGCGGTGTCGGTGACGACGGGATCGATCACGATCATCGAGCGGGCCGGATCTTTGGCGATCTCGTTGAGCACCACACGGGCTCGCGGAAAGCTCTGTGACATCCACGGATTCTTCCCGACGAAGACAGCGACCTCCGCGTGTTCGAACTCGCCCCGGGTGTGACCACCGTAGAGGTGGGCGTCGACCCACGCTTCGCCGGTCTTCTCCTGCGCCAGTGCGTTTGACCGGTACTTCGAGCCCAGCGCCTTCAAGAATGCGTTGCTGTAGGACCCGCCAAGATGATTGCCCTGCCCCCCGCCGCCGTAATAGAAGATCTTGTCCCCGCCGTAGCTGTCCCGGATCTGCTTGAAGCCCTCGGCGATCTCGACAATCGCAGTGTCCCAGTCGATTTCCTCATAGGTGCCGTCGGGGCGACGCCGCAGCGGAGACGTCAGGCGACCGCGGCCGTTCTGGTAGTGATCGAGGCGCAGCGCTTTGTTGCAGGTGTAGCCCTGCGACGCGGGATGCGCCTTGTCGCCGCGGATGCGCGCCAGCTTGCGATCGTCGACCTGCACGACGATGCCGCAATTGCACTCGCACAGGATGCATGCCGTCGGCTGCCAATCGGTGGTCATCGCGTGGTCGCCTTTCCTTCGGGCAGCTCGGCCAGCAACAGGTCGCGCAGCTGACGGTGAACAAGGTCGAGGGGCTTCAAGTCTCGGCGCACGCGGGCCAGCAGCAGTGCGCCTTCCAGCGCGGAGATGGTCATGACTGCCAGTTCGCCGGCTCGCGGCGCTGGTATGCCGTCGGCAATCAGTCGCTGCTCGATCAGCTCGGTCCAGCGGTCGAAGACGGCGGCCGCCCGCTCGACGGCCGGGGCCATCCGATCCCGGTCGGCCGCTTCACCTCTTTCGAACCCCGCCTCGACGGAAACCGCGGCGATTGGGCAGCCGGCCCGAAAATCACTGTCGAGCAATTGCTTTCGGTACTTGTCGACCAGCGTGTCCAAGAGGGTGATGCCCCGGCCGGCCCGGCCGATGATGGCGGCGACGTACTCGCCGGCGTAATCGACCGCCTCGCAGAGCAGTTGGGTACGCCCACCCGGGAAGTAGTGATACGCAGACCCGCGGGGCGCGCCGCTGTGCTCGAGAACGTCCGAGATCGCGGTGGCGTGCGCCCCGCGCTCCCTGATCAACAGCGCCGCAGACACCACCATGCGCTCGCGGGGAGTTGCCATATGTATGACGATATACATAGTCCGGCGTGCTGACCAGACGCAAAAGCCCCCGATTTAGGCGAGAAACGGGGGCTTTTGCGTCTGCTCGGCGGCGGAGCTAACTCATCCAGTCGTTGGATCCGTCGTTCCTGGTGTAGCTGCCGACCGAATTTTTCACGATGATCGGATCACCGGGACCGAAGTTGTTGAAGAACCACTTGGCGTTGGTGGGGCTGAGGTTGATGCAGCCGTGGCTGACGTCGCGCTTGCCCTGGTCGTCCACCGACCACGGCGCGCTGTGCACGAAGTTCCCGCTGTTGTCGAACCGGACGGCATCGGTCACCGTCACCCGGTAGCCATTCGCCGAGGTGGACGGAACCCCATACGTCGAGGAATCCATCACCACTGACGCCAATTTCTCTTGGACGTAGTAGGTGCCGTTTGCGGTTTGGTGGCCGCCGGCTGCCATACCCATCGACATCGGAAACGTCTGCACGACGGTGCCGTTGCGGGTGACGGTCAATTGGTGCGTGGCGTCGTCGGCGGTCGCCACCAGCGTGTCCCCCGTCTGGAAGCTGGACACGGTGCCACCCGCGTCGACGGTGACCGCGGTATGAGCGGGCCAGAAGCTCAACGGCCGCCACCGCAGCTGGGTCGGGGTCTGCCAATAGAACTTGCCCTCCACCGGCGGAGTCGACGTGACGTGAACCGCGCTTTCCGCGGCGCCCGCGTCGTCGACCCGCCCGGGAAGGTCGATGATGATCGGCTGGGCCACCCCCACCGTCGAGCCGTTGGACGGGCTGATCTTCGGCGGCCCGAACGGCGCCGTACCGGCCGGCGGCGCCGCGACTACCGGTGGCGGGGCAACGCCTGGATCATCAGGCGTGGGATCTGGATCCGCCAGCGCAGGACTCGCGCCCAGCACCAGCACCCAGCCGAATACCGAAGCTATTCCGACCGTCTTCAGAGCTCCGGAGATACTTCGCCACGTCCAGCCCGACATATATACGTCCCTCCGGTCGCTTCTCGAAAGATTCCTACATTTGCCAGTCGTTGGAGCCGTCGTTCTTTGGGGTGCCGACGGAATTCTTCACGATGATGGGATCTCCGCTGCCGAAATTGTCGAAGAACCATTTCGCGTTGGTGGGACTCAGGTTGATGCAGCCATGGCTGACATCGCGCTTGCCCTGATCGCCCACCGACCACGGAGCGCTGTGCACGAAGTTGCCGCTGTTGTCGAATCGGACGGCGTCGGCGACCGTCACCTTGTAGCCGTTGGCCGAGTCGACCGGGACCCCGTACGTCGATGAGTCCATGACCACCGAGTGCATCTTCTCGAGCACGTAGTAGGTGCCGTTGGCGGTTTGGTGGCCACCCGCCGCCATGCCCATCGACATCGGGAAGGTCTGCACCACCGTGCCGTTGCGGGTGATCGTCATCTGATGTGTCGCATCGTCGGCGGTCGCGATCAGCGAGTCACCGGTGGTGAAGCTCGACACGGTGCCGGCCGCATCGACGGTAACCGTGGCGTGCGCCGGCCAGAACGCAAGCGGACGCCAGCGCACCTGGGTGGGAGTCAACCAGTAGAACTTGCCCGGCACCGGCGGAACCGACGAGACGTGGATGGCGCTTTCAGCCATCGGACGGTCTGCGATCGGCACGGCGAAATTGATGATGATCGGCTTGCCCACACCGACCATCGACCCGTTGACCGGGTTGAAGGTCGGCGGACGGAACGGGGGGCTACCGGTGAACGGCGTCGGATTCTGTCCGGCGACCGGGCCCGTCTCGGTCGGTTGAGCAACCGCCGGCGGTGTCCCCGGTGCGCCGGGCGGCGGCACCGCACCTTCGCCAGGTACCGCAGGCGCCGGCGCCAACCACGGCAACGCCGGCGGCGCGCCCGGGTCAGCTGGTGCCGCGACCGGCCCCGGGGCGGGTGGATCGGGTTCCGGATCTGCCAGGGCGGCGCCCGGACTGAGCACCAACACCAGCACGTTCATAGCGGCGAGGAGGCCTCCCCTCGTCCAGAGCGACATACACATCCCTCCCGTCTCGTTTGGCCCAGTCTGGCATAGCGCGGCCATCAGTTACCTAATTCCAGCCCCGGTGGACCGCCCGCCCGTGGCCACCCCCAAGCCGCTGACCTGCGGTGTTTACGCGTCCTGTGAAGTTGGCACGGACGCAGGCGGGTGGTCCAACAACTGCCGGTTGGCGGCCATGCCGGCCAGGGCGATGGCCATCAGGCCCGCGGATGCGCTCAGCATCACCGCCACGCTGCCCTCGTACAACAGCCCCGCGACCCCGACCAGCGAGCCGGCTGCGATACCGAGCTGGAATGCCGTCACGTACAGGCCCGACGCTCCGTCGGGGTCATTGGCACCGCTGCGCATCGCCGCGGATTGCAGGATCGGCGAAACACCGGTCGCCATGGCGCCCCACAACACAATCGCTCCGGTTCCGATCAAAGCGGTCACCATGGTGCGGCTGCCGCCGAATGCCAGCGCGGTCAGCACGACGAACGCCGCCGTCAGGGCACCCATACAGACCAGGACCGCACCCCGGGGCCGATGGGCCGGCGGCCGCGCGACCAGCGGCACGGCCACCACGCCCGCGATCCCGTAGGCGGCCAGCAACCAGACCAGGTTCGGCACGCCCACGCCGACGACATCGCGGATGATCACCACGATGAAGGAGTAGGAGACGAAGTGGGCGGTGACCGCCACCATGGTGAGCAGGCTGACCGTGATCAACCCACGATTGCGGTGATGCCGTGATCGCCCGCCCACGTGCGCGAGCTGGCTTTCGGTGAGCACCATCGGCGGCAGCACCAACACTGCGGCGATCGTGACGACGGCCGCCGCAACGGTGACGCACACCACCGCCAGCCGCCAGCCCCACATCCCGCTCATGGCCGCCACCAGGGGGCTGCCGACCGCCAGCGCCAGGCTGGTTCCGGCATAGATCGACGTCGTGGCACGTCCGCCATGGCTAGGCGGTACCAACCGGGTGGCGATCGGCGCGATGACCGACCACAGCAGGCCATGGGTGATGGCACACAGCACCCGGCCCGCGGCCAGTACCGCGAAGTTGGGCGCCAGCGCGGTCAGCAATTGCGAGATGGTCAGGCACGTCAGGCTCAGCAGAAACGCCCGTCGCCGCGGCCAATGCGCCGTCCACCGCACCAAAGGCACCGTTGTCAGCGCCGCCACCAGGGCATACAAGGCCAGCAGCAACCCCGCCTCGACCGGGCTGGCCTTCGGGTCTGCCAATGCGCCCACCGGCAGAAGTTCGGCCGTGACATAGATGAAGGCCGCGGCGGCCAGCACGGATAGTTGCACCGCGATCCGTGGCGTCCACGTTCGTGCGGGTGCGGGGGCGGTTTCGGTTTCGATCATCGGCTTTTCAAGGGTGTGGGATCCGCGGACAGCATTTTTGTACCCGGCCGGATCACGCTGACCCATACCGTACGCACTGCCACGACGTGTTTTAACCACCTGGGCGGTTCAACACGCCCGCGCGATTATGAACGAACCAGGCGTGCGATGGCCGCGGACGCTTCGGCCAGCTTGTTATCGGCCTCGCTGCCGCCTTCGGCTACCGCGCGGGTCACGCAGTGGTTCAGGTGCTCGTCGAGCAGGTTGAGAGCCACCGACCGCAGCGCGCTGTTGACGGCGCTGATCTGGGTGAGGACGTCGATGCAGTACTTGTCATCTTCGATCATCCGGGCGATTCCACGCACTTGCCCTTCGATGCGGCGCAGCCGCTTGGCGTAGTCGTCCTTCTGTTGCGAATATCCGTGCTCGGGAGTCACGCGGCCAATATACCCTAACGGGGTATACCCGCCAGATTTCCGCTGGTTACACACCCGCATACTGGGACGATGACCCCTGACATCAAGCCCCGCAGTCGCGACGTCACCGACGGCCTGGAGAAGGCCGCCGCCCGTGGCATGCTGCGGGCGGTAGGCATGGGGGACGAAGACTTCGCCAAGGCCCAGATCGGCGTCGCCTCCTCCTGGAACGAGATCACGCCGTGCAATCTGTCCCTGGACCGCTTGGCCAAGGCGGTCAAGGAAGGCGTGTTCGCGGCGGGCGGGTATCCGCTGGAGTTCGGGACCATCTCGGTTTCCGACGGAATCTCGATGGGCCACGAGGGCATGCACTTCTCGCTGGTGTCTCGCGAAGTGATCGCCGACAGCGTCGAAACCGTGATGCAGGCCGAGCGGCTGGACGGGTCGGTGCTGCTGGCCGGCTGCGACAAGTCCCTGCCCGGGATGCTGATGGCCGCCGCGCGGCTGGACCTGGCGTCGGTGTTCCTCTACGCCGGCTCGATCCTGCCCGGGGTGGCCAAGCTCTCCGACGGCAGCGAGCGTGAGGTCACCATCATCGACGCGTTCGAGGCGGTCGGCGCGTGCTCGCGCGGATTGATGAGCCGCGAGGACGTCGACGCCATCGAGCGGGCGATCTGCCCCGGCGAGGGCGCGTGTGGCGGCATGTACACCGCCAACACGATGGCCAGCGCCGCCGAAGCGCTGGGCATGTCGCTACCGGGCAGCGCGGCACCGCCGGCGACCGACCGCCGACGCGACGGGTTCGCCCGCCGAAGCGGTCAGGCCGTCATCGAGCTGCTGCGCCGCGGCATCACCGCCCGCGACATCCTCACCCGCGAGGCGTTCGAGAACGCGATCGCCGTGGTGATGGCATTCGGCGGCTCCACCAACGCGGTGCTGCACCTGCTGGCCATCGCGCAAGAAGCCGGCGTCGCGCTGTCCCTCGACGACTTCAGCCGCATCGGGTCGAAGGTGCCACACCTGGCCAACGTCAAGCCGTTCGGTCAGCACGTGATGGTCGACGTCGACCACATCGGCGGTGTCCCGGTGGTAATGAAAACGCTGCTTGACGCCGGCCTGCTGCACGGCGATTGCCTGACGGTGACCGGCAAGACGGTGGCCGAGAACCTGGCCGACATCGCCCCGCCCGACCCCGACGGGAAGGTGCTGCGCGCGCTGAACAACCCGCTGCACCCGACCGGAGGCATCACCATCCTGCGCGGATCGCTGGCGCCGGAGGGCGCGGTGGTCAAGTCGGCCGGTTTCGATTCCGACGTGTTCGAAGGCACCGCAAGGGTTTTCGACGGCGAGCGGGCTGCCCTCGATGCCCTCGAGGACGGCACCATCACCGCGGGCGATGCGGTGGTGATCCGCTACGAGGGCCCCAAGGGTGGCCCGGGGATGCGCGAGATGCTGGCCATCACCGGCGCCATCAAGGGCGCCGGGCTGGGCAAGGACGTGCTGTTGCTGACCGACGGCCGGTTCTCCGGCGGAACGACCGGCCTGTGTGTGGGCCACATCGCACCGGAAGCCGTCGACGCCGGGCCCATCGCCTTCCTGCGCGACGGCGACCGGATCCGTCTCGACGTCGCCAGCCAAACACTCGACGTGCTGGCTGATCCGGCCGAATTCGCGTCTCGGCAAGAGGATTTCAGTCCTCCACCGCCGCGCTACACCACCGGCGTGCTGGCCAAGTACGTCAAGCTCGTCGGCTCAGCCGCGGTCGGCGCGGTCTGCGGCTAGTGGACGTCGTTGCGAGCGTGCACGTTTGTACACGACACGCCGGGAGTCATTGGCATTTTGTGCACCCTCGCCGCAGGGAGTCTCATGGACGTTCTTGACCGGCTGCGCCTGGACGTTCCGGTGGGACAGGCGGGCATGGGCGGCGGGCTGGCCGGTTCGGCGCTGGCCGCCGCCGTCGCCAAGGCTGGCGGGCTGGGCACACTGGGCCTGACCACGCCGTGGCAACTGCGTAGCCGGATCGATCGGGTGCGCGCTGCGGCACCCGGCCGCGCGGTCGCGGTAAACCTGTTGATGCGCTTCGTTGGTCGCCGCCACGTCGAAGTGTGTGTCGACAGCCGCATTGACGTCGCCGTGCTGGCTTTCGGCGAAACGCGCAGCCTTATCGAGCATCTGCGTGACGCGGGGATTTTCGTCTTCGTGATGGTCGGTACTGCAACGCAGGCACGCCGCGCCGTCGCCTGGGGTGCCGACGGCTTGATCGCGCAGGGCCGAGAAGCCGGGGGTCACCTGGTCGGAACCGAGCCGGCCATGGACTTCCTGCCGCAAGCGCTGGCCGCTGCGGGAGATCGGCCGGTGTTCGTGGCCGGTGGAATCGCCGACGGCGCCGACACCCGAGCCGCCCTGGCCGCGGGCGCCAGTGGCGTCATCGCCGGAACGCGATTCCTACTCACCGACGAGGCCGACGCCAACCGCGAGTACCAACGGCGAATCATAAACGCGGACAAGACGATCGAGACCGACCTGTTCGGGGTCACCTGGCCGCTCCGGCACCGCGTGGTGCCCAACGCCGCAACCCGGCGCTGGTGCCGCGAGGACGGGTGGGCCAAGGCAATTCCGGCGAGACTGAACGCGGCGAGTCGCCCGCTGTCCGCGCCGCTCTACCGCGACCTGGGCGGCGTGCTGCGCCTGCAGTCACCGCGCCGCCCGCTGTTCACACCGGCGGCGCCGGTTCGCCGGATGCCGGATTCGTGGGTTGACCGCGCGGCCTTGTACGCCGGTGAGACGGCGCTGCGGATCACCGAGGTCACCTCAGCCGAACAAGCGGTCAAAGACCTGAGTCCGCGCTAACTTGGTGAGCAGACGCAAAATCGCCTATTTCCGTGCGAAATTGGGCGATTTTGTGTCTGCTCGGCACAGCTAGCGCACGGCCGCGATCGCGAAACCGTCCCAGCCCTTGGCCCCGACGGTCTGCAGCACCGCGGTGTCCAGCCGGGGGTGCTCTCCCATCACCTGCAGGGTTTGGCGCGTCGCCGTGACCCTGGGGTCAGCCGACTCCGTCAGGATGTGGCGGTCCCGAATGACGTTGTCCACCACAATGATCGAGCCGGGACGGGACAGACGGATCGCCCAGTCGAGGTAGGCCAGATTGTTCTCTTTGTCGGCATCGATGAACACCAGATCGAACGGGCCGCGGACCGTCGGCAACGTGTCCAGCGCGGCACCGACCAAAACCTCCACCCGGTCTGCCACACCGGCCCGTTCCAGGTTGGCTCGTGCGACGTCGGCGTGCTTGGGTTCGTACTCCAGCGTCACCACGCGTCCCTGCGGACCGGCGCCGCGGGCCAGCCAGATGGTGCTGAAGCCGCCCAATGTGCCGAGCTCGAGGATGCGGCGCGCCTGCATCGCACCGGCCAGCAGGCACAGGAACTTGCCCTGCTGGGCCGAGACGGCGATCGGAGGCAATCCGGCCGCCTGGCTGGCCGTCAGGGCTTCCGTCAACACCGGATCGTCGCCGACCACGGTGCCGTCCAAGAACGCGTCCACTGCTTGTGGCGTTGGGTTTTCGGCCATGCGCCCACGCTAGCGGTGCGGCGTAGCAGGGCGAAATGTGTGGCTGCACACTTGCTCGGATACCCATACGGGGTATAGGCTTCGATACGTGTACGAAGCAGCGACACACAGAAGGGACAGGAAATGACCAACTACGAGGCGGGAACCGTGCTGACGTGTGGCCACGAGGGCTGCGGATGCCGGGTCCGGATCGAAAACGAGTGCCACTGCTCGAACGCCGGCCAGGCCTACCGTTGCACCTGCGGCGAAGAGCTGGTGCCGGTCGAGTAGGTCTGGAAGGCCGGTCGCTTGTTATCGCCCGAACACGCGACCGGCCAGCTCGACCTCGGCCGCCAACTCCGGGGCTGCCGCCGAAGCGCCCACCGCCACGGCGTAGTTGCCCGATGCGATGCGCCAGCCGGAGTGACCGCCGTCATAGCGGGCGAGTAGGCGCGGTTCCGCCGCGATGGTCACCCGGCAGTTGTCGCCGGGCTGAAGCTCTACCCGCTGGAACCCCAACAAGCGCAACCGTTTCCCGTCCGGAGCGTCCGTCAGGTACAGCTGCGGCACGTCAGCCCCGCTGCGATCGCCGGTGTTGTGGACGGTGAAGCTGGCCGTGACGGTCTCACCGCCGGAGACGGTCAGGTCGCGGTACTCGAACTTGGTATAGGACAGGCCGTGGCCGAATGCGAACATCGGCTCGTGACCCTGTTTCGCGAACCAGCGGTAGCCGACGTCGGCGCCTTCGAAGTAGTCGATGGTGGTCGGCGTCCCGAACGGTTCGCCGAGACCGGGCAGCTCCGGCCGCGGTGTCTGGTGGAGGCCGGCCGGGAAGGTGATCGGCAGCCGACCCGACGGGTTGACGCGACCGGCCAGGATCTCCGCGATGGCCTGGCCGCCCGCCTGTCCCGGATACCATGCCTGCACAACGGCATTGACCGAATCGCGCCACGGCATGGCCACCGGGTTGCCGGTCTCCAGCACCACCACGGTGTTCGGGTTGGCGGCAGCGACGGCGGCGATCACCGCGTCCTGACCCCACGGCAACGAGAGGTCGGCAATGTCATAGCCCTCCGTCTCGACGCGGACCGCGAACACGACCGCGACGTCTGCTCGCCGTGCCGCCAGCACCGCCTCTGCCGGACTGAGACCGGGGTCGAACTCGATCTGGGCGCGCGGGAATTGCTTCCTCAGCTCGTCGAGCGGGCTCGACGGCAGCAGATAGAGATTGCGCATTCCGCCGGTCAGGCCCGGTCCGCCGATCGGAATCACATCCGCATAACCGCCCGGGGGGACGACCGCACTGGACCCGCCGCCGGTTGGCACGCCCAACTGTGCATAGCCGCCGATGACCACGATGTGCGCCGACGTCTCAGGTGCCAGCGGCAACACCCCCCGGTTGACCAGCAGCACGATTCCCTGCCGTGCGATCTGCAACGCAATCTCGTTGTGCACCAAGCTATCCGGCGTATCCGGCTTAGCAGCCGGCCACCGGTCGACGCCGACCGCGAACACCGACCGCAAGATCCGCCGGACCATCGCCGACAAGCGTTCTCTGGGCAACCTGCCGTCGGCGCAGGCGACTCGCAGCGGCTCGGTAAACATCTCCGCCTGCCAGAACACGGCGTCGAGCTGGGCGCCGCACTCCTGGTCGAGGCCATGCAACGCGCACTCCCAACTCGGTGTCGCGCCCCAGTCGGACATCACCCAACCGCGGTATCCCCAGGCACCTTTCAGCACCTCGTTGAGCAGAACCTCGTTGGCCGCGGCGTAGTCGCCGTTGATTTTGTTGTAGGCGGCCATCACGGCACCCGGCGCCGACCGCTCGATGGCGATCTGGAAGGCCAGCAGGTCCGATTCACGGTGCGCGTCGGGATCGATGATCGCGTCCAGCCAATGTCGATTGGTCTCGTTGGAGTTCAGCGAAAAGTGCTTGACCGTCGAGATGACCCCCTGCCGCTGTATTCCGTTGACCGAGCCGGCGGCGATGGTTCCGGTCAAAAGCGGGTCCTCGGAAAGGTATTCGAAATTGCGGCCGTTTCGCGGGTCACGTGCCAGGTTCATGGCGCCGGCCAGTAGCACGTTGAAGCCGCGACTGCGGGCCTCCCGGCCGATCGCCTCACCCGCGGCGTGGGCGAGCTCCGGATCGAAACCGGCAGCCAGGGCCAGCCCGGCAGGCAGCGCAGTGGCGGTGTCGCCGGGCCGGTATCCGGGGTTGGTGACGCCCAGACCGGCGTCACTCATCAGCAGCGCCGGGACACCGAGCCGGGGAATCCCCGGGACATAACCCGCGCACATCGGAACGCCCGGCGGGATGCGCTCGTCGCGCACCGGCCACATGTCACTGGCCCCCATCACGCCGACAATCAACGAGAATCGCTCGTCATCGGTCATCTGACTTTCGATCTCGGCGGCACGGAGGTCGGGATCGCTCATCGCACCCCCTCTTTGGCGTAGACGACACGCAGCACGTGCCCGAGCTCGGGTCCCATCACCAGCTCGGTCAGCCTGCAGATGGTTGCGACGAACTCCGGGCCGTGCGCGGGCTGCGCTTGGCACAAGTGATGCGCCAACTCGTGCAGTACCACCAGTTCGCGCATCGCCCAGTCGGCGGTGCCACGGTCGGGAACGGCGATAACGCCTGCGCCATCAAGGTTTTCGTAGTGTGCGGCGGTGGCCGCCCGGCGCGCCCGCACTCGCAGCGAGGACACCGCCGGCCATTGCTCCCGAACCGCCGGTAACGCCAGCACATCGTCGACGTAGCGCTGCACGGACGCCACCGACCCGAACCGGGCCTCCGGCGGCAGCGTCAACTGGGTGCCGAAGAAGTCGATCGCACGCGACCCGTGTTCGGCGGCGCGATCGAACAGCGTCCGGATGAATTCCTCCGCAGCATAAACTTTGGAGCGCTGGGAATCTCGAGGCGACTCCGCTGGCGTCACCGGCTCGGGTATCACCGGCCCAGCGCGGTCCGAGACCCAGGCAGCTCGGTGCTGTTTCCGAGCCGAGCTCGCCTGCCCGCCCGGTCTCCCGCGCGTCGCGCCGCCGATGAATACCCGGCGGTGGCTCGGGTGGCCTGCCAGGTGCCGCGTGCTTTGGACGCGCTGCGGTAGTGATCTTGCAGCTCGATTTCCTTGTCCCGCAATGCGATGGCGGTGCCGGGCGAGCGGCCGCGGTCCTCGGTGACCTCTCGGCGGGCCTGCTCGCGCGCCTCGGCCAGGCGCTGCCCGACACGCACCCCGAACGCCAGCTGAAAGTTGAGGCGAGCGGTGATCGTCGGCGTCGGCCGGTGTGCGCCCGAGGCGAGATAACTGTCCGACGCCCGCACCATCTGTACGACCAGGCTGGCGTACAGGGCGTGCGTCGCATCGATGTCCTCGGCGAAACCGTAGGCGTAGACGAAGGTCGAATTCGACGCCACGTCGCAGCGCACGTCGTTCGCGGACGCGATCAGGACGAAAAGCTGCACATAGGTCCGCAAGCCGCGGGTACCCGCGGTCCCGATGGTGATGGTGCGCTGGGTGGGCGTCTGTGCGGCCGATCGGTTGGACTGGTGGGATCGGGCGACTGCCAAGTCGATCGAGGCCGCCGTCGCCAACCGCTGGGCGGCGCCCATGAACGCATCGGCCTCATGGGCGTTGTCGGTGCCTTCGGCCTGACGTAGCAGTGCGGCGATGCGGGCCAGCATCTTGTCGTCGGTCATAGCGTCAAAGTACGCGAGCGGTACGACATCTCAGTCAGAGCCGCTTGGTGATCCAGGTGACCACGTCGTCGAGCACTTGGTTGCGCTCCGGCTCATTGAAGACCTCATGGTAAAGCCCGGGATATTCCTTCAACTCGACGTCGGTGGACCCGACGCATTGAATCAGCCGGCGGCTGCCGTCGACCGGGATCAGCCGGTCGTCGGTGCCGTGCACCACCAGCAGCGGCGCCGTCAAAGCCGGTGCCCGCCGGGGCATCGTCTCACCGACCTGCAGCAGCGCGCGACCAAGACCGGCGGGCACCTTCCCGTGGTACACCAGCGGATCGTTCACGTACGCCGACACCACCTCCGGGTCGCGTGATATGGCGGTGAAGTCCAGTTCCTGCACCGGCAGACCGGGCGCAAGGACTCCGAGCCCCTTGGCCGCCAGCGCGACCAGTGGGTTCACCAGTTCCTGGGCCGCCACCGCCGGCGCCGACAGCACCATCAAGTCGTAGTTGTCGGGGCGTTCGACGCCGTAGGCGAACACGATCCCACCGCCCATGCTGTGCCCCAGCACAACGCATTTCAGGCCGGGATGTTCGCGCTTGGCCATACCCACCAAGGTGTCGAAGTCCGCGGTGAACTCGGCGATATCCCGCACTACCACCCTCTTGCCGCCGGAGCGGCCGTGCCCACGATGATCCAGCGCATAGGTGACCAGGCCGGCTTCGCCGAAGCGCTGGGTGACGTGGTCGTAGCGCCGCGCATGCTCGCCAAACCCGTGCGCAAGCACCACCACCGCCTTCGGCGGAGTCGCCGGCATCCAGACGTCGTAAACGATGCGCACGCCGCCGACACCGTCGAAATTCCGTTCCGTGCGGTTGGTAGTCATTACGGGCAGCTTACGAGACCGCGGTGCCTCCGCGCGCGGGCATGTCAGCCCCGCTGCGTACCCTCGTTGACGTGAGTGTGCTAGCGGAAAGTTTCGATGCCGAGTTCTCCACCCACGCCGAGCCGTACCGTCGGGAACTGCTCGCGCACTGCTATCGGATGACCGGGTCGCTGCACGACGCGGAGGACTTGGTGCAGGAGACGTTTCTGCGCGCCTGGAAGGCATACGACCGTTTCGAAGGAAAGTCGTCGCTGCGAACCTGGCTGCACCGGATAGCCACCAATACCTGCCTGAGCGCGCTGGAGGGCCGCGCACGCCGGCCATTGCCGACCGGGCTGGGCACGTCCAGCTCGGAGCCGACGGCGGAGTTGGTGGAGCGTCCCGAGGTGCCCTGGCTGGAGCCGTTGCCCGAGACTGTGGACGATCCCGCGGACCCCTCGGTGATCGTCGGCTCCAGGGAGTCGGTGCGGTTGGCGTTTGTTGCTGCGCTGCAGCACCTTTCACCGCGCCAGCGCGCGGTGCTGCTGCTGCGCGACGTCCTGCAGTGGAAGGCTGCCGAGGTGGCCGACGCGATCGGCACCACCACGGTCGCCGTCAACAGCCTGTTGCAGCGGGCCCGCTCTCAGCTGGATGCCGTCGGGCCCAGCGCCGACGATCAGCTGGTAGCGCCGGATTCCGCGGAGGCGCGGGATCGGCTGGGCCGCTACATCGCGGCGTTCGAGACCTACGACATCGACCGGCTGGTAGAGATGTTCACCAGCGAGGCCATCTGGGAGATGCCGCCCTACGTCGGCTGGTACCACGGCCCGCAGGCCATCGTCACGCTCATTCACCAGCAGTGCCCGGCCGAGTCGCCGGGCGATATGCGCATGCTCCCGTTGATCGCCAACGGCCAGCCCGCGGCCGCCATGTATATGCGCCAGGGTGACGTGCATGTGCCCTTTCAGTTGCATGTGCTGGACATGACGCCCGACGGCGTTTCGCACGTAGTGGCCTTTTTGGACGAGAGCCTGTTCGCGAAGTTCGGCTTGCCCGCTTCTTTGTAACCGTTGAACTTCAGAACAGCCGGCTGTCGGGTGGCGGACCCGTCAGCGGGCCGACCAGCCCGGCACCGGTGACCAGCGGCAGATCCAAGGCGGAAAGCAGACCGGGACGCGCCGCGCACACCGCCGGTATGGCGTTGACCATCCGCGATGCGCCTGCGATACGCGCGCCCAGGTCGTGGTCGCGGTCGTCGGCCATCTCGAATTCGCACCGCATGCTTGGCGAGCCTTCGATTTCGACGCGGTACAGGCCTTGGCCGCTGGCAGGTCCGTAGCCGAGGTTTTTCGGCTCGATGGAGATGCGTGGTTGCGGCCAGTCGCCGGCGATGTCGTCGCGCATCCTGGTGACGTGATCGAGCACGAAAGTCGCTTTGTCGCCGACGTAGCCGGTCAGCGTCGACCGCATCGCCGCGATCGTCCCGGCCTCGATCCGACCTGTTGGCGTGTCGAAGGAGTCCGGAGCGGGCACCCGCTCGACTGTCTCGTCGATATGGTCGATCTTGCAGCCCAGTCCGGCCGCAAGCTGGTGCAGAACCGGGCCCCAGCCGAAGGTGAAAACTCCGGGCGTGGCGGCGAAAGCCTCGAACTCCGGCGGCTTGCCGAAGCCGAGAATCTCGTACACGGCGTCTTTGTCGGGATATGTGGCGTAGTTGAACATCTCTGTCACCCGGACCGATTCGATGACCCGGGAGACGCCCGAAAGCACCAGGGGCAGAATGTCATTGGCAAACCCGGAGTCGATGCCGGTAGTAAAGAAGGACACGCCGCCGTCCAACGCGGCCTGCCGTAACGGTTCCGTGAACGCCTCATCGACCGCGTCGGGAAACACCAGCGGCACCACCGAACACGACACCACATTCTTACCGGCTCGCAAGATCGACACCATGTCCGCGACCGCGTCCAGCGGACGCAGGTTAGCCGCCGCGGCGTACACCACTACGTCGGCCTCGCCGGCAAGCATCGGTCCCGGATCCTGTGTTGCCAGCACGCCCACTGGCGCGATTCCGCATAAGTCACCGGCGTCCCGGCCCACCTTGGCATCGCTGTGGACCACCAGATCGACAAGTTCCAGCTCTGGGTGATCAACGACCCCGCGCAGTGCGATCAACCCCATGGAGCCGGGACCCCACACCCCCACTTTGAACAGTGGTTCTCCTAATATTAGGATTACTCATCTAAGATTTAGGAAGCATGCTAGGAAGCTGCCAGTGAATCCGTCAACCGTCAAGTCACCGCCCACCCGCCGGGTGATGGACGTACTGGTCGCGCTGGCCGATGCGCCGCAAGGACGGACGTCGGCCGAACTCGCAAAGGAATGCGGCATCAGCACGTCAACCTGCGCGCTGGTGCTCGCTGAGCTCGAACGGCAGTCATGGGTAGCTCGGCGCGAGGACCGCCGCTACACGTTGGGCAGCGGGTTGTTCGGATTGGTACACGGCTTGCGGACGCAGTTCCCATTGCTGGACCGCGGGCGGGACGCGCTGCGCTACCTGCATGAGGCCCTCGGCGCAGGGTGCTCGATGTCGAAGATCGGCGATCGGCACCTCACCACCGTCGACGCGTTCGGCCATGGCACCGACGGCGAGCACGCCGTCGGGCAGCGCTTCCCCATCGACCCGCCGTTCGGTTTGGTTGCGATGGCCTGGCGCGACGACGATTTCGTCGCGTCGTGGCTGCGCCGAGTGACGCCTCGGCTGACGACCGGCCAAATCGCGCAGCATCTTCGCGTTCTTGCCGATATCAGGGCCCGCGGCTACGGCGCGTGGCGGTTCGACGATGAGCACCAATCGCTGCACCACCGGCTGGCCAGTGTGCTGGCATCGTTGGAGCCGACCGCACGGGTGACCCATCAGCTCACTACGCTGATGAGCATGGTGACGCTGCGCTCGGTCACGGATGCCCTCGAAAAAGAGCTGGCGTCAACGGAATTCGTCGTGCTGCCGATTTTCGGACGGCACGGCCAGCCGGAGTACCAGATCGAGATCCACCTGGGCGGCACCGAGGGCCTGACTCTGCCCGAGCTGGACGCCGCCCTGCGCCATGCGCAAGGCTTACTACTGTAGAGCCGTGCAGATAAGACGCGCGGCCGACCGGGCGGTCACCACGACATCGTGGCTCGAGTCAAGGCATTCGTTCTCGTTCGGCGGCCACTACGATCCCGACAACACCCATTACGGGGTACTGCTGGTGAACAACGACGACATCGTGTCGCCCGCAACGGGATTCGACACCCACCCGCACCGCGACATGGAGATCGTGACCTGGGTGCTGCAGGGTGAGCTCACGCACCGGGATTCAGCCGGCAATCGCGGGGTGATCTACCCCGGGCTGGCGCAACGGATGTCGGCCGGCAGCGGGATCCTGCATTCCGAAAAGAATGAATCACTCACGGAACCGGTGCATTTCGTGCAAATGTGGGTGATGCCGGACCAGGCCGGCATCACCCCGAGCTATCAGCAGCACGAAATCGACGAGGACGTGTTGGCCGGTCGCCTGACGACGATCGCGTCCGGCATTCCCGGGCACGACGCGCCCATCACCCTGCACAACCGCAGCGTCGCGCTGCACGCCGCCCGCTTGCAGCCCGGCGACATGGTCACCCTGCCCGCGGCTCGCTATCTGCATCTGTTCGTGCCGCGCGGCCGGCTCACGCTGGAAGGGGCAGGCGAGCTAGACGAAGGCGACGCGGTCCGGCTTGCTGACGACGACGGGCGGCGGGTGACCGCGAGCGAGCCGTCGGAAGCGCTGGTCTGGGAGATGCATGCCACGCTCGGTCGGTAGCACCGCACGTCGATAGCACCACATAGAGTGGGCGCGACAGAGAGGAGCCCGCATGCCTCAAACACAGCCGCGGCACGCGGCGCCCAACCCGCTGAAGGCAATACGGACCGTGCGGTTCTGGGGGGCGCCGATCGTCATCACGCTGGCCCTGATGTCAGCGCTGTGTGCCCTCTACCTGGGCGGCATCCTGAACCCGACGACCAACCTGCGCCACTTCCCGATCGCCGTGGTCAACGAGGACGCCGGCCCCGCGGGCGCAAAGATCGTCGACGGCCTGACCGCCGGGTTGGACAAGAACAAGTTCGATGTGCGGGTGGTGCACCCCGACGAGGCGAAGCGGCTGATGGACACCGCGAAGGTTTACGGCGAACTGTTCATTCCGGTGAACTTCTCGACCAATCTTCGCGAATTCGGCGAGAGCTCGGTAACGCCCAACCGCCCGAACCGGCCGTCGGTCACGATCCTGACCAACCAGCGCGCCGGCACACTGGGCTCGAGCATCGCCGGGCAGACCCTCTCCCAGGCCATGGCCAAAGCCAATGCCCAAGTGGGTCAGTATGTTTCGGAGGAGGTCGCGGCCCAGACGGGCGGCGCACCGCTGACCGGAGCGTCGGCGTTGGGGCTCGCCAGCCCGATCGACGTCAAGTCCGCGGTGTACAACCCGCTGCCCAACGGCACCGGCAACGGCCTGTCGGCTTTCTATTACGCGCTGTTGCTGCTGTTGGCAGGCTTTACCGGCAGCATCGTGGTCAGCACGCTGGTGGACTCGATGCTCGGCTATGTGCCGGCCGAATTCGGTCCCGTCTATCGCTTCGCCGAGCTGATCAGCATCTCCCGATTCCGCACGCTGTTGGTCAAGTGGGGATTGATGGTCGTGCTGGCGCTGCTTACCTCCGCGGTATACCTGGCGATCGCCCACGGGCTCGGCATGCCCGTCGACCGCGGCTGGCAACTGTGGATCTTCGGCGTGTTCGCCATCAGCGCGGTGGGTATCACGTCGAGTTCGCTGATCGCGGTGCTGGGCTCGATGGGAATGCTGTTCAGCATGCTGATCTTCGTGATTCTGGGCTTGCCGTCGGCGGGCGCTACGGTGCCCCTGGAAGCGGTGCCGACCTTCTTCCGCTGGCTCGCGAAGTTCGAGCCGATGCACCAGGTCTTCCTGGGCGTGCGGTCGCTGCTGTATCTGAACGGCGTTGGGAACGCCGGTCTGTCCCAGGCGTTGCTGATGACGGCCATCGGATTGGTCATCGGGTTGCTGCTGGGCGGCATCACCACGCGCATCTATGACCGCAGCGGCTTTCACCGGCTCCCGGGGGCGGTCGGTCTGGCGATTGCCGAGGCGCACCAAGCGCAACATCAAGCGCAGAAAAGTAAGCGCGATACCAGTGCTGATGCGAGGGCGGTTGCCCATCCGCAGAGCGCGCCGGAACCCGAACTCGAAAGCCCAAGCGAGCAAACGTAATTGCAGGCCGTACTACCCGTCAACGTGCAGGCGGCCTTTGGGTGTGAATCGTTGGCTTTGCGCGTGAATCGTTGGCTTTTGGCGTGAGTCCAGGGCGTCGATCGGCCCGGATTTGCACCGTCACTTCACTCGCAAAGCCGTGGATACACACTCAACGCCATCAGCTCACGCTCAACGCCATCAGCTCACACGGAAAGCCTGCTGAAACTGCAGTGCCGCCCAACCGTCACGGGCCTGTTACCAAAGTTGACAGTGTGACTGGTGTGACTGATGCTTGGATGTTGCTATCGCGTCCGGGCCGAAAGGGCTAACGTGCTGACACCAGCTGCCGGCTTGCGCCGGCTGGCCGCTTGCTGCGCAGCATTGGCTGTGTGCGCGACGCTGGCTGTCACGACTGGCCGGCCCGTGGCCCGCGCCGCTGACGGCCGGGAGATGCTGGAGAGCGCGATCGCCACCACCAAGGGCTCGTACCTGGTCTACAACTTCGGCCCCGGCCACCCCACGCCGATGCTGAACGGCGGTGGCAGCTGGTACGAGATGAACAACGGCGGCCACCTGATGGTCATCAAGAATGCGTCGCAGCGACTTCAGCCGCACCTACTGGTCGACACCCACCAAGGCGACCAGGCGCGCTGCGAGAACAACCCGGGTGCCCGCACCGGCGAGGGGCTGTGGCAGGCCTCGGAGACCTACGCGCCGCTGCAGGCGTGGCAGCGGATGGGGCAACCGACGATCGCGATCAACGCGAACTTCTTCGACGTGCGTCCGCAGAAGGGCGGCACCTGGAGGTCGACCGGGTGCAGTTCACCGCTGGGCGCTTTCGTGGACAACACCCACGGCCAGGGCCGGGCCAACCAAGCCGTGACCGGAACCGTCGCCTACCCCGGCAAACAGGGACTGTCCGGCGGCGGTGAGAGCTGGACGTCGTTGACGACGATGATCCTGCCGGCCGGAGGTGCGCCGTACGTGTTGCGGCCCAAGGGAACCCAGGACTATGACGCCGCAACTCCGGTCATTCAGGATCTGCTCAACAAGAACGAGCGGTTCGTGGCGGTCGCCGGGATCGGGCTGTTGTCCCCCGGCAAGACCGGGCAGCTGCACGACGGTGGTCCCAGCGCCGCGCGGACGGCTCTCGCCTACGTGAAGCAGCGGGACGAGATGTACATCTTCGAGGGCGGCAACTACACGCCCGACAACATCCAGGACCTGTTCCGCGGTCTGGGCAGCGACACGGCGATCCTGCTCGACGGCGGTGGGTCATCGGCCATCGTGCTGCGCCGCGACACCGGAGGCATGTGGGCCGGTGCTGGGTCGCCGCGGGGCTCTTGCGACACCCGCCAGGTTCTCTGCGACTCGCATGAGCGGGCGCTGCCGAGCTGGCTCGCGTTCAACTAGCCTGGCGAGGCGGGTCGCCATGTCAACTGGCCCGGCGCGGCGGGTCGCCACGTCAACTAACCGAAGCGAAAGATCAGCATACTCACCGCAATCACCGCCGCCGCCAGCGCGAATACCGGAGCGACGACGAAGCGTGACATCGTCGCGCCGACCGCCGCACCGGCGCACATCGTCAACACGACGCTGAGGCGCAACCTTCCCCGTGCGCCCGTGCCGCCGGCCAGCCGGCTGTCCACTCCGAGACCGACGATCGTCGACGTCAACACCGTGGTGCTGAGCTCTTGGATCCCGAACTGCCGGGCAGTGGCATGCTGTAGGCCGAAAGTCACTGCGAGACAACCGATCAGGATGAGCTTGGTGTTGTCGCCATAGCGCAACATCCCGGTGCCCGCCAGCACCGACATCGTCACCAACAGCGTTATCTCGATACCGAACACCGCCGTCAGCCACGGGCGTGTCCGATCACCGAATTGCCGTGTCAAGCGGCCACTCAGCACGGTGGCGCAGACGAACGTCGGCAGGGCCACCACCACCGCGGTGAGGTCGATGCTGGTTTTCGGGGCCAGCCAGAAGCCAAGGAAAATCACGTTGCCGGTCATGTTCGCGACGAACACATGGCCCAGCACCAGGATGCTGATCGAGTCCGCCAGGCCGGTGGCAAAGGTCAGCAACAACAGTGCCGTGACGGTCCGCCGTTCGGATACCGGCGAGGTGACGGGCATGCGCTCCGGCCGGCTACAGCTGAGGCGTCATATTCACGGAGGTAACGGTCGACATCCTGGTCACCAGCCAGCGGCCATGATCGTCACGCGTCATGTTGACCCGGTAGGCCAGGTACAGCAGGCCGGGAATGTTCTTCTTCAGTGCACTTTTGGAAGTCGTGTTGGTGTACACGATCGCGATGGCGTTGGGGCCCACGAGCGATTCGACGGCCGCGCCGGTGACTTCGGTGCTGCTGGTGATCTTGTGCTGTTTGTAGGGCGACGCGATCTCGCTCATGACCTTCCGGTACTGAGCCGCAAAGTCTCCGGAGAGATATTTCGCTGCCCTGTCCGCGAGGGTGTCGATGTTCTCCGGCGTGTAGGACCACAGCGTCGTGATGGCGGCGGCCGCAGTGCGCGCCACTTTGAGTTTGGTTGCGACAGTTGCGCGTTCGGATAGGTACGCATGCATGGTTGCGCCCGCGAACGCCGCGGAGCCGACGAACAGCAGGCTCGCCACCACCGCGATCGCGACGGCGACGCGTTTCCCGCGAAGTCGCTTGGCCCGGGGATCACGGTCTTTCTTAGGCTTTGCCGCCTTCTTCTTGCCCTTGGGTGTGGCTTTTTTTTCGCGCTCCTCGGCTTTCGCCGCCTCACCGTCGTCCTTTTCGGAGGTACCGCCGGATTCTGCAGTGGCAACGGTGCTTTCGTCGGGTTCGGCTTGTTCGGTGTCGACTTCGGCGGTCTCGGTAACGTCGGTTGCTGAAACCGCGTCGGCCGTCAGATCACCTGCAGCAGGCTGCTGATCTTCCACTGATTCCCTTCCTGCTTAGCGGTTACGGTCCAGCGATCGATGTTATGGAATACCTGGTTTTCATCGGCGGACTTCGAGGTGACGTCAGTGGCCACCAACACGGTAGCGGTGCCGTCGTCGTTCCACCGTTCCACGCCGGCCCCGTCGGCGAGGACAGTGCCCGTCGTCCGCTCGGCGCGGGCGATGGTGAGCAGTGTCTCGTTGGCCGTCTCCCGGAAGTGCTTGGCGAATTCGCCGGTCGCCTGCGCCAATATCCGGTCGACGTAATCGTTCGCGTGATACGGATCGATGGTCGTGAAGCCGCTCATGAACCAGGTCACGTAGCTGAGCACCTCGCGGTCCTTCTGCGCGGCGCGCCGATGCGATTCATGGGAGATCAGCATCAGGGTGGATGCGGTGATCGCCGCCACCGTCAGCAGCACCACCACCGTGGCAACGAGCGGCCACTCCCACCGCCGCCTAGGCGACGGCGCGGCCTGCGCGGCCAACAACGGCCTCTCGTTGGGCCGAAACTTGCGGCGGGGGCTCATCTTCCCTCCCGCGGCGGTTTCGGCCTGCTCAGAACGGTGAGGTCGTCGATACGCCAACGGCCGTCTGCGCCTTTGACAAAAGCAACTCGAACACCGGCGGTGATATAGCGCTGGTCGGCCCCATCGCCGCGGCGGCCATGCAGGAACACCAGCATCTTCGCCCAATCCGGACCGGCCGACTGAATCGCGCCGTCGGTCGCCCAGTACTCGTTGATCACGGGCTGGCCCTTTCGCACCACGTCCTGCTCGTGGGCGAGTTGTGGGCGATATTTGTCGGTAGCCAGCGATAGGGCACGCGCAAAATCGTCGCGTAGGGATTTCGGGTCGTACGTCAGCATCTGCGCGACCATCTTGGGGCCCTCAATTGCGATCTCCGCGCGCGTCCGGTCGGTCGCCTGTTGCTGGGTGTACACCACCGCATAACTGACGCGGGCGCCATCCATACAGAGCGCCGCCGCGATCAGCACCACCAGTGCGGTCCAGCTCCCGATGATGCGTGGCCGGCGGTCGCCTTCGACGCGGTGTACCTCAGTGCCCACCAACATGTCGGCGAATGTCCGGCGACCGGGATCCCAGAGTGGCCATAGCCATCCCACCAGCAACGAAGCGGTGTCAAGGAGATGCGCCACGTCGCGCAGCAGCAGCGTCCACGGCCCCGGTGCGCTGCCGTCGCGACGTGACACCGCGATTCCGCAGAACGCGCGTCCCAAGCTCCAGCCGGTGACCACCGGTAGCAACAACCGGTTGATCAGCATCAGTAAAAAGGCAACTCCGGCAACGGAAAGGCATACCCACCACCACGCGCTGCGCAGCGGCACGGTGAAAAAGACCAGCAGCATCGTGGTCACCACCGCCATCGCAGGCAGGACGTCGATCGCGAAAGCACCCGCGCGAACGTGCCAGGGCGCCAAGGCCGGCTCCGATGACTCTGGGGTGGCAACCGTGGTCTGAGTCTCCTCGACCAGCAATGTCACTTCGTCACCGATTCGACCCTGGAAACCTTGTACTGGCCTTCCACAGGCATCATCGTCACCCGCAGCCGGTACCCGATTTCCTGGTTCTGGGCAGCGCTGTTGGACACCTTGACGCGCAGGGCGACCAGGACATTGACCGACCCGTTGTCGTTGGTGCGCTCGACCGCAGCGCGGTTATCCACAACTTGGACATGCGCGTTTGCGGCTTGATAGGCCTGCATGAGCATGCTGGTGTACATCAGGGCCTGGGAGCGGTATTCGTCGGTGCCGCACTCGACGATCTTCCGTTCGGCCTCGGCCATTGCGTTGGTGTCCGGCGCCTGCGTCGCCGCGATGCACTCCGATGCCGCTTTGAGCGCCGCGGCGTTGTTGCGCGCTATCGTCTGGCTTTCGTGGTGCGAACGCAGCGCCAGATAGCCGCCGACACCGAGGCCGGCGGCGGCCAGTAGCAGCGCCGCGGTGATGGCGGCCAGCCAGCCGCGACCGAGCCGCGATGGCTTACCCCCGGCCGCCGGTTGGTCAGCCGCGGTTCCGGACTCCAATGGATCTTCGACCGTCGCTTCGGTAGTGACCTGGTCAGACTGCGATTCCGGGGAATCCTCGGTGTCGATCACGCTGGTGACCTGTTCTGCCTCGGATTCAGGTGAATCGTCCGCGTCGGTGGGGTTCAGCCGGCTGGTGCCAGCATCTCCTTCCATCCGTCGTCTCCTGTTTTGGTCGAGTTTTCGACGGAGTACTTCACGCCGTCGGGCCCTACCACTTCGCCGCTCTGAGGGTTGTATACCGCCGTGGGAGGACCGCTCGGAGTGTAGACACACGGGTTGGGCTGTTGTCCGTTGCACTGCACGGTACCTGAGCCGGGCCGTTGCAACGGGTCACTGGTCGGGGGTGGCGTCAGACCGCCGGGTGGCAACCGGTCGGCCGGCGCCGGGTTCAGGCCGGTGTTGATCGACGGCGCCGGAATGACCATGCCCGGCCGCACGGACTGATCACAGCGAGCCGCGGGCGCCGGGCAGGTCAGGATCTGGTTTGGGTCGCCGTACCAGGGGTTGGTGCCCAGCGGGACGTACGGCTTGGGGTCGCGGCACTCGCGGGGTGTGGCGGCGCGCTTTCCGGGTACGTCGACACACGGAATGTTGCGCGATCCGCGCACGCTGTTCGCCGGGGTCTCCATCGGAATCTTGCAGTATGTACCGGTCGGCAGCGGCGCGAGGCTAGTGTCGGCCGGAGACCGCCATTGCGATGCCGGGATGAAGCCGGTCAGGCAGGGCGGCGGCAGGTTGATCGACGGCGCGATGTCCAGCGCGGCCATGTTCGGGAACGGCGCGGACACCGTCTGCGCGATCGCCGCGCCCTGCGGCAGGAACACCAGCGCCTGCTCGACGCCCTTGTTGTAGCGCTTGAGCATTTCTATGACGACCTCGAGGTTCGCCAGCACCTGAGGCAGCGATTCCCGGACGTCGCTGAATACCTCGTTGACCTGGTCGGCCGTCGGCGCGGCCTGCCGCAGGATGCTGCGCAGGTTCTGGTCCCGTTCGGCAGACTGCCGGGCCAGGCTGTTCAGGTTGCGGGCCCAGCGCTCGATGGCGTCGCCCGACTGCACCTGACTGTCAATTACCGGCCCGGAGTGCTGAATGATGTCGTTGACGTCGTTGATCTGGGTCTTGAAATCGCCGACGATCGCCTGAGTGGAGTCGACGAGCCGTTGCAGGGCCGGGCCCAACCCGCCGACCGACTGCGCCGTCTCGTCGAGCAGCGAGCTGATCTTGTCCTTGGGCAGCTTCGCCAACCCGCGGTTGGCCGTGTCCAGCGCCGGCCCGATCTCCTCGGGCACGGTGTTCTTGCAGTCCGGACCCGAACCGCAGGTGATGGTCTGCCCGTCGGCGTAATACTTGCCCTGCTTGCCACCTTTCGACACCAGGTCCAGGTACTGCTCACCGACTGCCGACACCGAATGCACGTTCGCGGTCGCGTCGATCGGGATCTTGTAGTCGCTGTCGATGCTCATCGTCGCTTCGGCGCCGGTCTTGGTCGGTTCGACGGACGTGACCTTGCCGATGGTGATGCCGCGATAGGTCACATTGGCCGTCGGGTACAGGCCGCCCGATGCCGGCAGCTCGGCCTTGAGGGTGTAGCGGCCGATGCCCACCAGGCTCGGGACCCGCAGGTAGTACACACCCAGCACGAGCAGTACAACCACCGTCATGATCGTGAACAGGATCAGCTGGCGTCTGATGAAGGGAGTTAGCATTGCCCTCTCTCCGCCCTTTCCACCAGTGGCCCGCCGGGGGCGTCATTCGGGTTCGACGTGTAGCGGACGTCGGGAATCATCGTCGCGGGATCACGTCCGTACGACTGCTCGAGTGCGCGTAGTGCGCCCGACAATCCGGTACCGGTCAGGAACGCGTTGTCTACCGCGCTATAGGTGACGTCCAGCGTCAGGTTCACGTTCACATAGTCACCGCGGAACATCTTCGGAACGGTGTCGATGTCGAACGGCTGAGTGAGGATAAGTTTCAGCGCGCCGATCAGATACGGCGATGCTCGCCCGAGTTCCCGCAGTGGGCATTCCAGGGCTACCAGGTCTTGATGCAGGGGCCCGCGCGCTTCACCCACGTACTGCGCGGTGACCTGGCTCAGCCTTCCGACCGAATCGACGGCGTTGATCAGCAGATTCTGCGTGTCGGCGAAATGCTTGATCAGCGGCGGAACGTCGGTCAGCACGCGCTCGAGGACGTCGTTTCGGCCGCCCACATACGTCAACAGCCGGTTGGTCGAGTCGATCGCGTGCGTGATGTCATCGCGCTGCTCGTTCAGCTGGCGGGTGAAGGTGTCCAGTTTGCCGAGGAATGCGCGGATCTGTGGGCCGCGCCCGTTGAGGATGTTGTAGACCTCGTTCTGCAGCGTTTCCAGGTTGGGGATGCCGCCACCGCGCAAGACCAGCGAGAGGCTCGCCAGTGTCTGCTCGGTCGTAGGGAAGGCCGACGAATTCTTCAGCGGGATGGTGTCGCCGTCCTTGAGCAGCTCCGGTGACGGGTTCGGCGGCGAGAGCAACTCGACGTGCTGAGATCCCAGCAGACTGGTCTGGCCGATCCTGGCCAGCGCGTTCTTGGGCAGCTTGGTTTGCTTGGACACACCCAAAGTCAGGGTGGCAATCCAGTTCTTCAGCTGGATATCTTTGATCGACCCGACGAAGACGTCGGCGACCATCACCTTGCTGTTGCCGTTAATGGCCAGCGTGTCCGGCATCTGCACATAGATCGTGTACGCGTCCGACCCGCTGCCCGGGCCGCCCGGAATCGTCACGTTGGAGATGCCGCGCCACCCGCATGAACTCAGCATCAGTGCGGCTACCAGCAGCACCAGTCCCTGCCACGCCCGGCGGCGCAGCAGCCCGGTCACACGCGTCACCCGGCTCACTGACCCGCTCCTGCCTCAGCGGGCAGCGGCGCTCCGACCGGTGCCGGTGCCGGTGCCGGTGCGTTCCCCGGGCCCGGGCCCGGCGTCGGAGCCACCGGTCCCGGCCGGACTTCCGGCCCCGGCGGCGGCGGCTGGACCGGCACCGGCGCAACCAATCCGATGGGCGGCAGGATCGGGTTCTCGTCGTACGCGTTCGGCGGGCCGGGCGGCGTCTGCAGGTTCGACTGAACCGGCTGGATGTTCGGGCCGCCCATGAGCTCGGACAGCGATTCGGGGGTCATCAGCCCGGCCGTGACCGGCCCCACCTGGGTTCCCTGCATCCCAGGCGCGACGATCCAACCCGTTTGCGTATTGCGGTGCGACAACGGCGTATCCGGCACCCAGATACCCGGAACGGTGGTGTCCTTGTAGCCGTTCGGCGGTTGCAGCCGCGGTTCTGAGTACGCAACCTCCTTCGGCAGCGCCTCGGCGGTGCTGAACAGGTTCAGCCCGAACGGAAGGTAATTGAACTTGATCGCGTCGAGAATCGGCGCCAGGTACTGGGCACACAGTTCGGCCGACTCCTGATAGCCCAGCCTGCTGCCGGCCTGGATCGAGCTGCAAATGAACTGCATCGGGTTGGCGAAGTTGGTGATCGCCGGAATGGCAACAACCGAACCGTGGGACGGGTGGTAGATCTGATTGACGTTCGCCGCTGCTGTCGGAAGCACGTGCAGGGCCGTTTCCAACCCGTTCAGCGGATCTGGCTGAAGCAGCGTGTTGGTCACGATCTCCAGGTTCTTGAGGTCCGTGCTGAGCACCTCGCGGTTCTTGTCGAGGAACGGTCGCACCGTGGTGAGCAGCGAGTCGATCTGTTGTAGCGCGTTGGACAGGTCTTGATCGGAGTGGGTGAGCCGTGTGGTGAACGATGCCAGGTTCTGGTTCAACGCCACGAACTGCTGGTCGTCCTGGTGCAAGGCGTTGACGAACAGCGCCAGGCTGCGCACCACCGCAAAGAAGTCGCCGCGGCCCTCGTTCAGCGCGTTCAGCGCCTGCGAGAGGTTGTTCAGCGTGGTGTTGAACTGCTTGCCCTTGCCGGCCAGCCCGTTGGCGAACGACTCGATGACTTCACCGAAGGGCCCCTCGCGCTGCAGAACCGTGCAGCCCTCACCGGATTCCCGGGGGCAGGTCGGGCCCAGCTGGGAAATGATGTGGGTGATGTTGTTGCGCAGCTCGTCCCATTCCGTCGGCACCTTGGTGCGTTCGAGCGGGATCACCGCGCCATCGCGGAGCACCGGGCCGCCTTTGTACGGCGGCTCCAATTGAATGCTTCGCGAGGCCACCAGGGTGGGGTTGAGGATGACCGCCTGGGCATCCGCAGGGACTTTGTAGTTGTTCTCGTAGTGGAAGATGACCTTCATCTTGTCGCCGGCCGGCTGGATGCTGTCGATGGCGCCGACCTTCAAGCCCATGATCTGGACTTTGTCACCGGCATAGAGCGCGTTGGCGGCAGGGAAATATGCGGTGACGGTGTTAGTCGTCAGCTTCTGGTAAAGGTGCCAGCCGACGTAGGCCGCGACGAGCCCGAGTACCACCACCAGTGATCCGATGATCACCGCTGCCCGCGACATCTGCGGCAACTTGATGTTGCGGATATCGAAGATGGTGCTCAATTCTGGCTACCTCCCGTGATTCCGCTGCCACCAGCTCCACCCGGGTTGATGAACGGTGCCGGCAGTTGCGCCCCCGGTCCGGGTGGCGCCGGCGGACCGGGCGGCAGGCCCGGCGCGAACGTCGACGGCGGTGCCGGCGGCGCCTGGTCGGTGCGCGCGAGTGGCGGCGCGCCAGGCACCGGCACCGGCGTGCCGGGGACGCCCGGAGCTTCCTGACCCGGGCGCGCACTGCCCGCAATGCCGGGAGTGGGCGGCAGGCCGTTCGGGTTCGGCGGCGAGGCTTGCACGTCGAACGGCACCGGGAATCCGCCCGGTACCGGGCCGAACGGGCCTTGCATCGCCCCTGCGCAGGGCAGCGGGTTCCACGGCCGCGGCAGACCCTCGTCGCCGACGGTGACATTGCCACCGGGATTGGGTGGGGTGTAGTTGCACGGGTTGCCAGGGCCGACGGCCGGTCCCGGATGGTCGGGGGTGCCCTCGAGCACCCGTGGTGCCGGCGGGGGCGCACCGTTGGGGAACCGCGTGCCGTTGGGGTCGGGCCACTGGTACTCGGGCAAGCCCGCACTACGCCAGAAGTTTTCGGGGTCAAGCCCGCGCTTCTTGAATGCCGCGTCGATGAACGGCTGCACGATCTGGCCGGGGAAAAGGTTGTGCAGAACCACTTTGAAGAACGGACCGGAGCCGATGGCCTCGTTCAGCGACGGCAGGAACTTGCCGACCTCGACCAAACCGGTGGCTAGGTCGTCTTTACGTTGCACCAGGATGTCGCTGACCGTGCGCAACTGTTCCAGCACGTGGTTCAGGTTCGGGTTGTCGTTGATGAATCCCGACAGCTGCTGCGAGAACGACGAGATGTTGCTCAGCAGCGCATCGATCGCACGTCCGCGCTCTTCGAATGCTGCCAGCAAGGTCTTGGCGTTGACCAACAGCCGGTCCACCTGTTGGCTACGGTCGCCCAGGACGCTGGCCACCTGGTTGGCCTGCGCAAGTAGGTGCTTGATCTCCTCGTCGCGCTTGCCGATCGTGTCGGAGAACTTGGCCACACCGTCGAGCGTGGCGCTCAGATGCGGATAGGTCTGGTCAATGGTCTGGGACAGCACGTGCAGCGACTCTTTGACCGAACTGATGTCCCAGTCTTTGGCCGCCTTGGTGACGTCGAAGAACGCGTCGTAGATCTGGTACGGCGTAGTGCTTTGCCCGATCGGCAATACGGCGTTTGGCTCCAGCAGCTTGTTGCCCCGCGCCTCGATCTCGAGGACCTTCTTACCCAGGATGGTGTCGGTCCGCACCGCAAGCCGGCTCTCGGTGCCGATTCGGTTGGTGCCGATCGAGAACTTCATCACGATGTGGTCGCCGTCGATCTTGAGTTCCTCGACCTTGCCGACTTCCATGCCGGCAATGCGCACCTTGTCGCCCTTGTTGAGTCCGCCGGTATCACTGAACTGCCCGTAGTAGCTGGGCCGCGCGAAAATCATCGGGACGCTGGTGAAGCTCTGGCCGACACCGATGACCAGGATGGTCACCACGATGCCCATCAGCCCGATGTGCAGTCTGTTTGGAGGTTCGAGAGTTCTCATTGTGGCGAGCACCTACCCGACGGCTGGTGGAAGAGCCGGACCGTGCGGACTGGTCCGCCGGCCTGCAGCCCGTTGATCTTCAGCGTGATGTCGCACGCGTAGAAGTTCACGAAGTCGCCGTACGAGCCGATGCCGCGCCCGATCGAGTTAAGCGCGGTGGGCACCTTTTGTAGGAAGTCGAGCAGCTGTTGCCGCTGATCGATCAGCGGCTGCTGAATGGTGTCCAGGTAGTTGACCGCCTTGTGCAGCGAAGCCCGGTCTTCGGCCAGCAGATCGGCGACCGTCCCGGCGGCATTGCTGATGTGTGCGGTCCCGGCGGCCAGTGGGTCGGCGTGGTTCTTCAGACCCGTGATCAACACCTCGAGGTTGTTCACCGTCTGGTCGAAGTCCTTGCGGTGCCGAACCGTGGTGTCCAGCACGGTGTTCAAGTTCTTGACCACCTCGCCGATCGCGTGATCGCGCTCGGCTAGCTGGTTGGTCAGCTGCGCGGTGTTGTCGAGGATGTCGTTGATGGTCCCGCCCTGACCCTGGAAGACCGTGATGAGCGTCTTGGCGATCTCGTTGACCTTGTCCGGGCTCAGCGCCTTGAACACCGGCTTGAAACCACCGATCAGCGCGTCGAGGTCCAGCGCCGGCGAGGTCCGCGAAAGCGGAATGAATCCGCCCTTCGGCAAGATCTTGTCGTAGCCCTCCCCGTCACCGCGCTTGAGCTGCAGGTAGCGGTTGCCGATCAGGTCGAGGTAGCGGATCTGGGCCGTCGTCGACTGGTACAGCGGGATCGAGCGGTCGACGTTGAACTTAACCCGCACGCGCTTGCCGCCGTCGACCAGTTCGACCGTCTTGACCTTGCCGATCTCCACCCCGGAAGCGCGGACGAACTGGCCTTCCCGCAGCCCGCTGACGTTGCTGAACTCCGCGGAGTAGGAATTGGTGCTGTCGAAACGGATCTGCCCGAACACGACGAAGATCATCACAGTGAAGAGCAGCAGCACCACTGCGAAGGCGCTGAGCTTGACGATGGTCCCTTTGATACTCATGGGTTGATCGTGTTATCCCCTACCTGACGGCCCCACACGTACTCGATCGCATAGGGCGAACCCGTGTCTACGTGGTTGTAAGGCGCAAGGCTGTTGCCGGCGTCCATCACCAGGGTGGGCGCGGGCCACAGGTCACGGGTGATGTGCTGCCAGCATCCGGGCGCACCGCCCGGCCCACCGCGAGCGTTCACCCGGGGGAGGTTCTCCGGCCACATGTAGGGATTCGGCGCGCCACCGACCACTCCTGCCAGCGCACCCAGCTGCGAGGCGATCGCGACCACCGCCGAAACGGGGTTCAGCAGCAGGCCCAACCCGGACAGCAGTTGCGAGTGGCTGTTCAGCGAATAGCCGTTACCACCGAGGAACTGGGCGGCCTTGGGCTCGATGTCGTGGTAGTTGCGCACGGTGCAGAACAACTCGGGGCTGTAGGTGTCCAGCAGTTGAGCGGTGGGCACCAGGTCGGCGGCACCGCGGGCCAGGTACGGTCCGCCGCGACCGATGACATCCGCGCCGGTGTTACCGAATCCGGCTGCCGACAACAGCGCCTGGTCCAGATCCTTCTGCTGCGCGTTGATGGTGCGTGACGTGGTGACCGCGTTGTTGAGGAAATCGAACAAATCCGGCGAGGCATTTGCGTAGACGTCGCCCAGCGCGGCCAGCCCCTGAATGTCGCGACGAGCCTGCGGCATCTGCGGGTTGACGTCATCGAGGACGGCATTGCCGTTGATGATCGACTGGCCGAACTTGTCGCCCAATCCGGTCAGGGCTTGCGCGGCCGCACTCAGCGTCAGGTTCAGCTTGACGGGGTCGACTCGCTCGGCAATCTCGGTGATGGTCTGGAACAGGGTGTTGATCTCGGTCGTCACCGACTTGGCCTCGATTTTGTCCCGCTTGGGGTCGAACTGCCCGCGGGGAGGCTCGTCCTTGGGCGTCGTCAACGACACGTACTTGCCGCCGAACACGGTGGTGGCCTTGAGGTCGGCCCGCACATTCTTGGGGATCAGCGGGATGTACTTCGGGTAGACATCCAGCGTGAACCGGGCGGCCGGCTGGCCGTTACGCGAAATCTCCTTGATTCCGTCTTGAGCGACCCGGCCGATTTCGACGCCGTTGAAGGTGACCTTCGAGCCCGGGTCCATCACCAAACCCGCTCGCGGTGACTCCATCGTCACCTTCGTCTTGGCTGTGAAACTTCCCCGGAACTGCCCGAACACCAAGATCAGAGCCACCACCAGGATGACCACGAAGCCGATGCCCGCCAGCTTGTACGGAGGGTTGCGTGGCTTGTTCAACTTCCCCGGAGTCGTCATGGCGCTACACCGTCAGTGCGAAGTTGGGGTCGACGCCGTACAGCGCCAACGCAGCCGACAGAACAACTACCTGTACCGAGACCAGCGAGAACCGCATCGATCGGCCGACGGCCTCGCCCACGCCGACCGGGCCGCCGCCGGCGTTGTAGCCGTAATAGCAGTGGGTCACCATCACGACTGCGGCGATGATGATGGTCTCCAGGAAAGACCAGAACACGTCATCCGGGCGCAGGAAGGTCCGAAAATAGTGGTCGTAGGTGCCGTTGGACTGCCCGTACAGGACGGTCGTGACGATCCGGGGCGACAGGAACGACATGACCATCGCCAGTGCGTACAGCGGGATGATCACGACCAGGCCGGCCACGATCCGGGTGGACGCCAAAAACGAGACTGACTTGATGCCCATGACTTCCAGGGCGTCGATCTCCTCGCTGATCCGCATGGCCCCCAACTCGGCGGTGGCGCCGGCACCGACCGTGGCCGCCAACGCAATACCGGTGACCACCGGACCTGCGATGCGCACGTTGATCAGCGCGGCGAAGAACCCGGTGAACGCCTCGACACCGATATTGCCCAGCGATGCGAAACCCTGGATGGCGACCAGCGAGCTTCCGGACAGCGTCACGAATCCGACGATCGCGGCGGTGCCGCCGACGACGGCCATCGCGCCGGTGCCCATGCCGATCTGGGCGATCAGCCGCAGCGTCTCCTTGCGGTAGTAGTGGATCGCGTGCGGAATCTGCCCCAGGCTGACCAGCGAGAACCAGGCCATCTGGCCGATTTCGTCGATACCCCGGTTGAAGGCGCCGCCGTAGTGCTTGACGTTGGCGACTGCCCGCGGGAAGCGCTGGCGGGCCACCGTTCCTGTCGACATGTCAGTGCCCCGTTCCGAATCGCACGCCGATCGTGGTGAGGATGACGTTGACCGCGTACAAGGCGACCACGCACAGCACCACGGTCTCGTTGACGGCGGTGCCCAGACCCTTGGACCCGCCGCGGACGGTCAGGCCGCGATAGCAGCCCACCAGACCGGCGATCAATCCGAACGTCGCGGCTTTGACCGTCGCGATGACCACCTCGGGCATGCCGGTGATGGTGGTCAGCGTTGCGAGATAGGCGCCGCCCGACACGTTCTGCAGGTAGACGCCGAAGAGGTAGCCGCCCACCAAACCGACCGTGATCACCAGACCGTTGAGCAGGGTCGCGACGAGGGTCGCGGCGATCACCCGGGGCACCACCAGCCGGTGAATCGGGTCGATGCCGAGCACCTCCATGGCGTCGATTTCTTCGCGGATGGTGCGGGCGCCCAGGTCGGCGCAGATCGCTGTGGAACCCGCGCCGGCCACCACCAGCACTGTGGTCAAGGGGCCGAGCTGGGTGACGGCACCGATCGCTGCGCCCGCGCCCGAGAGATCGGCCGCACCGAACTGGGCGAGCAGAACGTTGAGGGTGAAGATGAGCAGCACGGTCAGCGGGATCGAGACCATGATGGTCGGCAGGAAGGCGACGCGCATGATGAACCAGCACTGCGAGATTAGCTCTCGCCACTGAAATGGCCAGTGGAACAGCGCCTTTCCGGTCAGTACACACATCCGGAAGAAGCCGCCGATGAGGGTCAGTGGGGTCTCGAGCTGGTCGCGGGCCCACCCGATCGCACTCGGCCGCGCCGACGTCGACGTCACAGGTGCCCCCTCACGCCGGCGTACCCCAAGTTCCGCGGCGCCGCGGCGGATCCTGTCGCACGCCTCCTCCTTGCCCCAACCCCTCGGCGTTGGTGGCGGCCCGCTGCGCCCGGCTGCGCCGCGCTGGCGAACGCCACTCCGTGTGTGACCCTCGGCTCCCTACCCGCAGGTAGTAACGGAGACCACAGGAATGTACCCGATGGCCGTCCAGGTGTGAACCGGATACGCACAATTAACCCTTCGTCAACAGTGGGCAAACGTTACAGAATGCTTCGACTTCCCTTTCGCTATGTTGAATCCCTTGGCGCAGAATGACTTTCGGACTTATCCTGGGCGCCGTAGCGCACCCGCAGCTCAGTTTTGAGGACCTTCCCGGCGGGATTGCGGGGCAGCCGGTCGACGATCTCGAGCGCTTTCGGGTGCTTGTACCGCGCGAGCCTTTCGGTCAGGAACTCACCAAGCTCTTCGAGTCGCAGACCCTCATCCGTTACCGCCGCGACCGCGATGGGCACTTCACCCCACTTCTCGTGAGCGCGGCCGATGACGGCGACTTCGACGATGCGGGGATGGCTTGCGAGAACGTTCTCGACCTCGGCGCAGTAGATGTTCTCGCCGCCGGAGATGATCATGTCCTTCTTACGATCCACGACCCAGACGTAGCCGTCTTCGTCCATCCGGACCAGGTCGCCGGAATGGAACCAGCCACCGGCGAACGCTTCTGCCGTCGCCTCCGGGTTGTTCCAGTAGCCGCTCATCATCGTCGGTGCGCGGTAGACGATTTCACCGACTTCGCCGACGGGCACGTCGTTCATGTTTTCGTCGACCACCCGGGCGGCGACCGTCGGGATCACCTTTCCGACCGATCCCCGCTTACGAATTGCGTCATCGCCCAGCAGCATGCAGGTGACCGGCGACATCTCGGTCTGACCGAATGCGGCCAGAATTTGAGTCCCAGGGAAGATCGCCGACATTTCGTGCAGCAATGCATCCGGCGCCGGAGCGGCTCCCCATGACATCACTCGCAGCTTCAAGTCGCGGGGCCTTGCCTTCTGCTCGGCGCAGACCGCCTGCCACTGTGCGGGCACCAGGAAGATGCCGGTGACCTTTTCCGCCGCGAGCACGTCGAGCAACTGCCCCGGCTCGAACGCGCCGAGAGGATAGATCACCGTGGGGACCCCCAGCAGCATGCCGGTGAGCATGTTGCCGACGCCCGCGATGTGGAACAACGGGACACCGATGAAGCCGACATCGTTGTTGAGGTCCACGCCGCTGGTGTAGAGCGTGGTCATGGTCTGGCCGGCCAGATTCGTATGCGTCAGCACGGCGCCCTTCGGACGGCCGGTGGTGCCCGAGGTGTACATGATCAGCGCCGGCGAATCGTTCGGTATGTCGACCGGTTGGTGCGCGTCGCCGGTCTCGTTGACCAGGTCCTCGTAGCCCGACACCGCATCGTCGGTAGCGGCACCGGCGACGACGATTGCGTTCAGCAGCGGCTCGAGGTCTCGAACCGCGGTCGCCACTGGGGCCAGCACGGCTTCGGTGATCATCACCCGCGCTTCGCAGTCCTGGACCAGGAAGGCGATTTCGGCCGGAGTGAGCCGGAAGTTCAGCGGGACCGCGATTGCCCCGAGCATGTTGGCGGCCAGTACCGATTCCATGAACTCGGTGCGGTTGAGCATCAGGATCATGACCCGGTCGCCGAAGCCGACCCCTCGGCGGCTCAACGCATCGGCCAGCGCCGCGACCCGCTGCCGCAGCTGCGCCCACGTCACCGTGCGGCCCAGAAATCTCAGTGCCGTCGCGTTCGGCTGCATCATGGCGTGCCGCTCGAGCTGGTTGACCCAATTTTGGCGACGGGCCAGGTAGGGCTGTTCTTGAGCGCGCTTGTCAGCCTCCGTGAGATGGCTGGCCAGTTGCGCGGTCACTCGTTTACTCCCCTTCACTCCAGCACCGCTTGCGACGGCTTGATATTTGATAAAACTTAGTGTTGTCTGGGTCACACTAATGGCGCTGGTACCCCCAAGACAAGACCCGATGAGACCCTGAAAGTCCTGGCAGCCGATGTGAACGCCCCGATCTCAGCGCGGCCGCGTAGCCGGCGGCAACTGCGCCGCGCACAGTTGTCCGATGAGGTCGCGGGCCACTTACGGGCGGCGATCATGTCCGGAAAGCTGCGCCCGGGGACATACATCCGCCTCGATGAGACCGCCGCCGAACTGGGCGTGAGCATTACCCCGGTCCGCGAGGCGCTGCTGAAACTCCGCGGCGAAGGCATGGTGCAGCTGGAGCCGCACCGCGGTCACGTGGTGGTGCCACTGACCCGGCAGGACCTCGATGACATTTTCTGGTTGCAGGCCACCATTGCCCGGGAACTGGCCGCGGCGGCGACCGACCACATTACCGACGTCGAGATCAACGAGCTGGACCGGATGAACGATGCGCTGGCCGGCGCGGTCAGCGCGGGCGACGCCGACACCATCGCGGCGATGGAGTTCGCCTTCCACCGCGTCTTCAACCAGGCCAGCGGCCGCATCAAGTTGGCCTGGTTCCTGCTGAACGCCGCGCGCTACATGCCGGTGCTGGTGTATGCCTCTGATCCGGAATGGGGGACCGCGGCGGTCGACAACCACCGGCAATTGATTGCCGCATTACGCCGGCGCGACACTGCCGCGGTAATCGAGCACACGGTTTGGCAGTTCACCGACGGTGCGCGCCGGCTGAAGGAGACGCTGGAGCGCGAGGGAATCTTCGGCTAGTGGTGATCGCGAGCGCGGCGAAGCCGGGCGAAGCGGGTCGCCACCATCGATCAAGTGGCGATCGCGAGCGCGGCGAAGCCGGGCGAAGCCGGTCGCCACCATCGATCAAGCCCCGAGCTGCTCGGCGCGCTTCTTGAGGTTTTCGGCTAGGGCGTCGAGCACGTTGTTGAGGAGCATCTTCACCATCGGCGCGGGCACCGGCATGCTTGGCTCTACGTCCAGGTCCACCGTCAGCAAGGATTTGTTCCCCACCGGCACCACACTGAACAGTTGCTCTTGCTTCGCGAACAGGTCACCCTGCTGCATCACGGTCTGGATCTGGTTGGGCCCAGGGTAGTAGACGGCTTGAATATAGGTACCCGGCGTGCCTTGCACCTCGGTGTCCAGTCGTAATTGACTGGGACGCCCGTCGTCGTAGCGGGCGAGCACCCAAGCGCCTTTGACCGCTTCGTTCCACTGCGGGTATGCCTCGAAGTCGGCCACGATCGCCATGATCAGCTCCGCGTCGGCGTCGACCTCGCTGGTCTTGCTCAAAACAGGCATTGGCGAAGCATATCCGGGTGCCCGGCAGCATCTCCGCGCTGACTTATCGGTCTATTGCGGTACGCAGGCGGAGGCCAACAGCGATCGGATGGCCTCGGGTATCGGGACCGGCTTGCGGGTGGACCGATCGACATAGACGTGCACCCAATGCCCGAGCGCGGTGATCGGCTGGGCCTCGTCATGGGCCTTGTCCGTACGTGCGTGCCGGAACACCCCGAGCCGGTAGGTGACGCTGCTGCGTCCCAACCGGGTCACCGCGAGTCCCACTGCGAGGCCCTGCGGGAAGTGGAGCTCGGAAAAATAGCGGCAGCCGGACTCGGCGACGATGCCCAGCGCAGGCGTGGTGAGTGGGTCAAGACCGGTACTTGTATTGATCCAGCCGTTGATCGCGGTGTCGAAAAGCTGGTAGTAGACGGCATTGTTGAGGTGACCGAACATGTCGTTGTCGGCCCACCGCGTTCCCACCGGCCACAGCACCGGGAAGTCTTTGCTGGTCAGCGTGTCCGGAGAGGCTGTGACCGGCGGGACGCCCGGGGGTGTGCTCATGGTTGTATTCCAGCATGCTTCACATTCGGGGCGCGGTCCTGGAACGGATCGGTTCCCCCCGGCCGTATGCCGATTCCCGGCCGATCAGCGTCGGCGATCTCGAGCTCGACGTTCCGCATACGGATGAGGTGCTGGTCCGTATCGAAGCCGCCGGCGTTTGTCACTCCGATTTGTCCGTAGTCGACGGCAACCGCGTGCGGCCGGTGCCGATGCTCCTCGGCCACGAAGCGGCCGGCATCGTCGAAGCCGTCGGGCCAGGCGTCACCGACATCGCGGCCGGTCAACGGGTGGTGCTGGTGTTCTTACCGCGTTGCGGCCGCTGCGCAGCGTGCGCAACCGATGGCCTGACGCCATGCGAAGCGGGCAGTGCCGCCAACACCGCGGGGACGCTGCTGGGCGGCGGTATCCGGCTGGCCCGGGCGGATCGCCCTGTCTACCACCATTTGGGTGTTTCGGGTTTCGCGACGCATGCGGTCGTCAACCGGGCGAGCGTGGTCGCGGTGCCGCCCGACGTGCCGCCCGAGGTCGCGGCACTGCTCGGCTGCGCGGTGCTGACCGGGGGCGGCGCTGTGCTCAACGTGGGCCATCCCCGGCCGGGCCAGGCGGTGGCCGTCGTCGGCCTCGGCGGTGTCGGAATGGCCGCAGTGCTCACCGCTTTGACCTACGACGACGTTCGGGTGGTCGCCGTCGACCAATTGCCCGAAAAGCTCTCGGCGGCAAGGCGATTGGGAGCGCATGAGACTTACACTCCACAGCAGGCCGCCGAGGGGAGCGTCAAGGCCGACGTCGTGGTCGAGGCGGTCGGGCACCCCGGCGCGCTGGAGTCCGCGATCGGGCTCACCGCCCCCGGTGGTCGCACCGTCACCGTGGGCCTGCCGCCGCCGACGGCCCGAATCAGCGTGTCGCCGTTGGGTTTTGTCGCCGAGGGCCGATCGCTGATCGGCAGCTATCTCGGCTCCGCGGTGCCGAGTCGCGATATCCCACGGTTCGTCGCGTTGTGGCAGGCGGGCCGGTTGCCGGTGGAGGCGCTGGTGTCGTCGACCATTCGGCTCGACGATATCAACGAGGCGATGGATCATCTGGCCGACGGCACGGCGGTCCGACAGTTGATCACTTTCTGACGCGGCAGTCAGCCGGGTATTGAACGAATTGCGTGCTGCCTCAACAGGTTTGGGCTGCCCGAGCATCGTGCCGGTAGTGATTCGGCCTAGTTGGTTGCCGGTGGGGGTGGCTGGAATGGGTCGTACCACCACCAGTCGGCGCGCTCGCCGATGGGTCCGGGGCACGGTGGGACCGCCGGCGGTGGGCCAGTGGGTGGGCGGGCCAGCGAGGCGGCGCTCAGGGTTCGTCCGTCGCTGTCGGTGACGATGAGATCGTCGGCGGGTCCGCTGATGGTGATCAGGCCGCGATGGTGCAGCCGATGATGATACGGGCACACCAAGATTAGGTTTTCCAGCTCGGTGGGCCCACCGTCTTCCCAATGCCGGATGTGGTGGGCGTGCAGTCCCCGGGTGGCCCCACAGCCCGGCACCGCACACGTGGGATGACGGTGCTGCAGGGCGCGGCGCAGCCGCCGATTGATCAGACGGGTGGTGCGCCCGGCGCCGATCACGTGCCCGTCACGCTCGAACCACACCTCGGCGATGGCATCACAGCCCAAGTATTGGCGGTCGGCGTCGGTGAGCAGCGGACCCAGATGCAGACCCGCCAGGCGCTCTTTGACATCCAGATGCACCACCACGGTGGTGTGCTGGCCGTGCGGGCGGCGGGCCGCCTCGGCGTCCCACCCCGCCTCGACCAGCCGCATAAACGCATCCGCAGTAGTGGGCAACGGGACGGCATGATCGGAGCCGCGCCCACCGGTGTCGTGCTCGCGCTTCCACTGCGCGACCAGCGCATCCCGATGCGAGCCCAGTGCCGCGTCGAACTTCGCAGCATCCACCGGCGGAAGGGTGATCTTCCACGACGTGGACTGCTCCTCGCAGATCCTGGTGATCGAACGCTCCGGCTCTTCGGGCCGAGGTTCGGGTTCGGGTCGCGGCGCCAACTTGAGCGCGGTGCGCAACTGGCCGACCGTGGCCACCGCGGCCAGCGCGGCATAATGCTCATCAGAGCCCTGCGCGGCCCGCGCCGCGATCACCCCGACCTGATCCAACGACAGCCGACCCTCGCTCATGCCCGCCGCGCAGCGCGGAAACTCCTCGCGCCGGCGCGCCACCGTGGTGATCGTGTGGGCATTTCCCGAGGACACCCCCAGCTTCCAGGCCACCAACGCCGGCACCGACCGCGCACCCGTAATCCCGCACAGCTGGTCGCGATCGAGCTCGGCGACGATCTGCACGATGCGCCCATCAATCGCATTACGCTGACCGGCCAACTCCGCCAACTCCTCAAACAACGCCTCAAGGCGATCGGCGGGGCTCACCGACGCGGCAGGCGATGCGGCCAAAGACATACCCGCATCATGACAGCCACCTACGACAAAACCCGGCGGCCCGATCCCCGCTCTGAACTGGTGCACGCATCCCCTTGCGGCAGAACAACAGCACTCAAAGGAAAACAACAGCTCAATCCGCTGCAGGGCCGAGCAGACGGAAACTCGCCCTATTTGCAGTCAAATTGGGTGATTTGCGCCTGCTCGCCGGCGAGCGAGTTCCAGACACTGCCGATGGTCGGTATCGAGATTTCATAGTGCGAATCCGCGCGCGTGGCAATAAATTACCGCGGGACGAAGGTACTGCGCAGCTCCGGGTAGAGCCGATCGACGCCTTCCAATTCCATCAGCGGATCTGCAGGCATTGTCCGCCGTCGACGACGAGTTCGGAACCGGTGATGAACGACGCTTCCGGCGAGACCAAAAACGCTACCGCGTCGGCAATCTCGGTGGGACGGCCGAGCCGTCCCAAGGTCGATGACCTGACCAGCCGCTGCTGGGTTGCGTCATCGAGCATCGGGGTGGCGACCGGCCCCGGGAATACGGCGTTGACGCGGATTCCGAAGGGCGCCAGCTCGGCCGCGGCGGTCTGGGTCAGTCCCCGCAATGCCCATTTCGACGAGCCGTAGGCGCAGTGCTGCGGAAAGGGGCGGATCGCCCCGGTACTGCAGATGTTCACGATGGCAGCGTCTTCCGCCTCACGCAGATGATCGAGCGCGGCATGCATGCCGAGGAAGGCGCCCAGACAGTTGACTCGCCAAGCGTTTTCGAAGTCCGCGACGGTCTCGTCGGCCAACGATGCGCGGTGTAACACCCCGGCATTGTTGACCAGCGTGGTCAGCGATCCGAATCGGTCGATGACGGTTTCGACGGCCGCCTCCCACTGTTGTGGCGAAGTCACGTCGAGTCCGATTCCGATCACGTCGCCGGTGCCCAACCCGTCCACCGCGGCAGAAAGCTCGTTTGAGCGCCGGTCGCAGGCGGCCACGCAATAGCCTTGCGCCTCAAGCCGTTCGATGATCGCCCAGCCTTGACCTCCGGCCGCTCCGGTCACCAATGCCACACGTGTCATGGTCACGGAACCTCGGGGGTGTCGGACAGGCCGTGGATGGTGACGAACCGGCATCGCCGCCGACGGAAGCGCCAGTAGCCGCCATCACGCACCAATTCGTCGTCGTACAGAGCTGGCCGAAGCTGCAGGCTGCCGGCCCGGACGAACAGCACCTGGGATCGAGCCGTCGCGGTATCGCCGTCGACATCGATCCGCGAGACTCCGGTCAGATGCAGCCCGTGAGGCGCCTCCCGGAACATGCCGCCGATACCCTGGCGCCCCGCGAAAGACTTCCCGTAGACCAGGAATTCGGAATCCTCGGCGAACAGTTCCACACACTGGTCGATGTCACCGGCGTCGAGTGAGAGCGCGTAGCGGGCAATTAGCTCGCGAATCGCAGCCTGGTCACCATTCATTGCGCGGTCGCCTCACGAAGGTAATCCGCTGCACCGCGCCGCAGCGCTTGTGATTCAGCGGCTAGGGTGACCATTCGAAAACCCAACTGGCACATGGCACGTCCGGCCTTGCCCTCGCCGGCATGGACACCGGTGACCAGGCCGGCTGCCGTGGCGGTGCGATGGATGCGCACTATCGCATCCAGGACTTCTGGCTTTCTGGTCGCCCCGACGGCGTCGAAACCCATCGAGATGGCCAAATCGGCGGGGCCGACATAGATTCCGGCCAGGCCTTCGACGGCGCAGATTCGATCCAGGTCGGAGAGCGCGGCGCCCGTTTCGATCATCGCGAATACGCTCACTCGAGATGCGAGGGCGGCGGCGTCGTAGCCCATGCTGGCGCGCAGCGGCCCAAAGCTGCGGATGCCCGACGGCGGATAACGGGTGGCGGCCACCGCCGCCGCCGCCTGCTCGGCAGACTCGATCATCGCGATGACGACGGCGTCGGCACCGGCGTCCAGCACCCGCCCGATCGGCGCCGGGGCGGCGTCGGGTAGTCGCACCACGGTGCCGATGGGCACATGTTCGATGTGGCGGAGCATCACGGCGATGCCCGCGTCGTCGAGGTACCCGTGCTGGGCGTCGAGACCGACGTAATCGTAACCGGCGCGAGCGAATTCGTCGGGGCCGATCATCGTCGGCCCGGTGATCCATCCACCAAAGAGCGGCGTTCCGCGGCTCAGCGCCCGCTGCAGGTTGCTGGTGAGGTTCTCGACCATGTTCAGTCCGCGATCGCGATCTTGACGCGCTCGGGAACGGGTCGGCAGGCCAGCTCGAACGCGGACTGCACCTCGTCGACACCGAACGTGTGCGTCAGATATGCGCCGAGTAGCGCCGGATGCTCCGCGACGAACTTCCCGGCCGTTTCCAGCATCCGCCGTCTGTCAAGTGTCACACCGGATTTCAGCGTCAGATTGTTGCGCAGCATGGTGCGCATGTTAATCGGGTAGGAATCGTCGTCGGCAACGCCGAAATAGAAAACCGTGCCGGCCGGCGCCGCCGCGGCGATGGCGTGATCCAGGGTAGCAACCTGGTGACCGACGGCTTCGATGACGATGTCCGCGCGGTCGCCGGGCGCCAGCTGGCTCACCCAGCGGTCGCTGGTAGCGCGGACCGCCTCGTCGACTCCGAATGCGCTGGACAGCTTTTCGCGATCGAGTGGATCGACTCCGGTGACACGCCTGGCCCCGGCCGCTTTGGCGACATAGGAGAACAGCAACCCGAGCGAACCTTGCCCGATCACCGCCACATGGCGGTCGGCAAGGTCCGGCAGCTGCTCACACGCATAGAGGACGCACGCCAGCGGTTGCAGCCCGACCGCCTGTGCCGGGGTTAGCGACGGATCGTAAGGCGCCAGCCCGTCGCCGTCGCTGATCACCCGCTCCATCAGGCCGTCGAATCCCGATGCCCAGCCCACTACCCGGTCGCCCGCGCGGTGTTGCGGGTGCCGGCTCGCGATTACCTCGCCGGCCACTTCGTGGACTGAGAAACCGTCCTTCTCCGCCGCGCTGCGGCCGTCATCTCCCGGAAGCCGGCCCCGCGCGCCGCGAAACGCGGGCAGATCGCTACCACACACGCCGGCCGCCAAGAACCGCAGTAGCACTTGACCATCGGCCAGCGATTCGGGGGTCTTGTCGGCGATCTGCGTCCGCTCGAAGAGATAGGGGGCGACGATCCGGTAAGACCACACGTCACACCGCCACCGGGATATTGTTCCAGCCCCATTGAAAACTGGAGGGCAGCCGAGTGGCCTGCTCGCTGTGTATCGCGAAGTCCGGAACCCGACGCAGCCATTCCTGTAGCAGCACAGCAACTTCCAGCCGGGCCAAGTGATAGCCGATGCAGAAGTGCTGGCCGCGGCCGAATGCCAGGGAGCGACGAATGGGCCGGTTCCAGACGAACTCGTCGGGTTCGGGATATTCCCGCTCATCACGGTTGGCCGAGGCCAGCAACGTGATCACGCGCTGACCCGGCTCGATGGTCTGATCGTGAATTGTGAAGGGCTTGCGTGCCGTTCGGGCGAACCATTGCGCGGGCGCACAGTAGCGGATCATCTCTTCGCGTGCGACGGGCACATTGGCCGCTGGGTTCGCGCGCACCGCGGCCAACTGTTCGGGCCGCCGGCTCAGCTCCCACAATCCATGGGCGACGATCTTGGGCACCGTTTCCGTCCCGCCGATGAAGATGCACAGCATCTGGGTGGCGATCTCGACGTCATCGAGGTCGCTGCCGTCGGGCAGCCGATAGCCCAGCAGCCCGTCGACAATAGGCAGCGCGTCGTCGGATTGGCGAGCGCGGCGCCGCTGGACCACGGGTACCAGGAATTCCAGATAGTTGGGCCGCGATTGCGCGGTGTCGACACCGACGCCGGGTTCGGCGAGGCTTCCGGCGTTGACGGCAGCCAGCACTTCCGGTGCGAGATCGGTTGGTATGCCGAGGAGTTCGCATACGATCGAGGCCACCACGACACCGCCGTAGTCCTGGGTCAAGTCGAATGAGCCTTGCGGCAACAGCACATCGAGTCGCTGGTTGGCCAACTCGCGAATTCTGGCCTCCAGCCCGGCCACCGGCCGCGGCCGCAACGGCTGCGAATGTGCGCGGCGGATCTGTCCGTACAGATCGGCGTCGAACACCGCGTGGAACGGCAGCGGATGCAGCGGCGGGTCGTCGACCGGCCCGGTGTTGTGGTTGGCCAGCACCGACGCGGCCGGCAAGGTCCCTTCGGACGCAACGAATGTGCCGTCGTTCACCTCCAGCACCCGCCAGATGTCGTCGAATCGCGAGAGGGCAAAAGTGTCCCACTGCGGCAGGTAATACGCCGGATGCTGGTCACGCAGAATCCGGTAGTAGGGCAACGGATTTGCCATTACTTCTGCGTCGAAAGGGTCGTACCGGAAGCCCGACGGACTATTCACTGCAGTGGTGATGGTGGCAGGGCCTGCAGAATCGAGTCCTCCCAGCCGTCGCGCAGGGCCGGTGCCACGCTCATCCAGGTGACGATCTCGGCGGGCGGGTTGTGCTTCCAGGACGGGTAGTGCTGCTCGAAACACTCCCAGCCGCCGTCCAGAGCCCAGTAGTGGATGACCTCGTTGTAGCGGAACGTGGTGGTGAATGAGCCCAGCCATCGTTTGCCGGTGCGCTCCGACCATGGGACATAGAGGCGCTCCAGCTCGCGGATGTAGTCATCCTGACGGCCCGGCTTGGTCTGCATGATCTCTTGAATCACAAGCGGCGCAGTGAAGTTCGCCTCGCGCAGCTGAGCCAGCGTTTTGTTGCTCGGCCCGGGGTACATGATGCGGCCCTCCCCCGACGCGCCGATGTCAGCCAGAAACGTCGACCACTTCCCGGCCGCGACCTCATGGCTGCCGCCGCGTGCCTGGGCGGCGCCGATCCGCGCGTAGTCGGCGAACCCGTCGATCTCCCAGATGATCGTCGCCTGCGGCCAGTGTCCGTTGTAGGGAGTGCATTCCCACATTGCGAACAGTCGCGCGCCGAGCTCGTCCATCATCGGCAGATAGATGTCTGCGAAAAGCTCGGTAAAGCGGTCACTTCGACCGGAACCCAGCGCGATCGTCTCGTGCAGGTACAGCAGCGTGTGACGGTAGTACTTCTTCATATTGCTAGCCAAGCCGGATCAGCTCCGATTCGACCGGTGGGCAACTAGCCGCGTCACGCAACAGTGCCTCGGTGGAATCGACTGCGTCGCAGCTAATCCCAGCTGCGGCAAGCGCGTGGCCCTTGAACATCCGCGCCGCGCCGCTGAGCACGTGCTGCACTCTGGTCACCCCCCGATTCACTTCGGGCGGCCAACCGTCACCCCATAGGGCGACGTCCGTAGACCGGTGATTCAGCGCCTTGAGGACGCGGGCCTGAACGGTCGTATCCGCGGTGAACGCCTCGGCGCTGACCGCCAGGCTCTGTCCCACCGAGCGGGTGAACCACGACTCCAGATCCACCGCCGCTACCCCGAGAATCCGCAGGGGCCGGACGTCTGAGCCCTGTGGCAACAGCACGGTCACCTCCCAACCGGCCGTCACCCGGTCGTACATCCAGCCGCCCGCCGCGCACACCGCGTCGCGCGTGCTGGCGGCCACCACGTCGAGTCGGTATCGCAGGCTCTCTGCATCCGCACGAGGTCGCCTCGCTGCACCTCGTCTGCGGTAGTCGCTGATGTCGAAAGTTCCGGTGACCATCCATCCATTCCTCACCATTCCCATTGCCACGGATCGTGGTGCCTACGGCGTGGCCTGGGCGCTTGTCATGGGCTGTCGCCGCCTCACCGCCCGGTCCGCCGGGGTGACGCGGCTCACCGGACAGCGTGACACTTCAAGGCGATTTTGTAAAGGTCCGCGCGATGCGTCAGGCCTTGTGGCGCGCCCGGAGTTCGGCGAGCACTTCGTCGGTGTGCTGCCCGAGTTGCGGTGCGGCAGAACGTGGCGCCCACGGTGTGCCATGGAAATCCGCCGGGGTGGCGACCATCGGAATATTCGCGTCTCCGTCCGGCACGTCGACGATCCCGCCCGCGGCGTGGAACTGTTCGTCGGCGACGACATCCTCCAGCGCGTTGACCGGCGACCAGAAGAAATCCGGTTAGCTTGCGAAGACCTCCGCCCATTCGTCGAGCGACTTCGTCGCGAAGATTTCATCCAGGGCGGCGACGAGTTGACCCGCGTTGGCGGCCCGGGACCGGGCGTCGCCATATCGCGGATCCGTCAGCCACTCCGGCCGCCCGACGGCGCGGCACAGCGCAGGCCAGTGCCGGTCGACCTCCAGCCCGACGATCCAGAAACGCCGACCGTCGCCCGCGGCGTAGTTGTTCATGCATGGGTTGCCCATCGACTCCCGCTGTCCGATCGCGATCGGTTGACCGGTGAGCAGGTAGGTGTTGAGGTCGAAGCTCACGGTGTAGGCGCCCTGACGGTACAGCGAGGTGGTCACCAGCTGTCCTGCACCGGTGCGCTCGCGGGCCAGCAGCGCCGCACATACGGCGGCGGCCAGGGTCATGCCGGCCGAATGGTCGCCCATGCCGCCACGCTGAAACGGCGGCGTGTCCCCGGGCCGGGTGAGCAGGTGGGCGACGCCCGCGCGCGACCAGAACGCCGCCACGTCGTAGGCCGCGCGGTCGGCGTCGGGCCCGGTTTCGCCGTAGCCGGTGATCAGTCCGTAGACCAGCCGAGAGTTGCGGTCGTGTACCGACTCGTAGTCCAGTCCGAGCCGCTGCAATGCTCCCGGACGCACATTGGTCACGAAAACATCTGCGTCGGAGAGCAATTCGAATGCGGTATCGAGGTCGTCGGCGGTGGTGAGGTCCAGCACGATGCTCCGCTTGGAGCGGTTATCCATCTCGAACGGCGGGTTGACCCCGAGGTCGCAGCCCAGCATCCGGCCGAACAGCCGTCCCGGATCGCCGGTCGGTGGTTCGATCTTGACGACGTCGGCGCCCCAATCAGCCAGGATGCCGCCGGTAGCCGGTCCGGCCACCCACACTCCGAGCTCGACGACTTTGATGCCTTCCACCGGTCCAGCCATCACTTATTCCTACCGGCGAATGTGGGGTTGTGTTACGGCGACCCCGAGATACGCGCACAATGAGTCCACAGTCGGCGAGGAAGAGGTGAGCATGAGTCTGGTTGCCGGACGCGGTCCGCTGAGCAATGATCCCGCCGGACGGTTCGCTCCCCAGGTGCCCGCGGGGCTCATCTATATCGAGCCACATCCGCGGCGGATACAGGCTTTTCGACAAAACCAGCTGGTGATCGACACCGAACACGCGCTGATGGTGCACCGACACGGCCGTCCGCTCAGCTATGTTTTCCCGGTCGACGAAATCGCCGACCTACCAGCCGAGCCCGAACCGGAGGCGCCCGGTTTTGTCCACGTGCCATGGGATTCCGTCGATACCTGGCTGGAGGAAGGCCGCAAACTCGTCCATTACCCGCCGAATCCGTACCACCGGGTGGACTGCCGTCCCACACAGCGCCATCTGCGCGTGGCGGTGGCCGACACCGTGTTGGTGGACACCCACGACACCGTCATCCTTTTCGAAACCGCGCTCGCACCGCGACTTTACGTGGACCCCGCGCATGTTCGCACCGATCTGCTGCAGCGGACGGCTACGACGAGCTACTGCAACTACAAGGGCCCGGCGGCCTACTGGTCCGCGGTCATCAACGACACGGTGGTCGACGACGTCGCTTGGAGTTACCCGGACCCGCTTCCGGAAAGCCTGCCGATCAAGGGATTTCTCAGCTTCGACGAAACCCGCGCCGACGTGCTGGCCGAGCTGCCCGGCTGACTCCGCGAAGTGCAACTGACAACGCATTTCCCGAGTGTCACCCTGGGCAGTTGCACTCTCGCGGCTACTGGTAGCTAGGGCGTCCGAGGCAGAGCTCATGCTGCGCGATCATGTTGCGGAACACTTCGAGTGTGCCGCCGTAGATGCCGGTCGGTAGCGCCAACCGGAAGAGGTATTCCGCCGCACCGTCGCCCACGGCACCCGGAGCATCGGCCGGCAGCGCCGATGCGCTGCCCAAGATGTCCATCAGGTCCGGCGAGACGTCGCGCATCGTCTGGGCGAGCGCGACGCGTCCGAACATGCCCGGAGTGGACAGCGCCGCTTCCATCCGCGCAAAGCTACGGCCGAGTCGGTATCGCACCGAATCATCGCCCGTGTCGGCACGAGCCGCGACCGTGTCCACCGCCTCGGCCATCAGCATCCCGTGCCCGGACATCGCCGAAATATTCTGCAAGCCATGGTCTTCGGGGTCGACGATGCCGTGCTCGGAGTCCAGTGCGGACCGCATCACCGTCCAGCCACCGTTGACGTCGCCAATCCGGTAGAGGTCGTCGACGCGCACGTCGCTGTAGTAGACGATGTTGGTGCGATCGCCGTCCAGCGTGCGGATGCCCTGAATCTCGATGCCCGGGGAATCCAGCGGCACCAGGAACATGGTGAGGTTCTTGTGTTTCGGCCCTTGCGGATCGGTGTTGGTGAGCAGAAACACGTACTTCGCGTTCTGCGCGTTGGAGGTGAACATCTTGGAGCCGTTGATGATCCAGCCGTCGCCGTCCCGCACCGCACGGGTCTTGCAAGTGGCGACATCCGAGCCGCCTTCCGGTTCGGTGTAGCCCAGACAAAGCCGTATCTCCCCGGAGAGTACGCCTGGCAAGACTTGCCTGCTCAGGTCCGGCTTGCCGAACTGCTTTACCAACCGGGCCACGACGGACGTCGTTCCCCAGTGGTACCAAGGCGTGTGAGCCCTGGCGATCTCGAGTTCGAAGATCCGCCGGCGCACGGGGTCGAATCCACTTTCGGATTCGAGCTTCCAGTCCGCAGCCAGGTAACCCGCCTCACCGAGCGCCAAATGCACTCGCTCATCGAAGTTTTCGCCCAGCTCCCGGTCACGCCGGCGTACCTCGTCGGTGACATACTCGGCCAGGAACGCCCGCGTGCTGTCTCGGAAAGCCTGCTCCTCCGCGCTCAGCGCGACCTCTGAGAAATCCATTCACATCACGTCGATGACAAGCGCCCGAAAGCGGTCGATGGTGTCCAGCGCATGGGCCAGACTGTCACCGGGCAAACCGACCTGCACCCAGGTAACACCAACGGCGGCAAGCTTTTCCAGACCACTCAGGTACGCATCGGCATGAAACTCGTCGCCGGCGGGGCTGCCGCCTTCGAAGTTGGTGAAGGTGATGTCGATCGCCGACCAGTCTCGGCCCGCCGCATCGCATCGGCACCGCAAGTCGTCGATGCCCTCGCTCAGACGCTGCACCGAGTCGATGACCGCGGTGCCCGCCGTCTGCGCCAGCTGCGCCGGGGCGGGGAACGGACACCAGCCGTCGCCGTACTGGGCGACTCGCTGGCGAGACGCCGTCGTGTTGCCCCCGACCCATATCGGCGGCTGACTGCTCGGCCGGGGGTGTGCGGTGATACCGCGGGCGCTGAAATGCTTTCCGTCGATAGAAATGTCGTCGCCGGACCAGACCGCCCGGATCACCTGCAGGGCTTCCTCGAAGAGTTCGGCGCGCTCGTCGTAGTTCACGCCCAGCGCCGCGAACTCCCGCTTGAGGTAGCCCACGCCGACGGCGAGGGTGAAACGGTCCCCCGACAACAGGGCCAGCGTCGCACCAGACTTGGCCACCACAAACGGATTTCGGTAAGGCAGCACCACGATATTGGGCACCAGGCGTATCCGCGTCGTCCGCGCGGCGGCGAAACCCAACGCCACGAAAGGATCCAACGCGTCGTGTCCGCCGGCTTCCAGCCAGCGCTGCGACGGTGCGGGGTGGTCGGTGAAGCCGAATCCGTGAAATCCCGCGGCCTCGGCAGCCGCCGCCACAGCGGCAATGCTGTCCCCGCTCAACAACTCCGGGTTGTAGGGATGGCTGTGCATCGGGTGAGTGATCGCGAAATGCATGGTCGTTGCGGGGCGCTAGAAACGGGACCGTGAGTCGATCGCGGTGTCGCTGGTGCGCAGCGGGCGAATCAGCGATTCCTGGGCGAAGGACGCCAACAGCTCGCCCTGCTCGGTGTGCACCGCTCCGCGCACGTAGGACATCCCCGCTCCGACCTGGGTGCTCTCGTGGGTGTACAGCAGCCAGCCGTCCCAGCGCACCGGTTCGTGGAAGGCGACCGAGATCGTCATCGGTGCGGTGGACACGGTCAGGTGCGCCTGACTGGTTCCGATGCCGGGGTGCGCGCGCATGGTCGTGGAGATGCCCAGATGGCCGGTGAAATAGGCGAGGAGAGCCTTGGCCAGATCGTCCCGCTCGGGGACCGGGTCGTAATGCAGCCACGCATAGAGCTCCGGCGGCCCGACCTCATCCGGGCTGTTGACATCGACGACGTCGACCAGCCGCAACTCACGTCCGATCATCGGCATCTCCGCGGGGTTCGCCTCGGCCGGGCCGGCCACATCGGGCCGCGGCAAGTGGTGGCGGATGACGTCGTCGGTCGGGACGTCGGCCAGCACCGTCACGCTCATACAGCGCCGGCCGTTCTGGTGCGCGGCGACGACCGCGGTGGCGGTGGAGCGGCCCTCGGCAACCACGTCGAGGACCAGTTCGACCGGCGGCCCGACCGTGACGGCACGGGAGAAGACCGCGTGCGCCGACCGCACCGATTTGTCCGGAAATCGTTTGGCCACAGCGACAATCGCCTGGGCGAGCACCTGAGTGCCTTCCACCACCTGCCGACCGTCCTGACCCGCGAGGCCGGTGTCGCCGGTGAATCGGTCGGACCCGTCCGCCGCTACGTCGAACAGATCGAGCAGGCCGCCTACCGACCACTGGGCTTGATCAGATTCTGTCGTCAAGACGCTCACCTCTCGCTCCCGGAACTCACGGCTCAGCGTGACACTTTGCGCATTGCTTGTAAAGCTGGGGCACGTGCCGCCCCACGTTGACAGGGATACCGTCAGTGCATGACACTTCTGCAGTGTTTTGTAACGTCATGACCGAGCCCACCGCCCTTGCCCAGGGCTTTTGCTTCGGCGAAGGACCACGGTGGTTCGAGGGACTGCTGTGGTTCTCCGACATGCTGGGCGAGGCCGTACACACCTCGGACATGCGCGGCTCGTTGACCACGCTGCCGCTGCCCGGCCACACGCCGTCGGGCCTCGGTTTTCGGCCGGACGGCTCACTGTTGATCGTGTCGACCGACGACCGCCAGGTCCTGCGCTACGACGGCGAAACCGTGGTCACCGTTGCCGATCTGTCCCACATAACTCCTGCCAACCTCGGCGACATGGTCGTCGACGACGCCGGGCGCGCCTACATCGGGTCGCAGGCGTTCGGGAACGGCCTCATCGTGCGCCTCGATCCCGACGGCAGCACCACCGTCGTCGCCGACGACCTCGACTTTCCCAACGGGATGGTCATCACGCCGGGCCGCACGACGCTGATTGTCGCCGAGTCGATCGCCCGGCAACTGACGGCCTACACCATCGGCGACGACGGCGCGCTGCGCGACCGACGCGTCTTCGCCGACGGCCTCGACGGCCCGCCGGACGGCATCGCGCTCGACGCCGACGGCGGAGTCTGGACGTCGATGACGCTGGCACATCAGTTCGAGCGGATAGTCGAGGGTGGCGCCGTGACGGACCGTATCGACATCGGCGACCGGGTGGCCATCGCCTGCACGCTCGGCGGCCCGGAGCGTCGCACGCTGTTCCTGCTGTCGAGCACCGACGCCTATCCCCAGCGGCTGGCCGGCACCCGCCTGTCCCGCCTCGACGCCGTCACGGTCGCCACGCCCGGTGCCGGTCTGCCCTGAAAAACTTTGCAAAGGTGAACGCATGTCTGATTCGTATTACGAGCTGCTCGCCTGGGACACCGACGATCTCGGGGAGAAGTTCCGCGCCACCGACCTGGCCCGGGGCACCTGGTCGGCGTCGATACAGCACGGCGCACCCGTATCGGCGCTGCTGGTGCGCGCCCTGGAGCGATGCGAACGACGCGAGGACACCAGGCTCAGCCGGGTGGTCATAGACCTGCTGGGGCCGGTGCCGGCCGAGGGTGATCTGTGGGTCCGCCCAACGCTGGAACGCAGCGGCAAGCAGATCGAGCTGGTCACCGCCGAGATGCTGGCCGACGGCCCCGACGGCCGGCCGCGCGCCGTCGCCCGGGCGAGCGGTTGGCGATTGCAGCAGCTGGACACCCAGGCCGTGGCGCACTCGGCAACGCCACCTCCGCGCCCGGTCAGCGAGGCGCACCCACGCAACCTCGCGGCGCGGAAGTGGGACCGCAACTACGTACACAGCCTGGAGTGGCTCTGGCTGACCGAACCGTTGACGCCCGGCCCGGGGGAATCCTGGATCAAGCCGACAGTCGACCTGGTCAAAGGCGAGGCCATGACCCAGGTGGAGCGATTGTTCGCGGTGGCCGACTGCGCCAACGGCATCGGCAGCAAACTGGACATCACCAAGTGGACGTTCATCAACACCGATCTGGCCGCGCATGTGTTCCGGATCCCCGATGGCGACTGGATCGGTATCCGGGCGGAAACCCACTACGGGCCCGACGGCATCGGCACCACGGTCGGCACGCTGTTCGACGAGCGGGGCGCGATCGGCGCCATTCAGCAGTCGGTACTGGTTCGGCCCCGCCCAAGGCGCCCGAGCCGCCCGGAGACGCGGTTAGGGTCTGAACTATGAGCCAGCCGGCCCAGGCGACAGACTTCGGCGAAACCGACACCTCGACTCGCCAACGCATTCTCGCGGCCACCGCCGAGGTACTCGGACGCAGCGGGACCACCAAGCTGAGTCTTTCCGAAGTCGCGGCCCAGGCCGGAGTATCCCGGCCCACCCTCTACCGCTGGTTCGCCTCCAAACAGGAACTGCTGTCGGCGTTTTCACGCTACGAGCGCCATAGCTTCGAAAGCGGCTTGGCCAAGGCGACCGCGGGCTTGAAGGGTGTCGAAAGGCTGGACGCCGCACTGCGATTCATCGTCGAATGGCAGTACTCATACTCCGGGGTCCGGATGGTCGACGTCGAACCCGAGCACGTCATCGGACAGGTCTCGCGGGTGATCCCGGAGATGCGCGAGGGTCTGCAACGGCTGCTGCCCGGGCCCAACGCCGCCGTGAAGGCCGCGACGGTGATCCGGATCGCGATCTCGCACTACATCGTCCGCAGTGACGACGCCGACCAGTTCCTGGCCCAGTTGCGCCACGCCGTCGGCATCAAAAACACGAGCTAGTCCCCGCGAAAGTGCAACCGGCAACGCGTTTCTCGAGTAGCACCGTCGGCAGTTGCACTTTCGCGGCCAACGCGACTAGAACAGCACCGCGGGGTTCAGGTAGCCGGTGGGATCCAACGCGGCCTTGACGGTGCGCATGGCCGCGATGTCGGCGGCCTCCCGCGACATCGACAGGTAAGCCCGCTTGCGGCTCCCGACACCGTGCTCGGAGCTGACGTTGCCACCGCCCGCCGCAGTCAGGTCCATCATCGCCGCGAAGAGTTCTGCTTCGGCGTCGACCGCGCAACGCAACACGTTGAAATGCAGGTTGCCCTCACCAATGTGACCGAACACGACCGGCAGCGCCTCGGGAACCCGTGAGCTGACCAAACCCACTGCATCCCTTACGAACCCGCTGATCGACGACAACGGCAACGACACGTCGAACTTCAACGGTGGCCCATACACGCCGAGCACTTCGGGAACGAATTCGCGCACCCGCCACAAGCGTTGCTGCGCAGCGACATCCACACCGACCGCGGGCTCGGCGCATAGTCGTACGCTTTCGAGCAGGCCGGCCAGACGCTCGGTCTGGTCGTGGTCTGCGGCCAGCTCCACCAGCAACAGCCAGTCGCCCGCCACGGGCGCACCCACCCCGAGATGCTCACCGGTCAAAGCGGCCACCCGGGCGTCGACCATCTCCAGCGCGGCGATGCCGTCCAGGTCCCGGAATGTGCGGCCGGCGTCGACCAGTGCTTCGAGGTCGGCGAACCCGCAGATCGCCGTCACCCGGTGCGACGGCGATGGATGCAACCGCAGGTCCAGCCCGGTGATGACCCCCAGGGTGCCTTCGGCTCCGACGAACAGCGCCGGCAGGTCGTAGCCGGTGTTGTCGCAACGCACCCGGCTGTGGCGGCGCAGCACCGAACCGTCGGGCAAGGCGACGTCCAACCCGACGACCTGCTCGCCCATGTTGCCGTAGCGGACGGTGCGTAACCCGCCGGCGTTGGTCGACGCCATACCCCCGACCGTCGCTGTGTCCCGGGCTCCCAAATCCACGCCGAACAACAGCCCGGCGGTGCTCGCCGCGTGCTGCACCGCCGCCAGGGTGGCTCCGGCACCGGCCTGGATGCGCCGCTCGACGGTATCGACATCACTTACCGCGCAGAGTCTTTCGGTGGACAGCAGCACATCGTCGTGTTCAGGCACGGTACCCGCCACCAATGAGGTTCGGCCGCCCTGGACGGTGACGTATGCGCCCGCGTCGCGGCACACTCGCAGCACCTCGGCGACCTGGTCAGCCGAACCGGGTCGTACCAGGGCACGGGCCCGGCCCCGATAGCGTCCGGTGTGGTCGACGCTGCGAGCGGCCAGCACGTCGGGGTCGGTGACCACGTGGTTCGAGCCCACCGCGGCCGCCAGATCCCGCAGCATGCTCGCGGGAGGCATGGGCCTTTAAAACTGTTTGTGCGGCACGTCGGTGACCAGGCCGCCGTCCATGATGAACTCGCTGCCGGTCGCGTAGGACGCGTCATCGCTGGCAAGAAAGACGACGAACGTCGACACCTCTCTGGAATCGGCGGCGCGGCCGAGTGGAATGGTGACCATGTCCTCCGGTAGGTGGGCCGTCATCGGGGTGCGGATGAAACCCGGGTGCAGCGAGTTCACTCGGATATTCAACGGCGCCAGTTCGAGCGCCGCCGATTTGGTCAGCCCGCGGACTGCCCACTTCGACGCGACATAGGGATGCACCAACGGTGCGCCGCGTAGTCCCTCGATCGACGAGACATTGATGATCGACCCGCCGCCGGCCTCCGTCATGGGGTCGACGGCCACCCGCATGCCGAGGAACGTCCCGGTCAGGTTGACGTCGATCACCTTCTGCCACTTGTCCATGTCGAACTTGCGCAGCTGGCCCAGGGCGACGATTCCGGCGTTGTTGACCAACACATCCAGCTTGCCGAAATCTGCCGTCGCCGTCGCGACCGCCGCTTCCCACTGCTCGAGCTGCGTGACGTCGAGGTGTACATAGCGGGCGGCGTCACCGATTTCATCGGCGAGCGCCTTGCCCTCGTCGTCGAGGATGTCGCCGATCACCACCTTTGCGCCTTCGGCCACCAGCATTCGCGCATGCTGGGCACCCATTCCCCGGGCACCCCCACTGATGAGTGCCACTTTTCCGTCTACTCGGCCCATGAAGTTAGTTCCTTTCGGTTTAGTTGGTCACCAAAGCATTTGGTGTGTACAGGCCTTCACCGGTGACCAGCGGCAGGTCGAGTGTCGTCCTGATACCCGGCGGCGCGGCGATCACCGCCGGGATGGCGTTGACGATGCGCCCGGCAGCGCCGAGGATCGCGGCGTAGTTGTGGTCACCGTTTCGACTGCTCGGCACGATGTCAACGGCGTACGACGGCTCGCCGGTGATCTCGATGCGATACGAGCCGCCGCCGGCGGCCGGTTGCGGCCAGTCGGGTCGCAGGTCGGGACGCAGTCGGGTGATGTGCTCGACGATGATGGCCGGGTGGCCGTCGACCATGCCGCGGATCTCGAACTGCAGCACGGCCTGGGTTCCCTTGGGAACGTGTCCCACCGCGATGTCGAAGTCCTCGGGCGCCGGCTCGCGCTGGTATGACTCGGTGATCTGGTCGACTTCGATACCGAGGCCGGCGGCCAGCTGACGGATCGCGGTGCCCCAGGCGATGCTGAGCACGCCCGGTTGCAGCAGCATCGGCACCTCGTCCAGGGGGCGGGCGAATCCCATGTAGTACATGACTTCTGCGCCGTCGTAGCTGGCGTAGTCGTGGATTTCCATGCAGCGCACCTGCTCGATGCGCCGGCAGGTGCCGGCGAGCGCGAACGGCAACAGGTCGTTGACGAACCCCGGATCGACACCGCTGATGAAGATGCTCGAATTGCCCTGCCTCGCAGCATCTTCCACTCGGGCAATGTACTTGTCGGGCATGACACCCCAGGGGTACTGCAGCAGCCCGGGTGCGGATCCCACGACGTTGCAGCCGGCGGCGAGGATGCGCATCACGTCGTCCATGGCGTCGGGCAGCCGGGTGTCGCCCATGGCGCAGTAGACGACGCAGTCGGGCTTGGCCGTCAGCACATCGTCGAGGTCGGAGACGGCGCTGACACCCGTCTCCACATCGATGCCCGCGAGTGCCCCGGCGTCGCGGCCCACCTTCTCCGGCGTCGACACGCACAACCCCGTCAGCTCGAACTGCGGATTGGTGATCAGCTCGGTCAGTGCCATCCGGCCGACATTTCCGGTGCCGACATGGGCGACGCGGATCGCCATGAGAGTCCCTTTCGTCCCCGGCCTGAACAGCCCCGAAAACTTTCTAGACAGTAGTCCATATTTTTTACGACGCCTTACCGGGCTCTATTTATCATCCCGAGCCGCGGCCGGGCACAATTGGACCCCTGATGGCACAGCGGGAAGATGTCCAGTTCAAATCCGGCGACGACCTGATCAGCGCGTGGCTGTACCGACCCGGCGCGAGCGCGGGCGGCACGCCACTGCTGGTGATGGCGCACGGCCTGGGCGCGGTCCGCACCATGCGCCTGGACGCCTACGCCGAACGGTTCAGCGCGGCCGGCTACGCCTGCCTGGTGTTCGACTACCGGAACTTCGGTGACAGCGAGGGCCGGACGGGTCAACTGCTCGACATCGACATGCAGCTTGCGGACTGGGCCGCGGCTGTTTCCTATGCCCGCACCCTGGCCGGCATCGACCACTCCCGTATCTGCTTGTGGGGCACGTCGTTCGGGGGCGGGCACGTGATCGCGTCGGCAGCCCGGCTACCGGGGGTAGCCGCCGTCGTCGCGCAGTGCCCGTTTACCGACGGCATCGCGTCCATCGGCGCGGTCAATCCGCTGACCGCGGCGCGCATCACGGCGCGGGCGGTGCGCGACCTCGTCGGTGCCCGGCTGGGCAGACCTCCGGTCATGATCCCGACGGCGGGTAAACCGGGCGAGGTGGCGTTGATGACCGCTCCCGACGCGTACGCCGGCTACCTGAGGTTGGTGCCCGACGGCGTGGAATTGCGCAACGAGGTCGCGGCGCGTATCGGCATCAAGATCCTCACCTACCGCCCGGGCCGCAGTGCCAAGAGGATCGGCTGCCCGATCCTGTTCTGCGTCTGCGAGAGCGACTCGGTTGCTCCGGCGGGGCCCACGCTGCGCTACGCCGGCGAGGCTCCGCGGGGCGAGGTGAAGAAGTATCCCGAAGGTCACTTCGCGATCTATGTCGACGCCGCGTTCGAACGAGTCGTCGGCGACCAGATCGCCTTCCTCGACAGGCATTTGCGGCCCGCGAGCCGGTAGCCGGATCGAGTTGGGCGAAACGGCGAACTTCCCGTCGGCACCCTTCTATGCTCTGTCCGTACTTTTGCCCAGGGGAAGGACCACATGTCGTACGTGTTCACCGCCCCGGACATGTTGGCGAATGCGGCTGGGAACGTAGCAGACATCGGTTCGGCGATAAGCACGGCCAGCGCGAACGCGGCGGTCCCGACCACCGCTTTACTGCCGGCGGCCGAGGACGAAGTCTCGGCGGCCATCGCAAAGCTGTTCGGCGCGTACGGCGAGGAATACCAGGCACTCGTCGCGCAGGCTGAGGCGTTCCACGCCCAGTTCACTCAGAACCTGGCCGCCGCGGGCAGCGCCTACACAGAAGCGGAGGCCGGCAACGCGGCGCTGATGGAGGCGGCCTCAAACGCCCAAAGTGCCCCGACGGTCCCAAGTGCCCTCACCTCGCCATTCCAGTCCCTGTTGGGGCCGACGTCGGCCGGCACCGGAGCGTCCGGCGGGATCGTCGCGCTGAAGTCGGTGCCCACGTCCGCAGACCCGCTGGTCGCGTTGATCATGGGCGGCACATTCAACCCGACGCCCGATCCCGGCTACGTGACGAACGTTTTCAACTCGTACATCCAGCCCAGCTTTCCCGGCGCCACGCCGCAGGGCGTGTTCACGCCCGAGCAGTTCTGGCCGGTTTCACCGAACCTCGGAAACCTCACGTTCGGCCAGTCGGTTTCCCAGGGCGTCACCCTGCTGGACAACGCCCTGCAAGGCCCCACCGGAGTGCTCACGCAAGGAAACAGCGCCGTCGTCTTCGGGTACTCGCAGAGCGCCACCATCGCGACCAACGAGATCAGAGCCCTGATGGCAGCGGGCTCGCCGTATCAGGGCCAGCTGTCCTTCGTCATGATCGGCGATCCCAACAACCCCGTCGGCGGCATCCTCGAGCGCTTTCCCGGCTTCTACATCCCGTTCCTGGATGTGCCGTTCAACGGCGCCACCCCGCCGAATTCGCCCTACCCGGCCAGCGTTTACACGATCCAGTACGACGGCGTCGCCAACGCCCCGCAATACCCGCTCAATCCGGTGTCGGACCTCAATGCCGTCATGGGGTATTTCTACCTGCACCACACGTATCCCGATCTGACGGCCGCTCAGGTTGCCAACGCGGTGCAGTTGCCGACCTCGCCCGGCTATACCGGCAGCACCGACTACTACATGTTTCTGACGCAGGATCTGCCGCTGGTGCAGCCGATTCGTTCAATCCCCTTGCTGGGCGACCCCATCGCCGACATCTTCCAGCCGGATCTGCGGGTACTGGTGGACTTGGGCTACGGCGATTACGGGCCGGGCCTCAACTATGCCAACGTTCCGACCCCCGCCAGCTTGCTGTCGATACCCAACCCGTTCACCGTCCTCCCCGACCTCGCCATCGGCGCCGTGCAAGGGCCGCAAGCCGCCCTGGTCGACCTCGGGTTGTTGCCGCAGTCGGCTTTGCCGACCGCCTACCCCTACGTCCCGTCGCTGGATCCGGGCCTGAACTTCTTCCTGGGTCAGCCGAGCGTGACGGGCCTGTCGCTGCTCAGCGGCGCCGCCGGCGACGTGCTGGAACTGATTCCGCCGATCACGTAACCCGGCGTGGCGGTGGCGCTACGGCCCGAGCGGAGAATTCTTCCGAATCGACTCGTCGCGAATGAGCCCTCGCAGTAGCGCCGTGCTGAATTCGGCGGCGATCTCCTTGGCGGTGCGCCGCCCGCTCGGCCGCAGCCACCGGTAGCTGCCCAACGTCATGCCGATGTAGCCCAGCGCCACCACATGCGAGTCGCATTCGTAGAACTCGCCGCTGGCGATCCCGCGGTCGATAAGGCCGTGCACATGCTCGTAGACCTGGGCTTCCTTTTCCCGCACCTCGGCCACCTGTTCGGTGGTGAACCACTCGGTGATGTAGGGCTGCTCCTGGAAATACACGGCCGCCCGTTCGGGATTACTGGCGATCCCGGTGAGCAGCCGGACGGTGTACTGGTAGAGCGCCTCGCGGGCCGACCAGGACGGATCGTCGTGCACAGCGGCCAGGGTGCCCTCCGCGGCCTGCCGGTAGATGTCGAAGAGGATCAGCGACTTGCTGGCGTAGTAGTGGTAAACGGTCGCCTTGTTCAGCCCGATCACGTCGGCCACATCATCCATCCGGGTGCCGTGGTAGCCACGGGCGGCGAACAGCTTGGTGGCAACAGCCAACAGCTCTTCGCGGCGCGTGAGCCCGTTCTCGGATGGCATCTCAACTCTCTTCGTCATTGCCCAGAGTCGCCGGACGCGGGTCCGGTCAAGGAAAGTTACCAATCAACTGGTTGGACAGTCTAAGCAAGGCCCCTACGCCTGTCGCACGGACACGCATGCGACTAGACTTCTGTCACGACTTGGTCGCAAGCGGAAAGGTGGACTGAATGGATCCGAATCCGGACTACGACATGAGCGACGAGATCGAGTACTTCTTCAGGTACCTCACCTGGGGGTTGCGGGGGGTCGAAGACGGCAACGGATACCCGCCACCTGCGTACCCGCCCGTCTAGCCAGCTGCGAGCACCCCGACCGACGCCCGATGGACGTCGGTCGGGTTTTATAAGGCCTTCAGTTCTTCGGCCACCTCGGTCACCGATTTCTTGGCATCTCCGAACAGCATCGTCGTTCCGTCGGCGTAGAACAACGGATTGTCGATGCCGGCGAATCCCGAGTTCATCGACCTTTTGAGCACGATGACTGATTTCGACTTGTCCACGTTGAGGATCGGCATGCCGTAGATCGGGCTGGACGCTTCGTTGCGGGCCGCCGGGTTGGTGACGTCGTTGGCGCCGATGACGATGGTGACGTCGGTGCGGGCGAACTCGTCGTTGATGTCGTCCATGTCCTTCATGGCGTCGTAGTCGACTTCGGCCTCGGCCAGTAGCACGTTCATGTGCCCGGGCATCCGGCCCGCGACGGGGTGAATGGCGTATTTGACCGGCACGCCCTTGTTTTCCAGCAGGCTGGCCAGGTCCTTCACCGCATGCTGGGCCTGCGCGACGGCCAGGCCGTAGCCCGGCACCACGATCACTTGGTTGGCGTAGGCCATCTGAATCGCGGCATCGGCGGCCGAGGTGGACTTGACGTGCTTGTCGCCGCCGCCATCCCCGCTGGGGGCCACGCCGCCTCCGCCGAAACCGCCGGCGACGATCGCGGGAATGGACCGGTTCATGGCCTTGGCCATCAGGTTGGTCAGGATCGAACCCGAGGCGCCGACGATCATGCCCGCCACGATCATCGCGGTGTTGTTCAGCGCGAGTCCCGCCGCAGCGGCCGACAACCCGGTCATCGCGTTGAGCAGCGAGATGACCACCGGCATGTCGGCGCCGCCGATCGGGAGCACCACCATCAGACCCAGCACGCCGGCAGCGGCCAGCAGCCCGATCATCCACCAAAGCGGCGCGCCGCCGGTGCCGGGCTGTGCGTGGACACCGACTACCACCGCGGCCGCGATGGCGGCGGCCAACAGCAGCAGGTTGACCGGCTGCTGCGCCTTGCCCAGGCCGATCGGCCGGCCGGAGATGATCTCCTGCAGCTTGCCGAACGCGATTATCGATCCCCAGAACGAGATCGACCCGATGATCGCGGCGAACAGCGACGCCACCACGATGTGCACGGTCGGCTGCTCGTGGTGCCGGAAGGCCGAAAAACCGTCGGTTTCCATGAATTCCGCAAGCGCGATGAGCGCGACGGTTCCGCCGCCGACGCCGTTGAAGAACGCCACCAGCTGCGGCATGGCGGTCATCTTGGTCCACCGCGCCGGCGGCACACCGAGCACGACGCCGAGCACCAGGCCGGCGATGATCAGCCACTTCTGATCGGTGTGCCGGATCTTGATCAGGGTCGCCGTCACGGCCAGTGCCATGCCCACCGCGGCGATCAAGTTGCCCCGCACCGCCGTCTTGGGCCCGGTCAGGCCCATCAGCCCGTAAATGAACAGCGCGAACGATATGACGTAGAGGCCGATCACCAAGTAGTTCATTTGGCGACCTCGTCAGATTTGGCCGGAACCGGCTTCTTGCCCTTGAACATGCCCAGCATCCGGTCGGTGACGATGAACCCGCCGATGACGTTGAGGGTCCCGAACACCACCGCGACGAACAGGATGATCTGTACGGCCAGCGACGGGTGCTCCACCTCTCCGAACACCACCAGCGCGCCGAGCACGACGATGCCGTGGATGGCGTTGGTCCCCGACATCAGCGGGGTGTGCAGGGTGTTGGGCACTTTGGAGATCACCGCGAACCCGACGAACCCGGACAACACCAGGATGGCCAGGTTGGACAGCAGTTCGTCATACATGCCGTGCATTAGGAGTCCTCTCGGGTCACACACGATTCCGCGAGCACCTCGTCGCCGAAGTCCGGGGCCAGCTTGCCGTCCTTGATCAACAGGTCCAGCAGCGCGGTGATGTTCTTGCTGTAGAGCTCGCTGGCGTGCTCGGGCATCGTCGCGGGCAGGTTCAACGGCGAGGCGATGGTGACGTCGTGCTTGACGACGGTCTGGCCGGGCTCGGTGAGCTCGCAGTTGCCGCCGGTTTCCCCAGCAAGGTCCACCACCACGCTGCCCGGCTTCATGGCTTGCACCGCCGCGGCGGTCACCAGCTTCGGCGCGGGCTTGCCCGGGACCAGCGCCGTCGTGATCACGACGTCGAAGCCGCTGATGGCATCTTCCAAAGCCTTCTGCTGCTGGGCGCGTTCGTCTTCCGTCAGCTCGCGTGCGTACCCGCCCTCGCCGGACGCTTCGATACCCACATCTAGCCATTGCGCTCCCACCGAGCGCACCTGATCGGCCACCTCGGGGCGTACGTCGTAGCCGGTGGTTCGGGCACCCAGCCGTTTGGCCGTCGCCAGCGCCTGCAGGCCGGCGACACCGACCCCGAGCACCAGCACGGTGGCGGGCTTGACCGTTCCCGCGGCCGTGGTCAGCATCGGGAAGAACCGGGTCGATTCAGAGGCCGCGAGCAGCACGGCCTTGTATCCGGCCACGTTGGCCTGCGACGACAATGCGTCCATCACCTGCGCCCGTGAAATCCGCGGGATGGCCTCGAGCGCAAATGCCTGCACACCGGCCTTCTTCAGCGCGCCGATCGAGTTCTCGGCGTCGCGCGGCGCCAGGAAGCCGATCAGCGTCTGGCCGCTGCGCAACTTGCCGACCTCCTCGGCCGTCGGCGGCGCGACCTTGACAACCACATCGGCCGCCCATGCGTCGCCGATGCTGGCGCCGGCCTGCGTGTATAGCTCGTCGGGCAGCAGCGCGCGTTCTCCGGCGCCGGACTCGACTACCACGGCAACACCACTGTTGACCAGCGACGCGACCGCTTTTGGTACCAGCGCTACACGCCGCTCGTCGGGTCCGGACTCGGCGACAACCCCCACCTTCGTCTGCGCATCTGTCATGGCGCGTACATCTTCTTTCGTTACTCCAGCCCCGGTCTGATTGCTCAGCCACCCTACCGGGGGCGCGCGGCTGACCCGTTACCAGAGCGGGATCTCACGGCCGTGCTCCGCTGCCCGGCGGGGCCCGAAGTATCGGCGCTCGGATTCGGCGATCAGCACGTCATTGATGCTGGCTTCTCGGCGTGACATTAATCCGGTGGGCGTGAATTCCCAAAGTTCATTGCCGTAACTGCGGTACCACTGACCGGCGTCGTCGTGGCATTCGTACTGGAAGCGCACGGCAATTCTGTTGCCGGAAAAGCTCCACAGGCTCTTGCGTAATGCATAGTCGAGCTCGCGCTCCCACTTGCGGGTGAGGAAGGCAACTATCTCTGCCCGGCCGACGATGTGTTCGTGGCGGTTTCGCCACTGCGAGTCGAAGGTGTAAGCCAGGCTGACGCGCTCGGGGTCGCGGGTGTTCCAGGCGTCCTCAGCGGCCTGCACCTTCTGGGTGGCGGTGTCGAGCGTGAACGGCGGGAATGGCGGGCGCGCCTCGTCAGTCATTCCCCGAAGTTACGGCGAGCGGACGCAAAAGCCCCTGAAATCAACCATTTTGGGGTGCTCTTGCGTCTGCTCGCGACCCGTTATCGCGGGTGTCCTATCGTGGCCGTTATGGATTTCGCGATGTCGGACAAGGCCAGCGACTACCACAAGCGGTTGTCCGACTTCATGACGGAGCATGTCTTTCCCGCCGAAGCCGACTACGACCGCTACCGCGAAGAGGCCGGACCGAACGACCACACCGTGCCGCCGGTCATCGAAGAGCTGAAGACCAAAGCCAAAGAGCGTGGCCTGTGGAACCTGTTCCTGCCGGCGGAGTCAGGCCTGACCAACCTGGACTATGCGCCGCTGGCCGAGCTCAGCGGCTGGAGCCTCGAGCTCGCGCCCGAAGCGCTCAATTGCGCGGCGCCCGATACCGGCAACATGGAGACCCTGCACCTCTTCGCCACCGAGGAGCAGCGCAAGCAGTGGCTCGAGCCGCTGCTGAACGGCGAGATCCGCAGCGCCTTCTCGATGACCGAGCCCGCGGTGGCCAGCAGCGACGCCCGCAATATCGAGACGTCCATCGTGCGCGACGGCGCCGACTACGTCATCAACGGCCGCAAGTGGTGGACGTCCGGTGCCGCCGACCCGCGCTGCAAGGTCCTGATCGTCATGGGCCGCACCAATCCCGACGCGGCCAGCCACCAACAGCAGTCGATGGTGCTGGTCCCGATAGACACCCCGGGTGTGACGGTCATCCGATCGACGACAGTCTTCGGTTACCAGGACCAGCCCGGGCATTGCGAGATCAGCTATGACAACGTCCGGGTGCCGGTGAGCAACCTGCTCGGCGAAGAAGGCGCCGGGTTCGCGATCGCCCAGGCCCGGCTGGGACCGGGTCGCATCCACCACTGCATGCGCGCGCTCGGTGGCGCCGAACGCGCCCTGGCGCTGATGGTGGACCGCGTCACCAACCGGGTGGCGTTCGGGCGCCCACTTGCCGAACAGGGCGTGATACGAGAGGCAATTGCCAAGTCCCGCAACGAAATCGACCAGGCCAGGCTGCTCTGCCAGAAGGCGGCGTGGACCATCGACCAGCACGGCAACAAGGCTGCCCATCTGCTGGTCTCGCAGATCAAGGCGGTAGCGCCGCGGGTGGCCTGCGACGTCATCGACCGCGCCATCCAGGTCCATGGCGCCGCCGGGGTCAGCGACGACACTCCGCTGGCCCGGATGTACGGCTGGCACCGCGCCATGCGGATCTTCGACGGTCCTGACGAGGTGCACATGCGCTCCATCGCGCGCGCCGAGATCGGCCGGGAGAAGTCGGCATTCGCCGCGGCGGTCACCTGACATGGCCGCAGAACTGTCGGGCGCGTGGAACTTCCGCGACGTCGCGGAAAGCACCGGGGCGCTGCGTCCGGGACGGCTGTTCCGGTCCAGCGAGCTGAGTCGCCTCGACGACGACGGCAGGGCGGCACTGCGCCGCCTGGGCATCACCGACGTCGCCGACCTACGCGCGGCCCGGGAGGTTGCGCGCCGCGGCCCCGGGCGCGTTCCCGACACTGTCGACATCCACCTGTTGCCGCTGCCCGATCTCGGCGACAAGGAGCCGACGGACGAGGAAGCGCCACACGAGCGGGCATTCCAGAAACTGCTGACCGAAAGCCCTGACGACGAACCGCTCGGCGAAGCCGCCGCGCGGCACATGACCAACGAATACCGCGGCTTTCCCACCCGCAACGGCGCCCAACGCGCGGTGCACCGCGTCATCACGCTGCTGGCCGCCGGACGGCCGGTGCTCACGCACTGCTTCGCGGGCAAGGACCGCACCGGCTTCGTGGTTGCGACGGTGCTGGAAGCGATCGGCGTCGACCGGGACGCCATTGCCGCCGACTACCTGCGCAGCAACGACGCGGTACCGCAACTGCGCAGCCAGATCACCGAGATGATCCGGCAACGCTCAGACACCGAATTGACCCCCGAGGTAATCAAGTTCACCGAGGCCCGACTCTCCGACGAGGTCCTTGGGGTCCGCGAGGAGTACCTGCTCGCCGCGCGGGAAGCGATCGATCAGTCCTACGGATCGCTGGACAACTATCTGCGCGACGCAGGCGTCAGCGAAGCCGACATCGACCGGCTTCGCCGCGCCCTGCTCGCCTGAGCTCTACAGCTTGAAGCCGGCCTTCTCGGCCTTCGACAGGTCGGTGATCTCAGCCCAACGCTCGGCGACGTCCGCCACCGACGGCGGCTTGTCGAAGTTGGCGCCCGGGTTCTGGAAGAGGGCCACGCGCTGCACCTTGCCGCCACCCACGACGAAGACGGATCCGTTGTCGTCGGATTCCTCGGTGCACAGGTAGGCGACCACCGGTGCCACGAACTCCGGCGTGAGTTTCTCCAGCGCCTCGGGCGGAAGAATGTCCTCGGTCATCCTGGTGGCCGCGACCGGGGCGAGGGCGTTGGCGTGGATGTTGTATTTGGCCCCCTCCAGCGCCAGCGTGTTGATCAGGCCGACCAGCCCGAGTTTCGCTGCGCCGTAATTGGTTTGACCGAAGTTGCCGAACAACCCGCTGGTGGAGGTGGCCACCACCACCCGGCCGAAACTCTGCTCCCGAAAGTGCGGCCAGGCCGCCCGGATTACGTTGTATCCGCCGTACAGGTGCACCTTGAGCACCGCGTCCCAGTTCTCCGACGTCATCTTGTGGAAGGTGCCGTCGCGCAGGATGCCGGCGTTGCTCACCACACCATGGACCGCACCGAACTCGTCGAGCGCGGTCTTGATGATGTTGGCCGCGCCGTCTTCCTCGGCGACGCTGTCGTAGTTGGCCACCGCCCGGCCACCCGCATCGCGGATCTCGGCGACGACGTGGTCGGCCATGGCCGAACCGGCGCCGGTGCCGTCGCGGGCCCCGCCGAGGTCGTTAACGACGACGCTGGCGCCCTCCCGGGCGAGGGTGAGGGCGTAGTCACGCCCCAGTCCCCCGCCGGCTCCGGTGACGACGACGACACGATCCTGCACTCCGGGCATAAAGATTCCTTCCTGAATGGGGTTCGGAGAACTTGAAAACGACTGCCGGCACCGGCCTCAGAACAACTGGCCGGGCTGCCGTCAGAACAGCCGACGAGCCAGCTTGAGGGCCCGCTCGGTGTACGGCGGGTAGAGCATGCTCGAGAAGTCCGGCCGGGTCGGCTTGGTCAGTACCGACTTGCGGTGGCTGAACTCGTCGAAGCCCCACTTGCCGTGGTAGGCGCCCATGCCCGACGGCCCGACGCCGCCGAACGGCAGCTTGGCCGTCGACACTTGGAACGCAAGGTGGTTGACCAGCATGCCGCCCGCCGACACCTCCTTGATCACCCGTTCCCGGGTTTCCCGTGACTTGGTGAACACGTAGGCCGACAGCGGCTTGGCCCGCGCGTTGATGAAAGCTATTGCCTCGTCCAGGGATTTGACGGTGAGCACCGGCAGGATCGGCCCGAAGATCTCGTTTTTCATCAGCGGGCCCTCCGGGTCGGGGTCGACGACCACGGTCGGCTGGATGCGCAGACTGGACGCGTCGGACTTGCCGCCCACGGCCACTTTGCTTTTCCCGTCTTTCTCGGCTTCCGAGATGTAACTACTGAGGCGGTCGAACTGGCGTTGGTTGACGATGCGCATCCCGCTCGGGTCGTCCTTGGACCGGAACTTGGTGAGGGCGGCGCCGATCTTCTCGACGAGCTCGTCGCGAATGGTCGCGTCGGCCAGCACGTAGTCGGGCGCCACACAGGTCTGCCCGGCGTTCATGATCTTGATCCAGGCGATGCGCTTGGCCGCGACATCGACGTCGGCGTCGGCGGCCACGATCACCGGGCTCTTGCCGCCGAGTTCGAGGGTGACCGGCGTCAAATGCGACGCCGCGCCTTCGTAGACCTTGCGGCCGATCTCGGTGCCGCCGGTGAACATGACGCGGTCCATGCCCTGCGCGATGAGTTCCTGACTCACCATGCCGTCGCCTTCGACCACCGCGATGGCGTCCTTGTCGAGATAGCGAGGCACCAGTTCGGCCATCAGCCGCGACGACGCCGGGGCGATTTCGGAAGGCTTGAGCACGACGGCATTTCCGGCGGCGATCGCCCCGACCGCCGGGCCCAGCGTCAGGTAGAACGGGTAATTCCACGCGCCGATGATCAGTACGGTGCCGTAGGGCTCGTACTCGATCCAACCGCGACCGGGCAGTTGGGGGACTTCGAGCAGCAGGTACTTGCGACGCGTCCACTTGCGCAGCTTCTTGGCGGCGTACTTCGCTTCGGCCACCGTGCCCGCGACGTCGGCGATGAACGCCTCAGCCGCATTGCGGTCCAGGTCTTCGGCGAGTGCCTTGGCGATCGCGTCCTCGTTCTCCTCCATCAACTTCGCCAGCTGCAGCAACTGCTGCTTGCGCCACTCGATGTTGCGGGTGCGCCCGCTGGCGAAAGTCTTTCGGAGCCGAGCAACCGTCGCGGCGATCTCGCTCGTTTCAGGTGAACCGTTTGCGGCGGCAGCCTCGCCCTCGGCTTCCTGGGCCTTCGGTGTAACCGATTCGGTAGTCATCGTCGTCTTCCCTTCTCGGACCTCGCCGGAAGTGCCCGCGCTTGTCCACGCCGTCACACATCGGTGATAACCGCGATCCTAACCATCCGGTTGGGAGAGCAGTAGGGAAGATCCGCCGCTGGCTTGCGCTCTACAAGCGCTCGGCGCTGACGAAGTCAGAGAATGCGTCCTTGTCGTCGGCCAACGGGACGTTCTCGATCCAGCGGCCCAACCGGCGCATCTCGTCCGGTGCGGGCTGCGCGTGAGCGAGCCAGCCGTGGTTGTTGAGCCAATCCGCGACGTCGGCCCGGTGATCGTCGCGATACATCAGTTCCCCGACGTCGACGGTCTCTTCCAGACCGATCTCCTCGGCCACCCTCTTGAACCGCTCGCGCATCTGCTGACGCCGCTCGTCGGCGTGCATGGGTGCGGTTTCGGCCGCGACCCGGCTTCCCGCCGGACTCAGCTCGCCAACCAAAGTGAACAACCGGTCCTGGGCCTCGGCCGGCAGGTACATCAACAGTCCCTCGGCCAGCCACGCGGTGCGGGCCGCCGGGTCGAAGCCCGCGCCGCGCAGGGCGGCAGGCCAGTCCTGACGCAGATCGATCGCGACCTCACGGCGATCGGCCTTGGGCGTCACTCCGTTCTCGGCCAGCGTCGTGGATTTGTAATCCAGCACCTGAGGCTGGTCGATCTCATACACGGTGGTGCCGGCCGGCCAGTCCAGGCGGTACGCCCGCGAATCCAGGCCGGACGCCAGGATCACGACCTGCCGGATCCCGTCGGCGACGGCAGCGTTGAAGAAGGTGTCGAAGAAGTTTGTCCGCACCGCCTGGTAGCTGCGCATGTGCTGGAGGTGGGCCGCTGATTCGGCGTCGAGCGCCTCAACCTTGGCCGCGACGTCTGGGTCCAGCATGGACTCCCACAACACGCCGGCGCCGGCGTTGGTGACCAGCAGCTTGGCGTACGGGTCGCGGATCAGGGCATCGGGCTGTTCGGTTTCAACCGCTCGGGCGGCGGCCACCATCACCGCCGTGGTGCCGACGCTGGTCTTAATGTCCCAGGTGTCGTCATGGGTGCGAAGTGAGCTCATCGTGGGTGCTCCAAGTGTTGGGTTTCAGCCAGCCGATATACCCGCCGGCGACTGGCGACTATGGTACCCGAATAAGTTAGGTAAGCTATGTGCTTTAGGCAACAGTTCTTAGGTAACACGACGCCAGAGTTGGCCGGCGAGCAGCTCCTGCAGGGAGCGGATGACGGCGTCCATCTCATGACGGGCGCGAAGAAATCCGGCATAGAATCCGACGCCGCAAAGCACCATGAGCAACGTCTCGGTCAACGTCGAGACATCGGTATCGGCAACAAGCTCGCCGCGCTCGATCGCGTCGTTCACCATCCACGTCAAAAACTCCCGGCTGATTTCCACCGGATCATTTCCATCGCGGCTCAATTCCGGATGCCGTTGCGACTCCATTACGGAAGTGACCAAAAACGCCGCCGTGGCCGGCAGTTTGGCTTCCGCGTGCAGGGTTTCAGATAGAAACGCAGAAAGCCGACCCATCATGGTGTTCGCGCTACGTGCTCGGTCGATTCCAGCCTTGACGACCAGTTCGTTCGTTTGGTTTACCACCTCTCGGTAAAGCACCCGCTTGCTCGAGAAGTAATGGTTGATCGCCGGCCGGGTCAGATCGGCGCGCACCGCGATGGCCTGGAACGTAGCGCCGTCGTAACCGTGCTCGCTGAACACCTGACGAGCCGCGTTCATGATGCGCTTTCGCGTCTCGTCCGCCTTGGCTGCGGGAGGACGACCGGGCCGGCGACTCGCCGGAGGCGGCATTACTGACTCCTCGCCGGAGGCGGCACTTACTGACTCCTCGCCGGAGGCGACATTACTGAATTGTGCCACCCCGGCGGTGCGGCATCAGCGCATTCGGCGGGACATGACCGAATTTGCCGGCCCGGTAGTCCTCGAGGGCCTCGATCACTTCTGTTCGGGAATTCATCACGAAAGGCCCGTAGTGAAACACTGGCTCCCGAATTGGTTGCCCGCCCAGGATCAGCACATCAATGGCTGTCGTGCGGTAAGAATCCTGCGTCGGCTCGGCGGCCACGGTAATCCGGTCACCGGGGCCGAGGACTGCCAACTGACCCTGACGAATCGGGTGCCCGACCGGGCCGATGTGGCCGCGTCCGGACAAGACGTAAACCAGTGCGTTGAAGTCGCGCTGCCACGGGATGTTCAGCCGCGCCCCGTTTTGAATCGTGGCGTGCGCCAGTGTGATTGGCGTGTGGGTGATCCCGGGTCCGCGATGACCGTCGATCTCACCTGCGATGACGCGTATCAAGGCTCCGCCGTCGCCGGACGAGAGCAGCTTGACGTCGTTGCCCTCGATCGCCTGATATCGCGGGGTCGCGAACTTATCCGCCTTGGGGAGGTTGACCCAGAGCTGAATGCCGTGGAAGACGCCGCCGCTTTCGACCAGTTCGGCGGGCGGAGTCTCGATGTGCAGGATCCCCGAACCGGCGGTCATCCACTGCGTTGCGCCGTCGGTGATCAATCCGCCCCCGCCGTGGGAGTCCTGGTGTGCGAACTTCCCGTCGATCATGTAGGTCACGGTTTCGAAGCCACGGTGTGGATGCCAGTCGGTGCCCCGCGGCTCCCCCGGCTCGTACTCCACCTCGCCCATCTGGTCCATGTGCACAAACGGGTCCAGTGCGGCGGCGCTGACTCCGGCGAATGCCCGGACGACCGGGAAGCCCTCGCCCTCGTAGCCTCGCGGTCCGGTCGTCACGGATCGCACCGGCCGCTCGGTGTCGGCGGGGCCGGGATCGCCGACCTTCGGCAATGTCAGGGTGTTGGCGGCAACTGCAGGCATATCCATCTTCCATTCCTAGAGTTACCGGTATAACCGGACCGCAGTCCGATTATTCCCAGAGGCCTCTAGAACCCCGCGTGGAAACACATCAGCCACATCAGTCCCCCAGGATGGGGGCTAGGCGACCTTAGAACTTGATATATCACCCGCGATAGCGCATTCCAGGATCGTCAAATGGTTCCGTGCTTGGTACCAGAGTGACGGATGTGACAGTGTTTACGCCGACCGGCTATGACCTGCGTCGCGCGGTCTTAGCGGTCTTCGCAGCACTGCGCTCGGTGGACTTGCCGGCATGGGCCAATTTTCCGCCGGCGCTTTCCAGATGCGCGCGGACGAACCATTGGAACTGCTCCAGATGCCCGGCGTGGTCGATCAGGATGTCCTGCGTGACCGGATCGAGTTCCTCGGTCTCCTCGATCGCCTTGCGAATGTCTTCGATGACCCCGGTGTAGACCAGGTCCAGCGCGGCCAGATGAGCCTCCACTGTGTCACGGCCGACGGAATAGTCGTCCCAAGCACGATCCTTGATGATCGCGCCGGGGGTGCCCTGGGGCGACGCGCCCAGCGCGGCTATCCGCTCGGCGACCTCGTCGGCGTACCCGCGCACCGCCTCGACTTGCGGGTCGATCATCTCGTGCACACCGATGAAGTTCGGACCCACCACGTTCCAGTGAATGTGCTTCAGCGTGAGATGTAGATCGTTGTATGTGCTCAGCTGCTTCTGCAGTAGTTCCGCGAGCTGCGCTCCCTGCTTATCGGTCAATCCCGGAATGGTGAACTGCGCCATCGATTCTCCTGAATTCGGATACGGTCACGTCTCCCGACGGGTTACCCGATGGACGAAAGCAGAAACAACGACGCGCACTAAAGCGAGTGGATGTGCTGCACCGGTAATCGGGCGCCACGCCGCGGTTCGTAGGCCAGACCACTGACTTCGAGCAACCGCACCACCCGGTGGCGATGCGGTCGCATCGGCTCCAGCAGTTCGAGCATCACGACGTCGTCAACGGGACGGCCCAGCAGCGTCCAGCCGATCATCTTCGGAATGTGGTAATCGCCCACCGACACAGCGTCGGCGTCGCCGAACGCCCGCTGCGCGGTCTCGGCCGCGGTCCACGCCCCGACGCCTGGCATTGACTGCAACGCGGCGCGAGCTTGCTCGGCCGGCCATGACACCAGGCGTTCCAGTGATGACGCGCGACGTGCACAGCTCACCACGGTCTGCGCGCGTCCGGGGTCCACGTTGGCGCGATGGAACTCCCACGACGGAATGGTTCGCCACACGTCAGCCGAGGGTGGGACCCGCATTCCCGCCGGCGCCGGACCCGGCGCGGGCGTTCCGTATTTGGTCACCAGCACCCGCCATGACCGGAACGCGTCGGCGCCCGGCACCCGCTGTTCGATCACCGCCGGAACGAGAGCTTCCAGCACCCGACCGGTGCGGCCGAGCCGCAGGTGGGGCACCCGCCGGTGCGCGGCCGCGACCGTCGGCTCCCGCGGCACGAAATCCGAGGCGTCGTCGTCGACACCCAGCAACGCGGGCACGGTCTCCAGGAATTCCTCGGCTCCACCACCCCACGCCTCGCAGTGGGCGGCATTGGGTGCCGCGCGGCTGATCCGCGCTGCGACGGGCCCGCTGGGCAACAAGCTGGTCCGCCAGATAGTGCCGTCACCGGGCAGCTGAAAGCATGGATCGCGGGGACCGCGGCGCAGCGGCGCCAACGTATGCCCGAAGCTGGCCGCTCCCGCGAACGTGACGGTGCGCGCGCTCTGCACTCCAATGGCTCCATTTCGATTGACCGGCAACAGTCGGCCAAGACAATATTGCGATGTGACGACACCGTTCGATGACCCGCAGGCCGAACTGGCCTGGATGTTCCTGCAGAGCGTGTGCGAGGGCGGGGATCTGGACGAGGGCTTCGGGCTGCTCAGCGATGACTTCACCTGCTGGAGTCTCGTCACCGGGGTGTCATTCGACAAGGCGACTTTTCGTCAGGCGACCGGCCGGCGCATGCAGAGACTCGAGATCAAGATCGAGCTGCTGCGCTGCGTCAACGAGGGCGAGACGGTGGTCATCGAGGCGCAGGTCGAGGGCGTCAGCATCGACGGCATCCACTACGAGAGCCCGATGGTTTGCATCTTCGAGACCCGCGACGGTCTGATCGTGTCGATGCGGGAATACAGTGACACCCGAGCGCTCGCGGCAGTGTTTCCCGAGCTGGGTTAGTCTGCGACGACGCTGATTTCGGCTTTGTCAGGGTAGAAAGCGACGTGCCCGGCAATCGCCGCCACCGCCGGATACGGCTGCTCGTAAGTCCAGATGACATCGTCGACGGTGTCGCCGCCCGAGGTGGTCACACTGTAGTAACTGGCTTCGCCCTTGAAAGGACAATAGGTGCTGGTGTCCGTGCGGGTCAGCCGCTCCTGTACCACGTCGGCTAACGGAATGTATTGCACCGCAGGCAAAGTGGCCTCTCGCAGCACCAGCGCCGAGATGCTGTCGGCAACCACCTCGCCGTTGACACGAACCGTGACCCGGCCGTTGGTCGGCTCGATGATGATTGGATGGCCCGCACTGGGCACTTTGATTTCCGGATGGCTCATGCCTCACCTCTCTCGTTGACTGGGTTGGATTGTCCCGCTCTCCTCTGGTCGGAACGGCCCGAATCGTTGCCTGACTAGGTTCGATTGTCCGGCTCCTCCTCGGGCCTAAAAGGCCCGCATCGTCGCCAGACTAGGTTCAACGCGACCGGACGTCCGGCATTCCCGTCAGAACGCATAACGGTGATACTGCGCCATCATCCGCAAGGCAGGCACCATTGCCATGGCCCTGCCCAACCACCGAACCGCCGGAGACACCAGATCGAACGTGTCGCTGTCGAATACCGATTCCCACGCCAACAGCCGAACACCGGCAACGGCGTCGAGGATGTCAGCAGGTCGGTCGATCGGCCAGTGCAACGTCGAACCCGAGCGCCGGACCACGCCGTTGATCACCTGCGTGCGAATCCCCCACGTGTTAAACGAGTCGAATTGCAGTTCCCCGCAAGGGAATTGGTCAACCACTCGGCGGAACAACGCAAGCCCGTCGTCCTTAGTCAGGTACATCGTCAGGCCCTCGGCGAGAAACAGGGTAGGGCGATCAGCCGGTACCTCGGAGAGCCAGGACAGGTCTGTAACCGATGCCGGCAACATCTGATAGTCACGTCGCTCGGGATATACCCGCTGACGCAACCCGATGACGTCGGGGTAGTCGATGTCATACCATCGCACGCCCGGACCGGGGTTCAGCCGATACACGCGAGCGTCCAGGCCGCAACCAACGTGGAGCACCACCGCCTCGTCGTGCACGGCCAGGAACTGGCGCGCCCAGTTGTCGAAATGGGCGGTGCGGACCGCCACCGATGGTGCCCGCCGCGGGGTGATCGTCGTCTTAGCCCAGTCGTAATCGATCCGTGCGACAGCGGTTTTCGCGTACTCATCGGCCAGAATGGGATTCTTGGCATCGGCATCGAGCGCCTTGGCGTACAGCGTCGCGAGCATCGTCTGGGGCGGTCCTTCGAGGACAACCTGAATGCGTTCCACTGACGCGAGCTTAGTTGGCTTTGAATAGGTCGCGCGCCGCTTCCGGCTTGCGCATCGCGGCCCAGAATCGTGCCGCGCCGCGTATCGACTCCTCCACCGGGGCCGGCTGCCAGCCCAACTCCCGTACCGCTTTGGTGTGGTCGACGGGAGCCTCGGCGCGCATCATCCGCACCGACTCCAGACTGAGTTCGGCGTCCTTGCCGGTCACCCGCCCCCGCAGGCTGCCCAACGCACCCAGGGCGTAGAGCACCGGGACCGGGACCGCGCGTCGCGGCGGCGGCACGCCCGCCTCGTCGGCCGCTATCCGCACGACGTCGTTCAACGGGATCATTCGCTCGGAGATGAGGTAGCGCTCACCGTTCCGGCCGCGTTCGGCCGCCAGGATCATCGCCCTGGCGGCGTCATCGACGCCGACCGCTTCCAGCTGGATACCGTTCATCTGGAACGGCAGCTTGCCGAACACCGCGCCGGCGATGAAGGCACCATGCGGGGTTCGGCCCCAGTCGCCGTCGCCGTAGGTGGTCGAGACGCACATCGCGACGGCGGGCAGGCCGTGCTCCGCGACATATCGCAGCACCAAATCCTCGGCCTGCAACCGGGATTGGACGTAGGCGGTCACTCGGAGGTCACCGATCCGGTCTTCCTCGGTGGCCACGTGCCCATGCCGGCGACCGACCGTCACGTAGCTGCTGGTGAAGACGAACCGATGCAGGTCGGCCTCTTTCGCGACGTCCAGAACGTTGCGCAGCCCTTCGACGTTGGTACGGAACAGCGGTGCGGGATCGCGCAACCAAGCGCGGGTGTCGACGACGCAGTAGTACACGTCGTCGCAGCCGTCCATCGCCTCGCGCACGGTGTCGGTGTCGAAGACGTCGCCCTCGAATCGGGTGAGCGGCAAGTCGTCGATGCTGCGGGTGTTGGCGGTAGGCCGCACCATCGCCCGCACTTCTTCGCCGTCCTTGACGAGCAGCCGGGTCACATGTGAGCCCAGGAAGCCGTTGGCTCCGATGACCAGTTTGGGTTTCGCGCGTGCGGTTTTCGCCATCAGCGGCTGCCGCCGTTCTCACGTAGCCAGCGTGCCGCGTCGTCGTCGAGGGTGCCCAACTCCTTCGCCTTGAGGCACCATTTGAGCCCCGCCTTCAGGAAGCGCAGCGGGTTGTAGATGTCCTCCTGACGCCGCCAGAGATTGTCGCCTGCATAGGTGATGATCGAGATGTTCGTGGCGCTGATCAGGCTGCCGTCGCCGGGGTCGCGCATCGGGTTGTCCAGCTCGAGGATGATCCGCCCGGTGGCCTCGTCGATGACCGACCACAACGTCGGGAACGCGGTCATGTGGCTGCCTGGGAACGTCGTCATCGTTCGCTGAATCCAGTCGCGGACCTGCTCGCGGCCGCGCATAGTGCCCGCCGCGTGTTCGATATAGAGGACGTCGGGTGTGTACTGCTCCACCCACGCGTCCCAGTCGCGGGTTTCGGCGGCCCGGGCGACCGTCTGCTCGAATTTGTCGAAGGCTCCCGCCAGTTCGCTGCGGGCGAATTCCTGGCTGCTCACAAGCCGTTACACCTCACCGCCGGAGTGTAGCCTGGGCCGAAACGACGGACGTATCGGATCCCGGCGCGGCTAGGAGGACGACAATGACAAGCGCTCAGAAAGCCATCCTGGCCGGCGGCTGTTTCTGGGGGATGCAGGACCTGATTCGTAAACAGCCCGGGGTCATCTCCACCCGTGTCGGCTACAGCGGCGGCGACGTCCCCAACGCGACCTACCGCAACCACGGCACGCACGCCGAGGCCGTCGAGATCAGCTTCGACCCCTCGGTCACCGACTACCGCACGTTGCTGGAGTTCTTCTTCCAGATCCACGACCCGACCACGAAGAACCGGCAGGGCAACGACCTGGGCACCAGCTACCGGTCGGCGATCTTCTACCTCGACGAGGAGCAGCAGCGCGTCGCGCTGGACACCATCGCCGACGTCGAGGCATCGGGCTTGTGGCCGGGCAAAGTGGTGACCGAGGTGAGCCCGGCCGGCGACTTCTGGGAGGCCGAGCCCGAGCACCAGGACTACCTGCAGCGCTACCCGAACGGCTACACCTGCCACTACGTGCGGCCCGGCTGGAAGCTGCCGCGCCGGGCTCCCGTCAATTGACTCGTTCGTCAGCGAAAGCCGGTGCGGCTCAACGGCGGTGGACCACGACCCGTCCACCATCCTTCGGGGTATAGGCAACGCCGCGGCAGTGCCACCGCTCTGCGGGGGCGGTAGTCGTCTCAAGGGTGAAGTGCCGCAACACCGTTCGAAGCACCACGTCCATTTCCATGTTGGCGAACGCGGCCCCCACGCAACGGCGGGCGCCGCCGCCGAACGGCAGCCATGCGAACGTAGCCGGCTTGCCTTCGATGTACCGCTGCGGGTCGAAGCGCTCCGGGTCCGCGAACACGTCGGGGTTCTCGTGGATCTGCGAGATGCTGATCAGGATCGAATCTCCGCGCGGCAGAACCCATTCGCCGAGCTGGTAGACCTCTGGATAGACGTGGCGGCCGGCGAAATCGATGACGGTCCTGGCCCGCTGGACTTCCAGGATCGTCGCCTGCCGCAACTCGTTGCCGCCGCCATCGGCCTCCTCGACCAGGTCCGCCAGCAGGTCCGGGTGGCGGATTATCCGCTCGAATGCCCAGGCCAGCGTGGCCGCGGTAGTTTCATGCCCGGCGGCCAGCAAGGTGAGCAGCTCGTCGCCAATGTCCTTGCGCGACATCACCGAACCGTCGTCGTAGGTACTGCGCAGCATCAACGCCAGCACGTCCGTGCGCTCGGCGAAGTTCGGGTCTGACCGCTCGGCGTCGATCAGCCTGTCGACCAACAGGTCGTACTGCCGTCGGTATTCGGCCAGCCTGCCCCAGGGGCTGAAACTGCCATAGTTTCGTTCAGGTTTCGGCAACCCCGCCAGTCGCGAGCCCAGGGTGACCCACGGCGGGATGATGCGGCGCAGTTCGTCGAGCTCGGCACCGTCGGCCCCGAAAATCGCGCGCAGGATCGCGTTGAGCGTGATCCGCATGGTCGGCGGCAGGGTTGCGACTGGCCGGCCCTCCGGCCAGTTCGCGGTCTCCCGCAGGGTCTCTTCCTCGATGATGGCCTCGTATTGCTTCATGCTCTTGCCGTGGAACGGTGGAGCCAACAACCGCCGCCGGCGACGGTGATCGTCACCGTCGAGTGCGAACACCGAGCCGGAGCCGAACAACCGGCTCAAGTTGGGCTGAATGTTGCCGAGTTCCTCGGGGCTGGTGGTGAAGATCTGCTTGGCCAGCTGCGGATCGGCGACGACGGTGACCCGACCGAAAATCGGGACATTGAGCGTGAAGACGTTGCCGTAGCGGCGTGCCAGCCACCGGAACATCCGTCGCCGCGACATCGAAAAGATGACGCCCTGGACGATCTTGGGCAGCCGGGTCGCGGGTGGTAGCCGGACTGCGGGGGAAACCGATGGGGCGGTGACTACTTCGGTCATGACGCTGTTGCTCCCAATGTCAGCCCGAGATCGGGTTGGTACGACGGTGTACCGCGAGCCTTTCCAGGTACGGTACTCTGTAGTACCAAACCTGACAAGCCTGAAAGGGCCGGGGTCAATGACATCAGTGGCACCTGTGGCCGGCGCGGCCGATTTGAACGCCGGCGCGGCGGATTCCGTTGCCCCATTTCGGCTTCGGCTGCTCGACGGCCTCGCCGCCTCCATCCGCGAGCGCGGATACCCCGCCACCACCGTCGCCGACATCGTCCGCCACGCACGCACCTCGAAACGCACCTTCTACGACCATTTCGCCAGCAAGGAGCAATGCTTCTTGCAACTGCTCCAGGCAGAGATCGAGATCATGGCCGAAGACATCCGGGGGGCCGTTGATCCCGAGGCGGACTGGCACCTGCAGATTCGGCAGGCCGTGGAAGGCTACGTCGGCAACATCGAGTCGCGACCGGCCATCACGCTGAGCTGGATTCGCGTACTTCCGTCTCTCGGCGACGTGGCCCGGCCCTTCCAGCGTCATGGCTTGGAGTTGCTGACCAATCTGCTGATCGGGCTGAGCGGCAGCCCGGGTTTCCGGCGCGCCAACCTGCCCCCGCTGACGCCTCCGCTGGCGGTGATCCTGGTGGGCGGGCTGCGCGAACTCGTCGCGCAGGCCGTCGAGGACGGACGATCCGTCCGCGAGATCGTCGAACCTGCGGTGGATGCATCTATCGCTCTGCTCGGCCCTCGACAGTAGGCTCGGTCTGCCGACCGTCGACCACTGGAGGACCGCACGATGCGCCTATCAACCCGCAACCAGCTCAAGGGCATCATCACCGAAGTGGACCTGGGCAATGTCATGGCAGTCGTCAAGGTTCAGCTCGACGGCGGCGACCAGGTCGTCACGTCCTCGCTGACCAAGGACGCGGCCCTGGACCTCGGCCTCGAGGTCGGCCAGCCCGCGACGGTGTTCATCAAGTCGACCGAGGTGACGGTCGGCGTCGACTAATGGCGAGCAGACGCAAAATCCCCTGAATTCGACCTATTCTGGGGGATTTTGCGTCTGCTCGGCACCAACTTCGCGGACCAGTTCGATGGCGCGGCCCAGGGTCCGCAGTTTGGCGTCAACGGTGTCGCCCGCGGGATACAGTCGCACGGTGTTCACACCGGCGTCGCGCCACACCGCGAGCCGCGCGCGAACCATCTCCTCGGTGCCGATCAGCGTCGTGGCCAGCACCATCTCGTCGGTCACCAGCCCGGCTGCGCCTTCGCGGTCACCGCGTTGCCAGCGCTCACGCACCTCGGCGGCGACGTCGGCCCAGCCCTGCCGGCTGTAGGCCTGGTTGTAGTAGTTCGTGTTCGCCGAGCCCATCCCGCCCAGGCTGAATGCGAGCTCCATTTTGCGGCCGGCAATCATGTTGCTCAGCTCGTGTTCGTCGGACGCGAACGCGACCTCGGCGCCCTGACAGATGTCGATGTCGGTGCGACGGCGGCGGGCGGCGGCCAGCCCCTCGTCGAGGTGGGTGAAGTAAGCGCTTGCGGCGCCTTCGGGAACGAAGCTGGTGCCCAGCCAGCCGTCGGCGATCCGCCCGGTCAACCGCAGCATCGCCGGCGACAGCGCGGCCAGGTAGATCGGGATGGCGTGCTCTGGTCGCGTCGACAGCCGCATGGGTACTGCGTCGCCGCCCGGGCGGGGAATCTGAAACTCGTTGCCGGAGTAGGAGATTTTGCCGCCCGCGAACACTTGCCGCACGATGTCGACGGTCTCGCGGATCCGGGCCAGCGGACGGCTGAAGGACACGCCGTGCAGACCCTCGATCACCTGCGGGCCCGACGCGCCCAAGCCGAGCAGGAAACGCCCTGACGACAGGTTGGACAGCGTGATTGCGGTCTGGGCCACCACCACCGGCGACCGGGTACCGACCTGCAGCACACCGGAGCCCAGTTGCATGCGCTGCGTCCGGGCCGCGATGTAGCCCAGCGCCGACGGGGCGTCCGTGCCCCATGCCTCGGCGACCCAGCAGACGTCCAATCCCAGCTGCTCGGCCTCGACGGCGAACTCGACCACATCCTTGGCCGAACCGGAGAGTTCGACCGTCGTGGCGGTACGCATCAACGCACCCCGTGTTCGGCGAGCCTTTTGATCGCCGCCAGCGTCTTGTCGATCGCCGCCTCGAACTCTCGCAGCCGTACGAACACGATCTTCTGTTCCTTGTCGGGCATCGAGTCGATGGCCACCGACAAACCCGAGCGGCCCGGCCCCATCTGCGCCCGATAGCTCAGAGCCGTCCCGCCGTCCCTGGGTACCAGCCGGAAACGCCAGGTCGCCGAAGGGGTGTCCAAATCACCAACGGCCCAGGTGAATTCGCGGGGCTCGTCGCAGACCACGATATGCGAGGTGGTGGTCCATCGTCCGAATGCCTGGTGTTCGTTATGGCCGACGAAGCGGGCGCCCACGCGGGGCCGGTCGGCGCCGTCGGCCCATTCCACGGCCTGTAGCTCACTGCTCAGGGTGGGCATCAGCTCGATATCGGAGACCAGGCTCCAGACCCGGGCGGGGTCGGCGTCGATCCAAATCGACGCCTCCACCGTCGGCCTGTCCGCATAACGCGCGCCGGTCCACTCCACGGCGACCATTGTGCTCTCGCCGGGCCGATAAAGCGCCTACGGCATGGCTCGAGACTGCGTCCAGGGCGGCCCGATGTCGAGGAGACACACCCTGGACGCAGTCTCGGCGCCCTCAGCGCAGGCTCGCTGAGGCTATGCGGCAACAAGCTCCTTTTCGGCCGGCGCGGCGGCCTTACCGCGCGACCGCAATTTCCAGGAGTCCGGAAAGGTGAGCCGGACGATCTTGCGGACGACGGTGCCGAACTGCTGCAGCAGCGGGCCCTTGTTGTAGGGGATGCCGTAGCGTTCGCAGATCTCCTGCACCTCGGGCGCGATCTCGGCGTACCGCCGGGCCGGCATGTCCGGGAACAGGTGGTGCTCGATCTGGTGCGACAGGTTGCCGGACAGCAGGTGAAAGACCTTGCCGCCGGTTAGGTTTGCCGACCCGAGCACCTGGCGGAAATACCACTGGCCGCGGGACTCGCCCTTGGTTTCCTCGACGCTGAATTCCTGAGTGCCGTCCGGGAAGTGGCCGCAGAAGATGATCATGTACGACCACACGTTGCGCATCAAGTTGGCGGTGAGGTTGCCGGTGAACACGAACGGCGCGAACGGGCCGGCCAGTAGCGGGAACGCGACGTAGTCCTTCAGCGTCTGCCGGCGGGTCTTCTTCCAGATCTCCCGCAGCGTCTCGCGCTTGTCGCGCAGCTTGATCTCACCGGAGCGGATCCGCTCGGTTTCCAGTTCGTGCAATGCGACGCCGTACTGGAACAGCACCATCAGCAGGAACGCGTAGACCGGGTTACCCAGGAAGTACGGTTCCCAGGGCTGGTCTTCGCTCATCCGGATGATGCCGTAGCCGATGTCGCGGTCCATCCCGACGATGTTGGTGTGGGTGTGGTGCATGTAGTTGTGCGAGTGCCGCCACTGGTCGGCCGGGCAGGCCGTGTCCCACTCGAACTCTCGGCCGGAGATCGTCGGGTCTCGCATCCAGTCGTATTGGCCGTGCATGATGTTGTGGCCGATCTCCATGTTGTCCAGGATCTTCGCGACGCCCAGCATCGCGGTGCCGAGCAGCCAGGCCGGCGGCAGGAACAACAGCGCGCGGCCACCGACTTCCAGGGCCCGCTGCGTCTTGATGACCCGGCGGATGTATTCGGCGTCCTCTTCGCCGAGGTCGGCCATCACGCGTTCCTTGATGGCGTCGAGCTCACTGCCGAAGGCGTCGGCCTGCTCTTTGGTGAGGGTGATCTTGTTTGACATGAGTTACTCCTTTGGGCTGTTAGAGGGCGATATCGACGTCGCCGACGGGGACTGTTACGCAGATCTGCACGTCCTCGTCGGGCCCGGTCGAGACGGCACCGGTGGTCAGATTGCGCACCGCTCCCGAGACCTTGCGCCGAGTGCAGGTGTGGCAGATGCCCATCCGGCATCCGTTTTGCGGCTTGAGGCCGGCCGATTCGGCTTGCTCCAGCAGCGAGCGTCCGTCGTCGACGAGGTCAACTCCGCTGTCCGCGAAGGTGATTCGGCCGCCCGACGGATTCGCCGGCGGCTCGAACACCGGGGGCACGAAGCTCTCGGAGTAGACGTTCTCGCAGTGTTGCTTTACCGCCTCGACCAAAGGCGTTGGACCGCAGGCGAACACCGCGTCGGGCGACGGCATCGCGGCAGCCAGATGCTCCGCCCCGAACCGGCCGACCAGGTCGCCGGCGTCCGACCGGGTGTATCCGTGCAGCACCCGAACCCCGGGCAGCGTGGTCAGCTCATCGCGGTAGCAGGCTTCCTGAGCCGTGCGGGCGTAATGCACGAAGGCGATCTCGCTGCCCTGATTCTTCAAATGACCCTCGGCGACCAGTGTGCGCAGCATCGCCATTACCGGTGTGATGCCGCTGCCGCCGGAGACGAACAGGATCCGCCGCGGACGTTGCTCAGGCAATACGAAGTCGCCGCCGACACCGTCGAGACCCACCACCATGCCGCGGCGGGCGCGCTCGTAGAGGTAGTTCGACACCAGCCCGCCCTCGTGGTGGCCGATCGTCAGCTCGAGCTGTCCGCTGCCTTCCACATTGGCCGGCGAGTAGCAGCGCGAGTGCATGCGGCCGTCGATCTCGACGGTCACGTTGACGAACTGGCCCGCCTTGACGGTGTTGCGGTCAGTGAACGCGGCGTTCGGAGCCAGGGTCAGGGTGACGCTGCGCGGCGTGGTCCGTCGCACGTCCATCACCTTGGCGCGGGCTTGGCCCGACGTCCACGTCGGCGTCACAAGCTCGGTGTACCGGTCGACGCCGTGCGGACCGGTGAGCAGATCGATAAGGTCAGAACTCAGGACTCGCCGGGCGATCGTCCGAGTGAAAGTTTGAGTGAACATGTGTACACCGTGACACCTCCCGGCGCAGGTGGTCAAGGGTTTCGGCAGCTCTGTGTTACGGTTCACATAGTGAACAGTCGTACTCCTAGCTCACATACCCGACGCTCCGGCAGCGAAAAGGGCCGGGACAGCCGTTCCCGCGAGGAGCGCAAAGAGGCCACGCGGCGCGCCATCATCTCCGCGTCGCTCAAGCTGCTCAACGACCGCAGCTTCAGCAACCTGAGCCTGCGCGAGGTCACCCGGGAGGCCGGGATCGTGCCCGCGGCCTTCTACCGTCACTTCGAATCGATGGAGGCGCTCGGACTGGTCCTGATCGACGAGTCGTTTCGCAGCCTGCGTGACACACTGCGCGGAGCGCGTGCCGGCAAGCTCGATCCGAGCCGGGTCATCGAGTCATCCGTCGAGATCCTGGTGGGCAGCGTGGCCGAACAGCGTGAGCATTGGCGCTTCATCGCCCGCGAACGCTCGACCGGCGTTTCGGTACTGCGCTATGCGATTCGCACCGAGATCCGGCTGATCACCTCGGAGCTGGCCACAGACCTGGCGCGCTTTCCGCGTCTGAACGAATGGAGCACAGAAGATCTCAACGTGCTGGCAAGCCTTTTCGTCAACGCGATGATCGTCACCGCCGAGGCCATCGAGGACGCCCAGAGCGCCGAGGCGCTGAACGAGATTCACCGGATAGCCGTCAAGCAGCTGCGCATGATCGCCATCGGCGTCGCCGGCTGGCGCAGCACCCCCTGAGCCGAGCCCGCCGTCTTACCGCGGTTCCCGCCACATCGGCCAGATCGGCGGGCCACCATGGGGCAACTTGATCTCGCCGGTGACCTTGAAGCCGAAACGCTCGTAGTACGGCACATTGTCGGGCTTCGAGGACTCGAGGTAGGCCGGGCAGTATTCGGCATCGCAGCGCTGCAACCGTGATCGCATCAACACCTGACCGTACCCCTGGCCGCGCACCGTCGGGTCACTGCCGATGACGGCCAGATACCAGTGCGGCTCTTCGGGATGCGCGCGCTTCATCACTTCCTGTACGGCACTGCCTATTGCCACCCGGCGGCCGAACACTCGCACGAACGTCGGCACCATCGCCAGCTTTCCGCGGCGGGTTTCCTGCCACTGCTGCGGTGGATCCCACAGTGCCGCCGCGCCGATGTCGGACCCCGCACAGGCAACCTCGACGCCGCCGCGGGACAGATGATGATGGCGGGTCATCGTGGCGAACAACCGGCGCAGATGTGCGATCCGGGACTTGTCATCAGGGAGCAGCCACAGCATGACCGGATCGTCGTAGAAGGCCCGGGCCAGGATATGCGAGAGCGCGCGCACATCGGCTTTGTCTGCCGGACGGGCCTGCGGGATCATTCGTGCCACGGTAGCGGCAAGTGTGGCCGGTGACGTCACGGGTATTCCGCTCCGATGACCGGTATCTCAAGACGGACGTTTGGTGCCCTCGCGGCCGGCGTGGGCGCAGCCGGCGCCGGAGGGTTGGCCAGTGCCTGTACAACCAGCCGCAAGACTCCGGCGGCACCGTCGCCCTCGCCGTCGCCGATACCCCCCCCGCCGCCGACCAAAAACGTGGGAGTTGTGTTGTCGCACGAGCAATTTCGCACAGACCAGCTGGTGGCGCAAGCACAAGCCGCCGAGCGGGCCGGCTTTCAGCATGTGTGGGCCAGCGACCACCTGCAACCGTGGCAGGACAACGAGGGCCACTCGATGTTTCCGTGGCTCACGCTGGCGCTGGTGGGAAGCAGCACCAGCCGCATTTCATTCGGCACCGGAGTAACGTGTCCGACCTACCGCTACCACCCGGCGACCGTGGCCCAGGCCTTCGCCTCACTGGCCATCCTGAGCCCTGGACGGGTGTTCTTGGGGCTGGGCACCGGAGAACGGCTCAACGAACAGGCTGCGACCAACATGTTCGGCCGCTATACCGAGCGTCATGACCGGCTGATCGAGGCGATCGAGCTGATCCGCCAGCTGTGGAGCGGTGACCGAATCTCCTTCAGTGGCCGGTACTTTCAGACCAACTCGCTGAAGCTCTACGATCTGCCGTCCACCCCGCCGCCGATCTTCGTCGCCGCCAGCGGGCCCAAGAGCGCCCGGTTGGCCGGCCAGTACGGCGACGGCTGGATCACCCAAGTCCGCGACCTGGAGAGCCCGAAACTGCTCGACGCCTTCAGCGCAGGCGCGCATGCCGCCGGCCACGATCCCGCCAAAATGGGCAAACGAGCCGAGCTGTTTGCCGTGGTGGGCGATCAGAACACGGCCGCCCAGGCCGCCGTGTTATGGCGTTTCACCGCCGGAGCCGTCGACCAGCCCAATCCCGTCGAGATCCAGCGGGCCGCGGAATCCCACCCCACCGAGAAGGTGCTGGCGAACTGGACGGTCGGCACCGACCCGGCCGTTCACATCCGGGCAGTGCAAGCGGTTCTCGACGTCGGAGCCGTGCCCTATCTGCATTTCCCCCAGCAGGATCCGATAGCCGCCATCGACTTCTACCGCACCAACGTGCTACCCAAACTGCACTGAGTGCGCGCGCGAGCGTCGTGTCAATGAAGCCTGGGCGCAAATTTCCGCCGAGGCCGCCCTGGACTCAGATCGAAATCCCTGGGTACACAACGAAAGCCATCAGTACATATCGAAATCGCGCGCCGCACTGCACTGTTCGGCCATGATCATGTCCCCACCCTCGACCGGCCGGATCCCGTAACTGCTACGCAGTGTAGTAAATACCCGTTCGTTGGGACGGCGTGGCTCGTTCTCGACGCCGACCGTGTAGCGTGCGGGGCCATGCCATCCCAGGAAGCCATCGCCCAGACCGTCAAGCGCTATCTCGAACTCGTCGCCAAGGGCACGGCCGACGATGTCGTGGCCCTGTATGCCCCCGATGCCACCCTCGAGGATCCGATCGGATCCGATCTCCGCCGCGGCCATGACGCGATTCACGAGTTCTATGCGAACGTCCAAGACCTCAAGAAGGAGACCGAACTCGTGGAGCTTCGGGTCTGCGGCCACGAAGCGGCCTTCCTATGGCACCTCACCCTCCACGCCGGCGACAGCCGCAGCCGGATGTCGCCCATCTCGCTGATGACGTTCGACGAGGACGCCAAGATCACCTCGATGCGGGCCTTCTGGTCACCTTCGGACATTCGGGCGCTATAGAACCCCGTCGCATCAGCTTTACGATGGTCTGACTTCATCAGCAAGGCCCGGTGCACACATGCACCGGACAAGTCAAAACAGAGCCGGTGCGACGCGGCACCGGGGAACGGTTGCCGACGTGTGGGACTTCGAAACGGACCCGGAATACCAGGCGAAGCTGGACTGGGTCGAGAAATTCATGGTCGACGAACTCGAGCCGCTCGATCTGGTTGCCCTCGACCCGTACGACAAGAAGAACCCGGAGATGATGGCGATCCTGCGGCCGTTGCAGCAGCAGGTGAAGGAACAAGGCCTGTGGGCCGCCCACCTGCGGCCCGAGCTCGGCGGCCAAGGGTTCGGTCAGGTGAAGCTCGCGTTGCTCAACGAGATCCTCGGGAGGTCCCGGTGGGCGCCATCGGTATTCGGCTGCCAGGCACCGGATTCCGGGAACGCCGAGATTCTCGCGCTGTTCGGCACCGACGAGCAGAAGGCCCGCTATCTGCAGCCGCTGCTCGACGGTGAGATTACCTCGTGCTATTCGATGACCGAACCGCAGGGCGGTTCCGATCCCGGGATGTTCGTCACGGCCGCGACGCGCGACGGTGACGATTGGATCATCAACGGGGAGAAGTGGTTTTCCACCAACGCCAAGCACGCATCGTTCTTCATCGTCATGGCCGTCACCAATCCCGAGTCACGCACTTACGACAAGATGTCGCTGTTCATCGTGCCGGCCGAGACCCCCGGCATCGAGATTGTCCGCAATGTCGGTGTGGGAGCTGAATCGGCGAAGCACGCCAGCCACGCCTACGTCCGCTACCACAATGTCCGAGTACCGGCCGACCACGTGCTCGGCGGTGAGGGCAAGGCGTTCATGATCGCGCAGACGCGGCTCGGCGGTGGTCGCATCCATCACGCCATGCGCACAATTGCGCTGGCCCGCAAGGCGTTTGACATGATGTGCGAACGCGCGGTGTCGCGGCAGACCCGGCACGGGCGGTTGGCCGATCTCCAGATGACGCAGGAGAAGATCGCCGACAGCTGGATCCAGATCGAACAATTCCGGCTGCTGGTCCTGCGCACCGCCTGGCTGATCGACAAGCACGACGACTACCAGAAGGTCCGGCGTGACATCGCGGCGGTGAAGGTCGCGATGCCCCAGGTGCTGCACGACGTGGCGCAACGAGCGATGCACCTGCACGGCGCGCTCGGCGTTTCCGACGAGATGCCGTTCGTCAAAATGCTGATCGGTGCCGAGTCACTGGGCATCGCCGACGGGGCCACGGAACTGCACAAGATGACGGTGGCCCGTCGAACGTTGCGCGAATACCAGCCGGTGACAACGCCATTCCCGTCGCAGCACATCCCGACCCGCCGCGCCGAGGCCCAGGCCCGGCTGGCCGAGCGTCTGGAACACGCTATCGCCGAATTTTGACGGCGAGCAGACGCCCACTAGGTGATGTAGCGGACGACGCTTTCCGCCACGCACGCCGGCTTCGGCGATCCGTCGATCTCCACCGTCGTCGACACCGTAGCCTGCACCGCACCGTTGCCGACGTCGTCGACACTGACCAGCGAGCTCGTCGCACGCACCCGGGAGCCGACCGGCACCGGCGCGGGGAACCGAACCTTGTTGAGGCCGTAGTTGATTGCCAACTTGATGCCGTTGACGGTGTACATCTGATGCTGCAGCCGCGGCAACAGCGACAGGGTCATGAAGCCGTGCGCGATGGTCGTGCCGAACGGGCCCTTGGCAGCTCGTTCCGGATCGACGTGGATCCACTGGTGATCGCCGGTCGCGTCGGCGAACTTGTTGACGTCTTCTTGGGTAATGGTCACCCAGTCGCTCTGCCCGATGGTCTCGCCCGCAGCGGCGGCGAGGTCGGCGACTGACTCAAAGGTGCGCATGGGTCTCTCCTCTGCTTGGGTGATCAACATCGTGCCACTCGGCATCGGCGAACCTGGCGAGGGAGCCCGCGACCGACTACAAAGGACAGGCTATGAGAACAACGCTGGCCACCTGGACCGCGGCGGTGTGGCTGACAGCCACCGCGACGACGATGGGCTCCGTGGGTGCCGCCCATGCCGACCCGGAGATAGCACCGTGCGACATTCAGCAGCTATCGGTGGCCGCGGGCCCGCAGCAGGCCGGGGTGGGTCATCGCTCCATCCAGCTGAATTTCACCGCGCAACCCGAGGTCAGTGCCTGTCAGCTGTCGGGCTATCCGGCGGTCGTCGCCCTGGTACCGACCGGAACGCAAATCCAGGCCAAGCCGACACCGCAGGGCTACCTGGGCGGCGCGACGCCCGGTGCGACGGCGACGCTGGTGCCCGGTCACGGAGCGCATGCGATGGTCGAATGGGTCGCTACCGGCACATCGCAAGATCCGGACTGCCGCACCTACGGGTCGGCTCCCACCTCCATACCCTTACAGGTGATACCGCCAGGGACGTGGCAAACATTTGACATCCCCGTCTCGATCGGGCCCAACGAGGGTCTGTGCGATCTGCAGGTCCACCCGCTGACCGCCGACTGAACGTCAGTGCCGGAGTCGCTGTCCGCTGGCGGCTTTGGTGTGAGTGTGCGGCGGGGAAGCAGAGTCCCATGAGTCGCGTTCGCGTGCCGCCGAAGGTGCAGACGACGGCACGTATGGGGAAGAGACCTGCCCCGACGACGCCAACGAAGTCAGCGACCGCAACGATGGCGCAAGATGACACGGTGAGGCTGCTCCTGATTGCCGACACGCACATCCCGCGACGCGCGCGCGACCTGCCTGCGCAGGTATGGGCCGAAGTAGCGCGCGCAGACGTCGTATTCCACGCCGGCGACTGGGTGATGCCGGAACTGCTCGATCAGCTGGAATCCAGGGCCACCCGACTGATCGCGTGCTGGGGAAACAACGACGGTCCCCTCTTGCGGGCCCGGCTGCCCGAACGCGCCGACGTGACGCTGGCGGGTCTGCGGTTCACCGTCGTGCATGAGACCGGCGCCGCGTCGGGGCGTGAAACCCGCATGTCGCGGCTGTACCCCGACAGCGACGTCCTGGTGTTCGGGCACAGCCACATCCCCTGGGATACGACGACGAAAACGGGCTTGCACCTGCTGAACCCCGGCTCCCCGACCGATCGCCGCCGCCAGCCGTTTTGCAGCTATATGACTGCCGAGGCTCGAAACGGGGCACTTACAGATGTGGTGCTCCATCGCGTCGAGAAGTAGCCCGACGATTTTGAAATCCGACGGCCTCCGCACGTCGCCCGAGCGCCCGCCCCAGATACCAACCCGACATATAACGGCGACATAGCTGACACATAGATAGCTCGTATACAGAGGTATTATCGAAACAATGAAGACTCGTACTGACCTGGTCTCCGATGTGTTCGGCGTTGTAGGCAGATTCCGTCGGCAACTGCGCCGGTCAGCCGGGCGCGGGTTCGACTCCACCCGGCTGTCCGAGTCGCAGTCGGAGCTGTTGTGGCTCGTCGGCCGCCGGCCCGGGATATCCGTCAGCGCCGCCGCCGCCGAACTCGGACTGGTACCCAACACCGCGTCGACTCTGGTCTCCAAACTGGTGGCCAACGGCTTGCTGGTCCGGACCGTCGGCGAGGCCGACCGTCGCACCTGCCAGTTGCGGCTCGCAGAGCCCGCCCAGCAGGTCGTCGACGCGTCTCGCGCCACGCGGCGAGCCGTGCTGTCCGAAGTGCTGGACGAACTTGACGACGCTCAAATCGAAACCCTGACAAGGGGATTGGAGGTTCTTGACACGATGATCCGGCGATTGCAGGAGCGAAGTTCATGAGCGGATCGCTGCCGATGGCGATCGACTGCCGGCACTTGACCTTTCGCTATGGGCGGTTCGCCGCCGTCGACGATTTGACGCTGCAGGTACGGCCGGGCGAAACGATGGGCCTGCTGGGACCCAACGGCGCCGGAAAGACGACGTTGGTGAAGATGCTGACCACGTTGACCCCGGTGCAGCAGGGTGAATTACGCATCTTCGGAATGGATGCCCGCCAGCAAACCATGGACATTCGGAGCAATATTGGCTATGTGCCCCAACAGCTTTCGATCGAACCGGCGCTGACCGGCCGGCAGAACGTGCAGTGGTTCGCGCGGTTGTACGGAGTGCGGCGCGCCGATCGGACCGACCGGGTGAATCAGGCGCTGGAGGCGATGGACCTATTGGATGTCGGGGACCGGCTGGCAGCGACGTATTCGGGTGGCATGATCCGGCGCCTGGAAGTGGCCCAAGCACTGGTGAACCGGCCCTCACTGCTGGTGCTCGACGAACCGACCGTGGGGCTCGATCCGATCGCCCGTGACCGGGTATGGACCCAAGTGCAGAACATGCAGGCGCGGTTCGGCATGACGGTGCTGCTCACCACCCATTACATGGAAGAGGCCGACGCATTGTGCGATCGGGTCGCGCTGATGCATCACGGCGTGTTACGGGCCGTGGGAACGCCCGCGAAGTTGAAGACCCAGATACCCAACGGCTCGGCGCACGCGACGCTCGAGGATGTGTTTCGCCACTACGCGGCTTCCGGGTTGGACGACGCGGCCGAGGAATCACCCGGCATACGCGAAATACGTTCCAGCAGAAAGGCTGCCAGCCATGCAGGTTGACCCAGCCGTCAAAGACGACGCCCGTCTCGTCCGTGCCCCGCACGGCTGGCAACGGGTCGGCGTCACGTTGAGCCGCATCAGCACGTTCGCAATCGTCGAACTGCAGAAGCTGCAACACGACCGCACCGAGCTCGTCACCAGGATGGTGCAGCCGGCGCTGTGGCTGTTGATCTTCGGAACCACGTTCAGCCACTTGCACGTCATCAACACCGGCTCGGTGTCCTATCTGGCCTTCCTGGCGCCGGGCATCATCGCGCAATCGGCGCTGTTCATCTCGATCTTCTATGGGATACAGATCATTTGGGATCGAGACGCCGGTATTCTGGCCAAGATCATGGCGACCCCGGCGCCGCCGTCGGCACTAATCACCGGCAAGGCATTCGCGGCCGGCGTGCGATCGGTCGCCCAGGTCGTCGGCGTGCTGGCGCTGGCCTATCTGATGCATGTCGGCCTAACCATCAATCCGCTGCGGATCCTGGCGGCAATGGGCACGGTGATGCTCGGCGCCGGCTTCTTCGCGTGCCTGTCGATGACGCTGGCCGGCCTGGTGCGCAATCGCGAACGCCTGATGGGTATTGGACAGGCGATCACCATGCCGTTGTTCTTCGCCTCCAACGCCCTTTACCCGGTCGACGTGATGCCGGGCTGGCTACACGCGCTGAGCCGGGTCAACCCGCTGAGCTACGAGGTCGACGCACTGCGCGCACTGTTGATCGGCACGCCGTTCCACCCGCTGGACATCGTGGTGCTGCTGGTGGCGGCGGTGCTTGGAATCGTCACGGCGTCAACACTGTTGCGCCGCTTGGTCACCTAACACCGGCGAGCAGACGCAAAATCACCTTATTTCGGCACGAAATGGGTGATTTTGCGTCTGCCCGCGGTTAGCGGCTCACCACATTCGAGTCCGCGCCGACGCTTAATCGTTAGCCAACCGCGACGTCGTACCCCGGCCGTGACACCCGAAATCCGCAGTGCCCCTGTGTTTGACTCGCCCAGAGCGAGATTCCACCGCAGCGCGCGGCAGATCAAAGTCGAGATGGGTAGGGAGCTATGTCGTTCTTCGAAGAAGTGCGAAAGTTACGCGGCGCCACGGCAACTTGGCCGCGCCGGCTGGCTATCGCGGCTGTAGGCGCTGCCCTGTTATCCGGTCTGGTCGCCGTCGTCGGTGGCACGGGGACCGCGGGGGCGTTCTCCAAGCCGGGCCTGCCAGTGGAATACCTGCAGGTGCCTTCGCCGTCGATGGGCCGCAACATCAAGGTTCAGTTCCAAGGTGGCGGGCAGCACGCGATTTACTTGCTCGACGGCCTTCGGGCACAAGACGACTTCAACGGCTGGGACATCAACACCCCCGCGTTCGAGGAGTTCTACCAGTCCGGCCTGTCGGTAATCATGCCGGTCGGCGGCCAGTCCAGCTTCTACAGCAACTGGTATCAGCCGTCGCAGGGCAACGGCCAGAACTACACCTACAAGTGGGAGACGTTCCTGACTCAGGAGATGCCCGCCTGGCTGCAAGCCAACAAGCAGGTTTCGCCGGCCGGCAATGCGGCAGTGGGCCTTTCGATGTCGGGTGGCGCGGCGCTGGTACTGGCGGCCTTCTACCCGCAGCAGTTCCCCTACGCCGCTTCGCTGTCAGGCTTTCTGAACCCGTCTGAGGGCTGGTGGCCGACGCTGATCGGTCTGGCGATGAACGACGCCGGCGGCTACAACGCCAACAGCATGTGGGGCCCGTCCACCGACCCGGCGTGGAAGCGCAACGACCCGATGGTCCAGATTCCACGTCTGGTCGCCAACAACACCCGGATCTGGGTCTACTGCGGTAACGGCACACCGAGCGACCTCGGCGGCGACAACATGCCGGCGAAGTTCCTGGAAGGCCTCACCCTGCGCACCAACCAGACGTTCCAGAGCACCTACGCCGCGTCGGGCGGACACAACGGAGTGTTCAACTTCCCGACCAACGGCACGCACTCGTGGCCGTATTGGAACCAGCAGCTGATGGCCATGAAGCCCGACATCCTGCAGGTGCTCAACGCCGGCGGCAACGCCGCGTAGCAGCCGACCCAAGCCGGCATCGGCAGCAGTGCAACGGCCAGCGCTGCTGCCGATGCTTTTTGGGCGCTACTCCACCTTTTGCTGCTCTTGGCTGCTCTCCAGCAGAACACGGCGGTCCTGGTGAAAGTAGGTGTAAGCGGTCGTCAACGCACACACGATCGCGGCCATCCCGAGCATCTGGGTTCCGCTGACGAACATGCTGATCACGCCACCGACCGTCGCCCCCAAGATGAAGCTGCTCAACAGCAGAAAGTAGCCGAGCCAGTCCGCCGCCCGTCCGCCGGCGATGTGGCGTTCGATGCCCTGGCCCATTTTCACCAGCGTGCCGGTGACATAGCTGAGCGGCACCGAGACCTCGCCGTTCTTGACGAACGACGTGTTCAGGGCGCCGACCCCGAAGACCACGACCATGATCGGGATGAAATCGAGCTGAGTCTGGCTCCACTTGCCGACGATGATGTCGATCGCGGTGGCGAGCAGCAGGCTGAAAGTCGTCAACACGGTCGGCCCGTGCGGGTGTGCCACCCAGAAATGGCGCCGGCACACCGAGGCGACCACGACGCCGGAGACGAAGCACAGCAGCAACAGCCCTGCCGTCACCGACAACACCACGTCGTTCCGGAAGTAGCCGAGGATGGCGCGTTGCGCGTTGCCCGTCATGAACGTGACGAAGTAGCCGGCGGAGTGGGTGAACGCGGTTGCCCCGAGAACACCTGCCAGGGCTGCCAGCACCCAGGACAGCCGCGACTCGCTGTTGAAAATCTCGTTTGCCACCCTGACACCCTATGCGGCGGTGAGGCGGGCGATCGACCGCAGCGGGATGGGCAGCCATCCGGGCCGGTGCCGCGCCTCATAACCGGTCTCGTAAACGGCCTTGTCCAGCTCGTAGGCGGCCAGCAGCAACGCCGAATCCCGTGGGTCGACGCCGGAGGCCGCCGCGTAGCCGTCGCAGAACGCGGCGTGGTTGCGCTGGACCCATTCACGGGCGCGTGCGGCGCGCTGTTTGTCGCCCGTGTGGTCGACCAGTGGGCCGTAAGCGGCGTACTCATAGGAGCGCAAGACACCGGCTACGTCGCGCAGCGGTGAATCCGGCGCCCGGCGCTCGTCGAGCGGCTGTCCGGGTTCGCCTTCGAAGTCGATCAGCAGCCAACTCTCCGGGGTGCGCAGCACCTGACCCAAATGCAGATCGCCGTGCACCCGTTGGACCACGATCCGCTCTCCCGCGAGCTTGCGGAATTGCTCTTCGATCGTGGCCGCGTACTGACCCAGATCCGGCACCGCCGCGACCGTCGACGACAGGCGCGCAAGCATGGTATCCACCGGAAAGTTCGCTTGAGCGGTTCCCAGGCGGTCGGCGAGGGTGGCGTGGACAGAGGCGACGGCTTCGCCGAGCCGGTAAGACTCGCCAGCGAAATCGCCACCGACTTCGTGGGCATACAGGTCGCCTTCGGCAAACAGGTCACGGACGCTGGCGGTTGCCATCGCCCAGCCCTCGGCGGCGTTGGGCTCGTATTCGGTCACCATGCCCAGCGGGCACGCGTCCTCATCCGACTGCTCCGGTGCAGTGAGCTCGTAGACGCCGAGCAGACGCGCCACATGCGGGTTGCCGGCGCGCCCCAGTACCCTGCTCAGCTCGATGTCGGGGTTGATGCCGTTGCTGACCCGGCGGAACACCTTGAAGATCGCCTGCGGGTCGAAGATCACGCTGGTATTGCTTTGCTCGGCGTCCAGCACACGGGGATATGCCTCCACCGGGAGCTTGACATCGGGTTCCGGAGCGAATCGCACTTCAATGCCCGACGACCCCCGCACTGCTGACGAGTCGATCAGCGACAACAGGTATTGCGGGGCGCTCACGTCATAGAGCGCGTCGAAACCGGTGCGATCGTCGGCCGCGCCAATCGTGGCCACCGTGCTGAACTCGAAGATGGGCGCGGCATCCCAGCCCACGATCACCTGGTAGCGCTCCGACGATCCGTCGGTATAGGCGACGTCGACCAGTACCAAGTCGAGGTTCTCCCGCAGTGGGACAACCACAGCCGGCTCGGCGGTCTTGAGTTCGCGACTACGGCCGGCGTACCAACGTTGCTGCGGAAGCCACTCTGACCAGGGCAGCTTCGCCGCCAGCTGGACTGCAGAAGTCATTTGACGCTGCTCCTCATCGCTACGCCCTGCATCGTCGCAAGCGTGATCACGGGTGCTCCTCGTCGGATTCTGACAACTGGAACCAGTAGAACCCGTGTCCGGGCAGCGTGAGCAGATAGGGCAGGTGTCCGATGCGCGGGAAATTCACCTGCCCGGTCAGCTCGACGGGCGTGTAGTTGTTCCAATGCTGCAAGTTCAGTTCAATGGGCTGGGGAAACCGCGACAAGTTATTGACGCACAGGACCGTGTCGCCGTGCTCACCCGGCGCTTGCCGCACGAAGGCCAGCACCGACGGGTTAGATCCCCCTAATTCCTGGAAGGCCCCGACCGCGAACGCCTCATGTCTGCGGCGCACCGCCAGCATCGTCCTGGTGAAGTTGAGCAGCGACGTCGATGTGTCGCGCTGCGCCTCGACGTTGACGGCCTGGTAGCCGTACACCGGGTCCTGGCTGGGCGGCAGGTACACGCGCCCGGGGTTGGCGGTGGAGAAGCCGGCGTTGCGGTCTGGCGTCCACTGCATGGGCGTGCGGACGCCGTCCCGGTCTCCCAGCCAGATCACGTCGCCCATGCCGATTTCATCGCCGTAATAGAGCACCGGCGAACCAGGCAGCGACAACAGCAACGCCGTGAACAGCTCGATCTGATTGCGATCGTTGTCCAGCAGTGGCGCCAATCGGCGGCGGATGCCGACATTCGCCTTCATCCGCGGATCCTTGGCGTACTCGGAGTACATGTAGTCGCGTTCTTCGTCGGTGACCATTTCCAGCGTCAACTCGTCGTGATTGCGCAGGAAGATCCCCCACTGGGCCAGGTCCGGGATGGGTGGCGTCTGGGCCAGGATCTCCGAGATCGGAAAGCGCGACTCGCGGCGTACCGCCATGAAGATTCGTGGCATCAGCGGGAAGTGGAACGCCATGTGGCACTCGTCGCCGCCTGTCGTGGCGTCGCCGAAGTACTCGACCACGTCGGCGGGCCACTGGTTGGCTTCGGCCAGCAGCACCCGGCCGGGGAATTCGTCGTCGACGACTTTGCGGACCCGCTTGAGGAACGCATGCGTCTCGGGCAGGTTCTCGCAGTTGGTGCCTTCGCGCTCGAACAGGTAGGGCACGGCGTCCAGCCGGAAGCCGTCGATGCCCAGGCCCAGCCAGAACCGGATGACGTCGATCATCGCTTCCTGCACGGCTGGGTTTTCGTAGTTCAGGTCCGGCTGGTGGGAGAAGAACCGGTGCCAGTAGAACTGCCGGCGCACCGGGTCGAAGGTCCAATTCGACTCTTCGCTGTCGACGAAGATGATCCGGGCGTCGGTGTACTTCTCGCTGGTGTCGCTCCAGACGTAGTAGTCACCGTACGGACCGTCGGGGTCGCGGCGTGACTCCTGAAACCACGGATGCGACTCCGATGTGTGATTCATCACCAAATCGGTGATTACCCGGATTCCGCGCTGGTGCGCGGCATCGAGCAGGGCCACGAAGTCGTCGACGGTGCCGAACTCGTCCAGCACCTTGTAGAAGTCCCGGATGTCGTAGCCGCCGTCGCGTAGTGGTGAGTCGTAAAACGGCGGCAGCCAGATGCAGTCGATGCCGAGCCATTGCAGGTAGTCCAGTCGCTCGATCAGTCCACGCAAGTCCCCGGAACCGTCCGCGCTGGCGTCGAAAAACGCGCGGACCAACACCTCGTAGAAGACCGCGTGCTTGAACCACGTGGGGTCGGCAGGCAGCTTGGTGGCGTTACCGAAGTCCTCGACGTTGGGGTGTTCGACGACGCCACCCTCAACGTGACTGCCCTCTCCGGAATGGTGGGAATGGTGCTCGACAAGGTGGACAGCGCGGTCTGCGTCGTTCATCAATTCCACGATGCCACGTGTACCCGACGGGCGGCCTCGGGAATCACGCCGGGAATCATGTGCGGCCACAATCGAATTGGGCGGCCGGGCAGTATAGCGACGTCAGGCCGGCGGCCCATCTGCCAACGCGACGGTCACCGTGCGGTTCTCGCCGGTCTTGGTGCGCAGCGTCACAGCGATGGTGTCCCCAGGGTGATGCGGGACGAGCACATCCGTCATCGCGGTGGCCGAGTTGATCGGGACACCGTCGACCGCGGTGATGACGTCGCCGACGGAAATCCCGGCTCCGGCGGCGGGGCCGGTGCCAACCACGCGTTCGACCCGCGCACCGCCGTTGCTGTCCACGACACCGATCCCGAGGAAGGCTGTCGGGCCGATGTGCACGGTATTGGAGCCGGCGCCGCCGCGGATCGCGTTGGCCACGCCCATCGCTTGGCCGATCGGAATCGCGAAGCCCTGCCCGCCGGACATCTTGTAGCTCTCGGTAGCGGCGGTGTTCACGCCGACTACCTGCCCACCTTGGTTGACCAGGGGCCCACCCGAGTCACCGGGCTTGATCGGGGCGTCGACCTGGATCAAACCGCCCAGCGTCTCGGTGGCGCCGGTCAGGGTGTCGGTGGCCTGCACCCTCTGGTTGAGCGCGACGACGCGCCCGGATACCGCCGTGGGCGCTCCGCCGGCACCACCGGCATTGCCCAGCGCGACCAGCGGCTCACCGACGGTGACCCCACCGCCGATCGCGGCAGCCGGAAGACCGCCGGCCCCGCGCAGCTGCAGCACCGCGACATCCTGGCTGCGGTCGTAGCCGACGACGTCGACGCCGTAAGTGCGGCCGTCGGCGACGCTGAACGCGCTGATGTCGGTGGCGCCGGAGATCACGTGATTGTTGGTCAGCACGACGCCGTTGGGGTCGATGACGATGCCCGTTCCGGCGCCCACCGCGTTGTTGTAGCCGAACCTGGTGCTGATGTCGACAACCTGCGGGGCGACCATCGACGCTGCGTCGAGCGGTAGCGGAGGTCGGTCGCCGAAGCGGTCGAGCGCCAGCGTCCCCGGGGTTCCGGCGTGGGCCGGCGCGGCGACCAGGCCCACGCCCAGCCCGACCGCAGCCAGCAGACTGACCAGCCATGACCACCTCAGGGAGCGGTGGTGCGCTTTGCTCATCGGCGTAACCTCCTGCGTCGGGGAAAGGATCAAAATTGTCTCAGCCTTTGGTTCTGGGCCTTCGGCCTAGGCCGGACACCGTCTAGATCACCGTAGTCCAGGTAGCCAACTCAGTCTTTCTAATCCCAGCGTCAGCCGGCCGTGGGCGCAATCGGACGCGTGAGGTGGTGACTGACGTCACCGACCATGTCGATGAGCGTGAGGTCGCGGTAGGAGTATCGCCATTGGCCCTCCACGCGCTCGAAGCGGTCGTGATAGCGGCCGGTGACGATGGTCTGCAACGGGAACTCGTCGGTTTGCTGCAGCACCGTGTAGTAGCTGCGGCAGTCGGCCGTTCCGGCGTCTTCGTCGATGTCGATGATCGGGTTGCTGACCACGTGCTTGGTTCGGGGCGTGCCGTCCGGATAAAGCAGGATCAGCGATTTCCAGATTCCCAGCAGCCCGGTGGCGTCGACCGTGTCATGGCCGGGATCGGGCCCGCCGACGCGGATGCGGGCGTGTTCGAACAGTTCGGCCGCTGCGGCCAGGTCGCCGGTATCGATGCACTCGGCATAGCGGTAGAGAAGGTTCGCGATCTGCGCCTCGGCCTGCATGCAGTTAAGTTAGCGCGGCCGCAGCCCTTCTAAGCTGGTCCAGTGGGCCAATTCGACCCGGCGGTCAGGTTCGCACAGTCCCCGGTGGCGCGGCTGGCCACCGTCTCTCCCGAAGGCACGCCGCACCTCGTTCCGGTGGTGTTCGCGGTCGATCAAGATTGCATCTACACCGCCGTCGACGCGAAGCCGAAGACGACTCAACGGCTGCGCCGCCTGACCAACATCGAGCACAATCCGCACGTCAGCCTCCTCGTCGACCACTACACCGAGGACTGGACGCAGCTGTGGTGGGTCCGGGCCGACGGTGTCGCCACGATCCACACCGACGACGACGCGATGCACACGGGATACCGGCTATTGCGCGCCAAATACGGTCAGTACCAAGCTGTTCCGTTGAATGGTCCGGTAATCGTGGTTACGGTGCGCCGCTGGGCCGGCTGGCAGGCCTGAGTAACTTACGTCGCGTCGTGTGCTGCCGAGACTGCAGCCACTGCGGCTCCCATCGTCGTGGCTTGTGCGTGGTTTCAGTGTCGCGACGCCGTTTACCCGCGACGGGCGTGGTCCGACCCTTGTGTTGGGCGGCTGTTCGGGGAAAAGTTGCTTACTGCCTTCTGTGGTCTGGGACACACCGGAAGGACCCTGCCCGCTGGCGGGCCGAGCGACGCTACCCGGGAGAACTGGAGGACAGCCATGGCGGACAGAGCGAGTGCTTCCCAGGGAGCGGGAGCCGCTCCCACCGCGGACACCCCGGCGGGTGTTCGCAACGTGGTCCTGGTGGGACCGTCGGGGGGTGGCAAGACCACCCTTGTCGAGGCCTTGCTCGTCGCGGCCGGTGTGCTGAATCGCCCCGGTTCGGTCACCGAGGGCACGACGGTCTGCGACTTCGACGACGCCGAGATCCGGCAACAGCGCTCGGTCGGGCTCGCGGTGGCCTCGCTGTCGCACGACGGCACCAAAATCAACCTTGTCGATACCCCCGGGTACGCCGACTTCGTCGGTGAGCTGCGCGCGGGGCTGCGGGCCGCGGATTGCGCGCTGTTCGTCATCGCCGCCAACGAAGGTGTCGACGAGCCCACCAAGTCTCTGTGGCAGGAATGCAGCCAGGTCGGCATGCCGCGCGCGGTGGTGATCACCAAGCTCGACCACGCCCGAGCGAACTACGCCGAGGCACTCGACGCGGCGCAGGACGCCTTCGGCGACAAAGTCTTACCCCTTTATCTGCCGTCCTCCGACGGCCTGATCGGGCTGCTGTCGCAGTCCCGCTACACATATTCGGCCGGCAAGCGGACCGTCGGGCCGCCGGATCCGGCGGATGCCGACCGCATCGAGGAGGCGCGCGGCACCCTGATCGAAGGGATCATCGAGGAATCCGAGGACGAGTCGCTGATGGAGCGCTACCTCGGCGGCGAGACCATCGACGAGTCGGTGCTGATCGAAGACTTGGAGCGGGCCGTTGCCCGCGGTTCGTTCTTCCCGGTCATCCCGGTGTGCAGCGGCACCGGTGTCGGCACCCTCGAACTGCTGGAGGTGGCCACCCGCGGCTTCCCCTCGCCGATGGAACATCCGCTGCCCGAGGTCTTTACGCCGGCCGGCGCTCCACATGCCGAGCTGGCCTGTGACGTCAGCGCACCGTTGCTGGCAGAGGTGGTGAAGACGACGTCGGACCCCTACGTCGGCAGGGTCAGCCTGGTCCGGGTGTTCTCCGGGACCATCAGGCCCGACGCGACGGTTCACGTGTCGGGCCATTTTGCGTCGTTCTTCGGAGGATCCAATGGTTCGGGCAGCAGCCACCCCGACCACGATGAAGACGAACGCATCGGCGTCCTGTCCTTCCCGCTCGGCAAGCAGCAACGCCCCGCACCTGCCGTGGTGGCCGGCGACATCTGTGCGATCGGCAAGTTGAGCCGCGCCGAAACCGGTGACACGCTCTCCGACAAGTCCGAGCCCTTGGTGCTGAAGCCCTGGACCATGCCCGAGCCACTGCTGCCGGTCGCCATTCAGGCCCATGCCAAGGCGGACGAGGACAAACTGTCGGTCGGCTTGGGCCGGTTGGCCGCCGAGGATCCGACACTGCGGATCGAGCAGAACCAGGAAACGCACCAGATCGTGCTGTGGTGCATGGGTGAAGCCCATGCCGGGGTGGTGCTCGACGCGTTAGCCAACCGCTATGGGGTGAGCGTGGACACGGTGGACCTTCGGGTTCCGTTGCGAGAAACCTTCGCGGGCAAGGCAAAAGGCCACGGCCGCCACATCAAGCAGTCCGGTGGCCACGGCCAGTACGGGGTCTGCGACATCGAAGTCGAACCGCTGCCGGAGGGTTCCGGGTTCGAGTTCGTCGACAAGGTTGTCGGCGGGGCGGTGCCGCGCAACTACATCCCCAGTGTGGAAAAGGGCATTCGCGCGCAGATGGAAAAGGGGGTACACGCCGGCTACCCGGTCGTCGACCTGCGCGTCACGTTGTTCGACGGCAAGGCCCACAGCGTCGACTCTTCGGACTTCGCCTTCCAGATGGCCGGCGCGCTGGCGCTGCGGGAGGCCGCCGCCGCGACGAAGGTCGTCCTGCTGGAGCCGATCGACGAGATCTCGGTGCTGGTGCCCGACGACTACGTCGGCGCGGTCATGGGTGACCTGTCCAGTCGTCGCGGCCGGGTGCTCGGCACCGAGACCGCCGGCCACGAACGCACGGTGGTGAAGGCCGAAGTGCCTCAGGTCGAGCTGACCCGATACGCCATCGACTTGCGCTCACTGGCGCATGGGGCCGCGTCGTTCACCCGTTCGTTCGTCCGCTACGAGCCGATGCCGGAGTCCGCCGCCGCGAAAGTGAAAAGCACTGCGTGAAGGTGCAATTCGCCGCCTCATACCGACCGGAATTGCTCGGCCACGGCACGTCTGTCGAGTGAGCCTTTCGCGGTGTGCGGCAACCCGCTGACCTCCTGGAAGCTGGCCGGCACCTCGAAGGGCGCCAGCCGATCGCGGCAAAACTCAGCGAGCTCCGCCGGCGCCGGCGCGGGCGACACGCGGGGCACAACCACTGCGGCCACCGTCTCCCCGTACATCTTGTCCGGCATACCGAAGACCGCTACCTCCAACACATTTGGATGACAGGCCAGCACGCCCTCGACACGTTCGGGCGAGATCTTCTCGCCGCCGCGGTTGATCAGTTCCTTGATCCGGCCGCGGATGCTCAGGTCGCCGGCCGCCGATAGCGACCCCAGGTCGCCGGTGCGCAGCCATCCGTCGGTGAAGTTGGCGGCGGTTATCTCCGGGTCGCCGAGATAGCCGCGCACCACCGTGGGCCCGCGCAACCAGACTTCTCCGACCGCCTCCGCCGGCAGCGGATTCCCGTCCGGCCCGGCGATGCGGATCTGCGGGCCGGTGGACCTGCCGACCAGACCAGTTGCCCCAGAAGGGCTCTCGTTCTGATCGATACGAGTGGTGCTCACTTGGTGGGTCGCCTCGGTCATCCCGAACGCGCACACCACCGGCGCCGAAAACTCGTCGTGCAGCGCTTGCGCGGTCTCCGGAGTGAGTGGCGCGCTGCAACTTCGGATGAAGCGCAGCGTTGCTCTGCCATTCGGCGATGAATCGCTGCCCGCCCGCTCCAGCAGGATCTGGTGAATCGTGGGCACCGCGGTGTACCAGGTGGCCCCGACCGCCGAGATGTCATCCCAGAACGTGTGCGCCGAGAACCGCCCGCCGGCCGGCAGCAACACCGTCCCGCCGGATGCCAGGCTGGACAGCAATGCGGCGACCAGCCCGTGACCGTGGTACAGCGGCATCACCGCGACGGTCGCGTCCTGCGGACCGAGGCGATACCCGGCGATGACGGCCCGGATCGAGGTGTCGAGGTTCTCGTGTGTCCACGGGACCATCTTCGGCAGGCCCGTCGTCCCGCCGGTGAACATGATCATCGCGTCGTCGTCGCGCAACCCGGTAGGCGGCGTCATTTGGCTGGGGGCCGTGTCAGCGTCGAGCCGGACCGCCAGGCCGTTTTCGCCGGTGTCCACCGAGACCCGCCAGCAGCGCGGCATCGGCTCGCGCTGGTCGTCGGCCAGTACTACCCGCACGCCCGCCGCCTCGGCGCGGGTGTTCTGGTCGCTGACGGGCAACGCGGGGTCCAGCGGAACGACGACCATGCCCGCCCGCGACGCCGCCAGCAAACTGACAACGAACTCGGCGTTGCTGCCGGCCCGCAACGCAATCCGGTCACCCGGTTGCAAGCCACGCCGCTGGAGCCGGCCGGCCAGGTCATCGACCACGCGGATCAGGTCGGCGTAGCTGACCGCTATCCGGTTGGTGCCGACGACAAGCGCCGCGGCGTCCGGCGACCGGATTGCCGTCACCTGGACCAGGTCGGCAAAGCGCGGGTTTTGCATTCCGTGGATCACCTCCGCATTCGTGCGCACTGTCATCGACCGTGCCTGTTTTACTCCCTTATGAAAAGCACTTCCTGCGCGCCCGGCCCGGACGACGGTTCTGGGTCCCAATATCTGCACACACACACGACCGATAGCCACATTGATCCGGTTGAACTTGGACACCGACGAGAACCCGGGCCAAAGTGAGGACGAACCATAAGAAGGAGTCGGCCCCATGTCCAGCAATTCCGCACCTCCCGGTGCAGCGTTGACCGACGGCTTTCACCTCGTCGTGGACGCCCTCAAGGCCAACGACGTCGCGACCATCTACGGCCTGGTCGGCATCCCGATCACCGACCTCGCCCGAACCGCCCAGGCAGCCGGCATCCGGTACATCGGTTTCCGGCACGAGGCTTCCGCCGGCAACGCCGCCGCCGCCGCCGGCTTTCTCAACGGTCGCCCGGGTGTGTGCCTGACGACATCCGGCCCGGGTTTTCTCAACGGCCTGCCCGCACTGGCCAACGCCACGACCAACTGCTTCCCGATGATCCAGATCTCCGGATCAAGCCGGCGGTCGATGGTGGACCTACAGCAAGGCGACTACCAGGACCTCGATCAGCTCAGCGCCGCAAGGCCGTTCACCAAGGCGGCTTATCGCATCGGCCGCGTCGACGACATCGGGCGCGGTGTCGCGCGGGCCATTCGTACCGCGAGCTCGGGCCGTCCGGGTGGTGTCTACCTTGACATCCCCGGCGAGGTCCTCAGTCAAGCGCTGGAGGCCACGGCCGCCGCCGACACGATTTGGCGGGTCGTCGACCCGGCTCCGCGGCAGCCGCCGGCCCCGGAGGCGGTTGAGCGTGCGCTGGAACTGCTGGCGCGTGCCCAGCGGCCGCTGATCGTGCTCGGCAAGGGCGCGGCGTACGCGCAGGCCGACGGCCTCGTTCGGGAATTCGTGGAGACCACCGAGATCCCGTTTCTGCCGATGTCGATGGCCAAGGGGCTGCTGCCGGATTCGCACCCGCAGTCCGCGGCCGCGGCGCGCTCGCTGGCGATAGCCCGCGCGGACACTGTCTTACTGGTCGGCGCCCGGCTCAACTGGCTGCTCGGCCACGGCGAGCCACCGCAATGGTCGCCCGACGCCAAGTTCATCCAAATCGACCTCGCCGCTGCGGAATTCGACAGCAACCGGCCGATCGCCGCACCGCTGAGCGGCGACATCGGCTCGGTGCTGTCCGCGCTGCTCGACGGAGTGCGCGCGTGTTCCGTCGTCGCTCCGACGGAATGGGTCACCGAGCTCGCCGACCGTAAGGCAACCAACGATGCCAAGATGCGCCGGCGTCTGGCCGAAGATCCGCGGCCGATGCGGTTCTACAATGCGCTGGGAGCCATTCACTCTGTGCTGCAGGACAATCCGGACACATATGTGGTGAACGAAGGAGCCAACGCGCTAGACCTCGCGCGAAATGTCATCGACATGGAGCTACCGCGCCATCGGCTGGACACCGGGACATGGGGCGTGATGGGCATCGGTATGGGTTACGCCATCGCCGCCGCGGTCGAGACCGGCAAACCGGTCGTCGCGATCGAGGGCGACAGCGCATTTGGCTTCAGCGGCATGGAGATTGAGACCATCTGCCGTTACCGGCTCCCGGTGACCGTCGTCATCCTCAACAACGGCGGGGTTTATCGCGGTGACGAAGTCGCCCCCGCCGGGGCCGCCTCGGGTGGCGACCCAGCGCCGACCGTTTTGAACGCGCAGGCTCGGCACGAACTGCTCGCAGAGGCGTTCGGCGGCAAGGGATACCACGTCACAACCCCGCCCGAACTGCGCTCCGCGCTGTCCGAGGCTCTCGCGTCGCGGGGACCGGCCATCGTCAACTGCGTGCTCGACCCGGCCGCCGGCGTGGAAAGCGGCCATCTGTCAGGCCTCAACCCGGCCAGTGCAGCCAGGCCAGCGCCGTCGGCGGTCAGCGCCGACGGGTGAGCAGCGCGGTTTCGTTCAGGACCAATCAAGTGAGAATTTTCCCGGCGACGGACAGCCGGGGACCGCTAATATGGCGGCCAAGCTAACGGACGAGTGTTTGCTAGAGATATCTATAGAGTGGAGCCGACTAGAATGGATTCATGTTGATCGCACCATCTCGAAGGGTGGACCCGATGCGTCGAGCAGTTCGTTATCTGTTCGTTATGGTCGCGATCTCAGCGCTGAGCATGGCAGTACCGGTCACCCGCAGCGTTGCGGCGGTTCCGGTGGGCCAGCCGGTCCCCGGCGTGGAGTCCGTTTTGCCGGCCAACGGTGCGGTGGTCGGAGTGGCCCATCCGGTCGTGGTGACGTTCACCGCGCCGGTCGCCGATCGTGCCGCGGCTGAGCGCTCTATTCGCGTGGTCTCCCCCAGCAACCTCACCGGACACTTCGAGTGGGTTGAGAACAATGTCGTCCAGTGGGTTCCGAGCCAGTACTGGCCCAGCCACACCCGCGTCTCGGTCGAGGTACAGGGCATGGGGACCGGCTTCGAAACGGGCGACGCATTATTGAGTGTTGCCAGCATCTCCGCGCACACCTTCACCGTCAGCAGGAACGGGGAAATACTGCGCACCATGCCGGCATCGATGGGTAAGCCCAGCCGTCCGACACCGACCGGCAACTTCACCGCTCTATCGAAAGAGCGCACCGTCGTGATGGACTCGCGGACGATCGGAATACCGCTGAGTTCTCCGGACGGATACAAGATCACCGCTTCCTACGCCGTCCGTGTCACCTGGAGCGGTGTGTACGTGCACTCGGCCCCATGGTCGGTTGACTCGCAGGGCTATGCCAATGTCAGCCACGGCTGCATCAATCTGAGCCCGGACAACGCCGCGTGGTACTTCAACACCGTAAACATCGGTGACCCCATCAACGTCGTAGCCTGACAATTCCGAACGCCCACAGGGGATTTCGAGCAGCAACTATAACACCGGTGTTCGGCGGCGCCCGCAGGACCCCAAAACTGCTGCGGCCGTGTCAGTTTGGCAGTCGGCCTTTCAACGCGGCGTCTTGTTTGCGGCCGATGTCCTTTGCGAACTCGGGATCCGTCGGGTCATTGGGCGCGCTGTCGAATTCCAGGCTGACCAGAGCCTTGCCCTCGGTGAACAACAAGACAGTCACCGCCTGGGAATTGTCCGGCGCGGTACCGGAAATGATCGCTCCGCCGTCGCCGACGTCGGCGGGCTGCCAAGTGCCGGTGACCTTGCTGCCGTAGTTGTTCTTGGTGTTGTCGAGGCCCACTTTGGCCGTCTTGGCTTCGTTGACGAGCATGATCATGTCGCCGATGCGTCGGCTGTTGTCCCCGTTGGTGAAGAGCTGCGACACACCGGGGGCACCATTGGGATTCTGCACTGGGTCCGAACCGGTGAAATCCGGGCCGATATCAGTCGCCTTGATCAGCAGGTTCGTGTAGTCGGCCAGCGGCGGATACGGCGGTCCGGCCGAAGTGCTCGGGGCGACAGACGGCAACGACCCTGGACTCTCACCGGGCCCACAACCGGTGGTCGCGGCGCCCACCACCACCGTGGCGACCGCCCATCCGGCAACTGTCTTCCGAGAAAGCTTCATAGCGTTCCTTCCATCCCCACCAGTGTGCCGCGGCGCCTGACGCTACTGGCAATTGCGGACGGGAACAAGGGCAACGCTCACGGTGTTGCGCACCAGCATGGGCTGCGATAACAGGCTTCACCGGTGGGAGGGGAGTTCGAAATGACGGCTGCAGCGGCGCGCGCCGTACGGTTCGACCGCTACGGCGGCCGTGAGGTGTTGTATGTGGCGGACATAGAGATGCCGACGCCAGAGCCGGGCGAAGTGGTGGTCGAGGTGCGCGCCGCCGGGATCAATCCCGGCGAGGCGGGCATCCGGATCGGGGCGATGCACGAGATGTTCCCCGCCACGTTTCCGTCCGGCGAAGGCAGCGACCTGGCCGGCGTCGTGACCGTGGTTGGTCCGGGGGTCAGCGAGTTCTCGGTCGGCGACGAGGTGCTGGGGTTCAGCCTGCGCCGGTCCAGCCACGCCACCCACGCCGCCGTCCCCGTCGGTCAGCTGATCCGCAAACCTCCTCAATTGAGTTGGGAGGTAGCGGGTTCGCTGTACGTGGTGGGTGCGACGGCCTATGCGGCGGTGCGCGCCGTCGCACCTCAGCCGGGTGAGACCGTCGCCGTCTCGGCGGCTGCCGGCGGAGTCGGCAGTCTCGTCGTGCAGCTGCTGGTTCTGCGCGAGGCGGTGGTGCTGGGCATCGCGGGGCCTGGCAACGCGGACTGGCTGCGCGCGCATGGCGTCATCCCGATCGCCTACGGTGACGGGCTGGCGGAACGGTTGCGCGAGGCGGCACCGGAGGGAATCGACGCGTTCATAGACCTATTCGGTCCCGACTACGTTCATCTGGCCGTCGACCTCGGGGTGTCACCCGAGCGGATCGACACCATCATCTCGTTCCAGAAGGCCGGCGAGGTCGGCGCCAAAACCGAAGGCAGCATGGACGCGTCGACGCCGGAAGTGCTGGCCGAAACCGCCGACCTGATCGCCGGCGGTGCCGTCGACTTCGACATCGCCGCGACTTACCCGCTCGACCGGGTCGCCGACGCGTTCGAAGAACTCGAACGCCGGCACACCCACGGGAAAATCGTTCTGCTGCCGAACGGATGAGCAGACGCAAAAGCTCCTGAAATCAGTTGATTTCGGGGGCTTTTGCGCCTTCTCGCTGCTAGCGGCCCGCGGGGTCGGAGGGATGCCCGCCCAGCGAGGCGGTGATCACCGCGATTGGCATCCGCGACACGTACAGGTTTGCCCGCTGTTGCGGAGTCGGTGTGCGCCATGCGCACAACCTGTTCGCCAGCAGCCGGCCCGTCCGCAGCAGCGAGCGCCCAGACGTCCGGGAAACCCTTTCAGCACCGGTAACACGGTGTGCGACAACAAAAGCCATGATCTTCTCCTGCCTGAATGCCAGCCGGCTCATGGCATTTCACAACGCACCGCGCATCTAGCGCGCCCGCTTGCGGCGGGAATGGAAGAACTCAGGCGTCAGCGCAAATGCCGGAACCGGATCCGAACAAGATGGATTGCGGATAGGGACAGTCGCTAGGACTCATCTCGCCCTCACCTCCTCACGGCCGGGACACCCGCGGGTGTCGCGTTCAGCTGCACGGAAGAGGCGAAAGAACCGGCTAGGCCGCCGGACCTACACCTCTCTCGTCGGAGCTTCGGCACTGCACGGCGTATCTGGACCATCGCCCAGAAGCCACTTGGGCTCGACCCTTGGGTCCGGGAAGAGCTGTCCTGACCCGGGGCGTCTCTCGACGTTCGAGGTCAGTGGCCTGTATCCATGCAGACGCCTCACCTAACGAGGTGCATGCGGAAACCATGCTCGCACTCTGACCCGCTGCTCGTCAAACGCTGTGCGTCTACTGGTCACTCGGCGTGTCATGACCGTTGCAAGCCCGGCGCCTACGCTTTCAGACCATGACGATTACTTTGCAGGACCCCAAAGTCGCGACCACCCTCGACCGGATGTACAGCGAGGCGAAGAACCAAATGTCGCTCCTGCGCGATAAACGCGACGAGCTGGGCCGGCCGATGACCGCCCAAGAACGCGCCGAGGCGATGAGCGAGTTCTACATCCCGGTGACTCCCGAAGCCGGCCGGCTGCTGTACGCGCTGGTGCGTGCCACCCGCCCTGCCACAGTCGTCGAATTCGGGATGTCCTTCGGCATCTCCGCCATTCACCTGGCCGCGGCGGTGCGTGACAACGGCAACGGCCGGGTGGTGACCACCGAGCTCAGCCAGGACAAGATAGCCGCTGCCAGAAAGACATTCGCCGAGACCGGTTTAGATGATGTGATCACCATTCTCGAAGGAGATGCGCTTTCCACGCTCGCCGATCTGGACGGACCGGTCGACTTCGTCCTGCTGGACGGTTGGAAGGACTTGTATCTGCCCGTGATCGAGCTGCTCGAACCGCGGCTGTCGACGGGCGCGCTGGTGGTCGCCGACAACACGAGTGCGGCCGACACCCAGCCCTATCTCGATCGGGTGCGCAATCCCGACAACGGTTACGTGGGCTTCAACTTTCTGGTTCGCGACAGCGACAGCATGGAAGTCAGTTGTCGCGCAAGCGTTTAACCGCTACCGCAACGACTCCTCCAGCCAGGGCGTCAGCCATTTCACGCCTTCGGGGGTGAGGTGGACGCCGTCGCTGCGTACCTTGATGCCGTCGACCTTCGCGGTGTAAACGCCGTCGGGGCAGAGCTTCTTGTTCAGGTCGAGAATTTGGACATTCGGGTGATGGCCAACCGTGTTGCGCAGCATGGTGTTCCACTGGTTGACGCGATCGGGTTGGTCCTCCGGATAGAGGCGGCCGTCCGGCTTTTCGCCACCCCGGCTGTACGGGACGGTGGCAACCATCACGCGAACGCCGGTGGAGCTCACGATATTCAGCGCCCGCTCCAGCTCGGCGTTGAGGTACCCGTCGAAGGTGGGGTCACCGATATGAGTCCATTTCCCCTCGTTGACCCGGTCCACGGTCTCCCAGCGGCCGATGATCAGCAGCGCGACATCGGGCTGATCCTGGTTGATCTGCGTCGACCACCTGCCCGGCCAGGTGTCGCATTCCGGTCGCTGCTCCAAGGTTTGGCCGATGTACCGATACGGAGTGCCGCGCACCAGGCTGCACCCGATGACCGTGTGGTCCAGGAAGCTGAATCCCGGTGTGGGCGGCAGATAGTGCATCCAGGTCCACCCGATCGAATCGCCGAATACCGAAACGGTGAACGGGCGGTTGGGATCCCGGGGCCGGGGTGCGGGCTGAACGGCTTTCGGTGGCGACGGCGACACGGCCGCGACGGCCGAAACACCCGGCGGCAGCCCGACTTCCCGTAGGCCGGTGCCCGTTCCGACCGGAACGACCAGGATGGTCGCCGCTGCGGCGGAGGCTACGGTGGCCGCGGCCAGCGGCAGCAACTGCACCCGAGCCGGTCGCCAACGGCGGATGGGTTGCTCGAGCAACCACCAGGACGCGGTGGCCACTGCCACCGTCGCGGCGCACCGGACGGCGAACAATCCGGCTCCGGACCATCCGGTTCGTTCGCCGTTGAGCGCCAAGAAGATCGGCCAGTGCCACAGGTAGACGCCGTAGGAAATGCTGCCCAGCCCCACCAGCGGACGCCAGGCCAGAACCCGGGCGATAATGCCGCGCTGCTCCATCGCCACCGGCGCGATCACCATGACAGCAGCGACGGCCACCCCGATCAGCAGGCCATGGCGGAACTCGCTCGCGCTACCCGTGGCGTAATGAGCCGCCGCTGCCAACCCGGCCAGACCGAGGATCGGCAGTATCCGGGCGACGCGCCGCCCCCAGCGGGTCCGGATGAGGCACCAGCCTCGGTTCAGCGACGACCAATCCCGCACCAGCAGAGCCGCTGCGGCCGAGCCCGTCAGCAATGCCTGCGCGCGGGTATCGGTCCCGAAATAGATCCGGTCGCGGGTGGCGTCGTGGGCTTGAAGAACGGCGACAGCTGCCGACGCAAGTGCCCCCAGCGTGGCAATCAGGAAGGTGGCGAACCGAACTCCGCCCACGGTGGCCCGCCGGAAATAGCGCCTGGCTCGTGCCGCGAGCAGCAGGGTCACCCCGATCAGCAGGACGGGCCAGACAAAGTAGTACTGCTCCTCCACGCCGAGTGACCAGGTGTGCTGCAGCGGCGAGGGCGGGGCGCCCTGCGTGAAATAGTCCGTTTTCTGCGCCACGAACCGCCAGTTCGCCATCCACATGAACGCGGCGATCGCATCACCGCGCAATCCGGCGAGAGACTGCGCCGGAAGAAGCTCTCGGGCCGCGCCCACGGTGAGGACCATCAGCACCAGCGCTGGCAGCAGCCGTCGGGCCCGTCGAATCCAGAACCCGGTCAACTCGATACGACCGGTGCGGCCGAGTTCGTCGAGCAGCAGTGAGGTGATCAGGAATCCGCTGAGGACGAAGAAGATGTCGACGCCGATGAACCCGCCGCCCACACCGGGGATGCCGCCGTGCCCGACGAGCACCAGCGCGACCGCTATGGCACGGATGCCATCCAGTGCGGGAATGCCGTCGCGGCGCTCGGGCCGATCCCACGCAGCCCGGCGGCCGACCCGGCGTACCGGGGCGACCCACCGGCGCCGCGGAGCAGAACATGCCGGCGCGGGGTGACTCCCGCCCGGCTCAGTGCTCGCTGTTAGCGCGCCCTGACCAATTTGTCGTCCGGCGCCGTCGTTGCTGCCGATACGTCGCTGCCCCTCCTCGTGATCTCAGCCAGCTTAGGTGCGACGCAGTCGGATTCACGGGCGACACGCGCAGGAGGGCGACGGGCTCATTCGGCGGGATATGAGGCACACGATTGCGGATCCAGTGAATGTAGTACAACGGATCCATGGAAGGCGCGGCTCGGCGATGGCCACCCCCGGCAAGCGCAACGACTCCTGACCTGAAATGCATCAGCATGGCCGCTGTAGCTCTCGCGTGCAGTCCCTGCGCCGGTTGTGCTTCAAACAACTATTAGGAGATTGCGATGAAGTGTCGGGCGGCGGTCCTGCGCGGGGTAGGCAGAGATTGGGAGATCCGCGAGGTTGCTCTTGATCCGCCTCGAAGCGGTGAAGTCCTGGTGCGAATGGCCGTTGCCGGAATCTGCCACTCGGATGACCACCTGTTTACCGGCGATGTGGTGCCGACCCCAGAGGTGCTGGCCGCCAGCGGTCAGCCCGCACCAGACTGGTTCCCACTGCTCGGTGGCCACGAGGGTGCTGGTGTCGTCGAAGAAATCGGGCCGACCGTGACGACCGTACAGCCGGGGGACCGCGTGGCGCTCTCGTTCATTCCCGCGTGCGGCAGTTGCCGGTTTTGTGTCAATGGTCAGAGCTACATCTGCGATGTCGGCGCGAGTCTGTTCGTGAAGGAGATGCCCACCGACGGAACATGCCGTCGGCATCTGCAGGACGAAAACCTGTTGGCCTATGGTCAACTCGGCACATTCGCCGAATATGCGGTGCTGTCGGAAAAGTCCGTCATCAAGGTTGACGACGCGATCCCTTTCCATGCCGCCTCACTGGTGTCGTGCGGTGTCAGCACCGGGTGGGGCTCCGCGACGATATCGGCGGGCACCGAACCCGGCGACACCGTAGTAGTCATCGGGACCGGTGGCGTCGGGATGAACGCCCTGCAAGGAGCGCGCGCCGTAGGCGCAAAAAATGTCGTGGCAGTGGATCCGGTTGACTCCAAGCGGGATTCGGCCAAGATCTTCGGTGCGACGCACAGCGCCGCGTCCGCCGAGGAGGCGATACCGCTGGTAAAAGACATCACCGCCGGCGTCATGGCCGACCGCGTCATCGTCACACCCGGCGTTGTGCATGTGGACCTGATCCCGCTGGCGATGACGCTGCTTCGCAAAGGCGGAATTTGTGTGGTCACCGGCATCACCCCTTTCACCGAGCCGCCGGTTCCGCTGGTTCTTCAGGAGATGGTGCTGTCGGCCAAACAGCTCAGGGGAGCGCTCTACGGCGGGATGAATCCGCGCACAAGCGTGCCGTTGCTGTTGTCGATGTATCAGGCAGGCGCACTGAAACTCGACGAGTTGATCACCCGCCACTACCAGCTCGACCAGATCAACGAGGCGTTCGTGGACCTGCGTGAAGGCCGCAACATTCGCGGAATCATCGATTTCGCCAGCGCGTAACCGCGGACAAACTCAGCGTGCGCTCCACTCCGATGTCAGCGCGTACTCCGACAGATACTTTGTGGAACTCCAGCCGCCGTCGACAACGATGGTCTGTCCGTTGATGAAACTTCCACCAGGTGAGCATAAGAACGCGATGGTGCTGGCAATGTCCTCGATGTTGCCCAGCCGCTGATGCGGCGTCATCTCGGCATTGATCTTACGAAATCGCTCATCCGCCAAGCGCTTTTCGACCATCGGCGTGAGTGTGACTCCGGGCGCGACGGCATTGCAGCGGATGCCGGAGGCCCCATACTGGCAGGCGATGTGGGTAGTCAGCGCGGTCAGCCCCCCCTTGGCCGCGGAGTAGGCGCCGCCGCGAAGCCCTCCGATGACGGCGAACGTCGAGGTGACATTGATGATCGCCGATCCGGGTCCCATGTGTGGGATTACGTCGCGCGCCAGCCGGAACGGTGCGCGCAGCATTAAACCGAGGAAGTAGTCCAGCATTTCGTCGTCGGTCTCGTGCAGCGGCTTGGGGCTACCCGCGCCGGCGTTGTTGATCAGGAAATCGATGTGACCCCAGCGATCGACCGCGAGATCCACGATCCGCCGCGGCGCGTCGTCATCGGTCAGGTCGATGGCGAGCGTCGCAACACGATCTGGACCGCCAATAGACTTCTCCAACTTGGTGAGCCGATGCTCGTCGCGGCCCGTGCCCACGATCGCCATGCCCATCTCGGCAAGCCGGTTCGCGCACCCGAAGCCGATGCCGCTGCTTGCGCCCGTGACGATTGCGACCTGCATATCAGCCCTCTATCTTGGTCAGCGCCGCTTGGATCTGATGTTTGAGAATCTTGCCTGCGTCGTTCTTGGGCAGCGCGTCCCAGATGACCACCTGTTCTGGCGTCTTGAATTTCGCGACACCCTTGCTTTGCAACAGCATATGCAGGCTGGCGACGTCCGGCCTCGACGCACCCGCTGGCACGATCACGGCACAGGCACGTTCTCCGGTGCGCTCGTCGGGCAGCCCGACGACCGCGATCTCGGCGACTCCGGGGTGGTCGGCCAGCAGGTCCTCGATTTCCTTGGCCGAAATGTTCTCGCCGTTGCGGACGATGACATCCTTGGCCCGGCCGGTCACGACGAGGTACCGGTCGTCGATCCAGCGCCCCAGGTCGCCGGTGCGGAAAAAGCCTGCGGCATCGAAACATCCGGCCTCGTCCTCAGGATGGAGATAGCCGAGCAGCATCTGGGGACCGCGCACACAGATTTCGCCGTCCCCGGTCGGCGCCGCCTCGTGTGCGGCCAGTTGGATCTCGGCGATGCCGGGGCGCCCGTCGGTGTCCGCGGCATAGCCGGACTCGTCTCGCCGCGGCGCCCCGACTGTCGTGACGGGCACCTCCGTGCAGCCGTACACCCGGGTGACCGCTGCTTGGTCGAAATACTCGGTGGCCCGGCGGATCAGTGACGGCGACACGGATGCGCCGCCACAGATGAACACCTTCAGGTCGGGCAGCCGGGTGCCGGCGCGCTCGGCTGCCGCCAACAGCTGCTGCAGAAACGGCGTCGCCCCGGCCATGTGGGTGCATCGCTCGCCGCGCATCAGCGTTACCGCCACCGACGGATCCCACCGGTCCATGAGGACCGCGGTCGTGCCCAGCAGCAGTGGGCATTCGAATGCATAGATTGAGCCGCCGATGTGGGCTATCGGCGAAGGGACCAGGAACGTGTCGCCCGCGTCGATGCTCCAGTGGTCATGGATCTGAACCATCAGAGCGTGGATCGAATTGTGGCTGTGTAGCACGCCTTTCGGCCGCCCCGAAGTGCCGGAGGTGTAGAGCACCATCCGCACGCTGTCGGGATCGAGGGTTGGCAGCTTCGTGTCAGCCGCCAGCTCTCCTAGTAGCGCCGTGAGTGAATCGGCTTCGCCGCGCACGGTGACCACTTCGGGCGGCCGGTCCATCGTGGCGGTCACATTATCGAGCATCGCCGCGTAGTCGTGGCCGCCGAATCGCTGCGGGACGAAGATCATCGCGGCCGCAACATCTTCGAGGATGAAGCGCAATTCGTAGTCACGCAACGAAGGCAGGATCGGGTTCACCGTCATCCCCGCCAGCGTCGCGGCGAGGTAGACGACCGCTGCCTCGTGCCAGTTCGGCAGCATGAACGACACGACGCTGCCGGTCGGCATCCGGGTCAGGAGTGCGTTCGCCAACGCCGTCGCCTGGACGTAGAGCGTGGCACAGTCCAGCCGAGTACGCCCGTCCACCAATACAGTTCGTCCTGGCGTGGTTTCCGCGGCCACCCGCAGCGAATCCGCTAATGTGGTATTCACCCACAGCCCGCGCCGGTATGCCTCTGCCGCAATCACCGCAAGCGGCCTAACCTTTCACACGGCGCATGGTCATCGCGTACCGAAAGCTCGGCGATAGATGAGTGTTGATCGTCACCTGGGCGACCTCGCCATCGGAGGTCTTGTAGGTGCGCTGCATCTGAAGCGCCGCTGTCCCTGCCTCGGCTCCGAGGCCGTCGGCCAGCTCGGGGGAGAGCAGGACCGCCGCGATCTCTTGGTGTAACTCGGCGATGGTGACTCCGAAGAGGTCTTCGATCAAGGGAAATATCGGGCCGGTGTGGCGTTGCAGCAGCCTGCCGACCGCGGCAAAGGTGCGATTTATGTAGTACTCCGTTCGGCATATCGGCGCCGACGCACCGTCGCTTCGCCGATACCCGCGCACGGACAGCCACTGCGTGCCGATCTCCAATCCGGTCCGAGCGGCAAGTGCCTCGTCGATAGTCAGCATCGCGTTGGACTCGATGGTCAGCTGCGCGCCCGCCGCGAAAGCGAGCAGGTCGCCGATCGACATCACGTCCTGGGCATAGGAGCTGGACGCCGGCCGGGGAACCACGCGGGTGCCGGCTCGGGGCTGCGACGTGACGAGATTGTCTTCGCGCAGCCGGCGCAGCGCTTCGCGAACGGTGTAGCGGCTCACCGCGAATCGTTCGCATAGCTGATGTTCGGTCGGCAGCTGCGAGCCGACCGGGTAGATACCCTCGACGATTTCCTTGCGCAGGGTCCGCGCGATCTGAAGGTATCGGTGCTCACCGATGGCTTGGGCCATCAGGTCCCGTCCTGGGTCCGGCGCAGAGCCAGCACGCTGCCGTCGCCGTCGGCCGAAATGTAGAGCGTCCCGTCGGGGGCGGCGGCGATGCCGGCGAAGGGACCCTGAGGCCCCGAAAACGGTGGCATTCCCTTCAGGGGCTTCGGCACCACACCCGGTGGCGCGCCGATCGGCAAGCCGGAGGCGATAACCTGCCGGGTGTCGGTGTTCAGGTCGGCCGCGATCACCTGGCGGGCACCGGCGTCGACGATGTAGAGCACGTCGTTGCGCAATAGAATGCCTTGCGGGCATTCAAGATTGGCGACGACGGTCTCGGTCGTTGATCCGCTCACCCTGACCACCCGTCCGGCGCCGGACTCGGCCACCAGACAGCCGTTGTTCGTGTCGACCGCAATGCCAACCGGATCGCTCAGGTCGCTCGCCAGCACCTCGACAGTGCCCGACCGCAAGGACAGTACTCGGCCGGTGCCCAGTTCGGCGAAGACGATCTCATTGGGACCGTTGGGCCCGACCGCGACGCCGTAGAGCTGATCGAAACCGCTTGCCAGCACGGCACTTTCGCTCGTGGCCGGCCAGTAGCGGGTTACTTGGCCACCCGAGGTCGTCACGACGAATTCGCCGGACCCGCTCGGCGCGACCCCGCGCAGGAATCCGGGATAGCCGGGGCTGAACAACATCCCGACGGTCTGCAACAACCCGTCGGGCAGCGCGGCATAGAAATACGTGCCGTCGGCGATGTATAGCCGTCCGTCATCGGCCACAGCCAGGTCGAGCGGCCAGTTGAGCCCACCGGGCAACACGGTTCGCGTTTGGCCGCCTGGCGATATCTCGGTGACTTCGCCGGTGAAGTTGGATACGAGCAACCGGTCGCCGACGAGGGTGCAGTTGTCCAGGCCTGGGGTCAACTGGGCGAGCAATCGCTGTTCACCGCTGCGCGGATCGATGCGAAGGACCTGCCCGCTGGCCACCTGGGTCGAGACGATGTAGCCCTGGGAGTCAAACTTGACCGAATCGGGCACACCGAGATCGCCTGCGACACATTGTGGCTCGCCTCCGGCAAGGTCCACGCGCCAAATCTCGTTGGCACCCATCACCGGAAAATACAGCAGGCCGTCCGGGCCGAATTCCATCGCGTTCGGCGAGGGCAGGTTCTCCAGGATCACCCGCGGCGGCCCGCCGTTCAGGTTGAGTTCCAGCAGGCGCCCTCCCTCGCGGCATTCGTTGACGAACAGCCGGTCTCGATGAACGGTGATGCCATTGGCCGAGGGAACGTCGTCGCGCAGCACCCGGTTTCGGCCGGCGGCGTCGAGCACGCTGACCCGTCCGTCCATCACCTCGGTCGCATAGAGGTTGCCGCTGGCGTCGAAAGCGACGTCGTCGGGAGCGACGATGTCGCCACCCTTGGCACTCACGGTTTCCAATTGCCCGGTGCGCGGGTCCAGCGCGCTGATCTGGCTGCCGGTCACCTGCGCGATGTAGACGCGCCCGTCCGGGCCGGTGCGCAGACCGTTGGCGCCAAAGAGTCGGCTTGCAGCGGTTACCCGCGTGAGTCGCCAGTGCTCCGCGACAGCTACCGATTGGGCCCCGGATACCAAGGGGGCATATCGGGATGGCTGCGCCGAGATGGACATGTCTCGCCGTGATCCTTCCGTGTGTCGTCTGGCTGGACGTTATCAAGTCGTTTTAGTCCAGACAATAGCCTGCCATAGGGCCCCGACTAGCCTTGACAGGCGAGTCCGCACTTCGGAATAGTATTCTCCAACCGGCAGAACCTCATATGTTGTCTGGACAAATTGGAGCACATGCTGTTGTGGAGCCTGAGGGTGTCCGCAGCAGCGGAAAGCAGGTCATGGAGGACTTCCTCAGGCTCGACGGCCGCATTGTGGTGGTGTCCGGTGCCGGCGGCGGGGGCATCGGCACGACCGTGACGGCGATGGTCGCGCGGGCGGGGGCCACGGTGATCGCGGTGAGCCGATCGAAGGAAAACCTCGACGAGCACGTGGGTCCGCTGGCCAAGGAAGGTCTCGCGGTCGTGCCCGTCGCGGCCGACGCGTCCACCGATGAGGGCATCGCCACGGTGATCGAGCATGCGCGGCGCACCGACGGCAGCCTCTACGGACTCGTCAACGTCGCCGGTGGCGCCGAGCCGTCGACGTGGATGCCGTCGACCCGGGTGACGCGCGGCGATTGGCGTGAGATCTTCACCGCGAACCTCGAGACGGCGTTCTTCATGAGCTCCGCCGTGGCGGCCGAACTCGTCAAGGAACAGCTACCGGGATCGATCGTTTCGATCTCCTCGATCAGCGGCATGAACACCGCGCCGTTTCACGTCGCCTACGGCACCGCCAAGGCCGCGATCGTGGCGATGACCCGCACCATGGCGCTCGAGCTGGCGACGGCCGGGATACGGGTCAACGCCGTCGCGCCCGGCGTCACCGCGACCACGGCTTCGCTCACCTACACCGGCGAGGACCCCGAGCGGGACCTGCAGGCGATCGCGATGGGCCGGCGTGGACGGCCCGAGGAGCAGGCCGGCGCGATCCTGTTCCTGCTCTCGGAGCTGTCGAGTTACATCACCGGACAGACGCTGCTCGTAGACGGCGGGCTCGATCTCAAATGGAGCCATTTGGCCGCCGACAACACCTCGTTGTTTCTCAAGGATCAATCCTTCCGTGAAGACATCAGGAGGATGTGATGGCCGACCTCGCCAATGACGTGAATCCTGCAGCGCAAGAGGAACTTTCACAGCCGATGACGATCGGTGTCGACGCCTACGTCTCCGAGGCCTATGCGCGGGCGGAGCGCGACAAGCTGTGGCGAAAAGTCTGGCAGCAGGTCGGCCGCGTCGAAGAGCTGCCCGAGATGGGCAGCTACCTGACTTACGACATTCTCGACGACTCGATCATCGTGGTGCGCACCGGCACAGCCGAGTTCACGGCCCACCACAACGTGTGCATGCACCGCGGCCGCCGGCTGATCGACACCCCTGACGGCAAGAAGAATGCCTGCGGCCGAACCCGCAAGTCATTCGTCTGCGGGTTCCACGGCTGGACGTACGGGCTGGACGGGGCGTGCACCTATATCCGGGAGCAAGACGACTGGCAGGGAACCTTGACCGACGACAACACCCACCTGCGGCCGGTCAAGGTCGATACCTGGGGTGGCTGGTTGTGGATCAACATGGATCCCGAATGCGAGCCGCTGGCCGACTACCTGTTCCCCGCCGCAAAAATCCTCGACCCGTTCGGCCTGGAGAACATGCGCTGCAAATGGCGCAAGTGGCTGTACTTCGACTGCAACTGGAAGGTCGCGATGGAGGCCTTCAACGAGACCTACCACGTGTACACGACCCATCCGGAGTTCAACAAGTTCGGCGAATTCAAGGGATGGGCCAAAGCGCAAGGCCGACACAGCAATATCGGCTATGACGCACCAAAGGATCTCGAGGCGACCAAGTCCAAGATTCGCCTCGGCATCGGCGCCGACCCCCGGGTGTCGACCGCAGAGATGCAGGTGTACACGATGGAGGAGACCAACGCCACCACCACCCAGACGCTGGTGAACGCTGCCAAGCGGCTGGTGGACGAATTGCCGGAGGGCACACCGGCCGACAAGGTCCTCGAGCACTGGCTGGCGTCGGCGCGCCGCGACGACGAAGCCCGCGGCGTCATCTGGCCGACGATTCCTGCCGACATCCTGGGACAGGCCGGCACCGCATGGCAGATCTTCCCGAACTTCCAGGTCGGACAGGGCCTCACCAGCGCGCTATGTTACAGCGCGCGACCGCATCCCAGCTACCACCCCGACAAGTGCATCTTCGAGGTGTCGGTGTTCGAGCTGTACCCAAAAGGCCAAGAGCCCCAAACGGAATGGGAGTACACCCCGGTCGGCGACCCGCGGTGGCGGTCGGTACTGCCGCAAGATTTCTCCAACATGGCCGCGGTGCAGCGGGGCATGAAATCCCTTGGCTTTTCGGGCACCAAGCCCAACCCGTACCGCGAACGCAGCACCGTCAACCTTCATTACCAACTGTCGAAGTACATGGGTACCGGCGAACCGCGGGAGCTTTAGTGCCGATCGCAAGCGCGGCGCTGGCGCCGGGCGCCGCGGGTCGGCGCTACCAGACCAAGGAGACAGATGACCCAGTTTGATAGGCCGTCGGACACCTGCGGGCCGACACAGACGCCGGACGACATCGACATCGACGCGCTGCGCGAAAAGTACTTATTCGAGCGCGATAAACGACTGCGGCCGGAGGGCTCTAAGCAATACCTCGAGCTCGAGGGCGAGTTCGCGGAGTTCTACGAGGTCGATCCCCACACACAGGTGACGCCGCGCACGCCGATCAAAGAGGATATCGACGTAGCCATCCTCGGTGGCGGCATCACCGGACTGCTGGCGGGCGCGTACCTCAAGAAGGCCGGCGTCGATGACGTGCACATCATCGAGATGGGCGGGGATTTCGGCGGGGTCTGGTACTGGAACCGCTTCCCGGGGATCCAGTGCGACAACGACGCCTACTGCTACATCCCGATGCTGGAAGAACTCAACTACCTCCCGTCGAAGAAGTTTTCCGACGGAGCCGAGATCTACGAGCATTGCCGGCGCATCGCAAAGCATTTCGGACTCTACGACGGCGCGCTGCTGCACACCCAGGTGCGCGCGGCGCGTTGGGACGAGACGATCAGGCGTTGGCGATTGACCACCAACCGCGGCGACGACATCCGGGCCCGATTCTTGGTGATGGCGCAAGGCTCGTTCAACCGGCCGAAGCTGCCCGGCATCCCCGGGCTCAGGGACTTCACCGGACACATGTTCCATTCCGCGCGTTGGGATTACGACTACACGGGCGGGGACGTCAACGGTGGGCTGCACAAGCTGCACGACAAGCGTGTGGCGCTTGTCGGCACCGGCGCGACCGGTGTGCAGCTCGTTCCGCACCTGGGCCGAGACACCCAGCACCTCTACGTGTTTCAGCGGACGCCGTCATCGGTCGACATACGGGGCAACGAGCCGACCGACCCGCAGTGGGCGGCTGCCCTGCAGCCGGGCTGGCAGGAGCAACGCAAACGCAACTTCCACCGTTGGTCACCACTGGGGGAAGGCGCGGTATTCGACGAGCCCGACATGGTGTGCGATTTCTGGACTGAACTCGGGCGCAACCTGACCGCACGGATCGCGGCTTCTGACGATCCCACTGCCCTGAGCATTGAGCAGATCACGACCATGCGCGAAGAAGAGGATTACAAGGTCATGGAGCGGTTGCGGCGCCGCGTCGCGGAGCTCGTCGACGACCCGGAAACCGCCGAAGCGCTCAAGCCGTACTACCGGTTTCTGTGCAAGCGTCCCTGTAGCAACGACGAATACCTGCCGACATTCAACCGCCCTAACGTCACCCTGGTCGACGTGTCGGAATCCAAAGGCGTGGAACGGCTCACCGCGAAGGGGATTGTGGCCAACGGCATCGAGTACGAAGTCGACTGCGTCATCTTCGCCAGCGGTTTCGAGATCACCACGGACATCAGCCGTCGCTATGCGGTCGACGTGATCGAGGGCCGCGACGGACTGTCGCTGTTCGATCACTGGCGCGACAGCTACAAGTCCCTGCACGGCATGACCAGCCGCGGTTTCCCGAACCAGTTGTTCACCGGCTTCATTCAGGGTGGCGTGGCAGGGAACACCACCGCGATGCTCGAGCAGCAGGCCGAGCACATCGCTTACATCATTTCCGAGGTCATGGCGCGCGGCGCAACGACCGTCGAACCTAGCCAGGAAGCTCAGGACAGCTGGATCAAGACGATCCGCGAAACCTCAATGGATTTGTCAGAATTCGCAGTCTCCTGCACACCCGGCTATTACAACAACGAGGGCGGTGGCGGCGGCGAGGGTATCCGCTCGGCCCTGGGTGATTACTACATGCCCGGCTTTTACGCGTTCGACGAGTTGCTCAGAGAATGGCGCGCCAAGGGTGATCTCGATGGCCTGGTCCTTGGAAGCTGAATGACTGACTTGAGATTCGACGACCGCGTCGCCGTCGTGACGGGCGGCGGCCGAGGACTCGGCCGCTCCTACGCCCTGCTGCTCGCGTCGAAGGGCGCAAAGGTCGTCGTCAACGACGTCGGCGGCACTCTCAGCGGCGAGGGGACGGACGCCGGCCCGGCCGAGGATGTCGTGAACGAGATCACCGCGGCAGGCGGGGAAGCCGTTCCGTGCACGGCTTCGGTTGCGACCCGCGAAGGCGGCGAGGCGATCATACAGACCGCGCGAGAACGTTACGGCCGCATCGACATTCTTGTCCACAACGCAGGCAACGTCCGTCGTGGCTCACTGAGAGAGATGAGCTACGACGACTTCGACGCTGTGCTGGATGTCCACCTCCGCGGCGCGTTCCACGTCCTGCGGCCTGCGTTCCCGGTCATGTGCGAGGCCGGTTACGGACGCATCGTGCTGACGTCGTCGATCGGCGGCCTGTACGGGAACCACGGGGTGGCCAACTACGCCGCTGCGAAGGCCGGCGTGATCGGATTGTCCAACGTCGCGGCGCTGGAAGGCGCCGCTGACGATGTGGCGTGCAACGTGATCGTTCCGGCGGCGGTGACCCGGATGGCCGCCGGCATCGACACGTCGGCCTATCCGCCGATGGAGGCGGAACTCGTTGCGCCCGTTGTAGGTTGGCTCACACATGAATCTTGTTCGGTGAGCGGGGAAGTGTTCATCGCGCTGGCGGGTCGGGTCGCGCGGGCCGTCATCGCCGAGAGCCCGGGTGTATACCGGCCGTCGTGGACGGTCGAAGACGTCGGCGAACATTTGGACGACATTCGATGCCTCGAAGCGCCGCTGATCCTTCCGGTCCTGCCCGACGGGCACGGCCAACACATCCGCTACAGCTTTGAGCTGGCCGCCAATGGCTAGCGGCGATCGCAACCGCGGCGGTAGCCGGGTGCAGCGGGTCGCCGCCATCGGACCTAGCGGCGATCGCAACCGCGGCGGTAGCCGGGTGCAGCGGGTCGCCGCCATCGGACCCAGCGCGGAAAGGACCGGTCCACTGGCCGGTGTGCGGGTAGTCGACCTCACCGCGATGGTGATGGGACCGTACTGCACCCAGATCATGGCCGACATGGGCGCCGATGTGATCAAAGTCGAACCACCAGAGGGCGATAACACCCGCTACATCTCCGTCGGTCCGGCGCCCGGCATGAGTGGTGTGTTCGTCAACGTCAATCGCGGCAAGCGCAGCATCGTGCTCGACCTGAAAACCGACGCGGGAGCCAGCGCCCTGCGGGCGCTGATTGAGACCGCGGACGTATTCATCCACTCGATGCGCGCCAAGGCGATCGCCAAACTCGGTTTCGCCTACGACGACGTCGCCGCGCTCAACCCAGCGATCGTCTACACGAACTGCTACGGCTACGGCCGCCGCGGACCCGAGCGCGACCGGCCCGCCTACGACGACACGATCCAGGCCGAATGCGGCCTACCCGCGGTACAACAGCAACTGACCGGCGAGGCCGACTACGTCGGAACCATCATGGCCGACAAGGTCGCCGGGCTGACCGCGCTCTACGCCACGACCATGGCGCTGTTTCACCGCGCGCGCACCGGAGAGGGGCAAGAAGTCGAGGTCGCCATGTTCGAGACCATGGCCTCGTTCATCCTCGTCGAACACGCCAACGGTGCCTTGTTCGAACCTCCCCTGGGGCCAGCGGTATACCCGCGCACCATCGCGCCCAACCGCCGTCCGTACCGCACCAGCGACGGCTATATCGCCGCGTTGATCTACAACGACAAGCACTGGAACGCGTTCATCGACGCGGTGCGGCCGGCGTGGGCCGGGGACCTGTATTCCACGCTGGAACAGCGGGCGCGCCAGATCGACACGGTCTACGGGTTGCTGGCCGAGACGATGAAACAACGCTCGACCGAGGAATGGCTGACGCTGTTCCGGGAACTGGAGATTCCGGCCGCGCCCCTGAACACGCCCGGCGCGTTGTTCGACGACCCGCACCTGAACGCCGTCGGAATGTTTGAGACCGTGGACACCCCGCACGGACCGGTGCGCTTCCCGGGCGTACCCACCTGGTTCTCCGCAACGCCCGGCCGCATCGCCGGCCCGGCCCCAGAGCTCGGTGCCGACACCGCGGAGGTCCTCGACGAACTGGGGCTCACTGACAACGACTCGCTCAAAGTATCTGTCGCTAAGGAGTTCTGACGCATGGCCGTGCCGGTTTACAAGCGCATCCTCGACCTGTTCGAAGCCGAGGGTGTCAATACGTTGTTCGGTATCCCCGATCCGAACTTCGTGCACATGTTCGCCGAGGCCGACGCGCGCGGCTGGTCGGTGGTCGCGCCCCATCATGAACTGAGCGCAGGCTTCATGGCCGAGGCGGCGTCGCGGATGACGGGTAACCCGGGCCTGTGTATCGGCACACTGGGCCCCGGCATGGCCAACATCGCCGGAGCGATCCAGTGTGCACTCGTCGAGAACTCGCCGGTCATCTTCCTGGGCGGGCAGCGGGCCCGGGTCACCGAGCGCAGGGTGCGCCGCGGCCGCATCCAATTCGTCCAACAGGAACCGCTCGTCGCCGCGTCGGTGAAGTACAGCAGCTCGATCGAGTACGCCGACCAGACCGACGAGATCATCCACGAGGCCATCCGCAAGGCGATGTCCGGTACCCCCGGCCCGTCCTACGTCGAGTTCCCTTCGCACGTGATCCTCGAGCAGCTCGATGTCGACGCGGCGCCCGCGCCGTCCAGCTACCGGCTGGTCAATCAGGGCGCCGGTACCCGCGAGGTGGCCGACGCGGTCAAGCTGATTCGCGAGGCCAAAAGCCCGGTGCTGCTGGTCGGTCACGCCGTGCACACGTCCCGCACCCAACAGCAGGTCAAGGAGTTGGCCGAGCTGATGGCCTGCCCGGTGATCCAGACCTCCGGCGGCACCTCGTTTATCCCGGGACTGCAGGACCGGACGTTCCCCTACCTGTTCTCCCCGGCCGCCAACGAGGCGGTCGAGGAATCCGACCTGTGTGTCGCGCTGGGTACCGAACTCGGTGAGCCGATGCACTACGGCCGGACCCAGCATTGGGCCGGCAACAACGCGAACCGCAAGTGGGTTCTGGTCGAGCAGGACCCGACCGCCATCGGCGTCAATCGCACCGTCGACGTGGCGCTGGTCGGCGATCTGCGCGGTGTGGTGCCGCAGCTGGTCGACGCGCTCAAGGATTCCCCGCGCAAACCCGCGCCCGCGCTGCAAGTCCTGATCGAAAAGGACACGAAAGAGCTTGCGGATATGGCGGAATCGGCACCGTCTGGACGCTCGCCGATCCACCCGGCCCGCTACGTCGTCGAGGCCACCAAGGCGTTCAACGAACTCGAGGACGGCATCATGGTGCGCGACGGTGGCGCAACCGTGATTTTCCAGTGGACCTACTCGCAGTCCAAACCGCGCGACGTGATCTGGAACCAGAACTTCGGCCACCTCGGCACCGGCTTGCCGTACGCGGTCGGAGCCTCCGTCGCCGAGGGCGGCAAGCGCCCGGTGATGCTGCTCACCAGCGACTCGGCCTTCCTCTTCCATATTGCCGAGTTGGAAACCGCTGCGCGGCAGAATATTCCGCTGGTGTGCGTCGTGGGCGTGGACCACCAATGGGGCTTGGAAGTGGGCGTGTACAAGCGCACCTTCGAGCAGCCGTCGCCGCAGCCCGGTGTGCACTGGAGCAAGGACGTCCGGATGGACAAGGTTGCCGAGGGGTTCGGCTGCCACGGCGAGTACGTCGAGAAGGAAGAGGAGATCGGCCCGGCGATCGCCCGCGCCTACGCCAGTGGCAAAGTCGGTGTAGTGCACGTGTGCATCGATCCGAAGGCCAACTCCGAGGAGATGCCTAAGTACGACCGATTCCGAACCTGGTACGCCGAGGGCACCCAATAAGAAAAGGAGAAGCCATGCGCGAATACCTGAAGTTCTACATCGACGACCAGTGGATCGACCCGGTGCGGCCCAACACTTTTGACGTTGAGAACCCGACGACCGAGCAGGTTTCCGGGAAGATCTCGCTCGGCTCGGCTGCCGACGTCGACGTGGCGGTCAACGCCGCCCGGCGCGCTTTCGCCTCCTGGTCACAAAGCAGTCGCGAACAACGCCTGGACTTGCTGCAGGGCATCCTCGCCGAATACCAAAAGCGCGCAGGCGATCTCGCCGATGCGGTCACCGAGGAAATGGGCGCGCCACCCTCGCTGGCCGCGGGCCCGCAGGTCCAGCTCGGACTCGGGCACCTGGTGACGGCGATCGACGTGCTGAAAAACTTCCCTTTCGAGGAACAGCGCGGCGCAACACTGATCGTCAATGAGCCTATCGGAGTCTGCGGGCTGATCACTCCGTGGAACTGGCCGCTCAACCAGATCGCGGTCAAGGTGTACCCGGCGCTGGCAACGGGCTGCACGATGATCTTGAAACCGTCTGAGGTTGCGCCGTATTCGGCCTACATCTTCACCGAGATTCTGGATGCCGCTGGTGTACCGGCCGGGGTGTACAACCTGGTCAACGGCGACGGTCCGGGCGTCGGGGCGGCCCTGGCGCGCCATCCCGACATCGACATGGTGTCGTTCACCGGATCCACGCGCGCCGGCGTCGAGGTGGCTAAGAATGCCGCTCCGACGGTTAAGCGGGTGACTCAGGAGCTGGGTGGCAAAAGCCCCAACATCGTCCTCGACGACGCGGGCTTTGCCGACAGCGTACGGGCCGGTGTGCTCAACATGATGCCGAATTCCGGGCAAAGTTGTAACGCGCCGTCGCGCATGCTGGTCCCGAACTCGCGCATGGACGAAGCCATTACCCTCGCGCGCGAGGTGGCCGAGCAGGTGACGGTGGGCAACCCCGACGACAACCGGTCGATCGGGCCCGTGGCATCGAAGGCACAGTTCGAAAAGGTCCAGCGACTGATCCGGACGGGCATCGACGAGGGCGCGACCATTGTCGCCGGCGGTCCGGATCGGCCGGTAGGGCTGGACGCGGGTTACTACGTCAAGCCGACCGTCTTCGCCAACGTCACCAATGACATGACAATCGCGCGGGAGGAAATCTTCGGGCCGGTGCTCTGCATCCTCGGCTATGCCGACATCGAGCAGGCCCTCGAGATCGCCAACGACACCGATTACGGCCTGGCCGGCTATGTCTCTGCGGCGGACCTGGATAAGGCGCGTGAGGTGGCCCGCAAGATGCGCGCCGGATGGGTGACGATCAATCACGCCTTCGACATGAACGCGCCGTTCGGAGGCTACAAGCACAGCGGTAACGGCCGGGAGTGGAGCGAGGCCGGATTCCGCGAGTACCTGGAGGTCAAGAGCACTTTGGGCTATGCACCCGAGAAGGGATGAGACGCAGATGTTTTCAGGAGTTTTGATCGAGAAGGGCGAGGCGGGTCAGACCGTTGGGGTCACCGACCTGGACCAGGCGCAGCTGCCCGACGGTCCGGAGATCAATGTCAGCGTCGACGTTGAATATTCGACGCTGAATTACAAGGATGCCCTGGCCATTACGGGCAAGTCGCCCGTCGTGCGCAAATTCCCGATGGTTCCCGGTATCGATCTCGCCGGCGTGGTGACCGAAAGCAGCCACGGCGACTGGAAAAAGGGCGATCGCGTGGTGCTCAACGGGTGGGGCGTCGGCGAAACTCATTGGGGTGGCCTCGCTCAGCGTGCCCGCCTCAACGGCGACTGGCTGGTGCCGCTGCCCTCCGCATTCACCAGTCGCCAAGCGATGGCAATCGGCACAGCCGGTTACACGGCGAGCCTGTGCGTGGATGCGCTAATGGCCCATGGCATCTCACCCGAGCAAGGCGACATCCTCGTGACGGGCGCAACGGGCGGCGTCGGAAGCGTCGCGATCGCGCTGCTGAGCGCGGCCGGGTTCAAGGTGGCCGCGGTGACCGGAAAGCCCTCTGAGGCAGACTATTTGCAGCGACTCGGCGCCGAGACGGTGTTGGACCGCGGCGAGTTCAGCGAGGCCGGCAAGCCGCTGCAGAAGGAGCGCTGGGCGGGGGTAGTCGACACCGCTGGCAGCCATACGCTGGTGAACGCCTGCGCCCAGACACGATATGGCGGCGCCGTAGCCGCGTGCGGCCTGGCCCAGGGTATGGATTTTCCGGCCACGGTTGCGCCGTTCATTCTGCGCGGCGTTTCCCTGCTCGGCATCGACAGCGTAATGGCACCCAAGAAGCCGCGCATCGCCGCCTGGGACCGCCTGGCGCGCAACCTGGACACGAATGCGCTGGACTCCATCGCCCAGGAAATCGGGCTCGGGGAAGCCATCGCCTCGGCCGGGCAACTCATGGACGGCAAGGTGCGCGGCCGCATCGTTGTCGACGTCAATCGCTGACGGGAGCGCGGATGACCGGCAAGACGACCCAATCACCGACCGCCCAGCTGGATTTGTCCGACGTCGATCACCGGGTGGGCAAGCCGGTGGGCGGAGGCCAGTTGTGGGATCCGTGTAGCTCCTCCGACGTCCGGCGCTGGGTCATGGCGATGGATTACCCCAACCCGGTGCACTGGGACGAGCAGTTCGCTCGCGAGTCAAAGTTCGGCGGTATCGTCGCACCGCAGTCCATCGCGGTGGCGCTGGACTACGGGCACGGTGCGGCGCCCGCGTGCGTCGGCCATATCCCCAACAGTCACTTGATCTTTGGTGGTGAGGAGTGGTGGTTCTACGGCTGTCCCGTGCGGCCCGGGGACAAACTGTTCCAGGTGCGTCGCTTCCACGACTACAAGGTGACGGAGACGAAGTTCGCCGGCCCGACGATGTTCTCCCGCGGTGACACTATCCACACCAACCAGCACGGCGCCCTGGTGGCGCGCGAGCGCTCGACCGCCATCCGCTATCTCTACGAGGAAGCGAAGAAGCGCGGCATGTTCGAAAATCAGCTCGGCGACATCAAGCGGTGGACACAACTCGAGCTCGAGGAAGTCGAGAGGCTGCGCCGTGACTGGCTCGAGTCCAACCGGATGGGTGTCTCACCTCGCTTTGGCGAAGTGAAGATTGGCGACACACTGCCGCGTCGCGTGATCGGTCCGCACAGCATCGCCAGCTTCACCACCGAATATCGGGCGTTTCTGTTCAACATCTGGGGCACCTTTCACTGGGTCGCGCCGCCCGCTATCGAGGATCCGTGGGTCTATCAGGATCCAGGCTGGGGCAAGGACTTTGCCTTTGATGAGGAAGACGCGAAGATCGATCCACGCAAGCGCGACGGGCTTTATGTCGGCCCCTCGCGCGGCCATATCGACGCCGACCGGGCCAGCGAGGTCGGCATGGCGCGCGCCTATGGCTATGGCGCAACGATGGGCGCCTGGTGCACCGACTACCTCGCGTACTGGGCGGGCCATGATGGCATGGTTCGGCATTCTAAGGCCGACTTCCGCACCCCCGCCTTTGAGGGCGACGTGACCTATTTCGATGCTGAGATCGTTGACAAGCAAGGGGAATCCACGTGGGGTGTGCCTCTGGTGCAGGTAAAGCTGCGCCTGACGAACCAGAACGGAGACATGTTGGTCGGCTGCACCGCCGAGGTTGAACTGCCGCTGTAGCCATGGTCGACGTGACGAGTACAGAACACGCACAACGCCTTTCCGTCGTAACGGGGCCACCCTTGTGCGATGAGGCGGGGCTGGGCTCGCTCACGTTGCCGGGGTTCCTACGCGAAGTGACGCAGACCTACGGCGAGCGCGAGGCGGTGGTGTGGCGTTCCGCCGACAGCGTGATGCGCTGGACGTATGCGCAGCTTTGGGAACGGGCGATGGAGGTGGCCCGTGCGTTGCGCGGGTGCCGCCTGGGCAAGGGTGCCCGCGTCGGCGTTCTGATGACGAACCGGCCGGAATGGCTTGCGGCGGTGTTCGGTACGTCGCTGGCGGGCGGGGTGGCCGTAACCCTCAGCACGTTTTCCACGCCGTCCGAATTGGATTATCTGATAAGGACTTCCGCCATATCGGTATTGTTGTTCGAGCGCAGAGTGCTGGCGAAGGACTTCGCCGCCATCCTGGCCGAATTGGAACCGGCGATCAGCACACCGCGACCGGAGGCGCTGCAATCAGCGAAGTACCCATATCTGCGTCAACTCGCAGCGGTGGGCGCGCCGGAGCACGGGATCGAAGCCTGGAATGAATTCCTTGCATCCGGGCACACGGAGCCTCGCGAGCCGGTCGAGGCGGCTGCCGCGGCGGTGCTGCCGAGCGATGCCGCCGTACTGTTCTTTTCGTCGGGTTCCACGAGCAAGCCGAAAGGCGTACTTAACTCGCATCGCGGGGTGTGTATCCAGTTGTGGCGCTTCCGGCGCATGTACGGGTTCAACCCTCAGGATCATGTTCGCGGCTGGACCGCGAACGGGTTCTTCTGGTCGGGCAATTTCGCAATGGTGCTCGGCTCGACGCTTGCCAGTGGCGGGGCCCTCGTCCTCCAATCGACTTTTGACGCCGCCGATGCGCTCGAGCTCATGCAGGCCGAGCGGGTGAACTTCCCGTTTGCCTGGCCCCATCAGTGGGCGCAGCTGGAAAGCGCGCCCAATTGGCGGCGGGTGGACTTGAGTAGCGTGAAGTTCGTGGATTTCAAGACCCCAATCGCCCACCATCGCACCGTTTCGAGCGAGTGGTATGAGCCGGGCCACGCCTACGGCAACACTGAAACATTCACAATCACAACGGGTTACCCCGCCAACACCGCGCCTGAAGTCCATGCGGAGAGCTTCGGAGAAGCGCTGCCCGGTGTGACCCTCAAGATTGTGGATCCGCTTACCGACGACATCGTTTCGCGCGGCCAGGCCGGAGAGATCCGTGTCAAGGGACCCACGCTGATGCTCGGCTATATCGGCACACCGCTTGACGAGACGCTCGACCGCGACGGCTTCTTTCCTACCGGCGACGGCGGCTATCTCGACGACATCGGCCGACTTTATTGGCAAGGCAGGCTCACCGACATCATCAAGACCGGCGGTGCCAATGTCTCGCCACGGGAGGTTGATGAGGCTCTTTACGAACACTCCGGCGTCAAGCTGGCGACGACCGTCGGCGTTCCGCACCAAACCCTCGGCGAGGTTGTGGTCTCTTGCGTCGTCGCGCACAACAACGTGATCCTCGACGCGAAGCAACTACTGGCATTCCTGCGGGAGCGATTGGCGAGTTATAAGGTGCCGCGCCATGTGCTGTTCTTCCGTGAAGATGAAGTCGCGGTTACCGGTAGCGCCAAGATCAAGACCGGCGAGATTCGGCAACTAGCCGCCAAGCGACTGGCCGGCGATTGGGCCGACACCAGTCCCGATGTCACAGTGGAGCCGGCTGATCAGCCAGATTCGAAGTGACCGCGGATGCCTGACAGCATCGCGATGTGTGCTTTAACCGCCTCGCGGGTGGTGAACGCCGCCAACGGCCTTGGCGCGGCGATCCGGATTCGTTCAGTGACGCGGGTGCCGGCGTCGGTGGGCTCGAAACTGACCGTTCCACGCAACCGCACTCCGGGGGACTGGTCGGCCTCGGTCAGTACGTCGCCGTCGTCAGGGACGTGCAGCCGTGCCCGGTATGCGGTCCGAAAAGTGAATGGCCCCAATGATATTCGGTCGACCACCCGATAGGTCTGGTCGTAGCCTTCCTGGGTGTCGCTTCGGGACAGCACTTCCACCGACACGATGAGCGGGTGCACCAGTTTGATGTTGTTCAGGTCCACGTAGAAACCGCGGACCTGCTCGGGTGGCGCGGGCATCTGTTCGGTCAGCGTCCGCTCGGTGTGGGCGACCAACCAGCTCATAAGAGAAAAGGTAGTGCGCACTTCTCCGCGCGAGCACAAATTAGTGGCCGAGAAGAACACCGGTTCGCCACCAGACGAGTCCGGCGAACACGGCGACGACGGCGACCGTCACCCCGGCCTGGATCAAATTCCGGCTGGCTTTGGGTGCATAGACGTAGGCCGCTGCGACGAGTGCCCCGGTGACGAGCCCCCCGATATGCGCCTGCCAGCTGATTCGGTGCGAACTGACCGCGGGCACGACAAAGGTGAAGAGCAAGTTGAAGACGATCACCGCAATTACGCCGCGGACGTCGAGGTTCAGTCGCCGAGCCACCACGAAGACGGCCCCGAAAAGTCCGAAGATCGCTCCCGATGCGCCCGCGGCGGCCGAACCGGGCGCAGCCAGCAGGTCGACCAGGACCGAACCGCCCAGCGCGCTCAGCGCATACAGCGCGCTGTACCGCAGCCGGCCCAGCCATATCTCCAGCGGCGGACCCACCACATAGAGCGCCCACATGTTCAACAGCAGGTGCGCCGGGCCCGTGTGCACGAACGCAGAAGTCAACAAGCGGTACAGCTCGCCTTTGGCAACGCCCCACGGCCACATGGCGAGCGTCAATTCCAAATTTCGCGACGACAGTTGCAGGATGAAGACCGCCACGTTGATCGCGATCAGCACGTACGTGAGCACCGGGGTCCCCGACCGTTCCCGACCGCCGAATTCCGTGCGCGGCTGGCGAATCGTCTTGGCCCCCGCACGGACGCACTCGACACACTGATGACCGACGGCCGCGCTGCGCATGCAGTCCGAGCAGATGGGCTGTTCACAGCGGGTGCAGCGCACATAGGTGACGCGGTCCGGGTGCCGGTAACAGGTCGGCGCCTCGGCGGGCGACTGCGGCACGCTGGGTCCACTCATCGCACCATTCTGTCGTGCGTGGTCCAGCCAATGCCGTTCAGCAACCGTATTCACTTGTGCAGGACACTGATCTAGCGTGATTGCCGTGGCTGACCGCAGCGGCTCCGACCGCACAGTCGAGCGTTATCTTCAGTTTCTGGCCGCCCACGATTGGGACGGTCTGGCGACCACGATTGCCGACGAGGGCCTGACCCGGGAGGGCCCGTTCTGCGACCGCATCGAAGGCAAGCAGCGCTACTTGGCATACCTGCGCAAGGTTCTGACCGAACTCAAGGACCACCGGTTGGACGTGCAGCGGGTATCGCACGTGGACACCCGGCTGTCATACGTCGAGCTGACTGAGGCCTTCGAGATCGACGGCGCCCCGGCGGCATGGCCCGAATGCCTACTTTTCGAGCGCAACGACGACGGGCTGATCACTCATGTCAGCGTGTTTTTCAAGCAGCGCGGCGCCGAACAGGGCGCGCCACGGCGCAATGCGCACTGATTGGTAACGATCCCGAGAGCTATTCCCTCACCCGCTGAGTTGACCTACTGTGTCTTGGGTGGAGGCAGACGGAACACCCGAGTTGGTGCCAGTCGAAAAATTGCACTCTGGCGACCCGATCACCGATTGCGGTCAGCGCTACATAGTTCTCGAGTCAAAGGCCGTCGGCGATAGTTGCGTCGTCCTCGAACTCGAGTCCCGAGTGGACCACCAGTTGCAGGTCATCGAGAAGTCTTTCCCGGCCGGCTACCACGTCGGCCGGGCGAACCACCGATACCTGTAAGGCAATTTTCGGCTGAATATCGCGATACGTAGCCGTTGGGAGGCTACCGCTGCTTCACGTATTTGATCTGCAGGCGTTCTCGGATTCCACAGCTGTCCTGAACATCCTTTTGCAACAGACTTGCAAGAGCGTGCGCGCAACCGCGGCTGGGATGCGACAATATCGCCCGTAAGGCGATGACGACGCAGGAAGCCGGTGCAAATCCGGCGCGGTCCCGCCACTGTCATCGGGGAGCGACCCTCATATGCCACGGCCATTGGTTGGAAGGCGAGGCGAGCGGCGATCCGAGAGCCAGGAGACTCGCGTCATCGTGTCCTGCTAGCCCGGGGCGGATGTACCTCGGAGAGAGCTGACCTGCGATGACGCTGCAGTTTTTGTCCTGCGGTCCGACCGCTACTGTCTCTGGCAAAGCATGGTTACCAACCGTGCCCGCAGGCGGGCGGCGATGACCGCCCCGGTGTGGATGGCTTTGCCCCCGGAGGTGCATTCGGCCCTGTTGAGCAGTGGGCCGGGGCCAGGGCCGTTGCTGGCGACGGCCGCGTCGTGGACCTCGCTGAGCACCGCGTACAGCACGGCCGCCGACGAGCTGGCCACCCTGGTGGCGGGCGTGCAGGCCGGAACGTGGAACGGTCCGACCGCTGACGCGTATGCGGCTGCCCACGCCCCGTATCTGGCGTGGCTGACGCAAGCCGCTGCCGACAGCGCGGCGATGGCCGCACGGCACGAGACGGCGGCCATCGCCTATGCCACCGCCTTGGCCGCAATGCCCACGCTGCCCGAGCTGGCTGCCAACCACGCGACGCACGCCGTGCTGGTGGCCACGAATTTCTTTGGCATCAACACCATTCCGATCGCGCTCAATGAAGCGGACTACGTGCGGATGTGGATCCAGGCCGCCACCGTGATGAGCGCCTATGAGACGGTCTCGTCGGCGGCGGTCGCCTCGACGCCGGAGACCAGCGCGACCCCGCAGATCATGAAAGCCGACACGATGGCTGCGGCGTCCGACGATCCGTTCGCGTTGCCGCCTGACCGGCAGAACGAGATCTATCAATGGCTGGAGCAGAGCGGCTTTATCGACTTCTACAACGACAGTCTTCAACCGTTGATAGACGCGCTGTACAACAGTCCCTTCTTCCAAGGGATGTTTGGTGGATTTGATCCGTGGCTGCCCATCCTGGGCAATCCACTCAGCTACCTGAGCCCATTCAACATCGCGTTCGCTCTGGGCTATCCGATGGACATCGGTACATATGTCGCACTGCTGTCGCAAATGTTCAGCTTTGTGGCGCTGGATCTGACGGCGGCGTTTGCTTCGGGTAATCCGGCGACCATCGGTTTCACCATTCTATTCACCACCGTCGAAGTCATCGGCACGGTGATCACCGATACCATCGCGTTGCTCAAGACTTTGCTCGAGCAAACGCTTCTGATCCTGACGATTGCTCTGCCGTTACTGGCGACCCCGTTGTTGCCGTTGGCCGTCGGCGCCGTTTTGGCGCCGATCGGGGTGAAGGGCTTGGCGGCGCTGGTCGCCATGCCCCCTGCGCCGCCCGTCGCTCCGCCCGTCACGCCGCCCGTGGTGGCATTTGCGCCGCCCAGTGTCCCGACTTCCACCTCGTCCCCGGCGCCATCTCCGGTGGAAGCAACGACGTCCGCACCGGCAACCGCGCCGCCACCGCCGTCTGCCGCCGCACCCCCGACGGTGACCGGTGCGGACACCGTCGGGGCGGGCATGGGCGCAGGCATGGAAGAGTTCGCCTACCTGGTGGGCGAGCTGAACTCGGCGGTCAGCTCGTCGGCGCGCAGTCGCGCCCGAAAGCAGGCGGCGCAGCCCGACCATGACCAAGCTGAACCAATCGCGGCGACGCCCAAAGAAGAAACTGAAACGCACCGGCGCCGGCGGGCGAAGGCGCAGATGCTCGGGCGTGGCTACGAATACATGGATTTGGAGCCGGATTCGGAGACGGCGGCCTCGGGCGAGGGTGCAGGCACGCAGGGATTCGCCGGGACCGCCGCCAAAACCCGTGCAGGACAGCCGGCCGGGTTAATCACGCTGACAGAAGAAGCGCTAGGCGGTCCACGCATGCCGATGATGCCGCGCACCTGGGAGCCCGACGCGGGTGCATAGCTCGTCATACCAGCCACTCGGTCCCCGAAAAGCGGGCCATGTCCTGCGCGTCCTAAAAACCCGACTTATGCCGACGTCACTCGCTTGTCCTGGGTGGTCGTATGTCATTCGGATCGTCCGGGTCGGGCTCACCGAACCACCGTGACGGCTCGTGCTGCCCGTACGCGTCGTGCCAGTCCCACCATTCGTACGGCGCCGTCTGCGGATAACCTTCCGGCGAGTCCTCCCAGTACTCCTGGCGGCCCAGGGCGGTCATGTCGAGGTAGCTCCAGGTGTTGCCCAGCGCCTCGTCGCCCCGGTTGTTGATGAAGTAGGTGCGGAAAACGCGAGCGCCGTCCCGGATGAACGCGTTGGTGCCGTGCCACTCGTCCACGCCGAAGTCGGCATCGAAGCTGTCGGTGATCGTGTACCAGGGCATCCGCCAGTCCATCCGCGCCTTCAGCCGTTCGATGTCCGCCCACGGTGCACGCGATACGAACACCAACGTCGTGTCGCGGGCATTGAGATGGGCGAGGTGTCCGACATGGTCGGCAATCATCGAGCAGCCGCGACAGGCGTGCTCCGGCCACCCGTGGACCCCTGGCTCGAAGAAGGCGCGGTACACGATCAGCTGCCGCCGGCCGGCGAACAGGTCGAGCAGGGTCACTTTGCCGTCCGGCCCGTCGAACTCGTAATCCTTGTCCACCGCCAGCCACGGCATCCTCCGGCGCAGTGCCGCCAACGCGTCGTGGGCGCGCATCACCTCTTTTTCCTTCACCAGCAATCGCTGGTGTGCTGCCTGCCATTCCTGTGCCGACACAATCCGCGGTCTGCTCATTGCGTTTCCTCCCGTCAGGCCAGCGGTGACAAGCCGGCGGATGTGAGTAGGTATGCATCGTGTTCCTGCGAGTCGCCGGCAATCTCGAGGACCGCCTTGCCGACCTGGTCGGGACTGAGGACGGGTCCCGAGGACCGGACGAAAGTCTCGACGTCGACGCCCTGCCGCTCGGCATAGGCTGCGACGGCCTCGGCGCCCAGGTCAGTCGCCGGCGTGAGGCGCGGCAGCACCGACACGAAGCCAATGCCCAGGCCGGCCCGTTTCGATTCGACAGCGGCGTAGCCGGTGATGAAACGGACGGTTGCCTTGGCCCCCGCATAGCCGCCGCTCAGCGGTGAGCCGTTGACGGCGGCGCCGCTGGATAACGCGATCACCGCGCTCCCCGGCGCCAGCGGGAGCCGCAGCGCCTGCCGGCTCCAGTGGAACGCCTGCGCGACGTCGACATTCCAGTTCCGGCTGAAGGTCTCCCACGTGTGTTCTTGCAGCGGACGCATTTGCGGTGCGGCGCCCGCGCACAGCACCAGGGTGCGCGGCCGGTATTCGCCGAGCAGTCGGGAAGCGGTGGCCGGATCAGCGGCGTCGGCAACCACCGGGGTGAATGCGTCGCCCAACTCATCGAGCAGCTCATCGAGTTGCGCAGAGGTGCGCGCGGCCCCCACGACGTGCGCACCGGCTGCCGCCAGGGTCAGGGCGATGGCGCGGCCGAACCCGCGACCGGCTCCCGTCACGATCGCTGTCGTGCCGAAGAGGCCGTTGTTCGCATCGTTCATCGTGGTGACCTTTCCTTTGAGTTCTTGGTGTTGAAGTGCTCGATGTCCATAACAAGGCGTTTGGGTCTAGCTGGCTTGTGCGGAGCCACGCGCTGAACCGGTCTCCAACGCCGCATACATCCGCTCGAGAGTCTTCGCCGCACCGCGGCTCCAGTTGTCGGCGATGGCCTGCGACATGGCGTCGGGAAAAATGTCCTCCGCGCCTTTCCCGACTCCGTCGAAGATGGCTTTCGCGACTGATTCGGGGGCGGCTTTCGGTATGTCGAGACCGCGCGTCATATCCGTGTCCACCGGGCCGGTGATTACCGCGTGAACGCTCACGCCCCGTCCGGCCAACAGCACGCGCAGCGATTGCGTCAGGTTGAACGCGGCCGCTTTCGAGATCGAGTAGGCCGGGATGAGTGGCAACGGAGCCAGCGCGTTCACGGACAGATTGTTCACAATGGCTCCGCGGGAGCGGGTCAGCAATGGCAGGAAGGCCTGGATTACGTCGTAAGTGCCGAAGAGGTTGACGGTGAGGTGGCGTTCGAGTGCGGAGCGCTCGCTCAAGTCGTCGTAGAGCGCCATGCCGGCGTTGTTGATGAGGACGTCGAGCGAATCGACTTCACCGAGCGCCGCCTGGATCTGCGTCGTGTCGGTCACGTCCATGATCAGGTTCGTAACGCGCTTATCTGGGTGGACCATGGGCGCGCGGGTACCGAGGTACACGCGCTTCGCGCCTCGGCCCAGGGCCTCGTCGACCAGCGCCCGCCCGATGCCGCGGTTTCCGCCGGTGACCAGAACTGCTTTTTCGGCGATTCTCACCATGATGACGATCTCCTCGTTGACCCTTCGACGGAGCCGGTGCAACGTCGACGCGGCACCCGGTTTTCGGTCCGCACTCATTGAGATACGTCGGGCCCCGGGAAGTCATCGGTGGGCCGGTCGCCGATGTCGCGGCGGATCCGGAGCGATGAATTGCGTCCGCCGCGTGTATCTGTACTGATACAGGGTTTTCCATCCCGAGGCGTCGGAGGGCGAGCATGCCATTGCAGGCCGAATTCATGGAGCGGGCTGCGCCGTTTCGTGCCGAGTTGATTGCGCACTGCTACCGGATGCTCGGTTCGGTGCACGACGCCGAAGACCTGGTCCAGGAAACGTACCTGCGCGGCTGGCGCGGTTACGAGGCGTTCGAGCAACGCGCGGCATTGCGGACGTGGCTGTACCGGATCGCGACAACCGCATGCCTCCGTGCGCTCGAGAACCGCGCTCGTCGCGTCCTACCCGCCGGAGTCGGCCCACCGGTTACCGCGTCAACCGACCCGCACGCCAGCCTCGACGGCGCTGGTGGCTATGACTGGCTGGAACCGATCCCCGACGACCTGACCGTGCCGACCCCCGAATCTGCCTTCACCGCAAGGCAAAGCGTCCGCCTGGCGGTGATAACCGCGATGCAGGAGCTTCCGGCGCGCCAGCGAGCCGTGTTGATCCTGCGCGACGTCGTACAGTTCAGCGCCGCCGAGGTTGCCGAACTCCTGGAAACCACGCCCGCTGCCGTCAACAGTGCCCTGCAGCGCGCCCGTGCACATCTCGCCGAGGTGGCGCCCAGCGAGGACAGCGTGGCCGAGCCCGACGACGCCGAGCTCAAGGCATTGCTCGACCGCTACTGCGCAGCATTCGAGAACGCCGACATGGCCGCTCTCACCGAACTGCTACAAGCCGATGTGAAGCTCGAAATGCCGCCGGTGCCACTGTGGTTCACCGGACGCGACGCCGTCACCGGCTTCCTTGCCGCGCGGGCCTTCACCACACCCGGAGACATGGCGTTGATCCCGACAGCGGCGAACGGCCAGCCCGCTGTCGCCGAATACCGACGCACCGAAGACGGCGTCATGCGGGCCCATTCGATTCATGTCGTCACGCTCGGCACCAGCGGAATTGCTGCCCTCACCGTCTTTCTCGATCCGGCGCTCTTCGCCACTTTCGGCTTGCCGCCGAGCCGATAAACCCGCGCTGCGCCTACCCTCGAGTTCACATCTGGTTCAGATGTGGACAGGGGTGGTAACACACCATGAGTATTAGGCGCGGTACTGGTCGTTGAAGGGTGACTGAGTGAAAATTCCGGGTATCGGCCTGGTGGGCAGTTTGGCCGATGGTGTCGTGCAGGCCGGTGCGCAAGCTGCGTCTGGTGCCGCGGGCACCGTGCAGATGCTGGCCAGCCCGGTCGTGGAGTTGGTTGGGCCGGTGGCGCAGGCCGCGGCTCAGTCGACCGGCCGGGTGCTCGGCATCTCTAACGGCTCGGCCGCCCGGCCCACACCACCGGTGCGCTGGCAGAGCGGCCACCGGGTGCATCTGGATCTGGACCCGCTGCTGCCGTTCCCGCGCTGGGACGAACATGCGGCGGTGGTGGAGGAGCCGGTGCGGCGCATCTCCGGGGTGGCCAAGGCTCACGTCGAGTGCGCGCTAGGCCGGCTGGTGGTCGAGCTCGACCCAGACGCCGACGCCGACGCGGTTATGGACGAGGTGCGTGATGTGGTTGGCGCCGTCGCCGAGGACCTGACGCTGGTGGGGGCCGGATCGGCGCCACCGGTCGCGGCGTTCGCCGACCCGGGCAACCCGTTGGCAATCCTGGTGCCGCTGACGGCCGCGGCGATGGATCTGGTCGCAATGACTGCCGCCATCACCGGCTCGGTCGCCAAACTGCCCGCCGCACCGCAAACCACCCGGGCCGTGGTCGCTCTCATCAACCATCAGCCGCGCATGGTGTCGGTGCTGGAGTCGCGGTTGGGTCGAGTCGGGACCGATATCGCGCTCAGCGCCGCGACGGCAGCGGCGAACGGGCTCACCCAGGCATTCGGCACCCCCATGCTCGATCTGGTGAGCCGCGGGTTGCAGCTTTCCGAGGCGACTGCCCATCGCCGCGTATGGCGCGACCGCGAACCCCAGCTGGCCTCGCCGCAACGGCCGCAGGCCCCGGTGGTCCCCGTCATCTCGTCGGCCGGGACGAAGTCGCACGCGCCGCGGCACGCGTGGGCGGCCGCGGCGGCGGGTGACGAAGCACATGTCGTGGTCGGCGGAGCAATCGATGCCGCTATCGACACCGCGAAGGGGTCGATGAAGGGGCCCGTCGAGAGTTACTCCGATTCGGCGGCGAACGGCTCGCTGATCGCCGCGGCGAGCGCGCTACTCGCCGGCGGCGGCACCGAAGATGCGGCCGGCGCGATCCTGGCCGGGGTACCCCGCGCGGCTCATATGGGCCGGCAGGCGTTCGCGGCCGTGCTGGGTCGCGGCCTGGCCAACGCCGGCCAGCTGGTGCTCGACCCCGGTGCACTGCGCCGCCTGGACCGCGTTCGAGTGGTCGTGATCGACGGCGCCGCGCTGCGCGGCGACCACCGGGCTGTCCTGCATGCCGAGGGAGACGAGCCCGGCTGGGACGACGACCGCGTCTATGAGGTCGCTGACGCACTGCTGCACGGCGAGGAGGCGCCCGAGCCCGACCCCGACGAGCTGCCGGCGATCGGCGCGCGGCTGAGATGGCTTCCGGCACAGGGGCCGTCGGCGGCGCCCGCCCAAGGCCTGGAACGCGCCGACCTGGTGGTCGACGGCCAGCGCGTCGGCGGTGTCGCCGTCGGCTGGGAGGTCGACCCGTATGCGATCCCGCTGCTGCAGACCGCGCACCGAACCGGAGCCCGGGTGGTTCTGCGCCACGTGGCCGGCACCGAAGACCTGTCCGCCAGCGTCGGCGCGACGCACCCGCCGGGCACGCCGCTGCTGAAGCTGGTCCGAGACCTTCGTACCGACCGCGGACCGGTGTTGCTGATCACCGCCGTGCACCGCGACTTCGCATCGACGGACACCCTGGCGGCGCTGGCGATCGCCGACGTCGGCGTGGCTCTCGACGATCCCCGCGCCGCCACCCCCTGGACCGCCGACATCATCACCGGCACCGATCTCGCGGCAGCCGTGCGGATCCTGTCGGCGATTCCGGTGGCCCGCTCGGCCAGCGAGTCGGCGGTGCATCTCGCCCAGGGCGGCACGACGCTGGCCGGGCTGCTGCTGGTCACCGGCGAGGAGGGCAGATCCACTAACCCGGCCAGCTTCCGTCGCTGGCTCAACCCGGTAAATGCCGCGGCCGCAACGGCTTTGGTGTCGGGAACGTGGTCGGCCGCCAGGGTGCTGCGGCTGGCCGACCCGACCCCCCAACCGCTGACCGCCTGGCATGCGCTGGACCCCGAGATCGTCTATTCGCGGCTGGCCGGTGGCGCGCGCCCGCTGGCCGTCGAGGCCGGGAATCCGGCCTGGCGGCGCATTCTGGACGACCTGTCCTACGAACCGGTGGCCGCCCCGCTGCGCGGCCCGCTACAAGCACTGGGCCGGCTGGCGGTGGCCACCAGGCATGAGCTGGCCGACCCGCTGACGCCGATCCTGGCGGTCGGCGCCGCTGCGTCGGCGATCGTCGGCAGCAACATCGACGCCCTTCTGGTTGCCGGGGTGATGACCGTCAACGCGATAACCGGTGGGGTACAGCGGTTGCGGGCCGAGGCGGCGGCTGCGGAATTGTTTGCCGAACAGGACCAGCTCGTGCGCCGCGTCGTCGTCCCGGCCGTGGCGACCACCCGTCGACGGCTGGAGGCCGCCCAGCACACCACCCGTACCGCCACGGTGTCCGCGAAGTCGCTGCGGGTCGGCGATGTCATCGACCTGGCCGCGCCAGAGGTAGTCCCGGCAGACTGCCGGCTGCTGGTAGCCGAGGACCTCGAGGTCGACGAGTCCCTGCTCACCGGAGAATCGCTGCCGGTGGACAAGCAGGTCGAACCCGTCGCGGTCAACGACGCCGACCGGGCCAGCATGCTGTTCGAGGGCAGCACGATCGTCGCGGGACACGCCCGCGCGATCGTCGTGGCCACGGGAGTCGGCACGGCCGCGCAGCGGGCGATCTCGGCGGTCGCCGACGTGGAGACGTCGGCCGGCGTGCAAGCCCGGCTGCGTGAGCTGACCAGCAAGGTCCTTCCGCTGACGCTGGCCGGGGGTGTCGCGGTGACCGGTTTGGCGCTGCTGCGCCGGGCGTCATTGCGGCAGGCGGTCGCCGACGGTGTCGCGATCGCGGTGGCCGCCGTGCCGGAGGGACTGCCGCTGGTGGCCACGCTATCCCAGCTCGCCGCGGCACAGCGGCTGACGGCACGCGGCGCGCTGGTCCGCGCTCCTCGTACCATCGAGGCCCTGGGCCGGGTGGACACCATATGTTTCGACAAGACCGGCACCCTCACCGAGAACCGCTTGCGTGTGGTGCGGGTCGTGCCGGCGAAGGCAAAGGTGCGGGGCCCCTACCCGGACACGACGGATCCGGATGCCGCGGTGGTGCTGCGGAAGGCCGCATGGGCGTCCACCCAGCCCCACGACGGTCAGGGCCATGCGCACGCCACGGACGAAGCCATCCTCACCGCGGCGAGTTCACTTAACGGCCAAGGCGATTCGGGTTGGACGGTGATCGCCGAGGTACCATTCGAGTCCAGTCGTGGTTTCGCCGCGTCCATCGGAACGTTGAGCACTGACCCCGACACCCCGATGCTGATGCTCAAAGGCGCTCCCGAGACGGTCCTGCCGCGCTGCCTGTTCCCCGACCCGGACGCCGATCACCAGCACGCCGAGTCGTTGGTACACCACCTCGCCGAGCAAGGCCTGCGGGTGCTGGCAGTGGCGCAGCGCCGTTGGGAGCACGACACCGACGACGACGAGGACACCGATGCCGACGCCGTCGACGAGGCCGCGCACGACCTCGAGTTGATCGGCTACGTGGGATTGGCGGACACCGCGCGGCCATCCTCGCGCCCTCTGATCGAAGCGCTGGTGGACGCCAAGCGACAGGTGGTGCTGATCACCGGCGACCACCCCGTCACCGCACGGGCGATCGCCCGACAGCTGGGCTTGCCACCGAATGCACGGGTGGTGACCGGATCCGAACTCGTCGGCCTCGACGAAGACGCGTCGGCCAAACTCGCGGCCGACGTACAGGTTTTCGCCCGCGTCAGCCCCGAACAGAAGGTGCAGATCGTGGCGGCGTTGCAGCGCTGCGGGCGGGTGACCGCGATGGTCGGCGACGGGGCCAACGACGCCGCCGCCATCCGGATGGCCGACGTGGGTATTGGGGTCAGCGGTCGGGGTTCTTCGGCAGCGCGCGGGGCCGCAGACATCGTGCTGACCGACGACGACCTGGGCGTGCTGCTCGACGCTCTGGTCGAGGGCCGCACCATGTGGGCAGGCGTGCGTGACGCGGTGACGATCTTGGTCGGCGGCAATGTCGGCGAGGTGCTTTTCACGATCATCGGGACGGCGTTCGGCGACGGGCGGGCGCCGGTCGGAACTCGGCAACTGCTGCTGGTGAACCTGCTCACCGACATGTTCCCCGCGCTCGCCGTCGCGGTGACCTCGCAGTTCGAAGAGCCCGACGACGAGGACTACGAATCCGAGGCCGAGGCCGAGGAGGCGCGTCGTGCATATCAACGTATGGTGTTGACGTCGCCGACGCCCTCGCTCGACGCGCCCCTGATGCGCCAGATCGTCAACCGCGGCGTGGTCACCGCTGCCGGTGCCACCGCAGCCTGGGCGATGGGACGCTGGACGCCGGGGACCGAACGCCGCACGGCCACAATGGGATTGACCGCCGTGGTGACCACGCAGCTGGCGCAGACGCTGCTGACGCGCCGGCACAGCCCGCTGGTCGTGGCCACCGCCCTGGGCAGTGCGGGGGTTTTGGTCGGCATCATCCAAACCCCGGTGCTCAGCAACTTCTTCGGGTGCACGCCGCTGGGCCCCGTGGCCTGGACCGGGGTGATCACCGCGACAGCCGGAGCCACCGCGGTCTCGGTGCTGGCGCCGCAGTGGTTGACAAAGACGATCGGCGCCGTCGTACCCGATCAGCAGTAGAAATTTTCGGGCGAGCGGTCGGGCGAGCGGATGCACCGGCCGTCGCTCCAACCCCTGGACGGGGATCAGCCTATGTTCGGTGTGAACTCACGGCGTTCGGTGTGAACTGACGGCGTTGGGTGTGCATTCTGGGCGTTCCGTGTTACTACAGGGCGGGAATCGGAACGTTTCGCCGCCCTGCGTTCACCTGCAAAGCCCAGGATTCACACGCAAAGCCCAGGATTCACACGCAAATCCCGGCCAACGCGTAGTCGGCGCACCACTCCCGACAACCCGTCGGGCTGGTCCCATCGGAAGTCACTGTTCGGCGACGACGTTATTACGGCGTGGCCCGTGGCCCGCATCGGTTCCGTAACCAATTACGTTGCCCACCTAGGCAAAATCCTCCTGCCACCGATACGGTTCCGCAGGGGGTGATAGCGGAGACTATTGATACCAAAGGGAGAATGTTGAATATCTTGGCTCGATTCAACATCACGATTGCCGTCGGCGCCGGATTGTGCGGAGCCGCTATGGCATTCGGTCCGGATGCGGCAGCCACCCCGCTGCCGATGGGCGGGCCCACCTGCCTCGAGCAGATGGCGGGGGCCGCGGCACCGGTAGCCGCGCCGGCGCCGATGGCTTTGCCCGGCCCTCATGTCGTCGCGGCGCCGCCTCTTCCGCTCGATGTGCCCGCACCTCTTGCGCCGGCCGGGGCGGGCGCGGCCGCCCCTGCTCCAGCGGCGGCGCCACTTGAAACCATGGCGGGGGCTGTCCCGCGAGCGGGCAAGGGCGTGCCCACTGCACCAGCGGCCCCGGTGTCGGCTCCGGTAGTGCTGCCCGGCCCGTTGCCTGCGCCGACAGAACCTACGGCTGTTCTGGTGGGGGCCGTTGCCCCGGATACCCGTGCGGGTTGCGCGGGTGGATGACGAAAAGGCTATCCCTGCACGATTACCGGGTCACCGACGTTGACGGCGTTGTAGTACCACTCTGCGTCGGCTGGACTCAGGCTGATGCAGCCGTGGCTGACGTTCTCGGCGCCCATCGATTGAACCGCCCACGGAGCTGAATGCACGAAGAGCCCGCGGCTGCTGATACGGACGGCGTAGTCAACCGTGACCCGGTAGCCCTCGGGATCGTCGACCGGAATACCTACGCTGCTCGAATCCATGGTGACTGAACGGTTTTTCGACATGACGGCGTAGGAACCGACCGGCGTCGGGAATTCAGACTTACCCATCGAGGCGGGCAACACTCCGTCTTCTCCCCAGTGCGGCCGATGGTGCGGTGACGGCAGCGGCGGCGATGTTCCCGGTTCTGCTCCGTCGATGGTGACCGTGAACGTGTGATCCGAGATTTTGGCGACACCGAGCACAGCGGGACCGGTTTTGAAATCCGTGGCCAATGCGCCTACCGACAACTTCACGCTGCTGTGCGCCGGCCAGAATCGGTCGGGTACCCACTGCACCACATCACGGTCGAGCCATTCGAACCTGCCGGTCATCGCGGGCGTCGATTTCACTTCAATGGCGCGCTCCGCCACCTGCCGATTGGCAACAGGCGCAGTAAAAGTCACCACGACGGGGTGTGCGACGCCCACCACCTGCCCTCGCGCTGGCAGCACCGACGCGACGGCGAAGTCATGCGACTGGTTGGCTGCCGCGAGACTTATCCGCTCGGGCGGCGCAATCAACGTCGCGCAGATCCCGATCACCACCAGAACAGACCGAAGTGCCGCTCGCATCGCTTCCGTCATCCTTTACCCGCCGAAGAGCCCAAGAAGAACTCCAAAAGAGCTGTGTCGTTGGTCGATGGTAGGGGCGACACGACGCTGGCGACGCCAGCGCGCGCGGGCAGCTCGATCAAGTCTCGGTCAAGTTTTGATCACGGCGAACAGGCGCGAAAGCTCCTGTTTCGCGCAGAAATTGGGTGCTTTTGCTCGCGCTCAAGTAACAAGTTGCTTGCGCAGCACCTTGCCGGCCGGGTTGCGTGGAATGCTGTCGACGAGGTTGATGTCCCGGGGCTGCTCGAATCGAGATACCTTGCCCTTCAAATACTCTCGTATCACCGACTCGTCGATGTCGCTGCCGGGCCGCGGAACGATGAAGGCAGCCAGTCGCCGCCCGAACTTCTCGTCGGGCACCCCGATCACCGCGTTTTCGGCGATACCGGGGTGTTGGGCAAGCGCGTTTTCCAGTGCCCGCGGGTAGACGTTTTCGCCGCCCGAGACGATCATGTCGTCCTCGCGACCGACGATGTAGAGCCGTCCCGAATTGTCGAGGTAGCCCATGTCACCCGTGCTGGTCATGCGGTCGATGCGGGCTTTGCCTCCGCCGTCGGTGTATCCATCCGCGCCCAATTCACCGCCCACGAAGATGCGGCCGGTCACACGCGGCCCGACCGGCCTGCCGTTTCTGTCGAAGATGCGCACCGGACATCCCGCGACCGGTCTTCCGACCGTCTCCGGGGCATTACGCACTTCGACCGGTGTGGCCAGCGCGCCGATGCCAACCTCGGTGGAGCCGTAGGCGTTGTAGAGGACGTCACCGTAAGCATCCATGAAGCGTCGCGACAGGCTGGGATCGAGGCGATCGCCGCTGGAGAGCACCACCCGCAGGCACGGTAAAGCGTTGCGCGCCCGCACCCGCTGCGGCAGGTCAAGAATGCGCGCCAGCATGATGGGGACCACGCTCATCGCGTCGGCACGCTGCAGCGATGCCTGCGCCAGCGTGGTCTCGGGATCGAAGCGCCGATGGGTCAGCACGGTACCGCCCAGGCTCACGGTCAGCATCAGCACACCGAACCCGAGACCATGGAACATGGGTACTGCCAACGCGATTCGCGACCCGACGCGTAGCCGCGTGCGCTCCAGAATAGTGACGCCGACGCCCACTCCCGAACTTAGTCGCGGTGCCCGCGGCACTCCCTTGGGTATGCCGGTGGTGCCCGACGTGAGCAACACGAGGCGGCCCGTCGCCGCGACCTTCGGCCGGGAATCGCCGGGTTGCGTCTCGACTGTTGCCGGATCGATCACCGTGACGCGCCCATCGCACTCGCGTATCTGCCCGCTGAATTCCTCGTCGGCGAACATCGCCTTGACCTGGTGCGAATCCAGCGCGCCGGCAAGCGCATTGAGGCGGAACTCCGTGCTCACCAGCACCACGTCGGCGCCGACGAGGGCGACCGCGAACACCGCTGCGACGAAGTTGCGTCCATTGCGGCACATGACTCCCACCGCCTCGCCGGGTCCGGCGCCGCCGCGAGAGAGCTCGCGCGCAAGTGATTCGACCTGGGACTGCAGCTCTCGATAGCTCAGCGCGCCGTCGTCGTCGATGATCGCCGTCCGGTCCGGCCACCGTGCGGCCGAAATGGCAAGCAACGTATACAGATTGGTGCCTCCCCGGTACAGCTCGCGGATCAACCGCAACAGTGGGACCGGCGCAGGAGGACTGAGCAGTCCGGAAAAAGCCAAGCCCCGCACCGCGGTGGCGGCGACGCTACCGGTCGTCATGCGTCATCCCGCCGCCGGTCGCCGGATTCGGTGAAAAACCGGCGGTGCCAGATCCGGGCCGCGTAGTCGGCCGGCCCGGCCAGCACCACCGAGGCGATCTCGGCCGGCCACACCCACGGCGGTTCGATGGTGCGCGGCCGCTCGATGATCGCTTTCGCGATCGAGTCGGCCGCCTGGTCCGGATACAACCCCGGCAACCTCCCCAGCATCGGCGTCGGCTCAATCATGCGGGTACGGACCAACGCGAAGTAGACCGACGTGACGTCGACGCCGTCGCTGTGCAGTTCCGGTGCCACACTGCGCAGCCAGCGATCGAACGCCCCTTTCGACGCCTGGTAGGCGCCCCATTGTGGGCCGGGCACGACACGCACGCCGACGCTCGACACATTCACGATGTGGCCACGCCCGTTCTCCCGCATGGCCGGTAGCACGCCGAGCAGCAGCCAGATCGGCCCTAGGTAGTTGATGTCGATCGTGCGCTGGAAATCGTGCGGGCGGTCGTACTGGTGGTGCAGCGAGCGCCGCAAAGACTTGCCCGCATTGCTCACCACGACGTCAAGCGGGCCGTGGTGCTCGGTGATCTGCTTGGTCAGCACGTTGACTGCGGTCTCGTCGCTCAGATCCGTCGGGTACACGACCGCTGTGCCGCCGCCGGCATTGATCGACGCCGCAAGGTCGTCGAGCCGTTCCGCCGAGCGGGCCACCACCAGCACCTTCGCGCCGGCCGCAGCCAGTTTGCGGGCAGTCGCCTCGCCAATGCCGTAGGACGCCCCAGTCACCAGCACGGTCTTGCCTGAAACGGCCTTGCGCAGCCTGTCTGGATCCGATACCTGCCCCGGGTTGGCCACTCTGTCGAGTGTGGCCTCGACGGCCTGGGTAATCACATTCATCTTCACTGCCGCATTTCGTTTCGCACACCGCCGCTGCTCGACCCTGTGCTCTCGACATGTAACCACTAGCAGACCACAACCCGATTGGGGTGCGGCGCCCAGCCTGCCTGTCGGGGAAGCCGGACGGTTACGCCGCGGCGCGGTTATAGAGCCGGCGTGGGTCGATGCCGGCGCGTCGCCAGGCCGTGGCCGCCCAGGGCGCGTAGACGAACCACAGCGGCATCCGGTTGATCAGTGGATTCAGCGCGCGCATGACGGCTGCGAAGCGTTGAAAACGCTTCTCCTTCTTGGCATCCCACTGCAGGTCGCAGACCGAGCGCATCTGCGGCGGCAGGGTTCCGACCAGCACGAGGCGGGTGTAGGCATTCAGCGGCGCAGACAGGATCTTCCACAGCGGCCTGGGGATCCAGCGCGGGCCGGGGATGCCCTTGCGGATATAACCCGTGCCGTAGAGCACAGTCTTGTGTGGGACGAAGCGCTCGAGCATGGCGTCCCAATATTCGACGAACTCGTCGTACGTTTGCGGCTGGCCGCGGTCGCTGACTCCGTAGAGGCTGTACCAGATCTTGCCTTCGTTGAAGATCTGCTCCTTCTCGGCGTGCGACAGCCGCCGGATGAACATGTCGGTGTTGTAGATGACCTGGTCGACGAACGTGGCGTGCGCCCAATAAAACAACTCCGGGTTCAGCGCGTGGTATCTCGACCCGTCGCTGATGGTGCCCTTGATCGGCTTGTGGAAGTCCCGCACTGTGCGGCCCCAACCGTGAGGGTCTTCGGAATAGACGGTTTTCATTAACGGCGGCGCGGTCCGCTTGGCCCGGCCCAACGTATCGCTGAAAATCACCGAGTGGTCGAGCACGCCCTGGCCGAGCTGTTCGATGCAGTTTTCGACGCCCGCGACGCGCTGGAATCCGAAGAATTGGGTGCGGTGATCGCCATAGAACTTCCAGATCAGCGAATCGGGTCCCAGCCGCGGCGCATCGTTATTGGCTCCATCGGCAAGCACCGGCACCGCTTCTCGCACGCCGGTGTCGAATCGGGCACCGGCGCTCGACCCGGCCAGCTGGTCATTCTGGGCCGTCATGCCCGACCTCCATGCGACAGTGGAACAAAATGTTATCTTTGTTCCAACCTAGCAACCGGTTCAAGCGTCCGCAAAGCAGGTGAGCCATCAAGACCAAGCGAGCAGCACCCGAGGCGCTCACCGAACTCGATCGCGCCATCCTGGACACGGCTCGAACGGTGTTCGAGACCTACGGCGTGCGGCGCGCCAACATCGAAGACGTCGCCGCTCGCGCAGGTGTCAGCCGCAGCACCATCTACCGGCGCTTCCCCACCAAAGACGACCTGTTCGAGCACGTCGTACTACGCGAAGCGCAGCTCTTCTTCACCACGCTGGACCAGGCCACCGCCGGCTGTGATCCGCAACAGGCCGTAGTCGAGGCCTTCGCGCTCGGCGTGCGCCTGGTCCACGACTCGCCGCTGTACTCGCGGATCGCCGACAGCGAACCGGAGCTGCTCGGCATGTTCTCCCATTCCCGCGCCTTCCCGATCTCCCAGTTCGCCGACGGAATCGCCCATACCCTGCGGCGATGCGGTGCCGACATCCCCGAGGCCGACCTCGCCAACATCGCCGACATACTGCTGCGCGTAGCCCTCGGCATCATCGTGTTCCCCACCGACCGGCTCGACACCTCGGATCCCGCGGCCGTTCGTGAATACGCAGCCCGCTATCTGGTGCCGATCCTCGGCCGGACCGGCCGCTAGCTGCCGCTGCGACCTGTCGGTGCGCTGAACTAGCCTGGATGCCGTGACCCGGTTTGCTGGGGCTCCGCGAACCCGCTACGCCAGTTGCGGCGAGACCGACATCGCCTATCAGGTGTTCGGCGACGGCCCGATCGACCTCGTAGTGCTGCCGGGGCCGTCCATCCCGATCGACTGCATCGATGCCGAGCCCTCGATGTACCGCTTCCACCGGCGATTGGCATCCTTCGCCCGGGTGATCCGGCTGGACCAGCGCGGGATCGGCCTGTCGTCGCGGGTCTCCTCGCCCGACATGATCGGGCCCGAGTTCTGGGCGAAGGACGTCGTCGGCGTGATGAACGCCGTCGGATGCGAGCGGGCGACCATCGTGGCGCCCGGCTTCACCGCGATGACCGGACTCGTGCTGGCCGCCGACTACCCCGAACGGGTCAGCAGCCTGGTGATCATCAACGGCTCGGCCCGGTCGCTCTACGCGTCCGACTACCCCATCGGCGCCACTGTCGACTCGCTCGATCCCTACACGGACCTCCTGGTCGACCCCGATGCCGTCCAGCAGGGTTTCGACATGCTCGGCATGATCGCACCCAGCGTCGTCCATGATGAGGCTTTCCGCTCCTGGTGGGACATGGCCGGTAATCGCGCCGCCTCCCCGAGCATGGCGCTGGCGATGATCAGAACCATCCGGGCCGGCGACGTGCGGGACAAGTTGGCGCGGGTTGCCGCGCCGACCCTGATCCTGCACCGCGCCGACTCGACGTTCACGCCAGTCTCACATGGTCGGTACCTGGCCGAGCACATCGCCGAGTCCCGCCTCGTGGAACTACCCGGCGAAGACAACCTGTACTGGGTCGGCAACACCGGGCCGCTGCTCGACGAGATCGAAGAGTTCATCACCGGGATGCGGGGTGGTTCGGATACCGAGCGTCTGCTCACCACAATCATGTTCACCGACATCGTCGGGTCCACCGAGCGCGCCGCCCTGCTCGGTGATGATCGGTGGCGTGACCTGCTGGACAACCACGACACCATCGTGCGCCATGAACTGCAGCGCTTCGGCGGCCGCGAAGTCAACACCGCTGGCGACGGATTCGTCGCAACATTCAGCAGCCCCAGTGCCGCGCTCGCCTGCGCCGACGAGATCGTCGACGCGATCAGGGTGCTCGGCATCGAGGTGCGGGTCGGGATTCACGCGGGTGAGGTAGAGGTGCGCGGCGGGTTGAAAGACGACGTGGCCGGCATGGCCGTGCATATCGGTGCGCGCGTGGCCGCCCTGGCCGGGGCCAGCGAGGTACGGGTGTCGTCGACGGTGCGAGACATCGTCACCGGATCGCGGCACAGGTTCGCCGACCGCGGCGAAAGCGTCCTCAAAGGCGTGCCCGGGTTGTGGCGGATGTATGCCCTGGAGCGCGAGCACGCGGTCGTCGCGCGCTAGCGAAGGAGCCCTATGACCGACGTGAATCTCTCGATGCCGCCGGCGTTGCGCCGGGCCCTGGATCTGCTCATCGATCCGCCCGCGCATCCGGACGTCAGCAAGGGGTATCTCGATCTGCTGGGCACCGCATCCGACACCGTGCCGAAGAACACCGGCGCGATCCAGGCCGCCTGGGCGTCACCGGTCGGGTCGATGCTCTACGACAACGCACAAGCCCTGAGTCGCCGCGTGCTCAGCGCGTGGCAGCACCCCGTCGAGTGGCTCAGCATCCCGTCGGGCGGCGTCGCGCTGGACGTCGGCTCCGGCCCGGGTAACGTGACCGCGTCGTTGGCCCGCGCCGCCGGGCCGGACGGCCTGGCACTGGGTGTGGACATCTCCGAGCCGATGCTTACCCGCGCGGTGCGCGCCGAAGCCGGCCCGCAAGTCGGCTTCCTGCGCGCCGACGCACAACGACTTCCGTTGCGCGACAGTGTTTTCGATGCAGTAGTCTCGATCGCCATGCTGCAGCTGATTCCCGATCCGGCGGCGGCGCTCGCCGAGATGGCGCGGGTGCTGCGGCCAGGTGGACGGCTGGCGGTGATGGTCCCCACCGCGGGGCGTGCCGCCCGGTTCTGGCGCATGTTGCCGAACACCGGCGCGCACGCGTTCGACGACGACGAAATCGCCGACACGCTGGAAGACCACGAATTCGTCAGCGTGCGAGTCAAGACCCTCGGAGTATTTCAGTGGGTGCGCGGCAAAAAAGGATGAGCCCTACCGCCGCTACTGGTCCCGTTTGAGTGCGGGGTGGCTGCGCGCCAGGAAGGGCAGCAGCAACTCCGGCGGCGTGACCCGGGAAAGCGACGCAGCCACGCGGTTGACCCGCCCCGGGATGACGACGGCTTTGCCGGCCGCGAGACCGTCGATACCGGCCTGCGCGACCTGGTCGGCCGGAATCCACATCACCTTCGGCAGTGCCGAGTCGGCTTCCTCCTTGGAAAAGCCGGCCGCTTCGCCGAATCCGGTGTCCACCGGCCCCGGACACAGCGCGGTCGCGTTGACCCCGGTGCCACGCAATTCTCCGCGCAGGCTGTGGGTGTAGGACAACACGAACGCCTTGGCGGCGCCGTAGGCCGCCTGGCCCGGCAGGGGTTGGAACGCGGCTGTCGACGCCACGTTGAGCACCGCACCTCGATGCCGGTCGACCATTCCCGGCAGGAACCTGCTGCACAGGTCGACTACCGCGGCGACATCGACCTCGACCAGGTTGAGTTCTTTTTCCGGAACCGATTTCGCGACGGGCCCGGTGGTCGAGAGCCCCGCGTTGTTGACCAGGATGTCGGGGACCAGACCCAGCGCCGTCACCCGGTCCGGCAAAGCCGCTCGGTCCTCTCGGTTCGACAGGTCGGCGGGTAACGGGTGGGCGTGCGTGCCCAGCCGTCCGGCGAGTTCTTCGAGCCGATCGGCGCTGCGGGCTACCAGCACGACCTGATAGCCGCGCTGGGCGAGTATCCGCGCAAATTCCTCGCCAATGCCGGACGAGGCGCCGGTGACGATGGCCGCGCGGTCTTTCTCTGGTGGTGGGAGAGCCATACCGGGACCCTACCGGGCCTCAGGCATTGGCGCCCGAGTCGGACGCCTGGGCAAGCACGGCCAGCCGGTCCAGGGAGGCGCGCAGCATGTCGCGTGTGGTCGCACGGGCACGGGTCAGGCGGACGGGATCGGTCAGCTGTGTCCAGTCGTAGGTGTGGGTCACGCGGGTGAGGTCGGTGCTCACCGGCTCGAGCAGCCAGCGCCACAGGTGGCCGGGCGGTGTCTTACCGGGTTCTGCTGGCCGCCAAGCGATTTGGCTTCCCTCGATGAATTCGACGACGTGGTTCTCCCGCACACCACCTTGGGTCAACGTCATCTTGAACACGTCGCCGGCCTGCCGGACACGCTGGCCTTGCGCTGCCGAGGCAAGGTTGTTGTTGCCGTCCCAACTTGGCTGCAGGGACGGGTCGGCGATGAGGTCGAAAATCCGCTGCGCGTTCGCCGCGATGATGCGGGTTACGCTCACAATTCGTTCTTCGGGTTCCATGACGCAATCCAAGCACGTCGAGCTTGACGTCCGCGTCGTCAGCAGCGCTCAGCGCCTCGTTGCATCAGCTGTGGGCCGTTGCCGAGGTGGCGAGGCCTGCGCCTCAGCAAGGCGTAGAAGGCGTCACACGCTCGCGCCCGGAGGGGCGCGGCCACAACCAAGTTGTCAGGGCTCTGGTCGGTCCAGGTCTGGATAATCGGCATGCGCGTGGTCCTTTCGAAAGTTCCCCGCTGCAACGAATTTCATCGCGGATGATTTACCATCATGCCGCGCCCCGGTAAACACCACGCAAAGCGGTACTGTGGTGTCCCGCACAGCATGAGCCGTTACGAGCACCTCGTCACATTCGCATTAGGGCGGGCAGGCGATGCGTGCCGTCGTCTCCGAAAGCGACACGTCGTGTCCTGCACCGCAATGAATCTGGGGAACAAGTGCGGCGCCGCATCCTTCGTGAATGAATTCCAGTGCTTTGGTCTCGCCCTGCAACAGCCTGCCGAACTCAATCAGGCTCAGAAGTACCGGAAACAGGTCCCGGCCGCGTTCGGTGAGCACATACTCGTGGCGCGTCCGCTGCCCGGGCTGCCGATACGGCTGCTTGGCCAGCAGCCCGGCGTCGACAAGCTGGCGCAGACGCTTCGCTGCGATCTGTTCGGTGACGCCCGCACGGCGCGCCAGATCGTCGAAACGCCGCCCGCCCCAGAGCACCTCGCGGAGCAACACCATCGCCGAATGGGTACCGATCAACTCGAGCGCATGCTCCATCGGACAGAGGTCGGCGACCGTCCAACTGTCGCGATCAGCAAGCGGACCCGCCAGCTTCATCACTCCGGAACCATCCGTGTTCATCGTTGTGACACTACGCGCTGACTTGACTTGAGGCTAGCCAGCCTCGCACGCCACGCTGTCAATCAAACGTTCCGGTTGTTGGTTGCCCGCGTGACGTGTTCGGCAATGCGGGCGTAGGTTCGCCGCGTGGCGTCGATGGCCTCGCTCATGATGTTGTAACCGTGGTCGACGCCGGCCACTTCGTAGTATTCGGCCAATGCGCCGGCGGCGGCGAGCTTGTCCGCGTATCTGCGGGCTTCGTCGCGAAGGCGGTCATGCTCCGCCGTCACGACGAGGGCCGGCGCGATGCCGGTCAGTCCATCGGCGTTGTCACCCCAGGCTGGAGACGCCAGGCGGTCGCGTCGCTGCGCCGGATCGGGAATGTAGGCGGTGTCGAAGATCTCGCCCATCCACGGCTTCATGACTGCGCGACGACCTGCCGGGGAGGGCTTGTCACGGGTGGGTGTCACCAGGTCCAGCGGTGCGTAGTGCAGTACTTGCAGCGAGATCTGGGGCTCGCGGCTTTCGTGCGCGAGCCGGGCTGCGGCGGCGCTGAGGTTGCCCCCTGCGCTTTGGCCGCCGACACACAGTCGCGCGCCGTCCCAGTCACGGTCAGGACTCGCCGCCCAACATACGATGTCGTAAATCTGTTGCGGCGCAGCGGGAAAGCGATGATCTGGGGCCAGGACGTAGCTGGCGTTGATCACGACCACTCCCGCGTTGACGGCCAGATATCGGCACCACGGATCGTCTTGCTCGGGATGGCCGACGACGAATCCACCGCCGTGGACGTTGACGTAGACGGGCGGTTTCGGCGTGGTCGCCGGCGGTCGGTAGATGGTGGCCGACGCGTCGCCGTGTCTGGTCGGGATGCTGACTTCTGAGGTGGCAGCCTCGATTTCCGGAAACTGCACCGCAGCCTTCGGGCTCGGGTTGACCGCAGCGGTGAACGCACGCGACAGCGTGTCGGCGACAACTTGTTTCGACAGAATCGACATCAGAGGTCCCGGACGTTCCCGCGCCGGCGTCGATTCGGCGACCGTCCATCAGGCACTGAGGATGAGGCAGCTGCTCGTCGCGGTTGCCAGCAGCTTGCCGTTGCGACTGGTCAATACCGCCTCGGCGAGCGCGGTGCGCCGGCCCATGTGGGTGACCGTCCCGGTGCATCTGACCGGTCCGGTGTCGACGCTGATCCGCCCGATGAACCGAACGGACAGATCGAGGCTGGTGTAGCCGACGCCGGCGGGCAACAGGGTGTGGACCGCACATGCCGCAGCCGAATCCAACAACGTGCAGTACACGCCGCCGTGCACGGACCCGATCGGGTTGTAATGCGATTCCGACGGCGTCATGGTGAACACCGCCTGACCCTCTGCGACCGACTCCAGCCTGGCGTCCAGTGTCCTCATGATCGGTGGTTGCGGGATCGCGCCGTCGATCATCCGCTGCAAGAACTCAATTCCCGGCAGGGCCGCCGCAGCCTCGGCCGATATCTGCGGGTCGGACCATTCGATCGTCCGAGTGCGTCCGAAGTTCGTTGTCTCGCAGACTGTTTCACTCATCGAAGATCACACTTTCTGGTCTGGCCGCACGCATCGATCCACCCATCGTCACATCTGACTAAACTCGAGTCAAGTTAGCTGTTGGCAGGCTCACAGCCGGCGCCGAGCGTACCTCCGCAGGTATCCGAGCATTCGATACGTCGGCACGGCCTTTGGCCAGTCATCGGCGCGGAAATATGCATCGGTGCCGCCGTCAACGAAAACTACACTGCCGCAAAGGAAGTCTGCGGCACCGGACAGCATGAAGCACATCCAATCTGCCATGTGTGCGACATCGCCGAATCCACCGATCGGAATCGGGAACGATCTGACAGCTTTGGCCTCCCGTGGATTCGACAGCTGCTCCTGCAGCAACGGCGTCATGATGGCGCCGGGCGCAAGCGCATTCAGCCGCACACCCGATCCCGCCCATTCCGGCAGCACTGCATGCCGCCGAACCCAGTGGCTGACAGCGATTTTGGACGCCGCATACATCATCACGGGTGCGGCTGTGCCGAACAACTTGACCGAACGCACCGCTTTGGCGGCGTCCTGCGCCAGCAGCGCTCGCACGGCTCGTCTGGGCACCGCGGGCACCGTCGTCGACGAGTTACTTGCCACCACCACGACCTTGGCGTTCTGGGCGGCGACCAGTGCCGGTCGCCACGCGTCGAGCAGTTCGACGACCCCGAAAAAATTGACCTGGGCGATCTGGCGCGGACGATCCCGCCCGGGGCTCGGACCCAGACCGGCAGCCAGCACCGCTCCATCGAGCTTGCCGGACGAGGCCTGCAGGACACCCTCGGCAGCCTCGCGACGCCCGTGTGGCGACGACAGGTCGGCGACGACGTCGGCCTCCCTGAGATCGACGCCGATTACCGAGTGGCCGTCGTCGCGAAGCCGTTGTGCGGTCTCGCGGCCCATACCGGAAGCGGATCCGGTTATCGCGTAGGTGCCCATCTTCTGGTGTCAGGCCCGCATGGCCGCGCGCTCGACGTCGAGCAGTTGCTCACCGCGGCGTTCCTCGTCGTAGGCTTTGCGCCCGCCTCGCAAACCGAACAGCCGTTTGGAAATCAGCAGGTAGACCACCGCGGCCACGTTGATCGTGAAGGTCACCACGCGTGTCATGGTGATGCCCTTGGTCAGGTCGTAGATCTCCAGCGGCAAAAAGATCGAGGTGGCGACGACGGCGAAGTACTCACCCCAGCGCTTGAGCAGCCACAGGCCGGTGCCCTCGACGACCTGCAGGACGGCATAAGCCGCCAGCATCAGAGTTATCAGGGCCAGCGTGGATGGCTTTGCGGCCAGCGCCTTTTCCAGCTCGTGTATGGCCGACATCTGATCGACCTTGAATCCGGCGGCCCGAAAGATGGGTAGGTCGCGGTCCAGGGTCTCTTGAATCGCACCGCGCGCGCCGCGGAACTTCCACACCGCCCATGCGGCGAGTGCCAACACGATCGCGCGGAAGAAGCGCTCGATCCCCAGTGCGCGAACGATGATCGCCTGGCGTAAAGCCTTGCCGCGCATGATCAACGGCGCTTCGTTGGCGTGACCGTGGCCATGCGGCTCACCGAGCGCGAAGTCGCCGCAACGCAGACAGCGCCATACTTCGCCCAGTCCGGTGGTACCGGTGAGCCGTTGGGCGAGCGCTTCTTCGTCGGGCGCGTAAGTGACATGTCCGGAGAGCGCGCAGGTGATCAGCTCCCAGCGGTTGCCGATCCGATTTTCCTTCTTCGCCACGTGGACTCCTCTGCTGGCAGGATGTGCCGATCATTCAATGCCGGCGGCGAAGCGCGCAAGAGGACGCGCACTCGGCCGCTGCCGGACGCTCGAACCGGCTAGAACCTATGCCTGCTGCGTGGTCGTTGCGGGTGACGGCTCACCGCGCCGAGGAGCCCGGTGAGTTCCGCGATGGGAATGTCGTCGAGCTGGTCGACCGCGGCGATGATGTCGGTACGCAGACCCTCGTCGGAGAACGGCTCGGCGAGCCAGTGGAACTTCTCCACCACCCGCTCCCAGGACAGCGGCCTGGTAGGCGAACCCTCGTAATCGGATCCCTCGCGGCTGAATTCGCGTCCGTCGCGGGTAACCACGTGCACCCGGGCGGTGGTGCGTTGCGGATAGTCCGCGGTCAAGTCGCCCGCGGGCTCGACCTCCATCCGCGCCAGCAGGCCCTGGACATCTTCGCGGCGGACACGTTCGGTCTCGAGCTGTTCGGGACCGACGGCGCCGTCCAGCAGCGCGACCGCACTCAGATACTTGAGGTTGTAGTCGGCCTGCTCTTTGGTCCATGGATGATTCTTGTTGCCATAGACTCCACCACCGGCAATGTCATATGCACCCTGAAATACCTCCACCCGCACCCGGTCGACATCGTCGCCGCTGAGTCCGTTCTCGTCGCGGATCGCCAGCACCGCGTCAATCACGGCCTGCCCGTGGATAAGTGAGCAGTATTGCTTCAGGTAGGTCTGCTCGACCGCGGTCAGTCTCCGGTCCGAAGTATGGAAATCAATGGGGACATTGAAGAGCTGCACCAACCCCTGCGGGCCTTCGAACAGCGATCTGGGCCCGGTGACACCACGACCGGCCAGCATCGTCGCGTACACAGCGCGCATCCCGGTGATGGCCGGCGAGATGCCTTTCCAATTGGAGACCGGTTCAGCATGCACGGCCGCGAGGGACACGTTGTCGGCCGTCGAGGCCGCGATCGCGTCGGCGGTGTGCCCTGCATCGAGGCCGAGCAGCTTGGCCGACCCGGCGGCCACCGACATCGCCAGTTGCAGTGCGTGATTGAGGCCTCGGGCCATGACGGGAACCTGGGCACTGAACCGGCATTGGACTTCGTAGGCGACTGCAAGGGCCAACAGGAAATCGGCGCCGCCGGCGTCGACGTGCTCGGCCACAGCCAGTACCGCACCGAAGTTGTCGGCTGGGTGACACAGCCCCCCGGGCGTCAGATAAGTGTCCAGCAGGTCCGGGTAGCGCACCAGTACCGCATTGAAGAACGCTGCTTGATCGACCGATACCCGTGGGCCGCTGACGAGCGTGGCCGTCGGGCGACTACTGAACTCTTCGGCATGCTCGCGGATCTGTGGGATGAGTTCGCCGTCCAGCGAGCCCACGGCACAGGCAATGCTGTCGAGCACGTTGCGCTTCAACATCTTCCGGGAGCGCACATCCAGATCCGCCTGTCGAGCCCCGACGGCAAAGCCGGCAAGATCGTCTACAACGTAGTTGCCTAGCAAGGCTTTTCATCCTTCCAGCCAATCATGACGGCGTGTCTGCCGTGATCGCGGCGGTTTCCTCGGTGAGCCGCCCGCCGATGGCCCGTATCTGCTTTGCACTCAGAGTGCAGAGCGGATGCACGGCCACGATCAGCGCAACTCGTTGCCGATGGTCGAATACCGGCGCGGATATCGTCACGACGGGCTGCTTGCGACGGCCCGGATTGTCATCGGAGAGAAAACCGATGGTGGTGAACTCGGCGAGTAGCTGGTCCATGATATGACGCACCGGCGCCGGTACCTCGTGGCTGTCCAGGGTGCCGACCAGCTGGGCAGCCTGCGCCAGCGCGGGCGTGGTCCAGTCGATGTCGAATCCCCGCTCACGGGTCCGAGCCAACACGTCTCGCAGCCGCTGAGCGCGATCGGCGTTGTTTCCGGCACCCCGCCGGATCCACTCGCACTGTCCTTCCTCGGTATCCCAAGCGGCGAAAGCGACACCGAACGGGGGCGAATACGGAATCCGGTCACCGGGGATCCCGGACGGCTCGGTGACCGGCTCACCCTCGAAGGCCGTGACCACCAGGGAATCGCCGAATCGTTCCACCACCGAGCCGGCATAGCCGAAATCACCGGAAAGCCGCAGCGCCGCAGCACGTGCCGCGTGCGTCAGCGGCCGAGCGATGTCCGTTCGGGCGGCCACCACGGCCAGGGCGGGGCCCAGGGCAAAGGTCTTCGCCAGCGGGTCGCGGCTGGCCCAACCGCGGTCACACAGCGTCTTCAGGATCGCGTGTGCGGTCGCTTGAGTGAGGTTTAGTTCGCGCGCGATGTCAGAGAAGCGCAGTTGCCTATTTCCCGAGCGTGCCAGCAGCTCGACGACGTCAAGAACCCGGCCGGTCGGGGCCGACGGAGATCCGCGAATGCTTGACTCCTTCCCACCGGGGTTCTTACAGTGATTTCCGAACATTCGAGAGCTTATATCGATTATTCGAGAATCGGGTAGATTCGTTGCGTGCCGTTGTGTTGCGAGATGGACGGCTAGAGGTCCGCGAGACTCCGGACCCCGAGCCCGGCCGTGGTGAACTGCTGTTGCGCACTCTGAGCACCGCGATCTGTGCCTCCGATGTGCATTTCATGGACCACCCGGATCTCGGTATCAACGACCCGACCGGCCGCTCGCTGTATGACCCGGATCGAGACATCGTGCTCGGTCACGAGTTCGTCGGCGAGGTACTCGGCCACGGGCCCGAATGCACCGATCAATTCGCGGTCGGCTCTCGCGTTGCATCCATGCCGGTACGCCTGGTCGACGGCGGCGCCGGCGGCCTGCGGATCATCGGCCAGCATCCTGAGGCGCAGGGAAGTTTCGCTGAGCTGCTGGTGGTTTCGGAGGCGGCGGCCAAACCCGTTGCGGGCGACGTTTCCTGCGATGCCGTCGCGTTGACGGACGCGTTCGCCGTCGGCGAGTTCTACGTCCGCTCGGCGAACATCCAATCCGGTGAAATCGCGATCGTCATAGGAGCCGGGGCCATCGGCCTTTCGGCCGTCGCCGCGTTGGCAGTGCGTGGCATCGAACCCATCATCGTGGCGGACTATAAGGCCGACCGTCGCGAGCTCGCCCGCGACCGCTTCGGCGCGCATATCGTCGTCGACCCAGCCGAGACCCCGCCGTTCGACGCGTTCAACCGGGTCCGGGCTGAACGCGGGTTGCCCGGCCCGGCAGTCGTTTTCGAGTGCGTGGGAGCGGCCGGCCTGATCCAGAACATCGTCGAATCCGCCGAGATGGGAACCCGGATCTACTGCGCGGGCGGTTGGTACACCGGCGACACCCTGGACATCACCACCGCGACTCGCCACGGCGTCACCATTCAATTCGGCGGCGGCCCACACCCACAGGATTGGTACGGAACCCTCGACGCCATCGCTTCGGGACGCCTCGACCCGCTCCCGAGCGTCGGCAAGGTCATCACGCTCGACGAAGTGCCGGATGCCCTTGACCTGGCCCGCAGGTCCGACGGACCGCCGCGGATCGTGGTCCATCCCAATGGAGACATCGCATGACCGAACGCGAAGACCGGCAAGACATTTCCGATCTGCTGGTGCGCTACGCCAGCGGGATCGACCGCCGCGACTGGCCGCTGTTTCGCACCGTGTTCACCGAAGACTGCCGACTCGACTATGGCGAGATCGGCGCATGGAACGGCGTCGACGCGGTCGCCGACTTCATGGAGCAGGTCCACGCCATGGCGGGCCACACCATGCACCGGCTGAGCAATATCGCCGTCACCCTCGACGGCGACAGGGCGCAGGCGCGTACCTACATCGACGGTCTGATCATGGCCGCGGACAACAGTTCTGGCGTCAACGCGATCGGTTTCTACGACGACGAGATCGTCCGCACCGATGAGGGCTGGCGCATCGCGCGACGCAAGTACACGCAAGTGCGGCTGACCACGGTGGGGAGCACCTAGATGGCATTCGCAACGAAGTACGGGCCCTGGGCGCTCGTCGCCGGAGCCTCCGACGGCCTTGGTGCCGCGTTCGCGAAGGGTCTCGCCGAGCGAGGCGTCAACGTCGTCTTGCTCGCGCGCCGACAGGCGGTACTGAATCAGGTTGCAGCGGAGATCAATTCGACATCTTCAGCACAAACCCGCACTCTGGCGGTCGACCTCGCCCGGCCGGGTGCGGCGGCCAAGATCGCCCAAGCGACCCGTGACCTGGAGATCGGGTTCCTGGTGTACTGCGCCGGGGCCGACCCGAATTACCAGCCCTTTCTGACCAATTCGATCGAAGCCGCCGAGCAGATGGTGCAGCGTAACTGCATGGTTCCGATGCAGTTGTGCCACCACTTCGCGCCGGCGATGGTCGAGCGGGGTAGCGGCGGAATCGTCATCTTCGGGTCCGGCGCTGGATTGGCCGGCGGAGCCAACATGGTCGCTTACGGCGCGTCCAAGGCATTCGACATGGTCTTCGCCGAAGCGCTGTGGGCCGAGCTGCACGACAAGGGGGTTGACGTCCTGGGTCTGATTTTGGGTAAGACGGATACGCCCGCGCTACGGACGCTCGAATACAGCCGGGGCCAGATAGGTTCGCTCGACGAGGTGCCACCGGGCGCGGTCGCGGTGGACGAGGTCATCGCCGAGGCGTTCGAGAATCTGGGCAACGGGCCCACCTGGTTCGCGGGCGAAATGATGCGCGCCGCAGAGCGATTGACGAGTTCACTGACCCGCAGGCAGACCGTCGAACTGTTCGCACAGGCAGCCGCCGCGGCGATGGGACCTCCGGGTTAATCGGGCGCACGCCAGGTGATCAGCACGCGGCCGTACCAGAGCCGACGGACGCGGGCGCCCGGCAGTGTCGTGCGAACATGCGCACGCAGCTGTCGCAGGGTTTCCGGCGGCGGCCATTTGATCGGCGCGGAGTGCTCCCATTTGCCCTTGACGCGATTTGCAATGGCACCCGCCACCCACGTTGAGAGATGCCACACGGCGTTTCGGAACGACGGTCTGACGAACGTGACAATCGCCAGGGTCCCGCCCGGGCGCACCAGCGCGGCGAGGCGTTGCAGCGCGGCTCGGCTGTCGGAGATGTGGTGCAGCGCGGCATTCGACACCACCGCGTCAAAACCGTGGCTCGGCAAGGTGGCCGTCATGACGTCTCCGTGCGTCCAGCGAACCGGCGCGGTGTCGAATCGGGCCTGAGCGCGTTGGAGGACGGGCGCGTCGATATCCAGCGCCACCACATCCGGAATGCGCCGCGCCAGGCGAGCAGCCAGGAACCCGTCGCCGCATCCGACGTCGAGCACGCGCCGGGCACCGGACGGAACCTTTGATTCCAGCAACGCGTCGTAGTGGATGTTGATGTTCCACGGGTTGGCCGACGTCGGGTGTTCCACCCCGCCGAAGATATCGGAATCGAAGGGGAAGGTTTGCCAAAATTATGGTTTAGGACGGTCTAACTCTAAAACTTGTGTGGTCTGACCAGCAAAGAGAGGGCCATGCCCGCCCTCACTTCCCAAACCCGCAACGTTGCTGGGACGACGGACGTGCGGGTACGTTTGATAGCTGTGCGTCAGGGCCGTGTGTCGAAACGGCCACCAGCAATAGCCCGTCGTCGAGTCGAAGGATCAGAATTGGTCACCACAGATCGGGCCGTCGTCGCGACGACGACGAAGCCCCGCCCGCGGTGGCGCGTCCTGGCCCGCTCGGCGCTGTTCACCGGTGCATTCATCAGCCCGGCGGTGGTCGTCCGCATCCTCGGCCTGCATCCGAATCCGGTCGCTGCGCTACTGATCTTCGGTGCCGCGGTGGTGGCAGCCAGCTTCCTGCTCGCCTGGGCCGCCGAAGCGGCCCAGATCGACGTGTCCGGTGGACTGGCGATTGCTGTGCTGGCGCTGGTGGCAGTTCTCCCCGAATACGCGGTCGACCTCTACTACGCCTACGCTTCCGGCCACAATCCCGATTACACCCAGTACGCCACAGCCAACATGACGGGTTCCAACCGGCTGCTGATGGGGCTGGGCTGGCCCGTCGTGGTGCTGGTCGGCATGGTCGTGGCACGCCGGGTGGGCGCCCGCGGAAACGGCGGTTTGGCGCTGGAACCCGCCAACCGGGTGGAACTCGGGTTCCTGCTGATCGCCGGTGTGGTGGCGTTCGTCATACCCCTCGACGGCCAAATCCACCTGGTGCTGGGGCTGGCCCTGTTGGCGTGGTTCGGCTTCTACCTGTACAAGGTCAGCCACGGCGACGTGGAAGAGCCCGACCTGATCGGCACCGCCGCCGCACTGGCGGAACTGCCCGACCGGATTCGGCGCATCGCCGTATTCGGCCTCTTCGCGGTGTCCGGTGGACTGATTCTGCTGTGCGCCAAACCGTTCGCGGACAATCTCGTCGCCGCCGGGACCGAGCTGGGCGTCGACCGGTTCCTGCTGGTGCAGTGGCTGGCACCGCTGGCCTCCGAAGCGCCGGAGTTCATCGTGGCGACCATCTTCGCCGCCCGTGGCAAAGGCACGGCAGCCATCGCCACGCTGATCTCGTCCAAGGTCAACCAGTGGACACTGCTCATCGGATCGCTGCCAGTTGCCCACCTGCTCGGCGGCGGCGGATTCTCCTTGGGGCTGGACCCCCGTCAGGTCGAGGAAGTCCTGCTGACCGCGACCCAGACCCTGATGGGTGTGGCACTGATCCTGGCCCTGCGCTTCCATCGATTCAGCGCCTGGGCATTGCTGGCCTTGTTCCTCGTCCAGTTCCCCATCGCCTCGACGCATGGCCGCCTGCTGCTCTGCGGCGTCTACACCGCGCTGGCCCTCGCCGGCCTCGTCGTCAATCGGCGCCACCTGGCCGCAACCGTCAAGGCACCGTTCGTCGGGACCGCCGTTCGGCATAGCGGCCACCCGCACCTGACATCAGACGCCGCAGATCTAGCGGCATAGCCGACGCGACGCGGACTGCTCGGCTGGCTTGTATAGCATCGCCAGTTAACTTGATTCACCGCGGATTCGGGAGTTGGCGTGGTTGCAGAGGTGCTCACCATCATCGGCGTGGGCGGCATGGGCCACGCGATCGCCCGCCGGTTGGGCGCTGGCAAAAAGGTGCTGTTGGCCGACTACAACGAAGAGACGTTGGCCATGGCGGCCGAATCACTGGCCGCGGACGGTCACAACGTCGAAACCCGCAGAGTCGACGTTGCGTCACCGGAGTCCGTGCACGGGCTGGCCGAGTACGCGGCATCGCTCGGCAGCGTCACGCAGGTGGCACACACCGCCGGGTTGTCCCCGGCGCAGGCGTCCGCCGAGGCCATCCTGGCCGTCGATCTGCTCGGCGTCGCGCTGGTGCTGCAGGAGTTCGGCGAAGTCGTCGCACCAGGTGGCGCCGGTGTGGTAATCGCCAGCATGGCCGGGCACCTGGTTCCCGCCCTGTCCGCTGAGCAAGAACGCGCACTCGCGCACAGCCCGCCAAGTGAATTGCTGCGATTGGACTTTGTCAGCCGTATCACCGAGCAAGCGTTTGCTTATCCGATTGCAAAGCACGCCAACCACATTCGAGTTCGCGCTGCCAGTGCGCAGTGGGGCCGACGAGGTGCCCGCATCAACTCGATCAGTCCCGGTATCATCTCGACACCGATGGGCCACCAGGAACTGGCCTCCCCGGTCGGCGACGGCATGCGTGCGATGATCGCCATGTCTGGCACCGGCCGGATCGGGACTCCCGACGACATCGCCGCGGCGACGGCGTTCCTGCTCGGCCCGGATGCCACGTTCATCACTGGCACCGACCTGCTGGTCGACGGCGGTGTCGTCGCCGCGGTGAAGGCCGGAAACCCCTGATGCCACAGCGGGTGCTGCGGGAACGTCTGATCGATCTGGAAGTTCTGAGCCAAGATGAGGCACGCGGACGGGCGCTGCGCAAGACCGCACCGCGACGTTCCCTCGCTCGCTGCGCCGACTCAGCGCGCCTTGACAGCGCGAGCAGACGCAAAGTCCCCCACTTCAAGTCGATTTGTGGTTATTTTGCGTCTGCTCGCGGTGCTGCGATGCACCCAGTCCCGCGGCCGGAGGCGCCAGGTGCGGCGCGCGTATTCCAGTTCGGTGTAGGGCCATTGAGTGACAATGCGGCCGCTCGGTGACCGAAAGTAGCTGTCGCACCTGGTCCAGATGCTGCGCTCGAGGTCAGCGGAAAGCCGGTCGTTATAGCGCTTTTCGGCAATGGGGTGCACATCGAGGTAGCCACCCCGACGCGCAATCCGGCCTACGGCGCTGGCAATCAAGCGTGCGCCCGCCTCGAGGATGAAGACGATCGAGTTGCCGCCCTGGTTGGTGTTGGGTCCGTAGAGCATGAAGAAATTCGGAAATCCGCTGACGGCCACACCCAGATAAGCACTGGGGTCATCGCCCCAACGGTCGTGCAGGTGCTGACCTTCGGTGCCGATGACATCGATACCCGACAAGTAGCGCGACGTTTCGAATCCGGTGGCCAGCACAATCGTGTCGACGTCCACGGCGCGACCATGCTTGGTGACGACCGACGTCTGGGTGATCCGGTCTATCGGATCGGCGATGAGCTCGACGTGGTCTTGCTGCAACGCCCGATAGTAGTCGTCGCCCAGCAGTACGCGCTTGCAGCGGAACGGATAATCGGGCGTCAGCGCGTGCCGCAGCCGCTCGTCGGCTACGGTGCGCTCGAGAAACGAGGTCGCGATGTGGCTGCGCGCGGTGACGATGGGGTCGTCGGCCATTGTCGCGGTGTTGTCGTGCTGGAATTTCCAAATCTGCCAGCGGGTGCGGCGCACGGCCAGCGGGTCGCGCCGGAACCTCTCCAATTCCGTTGCGCTGTAGGGCCGATCATCCTTGGGAACCATCCAGGGCGGCGTGCGCTGAAACACGGTCAGGTGTGCGGCGATCCGCGACAGCTCCGGTACCACCTGCACACCGCTGGCCCCGGTGCCGATGACGGCTACGCGCTTTCCGGTGAGGTCGATGCCGTGATCCCACTGCGCGGTGTGCATCACGGCGCCGCCGAAGTCGGGGAGGCCCGCGATGTCGGGAAGCTTCGTTGACCCGAACAATCCCACGGCACACACGATCACGTCGGCGGTCAATGTCGCTTCGTGGCCTGCGTGGTCAATGCGCAACTCCCAGCGGCAAGCGTCCGCGATCCAACGGACCGTGCGTACCGTCGTGCTCAGCATGAGATGTCGGCGCAGGTCGAAATCGTCGGCCACCGACTCGAGGTAGCTGAGTATCTCGGGTTGTCGGGCGTAGGTGCGGCTCCAGGACTTGTTGGGCGCGAACGAAAATGAGTACAGGTGACTTTGGATGTCGCAGGCGGCACCGGGATAGGTATTTCGCCGCCAGGTTCCGCCGACGCCATCGTTACCCTCGATAATTACCAGGTCGTCGATGCCCGCCCGGCGCAGCGCGACAGCGGCGCCCAATCCGCCGAAGCCCGCGCCGATGATCGCCACCTGGGGTGAGCGTCGATGACGGGCAGCCGCTCGCAGCCGGCCGACGAGATACCGTCCGCGGGGTTTCATGGGCCGAAATCGCCGCCGCGAATGTCGAACCCCGTCAATTCACCTTTCCTGCGCCAGGCAGCCAGGATGTCGGCGTATTCCGTTGGTCCACCGAAGAAGAAACTGCCTTGGCGGGTTTTCGCGTCGGCCCTCCCCTCTCGGTTGTAGTAACCGGGTGTGCATGTCCTGGCACGCTCGGCGGTTAACGACGATCGGGCCAGAACCGTGTCAACCCAGGCGGCTTCGGCCTCCGGCGATGCCTCGACTTCGGTGGCACCGTGTTCGAGGGTCCACGCGATGATCCACGCGGCGTGCGTAGCCTGCACGTCGAGCAAGTACGGGAAATTCACCGTCAGGCCCGCTTGGGCGATGCTTTCGATGAAGCAGTTCGGAAAACCGTTGGCGCACAGGCCCTGGAAGGTACGGACGCCGTCGCGCCACCGCTCGGTCAGTGTCGCACCGTCGCGGCCGATCAATTCAAACCCGGTACGACGGCAGTAGTCGGTGCCCACCTCGAAGCCCGTCGCGAAGATCAGGCAGTCGATTTGGTAGCTCGCCCCGTCGACGACCACCCCGGATTCCGCGATGCGCTCTACTCCTCGACCGCGGGTGTCGACGAGTGTGACGTTGTCGCGGTTGAACGTTTGCAGATACTCGTCGTGAAAACACGGTCGTTTGCAGAAATAGCCGTACCACGGCTTGAGCGCCTCCGCCGTCGCGCGATCGGAAACGATCTCGTCGACACGGGCCCGGATCTCCTCCATCTTGGCGAAGTCGGCGAGCTCGATGTCGCGGGTGCGCTGCTCAAAGTTCTCCGACCCGTCAGCGGCGTGCCGCATCACCGGGAGCTTGCGGGTGATGCTGGTCCAAGCGTCGGCCACCAGGTCTTCGTCGGCCTGCCCTCCGGCGGTGAGGATCTGGAAGTTCTGGATCCGCTTGCTCTGCCAGCCGGGCTGTAATGCGCTGGCCCACTGGGGATCTGTTGGCCCGTTGAATCGCACGTCCACCGACGACGGGGTGCGCTGGAAAACGTAGAGGTGCTGCGCCGCGGATGCGAGATGAGGCACGCATTGAATCGCGGTCGCGCCGGTGCCGATGATGCCGACTCGCCGGCCCGCGAGGTTCTGCAGCTCGTCGCCGGTGTACCGGTAGTCCCACCGGCTGGTGTGGAATGTGTGTCCGCGAAAGGCGTTGATGCCCGGGATGCCGGGTAGCTTGGGCTTGGCTTGATAACCGTTGGCCATGGATACGAACCTGGCCCGCATCTCGTCGCCCCGGTTGGTCCGAATGATCCAGCGGGAAGTTGCTGGTTCCCAACGGATCTCATGCACGTCGGTGTGCAGGCAGGCATCGCGGTACAGGTCGTAGTGTTCGGCGATGAATCGGCAGTGCGCCAGTATGTCGGCGCCTTTGGCGTATTTCTCCGCGGGCAGATAGCCGAGCTCTTCCAAGAGCGGGATGTACACGTAGGATTCGACGTCGCACGCGATACCGGGGTAGCGGTTCCAATACCAGGTGCCGCCCACATCCGCCGCCCGGTCAATCAACCGGACACTCTGGACGCCGAGCTCACGCAGTCGCACGCCGGTCAACAACCCACCGAAGCCTGCTCCGACGACCGCGACGTCGACCTCGTCGGTCAGCGGCTCACGCTTGAATTCCCGTTCCACCCAAGGATCCTCGGCGAACCGGGCGAACTCTCCCGCTATCTCGACGTACTGTTCGATGCCGTCGGGCCGCAATCGGCGGGCCCGCTCCTCGGCATACTTCTGGCGCAGCGCATCGACGTCGAAACTCACGCCGACGGTTTCGGTCAAGGCCCGGACTCCGCTCTTGGTCACCCCGACTCGGTAATCGCCCGATCATATAGGGAGCCTCCGGCGGACGCCCGCGAGAGCGCGGTTCAGCAGTCACTTGACATTCCGGTGATTTATGAACACACTGTATCCATAAATACCTGTTCGAGTCAATGCTCCTGACAACAAGGACCTTTCGTCATGCTGTTACCTCTTGCCGCACAGCCCTTTACGGCTCCGACGGATCGCGACATGCTTCCCTCCGAGCGGCGCGAGTTCGTGCGCACCCACCGCACCGCCGTGTACGGCTACCGTCGCCGCAACGACGGCCCGGCCATGTCGATCGTCTACTACATCCCCACCGACACCGACGAATTGCTGGTGTCGACGATGGCCGGCCGCGGCAAGGCCCGCATCGTCGAACGTGACGGCAAGGTCAGCTTGTGCGTCCTGGACGAGCGGTGGCCCTTCAGCTACCTGCAGGTCTACGCCGACGCCACACTCGACGAAGACCGCGATCTGGCCGTCGACGTCATGATGGCCGTAGCCGGCCGAATGTCGGGCGAGCCACTCCCCGACGAGGCGCGCCCGTCCGTCGAAGAGATGTGCGACCGGGAGAACCGCGTGGTCATCCGTTGCCGGCCGTATTCCAGCTTCGCGACACCGCCTCGGCACCTGCATCGCAACGACCAGGTAGAGCAACTAAGCCACTGGGTGTCCGGCGTGGTCCCGTGGGATGCCGCCGATCCCACGTGAGCTACTGCGCAGCGTAGCGGTCCCGGAGCTTGGCCAGGGTGGCCTCGATGCCCGACGCGTTGGCCTTCGCGAAACCCATCAGCTCGTAATATCTGAGGCCGTTCTTCAGCGCGCCCGCGGCGTGATAATCGAAGGTCTCGGTCACGCGCGTTGATGTCGGTGAGAGCGACTGGAATTCCCAACGCCAGCGATGCCCTAACGGGTGACGCCATTCGACCACCTCGTTCGGCTTGAGCTCGGTCACCGTGCTAGTGATTCGATAGGGCAGGCCGAACATCTTCATGTTGGTCGAAAACTTCGATCCTTCAACTAGTTCCGTCGGTGCTTTGATGTTGTCGCGAACCGTGCCTGAACCGTCCAGTTCGCTGTGCCGCCGCGGATCGGCGGCCATCGCGAACAGCTCGGCGGCCGGTGCGTTCACTTCTACCGACCGAGAAACGCGCCTGGGTCCGGCGTCGACGACAGTCACGGTCATGATGGCTCCTTCGGTATCCTGCAGCGCCAGGTCGACGCTACGCTTCGCCCGTTCGGTCTTCCATACCCCGGGACTGGCGCCGCAGCAGTGCGCTAATCGTCGGCGCCACGCTTCCCGGTCCGGATAGGGTCCCGTCATGGGCGTCCTACGGTTCATCTGGCAGCGTGTGCTGGCTTTTGACCGAATCGGTTCGCGCATCCCGCAACTGATCCAGATCTGGCTGATCGAGTTCTTCTTCGTCATGCCGTTGATGTTCTTCATCGGAAAGCTCATTGACATTCACGGCGCATTTGGAGTCCCCGGCCACCGAAGAGCGGGTGGGCCGCCTCGGCTGGGAGATCGCCTTCAAGCCGGTGCTGATGCTGTTGGTGATGATGTATGCGATCGTGTGCATCCCGCTGGGTGTGATGTGGTTCAAGGAGAAACGCACCATCGCCGGGGTGATGCTGCTGCTGTCCTTTCCCTGAGCGGCCGCGCCGGTCGACAACCGCGAGTCGGCGAGGCCGCAGTTGACGCATATACCCCCTAGGGGTATAAATCCAATAGAGTCTCGCTCGAGAGGAGCGCAATGAGAACATCCACCAAACTCGCGCTGTTCGGAGCCGGCTTGGCGGTCGTGTTCGGATTCGCCTTCATGGCCGGCGGAGCGCTGATTCCGCACCACGTCGCGTCGTCGTGGACCCAAGCCGGGGACGGCGGCCACCACGGCCACGGACCGGGCACCGAGCCAGTGCGTGGAGTGTCGCTGAGCGCGGGCGACCTGATGCTGGGCGCGGTGACAGCCCCACCGACGGTCGGGCCCCGCGGCGTCCTGTCGTTTCGGATCCAGTCCGTTGCGGGTGTGCCGGTGACGAAGTTCGACACCGAAGACACCAAGAAGTTGCATCTGATCGTGGTGCGTAGCGACGGCACCGAGTTTCGTCATGTGCATCCCACGATGAACGACGACGGCCAGTGGTCGATCCCGTGGGCGTGGGATGCGCCGGGGCCCTATCGCATCTTTGCCGACTTCGTTCCCAGCGCGGGCGCACTTGCGGGCCAGAACACGGTGCTGTCCGCCACCATCAACGTCGAGGGCACTGTCACGCCGCACCGCCCATGGACGCCGTCGGCGATCAGCCTCGTCGACGGGTTCACCGTCACCGTCGACGGCAGCCTCGCGGCGGGAGCCGTATCGACGTTGACCACGACCATCACCCGCGACGGCTTGCCCGTCAGCGTGCAGCCCTACCTGGGCACGTACGGCCATCTGGTGATACTGCGCGAGGGCGATCTGGCCTACTTGCACGCGCATCCGCAGGATGCCGATTCCACGGCCATATCGGCCCAACGTGCCGGGAAGATCACGTTCATGGCCGAACCGCCTACGCCCGGGCGCTATCTGCTCTACCTCGACTTCCAGGTCGACGGTCAAATGCACACCGCCCAGTTCGTCGTCGACGCGCTGACAACACATCAGTAGAGGAATGCGATCATGCCGGAGATGACTGGCTCACCCGCCGCGATGAACAACATCGAGCTTCAGATCGCGGGGATGACGTGTGCCTCCTGCGCGATGCGCATCGAGAACAGACTGAACGGCCTCGATGGGGTCAACGCAACCGTCAACTACGCGACCGAAAAGGCCACCGTCACCGTCCCGCCCGGCTATGACCCCCGGGCGCTGATCGCCGAGGTCGAGAAGACCGGCTACACCGCGGTGCTGCCGCGAAAGCGGCGCGCAGAACCACCGGCCGGGCAGGCGGAAGAAGCCGAGCTGAGATCGCTGCGCAACCGCGTGATTGCCGCCGTTGTGCTCGCGACACCGGTGATCCTGATGGCGATGATCCCGGCCCTGCAATTCCGATATTGGCAATGGGCGTCGTTGGCCCTGGCCGCGCCGGTTGTGGTCTGGGCGGGTTGGCCCTTCCACGCCGCCGCTTGGGCCAACCTCAAGCACGGCGCCGCGACCATGGACACGCTCATCTCGGTCGGCACATTGTCGGCGTTCGTGTGGTCGCTGTATGCGCTCTTCCTAGGTACGGCCGGTGAACCGGGCATGCGCCATCGTTTCGAGCTGACCGTGACACCCAACGACGGCGCCGCCAACACCTACCTTGAAGTGGCCGCGGGCGTGACCCTGTTCGTGCTGGCCGGCCGATACTTCGAGAAGCGCTCCAAGCGACGCGCCGGTGCCGCGCTGCGTGCCCTGCTGGAGCTCGGCGCCAAGGACGTCGCCGTCCTGCGTGAGGGTGCCGAGACGCGCATCTCCGTCGACCAACTCGAGGTGGGCGACGAGTTCGTCGTGCGTCCGGGCGAGAAGATCGCCACCGACGGAACGATCGTTTCGGGCTCGTCGGCCGTGGATGTCTCGATGCTGACCGGCGAGTCCGTTCCCGTCGAGGTTGGTCAGGGCGACGCGGTCACCGGGGCCACGGTGAATGCCGGCGGGCGCCTGGTGGTGCGCGCCACCCGGGTCGGCGACGACACGCAATTGGCGCAGATGGCCCAGCTGGTGGAAACGGCCCAATCGGGCAAGGCCGAGGTGCAGCGGCTCGCCGACCGCATTTCGAGCGTGTTCGTCCCCGTCGTAATTGCCATCGCCGTGGCCACCTTCGGGGCATGGCTGGGCGCCGGCTTTCCCGTCACGGCGGCGTTGACCGCCGCGGTCGCGGTCCTCATCATCGCCTGCCCGTGCGCACTCGGGCTGGCCACTCCCACCGCGCTTTTGGTCGGCACAGGTCGCGCCGCCCAACTCGGGATCCTGATCAAAGGACCCGAAATGCTAGAGTCCACGCGCAAAGTCGACACGATCGTGCTCGACAAAACCGGCACCGTGACCACCGGCAAGATGACCCTGGTCGAGGTGATCGCCACACCAGACACCGACCGCACCACAGTGCTGCGCTATGCCGGCGCGCTGGAAGACGCCTCTGAGCACCCCATCGCACAGGCAATCGCGAAGGGCGCCAAGGCGGAACTCGGCACCCTGCCCGCGCCCGAGGACTTTGCCAACGTGGAAGGCAAAGGCGTGCAAGGCATTGTCGATGGGCACGCGATCATGGTCGGGCGACCGGGCCTACTGGCCGAGTGGATCCAACAGCTCGAGCCGACGTTGTCGGCAGGCAAAGCCCATGCCGAAAGTGACGGCAAGACCGCTGTCGCCGTCAGTTGGGACGGCCGCGTCCGCGCGATTCTGGTAGTCGCCGACACCGTCAAACCCACCAGCGCAGAGGCGATTCGGGAGTTCGAGCGACTGGGGCTGACGCCGGTGTTGCTGACCGGCGACAACCATGCCGTCGCACAGCACATCGCCGATGAGGTCGGTATCAGCCACGTCATCGCCGACGTCATGCCAGCTGACAAGGTCACCGCCGTTCAGCGCCTGCAGTCCGAAGGCAAGGTGGTCGCCATGGTTGGTGACGGTGTCAACGACGCGGCCGCCCTGGCGGCCGCCGACCTGGGGCTGGCCATGGGCACCGGTACAGATGTCGCCATCGAAGCCGCCGACTTGACCCTGGTTCGCGGGGATCTGCGAGCCGCCGCAGATGCAATCCGGCTTTCCCGGCGGACCCTGGCCACCATCAAAGCGAATCTGTTTTGGGCCTTTGGGTACAACGTCGCCGCGATTCCGCTTGCCGCGCTGGGCTTGCTCAACCCGATGCTGGCCGGCGCCGCCATGGCATTCTCCAGCGTGTTCGTGGTCGGTAATAGCCTGCGCCTGCGTAACTTTAAATGCGGTATCAGGGAGGAGAGCCAGCCGCTTGGGGTCCAGGAGGCGTGACATGAACGCGCCCGAGCGGCTCGGGCAACGCGTCGCGCTCGACCTCACATGAGGGTGGTCGGGTTGATGTCGGGGACGTCGATGGACGGCCTCGACGCTGCAGTGGCGGAGCTCGAATGGGACGGCGCTGCGGTCGCGATGTCGCCGCTGGGTCATATCGAGCGGCCGTGGCCGGACGAAATGCGCGCGCGGCTACACGCCTCGTTAGGCCCGACGACGGCGGCCGAACTGTGCGAGCTCGATCAGCTGATCGGGCAGGCTTCGGCGGAGCTCGCCACCGAGCTGCTGCCCGCCGACCTCGTCGTCAGCCACGGGCAGACGGTCCACCACTGGGTGCAAGACCGCGAGGCGAAGGGAACCCTGCAGCTCGGGCAGCCCGCGTGGATCGTCGAGGCCACCGGGTTGCCGGTCATCTCCGACGTCCGCGCGCGGGACGTCGCCGCCGGTGGCCACGGCGCTCCGCTGGCCGGGATCCTCGACGACCTGTGGCTGCGCGGCGAGCACACGCGCGCAGCGCTCAACCTTGGCGGGATCGCGAACGTGACGATTGTCCGCAGCGGCCGTCCCCCAATCGCATTCGACACCGGCCCAGGCAACTGCCTGCTCGACGAGGCGGCCCGGCGCACGATCGGCCGGGTGAGCGACGAGGACGGCCGGCTCGCCGCCCGCGGCGCCCCAGACGCGGCGCTCCTCCAAAACCTGCTCGACGACCCCTACTATGCGCTGACGCCGCCGAAATCGACTGGCCGCGAACACTTCCACCTCGGCGACCTGCCTGATCTCCCGCCAGAAGACCTGCTGGCGACGCTGACGGAACTGACCGCGATCACCGTCGCCGACGCGCTCGCGCCGTACGCGCCCGCCGAAGTCGTCGCGTCAGGAGGCGGCGTCCGCAACCCGTCGCTCCTCGCCGAGCTCGACCGCCGCCTCCCCCTCACCGTCAGCGACGAACGCGGCCTACCGGCACAGGCCAAAGAGGCCTACCTGATGGCATTGATCGGCTTCCTCGCCTGGCACCAGGTGCCGTTGCTCACCGGACCGCACGTGCTCGGACGAATCTCTCCGGGCGACGCGCCGCTCGCGCTTCCGCGGCCCGCCGCTCCGCCCACCGGCCTGCAGATCCGATCGGTGTGAAGCGGATCGCCGCGCAGTCGGAAGGCGTTGGCGCAGATATCAGCTTCCCGCGATCGTGGACGTGAAGCGCGTTGAGTCTGATAGGTTTTCGGCGCACAGACCCTGGCATGAAACGCGGTCCACGACCGAGGAACAGCTGACCCTCCTGCAGGGACTGGCAGTTATGCCAATTGATCCAGGCGGTCAACCAAATTGGCGTGGAAGTGCCCGATCGCGCTCTCGTGTCGCCCGAACTCGAGGAACTCGTTCGCGTTGGCGCGCAAGCCCCGTTGTACGGCCGCTGACATCTCGTTGTCCTCCACACTGCCGCGCGCAACCAGCGTGCCCGCGGGGTTGACCGGCGGCTCGAGCGCTGCTCGTTCGGCGAAATCGGGCTGTGCCATCGAATACACGGTGAACATGCTGTGATCGATGTCCACCGGGTCGATCACCACCATGAGCACCAGGTCGGGGAACGTCGCCAACATGGCGTTGGGGAACAGGTGGTACACGTAGGTCACCCGCGTATCGGTCGACCAGGTGCTCTCCGGCCGGTCGCGGAGCCGTTCAATATTGCGGTAGGGGAAGGCAATACGGCAATTCGGCCCGAACTTCTCGACCACGTTGAGGTCGTCGTACTGCAGCGGGTAGAACGTGTCCTTGTGGGTCGAGCGAATGTGGTAGCCCTCAAGGAACTGCTCGACGAGCACCTTCCAGTTCATCGCTCGCCGCGTGGAGTCCACATAGACGAGCTGTCGGGCCGGCAGCAGCTTGTCGCGCCAGGGGCTTCCGTCCGTCAGCCAGGCCATCTCGTCGCCGGCTTGCCGGTCGCAGGGGTCGAGCGGGCCGATGACGATGAGCCCGTCCACCTCGTGGCTTTCCACCTCGACCAGCCCGCGCGCGGCCATGTCCAGGTCCGGGAAAGCCTCCGGGTGGGGCACGTGGGAGAGCGAACCGTCCAGCCGGTATGTCCAACCGTGGTAGCGGCACACCAGGGCATGCGAGCAACCCGCGCCCTCGACGAGGACGGCACCTCGATGCCGGCATGCGTTGCGGGAGACGCGGGCCCGGTGATCTCGTCCGCGCACTGCGAATAGCGGTACACCGAAGGCGGTTCGCTCGACATGGTCACCCGGGTTGGGAATCGTCGCCGACGGAACGAAGACGCTCGGCATCGCGCGTAGCATCCGCAGCTCCGCCGCGAAACGCTCTGGCCTCAAGTAGTTTTCGACGGGCTCGCGCCAACCGTCACCCTCATCGGTGGTGCCGGCGTCGATATGAGCGAGGATGCGCCGAACTATTTCCACGTCGTTGGAAATGAACGATGTCGTCGCGGAGCTCATGGTTTGTCAGTATCACACTCTTATGGACACGCGTCAATGATTTAGTGATACGGTACCGCGGTGGCGCAATCTCTGGTGAAGCAGCTGATCGGCAACCGGCCGCTGAGCGCGCGCTCTGTGCTTGCGTCAGCGTTACTGGGGTCCGATGAGTCCCGGCTGACGGCGGGCGAACTCATCAACGTGGCGTCGCTGTTCGGCATTAGCGCCGGCGCCACCCGAACCTGCCTGTGGCGCATGGTGTCGGCCGGCGAACTCTCCGCCGACGACGGTAACTATGCGCTCGCCGGACGCCTGCTGGAACGCCGCGAACGCGTCGACGAGGCATCGCGGATGGACGACGCAGCCGAGTGGGACGGGACCTGGGAACTGGCGATCGTCTCGCTCGAGCGTCGGCCCGCGGCGGAACGCCTCGAACTTCGCAAGGCGGCCATCGCACTACACCTAGCTGAGCTTCGTGAGGGTGTCTGGCTACGTCCGGATAACCTTGACTCCCAACGGCTTCCGGGATCGCGTGCGGTGCTGGATCGGCAGTGCATCCACTTCCACGGCGCCGCGACGGACATTTCGCCCGACCAGATGCGGTCACTCTTCTCGCTGGACGAATGGGCAGCGGACGCCGAGGTGCTGATCGAGGCGATGAACCTCCGGGCCAACAAGCGGGCCGATTCGACGCAACGTCTCGCCGATGAGTTCGCGCTGTCCATCGCGGTTGTCAGGCATCTTCAGCTCGACCCTCAATTGCCGGCCGAACTCATACCGGCCCGGTGGCCGGGGCACACCCTGCGGGACACCTACCGCCGCTTCGACGAAGCGTTCAAGCAACGAATGAGCCGTGCCTACCGTGGCTGACTGACGTCTCGAGCCTTGGTGTAGGAAGTAACTGTGTCGCCTTTACAAATTGAGGGGGTCCTGTAATGGATCGCCCCATCGCAACGCCCGTACCCGGAACACCAGCCCTATTGCTTGGCGCGTTTGACCTCGGCGCCCTGGGCTACGACGCCGTTGAATTCTTCGTCTCCGGAACGGCTGCCTGCTACACGCCCACCGCAGAACTCGGACTCGATGGCCGCTGGCCCGTAAAACCTTATGACACAGCTGATTACACCACCCGAATGGTCGTAGTGAAGCCAATAGACCCGGCGCATTTCAACGGAACGGTGCTCGTCGAGTGGCTCAACGTGAGCGGCGGCATCGATGCCCCGGCGGTGTGGTTCATGGCGCATCGCGAAATCGTGCGCTCCGGCTACGCGTACGTCGGCGTCTCGGCCCAACAGGTGGGTGTGCAGGGCGGCGCCAACCTGATGGGCATCGACATGTCGCTGAAGAGCCAGAACCCGACGCGGTATGAGCCGCTGAGCCACCCGGGCGACGCCTTCTCCTACGACATCTTTTCCCAGACCGGGCGACTCGTGCGAGATGGCGTGCTGGGTGAGCTTCGTCCACAGCACGTCGTCGCCTTGGGTGAATCCCAATCGGCGTTGTTCATGACCACCTACGTCAACGCCGTCGACCCGCTGGCCCAGGTTTACGACGGGTTCTTGGTTCATTCCAGATTCGCGGCCGCCGCACCGCTGGACAACAGCTCGATCTTCGACGAATCGCAAGCCAACACCCCCGAAGCCGCCAGATTCAATCCCGGTCTGCGCGTCCCACTCGTTGCCATCATCACCGAGACCGACCTGTTCGGTGGTATCCGATCCGGCTATTACCTTGCGCGCCAACCCGATAACGACCGGCTGCGGGTCTGGGAGATTGCCGGCACCGCACACGCTGACAACTACACGATCCTGGTGGCACCGATCGACTCGGGCTCGGCGCCGCTGAGCGACATCGTGGCGGCATACGCGCCGACCGACATGCTGATGGGTCAGAAATTGCAGCACTGCATCAACTTCGCCCCGCAGCACCACTATGTGCTGCAGGCGGCCTTATCCCAGCTGTGCCGATGGGTTCGAACGGGCGAACCGGCACCCGGCGGCGCAGACATCGAGCTGACCGACGCCGATCCGCCGGAGCCGGTTCTGGATGCCAACGGCCTTGCAACCGGCGGCATCCGTACCCCATGGGTCGACATCCCGGTTGCCCGGACATCTGGAACCGGCAGCGCCGAGAGCCTGATGGCGGCCATCTTCGGCTCCGGGGAGTTATTCGACGCCGCTACTTTGCGCCGGCTCTATCCCGGCGGGCGCGAGGAATATCTGGAACGCTTCACTGCGGCGCTCGACACGGCGATCCGGTCGGGCTTCATATTGCCGGCAGATCGCGAGGAGATCATCGAGATCGCTTCCGCGTCCTATCCCGCTGACGCCTGATTTCTTGCCGCGAGCGTCCGCGAATTGCCGGCCAAACCGGCGTCATCGCGTACATATGCGGTCGCTCGCGGGGGAGAAACTAGCACCAGATGCGCAGGGCCTGTGGCGCGATTTCGGCGGCACGGCCGTCGAGTTGTTCAAGCGTCAGGCTGCTGATCGGATGCGTCGCGACCGCCGGCTCCAGACCGGCCATTCCACGCGACTCCCGCTGCAGCCGAGCCTCCTGCTCGAATTCCGTTGTCACGATTACCACTGTCGGCAGCCCGGCCTCTTCCAGACGCACCGCGTCGTTCACACAGGCCGAGCAGCACGAGCCGCAGTCACCGATTGCGGTTAGCCCGACGTCGTTTTCGGCGGCGATCTGGCTGATCAACTCGGCGTTCGCGTCCGACGAGAAGTGGTGCTTGTCGTAATAGGTGACCGAGGCGAAGGTGTGCCCTTGATCGGCAAGCTCGCGGACAGTGGCACGCAACAGCTTTGCGGCATTCCATTTGGTGTTGCTCAGCACGCCCAGGCGTAGGCCGAGCAGGCTGCTCACCCGGGGAGCCATGGGCAGGGCCTCCACCTCGACGACGCCGCACGGGTCATAAATGTATTCAGTCATCGGACTTCCTTTGCTGAGTTACTTTGCCGCGCAGTGCTTCACAGTCGGCAGGTACCGTCGGAGCAGTCGAACTCGCGACCGGCCCCGCCGGTGTCATCGTCGATTGCGCGCAGCACCGGAGTCGTCGCGGTGCTCCACCCCGGCAGTAACGCCGAGAAGCGGCCGGCTGATCCGCCGGCGACGAACAGGTGAATGTCGTCGGGAGTGAAGACGATCGGCACTCGCCGGCCCGCTTCGCGCGGAAACCATTTCGGCAGATTTCGGTTGTAGGTGCGCCCCCCAGGCGGTGCGTAGCGATTGCCATAGCTCACGTCGTCCCAATCGTTGGTGCCGTTCAACCACAGGTAGCGCCGCACATCGTCTCGGCTCCAGCCGAAGGAGGCGATTGTGCGTGCATGTTCCACACCGATGACGACCGCGCAAGAACCGCCGAGCACAGCGTTGTTGTGCGCGATGGTGCTCATCGCGGAGGCGATGGAATCCAGAATCCCTTGTGGGTCATCGGAAATGTGGTTGGTCACGCTATGCGGCGCTTCCGCCCCGATCACCAGGACGGTGCTGTCGTCGGGCGCATATCCGTGCTCGACGTGATAGGGCGCCCACGGGCTGGCCTCCTCGTTCTCGGCAATGCAGAAGGTGTACTTCCCCGGATGGCCCAGCGTGCTCTTGTCGAGCGCGCCGGGAATGCCGCCACCGACGCTCAGGAGGACCAGCCGAACCGCCCGGCCGATCGTGGCGTTCGCACGGTTGCCGGAACCGAACACATTGCCGCCGGAGTTCATCCCGATCTGACGGCCGATGGGTCCGTTGACGACGATCAGCGGTGCGACCACATGCGTCGTCGCCTGGATGCCATTCAGGTTGAAGCGCGCGTCAACCAGGGCGAGCACAGCCGCCAGCACCACCGGCGCGTACTCGGGTTTGCACCCGGCCATCACCATATTGACGGCCAGAAGTTCGCGCGTCAGGCTGCCCCAACGCGGTGGAATGCGCGCCACGAGTTTGTCGGGATCTCCGCCCAGGACGTCGAGCACCTCAGCTACCCGCTCGGGCGTCGGCGGGACCACTGGAAGCCCGTCACTCCAGGGCTGGTCGAAGTAGTACTCGACGAGGTCGCGTTCGTCGGTGATCAGAGCGGTCATAAGGCAACCGTAGGCTCGTCGTATCTTCACTGTCTAAGACATATCTGCACACCTAATATATTTTGGAGATATGTCAGATCCTGAGCTGCGGTTGCTGCGCTACTTCGTGACCGTCGCCGAGGAACGGCACTTCGGCCGGGCCGCCGCACGGCTACACATCGCTCAGCCTCCGCTGAGTCAGCAGATTCAGAAGCTGGAACGTCAGCTGGGAGTGGACCTGATCGACCGTTCCCGGCGGCCGATCGAACTCACCGATGCTGGCACTGCCCTTTTTCAGGAGGCGCGGCTTGCGCTCACGCACGGTCGGCGAGCATTCGCTGCGGCGCGTAGGGCCGCGGCCGGCCAGCTCGGCCACCTTCACATCGGTGCCCTGCAGGCCGCGGTCGACGGTGTCCTGCCATATGTGATGCGCTCGCACCGCAGGCATTACCCCGACGTCAAGCTCGAGCTGTCGGAGTTGAGCACCGCCGAGCAGGTCTCCCAATTGCTGGAACACCAACTCGATGTCGGCTTCCTGCGCGGACCCGTCGACGAACCGTCGCTGACCATAAAGACTCTGGTCGACGATCCGCTTGCCGCAGTTGTATGGGAGGGTCACGCACTCGCCGAGCATGATCGAGTCGCCCCGGCACTGCTGGCGGATCAGCCGATCATCATGTGGACTCGGGGCGCCGCGGCCACCACCTACGCCGACGTCGTCGAGCTGTTTCGGATGCACAACATCGAGTCGCCGATCGTCGACGAAGTGGCGCGAATCCAGACGATCCTCGCTCTGGTGGCATCCGAGGCCGGAATAGCCTTGCTGCCAACGTCATTCATCAACCTCAGCCGAAGGGGCGTCCGGTTCATCCCGTTGCACGGTCCGCTGCCGAACCGGCCGCTGGCGCTGGCGTGGCGCACCTCAACCGAATCACCAACCCTGCGTTGCTTTCTCGACGTCGCCGTGCAGGCGTCGCCGTTGTACTTGCGCGACCTGAGTCGGCACTACCCGCAGCTCGCATAGCGGCCTGAAGGCCCAGCATCCTAGGTGTGACTGGTCATGCCCCTCACAGCTTTCCGGCGAGCTTCTGCAGGATGTCAGCGGTGGGCTCGGCGGTGGCGTGGCGATATCCGGTGCCCGCCCATAGGTGGACGTAGTCCGGTTCCCCGGCCGCAGCCGCCGCTTTGCGCAACGGGCTGGTCAAGTAGTGAATCGCCGGATACCCCAAGGGCGCCTGCGCTTCGTGGGCGTCGATGAAGCTGTTGCGCAGCCCGCGGGCGGGGCGGCCGGTGAAGGCTCGGGTCAACACTGTCTCGGTGCGCGACGGATCGACGAGGGCGGCCTGGTGGGTGGCCGAGGCGCCGCTCTCGGTGGCACGCAGCAAGACGGTGCCGACCATGGCCGCGGCGGCGCCCGCACGGATCACCTCGACGACGTCCTCCGGGGTGGCGATGCCTCCGGTTGCAACGACGGGGATGTCCACCGCCTGGGTGACGCTGCGCACCAGCTCGGCGATCGGCGTCGTAGCCACCGGCTCGCGCGGCGTGAGGGTAGCCGAGTGCCCCCCGGCCGTCGACGCCTGCACGGCGAGCAGGTCGACACCGGCGGCGCGGGCTTGAGTCGCCTGTTCCGCAGTGGTGACCGTCTGCATCACCAGAGTGCCGGCCTTCTGCAGCGCGGTAAGCACGTTGCCGGGTGGAATGCCGAAGGTGAAGGACGCGATCGGCACCGGGTCGTCGAGCAGCAGCGCGATCTTGGCATCGAACCGATCGTCGTCCTCGATGGGCTCGGGCGGCAGGGTCAGGCCAAACCGGTCGGCTTCAAGCTGAATGATGGCGGCATAGCTTCGGTAGCTCTCCGGGTCGACCGGCAGCGGGTTGGGGGCGAACACGTTGACCCCGAACGGGACACCGTCGGCCCGTACCTGTTTGATCTCGGCCGCCACGGCCTCGGTGGTCTTGTAGCCGGCCGCGAGCATGCCCAGACCGCCCGCCCGAGTCGCCGCGCAGACCATCGCCGGCGTGGTCGGACCGCCCGACATCGGTGCGGCAACGATGGGAAAGGACATTCCGAACTGCTCGAGCATGCTCACACCTGTCAGTTGTGATCCTCGTCATACCGCGCCGGTCGACGGTCGCGACGGCAACGCCTCCAGGTAAAGCACACCGGTTGCAACGTTCGCAACGGCGCCGATTCGGCTCAGGACGAATGCAGCGCGGCTATGTATCGCAGAGCGGCCTCGCGGCCGTGGGTTCTGGCAAGGTCAGCAGCCACATCTCGGTTTGATATCAGCGGTGACCTCCCGCCCCGAATCCGACAGATCCGGCCTGGTACTGGTACGGTTCGCTGCTGTGGCGGCGTCATTTCTCAACCCGGGCATCCTTCACCGAGGGGTGTCCGTTGCGCAGCGCGCCGCAAACCACCCGTGCCCGCTGCTGAGGGACGCGCGGTGTCAGACCTGAACCGTCGTCGCTTCCTCGGGGCGCTCGCCGCGGCCACCGTCGCCGGCGTCGGAGCGGCGCGTCTGGTGGTCGACCCGCAACCGCGAACATTCGCCCAAGCGCCCGTGGCGGCAGCGAGTCCGCCGGGGGCGGCGACCGCCGTCCGAGCGGCGCGCGTGTTGCCTCCCCCACCGTCGACCGCGCGCATCGGGCTGCCGGGCGGTGGGGCACTGATGAAGCTGCCCGGCCAGGGTGATCTGCTCGCGCTGACCGTCGACGACGGTGTCAACAGCGAAGTAGTGCGCGCCTACATCCAGTTCGCCAAAGACACCGGCGTGCGGCTGACGTTCTTCGTCAATGGCACCTATGACTCGTGGACCGAGAACGTTGCGCTGCTTCGGCCGCTGGTGGATTCGGGGCAGATCCAGCTCGGCAACCACACCTGGTCGCATCCGGATTTGACGACGCAGACCAAAAGCCAGATCGCTCAGCAGCTGACCCGGAACGACGATTTCTTGAAAAAGACTTACGGCGTTGGCGCGAAACCATATTGGCGTCCGCCGTACGCAAAGCACAACGGCGCCGTCGACGCAGTGGCGGCCGACCTCGGCTACACCGTTCCGGTTCTGTGGTCGGGCTCGCTGTCGGATTCGACGCTGATCACCGAGGAATACATCGTGAAGATGGCCAACCAGTACTTCACCCCTCAGGCCATCGTCATCGGACATCTCAACCACCTACCGGTCACGCATGTCTATCCGCAGCTCGTCGAGGTCATCCGGGCCCGCAATCTGCGTACCGTGACACTCAACGACGTGTTTCTGAAAACTCCTTAGCGGCAATGGGTTTCGCTGAGCGCCTCAGCGGTCGCGTTGGCGACCTATTGATGTAGCGAAATCTGGCGCGCCGTCGCGCCGCGGGTTTTACGATGCGGTGCAGCGGCGTTGAAGGAGGCTCGCCATGGCACTGCCCGCTTTGGTTCTTGTGCACGGCGGTGGACTCGCCGCCGATTCGTGGGAGTTGACTGTCGACGAGATCCACCGGCTGGCACCGGAGTTGACGGTACTGACCCCCGATATGCCGGGACGGCGGAACAAGCCGGGAGATCTCAAGACGATGACCATCGCCGACTATGTGGACTCGCTTGTCGGCGATGTCGAAAGCGCCGGGTTGGACGACATCGTCATCGCTGGCCACTCACTGGGAGCGATGACGCTGCCCGGGGTGGTCACCAAGCTTGGAGCGGCGCGAGTACGCGAAATGATCTTCGCCGCCAGCTTCCTTCCGCCTGAAGGCACATCGATCGTGGATGGCTCACCGCGGATTATTGCGACAATCGCCCGGCATCGGGCAAAGAAGAACGTGCCGGCGCCCACACCGCAGTGGTACGCGCGACTCGTGTTCATGAATGGCGTGCCTTCGGATCGCCGTCGATTCATGAACGGCAAGCTCTATGCGGAGTCGCTGCGCATCCTCACCGAGAAGGTGTCTCGGCGGGCAATTCCCGACCAGATCAATCGCACCTGGATTCTGACTCGGCGCGATCGCGCACTGGCTCCGAAAGTGCAGCGCCAATACATCGACGCGCTGGGCGGAGTTCAAGCGGTCTTCGAGGTAGACACCTGCCACATGCTGATGGTCAGCGAACCCGAACGGCTGGCAGAGCTCCTCGTCGAGCGCTGCCGGTCTTACGCGTAGTCCCGATCCCGAACAACTTAGCCGCAGCGCTGCGCTTTAATGTCCATTGCGCGGGACGTCAAATTGTGATTTGATGTACCTCGCCATGGACACGAAAAAGCGCAGCTACGAGATGCGGGCCCGGAAGGAGGCGACGGCCGCGACTCGCAGCGCCATCGTGGCAGCGGCGGTAGATTCCGTCATGGCGGAGCGGTCGCTGGGAATCACCCTGGGCACAGTCGCCGACCGCGCCGGCGTCACCGTCAAGACTGTGCTGCGGCACTTCGGCACTCGCGAAGCGCTCATCGAGGAAGCCGCCGCGCGGGCCCTGCAGGATGTGCTCCTCGAGCGGACGGCTCCGCCCGACGACGTCGAACATGCATTGACGGTGCTCATCGCGCATTACGAGCGGCGCGGTGACCCCGTGCTTGGCGTGCTGGCCGAGGAGGATGGCGACCCTCGAGCCCGTCAAATCTGCAATACCGGAAGGGCTTTGCATCGCAAATGGGTCGAAGACCTGTTCGGTTCGGAACTGCCGCCCGAAGCCGTTGAACGGGCTCGGCTTGTTGACGCTTTGGTGGTGGCCACCGACGTGTACGCCTGGAAGTTGCTGCGACGGGATCGGTGTCTGAGCGTCGATGACGTTCGCGACCGGATGCTGCTGATGTGCGGTGCCGTTTTGGCCGCGCCGGCCAATGCAGCCGTCGAAGGGGCAATGCGATGAGGGTGCTGTTCGCGGTGGTCGACGGAGGCGGAAATATCCCGCCACAGCTGGCGGTCGCCCGCGCTTTGCGCGCTCGCGGAGCCGAGGTCCACTTCATCGGTCATCAGGGCATCCGTGCCCAGGTCCAGGACGCCGGCTTTTCCTTCGAATCATTCATGACAACAGGGGAATTCAGCCCGACGGTGCAACGACCGTTACTGAGCTTGATGAGCGATTTCGCCAAGGTCGCCATGGACCGCCGAGTCGGGCGCGACGTGTTGGCAGCGGGACAGCGCCACGGTGCGGACGTGATCGTCGTCGACGTATTGCTGCCGGCGGCGATCTATGAAGTCGTGGCATCCGGTATCCCGACCGTGGTATTCGTGCACTTCTTCTATCGCGGATTGCAAGACCTGGCCGCCGGTCCGGTCGGGTGGCTCCTACGTCTTCGCGGCACCCCGCCGCTCGGGCTGGAACGCACCGCGGCGCTGCGAATCGTCACTGCCCGTTCCGATCTCGACCCGATGCGCGGCACTCCGCCCGTGCGTCATGTCGGCGTGGTATGGCAGGGAACCCCGAGCGCCGCAACGGAAATGCCGGTGCCGCGAGTTCTGGTCAGCCTGAGTACGTGCGCATTCGCCGGCCAACGGCGCATGCTGCAGCACATCCTCGACGCCGTCGGACCATTGCCGGTGAAGGCGACGGTGACGGTGGGACCGGCCATCGATGCTTCCGGACTGCGCGTTCCGGCCAACGCGACGCTGCACGCTTGGCTCGATCACGACGAGGTGCTGGCGACCAGTTCGTTGGTCGTGGGCCACGGTGGACACAGCACGACGATGCGGGCGCTGTCTTTCGGTGTGCCACTGGTAGTTATGCCCGCCAATACGCTGATCGACCAGAAGCGCGTCGGCGCCGTCCTGGAGAATGTCGGCGCCGGCATCTTGCTACCCAAGCACGCCACTGCGCGCCGGATACGCTCGGCAATCAGCAGGGTGCTGGGAGACACTGCTTACCGAGATGCCGCACGCCGCCTCGGCGAAAGCATCCGGGAACGTGATGGCGCTGAGAGAGCAGCCGACGCGATCAGCGAGTTCGCGGAATCATATGTCGCGCAGTGAATTACGGATCTTCCGCGGACAGCAGGATGATGAGGGTCTTGCGCAGTTCGGCTAGTCGTCGCTCGCCCAGGCTCTGCTGCCACCGTTTTTCCAACTCTATTGCGCTGGAACGCATTACCCGCAGTGCCCGTCGGCCGCGGGGGGTCAACTCGATGATGCGAGCGCGGGCGTCAGCCGGATCGGCCACCCGATTCACATAGCCGTGCCGTTCCAGTGCCGCGACCGCTTGAGCAACCGCTTGGCGACTCACCCCGAGCCGGTCAGCCAGATCTGACGCATGCAGCCCGCCTGCCGTCAGCGGTACCAGTGCGACCGACTGCGCCGGGCGGATCCCGTCGAGCCCGGCCGCGGCGAAAGCCGCCCTCAGATGCGGGCCACGCGATGCGGCCACAAGTTGCACCAGCGCGGGCACGGTCGGCTCCCAGTCGGCATCCGGAACACGTGGCATGGACTCGAGTTTGCCATCCGGTGCCAGATTGACAAGCTACTTGTCAAAATGACCTGCGGCTGCCACTATGGGGCCATGCGGTCTGGACGGGTACTCGCGATCTGTCTGCTCGGAAGCCTGGTGCTTTTGGTCGGCGGTTGTCTGGGCGGTGGTCATGCGGTGGGCACGCCCGATCCCAAGTCGATCCCGGTCGGCCAGTCCACCCAGTCCCTCGAGTCCGGCGGAGTCAGCCGAACCTTCCACCTATACCGGCCGCAGGGACTTGCCGGGTCCGCGCCGCTGGTGGTGATGCTGCACGGCGGCTTTGGCAGCGGCCCGCAGGCAGAACGCGCCTATCACTGGGATACCGAAGCCGACAACGGGCATTTCCTGGTGGCCTACCCCGACGGTCTCAACCGCGCCTGGAACGCTGGGTCATGCTGCGGCAATTCGCAGCGCACCGGCGTCGACGACGACGCATTCATCACGGCCATGGTCTCGGCGATCGGGCAAGAGACGTCCATCGATCCGGCCCGCGTGTATGTCACCGGGATGTCCAACGGAGCCATGATGGCGCTTCGATTGGGATGCCAGACCGACATGTTCGCGGCGATCGCGCCGGTCGCGGGGACGTTGCTCACCGATTGCTCGCACGCTCGGCCTACGTCGGTGCTGCAAATCCACGGCACCGCCGACGACCGGGTGCCCTATGACGGCGGCCCGGGCAAGGTCTTCGCGATCAACGGCAACCCACGTGTCGACGGCCCATCCGTACCGTCGGTCAACGCCACCTGGCGTGCCATCGACGCCTGCGCAGAACCAGCCGCTAACACTTCCGGACCGGTGACGACCTCTACGGCCGTGTGCGCGGACGGGCGGACGGTGGAGTTGATCTCGGTGGCGGGGGCCGGCCATCAGTGGCCCGGCGGTGAGCCCAGTCCGCTGGTGGAAAGGTTCGGCCTGCCCGGACCGTCGTCGGCGCTCAACGCCACCGCCACCATCTGGCAATTCTTCGCCGAGCACCACCGGTAACTGGCGCGAGCAGACGCAAAATCGCCCAATTCTTGCCGAAATTCGGTGATTTTGCGTCTGCTCGGCGTGGCTAGGCTGAAGCGGTGGAAACTCCGGAGCTGCGGATCTCGAACGTCCATGTCTTCGACAGCGTCGCGGCTCGCGTCGTCGGGCCGATGGACGTCAGCGTCCGGGACGGGCTGGTGGTGTCGGTAGGCCCCGCGGCGCGGACCGAGCCGTCCGCGTCCGCCCCCCAGACGATCTACGGGACCGGCAAGACGCTGCTGCCCGGCTTGATCGACGCGCACTGGCACGCGATGTTCACCACCGTTCCGGCAGCCGTCGCGCAGCTCAGCGAAATCGGCTACGTCTTCGCCCGAGCGATCGTCAACGCTCGCGAGACATTGCTGCGCGGCTTTACCACGGTCCGCGACCTGGGAGGTCCGGTGTTCGGCCTTAAGCAGGCCATCGACGAGGGCGTCGTCGACGGCCCGCGGATCTTCCCGGCGGGCGGCTTCATCTCCCAGACCGGTGGGCACGGCGACTTCCGGCTGCCCAACGAAGTTCCCCGCGGCGTGACCGGGCATCTGAGCTACAGCGAGATCATTGGCGCTGCCGTCATCGCCGACGGCGAAGCCGAGGTACTTCGCGGTGCGCGAGAGATGTTGCGGCGCGGGGCATCTCAGCTCAAGCTGATGGCCGGCGGGGGCTGCGCCTCGCCGTACGACCCGCTCGATGTTGCCCAATACACAGAGGCCGAGATTCGCGCCGCGGTCGAGGCTGCGGAGAACTGGGGCACCTATGTCACGGTGCACGCCTATACGCCGCGCGCCATCCGCACTGCCGTCGACGCCGGCGTCCGCTGCATCGAACACGGCCACCTTGCCGACGAGGAGACCGCCGCCATGCTGGCCGAAAAGGACATTTGGTGGTGCCTGCAGCCGTTCCTCGACGACAAGGACGCGGTACCCCTGCCCCCGGCTAATCAGGCGAAATTCCTGGAGATGACGGCGGGCACCGACACGGCGTATCAGTTGGCCATCAAGCACCAGGTCAAGGTGGCGTTCGGGACGGACATCCTGTTCGACGACAAGCTCGCCCGCCGGCAAGGCGCTCAACTCGCCAAGCTCACCCGCTGGTACACGCCGGCCGAAGTGCTGCAGCAGGCAACGATTCGCAATGCGGAACTGCTGGCCATGTCCGGGCCCCGCAACCCCTACCCGGGACGACTGGGTGTGGTGGCCGAAGGGGCTTTGGCCGACTTGATTCTCGTCGACGGCAACCCGGTCGCCGATATTTCGTTGCTGGCCCGGCCCCACGAGGCTTTCACCGCCATCATCAAGGACGGCCGCCTGGTCAAAGGGTGACTATAGTGGCGCGAGCAGACGCAAAATCCCCATTTTCGGGCATGATATAGGCGATTTTGCGTCTGCTCGGCATCAGGAAAGCATGCCGTCGATGAGGCGGCGCAACACAAACCTGATCTCCTTGCGGGCCCGCTTTGGGTCGTCGGCCGTCGCGATGGCCATCGCCGCCTCGTCGAGCGCGCCGATCATCACCGTTGCCAGCGGCCGCACGGGCTGCCGAACCAGTTGACCCGCGCGGATTGCCTCGGTAAGCAATTGCTCGGTCATGCCCAGGCTGTAACGCTGGGCAACGTCACGAAACCCGGCCCAGCCGAGTACAGCGGGCGCATCGAGCAGGACCAGCTGTCGCACCTCGGGATCGCTGGACACATCGAGCCAGGCGTCGACCGCGGCCCGAATTGCGTCGGCGGGCGTCGTCGCCCCCGAGGAGGCCACGGTGATCGCCATCCGGGCCATCACATCCTGCTCCACGGCCTCGACGACCTCGCGGAATAGCGTTGCCTTGTCGGCGAATTGGTGATACATCGCACCCCTGGTCACCCCCGCCTCCTTGGCGATTTCCGGGGTGCCCACCTCCGCATAGCCCCGCTGTCCCCAGAGCTTGCGGGCAGCGGAGATCAGCGCGTCGCGGGTTGCCGCGGAGCGCTCTTCCTGAGTGCGTCTCTTGATTTCCATACAACCTGTTGGTAACTTACGAACAGACAGCCTGTTTGTAACTCTATCCCGAAGTAGGAGTCAATCCATGTCGACGATCGACATTAGTGCCGGAACCATCCACTACGAAGCAACCGGACCCGAAGACGGCAGGCCTGTCGTGTTCGTGCACGGCTACATGATGGGCCGCGAGCTCTGGCGTCAGGTGAGCCAGCGTCTCGCCGGCCAGGGCCTGCGATGCATCGCTCCGACTTGGCCGCTCGGCGCACATCCCGAGCCACTGCGCCCCGGCGCCGACCGGACCATCACCGGCATCGCGCACATCGTCGCCGACACGCTGGAGGCCCTGCGGCTCGACGACGTGGTGCTGGTCGGCAACGACACCGGGGGGGTCGTCACCCAACTCGTGGCCGTGCATCATCCCGAGCGGATCGGCGCGCTGGTGTTGACGAGTTGCGATGCGTTCGAACACTTTCCGCCGCCGATCCTGAAACCGGTGATTGCTGCGGCCAAGTCGAAGGCACTGTTCCGCAGTGCACTGCAGGTCATGCGGGCCCCCGTCGCGCGCAAGCGCGCGTATGGCGACCTGGCATACCACGACGTGGAGGAACTCGCTGCGGAGTGGGTGCGTCCGGCGATGTCCGACCCCGCGATCGCGGAAGATCTGCGCCAATTCTCGCTGTCGATGCGCACCGAGGTCACCACCGGCGTGGCCGCCCGGCTGCCTGAGTTCGACAAGCCGGCGCTCATCGCCTGGTCCGCTGACGACAAGTTCTTCGAGCTCGACGACGGGAAACGACTGGCCGCGACCATTCCCAACGCCCGCCTCGAGGTCATTGCCGGTGCACGAACCTTTTCGATGCTGGACCGGCCGGACCAACTCGCCGATCTGCTGTCGACGATCGCGGTGCGGACCTAGCCCGTCCGACTCGACGGGATGGCGCCAGCAGATGTATTTGGCTTTTACCGCCCCGAAAGTGGACTCTGCGAACTAGGCTCCCCGTTGTGACGACCCCGTCAAACCCCTGGGGCGACCAACGAAAGCGGCTTCCGCGGCAGCTGCCGATGCGAGGCCCGGTCCTCGGCCGTAGACAGGCGAGGCGGTTGAGCAGGTGTTTCGCGAGCGTCGGCGTCAAGACCTCGCCGGAACGACTGCAGGAGATGCTGGCCGGCGGCCCCGTCACAGACGACGAAATGACCGACTTCAATTTCGCTCTGATCGCGACGCGTATCAACCACGACGAGCGTTGCGCGAGATTCCAGCGCCTGCGCCGCCGCAGCGCTCGCTCGCTGGTGTTCGCCGGCCTGGTTCTGGTGGTGTTGAACTTCTTGGTGTGCGTTGCCTACGTGTTGTTCAGTCTGAGTCAGCAGGGCACGCTGCCATAGGACGCGGTTTTGTGTCGCGTCCGGTGTACAGCGTCGGCTTTGGCCGGAACCGCTCCTGTGTTCACCCGTCTGCCCCAGGATTCACACGCGAGCCTCCGAAAGCCCCCGGAGATCGCGGTGGACTGTTCTCGCTGAGGCCGACCGATCGTCACTGATGGTGGGCAGATAGCGTTTCGGCCATGTCAGATGGGGCGCAACCACTGCGAGGCCGACGAGTCCTGGTGACCGGCGCGGCGACCGGCATCGGCGCGGCCGCCGTACGGGTGCTCGCCGAAGCGGGGGCGCAGGTAGCCGCGACGTACCACCAGACTCCGCCGCCGGATGATCTCGCGGCGACCTGGTTGCAGTGCGACGTGCGTGACGCCGACGCGGTCTCGGCGATGGTGCGGCAAACGACCGCGCAGCTCGCCGGGCTCGACGTCTTGGTGAACGCCGCCGGACTGTGGCAAGCCGGGGTACCCGGATACATCAGCCCGGACGACATTTCGTTCCTGTTGGACACGAACGTGAAGGCGACCATCCTCACCAATCAAGCCGCATATGCGGTGATGAAAGACCAGGTGCCCAAAGGAGGCCGCATCATCAACTTCGGCTCCTCGGAAGCCGTTGTGGGCAGCCCGATCTCGGCCGTCTACGCCGCGACGAAGGGCGCGGTGCAGGCCTGGACACGATCCGCGGCCCGGGTTTGGGCCGCCGACAACGTCACCGTCAACGCGCTGGCGCCTGCGGTGCAGACGGCCGGCGCGGACCGATTGCGAGATTTCCTCGGTCCCGACGCCGGCGCCCTGATCGACCAACAGATCAAGTCGATGATTCCGCTGGGCGGGGCCTTGGGAGACCCCGTCCGTGACGTCGGGCCGATGCTGGTTTTCCTCGCCGGACCCGGCTCGGGCTTCATCACCGGGCAGTTGCTGGCGGTGGACGGCGGGCTGATGATGGTGGGCGCCTAGATAACGCGAGCGCGGCGACGCATCTGACCCTTCGGACGTCGTACCCGCTTGACCGGATCTCGCGTTGTGCCGCTTGCGATTTCGTCGCGCAGCTGGGTGATGTTGGAGATTTCGGCGTAGAGGCCACGGATCGCATAGTCGAGGACGGCGAAGGAGTACCGCTGCTGCGGGTCGTCGATGATGCCGACTTCACGAGAACGGCGGCGCGACCAGAGTGCCTCGTCCAGCCGTGCGCGCGTCGCCTCCAGATGCCGGTCCAACGTATCGACGACGCGCGCTGGGTCATCACCGCGGGCGAGCCAGGTCTTGAGGATGACGGGGTGCTTGATGACGACCCGCTCCTGGCCGGGGAAATCTTGCACCCACCGGTGCAGCGCGTCGAGTCCGGCGTCGGTTGTCTCGTACAACGTGATGGCACGCTTGCCGGACTGCGCGCCGATCTCGTTGACCATGCCCCGCGCCAGCAACCGGTTGAGTTCGCGCCGCACATGACTGACCGACGGCGACCAGTAGAAGTGGCCGACCGACAATTCGGCGCGGACCTTGATCTCCCCGGCGGTCAGTTGCTCGTCGTTGGCGGCCAGCACGCCCAGCACGAGGTAAGCCGTTACCGGCAAGCCGTTGCTGGTGCGTTGCGGGCTCACCGCAACCTCGTGAAATAAGGCAACCTGACGTCGGGACCAACCGGATGGAACTGCACCCGCACACGCATACCGATCGTCAGCTGGTCGGGTTCGACCCCGACGATGTTGGTCAGCATCTGATATCCCTCGTCCAGGGTCACGATCGCCGGCGCGTAGGGCGGAGTGAACTCCGCGGTCACGGGCCGGTAAACCACTGTCCAGCTGTATATTTCGCCAACGCCGTCGCTCGCGTTCCAAACCAGGTCGTCGGAAAGGCATTGACGGCAGTGTTCGGTCGGCGGGAAGTTCGCTGCACCGCACGCCCGGCAACATTGGTAGCGCAGCTCCCCCGCGCGGCACGCGTCCCAGAACGGAGCGCTGAGATGGCTAACGGCATGTGGAACCGGCCCGGATTGCGGATTCAACAAAGTCATCGTGGCTCGTCTCCCAGAATCAGCACCGTGGTGAACAGCGCCCCAGCTCCTCCGTTGCTGCAGAGCGCGACGTGTGCGTCGGGCACCTGCAAATCGCCTGCCACACCGCGTAATTGCTCAACGGCCCGGACGGCGCGCTGCATCATCTGCGGGTTGGCGCCCGCATGGCTGAAGGACATGGTTCCTCCGTCCGTGGTGATCGGATGGCTGCCGTCGATCGCGATGTGCCCGTCGGCGACGAATGGCCCGCCCTCGCCATCGGCGCAGAAGCCGAAAGCCTCCAATTGGCGGATGATCTCGAAGGAGAACGGGTCGTAGAGTTCCAAGACGTCGACGTCGTCGCGTCGCAACCCGGCGAAGCTGAAGGCACGGTCGGCTGCGCGCCTGCCCACGACGCCATTGACGTGGTGACCGTGATCGCGGCGGCGGCCTGCGAGGTCCCACGCCGGGGGGTGCTGATATGACGGGCCGTGGAAGTCGGCGCCGCTGCCGAGGACATACATTGGCCGGCCGGCAGTTTCGACTTTGTCGATGTTCGCGACGACCAGCGCGCATCCGCCCTCAGAAGTGGTGGCGCAGTCGAGCAGATGGAACGGTTCGGCCACCGGACGTGATGCCGTAATATCGCCCGGGCTGAACGGACCACGTTGGTAATAAACGGCTTCCGGGTTTCGTGAACCGTTGTTACGGATCGTCGCCGCGACGATCGACAGTTGTTCGCGTGTGGTGCCATAGACGTGCATGTGACGGCGGGCGATGAGGGCGAACTCAGCGGTGGTGAACATCCCCCATGGCGCGACGAATTCGTTCTCCGGTCTGGTCCACGGCGCCGTGGCTTCGTGATCGCGGTATTCGCCTGCTTGGGCGGCGACGAGCACGACGACGTCGGCCATGCCGTGCTCGATTGCGGATGCGGCCTCGGTGATCATGCCGACCCCAAAGCCGAGCCCCTGCCACGCCGGTCCGATCCGCAGGTCGTAGATCAGCGCCGTGGATTGTGGGCCCGCGCTGATGCCGTCAACATCGTTCAGGCTCAGGCCGGCATCGAGCAGTGCGCCGTGAATGGCCTTGAGCGCGAGGCCGCGTGACGTCTCCCCGTCCAGCCGACGGCCCTGTCGGGTGTTGTGCACTCCGACGATGGCTGCGGTGCACTTCGTCAAACTCACTCCGTTCCCGATCAGTTTTCGTCCGCGACAACACCGAGATACGTTCCCAGCACGTCATATTGGCGTCTGTCGTGCGTGATGGTGCCGATCATGACGGTCCGGGGATCAGCGGGTGCCGTGCCGGCTTCGACGATGTCGACGCGCACGTCGACGGGGCGGGCGGTTTGCGGGTCGGTGATCTCGACGAGCATAGCCACCGCACGCTCGGCTTCGTCCCATTCGACGCCGGTGATCCGGTGCCGAGCGGTCAGCTCCATCACCAGCGAGTCCTGCCGCACCAAGAAGCGCACCGGTGCGCACAGTTCGCCGGCGCGCGGCGGCACGCAGAGGGTCACCGAGATACGTTGCGTCACAATCCTGCCGGCCGTGTACTTGTTGCGCCTAACTCTCGCAACGAAACCAGATCCTCCCGGCTGTGCCCGAGCACACCCGTGAGCACCTCGTCGGTGTGCTGCCCGTACAACGGCGGCACCCGCCGGATCCAACGACGCGGTTTGCCGGCGAACGAGAACGGCATCCCGGTGCATAGGAATGTCCCGGCGACGGGATGCTCCACGGGTTCCCAGAAGCCCCGCGCGAGTAGTTGCGGATCATTCAGCAGTGCGGGCGGTGCCACCACCGGCGCTGCGGCCACACCACGGGAACGCAGTTCGTCGACCGCTTCGTGCACCGAACGCCGGGCGGTCCAATCCGAGATCAGCTTGTCCAGTTCGTCGACTCGGTCCTGCCGTGCGGCGGCAGCAGGTTCGCCGACCAGGTCAGCGACCGCGCCGCGGGCAACGTCGTCCATTGCGGCAAGCGCCACCCACTCGTCGTCCCCTCGACAGGGATAAACTCCTTGCGGGCATGCGCCGGGGCCCCGGTTTCCGTTGCGACGCATTTCGATTCCGTTGCTCGAGTACTCCACCAGCATTTCGGCTGCCACATTCAGCGCCGACTCCACCATGGTCGATTCCACGTGCACGCCGATCCCGTCGCGGTCGCGTACCACCAGCGCCGCGATGGCGGCGAACGCGGCGTGCAGCCCGGCTATCGGATCGCACGCGCCGCGGGGAATGATCGGCGGCCCGTCGGAATGTCCGGTCATCCAGGCCATTCCGGTTGCCTGTTCCATCGTCTGGGCGAATCCCACCCGATCGCGCCACGGCCCGTCGAGACCGAATGCCGGCATCCGGACCATCACGGCACGCGGGCTGGCCGCACTGACCGCATCCCATTCCAGGCGGAAATTCTCCATCACCCGCGGTGAGAAGTTCTCGATGACGAGATCGCTTGCGGCAATGAGCTCCAACGCGATGCCGCGTCCGGCTTCGGTGCTGAGTTCGACGCTGACATCGCGCTTGTTGTTGTTGCTGCACAGAAATACCGGCCCCCACTCCCACCACTGGTCCCAGTCAGGTGGGCGGCCCGCGGAAAATCTCATGCCGTCGGGGCGGCGAACTCCTTCGAGTTTGATCACGTCGGCGCCCAGCGCACCAAGGAGTTGAGTGGCGACGGGTCCGGCCCAAAACGCGGTGAGGTCGGTTATGCGTATGTCTGACAACGGAAGTGCGCCGGAATCACCAGGCCGCTCGGGGCGGGGAGGCCATTGCACGCGGCCGTTGTCGGCGCCCAGCGTTGGCGGCGGGCCGGGTGGCGTGGTCGTCAGCGCGTCGCTGCGATACGGCACGCGCGGCACCAGCACCCCTTGCCCCGACTCGACGAACACGCCGCGCTGCACGAAGTGGTCGATCTTCGGCAATGTGGCCGGGGTGGCTATGGGTGCCACCGGAATCCGGAATGCCGCAGCGAGATCCACGATTTCGGCTGTGGAGCGGGTCTCGGTCCACTCGCCGACCATGCCAAGGAATTCGTCGCGCCGGGTGATCCGTCCCGTCATCGATGCCAGCTCGGCATCGTCGGCCAGATCGGCGCGATCGATCATCACCAGAAAGTCCTGAAACTGCTGTGCGGTGATGGTGCAGAAGCCGACCATTCCGTCAGCGGTGGGAACGATCGACGGGAGTTCCAGACTGCGTTGATGCACAAGGGAATCCGCGCCCAGCACGCTGGCCGACATGGCGGACAAGCCGCCCATCGCGATCACCATCGCCTCGAACGTCGACACGTCGATTACCTCGCCACCACCGCCCCGAAAGGCATGCCGAGCCGACGCAGCGGCCACGGCCGCAGCGAACGTGCCCGCCAGCCACTCCCCGAGCCGGCCGCCCGCCTGTACCGGTTCGTCGTCCGGCCAGCCCCGGCCCGCGATCGAGCCGCACAACGCCTGCAGGATGAATTCGTTGGCAATCAGGTGCTCGTCGACATAGGGACCGGCTGTACCGAAAGGTGTTACGGCGACGACTACCGCCGACGGGGCAGTGTGAGCGGTGATAGCGTCGAGTGTCCAGCCATCGGTGAGGTCGGTGAGCACGATGTCCGCACCGCCGAGCAGCCCCGCCGTCTCGACCTCGTTCACCACCGACTTCTTGCCCGCGGCCAGATAACCGAACAAGGCGCCCGGCGGACCGCCAGCCGACCACCGGCGCAGCAAATCACCCCGCCGCGATTCGACTTTCACCACTTCTGCGCCGGCGTCGGCGAACATCTTGCCGCAGTAGGACACCGCGATACCGTTGGCGAGCTCCAAAACGCGCCAACCGGCGAACGGCGGCAGTGCGGTCACGCTCAGTTGCCCAGAGTGGTCGCGCGGCCGGCGATTCCGGTGGCCTCCGCCGTCACCGGCGCCGGTATGCCCTGTGCTTGCAACGCAAAAGTCGTCATTCTGGTCCAGGCGTCGCGGTCACGTTGGCTGGCCTGGTGACCGACATGGGTGACCACGTCGACCTCGGTGGCCTGGGCGCGCAGGTGACCGGCGCGGGCGTGTTCTTTGGGGATGTGGCGGAACGGGTCGAACGAGTAAGCGGTCATGGCGTTTTCGTGGGTGATCTTGTTGATCACTGAGTCGTCCAGGTGCCCCATGGTTTCGATGACGTCCTCAGGCGCGAACGGCCAGTTGCTGTCGGAGTGCGGGAAGTCGGACTCCCAGCACAGCATGTCCTCGTTGAACCACTCCATGTTTCGCACGCCGACCTTGTCGCTGATGAAGCAGGTGTAGAAATGCCGCTTGAAGACGTCGATCGGTCCGCTGCAGCCAGGCGGGAATTTCGCCAGTGTCCAACCCGAATGTCGTTGGTAGACATGCTCGGCACGCCAGAGGAAGTACGGAATCCAGCCGACGTCGCCCTCGGTGAGGGAGAACTTGAGTTGCGGGAAGTCGGCCCAGAACTCGGCCCAAATCAGCTCGGTGAAGGTGAACATGCTCATCATCGACGACGCCGTCATCATCACGCTGGGCGGGGCGTCCGTCGACACCATCGGAGACCGCGATGCGGAGCCGACATGCGTACAGAGCACGGTGTTGTTCTCGCAAACGGCCTCGAAGAGCGGGTACCAGTACTCGGTGTGGATGCTGGGCATCTGCAACGCCTCCGGATTTTCGGAGAACGTGACCGCATGACAGCCCTTATCCGCGAGTCGTTTGACTTCCTTGGCCGCTTCGGCGACGTCGAACAGCGGCAGAATGCCGCACGGAATGAACCGCCCCGGATAGGTCCCGCACCATTCGTCGATATGCCAGTCGTTGTAGGCCTTGATCATCACCAGGTTGACGTCGCGATCCGGGCCCTGGTTGAGAACCTGGCCCGAGAAGCCGGTGAAATTCGGGAAGTTCAAACCCGCCAGCTGCCCGCCGGCATTCATGTCGCGGATCCGCTCGTCGACGTTGAAGCATCCGGGCCGCATTTCGTCGTAGCGTGAGGCGTCGACGTTGTACATCTCGCGGGGTTTTCCGGCGACGGCGTTCAGGCCCATGTTGCGGCCGCGGATCTCGCCGTAATACCACTGCTGGATGCCGTCGGGCTCGATGATCACCCGGGGGGCGAGGTCCCTGTATTTTGCGGGCACGTGCGCGTCGAACATGTCGGCCGGCTCGGCGATGTGATCGTCCACGCTGATCAGGATCAGATCGTCCTTATTCATGCTGCACTCCCGGTTGGCTGATGACTAGTAGACATTGATCTGCGTCACAGTGTCAACGATCGGCGGCGCACGGTTGCTCTGTACGGCTGTCAGCTGCGGTGAGCGCTAAATCCAGCTGTAGCATGGCATTGCTGAAAGCCCAGCGGACTGCTGGGTGCTCGAGCGCCGTGCAGTCGCCCGCAGTGGACCACATCGACTGATCTGACTATTAGTCCTTGGATTCTTCCGGACTAGCCAGCGAGCTGATCGGCCGTCGGCCTAGCCGCATACACCTTCTCGCCAGTCATGAGATCGTTCTCGTCGAAGCCGAACACCGCCCAGAGCCGCGCCTCGAACGGCTCGCCACTGGCGGCGGGTGTGCCGCGCAGCCAGAACTCGATCTGCACTCGGCCGTCGTCGAGGTGGGTCAGTTCGATCAGCTCGTTACGCTGATCAGGCACCAGCGTGCGGCCTTCGATCCAATACCGCATCACGTTCTCGGCGCCGTCGATCACCGTCCCGTCGGGCAACTCGTAGCGGGCATGGCTGAAAGTTGCCATGGTCCGGTCCCACTCCTGCACGTTCTCGCTCTGCATGTGCTCGATCACTCGAGCTTTCCTGGCCTCGCGGCGCGCTCGCCGGTCCTGGTCGGTCATGGGATGCCTCTCACGTTTCCGAAGGTGGCTTGACGACGTAGCGGACAAGTTACTCGCTTATCCGCCCGCCGCGCTGGTGACGGCGCTCGTATCCGCATGCCACCATGAGGCATGACCGGGCCGGAAAAGGTGATGCGAGTTGACCACTAACAAAGCTGTCCGGCCAACCACCGCTGACGTGGCCCGGTTGGCCGGTGTGTCGACCGCGACGGTCAGTTACGTCCTGAACAACGCCGAAGGACGCAGAATCTCCGAGCAAACCCGGGACGAGGTCTACCGCGCCGCGAAGCTCTTGGGCTATCGGCCCAACCTCGCCGCGCGTAATCTCGCCCGCGGCAAAAGCGGTGTGGTCTTGTACGTGATTCCGCATGTAGCGGTGGGTGAGATGCCGATGCAAGCCGGCAGTCGCATGACCACGGAATTGGCGCGCCTCGGTTTGCTGCAGGTGCAGATTTTCGAGACTGACGATGATCAAATCGTCGTCGACGCGATCGAGAATCTCGACCCGGTCGCAGTGACGAGTCTGTTCCCGCTCAGCGAGGCCGCGGTGAGCGCGGTGAAAGCCGCCGTGATTCCGTACATCGAAATCGGGACGCTGCCCGCCCTCGGCGATCCGCACCTTTCGATCGGGGAGATGCGGGTCGACCATCTCGTCACGCGCGGTCACCACGCCATCGCATTTGCATACACCGGCGTCGCCAAATGGCGGGCTCTGGGCGACTACTGGTTCGAAGGCGTTTCGCGCGCAGCGCAATTACGTGGGCTGGCGCCCGTGCGCGTCAGTGAGATCACCGCGGACAACGCGGCCGATGTGGCAGCTGGCTGGGTGGGCGACGGCGTCACCGCGGTGTGCGCGCAGAGCGACGACATAGCCTGTCTGGTCCTCTACGGGATCCACCAGGCGCAGCTTCGCTGTCCACAAGATCTGGCCGTGATCGGTGTCGATGCGAGTCCCATGGGTGTGCTCAGCACACCACCTTTGACCACGGTGGAATTCAACCCCGGTGCCGTTGCCGATGCCGCGCTCGCAGCGGTGCTCACCGAGTTGGGCTATCCGGCCCAGCCGCCTCCGGAGCCGACCGACATCGCTCGCTTGATCGTGCGCGCATCGACTTGAGCGAGCGGCAGTCAGCACATGATCGCTGCGTCGAGTCTGCGGTGAGGTCGCCGAAACTGCGGTGAGCGCGCGTCGCTGTGCGGAGCAGCCCTGGCCGCAGTCTCGAACGACTCTGCGAGCGGACCCACTGGACAACCACTGGTTAAGCGCATAACCTACGGATCTTGACGAGCCGGATACTCAAGGAGGAGTGCCCATGACGGTGCAGGCTGTGCTGGACGAGATTCGTGAACGACCCGGCACCGGTGACGTCATCCCGATCATCGATCCTGCCACCGAGGAGCAGATCACCGAGTTCACCGACTGCGGACCCGAAGCCATCAACGACGCGGTCGCGCGCGCCAAGGCAACCGCCGAGTCGGGCGTCTGGTCCGGTCTGCCCGACTACGACAGGGCCAAGGTGCTCTGGCGCGTCGCCGATCTGATCGACCAGAACGCCGACATCCTCGCCGAGCTCGAGTCGCTCAACGCCGGCATTCCGCCGGCGCAGGCGCAGATCATCACCAAGGTGGGTTCCGAATGGTTCCGCTACTACGCCGGCTGGTGCACCAAGATCGACGGCATCGCCCGGGACGTGAACACCGGCGGCCTCACCGGCGTCGACTCGCACATGCACACCTACACCCTCAAAGAGCCCTACGGGGTGGTGGGGCTGATATTCCCGTGGAACGGGCCGGTCTTCAATTTCTGCGCCAAGCTGGCGCCGTCGCTGGCAGCGGGCTGCAGCAGCGTCGTCAAACCCGCCGAGGAGACGCCGTTGTCAGCGCTTGTCCTCGAGAGGATTCTGGCCGAAGCCGGAGTCCCCGAGGGCGTCGTCAACCTGGTGAACGGCTACGGTCACACCGCCGGTGCGGCCATCACCGCACACCGCGATGTCGAGAAGGTGGCGTTCACCGGGTCGACGGAAGTCGGTCGGGAAATCGTGCACGCGTCGGCGAACAGCAACCTGAACAAGGTCACGCTGGAACTCGGCGGCAAGTCGCCGGTGCTGATCTACGATGACGCCGATTTGAATATGGCCATTCCAATGGCGTCGTTCGGGACGTTCATCCACTCCGGCCAGGCGTGCGTGTGCGGATCGCGCATCTTCGCGCAGCGCGGCGTGTACGAGCAGGTTGTCGAGGGCATCGCCAACATGGCCAACAACATGCTGCTGGGCGGCCCCAAGGACGAGGGCGCCATGGTCGGGCCGCTGATCAGCCAGAAGCAACTCACCCGCGTCCTGGGATACATCGAACAGGGCAAGTCCGACGGCAACGAGTTGGTCACCGGCGGGCACCGCCTCGACCGGAAGGGCTACTTCGTCCACCCCACCGTGGTCACCAACGTCGACCCCGCGGCGAGCCGGCTGTTCCAGGAGGAGATCTTCGGGCCGGTGGTCACGATCCTTCCGTTCGACGACGATGACGAAGCGATCGCCCTGGCCAACGACAGCACCTACGGGCTGGCAGCGACGGCTTGGACCACAAACCTTGGCCGCGCGCACCGGCTGGCCAAGCGGCTCAAGGCCGGAACCGTCGGGCTGAACTGTCAGATGCAGTTCGACCACTCAATGCCCTTCGGCGGGTACAAGCAGTCCGGCTGGGGCTACGAGTCGGGCAAGGCCGGCATCGACACTTACCTGCAAACGAAAATCGTTTGGGCGCAGATGTAAGCCCAGTCAGGATGTAGGCAACCCGCTTCGCCCAGCTCTGCCGCGCTCGCGATCTCCTAGTCGCTGGGCTGGTAGCGCAGCATTGTAACGTCGTGCTCCGGATAATCGACGAACACCGGCCGCACCCGCATCCCGACGCGCAGATCACCAGGATCGACGTTCACCATTTCGGTGGAAAACCTTGGCCCCTCGTCCCATTCGACGATCGCGAGCAGCTGCGGGACGGCGTCGGCGAAGTGCGGGCTTACCGGCCTTCGGGCAACCGTGAACGAGTACAGCGTCCCCATGCCAGAAATCTCGCGCCATTCCAGGTCGTCGGCCAGGGTTCCCGGAGCGCGCACCCGCGGATAGAACACGTAGGACTGCGCCGACGGCGAATATTGAATAACGATTCGGTGCTCGGCCAGCGCATCCCAAAACGGCGCGGTGGTAGGTGTTTTGACGGGCATCGGCCGCTCGAAGCTGATTGGCATGACTCTGTCTTTCGTTCAGTCGCCCTGCAGGATGAGCGTGGTCTGCTCGGAAAGGATGCCGCCGTTGCCGGACACGAAGGCGCGGTTGCAGTCCGGAACCTGCGCCGCACCCGCGCGTCCCATGATCTGGCGGGTGGCGTCGCAGACGTGGTGCATTCCGCCCGCCAGCCCCGCTTGGCCAAAGCCCAGCTGTCCGCCCGCGGTGTTCAGCGGGAAGTCTCCGCGGAAGGTCAGGTCGTGGCTTCCCACGAACTCCATGCCCTTGCCCTTTTCGCAGAAGCCCGCATCCTCGAGCGATAGCAGCACGGTGATGGTGTAGCAGTCGTAGATCGACACCATGTCCATCTGATCACGAGTCAAATCCGTCATGACAAAGGCGGTTTGGGCCGCTTCGACGATTGGTGTGTGCAACAGGTCTTTCGCGTAGGTCGGGGTTTTGAACGGCACATTCTCGCCAAATCCCTTGATCCAGACCGGACGATGTCGTGTGCGTCGCGCGAGGTCGGCGTTGGCGACGACGACGGCGGCGCCGCCGACGCATGGCATGACGATCTCCAGCATGTGCAGCGGGTCGGCGATGACCGGGCTGTCCAGCACGTCGTCGATAGTGAGCGGCTTGTCCTTCCAAATGGCGCCATCGGTGTGGTTGGCGTTGACCCGCTGGTCGACGACGATCTTGGCCATGGCCCGTTCGTCGTAGCCGTAGACGGCCGCATACCGTTGCGCCACTTGGCCGTATGGCCCATTCTGCCCGAGATTGCCGTACGGGATCTCGAATTCTGCCTGCGGAGAACCGTATTGATTGCTCGAGGAACCGAAGAACATCGCATCGACCAGCGGCCGGGGCTTCTTCTTCGACATCGGTGTGATGTATCGAGCCGGTAGCGCGCACAACACGGCGTCGCAGATGCCGAGTTCGATCGCCGCGGCTGCCCGCCACACCATGGCCGCGGCGCTGGCTCCGCCCAGATCCACATGCTCGGCGAATCTGGCACCGATGCCCAGGTATTCGGCGATCGTGGAGGGGACGAAGATCTGCGACTCGGCCAGGTGCGAAGCGACAATGCCGTTCACGACGTCGGCCGGCAGTCCGGCATCACCGAGTGCCGCGGCGGCGAGTTGCGCCCATTGTTCGATGACGAACGGCGCGGGTGAGGCTTTGTTGAGCCGCTCCGGCGGAAGTTCGACGTATCCGACGATCGCGGCTTCCCCACGTAATCCCATGGCGTGTCCTTACTTTCGGGGCAGCCCGAGGATCATCTGGGCGATGATGTTCAGCTGAATCTCTCTGGTACCGCCGCCCAAAAGCTCGGCAGGCAGGTGCAGGTATGGCTCTACGATCGCGGGCTTGGAATCGGCCAGCATCGCCAGCCTGCCGGTCAACTGCAGCGTGGCCTGGAAGGTGCGCCGCAACAGCACATTCATGGCCACCTTGGCGATGCTGGATGCCGGTCCAGACGGCTGGCCGTCCAGCAATCGAATGGTCTCCCGAACCCCTAATGCCTTGATGGCGTTGGTGTACGCGTCCAGCTCACCGAGCGCTCGTACCGCGTCGTCACGGTCCGGTCCCGGCTGGGACGCGATCTCCCGTAATGCGGCCGCCCTGTCGAACTTGACGTAGCCACTGATGGCCGACCGCTCTTCGGCCATGGTGGCAATCGCGAGGGTCCAGCCGTCACCCGGCCCGCCGAGCAGCATCTTGTCGGGTATGAACACGTCGGTGAGGAAGACCTCGTTGAAGTGCGCCTCGCCCGTTACCGTCTTGATCGGTTGGACTTCGATCCCTGGCGATCGCATGTCGACAATGAAATACCCTATGCCGCGGTGCTTTCCGGCTGACGGGTCGGTACGGGCCAGGAGGGCGCCGAAGTCCGCGCGATGCGCTGCTGACGTCCAGATCTTGTGCCCGTTGATCTTCCAACCACCGTCGACCTTGGATGCCCGGGTGGTCAGCGCAGCCAGATCCGAGCCGGCTCCCGGCTCGCTGAACAGCTGACACCATGCGATCTCGCCGCGTTGTGTCGGCGATATCAGCTTCTCCTGCAGATCCTTCGACGCGGCGCGGATCATAGACGGCAGAATCCATTCGGCGATGCCCAGGGAGGGGCGGACCAGGCCGGGTCGCTTGGCGAACTCGTCGTCGATGATGAGTTGCCGCAGCGGGCCGGCGTCTATTCCCCACGGCGGCGGCCAGTGTGGCGCAATGAGCCCCGCCTCGGCGAGCAGGGTGCGCTGCGGCCCGGTCTTGAAGTCTTCATAGTCACCCTGACGTCCTGGTTGGTCGTTGCTCAGCTTCATTGCCGCGTCCAGCGTCTCGGCCACCCACGACCGGAAGTCTGGTTCGGCATCGCCGAGGTTGACCGACATCTCGCGTTGCCGGGTGCACGTCAGTTGCCCCAGTCGCCGGGCCCAACGGCTCGCGCCGCCGGTCGACGCGGCCAGGCTGGTGGCCCGCCGCCAGTACAGGTGCAGGTCGTGCTCCCAGGTGAAGCCGATGGCGCCGAACATGGTCAGTGTGTCGAGCACCAGATCGGGCACCGGCGAAATCGCGATCACCACCGCTGCAGCCGCCGCGATTCGGTGCTGGTCGACCGACTCCTCGACGGCACGCACGGCGTCCCAGGCCGCCGCGGTGGCCAACTCGCTGTTGACCAAGAGCATTGCCGCGTTGTGCTGCAAGGCCTGGAAAGTGCCGATCACCTTGCCGAATTGCTCGCGGGTTCGCAGGTGCGCGGTGACCTCCTCGACGCACCACTGCGCGATGCCGGCGGTGGCGCCGGCCACCAGACCCAACGCGACGCACGCTGCCCGGTCCGGGTCGATGCCGGTGAGCACGTCTGACTCGGCCACGGCGTATTGCGCGATGCGCACGACTCCCACGTCGGTGGCCAGGTCGGTGCCGGACACGGATTCGACTGTGACCGTGGGCTTGTCGGCGTCTATCGGCACCCACACGACGTCGCCCGCTGCGGTCCGTGCGCCAAGGAGGATCTTCCGTGCCGAGCATGCGCCGGCGACGACGTCCGAGGTGCCGTCGATCCGCCACTGCCCTTCCGCGGCCCGAGCCTGGAAGTCACCCTCGTCGGGGAGGATCACCGTCGCAGGTGCACCGGACGCCAGGTCGCGTATCAGTGATTCGGCAGCAGGCGCCGGATCAGCCAGCGACGCAACACCTCCCGCGATCACCGTCGGCAGTAGCGGCCCCGGCAGCAGTGCCTTGGCCGCCGCCTCCAGCACGCAGGCGGCGTCCATCAGGCCGCCGCCCTGACCGCCGAGATGCTCCGGCAGGTGCACTGCATGAAAGCCGTTGGCGATCAATTCATCCCACCACGGCGGCAACTTCCCGTCCGCAAGCGCGTCGAAGTCGTCCCGCGTTGCAGCTATTGGCGCATGCCGGGCAGCGAACTGCCCGACGGATTCGCTGAGCGTCTGCTGCTCCGGGGTCAGGCCCAGGCCCACAGGCAGCTACCCTTTCGTGTTACAAGACGAACCGTCTCGTCTTGTGGAAGACTACGGTGCGGGGCAGGATATGTAAAGCGCGTTCGACCCCGAGAGGATCACCAGATGCCAGCCGATCTGGGCCAGGCGAGTCCGCCCCGGCGGCGAAGCGAGAAGTCGCGCATGGCGATTGTCACCGCCACGCGAGAACTGCTGCTCGAGCGTGGATTCGACGGCCTGAGCATCGAGGCGGTCGCGGCCCGTGCCGGGGTCGGAAAGCAGACCATCTACCGCTGGTGGCCCAGCCGTCCCGCGCTCGTCGCCGACGTCATGCTCGAAGACGCCGACAAGATTCTTGCGTCGGTCCGCCACACCGATGACCTGGCCGGCGACCTGGTGGAGTGGGTGGGCAAGCTCGCGACGAGCCTGACGACCCTTCGCGGCAAGGCCATGCTGCGCACGTTGACCGCTGCCGGCATGGAGCACGAGGACACCGCGGTGAAGCTGCGCGCGGGATTCAGCAAGCCGCTGCACGACAGCGTCCGGAACCGGCTGCTGGCCGACGGCGTCGACGAACTGACGGCCGAATCAGCCGCGGATGCCGTCGTCGGTGGCGTGGTTTATCCGATTCTTTCTGGCGTGCAACGGTATTCACGGCGGCGTGCCGAGCTGACCACCCGGATCATCGTCGCTGCGGTCACTGCCGAGCGATGAGTTCTGCTCGGGCCTGGTCGATTTGGTCGAAGGCACACGCTGCGATGCCGGCGGCCGTCATCGATGCACCGCTTCGGGCCAGCGATTCGTAAGCTTCATCGCCCAGCACATGGCGCAGGCGTGCGATCAGCGCACTGATCTCAGGGGTCCAGGATTCGGTAACTGGGCTGAAGGCGTATCCGGCAATGGTTGCGGCTGGCTCCGCGTGTCCGAGTCGCTCCAGAATCGAGGCGAGAACGGCGAGCGGAACTCGCATGATGGTGCTGTTGCCCGAGTCGTGGTAGTTACGGATGGCAAGAGCCAGATAATCGAGCGCAACAAGCGGCTCCCCGTATCGCGCCTCGAACCGACCGAGAAGATTCGCCAGATGGGTTATGTTGTAACGGTTGCCGCTATCTTGAGCGATCGCCAGACCCCTACGCATCGCGTCGCGCGCGCCGCCGGGATCGACGTCGCCGCAAGCTATCCCGTAGGTCAGCAACGCAAACGACACCGCCCATGGGTTTGCGATGACGTCGGCGGCTTTGAGGACGTCTTTCGCGACGGCCACCGCCTCCGCGTAAGAACCTGTCCGTATTAGCCCGAAGACCAGCCCGGCCCTGATATTTGCGTATGGGTCCGGTCCGCGGGCCAGTAGGAGCCGAGTCCACTCGACACTCCGTTCGAACTCGCCAGTGAAGTTGTACACACCGCCAAGCCAGGTCTCGAAGCCGTAAAGCACCCGCTCGGGGCTGCCCGCGACAACGCTTTGGCCAGCCTCGCAGTAATCGATGGCCTCCTCGAGCCGTCCGCCAGTCAGGTAGCACCATGACGCCAACGTGTACAGGGCGGCGAGTCGGGGATGTCCGGCTGCCCGGGCGGGCGCGATCAGTTCCTCGGTCCACGCGATGGGTTCGTAATTTTCGACCATCGCGCCAAGTAGCGTCGCATACGTGGCAATGGAGGCTGCCGAGTCGAGGTCACCGCAATCGGCGGCCCACCGAAACGCGGCGCGCAGGTTGGCCTGCTCGGTGGCGAACCAGCTGTAGGCGTCCCGTTGCCGGGGGCTGTCCCATACGTCCAGGATGTCGGCTTCGCGTCCGGCGAAGTAGCGTGCGTGCGCGGTCCGGGCCACTGCCGCCTCACCGCGAGCGACGAGTTGCTCCTCGGCGAACTGGCGGATCGTCTCCAGCATCGAATACCGGGTGCGTCCCGATGTCCGGTCGGCGACCAACAGTGACTTGCGCACCAGCGCGTCCAGCAGATCGAGAACGGCAAATTCGTCAGTATCGTCGGTTCCTGTTACAGCGCACGTGCTTTCGAGATCGAATCCTCCGGCGAACACCGCACACCGATCGAGCAGTTGCTTCTCCTCGTCATCGAGGTGTTCGTAGGACCACGCCACCGCATGGCGCAACGTTTGGTGGCGTTCCAATCCGCGGCGCGAGCCGACCAGCAGCCGGAACCGCTGATCCAGGCGATCGCGCACCTCGCCGGCGGTCATCGACGCCATGCGTGAGGCCGCCAGTTCGATGGCCAACGGAATCCCGTCAAGTCGGCGGCAGACTTCGATCACCGCGGTCGCCTCGTCAGACGCCTCGACCGAGAAGCCGGTGGCAACGCTGCGGGCTCGCTCGACGAACAGGGCCACCGCGGCGCAGTCAACTCCGGCCGTGACGTCCAGCGACGGCACCACCCACAGCTGCTCATCCGCGATGCCCAAGCCTTCGCGACTGGTCGCAAGAACCCTGACGCTCGTCGACTGAGCCAGGATCGCCTCGACCAGATCTGCGGCGGCGTCGCGCAGGTGCTCGCAATTGTCGAACACCAACAACCGAACACGGCCCTCTAGAGTGGCGGCCACGTTCTCGGCGACGCTCTTTTCCGGTTGCGGGGTGATTCCGAGCACCGCAGCCACGGCTTCGGGCACGGCCGCCGGGTCGGCGACAGCCGCCAGCTCGAAAAGCCAAACGCCGTCCGGGAATTCATCGGACAGCCGTGCCGCGACTTCTAGTGCGAGGCGGGTCTTGCCGACCCCGCCGACGCCGGTCAGCGTCACCAACCGGTGCGCGCGTACGGCCGCTTCAACCTGGGTGATCTCCGACTCCCGGCCGATGAAAGTGGTGACTGCGGGCCGCAGATTGCCCTGACTGGTATCCAGCGCACGCAACGGCGGAAAGTCGGTGCGCAGACCCGGTGCTCGGACCTGAGAAATTCCAATCGGGTTGGGCAGATCGCGCAGCCGCCGAGGACCGAGATTGACGAGATCAACTCCACTGAGCAGACCGGCCGTTGACTCCGCCACCAGGATCTGACCGCCGTGCCCGGCCGCCATCACCCGCGCCGCCCGGTTCAGCACCGCACCGAAATAGTCGCCCCCGCGCAGCTCCGCCTCGCCGGTCGCAATGCCCATGCGAACCGGCAACGCCAACTCGCGCTGCGCGGCCACCGCGGCGTCGACGGCTGATCGTGGCGACGCGAACGCGGCACAGACGCCGTCGCCGGTGTGCTTGAACAACCAGCCGCCGTGCGCCTCGATGGTCGTGCGCAGCACCTCGTCGTGCGCGGACAAAGCTGCCCGCATCGCGTCCGCATCGGCTTCCCACCGACGGGTCGAACCCTCGACATCGGTGAACAGGAACGTCACCAGCCCAGCAGGGCGCACTCACGCAGCATCCCACAACAAGCCTGGCAAACATGGCCATAGCCCCGCCGAGCAGACGAAAAATCCCCCGACACGCCGGGGCGGTGATCGGGGAAGTTTGCGTCTGCTCGCGAATGAATTCATCGAGATCGACGCTAGCGCGGGATTTCCTCGTAGATTCCCGCGGTGGCGTCGATCTCGACGAGGGCACCGCCATTCTGGTATGCCTCGATTTAGCCCAATTAGGATGGACGGTTATGAGAAGCTCTGCAGCTCAGGCTTTCTCGGCATTCGGCCTGGCAGCTCATCTGGTCGCGGCGTCGGGCGCCCCCACCGACTCGATCGTTGGAATGCCACTGATGTACCAAAAATGGTGGTCATGTCGCGATTGTCAAGGTGATAGCGCGGGCGATACCAAGTTTCAAGATCGCTCGCCCACACGCGCAGGGACTCGCGTGGCTGATGTGACTGGTGAGCTTCCGGCCGGTCTCATCCTGTCACGCGGCGCACACCAACGAGCTCGCGAAAGTGCCTCTCAACCGAATTCGACGACTGTCACTGGGGCCCGCAGTCGCTCCAATAGAGGCGCCCGGTATGCCAATGAAAGAGCCCACCGTAAGACCTTGCCCCGCGCTGCCGGCGGCGGCAGCTCGCGTACCGCGCGGACGCCGTCGAACGCGCGCAGTTCGGCGTACTCGTTGGCGGTGAAGGAGAACGGCATTGGTGGCACCGTGTAATGCTTACTGGGTCTGAAACCGCGTCTGCGCGAATATGCGCTCAACACCCACGGGATGCTGTCGAAGATCAACTGACCACCGGGAAACCGTTTGGCGCAAGCCGCGATCAGGTCGTAGACCACATCGCGCTCGAGATACTGAAACAGCCCCTCGGCGGTTATCAGCACACCATTCGTGTCTTCAACCTCGTCCATCCAGGAATAGTCGAGTGCGGATTGGGCGCAGTATCGCAACCGATCCGATTCCGGAAGCAGTTGCCGCCGCAGTCGCACGATCGGTTCGAGGTCTACCGAAAGCCAGGTCAGCTCGCCATTGTCGAGGCGCCAGAAACTGGTCTGCAGCCCCTCCGCCAGTGCCACCACGGAGGCACGCGGATGGTTGCTTAGGTAATCGCGAGAACCGTCGTCGAAAGCCAAGGCGCGCAATGCCGTCGCCTGGTGGGTGCGACCGAAGTGGTGGTAGTCGTAGTCGATGCTGTCGCGCAGGGCGATAGCCATCGGGTCGTCGATGATCCCGTCGGGCCGTGCGGCCTCGGTCGCGCGCTGATGCAACGTGAGCAGAGCGGTTTCGGATATCCCGTCGAGATGACGGCCGTCGACGACTGCCATGGATCCACCTAAGCATCGAGACGCGCGCAGTGCGAGCTTTTCCTCTTGTCTCCGCGACTCCAAGAATCCTTCAAGGATTCGTCAAGAATACGTTGAGTGACCTGAGGTTTCCTTATCCGCATCAACCAGAACGGCAAGGAATTCAGGAGAAGACAGTACATGACGCTCAATGTGAAAGGCGAGGGACTCGGTGCCGAGGTTACCGGCCTCGATCCCAAAAACCTGGACCACCTCACTACCGAGGAGATCCGCGAAATCGTCTACACGAACAAGCTCGTTGTTCTGAAAGACGTTCACCCTTCTCCCGAAGAATTCCTGAAACTGGGCAGAATAGTCGGGGATATCGTCACCTACTACGAGCCTATGTATCACCACCCGGTTTACCCGGAAATCTTCGTTTCTTCGACCGAACAAGGGCGCGGCGTGCCGAAAACCGGCGCGTTCTGGCACATCGACTACATGTTCATGCCGGAGCCTTTTGCGTTTTCCATGGTGCTGCCTCTTTCGGTGCCGGGAAGCGACCGCGGCACCTACTTCATCGATTTGAACAAAGTTTGGGAATCGCTGCCCGCCGCCAAGCAAGACCCGGTCCGCGGAACCGTCAGCACCCACGATCCTCGCCGGCACATCAAGATTCGCCCCAGCGACGTGCACAAACCAATCGGCGAAATCTGGGACGAGATCACCAGGACCACGCCCCCCATCAAGTGGCCCACGGTGATCAGGCACCCGCACACCGGGGAAGAGATCCTCTACATCTGTGCCTCGGGCACCACCAAGATCGAGGACAAGGACGGGAATTTGCTTGACCCGTCGATTCTGCAAGAACTCATGGTCGCCACCGGCCAGCTCGATACCGAATTCAAATCGCCGTTTATACACACGCAGCACTACGAAGTTGGCGACATCATTCTGTGGGACAACCGCGTTCTCATGCACCGCGCGAAGCACGGTACTGCCGCAGGCCATTTAACCACCCACCGGCTGACCATGTTGGACGGCCTTATCACACCAGGACATGCAGCATGACCATCATCGACTTAATCCAGCCCACGCAGTTCGAGGCAGAATTCGCGGATTCCAGCGAGACAACTCCGATCGCAGAGGAGCTGCTCGTCAGAGTCCTTGACCCGTACGCATACAAAGGATGCCGTTATCTGCTCGACGCCGAGTACAAAGCAACCCCTGACTCGGTCCTCGCAATCGGAAATTTCAGCATCGGCGAGCCGGCCTACATTCGCAGCACGGGCCACTTCAACGCCGCGGAATTCATCATGTGCTTCAACCAACTCGCGTACAGCGCGTTCGCGCCGGCCATCCTCAACGAGGAGATCCCGGTACTGCGGGGCTGGTCGATCTCGGATTATTTCGACCTTCAGCTGCCGAGCATGCTGATCAAGAACACGGCATCGCGATTCAAAAGGATGATCCACGCCCCGGCCTTCTCCGCCCGCTTGCAGTGCCAGAATTTCCAGGTGGTCGACCGCAGGACGCGCTATCTCAACATCGAGTGCTCCATCGAGTTCTGGGACGAGTTCGGCGGAGCCGCGTCCGGCGAGGTCGAACTAGCAGCACTTAACATCCCGTAAGGTACTGAGGGACACTTACAGCTATGTCGCACTCACCGCTTACGGTGCTGGAACGGGTCGTCGAGCAGGCCCGGCAGCGGCCCGAGGCAATCGCCTTGCGCCGCTGCGACGGCAAAAGCGCACTGCGGTACCGCGAACTCGTCGCCGAAATCGACAGGCTTGCCGCGACGCTTCGGACCCAGTCGGTGTCTCAGGGATCCCGGGTGCTCGTCATCTCCGACAACGGCCCCGAGACATACCTTTCGGTGCTGGCGTGTGCGAAGGTCGGCGCGATCGCCGTCATGGCGGACGGGAATCTCCCGCCCGCCACCATCGATCGATTCGGTCAGGTAACCACCCCGAGCGCGATTCTCATCGCACCGGGGAGCAGAACCGCATCGGCCGGCCTGCCTGATGGTCTGCAGTCGATACCGGCGACCCGGGTCGATCTGACCGCCGGCGCCCGGGAGACGGTTCACCCGGCGGCTGCCAACACCCCACAACTGGGCGCCGATGATCCACTGGCGATGATCTTCACCAGTGGCACGACGGGTGAGCCAAAAGCCGTGCTGCTGGCCAATCGCACCTTCTTCGCCATCCCGGACATCTTGCGGGACAACGGTTTGAACTGGGTCACCTGGGTCGACGGCGAAACCACCTACTCGCCGCTGCCGGCTACCCATGTCGGCGGATTGTGGTGGATCTTCACTTGTCTGATGCGCGGATGTTTGTGTATCACCGGCGGTGAGAACACGTCCTCCCTCATGGAGCTGCTCAGGAACAATGAGGTCGCGAGTACGTGCGTGGTTCCGACTCTTCTTACGAAACTGGTTGCCGAGCTGAAGTTGGCCGACACGACGCTGCCGTCGCTGCGACTGCTTGGATACGGTGGTTCACGGGCAATCGCGGCCGACGTGCGATTCATCGAAGCCACGGGTGTTCGCACCGCACAGGTCTACGGTTTGAGCGAAACAGGCTGCACCGCTTTGTGTTTGCCGACCGATGATGGATCGATCGCCAAAATAGAGGCGGGCGCGGTGGGGCGTCCTTATCCCGGCGTGGAGGTCTATCTGGCAGGCCCAGGCGACAGTGGGCCCACCGCCGGCAGCACCGATTCTTCCGCTACGTTCGGCACTTTGTGGATAAAGTCGCCGGCAAACATGTTGGGGTACTGGAATAACCCGCAACGCACCCAAGAGGTCCTCGTCGACGGATGGGTGAACACCGGTGACCTACTGGAGCGCCACGACGACGGCTTCTTCTACATCAAGGGGAGATCTTCGGAAATGTTCATCTCCGGTGGCGTGAACATCGCGCCCGACGAGGTCGATCGCATCGCGGAGGGGGTTCCGGGCGTCCGCGAGGCGGCATGTTACGAAATTCCGGATGCGGAGTTCGGAGCGCTGGTGGGTCTGGCTGTGGTCTCCTCCACGCAACTGGACGAGTCAGAAGCCCGCAAGCTCAAACAGGCGATCGCGGCACGTTTCCGGCAACAATCGGAGTCGATGGCGCGGCCTTCGACGATCAAGATCGTCGGGGATATTCCTCGAACGCAGTCCGGCAAGGTCATGCGTACTTCACTGGCTGCGACGGTAAGCGAAGACAAAGCCGGGGTGGTCGTTCGTGGCTGACACGTTGAGGGAAAAGGTCTTCGCAGCCGTCTGCGATGTGTTGTACATCGAAGAAGCGGATCTCACCGACGGCGATGCCACCGATCTCAGAGACCTCGGGCTGGATTCCGTTCGGTTCGTTCTCATCATGAAGCAGCTCGGCGTGGACCGAGAATCCGAGGTACCGTCCCGACTGGCGGAAAACCTGTCGATTGAGGGCTGGGTTAAGGAGCTGGAGAATCTCGGTGAACGCGCCTGAACAACGCGTGCTACGAGTTCCGCTGAGCAGGTCGCAACAAAACCTCTACAACGGGGTGCTGCAAGACGGCAATCCCGAGTTGTATCTGATCGGCAAGAGTTATCGGTTCCACCCGCTGGAGCTGACGACATTCCTGGCCGCTCTGGAAACCGCGATGCTCGAAAGTGCAGGGCAGCTCTGCGTTCTCGAGAAGTCTGCGACGGAGGTTGGCTATCCGGTTCTGGTGCCTCGGCTGAGGTTCGATGACATCGTCCAGGTGCGGTCGGACCAGACGCCCCACAGTGCCGACGAACTGAAGTCCGCGTGGACTTCCGGCATCCTCGGTAAGCCACTGGCACGCTATACCGTGCTGACAGACGAAACCGGCGACGTGTCGGGCCTCAACGTGCACACCCACCACATTCTGGTTGACGGCGGCGCGACGGCGATCATCGAGACCGACCTGGCCCGACACCTCGCGGCCGGTGCTCCTGCTGAACCTCCTTCTCTCACAGCGGGTCTGATCAAGCTGACGGAAGCACACCGGCGTGAGACGACCAAAGTCGAAGAATCGCTGCAGCGTCTCGCCGATGTCGTGCGGCGTGAGCTGGCCGACGAAGCGCGTTACGGCGGGCATGGTCACGACACAATCGATGCCCCTGGTATGGCAGCTAAGGGCGTCCTCAGCGAGTCAGTGACAATCTCCGGCCGGGCCTATGACGCGATCCTGGCCCTGTCGGAGGAGAAGCAGGTCCCGCTCAACGTGTTGGTGGCCGCAGCCGCGGTCGCGGTGGACGCGAGCCTTCGGCAGAGCACCGAGGGTCTGCTGGTTCATCCCGTGGACAACCGGTTCGGCGATCCTGAGCTGAATGTCGCGACATGTCTGGTCAACTCGGTTGCGCACGCCGTCCGGTTTTCACCATTCGCTTCGGTGCAAGAGGTCGTTCGACTGCTCGACCGCGGCTACGTCAAGGCCGTGCGACGCCGATGGTTTCGCGAAGAGCACTACCGCCGAATGTATTTGGCGATCAACCGGACATCTCACGTTGAGGCGTTGACGCTCAACTTCATCCGCCAGGCGTGTGCGCCCCAGCTTCGTCCGTTCCTCTCGGAAACACCGGTCGCGACGGATATCGGTCCGGTCGAGGGCATGACCGTGGCGTGTGTCCTGGACGAAGACCACCGGACGCTTGACCTGGCGATCTGGAACAGAGCAGATCTGCCCCCGCATCGTATGCACCACCGAGTCGCGGAGCGCATCGCTGCCGCGCTGGACTCGATGGCAAAGACGTGGGATCAGCCGATCGCCATGACCGTCGACGAGTGGTTCGGTGTCGGTCCGGACGGGGCGCGCTGCCAAGGCGATACGGCAATCGAGACACTGCCGACAACGCCGGCATGGTTTTTGGACGCGGCAGGTGGCGTGCACCAAATCCTGGAACGACACCAGTACGTTGCGCAATGGATTGCCTGGTTGGTACAGAGCGGCGCCGCGCCCGGTGACGTCCTGATTTTCACTGACGACAACACCTCACGGACCATAGATCTACTGATCGCGTGCCACCTTGCCGGCTGCGGCTACAGCGTCTGCGACACCCCAGACCAGATTCCTCTACGCGCCGGCGCCATCGCTGATCACATCGATGGTGTCGCCGCGCATGTGGTCGACGTCGTAGCCGCACAGCTGCCGGAGAGCTTGAGTGACGAGTTACAGCAGCTCCTGAATGAACGCATCAGGGGAGTCACCCAAGATGTTTCGTTAGCCACCAAGACGGCGTACGTCATGCCGACCTCGGGGTCGACCGGCCAGCCCAAGCTGGTCCGAATCTCCCACGGCTCGCTCGCGCTTTTCTGTGACGCCGTCAGACGGGCCTACGGATGGGGCCCGCACGACACCATCCTGCAATGTGCGCCGCTGACGTCGGACATCAGCGTCGAGGAGATCTTTGGTGGCGCTAGCTGTGGATCGGAGCTGCTCCGATCCACGGGCATGAAAACGGGCGACCTGGACACGCTTGCAAGAGATCTCGTCGACAAGAGCGCGACAGTCCTCGACTTGCCGACCGCCGTATGGCATTTGATGTGCGAGGACGACGACGCGATTGACGCGATCCGCCGCTCTCGCCTTCGGCAGATCGTGATCGGCGGTGAGGCCATCCGTTCCAGTGCAGTCGACAAATGGCTCGATTCTGGTGCCTCTCAGTCGATTTCGCTTGTCTCGACGTATGGTCCGACGGAAACCACCGTAGTAGTCACCTTTTTGCCGATCGCCTGCAACGGAGCAACCGTTACGGGTGGCGCACGGCTCAGGCTGGGCCGGCCGGTAGTACCGAATTCCGTGTTCATCGCCTTCGGTGAAGTCGTCATCGCGGGAGACTTGGTTTCTCCCGGCTACCTCGGGACAGACGACCGCAGCTTCGGCACGGTGGCCACCGGTGACGGTTCACGACGTCGCGCGTTTGCCACCGCCGACCGGGTAACGCTTGATGCCGAGGATTTTCCGGTCTTCGCCGGACGCAAAGACGCCATCGTCAAGATTTCCGGCAAGCGAGTCGACACGGCTGAGGTGACTCGGCGTATCTATGCGGACCCCGCGGTGTCGGATGTCGCCGTCGAACTTCACAGCGGAAGCCTTGGCGTGTGGTTCGAGACTAAGCAGACCCGCGAAGCCGGCGATGACAGTGCAGCAGCGGAACGGATCAGATTGATCCTCGTAAGCTCAGGTGTATCTTCGTTTTTCGTTGTCGGAGTCCCGAGTATCCCGAGAAAGCCCAATGGGAAGGTCGACAGCGACAATTTGCGAACGATGCCTCAGTTCGTGAATACCGTGCTAGCCGACACCGCGACGGGAGAGAAGGCGGCCGGTCTAGCGGAGGTCTGGAGCCGGCATCTCGGGAGGACCATCCGGCCGGACTCATCGCTCCTCGGCGAGGGCATCGGCTCGTTGGATCTCATCAGAATCCTCCCCGACACCCGCAGGTATCTGGGTCGACACGTCTCGATCCTGGATCTGATCAGTGCCGATACCGCCGCAAACCTCATCGACGACGGGTTGACAGCCGATGCATGGATGGATGCGGACACCGCCGCCGAGATAGAGAGCGACCTTTCTTCGCTGCGGCGACGGCGCGCGGCTGCCCAGTCCAGTGTCAAACGATCCCCGAACAGCCGCGAAACAATCGTCGTGCTGGGTGCGTCGGGCGTCCTGGGCACCGGGTTCGCGCAAGCGGTTCTAGACCTCAGGCGGTCGGGAGCCCCGTGCGCCGACGTGGTGTTGGCCACGAGATCAAAACTGCCCGAACACAATCCGTGGGCTGCTCTCCGCAGCATCGATGGGGTGCGGATCCATCAGTTGTCTGCTGAAGTCGGCCGATCAGAGCTGGAGGCGCTGATCCACGACACGGGCGCCGGAACCGTCGTGAACTGCATCGGCAACACCAATGTGCTGGTGCCATACCGCGAACTCCGGCCGGCCAACGTGGAATTGGTTTCCGCGATCGCTGAGGCATGCGCGAACAATGCCGTGAAACTGGTGCATCTGTCGACGTTTGTCGTCAATGCGGATGTCACCGTGCCGCGAGTTACCGATCCCCGCGATGCCCCGTATCCCTATGCGGCATCCAAGTCGCTCGCGGAGCTGGTAGTGGCCGGATCCCCGGACGAACTCGATTTCACCATCGTGCGCCTGCCGCGGGTACTTGGCGAGGACTATCAACTGCACGATTCCGCCGACATCCTGCTCTCGGTTGCCGACGCCTGTACTGCGTTGCGGGCCTTCCCTTCTCTGACCTTGACCGAAGAAGTCACCACTGGCCGGGCCGTCGCGAACGCGATCCTTGGCCAATTGGCCCCGTCGGCAGAAGCGACTCGACTGGGACGCGGAATCACCGTGGTGCGCGGTGAAGCAGTGGAATACGGTGAGTTTCTCAGCGGGTATGCGCTCGACGAACTTGACGTGGCTGAGTGGAAGCACCGGCTCGACGAAAGCGACTGGGCGAAGAGAAATCCCCGAAGGTGGTCGGTAGTTGACGCCTGGCTCGGCCTGGGCATGAGATTGGGCACGCGCTCATACGCGGAGTACCTGGCGGACTACCCGACCATCGCCCTCGGCATCGACTCCGTCGGAGAGCTGGCCGCGCCACCGCAATCGCTGCGTACCCTGGTGGCGAATGGCTTTTCGCAGGCGCCGGAAGTGGTTGTTGGATAATCAATTCGAGCGTTGGGGCTATTCGCGTCACAACTTGGGCAGCGGTTCCCAATCGGTCGACACCGATCGGCTCCACCGCGGCGGACGGTGCTGCAGGAACGCGTCGACGCCCTCGCGCGCATCGGCGCTGCCCATGACCCGGTGATGTAGCTTCGTCTCGAGGTCCGCGACCTGGCGCGGCGTATACCCGTTGCTCATGGTGTCCCAGAGCAGTCGCTTGCTCAGCGCGGCAGACATCGGCGCAACGTTGACGGCGATGTCGCGGGCCACCGTCATCGCATGGCCGGTTGAGCGTGACCAGCGCGACGCCATCGGCGATCGATACGGTGAGATCGCTCAAAGCCGATTTGCCGTCGGGTCTCAGCCGGCGACCGAGGCGTCGTAGATCGACTGGATCGACTTGTCCAGGGTGGCGTCGAACTGTTCGTCAGACTGGTCGGCGGAGAGCCCCTCGGTCAACGCTCGGCTGAAGCTGGCGATCAGACCGGTGTTCTTCGCCAGCAGTTCGTTGGCTTCCTCGCGTGAGTAGCCGCCGGACAGCGCCACCACCCGCATCACCTTCGGATGCTCGATCAGCGGACGGTAGTAGTTGACCTCGGTTGGCAGGCTCAACTTGAGCATCACGCGCTGGCCATCGGGCACGGTTTCGAGCTGCTTGCTGATCTCGTCGCGAAGTATCTCCTCGGCCTGTGCTTTGTCCGATATCGAGATGGTGACCTCGGGTTCGAGGATGGGCACCAAACCGTGCGACAGCACCTGCTGGCCGAGCTCGAACTGCTGGGCGACCACCGCGGCGATGCCCTTGGGGTTGGCACCACCGATCACCGACCGTTCCTTGGTGCCGAAAACGCCCTTGCCCACCGCCCGCTCCAGCAGTTCGTCCAGCCCTGGTATGGGCTTCATGAGCTGCACGTCGTCGGATTCGTCGGCCAGTCCCTTGTCGATTTTGAGGATGGGAACCACGCCCTTGGTCTCCCACAGATAGGTGGTCGACGGCTGACCGCCGATCTCGCGATCCATGGTCTGTTCGAACAAGATCGCTGCCAGGACCCGATCGCCGGTGAACGCCGGCGAGGTGATGATTCGCGAGCGCATCTGGTGAATGAGGTCGAACATCTCCTCTTCGGAGGAGTACGCGTCCTCTTCGATTCCGTACAGGCGCAGCGCTTTTGGTGTGGAACCCCCGCTCTGGTCCAGGGCGGCGATGAATCCCTTACCCGACGTCATCCGGTCGGCTTGCTGCTGGTTCGGCATGGAATTCCTCCACTTCGTCGTGGCACTCTCGGGGACGGCGCACCGTCAAGCCCAAACCGTGCCGATCATATTCGTGCGGTCAGGCCGGGAGCAGGCAGGTCGTCACTCCGTCCTGGCAAGCTCCTGTTGCCCGATTACCCCGCTTATACCCGCTGCACCGAGTCGCTCACGGAATGCCTGCGCCGTGTAGCCGACGGCCGACGCGTCGGTTCGGGCGCGCACCGTTGCCGATCGTGGCATATGAAAGAGCACACCCATTTCGCCGAAGTAGTCCCCCGGTCCCGCCACCTTGACCAGTTCCTCGCCGCCGTCGGCCAATTCGCGCACGATGTCGAACTCGCCGTCGGACACCACATAGATCAGGTCACCCATCGTGCATTGCTCGAACAACACTTCGCCCGCCTTGAGCTGCACCGTCTCGGGGGGCCGGTTCGTCGAAGCCTGCGTGGGCGCCATCTCGACGACGTGATCGGCCATCGGCAATATCCGGCTGTCGTGGGTCGCAACGACCACGACACGCTCTCCCTCCGCGAGCGAGCGGATCAACCGCAGCACCTCCTCCACCTGGATGAAGTCGAGGTGCGCAGTCGGCTCGTCGGCGAGGATCAGTGGCGGTTCCAGCGCGATCGCGCGAGCGACTGCGACCCGTTGCTGCTGTCCGCCGCTGAGGTCGCCCGGACGGTGTTTCATCCGGTCTTCGAGGTTGACCCGTTTCAGTAATTCCTCGGCGCGCCGATGCGATGCCGCCCGCGACCATCCGGTTGCGCGCAGCGGAACCATTACGTTCTCGAGGGCGGTGAGGCTGGGCACCAGGTTGAAGGCTTGGAAGACGATGCCCACTGTGTCGCGCCGATACCTGGCCAGCTCGTGGCCGTCGAGCGCGGTGACGTCGGTGCCGCCGAACTTGATCGCTCCACTCTTCGGCCGCAGAATTCCGCCGAGGCACGACAGCAGCGTCGTCTTCCCGCAACCGCTGGGGCCGAGCAGAATCACCAGCGACCCCGCGGCCACGTCGAGATTCAGCCCGTTGATGGGCCGTAGCGCGTATCCGCCGCTGGAGTACTCGACGACGAGATCTTGAATGCTCAGGTCGCCCATCGATCAGGGACCTCCGAATGCGAGCGCCGGATCGACTGCTACCGCGCGTCTTAGTCCCGCAACGCTGGCGAGCAGACCGATCGCGATCGCGATCACGGGCAGTGCCAGGTAGGCCCGCATGGGCACCACCACGATCATCGGGAACAGCGGCGCCAGCAGCTGCGCAAGGAGAACGCCGACCACGGCCGCAAGCAACGCGACGACGACCGCTTGCAGCGCGAGGCCGGCAAGAATCTGTCGCGTCGGCACACCGATTGCCTTGAAAACCGCGAAGTCGCGTAGCCGCTCGAGCGCGGATAGGTAGACCAATGAGCCGACAATCAGCACCGCCACGATCCACAGCAAGACGGCAACGATCGTGATCGCACCCACCGCGACCTTCAACGGACGCATCAAGTCGGTGACGCCGGCCGCGCGATCGACGGTCTGATAGCCCTCGGGGAGGTGCCGGGGCTTGCCGATGATCCCGATCGACGTGATCATCGGCTGCCCGTTGTACGCCAGTTGCTGCAGGCCCTCGGTCGTCAGGAAGATACACGGCGTCTTCGCCAGTGCGGTGGCGTTGGGCACGATGCCGACGATCCGCAGAGTGCGCGAGCCGACCTGCAGGTCCTCGCCAATGTGCTTCCCCAGGGTGCTCGACACCTCGACCTCGTCGGGCGCCGTCGGTGTCTGGCCTTCCGAAACCTGCGGCATGCCAGGTCCGTGCGCCGGGGCGCCGAAAGCTGTGGCGTTCCGCGCCGAGGTTCCTTCCCTGATCGCAGACGCGGCGGTGGCAAGCGGCGCCGCTGCAACCACCCCGGGCTCCGCGGCCACTCTGGCGACGTCTACCTGGGCGAATGGAGTCGCGCCCAGGAATGGTCCGGCCGCACCGGCTTTGACCACGAACCCGTCGACGCCCATAGCGTCGACGGTCCGCTGGGCCTCGACCCGAAAGCCGTTCGCCAGTCCGGTCAGGACAAGCGTCATTGCGAAGACCAGCCCGGTGCTGATGATTGCGATGACGAGGCGCCGCTTTCGCCATTGCATGTCGCGTAACGCCGCGATCAGCATGGTCACGACGCTACCGCCGCAGCCCCGTCGCGGACAGCCCTTTCTTGGTCCCTGGGGCGCGTCAGATCAATCGCTGGCAAGCTCGCGGTGCTCGATCACGTCGCGCAGCGCACCCATACCGGCCCGCTTACGAAACGCCGGTGCGGTGTAACCGATGACGGTCGCATCGGTGCGGGCGCGCGCCGTGGCCGAACGCGGCATGTGGAACAGCACTCCGATCTCGCCGAAGTAGTCCCATGGGCCCACCACCTTGATCAATTCCTCACCGCCGTTTGCCAATTCGCGCACCAGCTCGAACTCACCCTCGGTCACCACGTAGATCAGCTCGCCCGTCGTGGACTGCTCGAACAACACCTCGCCCGCCTTTACCTGCAGGGTCTCGGGGGGCCCGGCTGCCTCCGGGAAATCGGGCGTCAGCTCGACGACGCGATCGGCCAGCGGCAGCATCCGAGCGTCATGAGTCGCGACCACCACGACGCGCTCCCCGTCGGCGAGTTCTCGAATCAACCGCAGCACCTCCTCCACCTGGATGTAGTCGAGATGTGCGGTGGGTTCGTCGGCGAGGATCAGCGGCGGATCAAGCGCGATCGCGCGAGCAATGGCCACGCGTTGCTGCTGCCCGCCGCTCAGGTCACCCGGGCGGTGTTTCATCCGCTCCTCAAGATTGACCCGCGTCAGCAGTTCCGTAGCCCGCTCTCGGGCGGCAGCGCGTGACCACCCGGCCAATCGCAGCGGAATCATCACATTCTCGAATGCGGTGAGGCTCGGCACGAGATTGAAGGCCTGAAAGATGATGCCTACCTGGTCGCGCCGGTATTTCGCCAGCGCGGTGCCCTCCAGAGTCGTGATGTCGACATCCCGGAAGTTGATTGCCCCAGACTTCGGCCGCAGGATGCCGCCGAGGCACGACAGCAGCGTCGTCTTCCCGCAGCCACTGGGACCCAGCAGGATTACCAACGAGCTGGTTGACACGTCGAGGTTCAAACCATTGATCGGCCGCAGTGCGTAGCCACCGCTGTAGTACTCGACAACCAGGTTCTGAATGTTGAGGTCGCCCACCGGTCAGGGACCTCCGAACGCGAGCGCGGGATCGACGGCCACGACGCGCCTCAGTCCGAGGAGGCTGGCCAGCAGACCGATCACGATCGCGACCACCGGTAGCGCCAGGTAGGCGCCGACGGGCACCGCGACAATCATCGGGAACAACGGCGCGAGCAGCTGTGCAAGGAGGACGCCCACCGCCGCGGCGACCAGCGCAATAACGAGCGCCTGCAGAGCGAGGCCCGCCAGGATCGAGCGTGTCGGTGCGCCGATCGCCTTGAACACCGCGAAGTCGCGCAGCCGCTCGAGGGCGGAGAGGTACACCACTGATCCGACGATCAGCACGGCCACGATCCACAACAACACAGCCACGATGGATATCGAACTGACCGCGACCTTAAGCGGCCGAACCAGCTCGTTGACAGCGCCCGCACGGTCGAAAGTCTGGTAGCCGGCGGGCAGTGCCCGGGGACTACCTTTGATCCCGATCGATGTGATGAGCGGCTGCCCGTTGTAGGCCATTTGCTGTATGCCTTGTGTCGTCAGGAAGATGTTGGGTACCGCCATCGCCGTGGAATTGGGCACGAGGCCGACGATGCGCAGCACGTGGGCCCCGACTTCCAGGCTCTCGCCGATATGGCGGCCGATCGTGCTCGACACCGCGACCTCGTCCGGCGCCGAAGGTGCCCGACCTTCAGGCACGTGCGGCATGCCGGGGCCATGCTCGGGCGCGCCGAAGGCGGTGACGTTTCGTGTTGACTTCCCGTCCTGCATCATCGTCACCACACAGCCCAGTGGGACGGCAGCCTCGACGCCGGGCTCGGATGCCACCCGGGCCAGGTCGACTTCCGGAAACGGTATCGAACCCGCGAACGGTCCGGCCGCGCCGGTTTTGACCACGAATTGGTCGATACCGAGGGAATCGATTGTTTGCCTGGCCTCGACCCGGAACCCGTTCGCCAGCCCGGTCAGCACGAGCGTCATCCCGAAGATCAGTCCGGTGCTGAGGATCGTGATGACAAGGCGCCGTTTTCGCCATTGCATATCACGCAGCGCCGCAAACAACATTCCCAGAACCTACCAATGCCAACTGCTTAACTGACCATATTTTGTGTACCTATTGCGCGCACAAATTCGGGTGGATACCGCGCTAGCGGTGGCCGAAAAATCCGCGACGCGCGGACCGCTGACATCCGGTGTTATCCGGGTGGCCTACGATTACCACTGTTTGGAGGTCCCCTACACCTCCAGTTGGCTGCACAGGATGGACGGCACTGTTCCGTACGGGTTGAAGCAACAGCCCCGGTCGGCGACTGATTGTCGGAGAACTATCCCAGTCGGGACGGATGTGAGAAACAGCGATGATCGAAAAATCTGGCAACTCCGTCGAACCGACACCGTTCGATGTCGGGAAACACCAAGCAGGTCAGGCGGTCGTACTGACCGTCGCAGGCGAAGTGGACATGCTCACCGCGCCGAAGTTGACCGAGGCGATCCAAGCCGCCCTGGCCACCAAGCCTGAGACCCTGGTCGTCGATCTGTCGAAGGTGGAATTCCTCGCATCTGCCGGGATGACCGCTCTCGTCACCGCGCAGGCGGAAGTCGTCGCACCCACTCGGTTCGCGGTCGTCGCGGACGGGCCGGCCACCAGCCGACCGATAAAGCTCATGGGAATCGACAGCGTATTACCGCTGTACAGCACGCTGGATAGCGCGCTGAGCGATTGTTGATCATTGGCGGCATTCGGTGTCTCACATCGACGACCTACCGCGAGACGATCTACCGCGAGACGACCAATCACGATTCGTGCGAAAGCGAATTGCCGCAGACGCGTCCAGCGCCGCTCAGACCCGAGCCGAGTTCGGGAACTGGCTTGACAAACATTTCAGCCTCGGCGCCGAACGGTTCAATGACTTGCTGCTGGCGGTGAATGAAGCGATTGCAAATGCCGCCGAGTTCGCCTACATCGATGACGCGCAGTGCGGGACGATGGACGTCAGCGCAGACTACGACGCACATTCGGACACCCTCGCCGTCACCGTCAACGACCGCGGTCGTTGGCGCCACAGTGTGCCGGCACCGGTTGCTCCTGGGCGACTATGTCAGGTTCGGGGACGCGGAATCCCCCTGATGCGGGCGCTTGCCGATGAGGCGATCATCGACGGCACACCGCACGGAACAAGCGTCAGGCTGACCTGGACAGACTTCACGGGCGCCAGGTCAGTCACCTGACGCCCCAGGTTTCCTCGTCCGCGTGAATGCGTCGGGGTTTGGTGTGAATCCTGGGCTCTGCGACTGAATCAAAGCCAACGCACACTCAACTCGTCGCTACGGCCACCCCGGCCAAAGGATTCATTGACTCAGCCCACTGAGGCGCCTACCGTCAATACATACGCTACGTGGCGTAGCGTAATAATCCCTCAAGCCCGGGTTCGCTGCCCTGGAGGATCCATGTTCGACCTGAAAATCATCGGTGGCACTGTCGTCGACGGCACCGGCGCAGAACGCTATCGCGCCGACGTCGGCATCAAGGACGGCAAGATCGTCGACGTCGTCCGCCGCGGTACCAACGACGAGGGCTTGGACAGCGCCGAAGCCGCCGCAACGATCGACGCGACCGGACATGTGGTGGCTCCCGGTTTCGTCGACATCCATACCCACTACGACGGTCAGGTCAGTTGGGACAGCTTGCTGGAGCCATCTAGCGGGCACGGCGTGACCACTGTGGTCACCGGCAACTGCGGCGTCGGGTTCGCCCCCGTCCGGCCCGGCACCGAGGACTGGCTGATCGAGTTGATGGAGGGGGTCGAGGACATCCCCGGCACCGCGCTGACCGAGGGCATCACCTGGGGCTGGGAAACCTATCCCGAGTACCTCGACGCGATCGGGAAGCAAAAGTTCGCGATCGACGTGGGCAGCCAGGTCGCCCACGGCGCCGTCCGCGCCTACGCGATGGGCGAGCGGGGCGCCAAGAACGAGCCGGCCACCCCCGAGGACATCGCGGCAATGGGTCGGCTGGTCACCGAGGCGATGGAAGTTGGCGCGCTCGGATTCTCCACGTCGCGCACCATGGGACACCGTGCGATGGATGGCGAACCAGTGCCCGGCACGTTCGCCGCCGAAGACGAACTTTTCGGTCTCGGTCGCGCCATGGCGGCCGGCGGCCAAGGCGTGTTCGAGCTGGCCCCGCAGGGGGCCGCCGGGGAGGACATCGTCGCCCCCAAGAAGGAACTGGAGTGGATGCGACGGCTGGGCGGCGAAATCGATCGGCCGGTGTCGTTCGCACTCATACAAGTGGACGCCGACCCGAACCTGTGGCGCGAGATGTTGGAGCTCTCTGCGGCCGCGCATGAGGCGGGCAGCCGGCTGCATCCCCAGATCGCGGCGCGTCCGTTCGGCATGATGATCGGCTTCCAGGGCCATCATGGCTTCAGCCATCGGCCCACCTATCGCCGGCTGGCGGCCGAGTGCAGCCGCGAGGAACTCGCGCAGCGCCTGGCAGACCCTGCGGTGAAGGCCGCGATCCTCGCCGAGGACGACCTGCCCGCCGATCCGACTCTGTTGTTCGACGGCATGTTCGCCTTGGTGCAACACTCCCTGGGACGGCTCTACGCGCTCGGCAACCCGCCCGATTACGAGCCCACGCCGGATCGCACCGTCGCCGCGATTGCCAAGGCCCGCGGCGAGGATCCGCTGTCGACGCTGTACGACCTCATGCTCGAGTCGGACGCGACCGCCATGCTCATGCTGCCGCTGTTCAACTACGCAGACGGCAACCACGACGCAATTCGCGAGATGATGCTGCACCCGGCCGGCGTGCTGGGCCTGTCCGATGGCGGCGCCCACTGCGGAATGATCTGCGACGCTTCATATCCCACGTTCCTGCTGACGCACTGGGCGCGGGACCGCAAGCGCGGCGACAAGCTGTCGCTGGAATACGTGATCCGCAAGCAGTCGCATGACACGGCACATCTGTTCGGCTTGACCGACCGCGGCACGATCGAGGCCGGCAAGAAGGCCGACATCAACGTCATTGACATGAACGCGCTGACGCTGCACCCCGCGGCGATGGCCTTCGACCTGCCCGCCGGCGGAAACCGGATCCTGCAGGGCGCAAGCGGGTACGCCGCGACCATCGTCAGTGGAACGGTGACGCGTCGCAACGACGTCGACACCGGGGCGCGTCCCGGCCGCCTGGTGCGCGGCGCCCGTTAAGGCACATGACAGCCACCGCGGGCAATCCGGCCCGTACCCGTGACGAGGACGCGATCGGCACACCGCCGGAAAGCCCGACGCTGGTGCCTGCCGCACGCTATTACTCTCCGGCGTTCGCGGCGCTCGAGTTTGAGCGCATGTGGCCCAAGGTATGGCAGATAGCCTGCATGGTCGACCATGTCGCCGAGCCTGGCGACTACTTCGAATACCGTTGCGGTCCATACGGAGTCCTGATTGTTCGCGGTGACGACGGCGTGCTGCGCGCGTTCCAGAACGCGTGTCGCCATCGCGGCAACTCGGTGTGCGTGGGCTCGGGTTCGGGCCTGCGCGAACTCAAGTGCGGCTACCACGGCTGGACGTGGGACCTGGCCGGCACACTCAAGCGGGTGCCCAACCGCAAAGGTTTCGGTGCGCTGCGGATGTCCGACTTTCCGTTGGTGCCGGTGCGGGTGGATACCTGGGAGGGTCTCGTCTTCGTCAACCTCGATCGGGCCGCGATGCCGTTGCTCGAGTATCTGGAAGCCATACCGGAAGACGTCGCCTGGACCAATCTGAGCGAATTCCGCTGCTACGCCACGCTGACCATCGAGGTGGACGCCAACTGGAAGACGATTGCCGACGGCTACAGCGAGACGTATCACGTTCAGACGCTGCATCCCGAACTGTTGCGCTGTGTAGACGATATCCATGCGCCACAACAGATTTGGGGGCACACGGGTAAATCCGACCAGCCCTACGGTGTGCAGAGCCCACGCTTTGACGGCGCGCTCAGCGGCGAGGAAGTCTGGGACGCTTACGTTTACACCCAAGGCGCACTCATGGGCGCACCGGAAGGCACGCCGTTTCCCGCCGAAGAACGCCAACCGGGACAGACCGTGCAAGACCTGATCGCGGCGCGCACCCGCGCGTTTGCGGCACAACGCGGCGTAGATCTGGACTGGGCGGACACCGACCGGATCACCCGGCTGCACCAGTACAACGTGTTCCCCAACATGACGTTTCTGACCAACGCCGACCACCTGACGATCATGTGCTCACGACCCGGCCCCACCCCCGATCAAGGCGAGATGGTCATGTTCTTGATGACACGCATGCCGCCGGGTGCGCCGCGGAGCAAACCGACCGACGTGCGCACCACCGCGGGCGAGTCCGCACCGGGCCTGGTGCTCACGCAAGACGTCCGAGTTCTCGCGGGCTTGCAGCGGGGCATGCACCAGCCCGGTTTCACTCACCTGGTCCTGTCAAACGAGGAGCGGCGGGTGATCAACATGCACCGCAATCTCGAGCGCTATCTCGACCTGCCCGAATCGGAGCGGATGACCGGGGGCGATACCGGCCGGCCGAAGTGACCGGTTTGCAGTTTGCGGGTCTCACCGACGTCGGTTGTCTACGGACCAACAACCAGGACAGCTGGGGAGCCGATCCCGAACAGTCCCTGTTCATGGTTGCCGACGGCGTGGCCTGCAGCACCGACGGCGCCATGGCCGCTCACCTTGTGGTTGAGTTGCTGCCGACATATGTGGCCCGTCACCTCACCGCGGAAGACGTGGGTTCGACGGCCTCGGAATCGCTGGGACGCGCTGTCACGGAATTTTGCAATGACTTTCGCGCTTACGCCAACACCGATCCACGGGTGGCCGGGGCCAACAGCACGCTGGTGGCGCTGGTCGTTTCGGGGTCGCGCGCATTGTTCGCTCATCTGGGAGACAGTCGCGCATACCTCTACCGCGAGCAGGAGCTGCAGCGCATCACCCGCGATCACAGCCTGGTCCAGGAATTGATCGAAGCGGGCGAGCTGGCTGTCGAGGACGCCAAGGACCACCCGGGCCGAAACATCATCACCCGCCACATTGCGATGTATCCGCGGGCGCTACCGGATACCGCGGCGGTGGAGCTGCTTCCCGGAGACCGGATCCTGCTGTCCAGCGACGGCCTGCATGGCGTCGTCGACGAATCGTCACTCGCACAGATACTGGGCGGGCACCCCGTGCCGGAAGATGCCTGTGCGGCACTGATCGACGCCGCAAAGCAGGCGGGCGGACCGGACAACATTACCGCTGTGGTGATCGACATCGTCGAGACCGACCAATAGTGTTGCATCGCAACGCCACAGAAGGAACATTCATGGTTATCAACTATCGGTTCGCGGCGTTGGCCGCGTCTGTCGGGGCAATCCTGGTCCTCGTCGGCTGCTCGACGTCGGGACGACCAACCAGTTCCGGCAGCTCCATTCCGCAGACACAATCCGCATCGCCGTCGGGTCAAGTGTCACCCAGCTCCTCGGGCGTGCCGGCCTCCAGCGATCCGCGGCGTACCGGAAAGGCCGATGGACTGCAAATCACCATCTATCCGCAAGAGGGCACCACGGTCCGGCCGGGTGGGCCGCCAATGCGCTTCGGCATCACGCTGTTGAATACCACCGCCAATGACATTGCACAGGTGGGACTCGTTGTGTCCCTGGGCCATTGTTCGTGCGGATCGCCGGAGCAACACATGATGCCCCGGGGGTCGATGCGGATGCTCGACCAGAACACCAACACATGGGTGGCGGCGCCGTATGTCCGCGAAGCCGGCGGGATGGACTTCATTCTGCAAACCCTGGTGCCGCCTTTCGACGTGAAACACGGAGGTCAGGTCGTCACCTACGACCTGGAAATGCAGCTCGACGCCAAGCAGGATTTCACCGTCAGCAAGGGCGAGGGCGCCATCAACGTGACGAGGACCGACGTCGCCACGCACAACCCGATCGGTACCAGTCCCACTGCATCGCTTCGTATCTCGGTCGAACCCTGAGCGGTTCAGCCACCCTGTCGACCGGATTGGTGCGGAACCCGGCTTGGTTTAAATTGGTGTGCGCCGTCAGCGTGGATCGTGATTCGCGCGTTGCGGAACTGGTTGGCAGTCCTGTTTTCAGGATGCGCGAATTGCGTTCTGCCTCAACCGGTTTGGGCTGCCCGAGCATCGTGCCGGTAGTGACGTGGCTTAGTTGGTTGCCGGTGGGGGTGGCTGGAATGGGTCGTACCACCACCAGTCGGCGCGCTCCCCGGTGGGTCCGGGGCACGGTGGGACCGCCGGCGGTGGGCCAGTGGGTGGGCGGGCCAGCGAGGCGGCGCTGAGCGTTCGTCCGTCGCTGTCGGTGACGATGAGATCGTCGGCGGGTCCGCTGATGGTGATCAGGCCGCGATGGTGCAGCCGATGATGATACGGGCACACCAAGATTAGGTTTTCCAGCTCGGTGGGCCCACCGTCTTCCCAATGCCGGATGTGGTGGGCGAGCA
>NZ_LZSG01000006.1 GCF_001665395.1 Mycobacterium sp. 1164966.3
CGCGTGGGGGGGGGGGGGGGGGGGGGGGGGGGGGGGGGGGGGGGGGGGGGGGGGGGGGGGGCGCCCCCCCCCCCCCCCCCCCCCCCCACGCCGTCACGACTACGGCCAAACCTTTGGACAGATTCCAAGTGCGTGCCATGGTGTCCTCCGGTCGTCGTTGGTGGGTTAGCCGTCTCAGGAGCTGCTCAGGGCAGGGCCGAGAGCAGCGATGAGGGCCCGAGCGCTGCAGCGGGCGAGGGTGCAGCCGCTGCCGGTGCGCCCGGAACCGCACCCGAAGTGAGCGCGGGAAGGTCGGCCGGCAGCGAAATCTGCGGTGGCACGCTCACCGGCAGGTATGGCGGCAGCGCCGGCATGTCGACCTTCGCCTGCGGCACACCCGGGGTGGACGCCGGCACCGCGGCCGAGGCAGGCGAGACAGGGGCGGTCAGGCCGGGGATGGAAGGCAGTCCGGGAATCGCAGGTGCCGCCGGGGCAGCCGGAACCGCTGGTGCAGCCGGGGCTGCGGGTGTCCCCGGAAGCGGAGCGTTGACCCCGGGAATAGTCGGGGCTGCGGCGGGCGCGGGGGTGGGTGCGGCCGCTGCCGGTGACGATATCCCCGGAATCGGAGCGTTGATCCCGGGAATGGTGGGAGCTGCGGCTTGCGCGGGCGCGGTGGCCGCAGCCGGCGGAACGCCCGGCAACGTGGCGCTGATACCGGGGGCGGAAGGCGGCGCAACCGGCGGGGTGGCGCCGAGGGCCGTCGCGAGGTTCTGCAGAATTTGCGGCGCATTGGCTGCCGAGCTGATCAGCTGTTGCGGAATGTTCGGAATTTGGGGCGGTGCGGGCGCGGGGTCGGCGTGGGCGATACCGCCGGTCAGCAAAGCTGCTGATGAACCGACTACGACGGCGGCTGCCCGCACGATGGTCCAGATGGTTGGCATGACTCTCCCTGGTTGTTTGATGACTGATCCCGGGGCCGAAGTTACTTTGATACGGAAGTGACTCAAGTGACACGTGTGGCATTTATTCGATCGTTACCCATACGTGTGGTGGCGGTGACCCGGCCGCGACGACCGGCAAAGTTACGCCTCACCCACTCGGCCCGGTGACGACGCAGAATGCGATCGGACCCGTCGCGATCGCTAAAGTCGTTAGTTGTAGACACCATTCAGGCCGCCCCGGCGGCACCAATCACCCGGCGGCTGGCAACTTGGTTATGCACCGCCGCGCCGTTGCTGCTGATCGTGAGCATCGCAGCGCGGCTGGCCTGGACGTACCTGTCTCGGCACGGCGCCAACTTCGTCGACCTGCACGTTTACCTGGGTGGGGCGGCTGCGCTCAATCATCCCGGCACCTTGTACAGCTACGTGTACGCCGATCAGACGCCCGACTTCCCGCTGCCGTTCACCTACCCGCCATTCGCGGCGGTCGTGTTCTACCCGCTGCAGCTGCTGCCGTTCGGCCTGGTTGCCCTTCTGTGGCAAGTCGCCACGATGGCCGCGCTTTACGGCGCGATCCGGATAACCCAGCGGTTGCTGGGCGCCGGTTCGCACCGGATCGCGATGTTGTGGACGGCCGTCACCATGTGGATCGAGCCGCTGCGCAGCACGTTCGACTACGGGCAGGTCAACGTTTTCCTGATGCTCGGGGTGCTCTGGGCGGTTTACACCCCGCGGTGGTGGCTGTCGGGTCTGCTGGTGGGCGTGGCTGCCGGGATCAAACTGACGCCGGCGATCTCCGGTGTCTATTTCGTCGGCGTCCGGCGATGGGGAACCGCCGTGTTTTCCGGGGTCGTGTTTCTTGCCACCATCGGTGTGTCGGTGCTGGCGGTGGGTGATCAAACCCGGTACTACTTCACCGACCTGCTGGGGGACGCGCACCGGGTTGGGCCGATCGCTACCTCGTTCAATCAGTCTTGGCGCGGTGGCATCTCCCGCCTCCTGGGCCACGACGCCGGTTTCGGTCCGCTCGTTTTGACGGCGATCGCGGTCACCGCGGTGCTGGCCATCCTGGCCTGGCGGGCGCTGGACGACGACCGGCTCGGCAAGCTGCTCGTGGTCGAGTTGTTCGGGCTGCTGCTCTCGCCGATCTCGTGGACCCACCATTGGGTCTGGCTGGTGCCGCTGATGATGTGGCTGGTTCACGGGCCGCTGCGGGCGCGCCCAGGCGCGTCGATTGTCGGCTGGGGCTGGCTGGCGCTCACGATCATTGGCGTGCCGTGGTTGCTGAGCTTCGTTCAACCCACCATCTGGGTGGCCAGCCGGCCTTGGTATCTGGCCTGGGCCGGGCTGGTCTACATAGTGGCGGCGCTGGCGACCTTCGTCTGGATTGCCGCAGCCGGAAGGCGGGACGGCGCCGCTGAGCGTCCAGATGCCGAGCGCCCCGCTGTGCGGGTCGACTCCTAGCCGCCGACGATACCGTCGATATCGCGCGCCATCTCCACGTCGTTCTTCGTGATGCCACCCTCGGAATGTGTAACGAGAGTGAAAGTCACTGTCCGCCAACGGATATCGATGTCGGGGTGATGATCCTTGCGCTCCGCGTGCTCGGCGATCCGGCGCACGGCGTCGATGCCGTCCATGAAACTCGGAAATTTGATCGACCGGCGCAGAGTTCCGTCGGCACGCTCCCAGCCGTTCAGGTCGGGCAGGGCGGCGTCTACTTCCTCATCCGATAACACAGCCATTTAAACCCCTGTGCGATGTACCCACCCCAGCAAAATCAACGAAACCGGGGTGACGAACCAATACCGTTATACGTAACCACCTACCCGCCAGAGCCGGCAACCTAACACGGTGACCTCAGCGCGGCGGGCGAATACATGCAGTTGTAAACAGATTCGTCGAAGCATAACGGCGCAATGACTTGGAGCATGCCCTTCCGCCCCGTCCTTTCGGCGGAGGACAAAACCAAAAGACACTAAGCCGGGTGCGCGAAAGGCGCACCCGGCGAGGTGAAAGTTATGACGGCCTTCGGCTTATGGAGACTTAGGGATCAGTCGAGCACTTGCTGGCTCGCACTTTAGCCCCGCTCCCGCTGCGGGCAAGCGCGTCATTGACCGCTTCCTGAGCGGTTGTCCCCGAGCCGCCGTGCACACTTTTGCCGTCGTCCGTCAAGGCGACACAGTTCGCCGATGAGGCCAGAATTTTGCAGTCGTTGCCTTTGGCGGAACAATTCTTGAGAGCGTCTTGCTCGGCTTCGGACTGCGACTCCGGGCCGTATGAGGTATACGAGTAATCGGCGGTCGGCGAGTAGGCGATGGCAGCCCAATTGCCGGCGGCATTCGCGGGGCAGGCAAGTCCCACACTCAGCCCGGCACCGACGGCGGCGGCCAGAACGAATCGATTCATGTGAGGCCCCTTTCAGCGTTGATGTCTTCTATGTTCGGTATCCATCCCCGAAGTGCGTACGTCGGCACCATATCTCTGAGACAACTAATCGGCGGCATGTTTTGCAAAATTCATCCTTTGAACGCCCACGCGCTTCCCAACTTCACCCGTGCAGTTCTTTTTGCAAACGCTGTCTTACACGCTTGAGGTTTGCCGGCTAAGTCGGATTACTCGCCATATCACACTCATATTCCGGGTACACACGTCCGCCCTGACTTGGCATTCCGGGCTCGGGGAGACGCGACCGAAGAGTAGCCGAGCCAACCTGACAATTCTGCGAGTCCCGGCCTGCGACTTGCGTTTCCGGTTCAATAGCAATATCGCGGGCATTCGTTCGAAACGCTCGGTACACGGGACCAAGACGAGCTCGTCAATCTCCCGATACCGGCACGACGTCGCCCCGACGCAGCCTATCCTGGGCCCATCGGGGCATCCGAGACGGGCGAGGGCCACATGACAGCACCGTGCGCCTGTGAGTCGTGTGGCAGCGACTTGCTGGCGAACGCCCGATTTTGTCACGCCTGCGGTGCATCGATCGAGCGAGCCAGCAGACCAGCTGAGTACAAGCAGGTGACGGTGCTTTTCGCCGACGTCGTGCAGTCGATGACCATCGCCGCGGCTGTCGGTGAGGAGCGGCTGCGCGAGATCATGTCCGATCTGGTCAACCGCGCCGGTGTAGTGGTACAGCGCTACGGCGGCACCATCGACAAGTTCACCGGCGACGGCCTCATGGCGGTGTTCGGAGCACCACTGGCACTAGAAGACCATGCTCTTCGCGCGTGCCTGGCTGCGCTGGGCATCCAGGAGGAGGTCAAACGGCTGGCGATCGAGATCGACCGCCGGGACGGCGTCGTACTTCACCTACGAATCGGCCTTAATTCCGGTCGGGTGATCGCCGGCGATGTCGGCTCACATGCGTTGGGTTACACCGCGATCGGTGAGCAGGTGGGCGTCGCGCAACGCATGGAGTCTGTGGCGCCCGCCGGTGGAGTGTTACTCAGCGAATCGACGGCACGACTGGTCCGCCACGGCACCGTGCTCAGCGAGCCGGAGCTGGTGACCATCAAGGGTGTCGACCATCCGGTGCCCGCGTGGCGCTTGCATGCCATTGCGAAGCAGGAGCATCAGCCCGGTCGTCCCGACTCGACTTTCGTTGGGCGGCAACGGGAAATCGACACTGTCGCGGACGCCTTGAACCGATCGATCAGTGGACTCGGCTGCGTGGTGAGCGTGTCGGGGCCGCCGGGAATCGGTAAGACGAGGCTCGTGCGGGAGACCGCAGAGAGTGCGCTCCAACGGGGTGCCGAGGTGTTTTCGACCTTCTGCGAATCGCACGCGGGTGACATTCCGTTCCACGCGATGGCACGGCTGTTACGGGCAGTGGTCCGGGTAGTGGGACTGGACGCGGATGCCGCGCGGGCGCGGGTGCGCGCGCGGCTTTCGGCCGCCGACCCGCAGGACATCGTGTTACTCGATGATCTGCTGGGCATTCGCGATGCCGAGCTGGAGATGCCGAGAATCGATCCGGACGCGCGACGGCGTCGTCTGACCGCTCTGATCAAGACAATTGCGACAGATCACCCGACGCCGGCCCTCTACATCACCGAAGATGTGCACTGGATCGACGAAGTGAGCGAATCGATGTTGGTCGACTTCGCCGGCATGATCCCGCAAAACCGGGCCATGGTGCTCATCACGTCTCGACCAGAGTACCGCGGGGCGCTGCTGCAACTACCTGACATCCAGACCGTAACGCTTGGGCCCCTTAGTGATTCGAAAACTTTGTCGTTGATCCGCGAGTTGCTGGGGTCTGACCCCTCCGTCCGCGGCGTCGCCGCTCTGATAGCCGAAAGCGCCGCTGGTAACCCGTTTTTCGCACAGGAGATGGTGCGAGATCTGACTGAGCGCGGAGTTCTCGAAGGCGATCGCGGTGCCCACGTATGCCGCGTCCACGTCGCGGAGATCCACGTGCCGGCCACGTTGCAGGCTGTCATCTCCGCCCGCATTGACCGACTGCCTCGTTCGGCCAAGCAGGTGTTGGGCGCCGCGTCTGTGATCGGATCGCGTTTCAGCACCGACCTGCTGAGCGAACTGGGCATCAATCCGGTCTTGACGGACCTGGTGGCGGCTGAACTGATCGACGAGGTGAAGTTCGGTCCGCGTGCCGAATTCGCATTTCGCCATCCGCTGATTCGCACGGTTGCCTACGAGTCCCAGCTGAAATCCGATCGGGCAGCGCTGCATCGGCGCCTCGCTGTGATCGAGGCGGCTGATCTGGCGTCTGCCGACGAGAACGCGGCCGTGATCGCCGAGCATCTGGAGGCTGCGGGCGACGTTTCGGCAGCGTACTCATGGCACATGCGCGCAGGCAGGTGGGCGGCAATGCGCGATATCGTCGCCGCGCGGGTGCATTGGGAGCGCGCAAGACAAATCGCTGACGCCTTGCCGGCCGACAGCCCCGACCATACCGAGATGCGTATCGCGCCACGAACACTGCTGTGCGGCAATAGCTGGCGGATACACGCCAATATCTCCTCTGCCCGCTTCGAGGAACTTCGGCAGCTATGCGCTCTCGCCGGAGATCAGGCGTCGCTGGCCATCGGTATGGCAGGGCTGGTCAACGAGCACATGATGCGTGGCCGGGTGCTGGAAGGAGCACAGCTGGCGTCTGAGTGCATGGGTCTGATCGAGTCGGTCGGCGATCCGGACTTGATCGTCGGACTGTCGTTCGCCACCATCCTCGCCAAGTGCGAGACCGGCGAGATATATGACGCGCTGCAGTGGTCACAGCGGGTCATCGACTTGGCCGGCGGCGACTCGACCAAGGGGAACATCATCCTCGGATCGCCGTTGGCGGTGGCGTTGGCGTATCGGGGTCTCGCTCGCTGGGCGCAGGGCTACGACGGGTGGCGCGAGGATTTCAAACAAGCCGTCGAAATCGGGCGCAGCACCGATCCGATGTCACATGCGTTTGCCGTCAACGTGATCTACAGCCCGGCCATAACGTGGGGATTGCTGCCGGCCGACGACACGGCACTCCGCGACATCGACGAGGCGCTGCACATCGCCGAGCGGTTGGGTGACGACATGACGGTAGGCACCGCGCGAATGGCGTTGGGCCTGGCGCTTGTCCACCGTGATTCCCGAACAGACCGTGAACGTGGACTCGAAGTGCTGGCACAGCTCCGAGAGATGTGCTTGCAGAACCGGTTCAATACATCTCAGCTGGCTGTCATCGACGTCTATGCCGCGAGCGCCCGGCCTAACGATCGCGACAGCGCCATCGCGCGAATTCGCGCCGGCGTGCAGGATCTGTTCCGGGCGCGGCAGTTCGCGTGGTGCATTCTCGCCACCGGTGTCCTGGTGGAGAACCTGCTGCTGCGCGGTAGCGATACAGATGTCCGGGAAGCTGAGAAAGCGATCGACACGATGGCCGCCATCGAGTTCGACCACGAGTATGTGGCGCGAGACATTCTGCTGCTGCGGCTGCGGGCGTTGCACGCGCGCGCCATCGGCGACCCCGCGAGCTACCGCGATCTGGTCACTAGCTACCGCGCCCTCGCAGATTCGTCTGGCTTCGAGGCGCACCGCGCAATGGCCGCGACGATGTGAACGACCGTGCGCGCCGGCGTCCCGGACCGTATACCGTGACTGCCCATGCCGACCCAGATCGTTGTCGCGGGCGCGGTCATCTGCGAATCGACGGTCCTGGTGGCGCAACGGGTCCGCCCGCCGGAGCTGGCGGGCCGCTGGGAACTTCCCGGCGGCAAGGTCGCGGCCGGCGAAACCGAGCGCGACGCTCTGGCCCGCGAGCTGTCCGAGGAGTTGGGTGTCGAAGTGGGCGACCTCGCGGTGGGCGACCGCCTGGGCGAGGACATTCCGCTCAACGACACCACCACGCTGCGGGCCTACCGGGTGCGACTCCTTCGCGGCGAACCGCATCCCCATGATCACCGGGCGTTGCGCTGGGTGACGGCGGCCGAACTACCCGACGTCGACTGGGTGCCCGCCGACCGCGCCTGGCTGCGGGATTTGGCCCAAGCTCTTTGAGGAACCTCGAAACAACCACACAGCTTCCATTCAGGCTGTCCACAGCGCGGATGCAGCCACCGAATGGCAAAATGGAACCGTACGCCATACAAACACTTGACCTGGATTTGGATTGTCGGCAGTGATCCCGACGGTTTTCTGCGGCGGCGTTTCCCACGCCGCAGGTTGGCGTCTCTTCGGCCAGAAGCCTGCGGGTGTGATGGCTGCGCAAGCTATAGAGTCGGTCCCGGCCGGATCACGCAGTCAGGCCAGGCGACAGGGGCAACAGGGGGAAGTATTAGCAGGTAGGGGGGCTATCTCTTGACCGTCACGCCTCACGTCGGGGGAGTGATCGAGGAGCTGCTGGAGCGCAGCGGGCGGTTTTTCACGCCGGGTCAGATCTCATCGGATCTGCGTACCGTCACCCGGCAGGGCGGGCGTGAAGGCGACGTGTTCTACCGGGACCGGTGGAGCCACGACAAGGTGGTTCGTTCCACGCACGGCGTCAATTGCACCGGGTCGTGCTCGTGGAAGATCTACGTCAAGGACGGGATCATCACCTGGGAGACCCAGCAGACCGACTATCCATCGGTAGGCCCCGACCGGCCGGAGTACGAGCCGCGCGGCTGTCCCCGCGGCGCGTCGTTCTCTTGGTATAGCTACTCGCCGACCCGGGTCCGCTATCCCTATGCCCGGAGTGTGTTGGTCCAGATGTTCCGCGAGGCCAAGGCCCGCCTGGGGGATCCGGTGCTGGCGTGGGCCGACATCCAGGCCGACCCCGAGCGCCGTCGCCGCTATCAACAGGCGCGGGGTAAGGGTGGGCTGATCCGGGTGACATGGGCGGAAGCCAGCGAGATCATCGCCGCGGCCCACGTGCACACCATCAAGACTTATGGCCCGGACCGAATTGCCGGTTTTACCCCGATTCCGGCGATGTCGATGGTCAGCCACGCGGCGGGGTCCCGGTTCGTCTCACTGCTCGGCGGCGTGATGACGTCGTTCTACGACTGGTACGCCGATCTGCCGGTGGCTTCGCCGCAGGTCTTCGGCGACCAGACCGACGTTCCCGAATCCGGAGACTGGTGGGATGCATCGTATTTGGTGATGTGGGGTTCCAACGTCCCGATCACCCGCACGCCCGATGCGCATTGGATGGCAGAAGCCCGCTACCGCGGCGCCAAAGTGGTTGTGGTCAGCCCTGATTACGCTGACAACACCAAGTTCGCCGACGAGTGGATGCGGTGTGCCGCCGGCACCGACGCCGCTTTGGCCATGGCGATGGGGCATGTGATCCTCTCGGAATGCTATGTGCGCAACCAGGTCCCGTTTTTCGTCGACTATGTCCGCCGCTACACCGATTTGCCCTTCCTGATCAAGCTGGAGCAGCGCGGCGACGCGTTGGTGCCCGGAAAGTTCCTGACTGCGGCCGACATTGGTGAGGAAGTCGAGAACTCGGCCTTCAAACCCGCACTGATCGACGAGGTCACCGGCGAGGTCGTCATACCGCATGGCTCACTGGGATTCCGCTACGGCGAAGACGGTGTGGGCAAGTGGAACCTGGACCTGGGCGCCGTCGTGCCAGCTCTCAGTGTCCAGGGCTCTGACGAAGCCAAACTCGTTGACCTGCCGAGCTTCGACACCATCGACGGCCACGGTGAGAGCGTCACACGTGGTGTGCCGGTGCGCCGGGTCGGCGAGCATCTGGTGTGCACGGTGTTCGACCTGATGCTGGCCCACTACGCAGTCCGGCGTGAGGGATTGCCCGGCGAGTGGCCCACCGGCTACGACGACCCCGGCCAGCAGAACACGCCGGCCTGGCAGGAATCGATCACCGGAGTGCCTGCGGCCCAAGCCATCCGGGTAGCCAAGGAATTCGCCCGCAATGCCGAGGAATCCGGTGGGCGATCCATGGTCATCATGGGCGGTGGCATCTGCCACTGGTTCCACAGCGACGTGATGTATCGCTCGGTGCTGGCGCTGCTGCTGCTGACCGGATCGATGGGACGCAACGGCGGCGGCTGGGCGCACTACGTCGGCCAGGAAAAGGTACGGCCGCTGAGCGGGTGGCAGACGATGGCGAATGCCAGCGACTGGTCGCGTCCGCCGAGGCAGGTGCCCGGCGCGTCGTACTGGTACGTCCACACCGATCAGTGGCGCTACGACTCCTACGGCGCCGCGAAGCTCACCAGCCCGTTGGGCCGCGGCAGGTTCGACGGCCGGCACACGATCGACGTGATGGCGTCGGCAACTGCGATGGGTTGGAGCCCGTTCTATCCGCAGTTCGACCGGTCCAGCCTGGATGTCGCCGACGAAGCGCAGGAGGCCGGCCGCGATGCCGCCGAATACGTCGCCGAGCAACTCGCCCAGCGCAAGCTGAAACTGGCGGTCACCGACCCCGACAACCCGGCCAATTGGCCACGGGTGCTTAGCGTTTGGCGGTCCAATCTGATCGGCTCGTCGGGCAAGGGCGGCGAGTTCTTCCTCAAGCATCTGCTCGGCACGGATTCCAACATTCTGGCCAAGCCCCGGGTCAGCGGCGTGCTCCCCAGTGACGTGGTCCGGGATGGTGAGATTCCCGAAGGCAAGCTGGACTTGATGATGTCCATCGACTTCCGGATGACGTCGACGACGTTGGTGTCCGACATGGTGCTGCCGGCGGCGACGTGGTACGAGAAGGAAGATCTGTCCAGTACCGACATGCATCCCTACGTGCACGCATTCAGTCCCGCGATCGACCCTCCGTGGGAAACCCGTACGGACTTCGAGGCATTCGGCACCATCGCCCGGGTATTCAGCGCGATGGCGCGCCGTCATCTCGGCACCCGCAACGACGTGGTGCTGACCGCGCTGCAGCACGACACGGCGGACGCGATGGCCTATCCCGATGGCACCGAACACGACTGGTCGCACAGCGATGACGTGCCGGTGCCGGGCCGGTCGATGAGCAAGGTGACCGTGGTGGAGCGCGACTATGCGGCGATCTACGACAAGTGGGTGACGCTGGGGCCGCTCGTCGACCAGTTCGGGATCACCGTGAAGGGTGTCACCGTGCATCCCTTCCGTGAGGTCAGCGAGCTGGCCGCCAAGTTCGGGGTGATGAATTCCGGTGCGGCCGCGGGCCGTCCGGCGATCACCACCGCCGCACGGATGGCTGACGTGATACTCGCCCTGTCCGGCACCTGCAACGGCCGCCTGGCCGTCGAAGGTTTCCTCGAGCTGGAAAAGCGAACCGGCCAGCGGCTGGCGCACCTGGCCGAGGGCAGCGAGGAAAAACGCATCACCTATGCCGACACCCAGGCGCGCCCGGTCCCAGTGGTCACCAGCCCGGAATGGTCCGGCAGCGAAACCGGTGGCCGTCGCTACGCCCCGTTCACCATCAACATCGAGCACCTCAAGCCGTTCCATACCCTGACCGGCCGCATGCATTTCTACCTCGCCCACGACTGGATCGAGGAGCTCGGTGAACAGCTACCCGTCTACCGGCCGCCGCTGGACATGGCGCGATTGTTCGACCAGCCGCAGCTGGGACCCACAACCGACGGAATCGGGCTCACCGTGCGGTATTTGACGCCACACTCGAAGTGGTCGTTCCACTCCACCTACCAGGACAACCTGTACATGTTGTCGTTGTCCCGCGGTGGTCCCACCATGTGGATGAGCCCGGGAGACGCGGCGAAAATCAATGTGCGCGACAATGATTGGGTCGAGGCGGTGAATGCCAACGGCATCTACGTGGGCCGCGCCATCGTCTCGCACCGCATGCCCGACGGCGTGGTGTTCGTCTACCACGTACAGGAACGCACCGTCGACACGCCACGTACCGAGACCAATAACAAGCGCGGCGGCAACCACAATGCGCTGACCCGGGTACGAATCAAGCCCAGCCATCTGGCCGGTGGCTACGGACAGCACTCATTCGGGTTCAATTACCTGGGTCCCACCGGCAACCAGCGCGACGAGGTGACCGTGGTGCGCCGTCGCAGCCAGGAGGTGCATTACTGACATGAAAGTAATGGCGCAGATGGCGATGGTGATGAACCTCGACAAATGTATTGGCTGCCATACCTGCTCGGTGACCTGCAAGCAGGCTTGGACCAACCGCTCCGGGACCGAGTACGTGTGGTTCAACAACGTCGAAACCCGCCCGGGCGTTGGCTATCCGCGCACCTACGAGGACCAGGACAGGTGGCGGGGCGGATGGGTACGGGACAAGAAAGGCCGACTGCGGTTACGTGATGGCGGCCGATTCGAAAAGCTGCTGCGGATTTTCGCCAACCCCCGGTTGCCGACCATCAACGACTATTACGAGCCGTGGACCTACGACTACGAAAACCTCACGCAGGCTCCGGCGGGTGACACTTTCCCAACGGCCGCGCCGCGAAGCCAGCTCAGCGGCGAGCAGATGAAGGTGTCGTGGGGCCCCAACTGGGACGACAATCTTGCCGGCTCAACGGAAATCGTGCCTCACGATCCGATCCTCAAGAAGGTCAGCCAGGTCAGCGAAGAGGTGAAGCTGAAGCTCGAAGAGACCTTCATGTTCTATCTGCCGCGGATCTGCGAGCACTGTCTGAACCCGTCATGCGTGGCGTCTTGCCCGTCGGGCGCGATGTACAAGCGCACCGAGGACGGCATTGTGCTTGTCGACCAGGACCGCTGCCGCGGCTGGCGCATGTGCGTGTCCGGATGTCCTTACAAGAAGGTGTATTTCAACCACAAAACCGGTAAGGCCGAGAAGTGCACCCTGTGCTACCCGCGCATCGAGGTCGGGCTGCCCACGGTGTGCTCGGAAACCTGTGTGGGACGGCTGCGGTATCTCGGGCTGGTGCTCTATGACGTCGACCGGGTGCTGGAAGCGGCTTCGGTGGAAAACGACACCGACCTCTACGAGGCGCAGCGTCAGATCCTGTTGGACCCGCACGACCCCGCGGTGATCGCAGGCGCACGGGCCGAGGGCATTTCCGACGAGTGGATCGAGGCGGCCCAGCGCTCACCGGTTTACGCGTTGATCAACACCTACCGGGTGGCGCTGCCACTGCACCCGGAGTACCGGACCATGCCGATGGTCTGGTACATCCCGCCGCTATCGCCGGTGGTCGACGCGATCAGCCACGACGGTCACGACGGCGAGGACCTGGGCAATCTCTTCGGCGCCCTGGAGACGCTGCGTATTCCGATCCAATACCTGGCCGAGCTGTTCACCGCCGGTGACACCGAAGTCGTCGGAAATGTGCTGCGCCGGCTGGCGGCCATGCGGTCCTACATGCGCGACATCAACCTGGGCCGCGAAACCCAGCCGCACATCCCGCAGTCCGTCGGCATGACCGAAGAACAGATCTACAACATGTACCGGTTGCTGGCTGTCGCGAAATACGAAGAGCGCTATGTCATTCCGACCGCCTATGTGGCGGACGTACCGGCAGCCGCGATGGCGGAGGAGCTAGGGTGTTCGTTGTCGTTCGACGGCGGGCCGGGAATGTATGAATCCGGTCCGTTCGGCGAGGGCAGCGGCTTTCCGGTGCCGATCGCCGTGGAGACCTTTCACGCCCTGCAACAGCGCCAGCACGGTGAGCCAGTGGCCGCCGGCGGCAAGGGCGGAGGCGGCCGCTCCCGGGTCAACCTGCTCACGTGGGACGGCCACGGAGCGCCCGAAGGACTGTTCCCGGAGTCCAGACGATGAGGTTTCTCTCGGCGGTACGGGACCGGGCGGGCGGCCGGGCGGTGCAAGACCGTCTGGTATGGCAGGCCGCCTCGCTGCTGCTGGCCTACCCGGATGACGGTCAGACCGAGCGGCTCGACATGGTCGAGGAACTGCTGGGTCATATCGGCGGCGCTGCGGCGGTGCTGCTGCAGAAGACGCTCGCCGAGTTGCGGACTCGCGACCCGATGGCCGCCGCTGCCGACTACGTCGAGACCTTCGACATGAGGCGGCGCGCCACCATGTATCTGACGTACTGGACGGCCGGGGACACCCGCAACCGCGGCCGGGAGATGCTGGGTTTCGCGTCCGCCTACCGTGACGCGGGGGTGGCGCCGCCGCAGACCGAGGCGCCCGACCACCTGCCCGTGGTGCTGGAATTCGCCGCGACTGTCGACCCCGAGGCTGGACGCCGGCTGCTGATCGAGCACCGGGTGCCGATCGACGTGTTGCGAAAAGCGCTGGCGGACAACGGTTCTGTATACCAGCATGCGGTGGCCGCGGTCTGCGAGACGCTGCCCGCCGCCACCGACCAGGACGTGCGCCGGGCCCAGCGTTTGGCGCAGGCCGGCCCTCCCGCGGAAGCCGTTGGCCTGCAACCGTTTACCTTGACTGTTCCGCCCAGGCGCACCGAAGGGGACTGACGTGGCCCAGGTCCACATGAAGTTACTCGAGATCTTCTGGGACGACGTGCCCTACGTCGTGATGGCGATTGCGACTGTCGGCGCCTGGTGGCGGTATCGCTACGACAAGTTCGGCTGGACCACGCGTTCGTCGCAGATCTACGAGTCGCGGTTGCTGTCCATCGCCAACCCGCTGTTCCATTTCGGCAGCTTGGCGGTGATCATGGGCCACGTCTTGGGTTTGTTCGTCCCCGAATGGTTCACTCGCAAAATCGGTTTGACCGATCACCTGTATCACCTGCAGGCGCTGCTGCTCGGCGTTCCCGCCGGCGCGGCCACGCTACTCGGTATCGGATTGTTGATCTACCGGCGGCGCACTCGCGAGCCGGTGTACCTGGCCACCACCCGCAACGACAAACTGATGTACCTGGTTTTGACGTGCGCGTTGGTCGCGGGGATGTGCTGCACCCTGGCGGGCGCCACGCATTTCGGCGAGCTGCACGACTACCGCCAGAAGGTGTCCATCTGGTTCCGGTCGATCTGGATCCTGGACCCGCGTGGGGATCTTATGGCACACGCGGCGTTCTACTACCAGATACATGTGGTGATCGCGCTGGCGCTGTTCGCGCTGTGGCCGTTCACTCGGTTGGTGCATGCGTTCAGCGCGCCATTCGGCTACCTGTTCCGGCCCTACATCGTCTACCGCAGTCGCGATGTCGCGGGAAAGCAGTTGGTGGGCACAGCGCCCCGCCGCCGCGGTTGGTAAGTCACCTTGGGGGTGGCGGCGTGCCGCCGCAGCCGCGCCAGACAAAGGCGGCCGTTCGCAGCGGCCAGTCGTCGGGCGGGGTGGTGCCGGCAAGCTGGTAGGCATACCAAGATCCAGTGAGGCTCGCACCGGCCTGCGCTACGTCAGCATCGGCGGGTAGTTCACCACGGTCGATGCCGGCCTGCAGCAGCGCCTGAAAGCGGGCCCGCCGGGGCGCGACGATCTGATCCAGGTAGGCGCGACGAACATCAGGTTCTGCTGCATCGGCCAGGATTGCCCCGGCCAGCGGCAGTGATCCGGCTTCGCTGATGCGCTGCCGGAAATGCGAGAGTTCGGCGACCAAGTCGGTAAACGGGTCTCCCGTCACGGGGGGCCGGTCGGCCTGGGCGAGCCGCGCAACCGCGGCCACGGCCAGGGCCGTCTTGGTTGGCCAACGACGATAGATTGCGGTTCGCGTGGTGCCGGCGCTGGCAGCGACCTTCGTCATCGACAGGCCGGTGAGCCCGTCGCGGGCCAGGGCCTGGAGCGCCGCCTGCAGCACCGCTTCGTCGATGGCCTGGTCGCGAGGCCGGCCGCCGGGAACAGGATTCGACGGATTGCCCATCCTGTTAAGTTACAGCACTGCAGCGTATTGAAACCGCAGCGTTTTGGCGCTACCCTAGGTTGCGCTACAGCCCTGTAGCGTAACCAATAGAAGGAGCGGGGATGGCTGCGCAGACGGTGACAATCGTGGGAGCCGGGCCCGTCGGTACCGCACTGGGGACGAATCTCCTCGGCCACGGCCACCGAGTGCGATTCGCGGTGCGCAACAAGGCCGTCGACGTACCGCCGGGTGCCACGGCCATCGCCATCGACGGGTGCGCGAAGGGCAGCGACCTGACCATCCTGGCGGTGCCGTTCCCAGCGGTCGCCGACGTGGTACCCCGTCTCGGCCTGAGCGACGGCGACGTGCTGATCGACGCGACCAACCCATTCGGCGAAACCGTCCCGGACGGACATGCCAGCGGAAACGCGTTGGTGCAGAGCTTGGTCGCCACCGGAGTGCGAGTGGCGAAGGCGTTCGGTGTCCTAGGCGTCGAGCACATGGCCGACCCTTCGCTGCCGGGCGGCGTCGCGCCGGTATTGCCGGTGGCCGCCGACGACGATGGTGTGCGCGATCGGGTGGTCGAACTGGCCCGCGAAATGGGTTTCGATGCCCTCGCGGTCGGCGGCCTCGAGAATGCCGCGCTGCTCGAGCAGGCGGCACTGTACTGGGGTCTGCTCGCATTCACCGGTGGTCGAGGCCGGGATTTCGTCCTGGTAGCTCACAACCGCGGCTGACGGCGTCGGTCCGCATTCGACCAGGCACGCTCTCATACCGCGACGACGCGGATCAGTCCCTCGAGCCCGGTGAAGTCATTGGGGTTTCGGCTGTAGAGATCCAGGTGATTGGCGTGCGCGGTGGCAGCGATCAGCAGATCGGCGAATCTACTTCTTGGCCTTCGCCCTTGGCGTATTACGGCGGCGACGATGAGTCCGTAGCTTCGCACGGCCACAGCGTCGAACGGGATGGGCTCGAGTCTCGATTCCACCTCCTGAAGCCGGCTCTGGCGCTTGGCCGCCTCGATCGGCGTCGTGGTCAGCAGCGGACCGGCGGTTAGCTCGGCGGCGGTAATGGCCGAAATCGCCATCTCGTCGGGCAGTGCTGCCACGACTGCCGGATCATGCCAGTCGATCACGACCGAGGTATCCAAGAGTCCGGATGTCACCTCAGAGACTCTGATCGATCAACCGGTCGAGGTCGGCGCGGAAACGGCGATGATCGATGCGCACCGCTGCCCTGGCCAGCCCCGCGACTTCATCTCGAGTGATGAACGTGCGGCGAACGACCCGTATTGGTCGAAGTTCGGCCACCGGTTCACCATTGCGCGTCACGATGAACGTCTGGCCGGCGGTTACCGCATCGATCACTTTGGCGTTGTCATTGCGGAGATCGCGCTGAGCGATTGTCCTTGCCATACGCGAAGTGTAGCAGGATGAGCTACGGTTTGCTACAGGTGCCGGCAACGCCGTCCGTGCAGCCAGGGCATCCATCCTGCGTCCAGGGTGTAGAAGTGTGAGAGGCGAGCGCCATAGACGCAGAATGAATGGCTCCCGCCCATCAGGCAGCCGACAAGCCGCCCTGTCAAGTTCGCTATCTAACGTCCTCGCTGCCACAATCACCGACGTGCCATTCCGCAATGTCGCCATCGTCGCGCACGTCGACCACGGCAAGACCACGCTGGTCGACGCGATGTTGCGGCAGTCCGGCGCCCTACACGAACGCGGTGAAGTGCAGGAACGCGTGATGGACACCGGCGACCTGGAACGTGAGAAGGGCATCACAATCCTGGCCAAGAACACCGCCGTACACCGCCACCACGAAGACGGAACAGTGACGGTCATTAACGTGATCGACACCCCCGGCCACGCCGACTTCGGCGGCGAGGTGGAGCGCGGACTCTCCATGGTGGACGGGGTACTGCTGCTGGTCGACGCCTCCGAGGGCCCGCTGCCGCAGACACGATTCGTGCTGCGCAAGGCCCTGGCAGCGCATCTGCCGGTGATCCTCGTCGTCAACAAGACCGACCGGCCCGACGCGCGTATCGCCGAGGTGGTCGACGCCAGCCACGACCTGCTGCTCGACGTCGCCTCCGATCTCGACGACGAAGCCGCGAAGGCGGCCGAACACGCGCTGGGCCTGCCGACCCTGTATGCGTCCGGACGGGCCGGCGTGGTCAGCACCACGCAACCGACAGACGGCCAGGTGCCCGACGGCACCAACCTCGACCCACTGTTCGACGTGCTCCTGGACCACGTACCGCCACCGAAAGGCGACCCCGAGGCGCCGCTGCAGGCCCTGGTCACCAACCTCGACGCCTCCCCGTTCCTCGGCCGGCTCGCTCTGGTCCGCATCTACAACGGCAAGCTGCGCAAGGGCCAACAGGTGGCCTGGATGCGCGAGGTCGACGGTTTGCCCGTCATCACCAGCGCGAAGATCACCGAGTTGCTCGCCACCGAGGGCGTCGAGCGCAGCGCCACTGACGAGGCTGTCGCCGGCGATATCGTGGCCGTGGCGGGACTGCCCGACATCATGATCGGTGACACGCTGGCCGACCCCGACCACGCCCACGCCCTGCCGCGCATCACCGTCGACGAGCCGGCCATCTCGGTGACCATCGGCACCAACACCTCGCCGCTGGCCGGCAAGGTTTCCGGACACAAGCTCACCGCCCGCATGGTCCGCAGCCGCCTGGACACGGAGCTGGTGGGCAACGTGTCGATCCGGGTCGTCGACATCGGCCGGCCCGATGCGTGGGAGGTTCAAGGCCGCGGCGAGCTCGCGCTCGCGGTGCTGGTCGAGACGATGCGCCGGGAGGGTTTCGAGCTCACCGTCGGCAAGCCGCAGGTGGTCACCAAGACGATCGACGGTCAGCTGCACGAGCCGTTCGAGGCGATGACGATCGACTGTCCCGAGGAATTCGTTGGGGCCATCACCCAATTGATGGCCGGCCGCAAAGGCCGCATGGAAGAGATGAAGAACCACGCCGCCGGTTGGGTCCGGATGGACTTCATCGTGCCCAGCCGCGGTCTGATCGGTTTTCGCACCGACTTCCTCACCCTTACTCGCGGCACCGGCATCGCCAACGCCGTGTTCGACGGCTACCGGCCGTGGGCGGGCGAGATCCGGGCCCGCCACACCGGGTCGCTGGTGTCCGATCGGTCCGGCACCATCACCCCGTTCGCGCTGCTGCAACTCGCGGACCGCGGCCAGTTCTTCGTCGAGCCCGGTCAGGACACCTACGAGGGCATGATCGTCGGAATCAACCCGCGCCCAGAGGATCTCGACATCAACGTCACTCGCGAGAAGAAGCTCACCAACATGCGGTCGTCGACCGCCGACGTCATCGAGACGCTGGCCAAGCCGCTCGAGCTCGACCTGGAGCAGGCCATGGAGTTCTGCTCGCCCGACGAATGCGTCGAGGTGACTCCGGAGATCGTGCGGGTCCGCAAGGTCGAGCTGGACGCCACCGCGCGGGCCCGTAGCAGGGCGCGGGCCAAGGCCCGGGGTTAGCTGTGCGGCGCGTGGTCAGCCGGGCTATTGGGCAGACGCTCGATACCCTGATGGGCGTGCTGCACCGAGCCCGTCACCTCCTGGTGCTGGTCGGTGTGCTGGTCGCGATGGTGGGCCTGGGTCTGGCGGCCTGTACCGTCAACCCGCCGCCCGCTCCGCAAAGCACCGATACCCCGCACAACTCGCCGCCGCCGCCGCAGCGCCCGATTCAGATCATCATGGGCATCGACTCGATCGGCGCCGGGTTCAACCCGCATCTGCTGTCGGACCTGTCGCCGGTGAACGCGGCGATCAGCGCGCTGGTGTTGCCCAGCGCGTTTCGGCCGGTATCCGACCACGGCACGCCGACGGGTTCGCGCTGGGAGATGGACCCGACCCTGCTGGTCTCGGCCGACGTGACCAGCCAGAACCCGTTCACGGTGACGTACAAGATCCGGCCCGAGGCGCAATGGACGGACAACGCCCCGATCGGCGCCGACGACTTCTGGTACCTGTGGCGCCAGATGGTCAGCCAGCCCGGCGTCGTCGACCCGGCCGGCTATGACCTGATCACCGGCGTGCAGTCGCTCGAGGGTGGCAAGCAGGCCGTCGTCACCTTCGCGCAGCCGTACCCGGCCTGGCGGGAACTGTTCAGCAACATCCTGCCCGCGCACATCGTCAAGGACGTGCCGGGCGGTTTCGCGGCCGGGCTGGCCCGCGCCCTGCCCGTCACAGGTGGGCAGTTCCGCGTCGAGAACATCGACCCGCAGCGCGACGAGATCCTGATCGCCCGCAACGACCGCTATTGGGGACCGCCGGCCACCCCGGCCCTCATCCTGTTCCGCCGCGCCGGTGCCCCGGCCGCGCTGGCCGATTCGGTGCGCAACGGCGACACCCAGGTGGCCCAAGTACACGGCGGTTCGGCGGCGTTCGCGCAGCTGTCCGCGATACCCGACGTCCGGACCGCCCGGATAGTCACGCCGCGGGTCATGCAGCTCACGCTGCGCGCCAACAAGCCCAAGCTGGCCGACAGCCAGGTTCGCAAGGCGATTCTGGGATTGCTCGATGTCGACCTGCTGGCCGCGGTGGGCGCCGGCAGCGATAACACCGTCACCCTGGCCCAAGCCCAGATCCGGTCGCCGAGCGACCCGGGCTACGAGCCGACGGCGCCGCCCGCGATATCCAAACAGGCGGCGCTGGATTTGTTGACGGCGGCCGGTTACCAGGTAGAGAGCAACGCGTCGGCCACGACTGCGCCGGCTACTCCTTCTGGTCCGTCCGGTACCCCGGCCAGCACCGGGCCGCCGGAAGTCATCCACGGCCGGATCAGCAAGGACGGCCAGCAGCTGGCCCTGGTCATCGGCGTGGCGGCCAACGACCCGACTGCGGTGGCCGTGGCCAACACCGCCGCCGACCAGTTACGCAGCGTCGGTATGGCCGCGACCGTCATGCCGCTGGACCCCGTCACGCTCTACCGCGACGCGCTTAACGACAACCGGGTGGACGCCATCGTCGGTTGGCATCAAGCCGGCGGCAACCTCGCGACGGTGTTGGCCTCGCGATACGGCTGCCCCGCACTGCAAACCAGCCAACTGCCGCCATCCAATGCGCCGACCACGACACCCGCGGGTGCGACGCCATCTGCCACGCCCCCCAGCACTACCGCGCCGGCGCCGACCAGCCGCCCGTCAGACCCCGGCGCGCTGGTGCGAGCGCCGTCGAACCTCACCGGCATCTGCGACCGCAGCATTCAGTCGAATATCGATGCCGCTCTGAACGGCACCAAGAGCATCGGCGACGTGATCACGGCGGTCGAACCGCGGCTGTGGAACATGTCGACCGTGCTGCCCATCCTGCAGGACACCACGATCGTCGCGGCCGGCCCGAGTGTGCAGCACGTCAGCCTGTCCGGCGCGGTACCGGTTGGCATCGTCGGCGACGCCGGTCAATGGATCAAAACGGGCCCTTAGCTCCGGCAAGATAGTCAGGCCGCCAAAACGCCGTAGCCGCGCTCACATCGCGATACCATCCGCTGATTGCAAGACAGCTTCACGATCGGTCCAGGAGCGAGGCCATCGTGGCCGAGCCCGGAGGGCGAGGATCGCAGAGATGTCCTTTCTGACCGCAGTTCCACAACCGATCGCTGACGCGGCGACCAACTTGGCGGATATCGGCTCGACGATCAGCCAGGCCAACACCGCGGCATCGGCCGCGACAACCGGCGTGGTGCCGGCGGGTGCCGACGAGGTGTCACAAGCGATCGCGACTCTGTTTGCCGGCCACGGCCAGGCATACCAATCGCTCAGCAGTCAGGCGGCGCTGTTCCATGACCAGTTTGTCCGGCTGTTGAGCTCCGGCGCGGCGTCGTATGCCGGCGCTGAGGCGGCCAACACGGTGCCGTTGCAGGCAATGTCGGTGGTCCCGCCCGCCTGACCTGCGGCCGTCGTCAATTATCCTGCGCGGCAGCCTTTTTCGGTGGGATCACGGTGTCGACGATGAATGAGAGCTCCCGCCGGCTCGGCGGGGTGCCAGTGAGCAGGAAGTGCTGATTGATCAGGGCGGGGCCCACCCGAGCGGTCATCGGGGTCAGCGTGGCCGGGTCGATGTCGCCGTCGCGGACCGCGGCTTGCAGGATCGCCTCGACGACGGTCAGGCGCGGGCCGACCACGGCGTCAGCGAAGATGGCGCGCAATTCGGGTTCGTGAACCAACTGGCCGATGATGCCCAGGCCGGGAAATGCGGTCTTCCCGGCGAGGACATCGCGGTGGGCGGTGAACACCGTCAGCAGATTCTCCCTGGCTGACCGCCCGGCGCGCGGCTCGGTCAGCGGCGGCAGCACATGCAGCAGCGCTGCCCGCACCAGATCGTGCTTGCTGGCCCAGCGCCGGTACAACGCCGCCTTGCCGGTCTGGGCGCGCGCCGCGATGCCTTCCATCGTCAGCCTGCCGTAGCCGACTTCAGCCAGCTCGGCCAGCGTGGCCTCGTACAGCGCACGTTCGAGCACTTCGCCTCGTCGGCGGTTCCGGGCCGCCTTCGTGCTGGTTCGGGTCAGCTGCGCCATTCGACGATAGTAGCCGCTCTCGTTCCTATTTGCTGCCACGCCGATAAGAAACGCCGCCGACTACTGAAGACCGTCGGCGGACGGCGGGTAGGGTGCGTCCATGGCTGAGACGCCGCGGCTGTTGTTCGTGCACGCGCATCCCGACGACGAAAGTCTCAGCACCGGCGCGACGATCGCGCATTACGCCGCCCGCGGGGCCGACGTGCGTGTGGTCACCTGCACCCTCGGCGAGGAAGGCGAGGTCATCGGCGAGCGCTGGGCCGCGCTGGCCGTCGACCAGGCCGATCAACTCGGTGGTTATCGCGTCGGCGAACTCACCGAGGCATTGCGCGCGTTGGGGGCCGGGGAGCCCACCTACCTCGGTGGAGCGGGCCGCTGGCGCGACTCGGGAATGCAAGGCACCGCGCCGCGGCGCCGCCAGCGCTTCATCGACGCCGACGAACAGGAGGCCGTGGGCGCGCTCGTCGCGATAATTCGGGAGCAGCGCCCGCACGTGGTCGTGACCTATGACCCCAGAGGCGGTTACGGCCATCCCGATCATGTCCACGCTCACACCGTCACCACCGCGGCAGTGACGGCGGCCGGCGCCGCCGACTCTTACCCCGGAAATCCCTGGGCCGTGCCGAAGTTCTACTGGACCGTCCTAGCCGAACGCGCGGTGACGGAGGGTTGGCGCGCCCTGCAGCGCGACGATCTGCGGCCCGAGTGGACGATCCCGTCGCCCGAGGACTTCGACTTCGGGTATGCGGACGACGACATCGACGCCGTGATCGAGGCCGATCCCCAGGCACACGCGGCCAAGACCGCGGCGCTCCTGGCGCACTCCACCCAGGTCGCCGTGGGGCCTACCCGGCGGGCCTGCGCGCTGTCGAACAATATGGCCCTGCCGATTTCCGCGCAGGAGCACTATGTCCTGGCCGCCGGCTCCGCGGGCGGCCGCGACCGGCGCGGATGGGAAACAGATCTGCTCGCGGGACTGGGTCTCAACGATTCCGATAAGCGGTAGGCTCCTATCCAGGCCGTCTTGGAAATACTCAGAAGGATTTCGTATGGACCCCGACCTGGACCCCAACCTGCAGCACTGGCAAGACCGACTTGACAGCTTTCAGTGGGTGATCGGTTCGATACTCTCGAACATCGACAGCGTCCCGACCTGACCGAAACGAAGCCACGCGCCGCGTCGGTCGAGGACAGCGGCGCGGCGGATCCAGCTATTCGCGCAGTTGTCCTGGCGCTGTTGGCCGTCGATGGCATCTTGTCCGCACTGGCCGGCGCGCTGCTGCTGCCCTCCTATGTCGGCTCTGTTCCCATTCCCATCAGCGGATTGATCAGCGGATTGGTCAATGCGGCGCTGGTGTGGGCGGCAGCCCGCTGGACCACGTCGCCGCGGGTGGCCGCACTGCCGTTGTGGACCTGGTTGTTGACGGTCGCGGCGATGAGCCTGGGCGGTCCCGGTGACGACGTCATTCTGGGGGGCAACGGGCTGATGGCGTATGCGGCTCCGCTGCTGATTCTGACGGGGGTCGTGCCGCCGGTATTGGTGCTCTGGCGGACCAGCCACCCGCAGTGACGGGTGGCTGCACGGTTGGGCCAGTATGGTCGAGCGCGGGCTCGCCGCGTCCTGCCGCTACTGTTGCGGATGAAAATCGATCGTCGGGAAGTTACACCAACGTGCCGCTGACTCCAGGCGAGGAGCCGATCGCCCTGCCAAACCCCCTTGCTCGCGCCGGGGTCCCGCGCCAGGCCACTGCTTCGGCGATGCGGCGGGTGCTGCGGCGGGCGCGAGACGGCGTCGCGCTGAACATCGACGAGGCGTCGATCGCCATGACCGCGCGCGGCGACGACCTCGCCGATCTGTGCGCTAGCGCGGCGCGGGTGCGCGACGCGGGCCTGGAGTCGGCCGGACGCCGCCGACCCTCGGGGCGGTTGCCGATCACGTATTCCCGCAAGGTGTTCATCCCGGTAACCCATCTGTGCCGGGACAACTGCCATTACTGCACCTTCGTCACCGTGCCCGGCAAGCTGCGCGCCCAGGGCGCGGGCATGTACCTGGAACAGGACCAGATCCTCGACATCGCGCGCCGTGGAGGCGAACTCGGTTGCAAGGAAGCACTATTCACGCTTGGCGACCGCCCCGAGGAACGCTGGCCCGAGGCGCGCGACTGGCTTGCCGAACGTGGCTACGACTCCACGCTTTCCTATGTGCGGGCGATGGCGATCCGGGTGCTCGAGGAGACCGGGCTGTTGCCGCATCTGAACCCCGGCGTCATGAGCTGGTCGGAGATGGCGCGGCTCAAACCCGTTGCGCCGTCAATGGGCATGATGCTGGAGACGACGTCGCGGCGGCTGTTCGAAACCAAGGGCCTGGCTCACTACGGCAGTCCCGACAAGGACCCTGCGGTCCGGCTGCGCGCCTTGACCGACGCCGGCCGGCTGTCCATTCCGTTCACCACCGGCTTGCTGGTCGGCATCGGCGAGACGCTGACCGAGCGCGCCGATACCTTGCACGCGATTCGTAAGTCGCACAAGGAGTTCGGGCACATTCAAGAAGTGATCGTGCAGAACTTCCGGGCCAAGGAGCACACCGCGATGGCCGCCGTGCCCGACGCGGGGATCGAGGACTACCTGGCCACCGTCGCGGTAGCGCGGCTGGTGCTCGGCCCTGGCATGCGCATTCAGGCACCGCCGAACCTGGTGTCGCGCGACGAGTGTCTGGCCCTGATCGGCGCCGGTGTCGACGACTGGGGCGGCGTTTCGCCGCTGACCCCCGATCACGTCAACCCCGAACGGCCCTGGCCGGCCTTGGACGAACTGGCCGCCGTCACCGCGGAATCCGGTTACGAGCTGGTGCAGCGCTTGACCGCCCAGCCGAAGTACGTACAGGCGGGTGCCGCGTGGATCGATCCGCGGGTGCGGGGACATGTTGCGGCGCTTGCGGATCCGGCGACCGGCCTCGCTCGCGATGTGAACCCGATGGGTATGCCCTGGCAGGAACCCGACGACGTGGAGTCCGCTGGCCGCGTCGACCTCAACGCAGCCATCGACACGGAAGGCCGCAACACCGATACCCGCAGCGACCTCGACAGTGCCTTCGGGGACTGGGAATCGATTCGGACGCACGTACACGAGCTGGCGGCCCGCGCCCCTGAGCGTGTCGACTCCGACGTGCTTTCGGCGCTGCGCTCGGCCGAACGAGACCCAGCCGGCTGCACCGACGACGAATACCTGGCCTTGGCCACCGCCGACGGCCCAGCCCTGGAAGCGGTTGCCGCGCTGGCTGATTCGCTGCGCCGCGAGGTCGTCGGCGACGAGGTGACCTTCGTGGTCAACCGCAACATCAACTTCACCAACATCTGCTACACCGGCTGCCGGTTCTGCGCGTTCGCTCAGCGCAAGGGTGACGCCGACGCCTACTCGCTGTCGACCGACGAGGTTGCCGAGCGCGCTTGGGAGGCCCACGTCGCCGGCGCCACCGAGGTGTGCATGCAGGGCGGAATCGACCCAGAACTACCCGTCACCGGTTACGCCGATCTGGTGCGCGCGGTCAAGGCCCGGGTCCCGTCGATGCACGTGCACGCCTTCTCCCCGATGGAGATCGCCAACGGAGTCACCAAGAGCGGCATGAGCATTCGCGACTGGCTGGTCGGCCTGCGCGAGGCCGGGCTGGACACCATCCCCGGCACAGCCGCCGAAATCCTGGACGACGAGGTGCGCTGGGTGCTCACCAAGGGCAAGTTGCCGACGTCGATGTGGATCGAGATCGTCACCACCGCACACGAAGTGGGCCTGCGGTCCTCGTCGACGATGATGTACGGGCACGTCGACAGTCCACGACACTGGGTAGCTCACCTGAACGTGCTGCGCGGCATCCAGGACCGTACCGGCGGTTTCACCGAATTCGTTCCGCTGCCGTTCGTACACCAGAATTCGCCGTTGTACCTGGCCGGCGCTTCCCGTCCCGGGCCCACCCATCGCGACAACCGTGCGGTGCACGCCCTGGCGCGGATCATGTTGCACGGCCGCATCTCTCATATCCAGACGAGCTGGGTGAAGCTGGGCGAGCAGCGCACCCAGGTGATGCTCAACGGCGGTGCCAACGACCTGGGCGGCACGCTGATGGAGGAGACCATCTCACGGATGGCCGGTTCAGAACACGGGTCGGCCAAGACCGTCGCCGAGCTGGTCGCGATCGCCGAGGGCATCGGCCGCCCCGCACGTCAACGGACTACCACGTACGCCCCGCTCGCCGCGTAGTGGCGATCGCGAGCGCGGCGGAGCCGGGCGAAGCGGGTCGCCACCATCAGGCGTAGACTCTGGACCCCCCGCGAGGGTGCGCAGTTGTACAGCGACACGCCGTTGGGCATGGCATTTTGCGCACGCTCGCCAGTGGGATGAGCGGGTATACCTACTCCATGCGGCACCGGATCGACACCGAGCGTTTCCCCGAATGGCAGCCATTCCTCGACGCGGTGCAGCAGCGGCGACCCGATGCCGGCACCTGGTGTGAGGCATGGACGGTGCGTGACATCGTCATTCACCAGGCGGGAAACGCCGAAGAACTCGCCCGTGTGCTGGGCGCCCACCTGAAAGGCGAGCCCGTCAACACCAGGTCATTCGAAGAACGCGAGGGTCCGCTGCGCAACATGAACGACACGGACCTGTGGGACGCGCTGCACGATCGGATGGCCGGCCTGAACGAGGTCGCAGCTGCAGCCGACGAGGTCCCGACTGACACCGACGTCGCCTGGACAGGTCGCACGATGAAAGTGCCCTGGTTTGCCGAGCACATGCGTGAAGAGCTCGTCCTGCACGGCTGGGACATCACCGGCGACGACCCGGCCGCGCAGGCGCGGCTAGCCGAGCCCTGGATGACGACTCACAGCGTGGTAGCGGTGGGCCGGCCGCTGCTGGCCAAGGGCGCGCAGCAGCTGCGCCAGAAAATCGAGGCCCGGCTGCGAGTGCCGGGCGCCGACGATGTGCTAGTGAGCGCCGACGCCTACCACACCGCTATCGAGCTCACCGAACCAGAAGGTCAGGCAACTCTGGAAACCGACGCCGCCGCGCGAGTTTTGCTGCTGTGGGGGCGGCGACCCGGCGATCCGTCGCGGATTTGCAGTCGCGTCGGACCGGAAACCTTGGGCCGGGTGCGCCGCCTACTCAGCGGCTACTGAGTGCTCAGTAGTTGTTGCAGACCGCCGCGACCCGCTGGACAGTCCCCTGGTACCGCGGAGGCAGTTGCGACAACATCTGCTGACGCTCCGGCGAACCCGGAGGCGCGGCCAGGAAGTTGTTCAAGTAGCCCTGCACAGCAGGGCTTTTGTTGAACTGCGCGGCGGTCGCAGGGTCGGTCGCGTTGAGAGCCGCTATCACCTGCCCGTAGTTGCACGTCGTGTTAAGTGCGTCCGGATCCGCGTGGGCAACCCCGGTCGCGGCGCCCAGGGCGAACGCGAAACCGCCGAACCCGGCGACCAGTTTGGTCAACGACAACCTCACCATTTGTGGACCTTTCCCAGATTATTTGTACCGTCGCGAGAGACGGCGACTACATCCGCCCAGCGGCTGCCGTCTTTCGTTGAGGGTACCAGCCCCCGTGGGCCGGCTTCCATCACGGACGTTATCGCAATAGCCGCTCGACGTCTTACTTTTCGCAGGTCAGCGCCGTGTTTGCGGCCAAGCTGTGAATCCGCCATGTAGAGCATTAGAGTTGCGCGGCCAGCTCGGTGCCCTGCCTGATAGCCCGCTTAGCGTCCAGCTCGGCCGCCAACGCCGCACCGCCGATGACGTACGCGTCGACGCCGCGGCGCCGCAATTCGCCTTCCAGCTCGCGAACCGGCTCCTGGCCTGCGCAGAGCACGACATTGTCCACCTGTAGCACCTGGGGGCGCCGGCGATCAGCACCGAAGCTGATGTGCAGGCCGTCGTCGTCAATCCGCTCGTAGTTCACCCCGGAGAGCTGGTGGACGCCCTTGGCCTTCAGCGATGCCCGGTGCACCCACCCGCTGGTCTTGCCCAACCGCTTGCCTTGCGGGCCTTTGGTGCGCTGTAACAAATACACCTCGCGAGCAGGCGGTGCGGGCAGCGGAGTGGTCAGCGCTCCGCGGGCTTCCTGCGGGTCGGTGACACCCCATTCGGCCTTCCAATTTTTTATGTTGAGGGTCGGCGAATGATCGGTGACCAGCAGCTCGCTGACGTCGAAGCCGATGCCGCCGGCCCCGACCACGGCCACGGTTTTACCGACCGGTTTGGCACCGGTGATTACTTCGGCGTAGGTCAGCACCTTCGGGTGGTCGATGCCGGGGATGACCGGGATCCTCGGCGCCACGCCGGTGGCCAGCACCACCGCGTCGAAGCCGGTCAACTCCGCAGCCGAGACCCGGGTGCCCAGCCGGACCGTGACGCCGTGCTTGGCCAGCATCGTCGAGAAGTACCGGATGGTCTCGCTGAATTCCTCCTTGCCCGGAATGCGGCGAGCCATGTCGAACTGGCCGCCGATGTAGTGGTTGGCCTCGAAGAGCGTGACGTAGTGACCACGCTGGGCGGCGTTGATCGCCGCCGTTAACCCGGCCGGGCCGGCCCCGACGACGGCCACCGCGCGGGCGCGCCGCGTCGAGGACAACACCAACTTCGTCTCGTGACCGGCCCTCGGATTGAGCAGACACGACACCGACTTCTTCACGAAGGCGTGGTCCAGGCAGGCCTGGTTGCACGCAATGCAGGTGTTGATCTCGTCGGCACGATCGGACTGCGCCTTGAGCACCCACTCGGGGTCGCTCAGCAGCGGCCTGGCCATCGAGATGAGTTGCACCTGGGTGTCGGCCAGTATCTGTTCGGCGGCCTGGGGCATGTTGATCCGGTTGGAAGCCACCACCGGGACGGTGACATGTTCGGCGACCGCGCTGCTGATGTCGACGAACGCGCTATTGGGCACCGAGGTGACGATCGTCGGCACCCGCGCCTCGTGCCAGCCGAACCCGGAATTGATGACGGTGACCCCCGCCGCCTCCAATTCGATTGCCAGCGAGACGATCTCGTCCCAACTCTGACCCTCCTCGACGTAGTCGGCCATCGACATCCGGTAGCAGATGATGAAATCGGGCCCGACCGCCTTGCGGGTGCGTCGCACGATTTCGACCGGGAAGCGCCGACGGCCGGCGGGCGTACCGCCCCAGGAATCGGTGCGCTTGTTGGTGCGGGGCGCCAAGAATTGGTTGACCAGATATCCTTCGCTGCCCATGATCTCGACCCCGTCGTAACCGGCGTCGCGGGCCAGCTGGGCGCAGCGGACGAAATCGGCGATGGTCGCTTCGACGCCGCGCGATGTGAGCGCGCGCGGGCGAAACGGATTGATCGGTGCCTTGATTGACGACGCGCTCACCGAAAGCGGGTGGTACGCGTATCGTCCGGCGTGCAGGATCTGCAGCAGAATCTTGGCGCCCGAGTCATGGACCGCGCTGGTGACGCGGCGATGCCGCCGGGCTTGCGCCGTGGAGACCAGCTCCGACGCGAACGGCAGTAGCCAGCCGGTGCGGTTCGGGGCGTAGCCCCCGGTGATGATCAGTGCCACACCGCCCCGGGCGCGTTCGGCGAAGTAGGCGGCCAGCCGATCGGTGTGCCCGGGGCGGTCTTCCAGGCCCGTGTGCATGGAACCCATCACCACCCGATTGCGCAACGTGGTGAAGCCAAGGTCCAACGGAGACAACAGATTCGGGTACGAATTCACGGGTTCTCCCGCAACGTCCGAACGGCGTCGGCGATCCAGCGCGCACCCACCATCCCGGCAGCATAAATGCCTCTGCAGCGCGGCTTTGCACTGCTATCCAACTCAGTGCGTACGGCTGGACACATTTGCGGGCGTGCCCAGTGGTCGACGTGTATGTGCAACGTCTAGTATCAGTAACCGAACGCTGCGCCGATCGGGGTCCCGGCGGCTCCCGGCGAGGCGAGCAGCATCAGCCCAGAGTGAGCAGTACATGGAGGACACCCAGTACATGGAGGACACGTTGAGGAGACGTCCGTGACGTACACGATCGCCCAGCCCTGCGTCGACATCAAGGACAAGGCATGCATTGAGGAGTGCCCGGTCGACTGCATCTACGAGGGTGCCCGGATGCTGTACATCCACCCCGACGAATGCGTCGACTGCGGGGCATGCGAACCGGTCTGCCCCGTCGAAGCGATCTATTACGAAGACGATGTGCCCGAACAGTGGAGCCAGTACACGCAGATCAACGCCGACTTTTTCGTCGAGCTGGGATCGCCGGGCGGTGCGGCCAAGGTGGGCATGACCGAGAACGACCCGCAAGAGGTCAAGGACCTGCCGCCGCAGGGCGAAGGCGACTGAGCACGCCGGTGCGGCGGGAGCCTGCGATGGGCCGGGCTGTCGTGTCGGCGTCCCTGCCGGTGTTCCCCTGGGACACCCTGGTCGACGCGAAAGCGCTGGCCGGGGCCCATCCGGACGGCATCGTCGACCTGTCGGTCGGTACACCGGTCGACCCCGTCGCTCCGCTGATCCAAGAGGCGCTGACGGCCGCCGCCTGGTCGCCCGGGTATCCGGCCACCGCCGGCACCCCGCAGCTGCGCGAAGCCGCGGTGGCCGCGCTGGCCCGCCGGTTCGGCATCACCGGGCTGGCCGAGCCGGCCGTGCTGCCGGTGATCGGCACCAAGGAGCTCATCGCCTGGTTGCCGACCCTGCTCGGTCTCGGCCCGGCCGACGTGGTCGTGGTACCGGAGCTGGCGTATCCGACCTATGAGGTGGGTGCGCGGCTGGCCGGAGCGCAGGTGCTGCGCGCGGACTCGCTGACCCAGCTGGGCCCGCGGTCGCCGGCGCTCATTTACATCAATTCGCCGAGCAACCCGACGGGGCGGGTGCTCGGTGTCGAGCACCTGCGCAAGGTCGTCGGGTGGGCGCGCGAGCGAGGCGTTGTCGTGGTGTCCGACGAGTGCTACCTGAGTTTGGGCTGGGACGTCGAGCCTCCGGGACCGCTGTCGGTACTGCATCCCGCCGTGAGCGACGGCGACCACACCGGCCTGCTGGCGGTGCACTCGCTGTCGAAGAGTTCGTCGCTGGCCGGATACCGGGCCGGCTTCGTCGCCGGAGATCCGGGCATAGTGGCTGAGTTGCTGGCAGTGCGCAAACACGCGGGGATGATGGTGCCGACCCCGGTGCAGGCCGCCATGGTGGCCGCACTCGAGGACGACGATCACCAGAAGGTGCAGCTAGACCGCTATGAGCGGCGGCGGTCAGCCTTGGCACCGGCGCTTCGAGCGGGGGGTTTCACCGTCGATCATTCCGAGGCCGGCCTCTACCTGTGGATCACCCGCGGCGAGCCGTGTCAGGACACCGTGATGTGGCTGGCAGCCCGCGGCATCCTGGTGGCGCCCGGAGAGTTCTACGGTCCCCGCGGCGCGCAGCATGTGCGCGTTGCGCTGACCGCCACCGACGAACGCATCGGCGCAGCTGTCGCCAGGCTCGGCTGATCTCAGACCGCGCAAAATCGAAAAAAGTCCGGCGAGTTGGTGTGATTTTGCCTCCGCTCGCGGTGGAATTGGTCGTGGCTTCTACTACTGGTACTGCGGGTGCTCCTGGTGCGGCTGATTCAGCCGGGTCTACTGGTTCGGCGGGTTCGACGCCACGGCCGCGAATCCCGCTGACGATCGGCGACATCGCGAAGCGCGTCTTTCTGGGAAAGCCGCTCATCACCGATGACCTGCACGCCGAGAAGTTGTCGAATCCGGTTGCGCTCGGCGCACTTTCGCCGGACGCAATTTCGTCGACCGCGTATGGTCCGGAGCAGATCCTGATCGAGCTGCTACCCCATGCCGGCCTGGCGGCGTTCGTTCTGCTGCTCCCCGTCACCGGCGTCATCCTGCTGATTCTGGTGCTGGTCACCGCGTCCTACCGGCAGGTCGTCATGGCCTACACCCGAGCGGGTGGGTCCTACATCGTCGCTCGGGAGAATTTCGGACCCCGGGTGGCCCAGGTCGCCGCCGCGGCACTGCTGATCGACTACGTGGTCACCGTGGCCGTGCAGTCGGCGGCCGGCACGGTGGCGGTGGTCTCGGCGATCCCGCCATTGGGTCCCTACAGCCTGGAGATCACCGTCGGCGTGGTCATTGCCATCTGTTACGCCAACCTGCGCGGACTGAAGGAAGCGGGGATGCCGTTCGCGGTGGCGACGTACTCGTTCATCATCATGATCGGACTGACGATAGTCGTCGGCGTCATCCGCCAAATATTCTGGGGATTACCGGTTTCCGATACCCATCAACACGGAATGGTTGACGTCCATTCGGGCAACGGATTGGTCATGGGCGCAACGATTCTGGTGCTGCTGCGTTCTTTCGCCAATGGCGGTTCGTCGCTGACGGGCGTGGAGGCGATTTCCAATACCGTCGACGTCTTCCGAAAGCCTCAGGGCCGCAACGCGCGTCGCGTGCTCACGGCAATGGCTTGTGTTCTCGGCTTTTTGCTCGCCGGCGTCGCCTACCTTGCCTACGCCACTCACGCCACGCCGTACAAGAGTGAATATCCTTCGGTCCTTTCGCAAGTCGGCCAGGCCGTCTTCGGCACGGGAGTCGTCGGCGGCATCTTCTTCTTTCTCGTCCAAGCCTCGACTGCCGCCATCCTGTTCACCGGTGCGAACACCAGCTTCAACGGCTTCCCGGCACTGGCCAGCTTCGTCGCCGAAGACCGATTCCTGCCGCGACAGCTGACGAAACGTGGTCACCGCCTAGTGTTTTCGAACGGCATCATTGCGCTCACCGCGCTGTCGGTGGCATTGCTGGTGATCACCGGTGGGTCGGTCAACGCGCTGGTGCCGTTCTACGCCATCGGGGTGTTCACCGGATTCTCGATGGCCGGCTACGGCATGACCAAACACCATCTGACGCACCGGGAAACCGGGTGGAGGCGCCGACTGGCGATCAATTTCTCCGCGGCGATCCTGTCGACGGTGGTGGTCGGTATCTTCGCGGTGGCCAAGTTCACCGAGGGTGCCTGGCTGGTAGTCGTGGTCTTTCCGATTCTGGTGTTCGTGCTGATCCGGCTCAACAAGGAATATCGGGCCGAGGCCGCCATCCTCGAGATGTTCCGCACCGACCGACCCGAGGTGGTGAAGTACGCCAGGCACCGGGTGTTCATCTTCGTCAACTCGCTTGACCTCGCGGTGCTCGAAGCCCTGCGGTACGGCAAGGGACTGCGGGCAGACGAGCTGATCGCGGTGCACTTCATGGTCGACGCGGCCCACGCCGCGCACTTGCGAAAGCGTTGGGAGGACTTCGATCTCGACACCAGGCTGCGGGTGGTGGACTGCCCCGACCGGCGGGTCACCCGGTCCGCACAGCTACTGGTCGCCAAGGCGAGCAAAGAGCACCCGAACACCAACGTGACGGTGTTGCTGCCACGCCGGACGTATGCGCCGCTGCTGGGCCGATTGCTGCATGACCGAACCGCAGACAAGATCGCCCGCGCGGTCAGCCTCCTTCCGGACGCGGCCGCGACGATCGTTCCTTACGACGTGCAATCGCGGGTCCAGGAGGCATACCCCGAGCGCTTCGAGCAACGGATCGCGCGCGAACTCGACAAGCTGGAAGCCTGGGTCTCTCAGGGCGAAGAGCAAAACGTCGACGCCTACGAGCATCCCGAGCATTCCGACCGTCCATCGTCAGTGATCACGGTGGCGGGCCTGATTCCCGGACAGCGCGCCACCTTCGAGGGACGGGTCAGCGAAGTCGAGGACATCGCCAAAGGGCGGCGGACGTTCCGCTCGATAGTGGTCGGCGATGACACGGGCGAGATCAGCATTTCGTTCCGCCCCGGCCACGGAGGTGCTGACATCCAGCCCGGTCAGTTGTTGCGCATCATCGGGAAACCGCGCCAGAGCGGCAACCGTCCGATAACGATGGTCGACCCCGCCTACCACATCATCGAAGATCCCGCGAAAACAGACACCGCCGACGCCGGTGAAAGTCCGGACTCGGAAGACAGTTAGATTCGGCTACCAGTAAGAATTCGACGCATTCGGAGGGATTCGAAGGAATGTCAGCGGTGAGGCGAGTGGCGGCGGTGTTGGTGTCCGTTTTCAGTTTGGCGTTCACCGCCAACGGCTACCGGCCGCTGACCAAGAACGGGTACGCCTCGCTGTACGCATTCGGGTTCGGCCTATTCGCCTCAGAGCTTCCGGTGCCGACGCTGGCTGCCCAGTTGGCGGCGCTGGCGTCGGTGTCACGCCGGCTGTCTCCACGGGTGCGCTTGTTCAGCTGGCTGGTGTCGGCAGTGTCTTGGCTGGGGTTGCTGGGCTTGCGCCGCAGCGGGCAGTCGGCTGACCAGCCGTTGACCGCGGCGCTGGACCAAGGGCTGGGTCTGAACCGTCGTACCGAGTCGGGTGATTTGTGGAAGCGTCCGGAGCCCGGGGGAGGCAGCGCCAAGCAGCCCGGACTGGTGCGGATGATGCGGATCTACCGCGACTACGCGCACGACGGCGACATCAGCTATGGCGAGTTCGGCTCCCGGAATCACCTCGACATCTGGCGCCGGCCGGACCTCGACCGCGGCGGACGGGCCCCGGTTTTGCTGCAGGTTCCCGGCGGCGCCTGGATGGTGGGGAACAAGCGCGGACAGGCGCATCCGCTGATGAGCCACCTCGCCGAGCTGGGCTGGGTGTGTGTGGCCATCAACTACCGGCTGAGCCCGCGCTCCACCTGGCCCGACCACATCGTCGACGTCAAGCGCGCGATCTCGTGGGTCAAGGAGCACATCGCCGAGTACGGCGGAGACCCGGAGTGGATCGCGATCACCGGCGGCTCGGCGGGCGGGCATCTGTCGTCGCTGGCCGCCCTCACACCGAACGATCCTCAATTCCAGCCGGGCTTCGAAGCTGCCGACACCCGCGTGCAAGCGGCGGTGCCGTTCTACGGCGTCTACGACTTCACCCGGTCCGAGAGTTCGCATCCGTTGCTGACCCCGACGGTGGCGAAGAACGTGTTCAAGCTGAGCCGCACCGAGATCGATGAGCCGTTTCGCAATGCCTCGCCGATCACCCACGTCTCTGCGGACGCGCCGCCCTTCTTTGTGCTGCATGGCCGCAACGACTCGCTGGTCCCGGTCGAGCAGGCGCGCAGCTTCACGGCCCGGCTGCGCCAGGTCAGCCGCAACCCCGTCGTCTACGCCGAATTACCTTGCGCGCAACACGCTTTCGACATTTTCGGGTCGGCCCGCGCGGCGCACGCCGCGGTGGCGGTCGAGCAGTTCCTTGCCGAGGTGTACGCGTCGGATCGGCAGAGCTCCGAACGGCGCGCGTTCGGCAGCTAGCGGTCGCCTGATTCGCCGAACGTGGGTGATATGGATGAAAGTTGCTGGCACCGCATACATATCCCCCACGTTCGACGTGCCCATAGCCGCCCGCGACGAGCTAGCCGGGCGTGCGCGGGCTGCGCTCGTTGAGCAGCGCAATGACCTGCGCGGCAAGTTCGTCGATGTCGGCATTGGTGGTGTCGAGCGTGAGGTCCGGGTCCTCCGGTGGCTCGTAGGGTGCGTCGACACCGGTCAGTCCGCTGAGTTGGCCGCTGCGCGCACGCGCATACAGGCCTTTGGGGTCACGCTTCTCGCACTCGGCCAGCGACGTCGCAACGTATACCTCTATATAGGGCAGCTTGGCGGCGGCGTTCAAAGCGCGGGCGATCTCGCGGTCCGACTTGAGCGGCGACACCAGCGAGGCCAGCGCCACCACACCGGCGTCGGCGAGCAAACGGGTCAAATGCCCTACGCGCCGGATGTTTTCGGTGCGGTCGCCCGGTGAGAAGCCCAGATCGTCGGACAGGCCGTGGCGCAGGTTGTCGCCGTCGAGCAGGTAGGCCACCCGCCCGGACTCCACCAGCGCGCGCTCAACGGCTACCGCGATCGTCGACTTGCCGGACGCCGGTAAGCCGGTGAACCAGATCGTGGCCCCCGGTTGGCCGGTGGCGCCCCAGCGGTATCCGCGGTCCAGCGACGACGGATGCCAGCGGATGTCGGTGCGCGGATGAGTGCCCGGTTTGACCTCCCGGGCTTCGACGATGGTGCCCGCGCCGACGGTGTCGTTGGTGGACTCGTCGATGAGGATGAATGCGCCCATGCCACGGCCTTCGGCGTAGCTGTCCGCCACCACGATCGAGCTGGTCCGCAATGTGACCGTGCCGATGTCGTTGAGCGCCAACTCAACCGGCCCGTCGAGCTCGTCGAGCGTCTCGGGGTCCAGCCGGGAGTGCAGCGCCTGTACGGTTGCGCGCACAGTCTTGGTGGCCTGTTTGAGCGCCAGCCGGTCACCGGCGCGGAGCGGGGTATCGACGAACCAGCACACCGTCGCGTCGATTTCGCGGGCCAGTACCGGCGCAACGGCGTCGTCGGCGCCGCTGACCAGCACGTCGCCGCGTCCCACATCGATGTCGTCGGCCAGTTCGACCGACACCGACAGCGGCGCGACGGCCGTGGTGCGGTCGTCGTCGAGCGTGTCGAGCGCGGTCACCGTCGAGCGGGTGCCGGCGGGCAGCGACACCACCGGATCGCCGACGCTGAGCGTGCCGGCCGCGAGGCGTCCGGTGTAACGGCGCCGCATCTCGGCGGTCGGCCGCGACACCCACTGCACCGGCAGCCGCAGGCGCGATGCCTCGGCCTGCGGCGCGGCCAACTCGATGCCCTCCAGGTACTCCAGCAGAGTGGGGCCGCTGTACCACGGCGTGCGATCGGAGCGGTGGACGACGTTGTCGCCGTGCTTGGCCGCGATCGGGATCACCGTGATGTCCGTGTCGCCAAGCCGTGCCGTCATCTGGCGCAGTTCGGCTTCTACTTCGGCGAACCGGGCTTGGTCGAAGTCGATCAGGTCGATCTTGTTCACCGTCGCGACGAAGTGCCTGATGCCCAGCAGGCTTGCGATCCGGGCGTGCCTGCGGGTCTGCCGCAGCACGCCGGCGCGGGCGTCGACCAGCAGAATCGCCACGTGTGCGTTGGATGCGCCGGTGAACATGTTGCGGGTGTAGCGCTCGTGACCGGGCGTGTCGGCCAGGATGTAGCTGCGCGTTGCGGTGGAGAAGAACCGGTAGGCGACGTCGATCGTGATGCCCTGTTCGCGTTCGGCCCGCAGGCCGTCGGACAGGGCGGCGAGATCGGCGACGCCCTCTGCGTCGGTGACGGCCTCGAGGTGATCAAGCGGCAGGCTGTCGGTGTCGTGCATGAGCCGGCCGATCAGGGTGCTCTTGCCGTCGTCCACCGAGCCTGCGGTGGCGATGCGGAGCAGCTGACGGGTGACGGTCGTGGTCATCAGAAATATCCTTCGCGCTTGCGGTCTTCCATCGCGGCGGCCGAGGTGCGGTCGTCGGCGCGGGTTTCGCCGCGCTCGGAGACCGTCGCCGCGGAGATCTCGCCGATGACCCGGACGATGTCGGTGGCGGTGGAGCGCACGGCCCCGGTGATGGTCAGGTCGCCGACGGTGCGGTAGCGCACCCATTCCACCGCGGAGGATTCACCGGCCTGAGGGCTGGCATATTCCGACACTGCCAGCAGGATGCCGTCGCGTTCGAACACCTCGCGTTCGTGCGCGAAGTAGATCGACGGCAGCTCCAAATCTTCCAGCTGGATGTAGCGCCACACGTCAAGCTCGGTCCAGTTGCTCAACGGGAACACCCGTACCTGTTCGCCCTTCTTGATGCGGCCGTTGTAGAGCGTCCACGGCTCGGGGCGTTGCGCACGTGGATCCCATTGGCCGAACTCGTCGCGGAAGCTCAGGATGCGTTCCTTGGCGCGGGCTCGTTCCTCGTCGCGGCGGGCGCCGCCGAACGCCGCGTCGAAGCCGCCGGTGTCCAGCGCGTCGAGCAGGGTGCGGGTCTGCGCGCGGTTGCGCGACGCCCCGGGACCCGGGTCGGGTACCCGGCCGTTGTCGATGGATTCCTGAACCGACGCGACGATCAGCTTGTGTCCCTGGCCGGTGACCCGACGGTCGCGGAACTCGATGACCTCGGGGAAATTGTGGCCGGTGTCCACGTGCATCACCGGGAACGGCAGCGGCAGTGGGCGAAACGCCTTCTCCGCCAGGCGAAGTAGCACAATCGAGTCCTTACCGGCGGAAAACAGCAGCACCGGATTCTCGAGTTCGGCGACGACCTCGCGGATGATGTGTACCGCTTCGGCTTCCAGCAGCCGAAGTTCGTCGACTCTTCGTAGTTCGGTGGTCACCACGGTCGCAGTCATGTTGGTAGTCCCTCTCTTTCGGCGTCCGCCCGATAGCGGTCCACCCAATCGTCCGAACGCTGATCGGCCTGCCGCTCCAATACCGGCTCAGGCGCCAGCCGCGGGTCCAGTCCCAACGCCTCGAGAACGGTGGCCACCACCTGAGTCAGGTTGCGCCACAACACCGGATACGAGACCTCCATGGGTTCGACGCCTTCTGACGAGAACCAGCTCTGCCAGCCCTCCTCTTGGGCGCGCAGCATGGAAACGATGTGGGCAATCGCTCCAGCGTGATAGGTGGCGCGCGCATCGCGAGCCGGATCGGGCCTGCCGCGCCAGACCCGAGTTTGCACCGCGCGCCAGAACGACACCGCCTGCGACACCACGTCGGGCCGGTGAATATGGATCAGCAGGGGCTCCTCGCCGACGACGTCGCGGATCGCGGCCAGCAGGCTGTCGCCGGAGCGATTGGGCAATTGGCGCGCGCGATTCAACAGTAGGGGGGTTTGGTTCCACATCAGCTTGCCGCCCCAGACGCCGTTCGGTGTTCGCCCGACCGTGCGGATGTAATCACGCCAGATCTCGGCCGGCGCCAGGTCGGGCGTCCCTACGTCCAACGGGTCCAGCAGCCGCAGGATCGATTCGTCCTCGACCCCGGCGAACCACTCCCGCGGCTGCGGAGCCTGGCTGGTCGCAGGCAGATATTGGAAGAACTCCTGGGGTTCGCCGGCGACGCCGGTCGCGCGCAGCGATTCGACCAGCAGCGTGCTGCCGCTGCGCTGGGACGCCAAGACCAGGTATGACGACGGGGTGCCTGCCACCCTGGCAGGATAGCGGGAGGCAAAAGCCGTGCAACGCAGGGAATTCCTTCACGCTGAAGATAACCATTGCGGGCCGGGCAAGCGGTTTTGACATCGTCGGCGTGCAAAACGTTCGGCATGGGTGCATATGTGACCCATGTGATTCCTGATACCGCCTCACCGCCGCGACATTTAACGCGTCGAGCGTTTACCTGCGTCCGCTGGCCGGAGCGACGCGGGCCATTCCGCGCAGAAGCCACGGTGCCCGCCTCGCCATCACCTCGACGGCCCGATCCGAGCGGCGCATCGCGCTCCGGGCTCCGGGAGTGGGTGTCGATATCAATTGCGCCTCGGCGGACCCGGCCCGAGGCCCCTCGCGATCGACCGCCAGCAGTTGCCAGCTGCCGGGTACTCCGCGCAGTTCGACGCTGCCGCGGTCTTCAAAACCCGTGCCCGACCCGACGACCAAATCACGCACGGTGCGCGAGACCAGGATTTCGCCGGCACCGGCGTGGCCGAGGATGCGCGCCGCGATGTGGACGGCGATTCCTCCGATGTCCGCATCCAGCAGTTCGCACTCGCCAGTGTGAATGCCGGCGCGGATCTGGATGCCCAGCATCTCGGCCTCGGTGCGCAGGGCCTCGGCGCAGCGGATCGCCTGGGTCGGCCCGTCGAACGTGGCCAAGTGACCGTCGCCGGTGCTTTTTACCACCGTGCCCCCGAAACGGCCTGCGAGGTCGGCGGTGATTTCACCGAAGCGCTCCAGCAGCGCCCGCCACCGCTCGTCCCCCGTAGCCGCGGCGCGTTCGGTCGAGGCGACGATGTCGGTGAACAACACCGTGCGCAGCGCGCGACGCGACGGCGCCGGTGCCGCATGGGTGCCGGTGAGGAATTCCTCGATCTCGGTCAGGATCTTGTCCGGCTCAGCGAACCAGGGCAGGTGCTCGCCGTCGACCTCGAGGTACCGCGCGGCCGGGATGTGGTCGGCGAGGTAGCGGCCAGACTGTACTGGAACCACCGCGTCCCCGCGGGCATGGATGACCAGGGTTGAGGCCGTGATCGTCGGCAGGATCGGCCGCACGTCGAGCCGGAACGACGCCTCGAGCGACACCCGCGCCATCCCCGGGCTCGCGCACATGCGTTCAAACATGGCGAGCTGGCGTAATCCCCACGACACTGACGGCCCAGCGATCCTGAGTGTCGCACCGCTACCCCACCCGGCGCGGACGGCGCGGTGAATTTCCTGGAGGCGGGCGATCTGCTCCGCCGACGGGACGTAGTCTTCACCCACCTCGGGAAGGATGCGCGCCCGAAGCTCGACCGGATCGAGGTCTATGGTGTCCCACCCGCCCGGCTGAAACGAGTATGTGTCACAGAGGATCAACGCCCGCGTTCGTTCTGGCCGGGTGGTCGCGAACATCATGGCGGCCGGGCCGCCGTCACTGCACCCGAAGAGCACGGCCTTTTTGAAGCCGGCGGCATCCATGACAGCCTCGATCTCAGCCGCCCGTTCATCCAGCGTGCGAACTCGCGGGACCGGGTCCGACAGCCCCACCCCGGCCTTGTCGAACACAACGATGCGACAGAACGTCGCGAGCTGGTCGAAGAAAGCCTTGAATTCTGGCGCGGTCCAGAACAACTCGAGGTGGCTGACGAACGGCCCGGCGAAGACCAGCTCGACGGGTCCGTCGCCGAACACCTGATACGCCAGGCTGAGATCGCCGCACGAGGCATACGACGTTTCCGCCACGGCATTGAGCATAGCGAGGCCCGAGGCCGGTCGTTGCCCGTTCGTTGAATTGCACGCTCACGGTCGACGGCGGCGCCTATGACCGTTCCAGCACCCGCAGACTCAGCGAAAACAGCAGTCGCACATCGGGATCGGCCAGGGAGGTGGACAGCTGCTTCTCAATTCGACGCACCCGATAACGAACGGTGTTGGGGTGTACCTGTAATAGTCGTGCCGCGGCGGCGATGTCGCCGAAGCTGTCGAGATACACCCGCAACGTCTCGGCCAGCACCGGATCCTGCGCGCGCAGGTCCCGTACCCGCGGGTCGACGAGTCGCGGTTCGCTGCCGACCAAGGTGACGATCTCGTCGAGCAGCACCGTGGTGCGTGCTTCCGTCAACGAGATCACTTGTCCCAAATCCGGATGTCGCGCAGCGCTTTCCAGCACGCGGTCCACCTCGCTGCGCGCCGCGGCGACCCCGGCCAAGCCCGGTAGCGGTGCGGCAACGGTGGCCCGCAGCTGTACACCGAGCTCGGTGCGCAGCGCGCCGATCGTGCCGCGAACCCACGAAGTGACAGATCTGGCTGTTGCGGTCGCAGGCAGCAACACATACGTCCGCGATCCGGATGAAGCGACCTGAGCATCGGGCCGAAAAGCGCTGGCGCTCAATGCCAAGACATCTGTCAGACGAGGATGGCGTGGCCCGGTGCCGGCGATGTCGAACCCGATCAACGCGGCGTTCCCGTCAGCGGACAGGCCGAGTTCGCGGCCGATGCCGGCCACGTCGAGGGCATCCCCGTCGCTCAGACCGAGCAGTTGCTGCACCCGCCGCGCATGGCTCGACGGCCGCGCAGCGAGCCGCGAAATGACACGGGCCGCAAGCACTGACGCGCCACGCAAGATTTCCTCTGCGTCGTCGGCCAACGGCTGGGACCCTTGCTGCACCCAGATGGCGCCGGCGAATACCGGCGGCCGCCGTGCCCCCACCGGTGGGTGGTGAATCCCGATCGCCAGTCGCGGGCGCAAGCCCAATTCCGGCCGTTCGGCAACGCGCACCACCTCGCTGCCGGCACGCAGCGCGTCGAAAATGCCCCACTGACCGATCCATTCGAGATGTTCGGGCGGGCCGGCGCGGCCCAGGATGGACAGCCGCCGAAGCTCGTCGGCTTCGTCGTTGGAGGCCGAGTAGGCCAGCACGTGTGACTGGGCGTCTTCGATGCTGACCATGCCGTGGATCCGGTCAGCCAACGACTGTGCGAGGCCGAAGAGATCGGTGCCCGAGTCATCCGCCGGGTCCGCGCGGTCCCCGTGATGCTCCAGTACGTGGTTCACCAACCGATACAGCCGCTCCCAGCGGGCCTGCGGCTCAACGGCAACCACCGCCGATCCGGCCGCGACCGCCCTGCCCACCACCGCGTCGGACGGCTCCTTGACCAGGATCGCCACCGGCGCGCGCCCGACCTGCTGGTCGATCCAGCGCAACGCCTCTTTTTCGGTGATGCCCATCAGGAAGAAGAGGTCGGCAGACCCTGCGGCCGGGGCCAGTCCCAACCGCGCATCGTCCGAATCGATCAGCGCTGCCGTCGCAACCGGAAGGTCCAGGCCCCGCGGCGCCTCGACCAGGCTGACCAGGGTCGAGTCCAGCGCCAGTAGCAATTGGCCCAGCCCGACACCAGCCGCATTCATATTGTCCGATCGTACTAGCAAACCTGGCAATCGTTGTCTGATCGACCAAGTGTTTGGGGTCGCTTGGCGGGGATCCTGGCAAGCATGGACGCGATCAGCCAGGTTCCCGCACCGGTCAACGAGCCGGTTCACGACTACGCCCCGCATTCCCCGGAACGTGCCCGACTTGCTACCGAACTTGCGGCGTTGGCCGACCACCCGATCGACCTACCGCATGTCATTGGCGGCAGACATCGGATGGGCGACGGCGAGCGGATCGACGTGGTGCAGCCGCACCGGCATGCCGCGAAGCTAGGCACTCTGACCAACGCGGTGCACGCCGACGCATCGGCAGCAGTCGAGGCGGCGATGAATGCCAAGAAGGCATGGGCGGCAACACCGTTCGACGAACGTGCCGCAGTGTTTCTGCGTGCCGCCGATCTGCTGGCCGGGCCGTGGCGGGAAAAGATCGCCGCCGCAACGATGCTCGGCCAATCCAAATCCGTCTACCAGGCCGAGATCGACGCGCCGTGCGAGCTGATCGACTTCTGGCGCTTCAACGTCGAATTCGCGCGACAGATCTTGGCGCAGCAGCCGATCAGCGGACCGGGAGAGTGGAACCGGTCCGACTACCGTCCGCTGGACGGCTTCGTCTATGCGATCACGCCGTTCAACTTCACCTCGATCGCCGGAAATCTGCCGACCGCCCCGGCGCTGATGGGCAACACCGTCGTTTGGAAACCCTCTATTACCCAGACGCTTTCGGCATACCTGCTGATGCAACTGCTCGAGGCCGCCGGACTGCCGCCCGGGGTGATCAACATGGTCACCGGCGACGGCTTCGCGGTTTCCGATGTGGCGCTGGGTGATCGGCGGCTGGCCGGCATCCACTTCACCGGGTCGACGGCCACCTTCCAGCGGCTGTGGTACCAGGTCGGCACCAATATCGGTCGCTACCACTGTTATCCGCGATTGGTCGGCGAGACGGGCGGCAAAGACTTCGTACTCGCCCACACCTCCGCGCACCCGGATGTGTTGCGCACCGCGCTGATTCGGGGAGCCTTCGACTATCAGGGCCAGAAGTGTTCGGCGGCCTCGCGGGCGTTCATCGCGCATTCCGTATGGCAGCGGATGGGAGACAGCTTCCTTGGTGCGGCTGAGGAGCTGAGCTATGGAGACATCACCGACCTGACGAACTACGGTGGTGCGCTGATCGACCGGCGCGCCTTCCTCAAGAACGTCGACGCCATCGAACGTGCGAAAGGCGCCCCAGCGGTGACCATTGCAGTGGGCGGCGAATACGACGACCACGAGGGCTATTTCGTGCGTCCGACCGTTTTCCTGTCCGACGACCCCACCGACGAGTCCTTCGCTACCGAGTACTTCGGCCCGCTGTTGTCGGTGCACGTCTACCCCGACGACCAATTCGAACGGATCCTCGACGTCATCGACACCGGATCACGTTATGCCTTGACCGGCGCGGTGATTGCCGACGACCGCCGGGCCGTGCTGACCGCGCAGGAGCGGCTACGGTTCGCGGCCGGCAACTTCTATGTCAACGACAAGCCAACCGGCGCGGTGGTCGGGCGACAGCCATTCGGCGGTTCGCGCGGTTCGGGTACTAACGACAAGGCGGGCTCACCGCTGAATCTGTTGCGCTGGACCTCGGCCCGCACAATCAAGGAGACTTTCGTACCCGCTACCGATCACATCTATCCGCATATGGGGCCGGACTGATGGCCGGGCTGTTCGCAAACACTCTGCGTCCGGCCATCCTGGCCGTGAGCCGTAGCGAGCGATTGCGGCGCGCCGCCGAACGTTTGCCGGTCACCCGCGGCGTGGTACACCGGTTCGTACCGGGGGAGACAGTTGGCTCGGTACTGAACAGCGTTGCCGCACTGCGCGGCTCGGGCTGCCTGGTCAGCGTCGATTATCTGGGTGAGGACGTGACCGATATCGACGGCGCGGTGGCTACCGTGCAGGCCTACCTTCGTCTGCTCGATGCGCTGAGTGCCGACAGTGCCGGTGAGGGTGTGTGGCCGCTGGAAGTGTCGGTGAAGCTTTCGGCGCTGGGGCAGGCGCTGGAACGTGACGGCCAGAAGATCGCGCTCGACAACGCCCGCACCATCTGCGAGCGGGCCCAGCAGGCCGGGGTCTGGGTCACAGTAGATGCCGAAGATCACCGCACCACCGATTCGACGTTGTCGATCTCGGGTGATCTACGCGTCGACTTTCCTTGGCTGGGTACTGTTTTGCAGGCCTACCTGCGGCGTACGCTCGACGATTGCCGAGAGCTGGCTACGGTCGGGGCGCGGGTCCGGTTGTGCAAGGGCGCCTACGACGAGCCCGCCTCGGTGGCTTATCGGGACCGGGACGAGGTCACCGACTCCTATCTGCGGTGTCTGCGGGTGCTGATGGCCGGCAGTGGTTATCCGATGGTGGCCACGCATGATCCGCAGATCATCGATGCGGTCCCTGGGTTGGCTCACGAGTTCAGTCGCGGCGTGGGCGATTTCGAGTATCAGATGCTGTACGGCATCCGCGGCGACGAGCAGCGGCGACTGGTCGCCGCCGGGAACCAGGTGCGGGTGTACGTGCCGTACGGTACCCAGTGGTACGGCTATTTCATGCGGAGGTTGGCCGAGCGGCCAGCCAATCTAATGTTTTTCGTGCGTGCGCTGGCCGAACGACCATCTCGCGGTCAAACGGGATCGTCGTCGTCGTGTAGGAATCGTTCGGGGTGGTGAAACGCGTTCGTTCTGGGTTGGCCGTGGTCGAGGTGTGGCGGTGGTATCCATTCGGTTTGGCCGTGGCTGTTGGTGCGGGTGGTCCAGCCTTTTTCGGC
>NZ_LZSG01000007.1 GCF_001665395.1 Mycobacterium sp. 1164966.3
TGTCAAGGATCAACCGAAACAGCTGTAAAGAATCAGCCGAAACACTGTCAGGCATCAACCGAAACCGAAACGTCAAGTATCAGCCGAGGTAATACATGCCCTGACGTGCCCCCGGCAGGATTCGAACCTGCGACACCGGCTTTAGGAGAGCCGTGCTCTATCCCCTGAGCTACGAGGGCGGACTGGCTGAGCTTACCGGGGACGGCGCGGGCCGCGGCCCGTTCACCGCAGCTCGGCGATCACCTTCGCGAAGGTGTCGATGTGGTTGTCCTGGACGGTGAAGCAGGTGACCCCGTATTTTTCGCGGTATCCGCTCAACGTGTCGGCCATCTCGCGGGGCGACCCGGTGAGCACCGAAGTCTGCTCTAGCAACTGCGAGTCGGACAGCCCGGACGCATACCTACGGGTCACCGACAAATCGGGCATGGTCTCGCCCTCGGCCGGAATGGCGGTGATCGCTAGGTTCAGCTCCAGCGGATCAAACCGGCCACCGGCGGCGTTGCGCACGAACTCGATGCGCTCGGCCAGCGGGTCGTCCACGTCGCGCACCCTCGACCCCGTCAGCCCGATGATGTCGGCATGCCGAGCTGCCAGGGTCAGGACGCGATCTCCGTTGCCGGCGATCAGGATCGGCGTGGTCGGGTGGTGCTGCTTCAGGTACTTCGTCATGTGCTCGAGGTAGTCGACGCGGGCTCCGGCGCTGGGGTACGGAAGCTCGGCGGCGTCGAATTCCTCTCGGACATAACCGGTGCCCAGCCCGATCTCCAGGCGGCCGTCGCTGAGCCGGTCCACCGCCCCGAGGTCTCTGCTCAGCAGGGCCGGCTTGTAGAAGGCGGCGTTGAGCACATACATGCTCAGCCGGATCGTCTTGGTCACCATCGCGACCGCGGTCAGTGTCGGCATCGGTGCCGCCGCGCCGAGATGGTCGGGCACACAGATGACGTCGAACCCGAGGTCTTCGGCGCGCTTCGCTTTCTCCTCCAACGCCGTGCGTGACTTGAAGAAGCGAATGCTGACCGAGAAGCGGAAATCCTTGGCCACCGACACCTCCGTTAAGCGAGCTAAGTAAAGACTTACCAGGACCGCGCCGCGGCCACCAAGCCGTCGACGAGGCTTGTGGTGATCGGTGACCAGCCGTCCGCGCCCGGATGCGGACTGCGCGGACTAAGACCCCGGACTCGCACCGACAGCTCCAGCTGCGTGCCGCCGTCGCGCACCCGGTTGACCGGGTTGTCCGGGTGCAGCCCGCGCAGTTCACGGGGAATTGCGTTGAGGTCGGTGACGACCTCGTATCCCGGCAGCACGATGTGCCGCGCCAAGTGTGCCGCCAGCGCGCGGTTGCCGCCCCCCGCCAGTAGCTGGGTGCCGCGTCCGATGCGTCCGTATCCGTGCAGCGAGACCGCGACGTCGACGTGTTCGAGGAACTCGGCCAGCCGCGCCGACTCGCTCGGGTGGAAACGGGCCGACGGCAGATGATGCGGGTAGCGGTCGGGATGACGCAGCACATACACCGATGCCCCGGCCGCCTCGGCCGCACGCTCGGCGATCGCGTCGGTCATCTGCTCCAGGCCGCCGCCGTGGATTGCGAGAAAGCCGAACCGCGACCGCAGCCGGCTGGCCTGGACCACCCCCGGCTCGTTCAACAACGCTGAAAGTGATTGCGGTCCCGGCCCAGACGGCGCCAGCGGATGCGGCCAATGCGCGGGGTCCCAGCGATGCAGAAAGTCGATCCAGCTCTGCGGGAGCCGGTGATGGACGGCGCCGTCGATGATCCGCGGCAGATAGCCCGGCCGAGGCGGACCCGGAGTCACCCGATGATCGATGTAGACCCACGCCGGTGCTGGGCCGCCGTCAGTGTGCACGGTCAGCCGGTCGCGCCGATAGCGCACCGGAACGCCCTCGGCGCTGTCCAGGACGGTCAGATCGTGGTCGGAGACCTGCCAGAGCACCCCGTGTACCTGGATGCCGGCGAATGGTTCGACGGTGGCGACGCCGCGCTCGTTGATCAGCCAGTCGTGATCGTTCAGCACCGCGGGCCGCGGATCAATTGCGTCGGGACAGCGCGACGCCATCTGACTGACGCACAGGTTGGATCCATATGCGAAGTACGAATGCCGGGCCGCCGGCATTCAGCCCGTCGCAACCGGATAGGCGATGGGGTGCGGAATGCGTTGCACCAAGCTAACTCCTGTACGTACCAACGTTCACTATCCTGCCGTACGGCCTGACCAGCACGCCACGCAGTCCGCCGCGGCGCCGGAAGCGCAACTGCCACAACGAATTACGCTGCGTCGGTCACCGTCAGGTAGATCAGCACGATGTTGAGCAGACTGACCATCACCGCGACCGCCCAGCCGAGAGCGGTGGTGACGGGATGGTTGGTGTCGGTGCCCATCAGCTTGCGGTTGCTGGTCAGCCGGACCAGCGGCAGTACCGCGAACGGTATTCCGAATGACAGCACGACTTGGGAGAGCACCAGGGTGCGCGTCGGGTCGAAGCCCAGCGCCAGAATCGCCACGGCGGGGCACAGCGTGATCAATCGGCGCGCGAGCATGGGAATCGAGCGCTGCAGTAATCCCTGCATGATCATCGCGCCGGCATAGGCGCCCACCGACGACGACGCCAGCCCGGACGCGAGCAGTCCGACCGCGAACAGCACCGCGATGGTGGCTCCCAGGGTGTCGTGGATGGCGGTGTAGGCGCCCTCGATGGAACCGCTCACGCCGTGGTGCTGCAGGTTGATGGCGGCGACCAGCAGCATCGCCGCGTTCACCGTTCCGGCGACCGCCATGGCCAGGACGACGTCCACGCGGGTGACCTGCAGCAAGTGACGTCGGTGTCGGCCCTCGGCGGGATGTCCATGCCGGTCGATAGCCAGACCCGAATGCAAATACACAGCGTGGGGCATCACGGTGGCGCCCAGGATGGCGGCGGCCAGCAGCACCGTCTCGGTGCCGCGGAACCGCGGTAGCAGCCCGCTGAGCACGTCGCCGGGCGGGGGAGTTGCGACGAAGAAGCTGGCCGCGAAGCCGATCGCGATGACCAGGAGCAACCCGGTGATGACACGCTCGAACAGCTGCTGGCCGCGACGGTCCTTGACGGTCAGCAACAGCAGCGACACCGCACCGGTGATCACCCCGCCGACCAGCAGCGGCAGGTTGAACAGGACATGCAAGGCGATCGCCCCCCCGACCATTTCGGCGACGTCGGTCGCCATCGCCACGAGTTCGGCCTGCAACCAAAACGCGAGCCGTAACGGACGGCTCATCTGCTTGCCGATCGCCTCGGGCAGCGAGCGACCGGTCACCAGTCCAAGCTTCGCTGACAGGTATTGCACCAGGCCGGCCTGCACATTGGCCACGACGATGACCCACAGCAGCAGGTAGCCGTACTGCGCACCGGAGCTGACATTGGCGGCGACGTTTCCGGGATCGACATAGGCGATGGCCGCGACGAAGGCCGGACCGAGCAGATACCAGCTCGTCTTGAGCGAGGTCTGAGTGTCCTGCGCCAACGTTTCGACCCTCAATCCCGTTCGCCCGATAGGAATGTGAGGTTAACCAAGTGTGCCGAGCAGACGCAAAAGCCCCTAATTCTGGCCGAATTAGGGTGCTTTTGCGTCTGCTCGCCAACTCGCCACCGGCTAGGCGGCGATAATGCTGCCGCCGCCGTCGACCCGAACGATCTGGCCAGTCAAGTACCCGGCGTCGTCGTGCAAGAGCATGCAGATCACATGGGCGATCTCGACGGGAGTGCCAACCCGGCGCAGCGGAATGGTATCCAGCAGCCGGGATTCGCGTTGCGATCCCACGGGGCTACGTTCGCGATACATCTCGGTCTCGACGGGCCCAGGGGCTACCGCGTTGACGGTGATGCCCGTAGAGGCAAGTTCACCGGCCCAGATGCGCGTTGCTGTTTCGAGCGCGGCCTTCGCGCCCGCATACGGCGTGCGTTCGGCGACCCCGAGCGTCGTCAAGCTGGTGACGTTGACGATGCGGCCCCACCGGTTAGCCAGCATTCCGGGCAGCACTGCCTGCACCACCTGGACCGCGGTACGCACATTCATGTCATACGTGACGAACAGATCGTCGAGATCGATCGACCCGATGCGACCGAACCGCGCATAACCCACGTTGTTGACCACGCCGTCGACGGCGCCTTCGGCAACGATTCGTTCGAGCGTTTCCGCGGTCGCGTTCCGGTCGGCGAGGTCGACTTCGTAAAACTGCCCGGGAAAGTCCGACGGCGCCGTCCGGGCGAGGCCGATCGGCTGGTGCCCGCCGGCGGCCAACCGGTCAGCCACCTCGCGGCCAATGCCCTTCGACGCCCCGGTGATGAGGAATCGGCGATTCGACATGGGATCCCCTTTCGGCACAACGACTCTGACTGCAACGCCGAAAGGAGCGCGATTGTTTCACCGCCGAGCAGACGCAGAATCGCCTAATTCGGGGCCGGATTAGGCAATTCTGCGTCTGGTCGCCAGAGACCGCGCCCAGTGACCAGGGGAAGGTCAAGCGTCGTGCGAATTCCGGGCGCAGCCGCCACCACCGCCGGAATCGCGTTGACGATCCGCATCGCCGTCGCGACCAGCCCGGCATGGTTGTGGTCGCCGTTGCGGCTGCTCAGGCAGATGTCCACGGCGTAAGACGGTTCGCCGGTGATTTCGATGCGGTAGCAACCGCCCGGCTGCGCGGGTTGCGGCCAGTCCGGACAGAGGTCCTCACGCAGCCGGGTGACGTGTTCCAGCACGACGGCGGGCCGGCCGTCGACCATCCCGCGCACCTCGAACCGCAACGCCGCGGCGCTGCCTTCGGGAATATGCCCCGAGGCGATGTCGAAGGCCTGCGGTGCTGGTTCGCGGACATACGTTTCGGAGACCTCGTCGAGCGAAATGCCCAGCCCCGCAGCAATTTGGCGGACTACCGATCCCCACGCCAGGCTCAGCACCCCGGGCTGCAACAGCATCGGGACATCGTCCATCGGCTTACCGAAGCCCATCACGTCGAACATGACGACCGCGCTGTCATACGTCGCGTAGTCGACGATTTCCATGCACCGAACCTGCTGAATGCTCTGGCAGGTGCCCGCCAACGCCAGTGGCAGCAGATCGTTGGCAAAGCCAGGGTCGATGCCGTTGACGTACAGGCTCGAATTGCCTTCTCGGGCAGCATCTTCCAAAGGTGAGATGAGCTCGTCAGGCAGCACCTGCCACGGCCACTGCAAGAACACGGGCCCGCTACCGACGATGTTGACCCCGGCCGCCAGGACCCGCCGATAGTCGTCCAGGGCCTCGGGCAGCCTGTTGTCGGCCATGGCGTTGTAGACGGCACATTGCGGACCCGTGGCCAGCACGGCGTCCAGGTCGGTGCTGGCTTTCACGCCGGTCGCCTTGTCGAGTCCGGCAATTTCTGCGGCGTCCTTGCCCGCCTTGGCATCGGATGACACCCAGACGCCGGTCAGCTGGAACTCCGGGTTGGTGATCAGCGCGCGCAGTGAGTGGACGCCGACGTTGCCGGTGCCGAGTTGTACGACGGGTATGGCCATGACGGGCTCCTTACAGGTGGGTTGCGGACCGCGAGCAGACGCAAAATCACCCTCAAACGACCCGTTTTGGGTGATTTTGCGTTCCCCCGCAAGCGGGTGGGCCCACACCGCAGGTAGGGGAGTGCCCCCAGCTCGCGCATCACAGGTCGGGGACGGGGATGTCGAGGTTGGGGAAGGTGAGGCCGCCATCGACCTCAAGTGTCTTACCGGTGAGGAAGCTGCCGGCCGGCGACGCCAAATAGACTGCCGCAGCAGCGATATCGACGGGGTCGCCGAGGCGACGCATCGGCGTCACCTTCTCCATCGGCTCGCGCAGCTCGTCGTTCGCGGCCACCACGTCCAGTGCGGACGTCAGGATCGAACCCGGCGCAATGGCGTTGACCCGGATGCGTGGGCACAGGTCGAGTGCGGCCAGCCGGGTGTAGTGAGACAGTGCCGCCTTCGCGGTGCCGTAGGCGGCGAACCCGCGCCCGGCCAGCCGGCCCATGGTGGAGGTGATGTTGATGATGCTGCCGCCGCCGGAGTGCTGCAGCATCAATGGAACGGCGGCGATTGTCAAGGCGTGGGCGGTGGCCACGTTGAAGGTGAACGCGTCTTTGAGGTCTTTCACCGGGGTGGTCAGCAACGTGTTCGGCATGGTGCCGCCAACGTTGTTGACGACGATGTCCAGTTTCCCGAACGCGTCGACGGCCTGGCCGGCCAGCTGCGCCGTTGCCTCGGGATGGGCCAGGTCGGCGGCGACGGTGTGGGCCCTTCGGCCGGTCGCCCGAACCTCTTCCGCGACGGCATCTAGTTGAGATTGCGTTCGCGACGCGATGACGACGTCGGCTCCCGCTTCGGCGAATGCCAGTGCGATGGCAGCCCCCAGTCCGCGTCCGCCACCGGTGATGACGGCGACTTTGTCGTCGAGACGGAACCTGTCAAGGATCATTGCGGCCTCTCTTTTCAGTTGCGGGCCGAACTCCGGATGGACACCATTTTTGTAACAGGTTCTAGTTTGGCACATCGGTGAGGCAACCGGCGACGACGGCCGCAAGCAAGTGTCGCCCGACGAAACTATTGAATTCGCGAGGTCCTAATGTAACGTCGTGGCTGCGGGAAAACGGCTGGCCGGCAAAGCCGCGGGGAGGAGCCGCGGCGAACATGTTTCATTTCAACCGTGAGGAAGTAAATTGAGACTCAAACGATTTGGCGCCGTACTGAGTGTCCTGGCAATTGGCGCATTGGTGTTGTCCGGGTGTGGCAGCGACAAAAATGCAGGCGGAGGAAGCGCGACGTCGGGGCCGTCTTCCGCGGGCGGGGGGAACGTCAGCTGCGGCGGTAAGCAGACCTTGAAGGCGAGCGGATCGAGCGCCCAGGCCAACGCCATGACCCTCTTCACCAAGGCGTTCGAGCAGGCCTGCTCAGGTCAGTCGTTGAATTACACGCCCAACGGTTCCGGTGCCGGAATCAAAGAATTCACCGGCAATCAAACCGATTTCGGTGGCTCGGACGTAGCGCTGAGCAAGGAAGAGGCCGCGGCTGCGGAACAGCGCTGCAGCTCGCCGGCATGGAACCTGCCGGTGGTCTTCGGCCCGATTGCGGTGACCTTCAACCTGAACACCGTCAACTCGTTGAACCTGGACGGCCCCACGCTGGCAAAGATCTTCAACGGCACCATCAAGACTTGGAACGACCCAGCCATCCAGGATCTGAACAAGGGCTTCACGCTGCCCGGTGAGCCGATCCACGTCATCTTCCGCAACGACGAGTCCGGCACTACGGACAACTTCCAGAAGTACCTGGACGCCGCTTCCAACGGCGCATGGGGCAAGGGCGCCGGAAAGGTGTTCAAGGGCGGCGTAGGCGAGGGCGCCAAGGGCAACGAAGGCACCTCGGCGGCCGTCAAGGCGACCGAGGGTTCGATCACCTACAACGAGTGGTCCTTTGCCCAGGGGCAGAAGCTGAACATGGCCAAGATCATCACCTCGGCCGGTCCGGATGCGGTGGCGATCAGCGCCGAGTCGGTTGGAAAGACCATTTCCGGCGCCACGATCTCGGGCCAGGGCAACGACCTGATCATCGACACCAATTCGTTCTACAAGCCGTCGCAGGCGGGCTCGTACCCGATTGTGCTGGCGACCTACGAGATCGTTTGCTCGAAGTATCCGGACGCCCAGGTCGGCAAGGCCGTGAAGGCGTTCCTGCAGACCACCATCGGCCCGGGGCAGAACGGATTGGGGGACCACGGTTACGCCCCACTTCCCGACAGTTTCAAGTCGAGGTTGTCGACCGCGGTCAACGCCATCACCTAAATTGATCGCGATATGGCCCGAGGACCGCTAGCCAGGCCGCAGCGCCCGAGCGAAGCAAAGCCTGCGCTAGCGGCCCCCGACGGGCGCGCGGCACGACGTGGGGACCGGCTGTTCAAGCTCGCCGCTGGAACAGCCGGTTCCACCATCGTCGTCGCGATCGTGCTGATCGCGGTGTTCTTACTGCTACGTGCGGTCCCGTCGTTGCGGGTGAACCACGCAAACTTCTTCACCAGTGCGCGATTTGACACCACCGACGCCAAGCACCTCGCGTTCGGTATCCGCGACTTGTTCATGGTCACGGTGCTCAGCTCGGTTTGCGCGCTGGTGCTGGCCGTACCGATCGCAATCGGAATCGCGGTGTTCCTCACCCAATACGCGCCGGTGCGGTTGTCGAGACCATTTGCCGCAATGGTTGATCTGCTGGCCGCGGTGCCGTCGATCATCTTCGGCCTGTGGGGAATCTACGTGCTGGGACCGAAGCTCGAGCCGCTCACCAACTTTCTGAACCGGCACCTGGGGTGGTTGTTTCTATTCAAACAGGGCAACGTATCCATGGCCGGCGGCGGCACCATCTTCACCGCCGGCATCGTGCTGTCGGTGATGATCCTGCCGATCGTCACGTCGGTATCGCGAGAAGTGTTCCGACAGACCCCGCCCATGCAGATCGAAGCCGCACAGGCGCTGGGGGCGACCAAGTGGGAAGTCATCCGAATGACGGTGCTGCCCTTCGGTCGCAGCGGCGTGGTAGCGGCGTCGATGCTGGGCCTGGGCCGCGCTCTGGGTGAAACCGTGGCGGTGCTGATCATCCTGCGCTCGTCAGCACGTCCGGGAAAGTGGTCGCTGTTCGACGGCGGTTACACGTTTGCCTCCAAAATCGCCTCCGCGGCATCGGAATTCAGCGAACCCCTGCCGACCGGGGCATATATTTCCGCTGGATTCGCATTGTTCGTCCTGACGTTCGTGGTCAACGCGATCGCCCGCGCGATCGCCGGCGGGAAGGTCAACGGGTGAGTGCCGACCTGCTCGACCGACCGGTGAAAGCGGCCGTGTTTCGGTCGCTGAGCGTCCGGCGTCGGATCACGAACAGTGTCGCGACAACGTTTTTCCTGAGCTCGTTCGTCATCGCGCTGATCCCACTGGTCTGGCTGCTGGGGGTCGTGGTGGTGCGGGGCTGGTACGCCGTCACCCGCTCGGGCTGGTGGACGCACTCGCTGCGCGGCGTAATGCCGGGTGAATTGGCAGGAGGCGTGTACCACGCCATCTACGGATCCCTGGTGCAGTCCGGAGTGGCCGGCCTTCTTGCCGTGCCGCTGGGCGTCATGACCGCGGTTTACCTGGTGGAGTACGGTTCTGGCCGGTTGGCCCGGGTGACCACGTTCATGGTCGACGTGCTCGCCGGGGTGCCATCGATTGTGGCGTCGTTGTTCATCTTCAGCCTGTGGATCGCAACCCTGGGATATCCGCAGAGCGCCTTCGCCGTCTCGTTGGCCTTGGTTCTGCTGATGTTGCCGGTGGTGGTCCGGGCCACCGAGGAGATGCTCAGGCTGGTGCCCGACGAACTGCGAGAAGCCAGCTACGCGTTGGGAATTCCCAAATGGAAAACGATCGTGCGGATCGTCTTTCCCATTGCGATGCCGGGCATCGTCGCCGGTATTCTGCTGGCGCTCGCGCGCGTCCTGGGTGAGACGGCGCCGGTGCTGGTGCTGGTCGGCTACAACCAGTCGATCAACTACGACATCTTCAACAACAACATGGCGTCACTGCCGCTGTTGATCTACACCACGCTCACCAACCCGGAGCCCGCCAGTTTCCTGCGGCGCTGGGGTGCGGCGCTGACGCTGATCATCATCATGGCGCTGATCAGTCTGACCGCCGCGGCGATCCGCTTCGTGGCAACCCGACGGCGCCGGTAGCCGGTCAGGGCTTGAGCTTGAGCACTCGGCCGTTGCCACGGTCGGCGACGTAGACGTTGCCGTCTTTGTCCACCGCCACCGACAGGGGCGTATTGAGGCCCTGGAACGGTAACTCGGTTGAGTTGCTCGCTCCGGCCGCCAGTTTCAGGACCCTGTTGTTGTCGTGTTCGGTGACGTAGACGCTGCCGACTTTGTCCACCGCGATACCCCACGGTGAGGAGAGGCCGGTGAACGGCAGTACGGACTGGTTGCTCGTCCCGGCATCCAGTTTGAGCACCCGGTTGTTGTCGGTGTCGGTGACGTAGACGTTGCCGTTGCTGTCCACCGCCACCCCGTCGGGATTCTTGAGCCCGTCGAAGGCCAGCACGATCTGGTTGGTTGACCCGGGCTCCAATTTCACGACCCGGTTGTTGCCGCGGTCAGCGACATAGATGGAGCCCTGGGCATCCACCGCCAAGCCCTCGGGGTAGTTGAGACCGGTGAAGGGCATGTCGGTCTGATTGTTCGATCCGGCCCCCAGCGAAACCACCCGGTTGTTGAAATCGCTGACGTAGATCTTGCCGGCGCTGTCCACCGCCACGCCCTGGGGCTCGTAGAGGCCGGAGAACGGCTTCACCGTCGGCGCGCTCGACCCGGCAGCCAGCGTCACCACCCTGCCCTTCATGCCCTGGTTGGTGACGTAGACGGTGCCGGAACTGTCGACCGCCACACCGCCGGGCGAGAGGCGGAAATTGAGATCTTTGAACGGCAGCTCTTGCTGTTGCCCAGGCTTTGCCTCCGGTTGACCCGACTTGTTGTCCGACCCCCCGAACGCGAACACCGCGACCAGCACGATCGCGAGCAGGACCGCCGCGATGCCACCCGCGATAAGCAGCAGTTTCTTCTTGTCGCGGGGCTTGCCCGCCGGCTGGTATGACTGGCCGGGCGGCGTGTAGGGACCGGGCGTGGCGACATCAGGTTGGCTGGGCCAGCCGCCGCCGGCCACGGGGTGGGCCTGGGTACGTTGGTCGCCCGCCTGCCCGCCGCTGTCCCCTGACACCGGACGCATCATGGTCTGGTCGCCGCTCGGGTACGACGGCCCCATCATGGTCTGGTCTCCGCTGGGGTATTGCGGCGTCGGTCCCATGGCGGTCGCGGCTGGATAGTCGCCGGAAGCGTAGTGGGGCCCCGACGACTGCTGCGGATAGCCACCAGACGTTTGTTGCGGGTAACCACCAGACGTTTGTTGTGGATAACCGCCGGAGATTTGTTGCGGGTAGCCGCCCGAGGGCTGCTGTTGGTACGCACCGGAAGCCTGCTGTGGGTGCGCACCCGAGCCGCCGAAACTGGCCCAGCCCACACTCGGGTCGACGACCGGGGCCATCAGAGTCTCATTGTCGCCCTGGCGCAGAATGGTGGCCTCTTGGCGCTGCTCGGAAGTCGTGAGCGCGTCATGGGCGGCATCGGCCAGATCACCGCAACTGAGGTAGCGGTCCAGTGGATTCTTGGCCATCCCTTTGGCAATCACGTCGTCCAAGGCCGCCGGCACTCTGCCCGGCCGCAGCTGGCTGGGCCGCGGCGCGGGCTCCATGAGATGCGACGCGATCAATCGTTCGACGCTCTTGGCCGAATAGGGCGGCGAGCCGGTCAGGCACTCGTCCAACACACAGGCCAGCGCATAGATATCGGCGCGGTAGGTGACCTCGGTGTCGCCGAACCTTTCCGGGGCCATGTAGTTATAGGTGCCCACGGCTGTCCCGGTCTGGGTCAGCCCGGGGTCAGTGGCGGCACGGGCGATACCGAAGTCCACCAGATACGCGAAGTCCTGGTTGGTGACCAGAATGTTTTCCGGCTTGACGTCGCGGTGGGTCACACCGGCGCTGTGCGCGGCGTCCAGTGCGGCGGCGATCTGGCGAATGATCGCCACCGATCGCGCCGGTGCCATCGGACCGGTCTGCGTCAGGATGTGCCGCAGCGAGACACCGTCGATCAGGCGCATCTCCACGTAGAACTGCCCGTCGATCTCGCCGTAGTCGTGGATCGGCACAATGTGCGGCTCGGTCAACCGTCCCGCGGTGTCGGCCTCACGTTGCATCCGGGCACGAAACACCGAATTGTCCGAGTATTGCGCCGAAATCAGCTTGAGCGCCACCACCCGGCGCTTGCGGGTGTCCTCGGCTTCGTAGACCTCGCCCATCCCGCCGCGACCTATGAGACGCACCAGCTTGTAGGGCCCGAACTGGGATCCCTCCCGCGAAACGGCGTTACTCACCGTCGACGCTCCCTTCGCCAGCCACCTGATCCGGACGGCCAGAGTAAGCCCTCGGAAAACCGATGGTTACCACACGGTAAATCCTTGACGACCAATGCGCCCAGAGATTCGGATTACTCACAGTGAATTCTGAAATCTCTCCAAACAGTTGCACGCGCGCAACATCGACTTCCATCAGTCCAACCCACGCCCAAACCCGTTGTGCCCGAGTTGGTTTGCGTGGTTACCCGATGCTGTTTACCGCTGGCACCAGTTTGGATTGCAACGAACTCGGTAGCGGAATGTAGCCGTACTCGTCGAGCCCGTTTTGGCCGTCGCCAATTGTGGCCTGCATGAAGGCCTTAACTGCAGCGCCGGTGGGGCCATCGGGGTATTTCGAGCAGACGATCTCGTAGGTCACCAGCACTATCGGGTAGGAGCCCGCCTGCGACGGCTTGTAGAACGTCGACGTGTCCACCACCAAGTCATTGCCCTGGCCCTTGAAGGCCGCGCCGGAGATGGTCTTGCCGACCGTTTCCGGGGTGATCGCCACCGGATCCGGACCCGCCGAGGTGACGATCAGCGCCCTGTTCAGTTGATGGCCCTCGGCGAATGACCACTCGTTGTACGTGATCGACCCGTCGGTTCTCTTCAGGGCCTGCGACGTCCCGTCATTGCCCGCGGCGCCCTCGCCGACCCCGCCGTTGAATGTCTTGCCGGCGCCCTTGCCCCACGCGCCGTTGGAAGCGGAGTCGAGGTACTTCTGGAAGTTGTCCGTGGTGCCCGACTCGTCGGAGCGGAAGACGACGTGAATGGGGGTCGGCGGCAAGTTGCTGCCAGAGTTGAGTGCCTTGATCGCCGGGTCGTCCCACTTGGTGATGCCGCCGTTGAAGATCCTCGCCAGGGTGGGGCCATCCAGGTTCAGCGAGCTCACCCCGTTGATGTTGTAGGTGACCGCGATGGGCCCGAACACCACCGGCAAGTCCCACGCAGGCGATCCGCAGCGCTCGGCCGCCCGGTCGGGTTCACCTTTAGCCTGATCCATCGGCGAATCGGACCCGGCCAAGTCGACCTGGCCGCTGATGAACGCCTTCATCCCGGCACCGGAACCGTTGGCGTTGTAGTCCAGCGTGTAGCCGGGGCAGGCGTGGATGTAGGCGTAGACGAATTGCTCGATTGCGTTCTTCTGCGCGGTCGACCCGGCGGCATGGAGTTTCTTCTTACCGCCGCAGTTCACCGGAACCGCGGGAGTGGTGGATTTTGAAGCTGACGGGGTGTTCGAATGTCCACCACAAGCCGATAACACCAGTGTGCTGGCGACCACCAGACTCAATGCGGTGCCAGATCGAGTGAACTTCACGGGACTCCTAGATTCAGGATCGGCAGCACGATGAGCATAACGTGAATCGAGGCCGCATTGGTCAGGACTTCGACGCCTGTTTCGCCCGGCTCTTCTTGGCCGGCGCTTTTTTCGCGGCTGTCTTTTTCGCCGGTTTGTTGGAGCCCGAGCGGGCTTTGACGCTGGCTTCCAGCTTCGCGAGCAGGTCGGAGACGTCTTCGGCCTCGTCCAGTTCTGTCGGTTTCTCCTCGGCGGTAAAAGCTTCCCCGCCTTCAAGTTTCGCGTCGACTAGTTCTTGGAGCTGCTCTTGATAGGTGTCGTGGTAGCGGTCGGGGTTGAAGTCGTCGGCCATCGACTCCACCACCTGCCCGGCCATCTTGAGTTCTGCGGGCTTGATATCGACCTTCTTGTCCAGCACCGGGAAATCGGGGTCGCGGATTTCGTCGGGCCACAACAAGGTGTGCACCACCATCACGTCGCGCTTGCCGAAATCCTTGACGCGCAAGGCCGCCAGCCGGGTCTTGTTGCGCAGCGTGAAGTGCACTATCGCCATGCGGTCGCTCTCGGCGAGCGTCTTGGCCAGCAGCACATACGATTTGGACGACTTCGAATCGGGCTCCAGGAAATAACTGCGGTCGAACAGCATCGGGTCGACCTCGCTGGCCGGGACGAATTCCAGCACCTCGATTTCGCGGCTGCGCTCCTCGGGCAACGTGGCGATGTCGTCGTCGGTGATCACCACCATGCGCCCGTCGGGGGACTCATAGGCGCGGGCGAGGTCGCTGTATTCGACGACTTCGCCACACACCTCGCACACCCGCTTGTATCGGATGCGCCCGTTGTCCTTGGCGTGCACCTGGTGGAACTTGATGTCATGGTCCTCGGTGGCGCTGTACACCTTGACTGGGACGTTTACCAGCCCGAAGGCGATCGAACCCTTCCAGATGGAGCGCATGGTGCCAGTATGCCCACGTAGTGCCGAGCAGACGCAAAAGCGCCCATTTCGGTACGAAATTGGGTACTTTTGCGTCTGCTCGCGCTAGCTAAGCCCCGGCCCGGGAGACGGTCAGCGCCGCCGCCAGACTCGCCGCCTCAAGGGCCGCGGTCAGCGCCTCCAGTCCGATCCCGCGTAGCGCCGCGCGCCGCTTGCCACCCAGTAGGCCCTGTTCCCAAAGCCTGTCGAGCAGACCGACCATGAACGCGTCGCCGGCGCCGACGGTGTCCACCACCTGCACCGGCCGCGCGGCCACCCGGGCCTGGCCGCCCGCGCAGAACGCCACCGACCCCTGACCGCCCAGGGTGAGCGCGACAATCGCAGGCCCTGAGGCCAGCCAGGTCTGCGCAGTGACCTCGGGCGGCCGGTTGGGATGGAGCCAGCTCAGGTCCTCGGCGCTGGCCTTGACCACGTCGCAGCGCTCGACGAGGTGCTCGATTCGTTCCCGGGCCAGATCCCGGTCGACGATCAGCGACGGACGCACGTTGGGGTCGAAGGTGAGGGTGGCCGAGACGCGGTAGGCGTCGAGCAGCGCCGCGACGGCCAGGCAGCCCGGCTCGCGCACCGCGGCGATGGATCCCGTGTGCACGAAAAGCGGCGGGGCGACCGGTGGTATCCCGGACAGCTCCCAGTCCAAGTCGAACGCATAACTGGCCGATCCGTCTTCGGTCAGTGTCGCGGTGGCCCGGGGGGTCCGCGAGGCCGAGATGCTGCTTGGAAGAAGTTGTGCGCCAGCAGATTTCACGTATTCGACGATACGGCGGCCGGCGTCGTCGTCGGCGATGTGGGTCAGCAGGTCGACTCCGCGGCCCACCCGGGCCAACCCGACGGCGACATTCAACGGGCTGCCGCCGACGTGGTCTTGGCCGCCGACAGTGTCGATCAGCGCTTCGCCGATCACCAGTCCGCGAGTCATGGCACCTCCCCGTGCAGCAACACTTCCAGGGTTGCCCGCGCCCCGCGGGTGTGCAACGAATCCAGCGCCCAGAGGTACGCCGCCACGAAGCGTGGCTGCTGCGCCAGATCCCCGAACACCGCGGTGATCTCGATGAACGCGATGGGATGCTCGTGCTGCGATCGGGCGATCGGCACCAGCGAGTCTGCGAGCTGGTCCACCACTTCGATCGGCTCGCCCCGCTCGTCGACGCCCTCGGCGTAGCGGGCCCAGCTGGCCACCGTCGCTGCCGCCAAGCGAACCGGCCCGTCGCCGGCAAGATTGTCGTGGATCACCGGGAGCAGCCACTTGGGGATGCGGTCCGACGAGTAGGCGCAAAGCCGCGCCACGGTGTCACGCACTCCGGGGTTGGCGAAACGCTCGACGAGCGTGCGGCTGTAGTCATGCAGGTCGATGCCGGGCACCGGCGCCAGCGTCGGGATGGCCTCGAAATCGAAATAGGCGAGCAGGAATTCGGCGAACAACGGGTCGCGCGCTGCGTCGTGGACGAACAGGAAGCCGCACAGCTGCGCGAAGTAGCACAGGCACTGGTGTCCCGCGTTGAGCAGCCGCAGCTTCATCAACTCGTACGGGCGGACATCGTCGACCAGCAGCACGCCGGCCCGTTCCAACGGCGGTCTGCCGTCCGCGAAGTCGTCTTCGACGACCCAGGCGGCGAACGGCTCGGTGAGCACCGGCCACCGGTCGGCTATTGCGAAGTCACGCCGTATCTCCGCGGCTATCTCCGGTGTCGTGGCCGGGGTGATTCGGTCCACCATCGAACTCGGGAACCGGGCGTTTTCCGCTATCCATTCGGCGAGACCGGGATGCCGACGTTCGGCATGCGCGAGGACGACCCGCCGCGCGACCTCACCATTGCTCTCGATGTTGTCGCAGGACAGAATCGTCGGTGCGGTAATCCCGCGGCTGCGACGCCTGGCCAGAGCCTCGCTGATCAACTCGAACGCGGGCCCGTCGGGGTCGCGGTAGCCGCCCTCGGTGATAGTCAACGAAACGATGCGGGTAGTTGCCGCGGCCAGCAACTCGATGGCTGCCTCCGGATCGTCTGGCGCGTAGCGGTAGTCGATGATCGAGCCGATCACTTGTGCGTCTCGGCTTCCGTCAGGGTTCTCCGAAATCAGCGTGTAGAGCCCGTCTTGGTCACGCAGCACGTCGCGCATTGGCCAGTCGGCCGGCAACACCCCCACCCCGCAGATGCCCCACTCGCGCGCCAGGCCCTGCCGCAGCAATCGGTCGATGTACATCGCCTGATGGGCGCGGTGAAAGTGACCGGTTCCGATATGCGCGATACCGACGCGGATGCCGCCGCGGTCGTAGTCAGGCGTTGCGATCGTCATCTTGGTCAGCGCTGCGTTGTCCGGCATCGTGGCACCTTTCGACGGTACGACGTCTGCCAAGTTCGGCGGCCTACCGGAGCGGGGAACCTGTTGTGAGCGACAACATCAGGACGTCAGCGAGAGCGCGCCACGAGTCGGTGATGGCGACCGCGCCGGCGTCGATCAATTCTGCACGGCGGCAAGCTCGTTCGTCAGGTAGCACGAACATCAGGTTCCCGACGGTGGCGTAGCCGGCTGCGACCGCGGACGTCACGCCGGCCACGGAGTCTTCGATGGCCAGCCCTTGTTCGGCTGCGACGCCGAGGACCTGGCCGCAGTGCAGATACACCGCCGGGTCGGGTTTGCTCGTCGGTACCGGAAGAGAATCCTCCGCGCTGAAGGTCACCGACTCCGGTAGCAGCGAGTCGAGACCGGTGGCGCTGAAGCAGGCGTGCAGACGCTTGGTGGCGCTGGAGCTGACGGCCGCGAGTGCGTAGTGGGTTGCCAGGTCTCTCAACGGTTCCAGTACCTGCGGATCGGGTGTCAGCGTGACGGCCAGATGAGCGGTGACTTGCTCGCGTTCTTCGCGGACCCACTGCTCGAGTTCGTCGGCGCACAACGCGTTGCCGCTCACCACTTCGCCGGCCGCGGCGACCACCGCTGCGGGACGGCCCTGGGCCAGTGTCTGATCGAGCGGGACTTCGCATTGCACCGCCAAGTCGAGCGCCGTGGTACGGAAGTTCTTCCCGACGGCCCGCTTACGCAGCTCTTCCGGGCTGAGCGGAGCCGTCACGCCGAACCTGGCCAGGAAACGATTCGTCACCTCGGTCGACGCGTCGAACGCCGGCCGCTCCGACGGAAACAGGTTGTCATCTGCGTCGCAGAGCAAGGTGGTGATCGGCGCGGGGTCGAATGGCCGGACGAACGTGATGGGCTGGCTCATTGCAGCACCAGCTCCCGCGCATCGTCCCGCAACGCTCGGCGCAGTGTGGGTATCACGCCGTGCTCATCGATGCCTGCAATCATGGCGCCCAAGCGTTCTGTGAAGCCAGGAATCAGACGGAGGTCGGCGAGGATTTCATGCCGCAGCAACGGACGAGGGTTGTTGCCTCCCATGGTCGCCAACTTGGTGAGCAGTCCTGATTCCGGGTCCTCCACATGGATCGGGCCACCGTCGAGGTCGTAGCCGCGCAGGTACCGGACCCAACCCGCCAGAGCCAACATCAGCAGCGTGTGCGGTCTGTCCTGCGCGATCGCCTCGTGCAGGGACGGCAGCAGAAACGACGCCATCTTCGTCGATCCCCGGCGAGCCAAGCGCGACAACTGGTCACTCAACCGGGGATTGCCGAGCCGAGTGAGCAACGTGTTGCGATAACTCGGTGTGTTCATCCCGGGCACCGCCGGGAGCAAGGGTTGAATCTCGTCGCGCATGAGCTGCTCGACGTAATCGAAGATGACCGGGTCACTCATCGCCTCGTCGGTGCGCTGATAGCCGGCCAGCGTGGCCAGACACCCGATCGCAATATGTGTTCCGTTGAGCAGACGGGTCTTCACCAGCTTGTGGTCGCTGACGTCGGTCACGAACTGGACGCCCACCTCGTGCAGCGGCGGGCGATCATCGCTGAAGGTGTCCTCGATGACCCATTGGCAATACGGTTCGGTCAGCACCGGCAATTTGTCGGCGATGCCGAACGTGTGCTCGACAAATTGGCGTTCGGAAGTCGAAGTCCGCGGGGTGATGCGGTCGACCATGGTCGACGGGAACGCCACATTGGTGTCGATCCAGCGGGCAAGGCCGGGATCTCGTAGAGCCGCGAACGACACCAGCGCAGTTCGCGCCGCCTGGGTGTTGTCCGGAATGTTGTCGCAGCAGAGCACCGTAAACGGGGCAGTGCCGGCGCGACGACGCCGTTCGAGTGCCTCGGCGAGATATGCCCACGCGGTGGCAAAGCTGTCCGACGCCACAAGATCGGCACGCACGTCGGGGTTGTCGGCATCAAATTCGCGGGTGACCGGATCCAGGAAGTACCCGTTGTCGGTAATCGTCAAGCTGACGACGCGGGTTTGCGGGTCAGCCAAAGCCGCACGCACCGCGTCGTTGTCGTTGGGTGCGTAGTGGTAGGAGCCGATCGAGCCGACGACACGGGCCGTTTGGCGGTCATGGGCGCGTTGTACGACAGTGTAAAGCCCATCTTGGGCCGACAGCAGATCCTTTACGTCGCGGGACCGCAGGCTGACGCCGGTGACTCCCCATTGCTGGGAAATGCCCGAGCGGGCAAGGTCATCAAAGTACACGGCCTGGTGCGCACGGTGAAAGTTGCCCGCTCCGATGTGAACAACACCAGGCTGCAGAGCCGACCTGTCATAGGTTGGCACGTCTATCCGTGGCGAATGCAGGGGTAATGTGGCGTCGCTCAGCGGAACCCCACTGCTGCAGCCCTCGGCGACGACACTGGTCAAGTGGTTGGCGTAGCGCATCGGTCGCCGAACATACCCACCGTGAAGGTCGTCGCAAAGCGAGCACGGCACCGTGGCGCCCGGCATTGCCTGCGTCAGCAGCCGTTTAGCCGAGGTGGTGACATACGCCACATCGAAGGCGGCGCTCGCGTGAGGTCGCCTGATATGAGGGGACCTGAGGGCCGTTCCAAGCGGGCTGATTGTCTGATTTGCATGCTGGTTTCGTTCGTCGGGTGTGACACTTGACTACCGAAGCCCGTTCGCTGCGAAGGAGGGCTCGTGAGTGCAAACAAGAGGCTGGCCCACATCGTTCTGCAGACCGGCCAGCTGCCCGCGATGCGCGACTGGTACTTGAAGGTCCTGGATGCTCACGTTGTGTACGACGACGGATTCATGTCACTGATGACGTTCGACGACGAACACCATCGACTCGGCATAGTGCAGCTGCCGGGTGCTGCCGCACGAAACCCGCTGACGGTGGGGCTGGCGCATTCCGCGTATACGTTCGAAAACCTTGAGCAGCTGCTCGGCAAGTACGAAGACTTGAAAGAACAAGGCATCGAACCCCACGTGCCGGTACAGCATGGACCGACGACGTCGCTCTACTACTGCGATCCCGATGGGAACAAGGTGGAGCTGCAGATCGACAACTTCGCAACGCCGGACGAGGCCAGCGAATACATCGGCGGCGAGCAGTTTCAAACCGATCCGATCGGGCCGACATTCGATCCACAGGCGATGTTGGTCGCGCTGCGCGAAGGGACGCCGCAAGCCGAACTCGTCACCAGAGAGTGGGCACTGACCAACCCACAATGCGATGTGCGAGCGCTGTTGGCGACTTGAGCTCGTGCGTCTGACGCCGTGGCAGACGGTCAACAACCTAGTCGACGAAGTACGTTGACAGCATGGGTACACCGGTTTCCAAGGCGCCGGGACCCCGGGTGAAGTTGACCAACGCCGACAAGGTGCTCTATCCCGCCACCGGTACCACCAAAGCTGAAGTTTTCGAGTACTACACCAGCATCGCCGAGGTCATGGTCTCGCACATCGCGCGGCGTCCGGCAACCCGCAAGCGCTGGCCCAACGGTGTCGAAGAGGGCTCGTTCTTCGAAAAGCAGCTGGCGTCGTCGGCGCCGGAATGGCTGCCCCGCGCCAGCGTGACGCACCGGTCGGGAACCACGACCTATCCGATCATCGAAAGCGCTAACGGGCTGGCCTGGATAGCGCAGCAGGCGGCCCTCGAGGTGCACGTGCCGCAGTGGCGGTTCATCGCCGAGTGGACCCGGAAAGGCGAACAGTTAACCCCCGGCCCGGCAACACGATTGGTGTTCGACCTGGACCCCGGCGAGGGCGTGACGATGGCGCAGCTGGCAGAGGTGGCCCGCGCCGTCCGCGAGCTGATCACCGACATCGGGCTGACCACCTTCCCGCTCACCAGTGGCAGCAAGGGGCTGCACCTTTACGCGCCGCTGGATGAGCCGGTGAGCAGCAGGGGGGCTTCCGTCCTGGCCAAACGCGTTGCGCAACAACTGGAAAAGACGATGCCCAAGCTGGTGACGTCGACGATGACCAAGAGCCTGCGCGCCGGGAAGGTGTTCCTGGACTGGAGCCAGAACAACGCCGCGAAAACCACCATCGCGCCCTACTCGCTGCGTGGCCGCGAACACCCGACGGTCGCGGCGCCGCGCAGCTGGGACGAGCTCGACGACCCCGACTCGCTGCACCAGCTGCGCTACGACGAAGTGCTTGCCAGGGTTGCGCGCAACGGCGATCTGCTGGCGGCGCTGGACGCTGATATGCGCGGCGCGGATCGGCTGTCCAAGTACCGCAGCATGCGTGACGCGTCCAAGACACCCGAACCGGTGCCAGCGTCCAAACCCGTTACCGGCCACAACAATACGTTCGTCATCCAGGAGCATCACGCTCGTCGGCTGCACTACGACTTCCGGCTGGAAAGAGACGGGGTCCTGGTGTCGTGGGCGGTGCCGAAGAACCTGCCCGAGACGACGTCGGTCAACCATCTGGCGGTGCACACCGAGGATCATCCGTTGGAATACGGCACTTTCGAGGGCAACATCCCCAAGGGGGAGTACGGCGCCGGCAAGGTGATCATCTGGGACGCCGGAACCTACGACACCGAGAAGTTCAACGACTCCGGCGAAAAAGGAGAGGTCATTGTCAACCTGCATGGCAACCGGATCTCCGGACGCTATGCCCTGATTCAAACCAACGGTGACCAGTGGCTGGCGCACCGGATGAAAGACCAGAAGTTCTTCGACTTCGACTCGCTGGCGCCGATGTTCGCGACGCACGGTTCGGTGGCCAACTTGAAGGCGAGCGTGTGGGCCTTCGAGGGCAAGTGGGACGGTTATCGCTTGCTCGTCGACGCCGACCATGGCAATGTGCGGCTGAGGTCGCGCAGCGGACGCGACGTCACCAAGGAGTATCCCCAATTACGTTCGCTGGCCGATGATTTCGCTGAGCACCATGTGGTGATCGACGGTGAGCTGGTTGCGCTCGGCAAGTCCGGCGTGCCCAGCTTCAACGAAATGCAGAACCGAGTGCGCGCCACCCGAATCGAGTTCTGGGCGTTCGACTTGCTCTACCTTGACGGTCGCTCGCTACTGCGGGCCCGCTACTCCGACCGCCGCAAGCTGCTCCAAACGCTCTCCAGCGCAAGCGATCTCATTGTTCCCGAGTTGCTACCCGGAAATGGCGCCGAAGCACTCGAGTACTCCCGCAAGCACGGCTGGGAAGGCGTCGTCGCCAAGCGGCGCGACTCCACGTACCAGCCGGGCCGGCGTTCGGCGTCGTGGATCAAGGACAAACACTGGAACACCCAGGAGGTCGTCATCGGCGGCTGGCGCGCGGGCGAAGGCGGGCGCAGCAGCGGCATCGGGGCGCTGCTTGTCGGCATCCCCGGCGGCGGCGGCCTGCGGTTCGCCGGGCGGGTCGGCACCGGCTTCACCGAGCGCGACTTGGCGAACCTCAAGGCCACCTTGGCGCCGCTGCACACCGACAAATCCCCGTTCGACGCTCCGCTTCCCCCACCCGACGCCAAACGAGTCACCTTCGTCGAGCCGGTCCTGGTCGGGGAGGTGCGCTACAGCGAATGGACCCCGGACAACCGTCTGCGCCAACCGAGTTGGCGGGGCCTGCGACCGGACAAGAAACCGAGTGAGGTGATACGCGAATGAAATGGGTGACGTATCAAGGCCCGGATGGCAGCGAACGGACCGGAGTGTTATCCGGCGACGTGATTCACCCAGCGCCGCCCGGCGTGACGTTGCTGGAGCTGGTCGGCCGTGGCGCCGGCGGGCTGCGCGAAGCCGGTGAGCATGCGCTGGGTTCCGAGCCGATTGCCCTGGCCGAGGTGCGGTTGCGCGCCCCGATCCCACGCCCACCGTCGATCCGGGACTCGCTGTGTTTCTTGGACCACATGCGCAACTGTCAGGCCGCACTCGGTGCCGGACGGGTACTGGCCGATACCTGGTACCGCATCCCCGCCTTCTACTTCGCCTGTCCGGCAACCGTGCTCGGTCCCTACGACGACGCACCGATGGCCCCCGGAAGTGCTTGGCAGGACTTCGAATTGGAGATTGCCGCCGTCATCGGAACAAGCGGCAAGGACCTCACGGTGCAGGAAGCCGAACGCGCCATCATCGGCTACATGATCTTCAACGACTGGTCCGCCCGCGACCTGCAGCAGCTGGAGGGCCAGCTGGCCATCGGGCAGGCCAAGGGCAAGGACAGCGGCGTCACGTTGGGCCCGTATCTGGTCACACCGGATGAGCTCGAGCCCTACCGTCGTGACGGCAAGCTCGACCTTCAGGTGAGCGCCCTGGTGAACGGGACCGTGATCGGTTCGGGATCCACCGCGCAGATGGACTGGAGCTTCGGCGAAGTCATCTCCTACGCTTCGCGCGGGGTGACGCTGGTGCCCGGCGACGTCGTCGGATCCGGGACGGTGCCCACCTGCACGCTCGTTGAGCACCTGAGTCTTGCTGCGCTGGAATCGTTCCCGGGCTGGCTACACGACCGCGACGTCGTCACCCTGCGGGTAGAAGGACTGGGGGAGACCCGGCAAACCGTTCGGGCCAGTCGTCCACCGCACCCGCTGGCGCCGCGGCCCAACCCGGACGCGCCGCCAGTCGCCGCCCGGGTCAATCGCGCGCCCGCACGAGTGCCCTACACTCGCGGCCTGCACGAGGTCGGCGATCGAGTGTGGGCGTGGACGCTGCCGGATGGCGGCTACGGCTGGAGCAACGCCGGGCTGGTCGCGGGCGACGGCGCTGCGCTGCTTGTCGACACGCTTTTCGACCTGGCGCTGACCCGCGAGATGCTCACCGCGATGAAGCCGATCACCGAGCAGGCACCCATCACCGACGCGCTGATCACCCACTCCAATGGAGACCACACGCACGGCAATCAGCTGCTGGGCCCGTCGGTGCGGATTATTGCCGCCGAGGGTACGGCCGAAGAAATCGCGCATGGCATGCCGGCCGAGATGCTGGCCATGACGCAGACAGCCAACCTCGGTCCCGTCGCCACCCCGTATGCGCGGGAACGATTCGGGCATTTCGATTTCAGCGGCATCAAGGTGCGCAATGCCGATTTCACCTTCGAGCGTGAGCTCACCGTGGAGGTTGGCGATCGGCAGATCAACCTGCTGAACCTGGGTCCGGCACACACCGCGGCGGACTCGGTGGTGCACGTGCCCGACGCCGGTGTGCTGTTCGGCGGGGATCTGCTGTTCATCGGGTGTACGCCCATCGTGTGGGCTGGTCCGATCGCGAACTGGATCGCGGCCTGCGACACCATGATTGCGCTGGATGCGCCGACGGTGGTGCCCGGCCACGGTCCGATCACCGATCCGGACGGAATCCGCGCGGTCCGAGGCTATCTCGCGCACGTGTCCGACCAGGCCGAGGCCGCATATCGTAAGGGCCTGTCGTGGTTCGAGGCCGCCGACACCATCGACCTCGGCGACTATGCGACCTGGCTGGATGCGGAGCGAGTCGTCGTGAACGTCTACCAGCGCTACCGCGAACTCGACCCTAATGTTCCGCAGTTGGAGGTAATGGCGTTGCTGACGATGCAGGCGGACTGGCTGGCCAAGCGCAGTTCGTAAAGCGCTGACCGCGAAAGTGCAAGTAGCAACACATTTCCCGAGAAGGGCCGTTGCCAGTTGCACTCTCGCGACTAGGTTTTCTCGGCTCGCACGAAGCGGATGGTGGCGGCGGCGCTCTGACGGTCAGCCTCGTCCAACCGCGGCAAGCCCGCGGCGTCGAAGAGGTCGGGCAGCCCGCACCTAGTCACCTGCCAGCCGCGGGATTCCAGGTGCGCGGCGACGTCAGTGTGTTCACCGGGATAGGTAAGTCCGGAGATGTCGAGCTCCAGCCCCTGCGCTCGCCAGCCGTCGGCCATCAGCTGCGCCTGTTCACCCGCTTCCGGCGTGCCCGGGTTCAGTGATCCGTAGTCCGCAGAGAACCGGCTGCCGACCGCGCTCAGCGCAATCACGTTGTCCAGCAATCGAACTTCGGCCTCGGGCGGCAGGAAGCCGATCAGCACTCCCTCGGCCAGCCACGCGGTGGGCTCGCTCACCTCGAACCCGGCCCCGCGTAGCGCGGCCGGCCAGTCGTCACGAAGATCGATGCCCACCGGGCGGTACTCGGCGCCGAGCCCGCTCAGCGTCGAGGTTTTGAACTCGATCACCTCGGGCTGGTCGATTTCGTATACCGTCGTGCCCGTCGGCCAGGAAAGTCGGTAGGCGCGCGAGTCCAGGCCGGCCGCGACGATCACGACCTGCCGGATGCCCGCGGTCCCGCTTACGCAAGCCTCGGCGAAGTAGTCGTCGTAATAGCGAGCCCGGGCCGCGAATGTGTCTGTTACCCGCGGAAATCCAAGCCCACGCTCGAAATCCTCGAAATCCATTTCACCGCCGGCCACCTTGGTGAACACGTCCAGTCCGACCGCGCGCACTAGCGGCTCGGCGAACTGGTCGGTGATGACCGGCTGCGGGCGCCGGGTCGCGGCCGCCCGGGCCGCTGCGACCATGGTGGCCGTGGCACCCACGCTGTTGGCCAGGTCCCAGGTGTCGTCTTCGGTTCGTGCCATTTGCGAATTCTCCTCCTATGTTGCGCGCCCAAACCACCGTAGGGCGCGTCCCTGAACATCGGCTGTGCCCTACGGTGCGGGTATGGCTGCTGTCGAACTTGGAACTCTCGAGGATGAAATCGCCCTGATCACCCTGAACCGGCCGAGGCGCCTGAACGCCATCGACGGGTCGCTGATCGACGCGATGGACGATTGCCTGGACGCGCTCGGGTCCGGCGAATACCGGGTCGCAATCCTGACCGGCGCCGGACGCGGATTCTGCGCCGGCGCAGACCTGAGCGGCACCGGCGAGGCCTGGACCAAACCGAAGCCAACCAGCCCGCCGTTCAAGGCCAGTTATGACGCTCAGGTTCGCTTGGCGGAACAGTACATTCGGCTCTACGAGCTACCCATCCCAGTTATCGCCGCGGTGAACGGGGTGGCCGTCGGTGGTGGGCTGGCCTTCGCGTTGCACTGCGACATCCGGATTGCATCCGAGAGCGCTCGGTTCGGGTCGGTGTTCATCAAGGCGGGGTTCTCGTCGATGGACATGGGCACTAGTTATCTGCTGCCGAAGATCGTCGGCGCCGGGGTGGCGCGCGAACTCATGCTGACCGGTCGCATCATCGACGCCGACGAGGCCTACCGCATCAAGTTGGTGCACGAAGTGGTGGCGCCGGATCATCTGATCACCGCCTCTGTGAACATGGCGCGGTCGATTGCGGAGAACAACGCTTTCGGGGTGTGGCAGACCAAGATTGGCCTCAACACCGCACTGGACGCACCCAGTTTGCGGCATGCGATCGAGATCGAGAACCGCACCCAGATGCTTACCGGCTTCACCAACAATCCGGCCGAAGCCGCCAAGGCCCATCAAGAGAAGCGGCCCCCGAAATGGGATTCTCTCTAGTGGCGAACAGACGCAAAATCACCTCTGACACGGCGTGTCGAGGTGCTTTTGCGTCTGCTCGCGCAACTAAGGCGATCGCCGCTAGACCTTCGAGATCACTTTTTCGGCGAACCGTTCCAGGTGCCGGATCTTTTTCTCCAGCGGCTCGGTGTCGGGCCCGTTGATGTACGGATACCGGAAGCCCACGATGGCGTCGGTGACGCCTTTGTCTTCGAGCCGTTTGATGCCGTCCACCGTATAGGCGTCCATCGAGATGACGTGGATCTCGAATGGTCCGGTCTTGCCCTCTTCTTCGCGGTACTTCTTGACCTTCGCGATCAGCCTGTCGAGCTCCTCGGCGTCGCCACCACCGCCGTGCATCCAACCGTCCAACCGCGCTGCCCGCCGCAGCGCAGCATCGGCATGGCCGCCGACCAGAATCGGGATCGGCGCGGTGGGAGCCGGGCTCATCTTCGTCTTCGGGATGTCGTAGAACTCACCGTGAAATTCGAAGTAGTCCCCGGTGGTCAAGCCCTGCACGATGGCAATGCACTCGTCCATCCGCTTGCCGCGCTTCTCGAACGGGATGCCCAGCAGTTCGTAATCCTCCGGCCACGGGCTGGTGCCCACGCCGAGTCCCAACCGATTGCCGGTCAGCGCGGCGAGTGAGCTCGCCTGCTTGGCGGTCAGCGCCGGATGCCGGACCGGGAGCTTGAGGACGAAGAAATTGAACCGCAGCTTCGTCGTCACCGCGCCCAGTGCCGCGGCCAGCACAAAGGCCTCGATGATCTCCTTGCCGTCCAAGAACTCCCGGCTGCCGTCGGGCGTGTACGGGTATTTGGAGTCGGACTCGAAGGGGTAGGCCAGGCTGTCGGCGATCGTCATGCTGTGGTAGCCGGCCTCGTCCGCCGCCTTGGCCAGCGGAATGTAGAACGACGGGTCTGTCAGTGACTCCGCAAAGCTGAACCGCACGACACGCACCTTCCGTCAGCGGGCAATAACAGAACAGTAGAACGTGTTCTAATTCGGCCCGCGACGGGGGGATGCTACAGCTGGTTTTCCGGACCGATGATCGCCCACACCGTCTTGCCCGACGCGCCGGGAGTGCTGCCCCAATCCCGCGACAAAGCGTCGACGATGGCCAGGCCGGACACGTCGATGCCTTTGGTGGGTGATGGCAGGCGCGCCGCGGGCGTGGAACTGGTGTCGGACACCGCGATCGTCGCGGTCCGGCCGTCGCACTCGATCATCATCAGCGGCTGGCTACCGGTGTGTTCCAGCACGTTCTCGATGAACACGTTCACCACCACCAGGGCAACCGGGATCAGCCCGGGCTCCGACCAGGCGGTGAACCACTCGCGCACCAGTTGACGCGACTCCCGGAGGCTGGACAAATGGGCGGGCAACTCCGCTTTGGCCCGCCGGACCTTCTTGCGCGAGAGCCGGGCGACGGCTTTCATCGCCGTCTTGTCGGTCGCATATACCGGCAGCAGGCGGGCCACCCCGCTGCGTTCGATCGCCTCGCGGCTGCTGCGATTCCCGCAGACCAGCAGCAGTGGAACCTCGGGGCGGCCGTCGTGTTGCCAGCGCGCGCCCAAGAACGTCGACCACGCCGATTCGTCCGGCACCCGAAGCGCGGTGACGTCGACGATGACCGCGGGCGGCCGCTTGCGGCTCGCTTTGGCGATGCTGTCCAGCAACGCCGCCGAATTGGCAGCGTCCAACACACCGTCGACGGTAAGCACGACCGCCGACTCCTCCGTCCGTGATGCGATGGCCAACGAGCTGGCCGAATCGGCGATCGCGCTCACCGCACCCACCCGTCCCGTTCCATCTGGGTCTCCTCGAGTTCCTGCCTGGTCAAATTGCGACGATGCCGCCTCTCGGCGGCATAACGCTTCGGGTTTCCGTCAGCCATCCCCGACGTGGGAGTTGGTTGACCGTACTGCGCTGGGCGAACGCTGCGCTGGGCGGAGACGAGTCGAGAAGCAACCTCGACGTTGCCAGCCGCGAGCACCGCCCCCTGCTAACGCCGAACCTGTCGATTTGGTCGTGTCTGGGCCCTCCGCTGTGCGCAACACTAACGTCGATTACCCACTTGGGCTGCGTGGACAACCTTGCGTGTGGTGAGGGTCAGCCTAACCGCATTCTTCGCATGTCAACAGCTAAGGATTTTGCGCCGTATCTCAAGCTCGGGTCAGCGCATAGGGAGGGGCGCCTACGCCGGCGATCGAATGCGTGCCCCACGGCGTCTGCTCGACGATGCGCGCGGGAACACTGCGGTCGCCGACCGTCAGCGTTGCCCCCCGCGCCTGTTTGAGCGTGCCCTCTGGTATCGAGCTGAAAACCGTGCCCTGCCAGTGGTAACGGCCGTCGATCGGATCGAGGTGGCCCCGAAGGCGAACGCGCACCGGGTGCACCGCGTCGGCGATGGTCAGCGTCGCGTCGCCGTCGTAGGTCTGCTCGTCGTCGGCCGCCCCGGTCGTGAGGTCGAACGCCGTGGCCGCCCGATGAGGCCGGGCGGGCTCAAGGTGGGCGCGCTCGTTGAAAACCTGCTGACTGCTGCGGAGCACCTCGACGCGGGTGCGGCCGCTGTCGCCCAGGAGTTTCACGCAACGGGCGACGTAGCGGCTCTGCCTGCCGATATCGGGGCCCGTGAGGAAGAAGTAGTTGGGAAATCCGTGGAGGGCAACCCCCTGGTAGGGCTCCATGCCGTCGTACCAGGCCTCCCGGATGGTTAGACCACCGGTGCCCACCAGTGCCTCGTCGGGCAGCGAGTCGGGAATCCGGAAGCCGGTGCCGTAGACGATGGCATCGAAGCGGTGCTCGACGCCATCGCGGGTGCGTATCGCGGCAGGGGTCAGCGTGTCGATCGGTGAATCCACCACCGACGGTCCGCGCCCGGCCCCGGTGCGGGCGCGCAGCCAGCGCAGGGCCGGAACGGTGCGCAGCGGCACCCACGGCGACATGTGCGTGACGACCCAGCGCGGTGCGTGCGCGAAGACGGTCACCGCCGAGCCCTTCAGCCGGCCGATGTGGTAGCCCGCGCAGGAATCCGTACCCACCATCGCGATGCGTTTGCCCGCCGGATTGAAATCGGGATCCCAGGCCGACGCGTGAAACGACATTCCCCGAAAGTCGTTGCGTCCGTTGAGTTCCGGTATCCACGGTACGAATGGCGGTGGGTGAGCCGCGATTACGACGCGACCCCGGACCTTCTCACCCGAGCGGGTCTGCAAGGTCCACGTGTCCGTGTCGTCGTCGAACACCGAGCAGACGACCTCGCAGCCGGACCTCAGCCGGCCGGCCAGCGCCGCCGGCCAGTGCGCTTCTTCGAGAGGGGCCTTGTCCAGGATCACGAGGTCGGTGAGGCCGGCCTTGAGCAATTCGGTCGCGGCGTCCCGACCCGCGGCGCCGACGACGACGACCGTCACAGAAACTTGGTTCGCTTCCATCCGAAGCGCGCGACCGGCCCCAGCAATCCCACCTCGGTCAAGAACGCCGCCAGGGGGGCGAACCCGGCCTTGTGCACCTCATGTCGGTGCGGACTGCTGCGCGCCAGCTTGCGTGCCCGCGCTGCATCCAGGCCCACTCGCGCGTAGGGGACCGGGTTGTTGAACAGGTAGCGGAAGAAATACCCGCCAAGGCCGTTGAAGTTGGACATCCACAATTTGTTGAGCCGGGGCATGCTCTGGACCCGCTTGCGCGCGCCGTCGCGGGCGAACTGGATGTGGCGGGCTTCCTCGGTGACGTGGATGCGCATCAGGCGCTGGATCATCGGCTGCAGCTCCGGGTCGTCCATCATCTGGCGCTGCAGCGAGTCGAAGATCTCCTCACCGATCAGGGCGGCCACCCACAGCATCGAGCCGCGCTGGAACACCAGCGGTAAGAGGTTGATGATCATCCGGTGCAGCCGCCGCGGCTGCACCGGCTTGGCGCCCATCCGCTCGATGGCCTTGCCGAACATCACCATGTGGCGGGTCTCGTCGCCAAGCTCGGTCAGTTTGTAATGGACCGTCTTGGAGGTGGGGTCCTCGTGCAGGATGGTGCGCAAGAGCGACTGGTTGAGCATGTTCTCGAACCAGATGCCCGCCGAGAGGGTGTTCACCATTTCCTGGCGGGACAGCTCGATCTGCTGCTCGCGGGTCATCTCGTCCCACATCGGCGTGCCGTACAGAGACACCAGCCGCGGCGGCAGAAAGAATTTGTCCGGGTCCAGCGGCGCATCCCAGTCGATATCGACGATCGGCTCATATGACTTCTTGACCGAACCCTTGAGCAGACGCTCGGAGAACTCTTCGCGACTCGGCCCATCCGATTTGACCGCAGTGGTCATTTTTGCTTCCCTTCGGCGCTTCAGACGTGCGGGAGATCACAAAATCGCCAGTCAATACGCATGGTATCCGGTACCGGGGGTATCGGCTAGAGGTTTTGTGGCATCGATTCGACGTCGATCCGCCTAGGCTGGCCGGGTGAGCCGGCGCATCCACGTCATCGGCATCGGCGCGGGGGACCCCGGCTACCTGACCGTCCAGGCCATCCAGGCGCTCAACGACACCCAGGTCTTCTTTGCGATGGACAAGGGTGAGACCAAAAGCGACCTGCTGGCGATGCGCCGGGAAATCTGCGCGCGGTTCATCCGCGAGCCTGGCTATCGGTTCGTGGAGCTGTCCGACCCGCCCCGCGCCCTCGATGCCGATTACCGCCATGCGGTGTCCGACTGGCACACCGCACGCGCCCGGATGTGGGCGTCGGCCATCGCCGACGAACTGGGCCCCAACGATGCCGGGGCCTTCCTGGCCTGGGGTGACCCGTCGCTGTACGACAGCACGCTGCGCATCCTCGACGCCGTCGCGGCCGAGGTCGACATCGACTATGACGTCGTTCCCGGCATCACGGCGGTCCAGGCGCTGACGGCCCGGCACCGCATCCCGCTCAACGAGGTTGGCGAGCCCGTGCTGATCACCACCGGCAGGCAGCTGCGGGCGCACGGGCTGTCCGGCTCGGCCGTGGTGATGCTCGACGCCGAGTGTTCTTTTCAGGTCTGCCCTGTCGACACGGCGATCTGGTGGGGCGCCTATCTGGGCACCGCCGACGAGTTACTGGTCGCCGGCACCGTCGGCGAAGTCGGGACCCGTATTCAGGCGCTACGCGCCGACGCCCGCGCGCGGCACGGCTGGATCATGGACACCTATCTGCTCAGGGCCGCGCGAGCCAGGTAACGCGCCGGCGGACCGTGCCGAAGGTAGAGGTGTCAGGTGGGCACTGGCGCGGGTTGACAGATTTCCCCGAACTCGTGATCTTGATCGCGCTACGATCGCGTCTTGCCCGCCGATCCAAAAGGTGGCCGTGATCGCTGGGCTCGCGAGGGGTACGGAATGTCGTTTGTCGTAGCGGCGCCCGCCTATGTCCAGGCGGCCGCGGCGGATTTGGCGAATATCGGCTCGACGATCAGCGCTGCGAATGCGGCGGCTGCGACGCCAACGACGGCGATCATGGCGGCCGGCGCCGATTCAGTGTCGGCCGAGCTCGCGGCGCTGTTCGGCGCACACGGGCAGATGTATCAGGCGCTGAGCAATCAGGCGGCGCTGTTCCACAGCCAGTTCGTGCAGCTCATGAATGCCGGTGGGGCGCAATACGCGCTCAGCGAGGCTGCCAACGCCTCGCCGCTGGCCAGCGCGGCCGGGGAGGCGGGCAACAACACGGCCACTCCTGGACGGCCGATCTCGGGCGATGTCCCGCACGCGGCTGCTGGCGGGCCCCTGTTCGCCAATGCCGGCAGTGCCGGTAGCGGCGGTGCAGGCGGCCGGGGCGGGCTGCTCACGAGCGCTGGGCCGGTCAGCAGCCTGGGCTCGAACAGCGGCGTTTCGCATGCCGACCACGCGGACGTGGATGGCCCGGGTGGTCCGGGTGGGCTGCTCTCGGGCGATACCGGGTATGGCGCGCTCGGCGGGGCCGGCGCCGTGGCCGCCGCCGGTGTACCCCTCGGTATCAGCAGTGGCCAGAGCGGTCATCGCGGCGGCTCAGCGCCCTCCACCAGCGCACCGAGCGCCTGCGCCTCCGGGATGCAGACGGGCGCGGGTGGCAAGCCGGTCTCCGGCGCCGCCGTGACACAAGCCGCCGCCGGCAGCGGCATGGACACCTCGCTGCGGCAGTCGGCAGACTGGTCGCGTGCCCGAACTTCCCGAGATCGAAGCGCTGGTTGACCATCTGCGGCGCCACGCGGTCGGTTTGACCGTCGGCCGTGTCGATGTCGCCGCGCTGTCGGTGCTGAAGACCTTCGATCCCCCGATCAACACGCTGCACGGCCAGACAGTCGAGGGCGCCCAGCGGTGGGGCAAATACCTGGGCCTTCAGGCGGGCAAGCTGTTCTTGATCGCGCACCTGTCGCGGGCGGGCTGGCTGCGGTGGTCCGAGCAGCTGGCCGCCGCGCCGTTGCGGCCGGGCAAGGGGCCGATCGGGCTGCGCGTCCACCTGGGCACGCCGGGAAGCGCGCCGGGCTTCGACCTCACCGAAGCCGGCACCCAGAAGCGGCTGGCGGTGTGGCTGGTCGACAATCCGAAGCAGGTGCCGGGCATCGCCGCTCTGGGCCCGGACGCTCTGGAGCTCAGCCCCGACGATCTTGCCGGCGTACTGGCGGGCAACACCGGTCGCATCAAAACCGTCATCACCGATCAGAAGGTCATAGCGGGCATCGGCAACGCCTACAGCGACGAGATTCTGCACGTCGCCAAGATTTCGCCGTTCGCCACCGCAGCGAAGCTGACCGACGAACAGCTCACCAACCTGCACGACGCCATGGTGTCGGTGCTGACCGACGCGGTGAGCCGCTCGGTCGGCCAGGGCGCCGCAACGCTGAAGGGCGAGAAACGCTCCGGGCTGCGAGTGCACGCCCGCACCGGGTTGCCCTGTCCGGTATGCGGAGACACCGTGCGGGAAGTATCGTTCGCGGACAAGTCTTTTCAGTACTGCCCGACCTGCCAGACCGGCGGGAAGGTGCTGGCCGACCGGCGCATGTCGCGGCTGCTGAAGTAGCCGATATGCTGCCCGGGTGACTCGCCAGAAGATTCTCATCACAGGGGCCAGCTCCGGGCTGGGCGCCGGAATGGCGCGCGCGTTCGCCGCCCAGGGCCGCGACCTGGCGTTGTGCGCCCGTCGCACCGACCGGCTCGACGAGCTGAAAGCCGAACTCTCGCAGCGGTATCCGGACATCAAGATCGCGGTCGCCGCGCTGGACGTCAACGACCACGAGCAGGTGCCCAAGGTGTTCGCCGAGCTGGCCGACGAGCTGGGCGGCATCGACCGCGTCATCGTCAACGCCGGCATCGGCAAGGGCGCCAAGCTGGGCTCCGGCAAGCTGTGGGCGAACAAAGCGACCATCGAGACCAACCTAGTTGCCGCCCTGGTGCAGATCGAGACCGCGCTGGAGATGTTCCAAAAAAGCGGGTCGGGTCATCTGGTGCTGATCTCGTCGGTGCTCGGCAACAAGGGGGTGCCGGGCGTCAAGGCCGCCTACGCTGCGAGCAAGGCCGGCGTGAGCTCGCTGGGCGAATCGCTGCGCGCCGAATACGCCAAGGGTCCCATCAAGGTCTCGGTGATGGAGCCCGGCTACATCGAGTCAGAGATGACGGCCAAGTCGGAGAGCACAATGCTGTTGGTGGACAACGAAACTGGTGTGAGGGCTCTGGTCGCCGCGATCGAGCGCGAACCCGGCCGGGCCGCCGTGCCGTGGTGGCCGTGGGCGCCCCTGGTGCAGTTGATGCGAGTGCTGCCGCCGTCGTTGACCAAGCGCTTCGCTTGAGTCTTTTCGGCCGCGAGCGCGCGCAAATGTACGTGATATGCCGCGAATCGCGTACATTTGCGGACTCTCGCCGCAAGATCGGCTCAGTGCGCGACGGGCGTGTAATGCGATGCGTCGGTGGTGAATTCCGGTTTTCCGTAGGTTGCCAGCCGTAGCTTGAGCAGCCCGATGACGTATGCGTCGGTGAAGTCCCGAACCACCGGGATGCGGCTGGCGTGCTGAACGGCGGTGAATCGTCCGATGATGAACGGTGCGGTCAGCGCAACGCGCACCAGGTCCGTCGGCCCGAGCGAGACACCCATGGCCTCGGCCACGTCGCGGTCACCACCGCAGAATGTGCGGACGAAAGTGAGCTTGCTGAAACTCTTCTCGACCGCCTCGGCGCAACGGTCGAACAGGGTGGTGCCGGGGCGCAGGTAGGCCGCCATCGTGCCGCTGACGAGTTCGCGGCAGATGTCGTCGAACCCGTCGCGGAGCAGTGCCGAGCGCGCGTGCATGACGTGCATGATGTCGGCCGGTTCGGCGGGCAGCAGTTCGGGCGGCAGGCCGAGCAAAAAGCAGCGGTACCTGGCGAATTCGACGACGGCGCGCTCTTCTTTGGTGAACTTCGTCCGGCCCTCCTGGCGCGCCTTGCGGGCCAACAGGTACTGCCCGATCATCCCTGCGGGCATCTGGTCGACCTGCGGCACCGGCATGCCGTAGACCGCTTTATCCCATTTGAGGCCCGACTTGCCCGGTTTCTTCAACGCGTTGAAGCGCACCATCGAGTGCATCAACCGGACCATGGCAGCCGCTTCGAAGCCCGGGCCGTAACGGTCCAGCGCACCGGGCAGCGTGGTGACGGCGAAGAAACTGGCTGTCTCGTTGACTCGCCGAGCCGCCCGCTTCCCGGAGAGGGCGCCGGTCAACGCCATCGGCAGCGCGGCATAGGTATTAGTGAAGGTTGCGATGAAGGCTCCTCGCGTGATGAACGGGGCCAGCAGCGCCGCGGGGATGCGCTCTTGCCGAGCACCTTCGCGCACCAGGTCGAAGTCGATCCACTCCGGGGTGGCCTCCATGGCGGCGATAAACGCCGCGAGCTCGGGGGGTGCCTCGGGTACGGCCTCGATTCCCTTGCGGCAGGCCCTCTTGAGCATGTCGATCAGCTGCGTGACGCTGTGCGTATTCATCAGTGCCGCATAGGGATCGGCGACGACGTCGCCGAGCAGGGTGGCGGTGCTGATCAACTCCATCACGCGGTCGTCCGCCAGGATCGGCTCGCGGTCGGCGACCCAGGCCGGCAGGGCGGAGTCGACGTCGGGCTCGGTGGCCAGGCGGTCCGGCTGCCGGTCGAAGTCGAAGTCTCCGTAGAGGTCGGGCTGCAAATCGCGCTGGCTTCGGACGCGCTGCGCGAGTTCGGGGTAATACGTGACCATCACAACCTCCGCTAACTAACACTTAGTGAGTAATACTCACAAGGTGTTAGTTATGCTGTCAAGCGTGGAACGCCCGAAGCGGCGCATGACCGCCGAGCAGCGGCGCGAGCAGATCCTCGACGTCACGCACGCGATCGTCGACGCCGAAGGATTCCACGCGGCGACACCGAATCGCATCGCCGAGGCCGCCGGCATCGACCGATCGCTGATATATCAGAAGTTCGGCGACTTGGCCGGGCTGTTCGTCGAACTGATCGACCGTGAGGCGGGGCGGGCCGGCGCGCAGTTCGCCGAGGCGATCTCCGGATTGGACGCGGCCCCCGACGACCAATCCCTGATCCTCGCGTTCGACGGGGTGCTGGCCGCGGTCGACGCGCACCCGGCCACGTGGCGGCTGTTCTTGTTTCCGCCGCAGGGTGCGCCGCCAGAGTTGTATGCCCGTCTGGCCAAATCTCAGGCTGTCGTGAACGCGTTCTTCGTCCGGGAACTGTTGCGCCACAATCCCACGCTGCACGAGCCGGAATACACCGCGCGCATCCTGCATGCGGCCGGTCGCGAATTGCTGCAGCTGCACCTGAGTGATCCTGAAAGCGCGTCCCAGGAACGCCTGCGCACCTTTGTGCGCCGACTCGGCTCCGAGCTCGCGGTCTCGCCGCGAGCGCGCGCAAATGTACGCAATATGCCGGGTTAGCGCGTGCATTTGCGCACGCTCGCGCCGAATAGGACGGGCTAGCTCGCGCGGCCTCGTTCGCTCCGGTAGCGACGCACCAGCGCATCGGTCGAGCTGTCCGACTGCTTGTCGGGCGCCGCGTCATTGGTGATCACCGGGAGCAGCGCCTTGGCCTGCGTCTTACCCAGCTCCACACCCCACTGGTCGAACGAGTCGATGCCCCAGATGACGCCCTCGGTGAACACCTGATGCTCGTAGAGCGCGATCAACTGGCCCAGCACCGACGGCGTAAGCCGATTTGCCAGGATCGAGGTCGACGGCCGGTTGCCGGGCATCACCTTGTGCGGCACCACGTCGGCGGGCGTGTCCTCGTCGGCGATCTCCTCGGCCGTCTTGCCGAACGCCAGCACCTGGGTCTGAGCGAAGAAATTGCTCATCAACAGGTCGTGCATGCTGCCGGTGCCCTCGACGGTTGGCAGGTCGTCCAGCGGCTGGCTGAACCCGATGAAGTCGGCCGGCACCAACCGGGTGCCCTGATGCAGCAACTGATAGAAGGCGTGCTGACCGTTGGTTCCCGGTTCGCCCCAGAAGATTTCGCCGGTGTCGGTGCTCACCGGCTTGCCGTCCGCGCGTGTCGACTTGCCGTTGGACTCCATGGTCAGCTGTTGCAGATAGGCCGCGAACCGCGCCAGGTCGTTGGAGTAGGGCAGGACGGCGCGGGACTGCGCGTCGAAGAAGTTGGAGTACCACAGGCCGATAAGGGCAAGCAGCGCAGGAACATTGGACTCCAGCGGCGCGGTGCGGAAGTGCTCGTCGACGATGTGGAATCCGGACAGGAAGTCGGCGAAAGCCTCCCGTCCGATGACGGCCATCAGCGACAGCCCGATCGCCGAATCTACCGAGTAACGCCCACCAACCCAGTCCCAGAAACCGAACATGTTGTCGGTGTTGATCCCGAAGTCGTCGACGAGGCGCTTGTTGGTGGACACGGCGGCGAAGTGGTGGGAGACCGCGGCGTCGCCGAGCGCGTCGGTCAGCCAACGCCGCGCGGCGGTGGCGTTGGTGATTGTCTCCAATGTGGAGAACGTCTTGGATGCGACAATGAAAAGCGTTGTGGCAGGGTCCAAGTCGGCAAGCTCCGCGATCAGGTCGGCGGGGTCGACGTTGGAGACGAAGCGCGCTGAAATGCCCGCGTCTGCATAGTGGCGCAGTGCCTGATATGCCATCACCGGGCCCAGGTCCGAACCGCCGATGCCGATGTTGACGACGGTGCTGATCCGCTTGCCCGTCGCTCCGGTCCATTCGCCGCTGCGCAACCGGTCGGTGAAGTCACCCATCGAGTCCAGCACAGCATGTACATCCTCGACGACGTTCTGGCCGTCGACCACCAGCTGGGCGTCGCGGGGCAGCCGCAACGCGGTGTGCAGGACCGCGCGGTCCTCCGACGTGTTGATGTGCACACCGGACAACATCTCGTCGCGACGCTCTTCGAGGTGTGCGGCCCGAGCCAGATCGACCAGCAGCCGCAACGTCTCCCGGGTGATGCGATGTTTGCTGTAGTCGATGTAGAGATCGCCGACCGTGGCAGTCAGCTCGCGGCCGCGATCGGGGTCGTCGGCAAAGAGCTGCCGCAGGTGGGTATGTCCGATCTGTTGGTGATGCTGGCGCAGAGCGTCCCACGCCGGGGTGGCGGTGATGTCAGGGATTGATTGCACGGTGGTCATCTGCGCCGCTCCTCCTCATTGCTTCGCGCTGCATCGTCGCCGGCGGAAGTCATCTGCGCCGCTCCTCCTCATCGCTTCGCGCTGCATCGTCGCCGGCGGAAGTCATCTGCGCCGCTCCTCTTCATCGCTTCGGGTTGCATCCCCGCTGCACGGGTCATCATTCGACCCTAATCGCCCGGTACCCCGTAATCGGTGCGGTCAGCGGCACAAGAAGTCAGTGCCCGAGCCGGCCGCGGCCCAAACGCAACAGCAGCATGGCCAGATCCTTGCCGTCCGGACCCAGTTCGCTGTAGCGCTCGATGACTTTCATCTCGCGGCTGTGCACCAGCCGGGTGCCGCCGGACGCCATTCGCGCCCTGCCGATCGCCTGGGACACTTCCGCGCGCCGCTTGACCGCGGCGAGGATCTCGGCGTCCAGCCGGTCGATCTCATGGCGCAACTCTTCGATGTCGGCCTCTGGAAGCTGGATTGTCTCTGCGTTCATTTCTGCTGACTCCGCGCTTTCATGTTGTGGGGGTTCTGGTCTCATCCGGTGTCAGGCCTCACACAAGAAACGAGCCCCGAATCCGAAGCGGACCACGGGGCTGTGCGAAAAGCAGCTAAACCCAAGGCACCGCTGGCCGGTACCCATAAGAAAATGGGGGCTGCACGTGGAGCACCAACCGAGTGTGCCATCAAGGGCCGTACCGGCGCAAAGTTGTCTCCCGGCGGCGGTAAGTTTGGACCGACATGAGTGTGCACGCAACGGCCCCCCAAACACCCCCGGAATTGGCACCCCCGGAAGTGGATCGACTGCTCGAGGGCCTCAACCCGCAACAGCGCCAGGCGGTGGTGCATGAGGGTTCGCCGCTGCTGATCGTGGCGGGAGCGGGGTCGGGTAAGACGGCGGTGCTGACGCGGCGCATCGCCTACCTGATCGCCGCCCGCGGCGTCGGGGTCGGTCAGATTCTGGCCATCACCTTCACCAACAAGGCCGCCGCCGAGATGCGCGAACGGGTAGTCCGGCTGGTCGGCGACCGGGCCCGGTACATGTGGGTGTCCACCTTTCACTCGACCTGCGTGCGGATACTGCGCAACCAGGCATCGTTGATCGAAGGCCTGAACTCCAACTTCTCCATCTATGACGCTGACGATTCGCGGCGCCTGCTGCAGATGATCGGCCGCGACATGGGTTTGGACATCAAGCGGTATTCGCCGCGGCTGCTGGCCAATGCCATCTCCAACTTGAAGAACGAGCTGATCGACCCGCACCGGGCCGTATCGGCGTTGACCGACGACGCCGACGACTTGGCCCGGACCGTCGCGTCGGTCTACGGCGAATACCAGCGGCGGCTGCGGGCGGCGAACGCGCTGGACTTCGACGACCTCATCAACGAGACCGTCGCGGTGCTGCAGGCCTTCCCGCAGATCGCCCAGTACTACCGGCGGCGGTTCCGGCATGTTCTGGTCGACGAGTACCAGGACACCAACCATGCGCAGTACGTGCTGGTGCGCGAGCTGGCCGGTCGCGGGCGCCCAGAACCCCAAGACCCTTCCGACGATGCGGTACCGCCGGCGGAACTATGCGTCGTCGGCGATGCCGACCAGTCGATCTATGCGTTCCGCGGCGCCACGATTCGCAACATCGAAGACTTCGAACGGGACTACCCGGACGCCAGAACCATACTGCTGGAACAGAATTACCGCTCCACCCAGAACATCCTGTCGGCGGCCAACTCGGTGATCTCCCGCAATGCGGGACGCCGCGAGAAGCGACTGTGGACCGATGCCGGTGAGGGCGAGTTGATTGTCGGCTACGTCGCCGACAACGAGCACGACGAGGCAAGGTTCGTCGCTCAGGAAATAGACGCGTTGGCCGAGCGCGGCGAGATCACCTACAACGACGTCGCCGTCTTCTACCGCACCAACAACTCGTCGCGGTCGCTGGAAGAAGTGTTCATCCGCTCCGGCATTCCGTACAAAGTTGTTGGGGGAGTGCGGTTTTACGAACGCAAGGAGATTCGCGACATCGTCGCCTACCTGCGGGTGCTGGACAACCCCGGCGACGCGGTGAGCATGCGGCGCATCCTCAACACCCCGCGCCGTGGTATCGGAGACCGCGCCGAAGCCTGTGTGGCGGTGTACGCGGAGAACACCGGCGCTACCTTCGCCGACGCGCTGGTGGCCGCGGCCGAAGGCAAGGTTGCGATGCTGAACAGCCGCGCGGAGAAGGCGATCGCCGGTTTCGTCGAAATGCTCGACGACCTGCGGGGCCGCCTCGATGACGACCTCGGCGATCTGGTGGAGTCGGTGCTGGAACGCACCGGCTACCGCCGGGAATTGGAGTCGTCTACCGACCCGCAGGAGCTGGCACGGCTGGACAACCTCAATGAACTCGTCAGCGTCGCACACGAATTCAGCATCGACCTGGCGAATGCGGCTGCGCTGGAAGCGGAGCGCCCACCCGAGGACGAAGATGTGCCGGATACCGGTGTGCTGGCGGCGTTTCTGGAACGGGTGTCGCTGGTCGCCGACAGCGACGAGATCCCCGAGCACAGTGCCGGTGTGGTGACGCTGATGACCTTGCACACCGCCAAGGGTCTGGAGTTCCCGGTCGTCTTCGTCACCGGCTGGGAGGACGGGATGTTCCCGCACATGCGGGCGCTCGACGATCCGACCGAACTCTCCGAGGAGCGGCGGCTGGCTTACGTCGGCATCACGCGGGCGCGGCAACGACTGTATTTGAGTAGGGCGATCGTCCGGTCATCTTGGGGGCAGCCGATGCTCAACCCCGAGTCGCGATTTCTGCGCGAGATTCCGCAACACCTTATCGACTGGCGGCGCACCGCCCCGAAGCCGTCGTTCAGCGCGCCGGTGAGCGGAGCGGGCCGCTTCGGTGCCCCGCGTCCGTCCCCGGCGCGCCCGGCGAGCAAGCGACCGCTGTTGGTGTTGCAGCCCGGTGATCGGGTGACGCACGACAAGTACGGCCTGGGCCGCGTCGAGGAAGTGTCCGGCGTCGGCGAGTCGGCCATGTCGCTGATCGACTTCGGTAGTGCGGGGCGGGTGAAGCTGATGCACAATCACGCCCCGGTCAGCAAGCTCTGACGGCCGCGGCGTCGAGCGTGCTGTCAGGGCGAAAAAATCGCGAAATTTCAGCTCTCAGAACACGTTCGGCGCGCGAAAGCGCTACCCCAGCAGCCAGCGTTTGGTTCGCGGATGCCACGCCAACACGATGCTGGCCACTGGCAGCACCCACAGGGTGTAGACGATCCACGCCACCCGCGCGCCCGCGAGAAATATGCCGCCGTAAGTCAGCAATGCGACCAGCCCACCGGCCGCGATCAGCCACCGTCCGACGGGCCGGTGTAACAACAGCAGGATCACGCCCGAAATGGTGGCCAACGCGAAGACCAGCGCGAGAAATCCCACCGCGATGCAGAACAGCCGGTCGGTCCGCCACCAGCCGGCGATCAGGTCGGTAGCCACTACCGACGCGGCCCACCCGCTGACGATGCTGACCGCGCAGGCGCCGACGGTCGTGCCGACCGTCGGCTCGTCGAGGCGAGGGCCCAGGCGTCGGGATCCCGGATCCACCGGCGGCGGAAGTTGGGTGGTCGGCGACTCCGGAACGATCGGCATCGGTCCGGTCGGCGCACGCCGGATGATCCGGCCCTTCGTTTCGGGCGCGGTAGAGGGCCCGGCCGGTTGCGCGCCTGGGGGTGGGGTGTTCGGCGCGGTCACCGGCTCAACCGGCGTAGTTGCCGACGTTGAGTCCGCGTTTGGCCAACCACGGCACGGGGTCAATACGTTCGGTGCCGCCCAGCAGCACCTCGAAGTGCAGGTGCGGGCCGGTGGAGAAGCCACGGTTGCCCATGGTGGCGATCTGGTCACCCGCCATCACCCGCTCGCCGACGCTGACCAGCGTGGTATTGACGTGGCCATAAAGCGTGACAGTCCCGTCGGCGTGGCGCAGCTTGACCCACATTCCGTAGCCGGCGGTGGGGCCGGCGTCGATGACGACACCGTCAGACACCGCGTAGATCGGCGTTCCGATCGAGTTGGCCAAATCGATTCCCGCGTGCAGCACACCCCAGCGATACCCAAAATTCGACGTGAAAATCCCCTTGGTGGGCATCACGTAGAGCGGCTGCTGCAGTCGCGCCTCGCGTTGGGCGCGTTCCTGGGCGAACGCCACGCCTTTGGCGAGCTCCAAGTTGTGGGCCGCGGCATTGGCCGCCGGCTGCACCGCGACAACCTGCGCGCCTCGGGTCGCGTTGCTGCCCGACCCTCCGAGCAGCGACGCGTTGGCGCTCAGCACGGTCTCGGTCTTCGTGGTGTCGGAGTGGGTGAGTGCCGCGTGGGCAGCCGCGGCCGTCGCGCCGGCCGCCATTGCCGAGATCATCAGGCGACCCTTGGCCGCACTGGTCGGCTGCTTGCGGTGCTGTCCGCCTCGCTGCGGAACCCGGACGACGCCCAGAGCGTCTGAACGGACGGGGCGAGGTTCGGCGTGCGGCTGCACGGTCACCCGCGGGAGCACGTCAGTGACCTCTAGGGGGACTGTCAGCCGCACCGGAGTCAGGTTGTCGGTGTCATGCAGATCGTCGAGTTCGGGGGCCAGCAGTACCTGGGCCTCGTTGTCGACCGCGAAGTCAACCTCCAGCTGCAGGTCACCGAAGTCGGTGTCGTAAAGGTCGTCGAGATCGTCGAAGTCGAAGCCGTCCAGCGGGAGGATTTCGGTGACTTCGTTCTGGTGATGCGGAGCCCAGCCTTCGCGGTTGGTGCGTACTGCCCCTGCAGCGACGCGAGAACGTGCGAGTCGGTGCTGCGACAACCTGAAAAGTCCTCGGATCGTGACCTTAACGTTATCTGGACCCTGAGACGGTATCCGCTGACCTACAGGGCTGGCAACTCGCGGCCAAGATCATGGGCGGGATTGTGAGCTTGATCACGTTTAACGCATTCGAGTGCCAGATGAGCTGTGCCACATTCCGTTTATGCGCAGCCACCGCCTAAGGGCGGGCCACGGGTTGGCCCCATTCGGTGGGGTGGATACAGTTCACCGTGCGTGTCGCCGAGACCGGCGCCGCCTCCCTACAGGCCAAGTAAAGACAGTGAGCACATGGATCTTTTCGAGTATCAAGCGAAAGAGCTGTTCGCGAAGCACAACGTACCCAGCACTCCCGGCCGGGTAACCGACACCGCCGAAGGCGCGCGTGACATCGCCGCGGAGATCGGTCGACCGGTGATGGTCAAGGCTCAGGTCAAGATCGGTGGACGCGGAAAGGCCGGGGGTGTGAAGTACGCCGCGACCCCGGAGGACGCCTACGAGCACGCCAAGAACATCCTGGGCCTCGACATCAAGGGCCACATCGTCAAGAAACTGCTGGTGGCCGAGGCCAGCGACATCGCCGAGGAGTACTACTGCTCCTTCCTGCTCGACCGGGCGAACCGCACCTACCTCGCGATGTGCTCGGTAGAGGGCGGCATGGAGATCGAAGAGGTGGCCGCGACCAAGCCGGACCGCCTCGCCAAGGTCCCGGTGAACGCCGTCAAGGGGGTCGATCTCGAGACGGCGCGGTCGATCGCCGAGCAGGGCCATCTGCCGGCCGAGGTGCTCGACGCCGCCGCGATCACCATCGCCAAGCTGTGGGAACTGTTCGTCGCCGAGGACGCGACCCTGGTCGAGGTCAACCCCCTGGTGCGCACTCCTGACGACCGGATCCTGGCCCTGGACGGCAAGGTCACGCTGGACGCCAATGCGGCGTTCCGCCAGCCCGGCCACGCCGAGTTCGAGGACCGCGCGGCCACCGACCCGCTCGAGCTCAAGGCCAAGGAGCACGACCTCAACTACGTCAAGCTCGACGGATCCGTCGGCATCATCGGCAACGGCGCGGGCTTGGTGATGTCAACGCTGGACGTCGTCGCTTACGCCGGCGAGAAGCACGGCGGCGTCAAGCCGGCCAACTTCCTGGACATCGGTGGCGGCGCCTCGGCGGAGGTGATGGCCGCCGGGTTGGACGTGGTGTTGGGCGACTCGCAGGTCAAAAGCGTGTTCGTCAACGTCTTCGGCGGCATCACGGCGTGCGACGCGGTTGCCACCGGAATCGTCAAGGCGCTGGAAATCCTCGGCGACGAGGCGAACAAGCCGCTAGTGGTGCGGCTGGACGGCAACAACGTCGACGAAGGCCGGCGCATCCTGGCCGAGGCCAACCACCCGCTGGTGACGCTGGTACCGACGATGGACGAGGCTGCCGACAAGGCCGCCCAGCTGGCGAGCGCCTGAGTGGCGATCGCAAGCGCGGCGAAGCCGGGCGCAGCGGGTCGACACTTTAGAGAGAGGACTGGCTAATGGCAATCTTTCTGACCAAGGAAAACAAGGTCATCGTTCAGGGCATCACTGGCAGCGAGGCTACCGTCCACACGGCCCGGATGCTCAAGGCCGGCACGCAGATCGTCGGCGGCGTCAACGCCCGCAAGGCGGGGACCACGGTCACTCATGAGGACAAGGGCGGCCGGATCGTCAAGCTGCCGGTGTTCGGCAGTGTCGCCGAGGCCATGGAGAAGACCGGCGCCGACGTGTCGATCATCTTCGTGCCGCCGAAGTTCGCCAAGGACGCCATCATCGAGGCCGTCGACGCCGAGATCCCGCTGCTGGTGGTCATCACCGAGGGAATCCCGGTGCAGGACAGCGCATATGCCTGGGCCTACAACTTAGATAAGGGCGGCAAGACCAGGATCATCGGTCCCAACTGCCCGGGCATCATCAGCCCCGGGCAGTCGCTGGTCGGCATCACCCCGGCCAATATCACCGGGGCGGGTCCCGTCGGGCTGGTGTCCAAGTCGGGCACGTTGACCTACCAGATGATGTACGAGTTGCGCGATTTCGGGTTCACCACGTCGATCGGCATTGGCGGTGACCCGGTGATCGGCACCACGCATATCGACGCGATCGAGGCGTTCGAGAAGGATCCCGACACCAAGCTCATCGTGATGATCGGCGAGATCGGTGGTGACGCCGAAGAGCGTGCGGCCGAGTTCATCAAGGCCAACGTGTCCAAGCCGGTCGTCGGTTACGTCGCGGGATTCACCGCACCGGAGGGCAAGACGATGGGCCACGCGGGCGCGATCGTGTCGGGCTCGTCGGGAACGGCTGCCGCCAAGAAGGAAGCCTTGGAAGCTGCCGGCGTGAAGGTGGGCAAGACGCCCTCGGAGACGGCGGCCCTGGCCCGCGAGATCCTGCAGAGCCTTTAGCGCCGCGCAGACGCACCCCAGCCGCCGCCCTGAGACCGGGCTGCGGTAGATAGTAAGGCTATGAATCTGGATTGGCGCACGCCCGTCGTCGTCGGTGTCGGGCAGGCCGCCGAGCGCATCGACGATCCGGACTACCGGGCGATGTCACCCGTCGAGCTGGCCGCCGCGGCGGCCCAGACCGCGATCAAGGACTGTGGCGCCGACGCCGCATCGGTGGCCGACGCCATCGACACCGTCGCCGGTGTGCGCCAATTCGAGATCTCGGGGCCAGTCGTCAACGCGCCCCTGGGGCGATCCAACAACTACCCACGGTCCGTGGCCAGCCGGATCGGCGCACAGCCTGCCCGCGCGATCCTGGAGATCGTCGGCGGCCAAGGGCCTCAGCATCTGGTCAGCGAGCTGGCCGCCCAGATCGCCGCGGGACGCTCGGAGGCCGCACTGGTCTTCGGCTCCGATGCGACGTCGACGCTGCGGCACTTCGCGCGGGCCGACCAGAAGCCGGACTTCACCGAGACCGTGGACGGTGACCTGGAAGACCGCGGTCAGGGTATCGACGGAATCATCTCGCGCTACACCGTCATTCACGGTCTGGTCGACGCACCGACCCAGTACGCGCTGATGGAAAACGCCCGGCGGGCCGCAGCCGGCCTCGGGCCGGCCGAGTATCTGCGGCGGATGGGTGAGCTGTTCGCCCCGTTCACGAAGGTCGCCGCCGGGAACCCGTTGGCCGCCGCGCCCGTCGAATACAGCGTCGACGAACTAATCACCGTCACCGACCGCAACCGGATGATCTCGGAGCCCTACCCGCGGCTGCTCGTCGCGCGCGACCAGGTGAACCAGGGTGCGGCCGCCCTGCTGATGTCGGTTGCGACGGCACGTCGCCTCGGGCTGCCCGAGGAGAACTGGGTGTACCTGCACGGCCACGCTGACCTGCAGGAGCAGGGGCTGCTGGCGCGCCCGGATCTCGGGCACGCCCCGTCAGCGGTCTTGGCGGTGCGCGAGGCGCTGGCCATGGCCGGAATCGGCGTCGACGACGTCTCCACCTTCGACCTGTACAGCTGCTTTCCGGTCCCGGTGTTCAACATCTGCGACGGTATGAGCATCGCGCCCGACGACCCGCGCGGCCTGACCCTGACCGGTGGCTTGCCGTTCTTCGGCGGCGCCGGCAATAACTACTCGATGCACGGCATCGCCGAGACTGTAGCCCGGATGCGAAGCGCACCAGGGCAATTCGGCCTTGTCGGAGCCAACGGCGGGATCATGAGCAAGTACTCCGTCGGTGTGTACTCCACTACGCCGGCGGAGTGGAAGCCCGACGGCAGCGCGCGGTTGCAGGCGCAGATCGACAGCGCGCCGGCGGTGCCGGTGACCGAGACGGCCGACGGGCCCGCCACCGTCGAGACGTACACCGTGCGGCGCGACAACGGGCGGCCGACGGGCATCGTCATCGGGCGACTCGACGACGGCAGCCGATTCCTGGCCACCACCGAGGACGACGAGCTGATCGCCCAGCTGACCGACGGCGACCCGCTTGGCCAACCGGTCCGGGTGCGTTCCTTCGACTACGGCAACCGCTGCAGTTTGTAGTGCTCGCCCTACACCGACGCGGCCAGCTTGCCGGCCAGTCGCTCCACGTAGGCAGCGATCTCGGCTTCGGGGCGATCCGGCAACCCGAACAGCACCTCGGTGACGCCGAGTTCGGCCCAGCGGGCCAGCTTCTCGGGTACCGGCTTGAAGTCCAGGGCCACGATCTGCGGGGCCCCGTCCCGCCCGGCGGCGGCCCAGGTGTCCTGCAGCAACTTCACCGGCTCGTCGATGTCGAAGTCGCGCGGGGTGGTGATCCACCCGTCGGCGCTGCGGGCGATCCACTTGAAGTTCTTTTCCGTCCCCGCCGCGCCCACCAGCACCGGAATGTGCGTTTGCACCGGTTTCGGCCACGCCCAGCTCGGCCCGAACCTGACGAACTCGCCGTCGTAGGCGGCCTCCTCCTGCGTCCATAAGGCCCGCATCGCCTCGATGTACTCGCGCAACATCGTGCGCCGTCGCCCGGGCGGCACGCCGTGATCGGCGAGCTCGTCGGTGTTCCAACCGAACCCAACGCCCAGACTGACCCTTCCGCCGGACAGATGATCAAGCGTCGCGATGCTTTTCGCCAGCGTGATCGGATCGTGCTCGACGGGCAGCGCCACCGCGGTGGACAGCCGCACTCGCGATGTCACCGCGCACGCCGCGCCCAAACTCACCCACGGGTCCAGCGTGCGCATGTACCTGTCATCGGGCAGCGATTCGTCACCCGTCGTCGGATGGGCCGCCTCTCGTTTGACCGGAATGTGCGTGTGTTCTGGCACGTAGAAAGTACGAAAGCCGTGGTCGTCGGCAAGCTTTGCGGCTGCCGCCGGAGTGATGCCGCGGTCACTGGTGAAAAGCACTAGCCCGTAATCCATGAACAGAATTAGAACGTGTTCTACCTGCGGCGGGCAAGCGGGGGTTGAGCGCCCCAGCACCGGCACTCCAACGTGCGCTAGCGTTGTTGGTCGAATCACGTCGCCACGCAAACGCGGCCAGCCTGGGAAGCAACAGGAGGAAAGTCAATGACCTACTCGCCCGGTAGTCCCGGATATCCACCCGCGCAGCAACCTTCCGGGTCCTACGGCGGCGCCGCACAGCCGGCCACTCCCGATTTCGCCAAGGAACCCGGTGAAAACAAACTTCCGCTGTATCTGGGCTTCGCCGTGGTGGGCCTCGGCCTGGCGGCCTACTTCGCGAGTTTCGGCCCCGGTGGCGGGGTGCAGTCCGTCGTCGCCGCCCTGCTGGCGGGTCTGCTCGCTGCCGTCGGCCTAGTGCCCAAGGCGAAGCCCCATCTGGGCGTGATCACCGCAATCTCGGTACTCGGCTTCCTGCTGGCGATCTCAGAGACCGTTAACGCGCCCGACAACGGCTCTACTCCGTGGGGACTGTGGCTGATCCTGGCTTTCAGTTTCCTTCAGGCGGCCTCCGCCGCCGCTGCGCTCCTGCTGGAGTCCGGCGTGATCACCATGCCGCCGCCGCGCCCCAAGTACGACCCCTATCAGCAGCAATACGGCCAGTACGGGCAATACGGCCAGCAGCAGTATGGGCAGCAGCCGTACTACGGTCAGCCGGCCCAACAGGCTCAACCCGGAATCCAGTCGCCGCAGCAGGCGCCGCCCAGCGGGTACGGGTCGCCCTATGGCGGCTACGGCTCAAGCCCCGGACAGGGCCAGCCGCCGAGCCAGGGCAACATGGCAACGCAGTCCGTCATCCCGACCTCCGGCTCGAATCCGTCGACCGGGGGATTCGGCGCCGCGCCGTCGGCCCAGTCCGGACCGCAGCCTGCCGCGCAGTCCGGGCACCAGGCCGCCGGGCAGTCCGGACCCCAGCCCACCTTTCAGACACCCACCACGCCGCCCACCGGCTTCCCCAGCTATGGACCGCCGCCATCGGCCAACGCGGGTAGCGGCTCCGACGCGGGTTCGGCAACGGTCAACTACTCGAATCCGCCCGGCGGCCAGCAGGCCCAGAACTACGGCCAGGGCCAGCAGTCGTCACCTGGGTCGGCGCCGGCCTAACCGGACGCATCCGCGTCTAGTCAGGCATATGCGCCGAGAGTGACACGGGTGGTGGAGGGCTACCGGGCTGCCGGCACGCGTCAACCGCGTGATCTTGTCCGGGTCGCATTCGGCCCCGCTTTGATCGCGCTGTTGATCATCGCGGCCGTCACGTTACTGCAGTTGCTGATCGCCAACAGCGACATGACCGGCGCCTTGGGCGCGATCGCCAGCATCTGGTTGGGCGTGCATGCCGTGCCGATCTCCATCGGCGGCCGCGAGCTGGGCGTAATGCCGCTGCTGCCGGTCCTGTTGATGGTGTGGGCGACCGCGCGCACCACCGCGCGGGCCACCTCCCCGCAGTCGTCATGGCTGGTCATCCGGTGGGTTGTCGCGTCGGCGCTGGGCGGCCCTCTGCTGTTCGCGGCCATCGCCCTGGCGGTCATCCACGACGCGTCGTCGGTGCTCACCGAGCTGCAGACACCCAGCGCCTTGCGCGCGTTCGTCAGCGTGCTGGTGGTGCACGCGATCGGTGCTGCGATCGGAATCTGGTCGCGGGTGGGGCGACGGGCGTTGGCGGCTTCGCCGCTGCCCGATTGGCTGGCCGACTCGGTGCGCGCCGCGACGGCCGGGGTGCTGGCGTTGTTCGGGCTCTCGGGCGTGGTGACGGTCGGTTCTTTGGTTGTGCATTGGGCGACGATGCAGGATTTGTACGGGATCACCGATTCGATATTCGGTCAGTTCAGCCTGACCGTGCTGTCGATCCTGTACGTGCCGAACGTCATTGTGGGCACCGCTGCGGTCACTGTTGGGTCCAGCGCACACCTCGGCTTTGCGACGTTCAGTGCGTTCACCGTTTTCGGTGGTGATATCCCCGCATTGCCGATCCTTGCCGCGCTCCCGACGCCGCAGCTGGGGCCGGCCTGGGTCGCCCTGCTGATCGTGGGTGCGTCGTCGGGCGTGGTGGTCGGTCAGCAATGCGCCAGGCGTGGGCTGCTGCTTGTTCCGGCAATGGCCAAGCTGCTGGTGGCGGCGATCGCCGGGGCTTTGACGATGTCGTTGCTGGCGTACGGCGGAAGCGGCCGGTTGGGCAACTTCGGCGACGTCGGCGTGGACCAGGGCACCCTGGTGATCGGGGTCTTCTTCTGGTTTGCCGTCGTCGGCGGCCTGACGGTGATGATGGCCGGTGGGATTCGGCGCCGGCCCAGACGGCCGAAAACCGTTGCCGCTCCTGGTGAGCAGCTCGACGAACCGGCCTCGAACGAGCCGGGCGCCGATGAGGCCGCTCCCGTCGCCGACGAGGACGTGCCCGTTGCCGACAGGGACGCCCCGGTGGTAGACGAGGACGCGCCTGCCGACGACGAACCGGCCGGCAATCGCGAGGATTAGTCAGAGCGGCGCGTCTCGTCGGGTTGTGCTGTTCAGGGCTTGCGCGTGAATCCTGGGCGTTGCAAGTGAATCCTGGGCGTAAATAAGCGCCTCCCGCTGATTCCCGCCCAGGCTTTACACCGAAAGCCCCCAGTTCACACTGAAAGCCGTCAGTTCACACTGAAAGCCGTCAGTTCACACCGAAGGCCGTCATTACCGAACGCCAGGCCGGCGGCATCGACGCGACTGCGGCCACCTAAGCGGCACTCACCCGCGCCAGACTAGGCTGCCCGTGTGCAGGAACCCGTGCCCCCAAGTGCACCGGCGCGGCTGGTGGTGCTGGCGTCGGGCACCGGTTCACTGCTGAACTCGCTGCTGAACGCCGCTCAAGACGACTACCCGGCGCGGGTGGTCGCGGTCGGCGTGGATCGCGATTGCCGGGCCATCGAGGTCGCCACCCAGGCGGGGGTCCCGTCCTTCACCGTCCGGCTGAAAGACCACCCCGACCGCGCCGCGTGGGATGCCGCCATCACCGCAGCCACCGCAGGCCACGAGCCCGACCTGATCGTCTCCGCCGGATTTATGAAAATCCTTGGGCCGCAATTCCTTTCACGATTCGACGGACGCATCCTCAATACCCATCCGGCGCTGCTGCCGGCATTCCCCGGCGCGCATGCGGTGGCCGACGCACTGGCCTACGGCGTTAAGTTCACGGGCTGTACGGTGCACCTCGTGGATGCCGGCACCGACACCGGACCGATCGTGGCGCAGCGACCCGTCGAGGTGCTCGACGGCGACGACGAAGAGACTCTGCATGAACGCATCAAGGTCATCGAACGCCAGCTGCTTGTCGACGTGGTGGCCGCGATCGCCCTCCATGGCGTGACGGTGGCCGGAGGAAAAGCGACGATCGGACGAAAGGCGACTCCCGGGATGAGCACAGCATGAGCACCGACAAGAAGCCGATTCGCCGCGCGCTGATCAGCGTGTACGACAAGACCGGGCTGGCAGACCTCGCGCAGGGCCTTACCGCAGCCGGCGTCGAGATCGTCTCGACCGGATCCACAGCCAAAACCATTGCGAACAAAGGTATTCCGGTGACCCGCGTAGAGGAGCTGACCGGTTTCCCCGAGGTGCTCGACGGCCGGGTCAAGACGCTGCACCCACGCGTGCACGCCGGCCTGCTGGCCGACCTGCGCAAGCCCGAACACGAAGCCGCCCTGCACGAGCTCGGCATCGAGGCGTTCCAGCTCGTCGTGGTCAATCTGTACCCGTTCAGCCAGACCGTGGAATCCGGCGCCGGCGTCGATGAGTGCGTGGAGCAGATCGACATCGGCGGCCCGTCGATGGTCCGGGCGGCGGCCAAGAACCATCCGAGCGTCGCCGTGGTCACCGACCCGCTCGGATACGACGGCGTGCTGGCCGCGGTGCGTGACGGCGGATTCACCCTCGCCGAGCGTAAAAGGCTGGCATCGCTGGCATTTCAGCGCACCGCCGAATACGACATCGCCGTCGCCAGCTGGATGCAGGAAACTCTGGCATCCGAGCATCCGCAGGCGCAGTTCCCGCAGTGGTTCGCCAGAAACTGGAGTCGCCAGGCGACGTTGCGTTACGGCGAGAACCCCCACCAGCAGGCCGCGCTCTATGTCGACCCAAGCGCCTGGCCCGGCCTGGCGCAGGCCGAGCAGTTGCACGGAAAAGACATGTCCTACAACAACTTCACCGATGCGGACGCGGCCTGGCGAGCGGCCTTCGACCACGAGCAGACGTGCGTGGCAATCATCAAGCACGCCAACCCATGTGGCATCGCCATCTCCGACGTTTCGGTGGCAGACGCACACCGCAAGGCCCACGAATGCGACCCGTTGAGCGCCTACGGCGGAGTCATCGCGGCCAACACCGAGGTCAGCGTCGAGATGGCCGAGTACGTCAGCACCATCTTCACCGAGGTGATCGTGGCGCCGGCCTACGCACCCGGCGCCGTCGAGGTGCTGACGCGCAAGAAGAACATTCGCGTGCTGGTGGCTTCCGAGCCGCTGACCGGTGGCCATGAACTCAGGCCGATCAGCGGCGGACTGCTCATGCAGCAGCGCGACCAGCTCGACGCGCACGGCGACAACCCGGCCAACTGGAACTTGGCCACCGGCGACCCGGCCGACCCGGCCACCCTCACCGACCTGGTCTTCGCCTGGCGCGCCTGCCGCGCGGTCAAGTCGAACGCAATCGTGATCGCCGCCGACGGCGCGACCGTCGGGGTAGGCATGGGTCAAGTCAACCGGGTCGACGCCGCCCGGCTGGCCGTAGAGCGTGGCGGCGACCGGGTGCGCGGCGCGGTTGGGGCCTCCGATGCGTTCTTTCCCTTCCCCGACGGACTGGAGACGCTGGCGGCCGCCGGAGTCAAGGCGATAGTGCACCCCGGCGGCTCGGTGCGCGACGACGAGGTGACAGCCGCTGCGGGCAAAGCCGGTGTGACTCTGTACCTCACCGGAGCTCGTCACTTCGCCCATTGACCAGGTTGGTAGCGCGTACTGAGCCCGCTCGTCGTAGCGTGGAGTGGTGACGTCACCGAGTCTTCTGCCCCGGACCGTCGGCGAGCTGCGTGCGGCTGGTCATCGAGAGCGGGGAGTCAAGCAGGAAATCCGGGAAAATCTGCTGACCGCGCTGGCCGACGGTGACAACGTCTGGCCCGGCATCCTGGGTTTCGACGAGACCGTGCTGCCTCAGCTGGAGCGGGCGTTGATCGCCGGGCACGACTTCGTCTTGCTGGGCGAACGCGGCCAGGGCAAGACCCGGTTGCTGCGGGCGCTGGTGGGTTTGCTGGACGAGTGGACGCCGGTGATCGCGGGGGCGGAATTGGGTGAGCACCCCTACACGCCGATCACGCCGGAGTCGATCCGGCGGGCCGCCGAGCTCGGCGACAACCTACCGGTGCAGTGGAAGCACCGCAGCGAGCGCTACACCGAGAAGCTGGCCACCCCGGACACCAGCGTCGCCGACCTGGTCGGTGACATCGACCCCGTCAAGGTCGCCGAGGGCCGCAGCCTCGGTGACCCCGAAACCATCGCCTACGGGCTCATCCCGCGGGCGCACCGCGGCATCGTCGCCGTCAACGAACTGCCCGACCTCGCCGAGCGCATCCAGGTTTCGATGCTGAACGTCATGGAGGAGCGCGACATTCAGGTCCGCGGCTACACCCTGAGATTGCCGCTGGACGTACTTGTTGTAGCTAGCGCCAACCCCGAGGACTACACCAACCGGGGTCGGATCATCACTCCGCTCAAGGATCGGTTCGGCGCGGAGATCCGCACCCACTACCCGCTGGAGCTCGAGGCCGAGATGGGTGTCATCGCTCAGGAGGCGCACCTGAGCGCGCAGGTGCCCGACTACTTGATGCAGGTGATCGCGCGGTTTGCTCGTTATCTGCGGGAATCCAACTCCATCGATCAGCGCTCGGGGGTCTCGGCGCGCTTCGCGATTGCGGCGGCCGAGACGGTGGCGGCTTCCGCACGGCATCGCGGCGCGGTGCTGGGAGAGACCGACCCGGTTGCCCGCGTGGTCGACCTAAGCACGGTGATCGACGTGCTGCGCGGCAAGCTCGAGTTCGAGTCCGGTGAGGAAGGCCGCGAACAGGCGGTGCTCGAGCACCTGTTGCGCCGTTCGACCGCTGACACCGCGTCACGGGTGCTTGGCGGCATCGACGTCGGCTCCTTGGTGGCCGCCGTCGAAGGCGGTTCCACGGTGACGACGGGCGAGCGGGTGTCGGCGAAGAACGTGCTGGCCGCCGTTCCGGGGCTGCCCGTGGTGGACAGTATCGCCAGAAAGCTGCGGGCCGAATCCGAAGGCGAACGCGCCGCAGCGCTGGAGCTGGCACTGGAGGCGCTGTATCTGGCGAAGCGGATCGACAAGGTCTCCGGGGAGGGCCAAACGGTTTATGGCTAAACCCGGGGCTGCTCGAGGCCACTCGTCGCGATACTCGGCGTACACCGGCGGGCCGGACCCGCTGGCTCCGCCAGTGGATCTGCGCGAGGCGCTGGAGCAGATCGGGCAGGACGTCATGGCGGGCACCTCGCCGCGCCGGGCTTTGTCCGAGCTGCTGCGGCGCGGTACCCAGAACCTGACCGGTGCCGACCGGCTGGCGGCGGAGGCCAACCGTCGTCGACGAGAGTTATTGCGCCGCAACAACTTAGACGGGACCCTGCAGGAGATCAAGAAACTGCTCGACGAGGCGGTACTGGCCGAACGCAAGGAGCTGGCCCGGGCTCTGGACGACGACGCGCGCTTCGGCGAACTGCAGTTGGATGCGCTGCCGGCGTCGCCGGCCAAGGCCGTGCAAGAGCTGTCCGATTACAGCTGGCGCAGCGGCGAGGCCCGCCAAAAGTACGAGCAGATCAAGGATCTGCTGGGCCGCGAGATGCTGGACCAGCGTTTCGCCGGCATGAAGCAGGCGCTGGAAGGAGCCACCGACGCCGACCGCCAGCGTGTCAACGAGATGCTGGACGACCTGAACGACCTGTTGGACAAGCACTCTCGCGGTGAAGACACTCAGCAGGACTTCGACGAGTTCATGGACAAGCATGGCGAGTTCTTCCCGGAGAACCCGCGCAACGTCGAGGAGTTGCTGGACTCGCTGGCCAAGCGCGCAGCGGCGGCCCAACGCTTCCGCAACAGCCTCAGTCCCGAACAGCGTGCCGAGCTGGATGCACTGGCGCAGCAGGCATTTGGGTCGCCGGCGTTGATGCAGGCACTGAATCGGCTGGACGCGCATCTGCAGGCTGCGCGGCCGGGCGAAGACTGGATGGGATCCGAGGACTTCTCCGGCGACAACCCGTTCGGCATGGGCGAAGGCACGCAGGCGCTGGCCGATATCGGGGAGCTGGAGCAGCTCGCCGAGCAACTGTCGCAAAGCTATCCGGGCGCCACCATGGACGACGTCGATCTCGACGCGCTGGCCCGCCAGCTCGGTGACCAGGCCGCCATCGATGCTCGCACCTTGGCCGAACTGGAGCGTGCGCTGGTCAACCAGGGCTTCTTCGATCGTGGTTCCGACGGTCAGTGGCGGCTCTCCCCGAAGGCGATGCGACGGCTGGGCGAAGCCGCGTTACGTGATGTGGCACAACAGCTTTCCGGCCGTCGCGGTGAGCGTGACCATCGTCGCGCCGGAGCGGCGGGTGAGCTGACCGGCGCCACCCGGCCGTGGCAATTCGGCGACACCGAACCGTGGAACATCCCCCGCACGCTCACCAATGCCGTGCTGCGCCAAGCTGGTACGGGATCGGTCGGCCAGACTTCGGCCATTCAGATCACCGTCGACGACGTCGAGGTCTCCGAGACCGAGACTCGCGTTCAAGCCGCGGTGGCGCTGCTGGTGGACACCTCATTTTCGATGGTGATGGAGAACCGCTGGCTGCCGATGAAGCGAACAGCGCTGGCGCTCAATCATTTAGTGTGTACCAGGTTCCGGTCAGATGCCTTGCAGATCATCGCCTTTGGCCGCTATGCGCGGACCGTGACCGCTGCCGAGTTGACCGGTTTGGAGGGCGTCTACGAGCAGGGCACCAACCTGCACCACGCGCTGGCGCTGGCCGGGCGTCATCTCAAGCGGCACCCCAACGCGCAACCCGTCGTCCTGGTGGTGACCGACGGCGAGCCTACCGCCCATTTGGAGGATTTCGACGGGGACGGCAGCGCCGTGTTCTTTGACTACCCACCGCATCCGCGGACCATCGCCCACACCGTGCGCGGGTTCGACGACATGGCCCGGCTGGGCGCACAGATCACGATCTTCCGGCTGGGCAGCGACCCCGGCTTGGCACGGTTCATCGACCAGGTGGCGCGACGGGTCGAGGGACGAGTTGTGGTGCCCGACCTCGACGGGCTGGGAGCGGCGGTAGTCGGCGATTACCTGCGCTCGCGACGACACCGCTAACCGGCCGCGAGCAGAAAGCAAACTTGCCTAATACCACGGCGTGTCGGGTAACTTCGCGTCTGCTCGCGCTCACTGGCGCGCTCATAGCTGGTGTTGCGGTGGTGCAGTCGGCAACTCGTACGGGCCGGCGCCGCCGGGCAGTCGGTCCACGCCCGACGCGCGGGGCGTGACGAGGTCGTCAGGCAGCCCGGCCAGCACCGCCGCCATGTTGTAGGCGCTCATCCGAAGTTCCCCGTTGCTTCCGATGCGAGGGTATTCCGAATGGCCGTATGCCCGTTCGTGAACCTGTCCGTCGCCGTACCGTCCACCCAGGGCCAAACCCGTCCTCGTCGACAGCTCGGTCATTCCGGGCACGTCTTGGGGTGCGCGACCGAAGATGTCGAAGCCGGGAATCACGTCGGCCACATGGTCATTGACGCCGATCAGGTAGTAGGCGTGTCCAGGTTGGACGCCCAGCTGCGCGACGTCGCTGAGTTCGATGCCGGGGGAGCCATACAAGACAACATCGCAGACCGGCGCGCCCTGCTGCAACGCCAGACTGGTCACCAGTGACCCGTAGGAGTGTCCGAAAGCTGTGATGCGCTGATCGGCGACGTTGCTGGTAGCCGCCAGCGCTTTATAGAAGCTGTTCAGCAGACCTGCGCTCCTGCGCGCCAGTTCGATATTGGTGACGTCGGTGAGGCTGTCGGGTGCGTCGTAGCCCAGCCACACCACCGATGCCACCGCGTCGTATCCGGGCTTGCTTGCCACTCTGCGCAATTCGCTTGCCTTGTTGCGTTGGGCTTCGGCCTCGCGCACCATTTGTTCGACGCTGGAGCTGACCCGGGTGTTGAGACCGCCGACGGTGACGCCGACGCATTCAGCATCGTCGACGTCACCGATAGCGATCGCCGCGAGCACTTTGCGGGGATCGCCGTCGACATCCAAGAGCATAAGGCGTGCGCCCGGTTGCCCGGTTAAAGCCCGTTGCAGCGCAGTCAGATCCGCGAGCTTGTCCGGGTTTGTATGCCAGCCGTGGGTGTTGAGCCAGCCGTTCTGAAGTCGTCTGATTTCGCGTTGCAGCACAGGAATATTGAGTTCGCTGCGGACATCGCCGGGTATGCCATCGAGGTTGCGGATGCTATCCCCGTACCGCTCTTTGACCCAATCCTGCTGGCCCGGAGTCAATGAGTGCCACCACTTGTCGACCCCAGCGGGACCACTGCCCGCTGCTGGTATCTGCACCACTTCGATTGCGGTACCGCTTATTTGGGCGTCAACTTGCTCGGCAGACAGATCGCCCTCGGCACCGCGGATCGCCGCAGCGAGGTCTTCGTCGGCCCGTTGGGCTTCGGCCAGCAGGTTGGTGATGCGTTGCATCAGGTCGAATTGCAGTTCGCTGATCCGGTCGCGGTCGGCAGCCGATAAACACGGAAAGCCGTCCGGCGGAACGACGGTGCCGGCGGCGTCATCGATCGTTAGGCCATGTTCCCAAGCAGTCTGCCTGATCGCTCGAAGCCGCGACTTGATCACGATGATCTCCTCGACCGACTTCTGCGCTGCCCGGGCGACCGCCAGGCAGGCGTCGGCGTGCGTGTCCAGGATGACAGTGGTGTGGTGGATGGCCAGCTCCGCCGCATCAGCGGCGTCACCACCGAAGTCGAGCAGTCGCGCGGTGTCGCTCAGGGCAGCCGACGCCACGCGCGTGCCGTGGGCGCGTTTGGTCGCCGCGTCGAACACGGCTGCGACCGCCTCCGGGTCCCAACTGTCGATGTCAGCCAACGTCAGTGTCATCGCCCGGTTTCGCCGCGGTGCTCAGCTTGGCCATGCCAGGGCCGCGGTGTTGCGCTGCTCCATCTGCCGGAAGCCGGCGGCGGCGAAGTGCATGCCCCGGGAGTGCTCGCCGAAGCGGGCGATGTGCGCGGTGCTGGTCATGGCCCACCCGTCGAGCAGTCCCGACAACGCCAGCGCCGACGATCCGACCCATCCGGGGTGCGCTTCCTCGGCCGTGCCGAGGCAAGACAGCTGCAAAGCCAGCAATGACTCGCCGTGGTCGGCCAGCTGGTTGCCGATTCGCGTCAGCGAATCAGGAGTCGCCCGCAACTGTTGCGGCATAACAACTCTCGGGTGCATCGGGCGGAGTATTACACGCCCCCATCGCGCGGGCCACTCAGCACGGCGAGCAGACGCAAAAGCCCCGAACAGTGGTGGTTTTGAGGGGCTTTTGCGTCTGCTCGCCGTCTACCTGCGGGGCCTGCGGGCTTTGCGCTTGATGGCCACGCCGCCCCACAACGAGAAGCCGCGGATCTTCACCGTCGGAGCGCCCCGGACACCTTCGCCCAATACCTCGCGGTCGAAGCCGCCCATCACCCCGCGGCCGTGGATCTCGACGTTGACTTCCGGCGGCAACAGGATGGTCTGCATGCCCATGATCGAATACGCATGGATCTCGACGTCGGTCGACGTGAAGTCCGCGTAGCGCAGATCCAGCACCCCGCTGCCCCAGAGCGTGAGCGTCGTCAGCTTCTTGGGCACGTTCCATCGGCCGCGCCGCTCGAACCCGCTCAGCAGGGCCAGCAGCAGCGTCGAAGGCGCCGGATTGGGTTTGCCGCCGCGGCGTTGGTTTATCGGTGCACCCGGTAGGTCTGCCCGGAGTCGATCCAGTTCTTCGTATGTGGTGGCGGCGTAGGCCTTAGTGAGCCGGTCTTCGTAGTCGTTCAGCTGCAGACGGCCTTGCTCGGCTGCATAGGCCAGCAGTTGCGCGAGCATGATGCGATCGGTGTCGCCCGCGCGCGACGGTTCGTCACGCGCGTCCCTCGTGTCACGTCGAGCGGAGTTGCTCATTACCCACGAGCGTACGACGTCCAGGTCTTAGGGCAAGTGGGTTGGCTAAACTGCAACCTCCGTGTGGCATAGCTGCTGGTCACGGGTCGGTTCCGGCCGCCGCGCGGTTTGACGGCCAGCCCCTTGGGGGGTTCTGTTCGCTACACCGCATGGCCGGCCGGCGCGGTTGACGGCTCGGCTCACTCGTCAGCGGCCGGCATCGTCAGCGGTGGAAGCTACCCAACTCGGGGGACGCTTCTGTAAGAACGCGAGCATGCCTTCGCGGGCTTCCTCGGACACGAACAGCCGCGCTGACTCCTCGGTCAGGCGTTCGGCGTCGCGGTCGAAGGCTGCCAGCACCGCGGCCGTGGTGAGGGCCTTGGAGGCGGCGAGGCCCTGCGGCGACCCTTTGCCGACGTCAGCGACCAGCCCGGCCACCGTCGCATCCACGTCGTTGGCCGCCATCGTGACAAGCCCGATCTGGACCGCCGTGTGAGCGTCGAACGTCTCGCCGGTGAGGTAGTAGCGGGAGGCGGCCCGCGACGACAGCTTGGGCAGCAATGTCAGCGAGATGATCGCCGGCGCGACGCCGATCCGGGCTTCGGTGAGCGCAAATGTGCTGCGGGGACCGGCGACCACGATGTCGCAGGCGCCGACCAGTCCGAACCCGCCGGCCCGGACGTGCCCGTTGATGGCGCCGATGACCGGAAGCGGCAATTCGACGATGTCGCGCAACAAGGCGGTCATCTCCCGGGCCCGCGCCACCGCCACGTCGTAAGGGTCACCACCGCCCGCTTCGGACAGGTCCGCTCCCGCGCAGAAGGTGCCCCCGGTATGTCCCAAGACAACCACGCGCACCGCCGGGTCCGCCGCGGCGTCACGCAACCCTTGGTGCAGTTGAGTCAACAGCGCGGTGGAAACCGCATTGCGGTTGTGCGGCGAGTTCAGCGTCAGCCGCGCGACCGGACCGCCGCATTCGCCCGGGCCCGCATACTCGACGACTCGACTATCCATCAGAGGGGCCATCAGTAGCTTCGGGGCAGGCCCAGCGATGTCTGTGCGACGAAGTTCAGCACCATTTCCCGGCTGATTGGGGCGATTCTTCCGAGCCGGGCCGACGTCATCATCGCCGCCACGCCGTACTCCTTGGTCAGCCCGTTGCCACCCATCGACTGCACGGCCTGATCGACGGTGCGGTTAGCCGCTTCGGCCGCAGCATATTTGGCCATGTTGGCGGCTTCGGCGGCACCGACGTCGTCGCCGCTGTCGTAGAGCGAAGCGGCCTTCTGCATCATCAGCTTGGCGAGTTCGATCTCAATGTGACACTGCGCCAACGGATGTGACAGACCCTGGTGTGCGCCGATCGGAGTGGACCAGACCTTGCGGGTCTTGACATAGTCGACGGCTTTGCTGAGCGCGAACCGACCCATGCCCACCGAGCTGGCCGCACCCATGATGCGCTCGGGGTTCAGGCCCGCGAAAAGCTGGGCGATGGCGGCGTCTTCGGCGCCGACGAGCGCGTCGGACGGCAGCCGCACGTCGTCGATGAACACCTGGAATTGGCGCTCGGGACTAATCAGCTCCATCTCGATCGGGGTGTAGGTGAAGCCTGGCGCATCGGTGGGCACCACGAACAAGGCCGGGCGCAGCTTGCCCGTTTTAGCCTCTTCGGTGCGGGCCACCACCAGCACCGCTTGGGCTTGATCGACTCCGGAGATGAAGACCTTCTGGCCCTTGAGGATCCAGTCGCTGCCGTCGCGGCGGGCGGTCGTGATGATCTTGTGCGAATTCGATCCGGCGTCGGGTTCGGTGATCGCGAACGCCATGGTGAGCGAGCCGTCGGCGATGGCCGGGATCCAGCGTTTCTTCTGCTCTTCGGTGCCGAACTTGCTGATGATCGTGCCGTTGATGGCGGGCGATACCACCATGAGCAGCAACGCGCTACCGGCGGCCGCCATCTCCTCCATCACCAGTGACAGCTCGTACATTCCGGCGCCGCCACCGCCGTACTCCTCCGGCAGGTTCACTCCCAAGAAGCCGAGCTTTCCTGCCTCCGACCACAATTCGTCGGTGTGCTGGTGTGCGCGCGCTTTCTGCAAGTAGTACTCGCTGCCGTAGTTGGAGGCCCACTCGGATACCGCCTTGCGCAGCGCCCGGCGCTCCTCACTTTCGATGAAGCTGGTGTCGATCATTACGAATCTCCTTCTGCGTCGGGCGCTTCCACTCGCGCGAGAACAGTGCCGACTTCCACTTGCTGGCCGGCGTTGACGTCGAGCTGGGCGAGCACACCGTCGTTCGGTGCGGTGATGGTGTGTTCCATCTTCATTGCCTCGAGCCAGATCAGCGGCTGACCGGCGGTGACGGCATCACCGACGGCCGCGCCGATCCGGATGACGTTGCCCGGCATCGGCGCCACCAAAGACCCTTGTTCCACGGCCGAACCCGGCTCGGGGAAGCGCGGCAGTGCCGTCAGGTGGACGGGTCCGCGGGACGAATCGACGTACACGTCCTGGCCGTACTGTGCCACCAGGAACCGATAGGCCACCCCGTCCGCATCCAGCACCACCTGGTCGGGCGCGACGGAGACCAGTTGCACCGCCGGATCGTCGGGCAGCGCCAATCCGGTTCTGCTGAAACGATATTGGACTTGGTGCTCGGCGTCGCTATCGTCGCGGTAGGCCTTGACCTGATAGCCCGACGATACGTTGCGCCAGCCGCCGGGAATCGAACCGAACGCGCTTGCGGTGGCGCGATTGCGTGCGGAGTCGGCGAGCGCAGCGGCGATCATCGACAGTCGCACCGTCGCCGAGTCGGCCAGCTTTGCGGACAGCTCCGCAAGGCCGTGCGTGTCGAAAAATGCTGTGTCGGTGGCGCCATCGAGGAACGCCGGGTGCCGCAGCACGTTGACCAGCAGCTCGCGGTTGGTGCGCAGGCCGTGCAGGCGGGTGCGAGCCAGCGCGTCGGCCAGCACTAGCGCCGCCTGACGGCGCGTCGGCGCGTAAGAGATGACCTTGGCCAGCATCGGGTCGTAGTAAATCGACACCGCCGACCCGTCGACAATGCCGGAATCCAGCCTGATCCCGGTGTGCCGTCCCAGCGAGGAGAACTCGGCGGCAACCGACGGCACGTCGATGGTGTGCACCGGGCCGGCCTGGGGTTGCCAGCCGCGCGCGGGATCCTCGGCATACAGCCGGGCCTCGATCGAATGCCCTTGGGCCGCAGGCGGTTCGGCCTCCAGCCGCCCGCCGGCAGCGACCGCGAGCTGCAGCTCGACCAGGTCTACCCCGGTGGTTTCCTCGGTCACCGGGTGCTCGACCTGCAGCCGGGTGTTCATCTCCAGGAAGTAGAACTCGCCGTCATCATCGGCCAGGAACTCCACGGTTCCGGCGCCGGTATACCCGATCGCACTGGCAGCCAGCCGGGCCGCGTCGAAAAGCTTGGCGCGCATCCCCGCCACCCGCTCGACCAAGGGCGACGGCGCCTCCTCGATGATCTTCTGGTGTCGGCGCTGGATCGAGCATTCGCGTTCACCGACGGCCCACACCGTGCCATGGGTATCGGCCATGACCTGAACCTCGACATGGTGCCCGGTGGGCAGGTAACGCTCGCAGAACACCGTCGGATCACCGAAGGCGGACTGGGCTTCGCGCCGCGCCGCCTCGACCTCGCCGGGCAGCGCCGACAATTCGCGAACCACCCGCATGCCGCGGCCACCACCGCCCGCGGACGCCTTGACCAGGACCGGCAGCTGCTCGTCGGTGACGGTCTCAGGGTCCAATTCGTCGAGCACCGGAACACCGGCCGCGGCCATGAGCTTCTTAGCCTCGATCTTGGAGCCCATCGCCCGCACCGCGTCCACCGGCGGCCCCACCCAGGTGAGGCCGGCCTCTCGCACCGCAGCGGCGAATTCGGCGTTCTCCGAGAGGAATCCGTATCCGGGGTGGACCGCGTCCGCGCCGGCCGCACGCGCGGCGGCGACGATCGCTCCGGCATTCAGATAGTCATTAGTGTTCGGCAACCGCACCCGCGCGTCAGCCTCGCCGACGTGTGGCGCGTCCGCGTCCGGGTCGGTGTAGACGGCGACGGTCCCCAGACCCAACCGCCGACAGGTGGCGAACACCCGCCGGGCGATCTCGCCCCGGTTGGCGACCAGAACTCGAGTGATCATGAGGCTCACATCCGAAAGACGCCGAAGCTCGACGTTCCCTTGATCGGGCCATTGGCGATGGCAGACAAACACATTCCCAGCACGATGCGGGTGTCGCGCGGATCGATCACCCCGTCGTCGTAAAGCATCCCGGACAGCACCATCGGCAGTGACTCGGCCTCGATCTGGCCCTCTACAGCGGCGCGCATCGCGGCATCGGCCGCCTCGTCGACCTGCTGCCCACGAGCCTCGGCGGCCGCGCGGGCGACGATCGACAGCACGCCCGAGAGCTGCGCGCCGCCCATCACCGCGGATTTGGCGCTCGGCCAAGCGAACAGGAACCGCGGTTCGTAGGCGCGCCCGCACATGCCGTAGTGGCCGGCGCCGTAGGACGCGCCGATGATCAGCGAGATGTGCGGGACCGTCGAATTCGACACGGCGTTGATCATCATCGAACCGTGCTTGATCATGCCGCCTTCTTCGTAGTCCTTGCCCACCATGTAGCCGGTGGTGTTGTGCAGGAACAACAGTGGCGTGTCAAAGCGGTTGGCCAGCTGGATGAATTGGGTTGCCTTCTGCGACTCCTCGCTGAACAAGACGCCTCGCGCATTGGCCAGGATGCCCACCGGGTAGCCGTGCAACTGAGCCCATCCGGTGACCAGCGACGACCCGTACATCGGCTTGAATTCGTCGAACTCGGAGCCGTCGACTATCCGGGCGATCACTTCCCGAGGGTCGAACGGGATCCGTAGGTCGGCCGGCACGATGCCGATCAACTCCTCGGCATCGAACAGCGGCTCGGTCACCGGCTTCGGTTCGGGCCCCTGCTTCCGCCAATTCAGCCGGGCCACTATGCGCCGGCCGATGCGTAAGGCGTCCAGCTCGTCGACGGCGAAGTAGTCGGCCAAACCCGATATCCGCGCGTGCATTTCAGCGCCGCCCAGCGATTCGTCGTCGGATTCTTCACCGGTCGCCATCTTCACCAGAGGTGGGCCGGCCAGGAACACCTTGGAACGTTCCTTGATCATCACCACGTGATCCGACATGCCCGGCACGTAGGCGCCGCCCGCGGTGGAGTTGCCGAACACCAACGCGATGGTGGGAATGCCCGCCGCTGACAATCGGGTCAGGTCGCGGAACATCTGTCCGCCGGGCACGAAGATTTCCTTCTGCGTGGGCAGGTCTGCGCCGCCGGATTCCACCAGCGAAACCACCGGAAGCCGATTCTGCAGCGCAATCTGTTTGGCCCGCAGTATTTTTCGCAGTGTCCAGGGATTACTGGTGCCGCCTTTGACGGTAGGGTCGTTGGCGACGATCATGCATTCCACACCCGAAACCGCGCCGATGCCGGTAACCAGGCTGGCGCCGACCGTGAACGCGCTGCCGTATGCCGCCAGCGGGCTCAGTTCCAGGAACGGCGAATCCGGGTCGACGAGCAGCTCGATGCGTTCGCGTGCGGTCATCTTGCCGCGGGCGTGGTGACGCTCGACGTACTTAGGACCGCCACCCGCAAGCGCTTTGGCCAGTTCGGCATCGATCTCGTCGAGCCGTGACGTCGCCGCCGCGGCCGCCTGAGCGTAACCGTCAGCGTTCGGGTCGAGGGTGGACTGCAGGACGGTCATGATTGATATCCCAGGAGTTTGGCGGCCAGCGCGGTGAGGATTTCGGTGGTGCCGCCGCCGATTCCCAGGATCCGCATATCCCGGTACTGGCGTTCGACTTCGGATTCGGCCATGTAACCCATGCCGCCGAACAGCTGCACCGCCTGGTTGGCCACCCATTCGCCTGCTTCGACGGCGGTGTTCTTGGCGAAGCACACCTGCGCGATGAGGTTGGTTTCACCGGCCAGCTGACGCTCCACCACACTACGGGAGTAGACGCGTGCCACGTCGATGCGGCGGGCCATTTCGGCGAGCGTGTTCTGCACGGCCTGCCGCGAGATCAGCGGACGGCCAAACGTCTCCCGGTCGCGGCACCATTGTGCGGTGATGTCCAGGCACCGCTGCGCGCTCGAATAGGCTTGAGCGGCAAGCCCGATGCGCTCGGCGACGAACGCCTGGGCTATCTGGGCAAACCCCGAGTTCTCCGCGCCCACGATGTTTTCCCTGGGAACCCGGACGTCGGTGTAGGACAGCTCGGCGGTGTCCGAGGACCGCCAACCCATCTTGTCCAGCTTGCGGCTCACCTCGAAACCAGGTGTGCCCTTGTCGACCACCAGCAGCGAAACCCCCGCTGCGCCAGGGCCTCCGGTGCGCACCGCGGTAACCACATAGTCGGCGCGGACCGCGGAGGTGATATAGGTCTTGGCGCCGTTGACGATGTAGTGGTCGCCGTCGCCCACCGCGGTGGTGCGCAGGTGCCCGACGTCCGAGCCGCCGCCGGGTTCGGTGATGGCCAGGGCGCCGATCTTCTCCCCGGTCAGCGTCGGGCGCACATACTCGTCGATCTGCCGCTGGTCGCCGGAGGCAATCATATGCGGAACGGCTATGCCGCAGGTGAACAACGACGCGAACACCCCTCCGGGCGCGCCGGACTGGTGCATCTCCTCGCAGATCACCACCGCGTCGGCCCCGTCCCCCCCGCCGCCGCCGACGGCTTCCGGGAAGTTGGCGCCGAGCAGCCCGGCCGCTCCGGCGCGCCGATGCAGGTCGCGCGGCAGGTCGCCGGTGCGTTCCCACTCGTCGATGTTGGGTAGAATCTCGCGTTCGGCGAAGGAGCGCACGGTCTTTCGCAGTTGCTCGCGTTCCGGCGTGGTCCAGATGTTCACAGCAACCTCTCCGGTATGTCGACATGGCGGCTGCGCAGCCATTCGCCCAGTCCCTTGGCTTGTGGATCGAAGCGCGCTTGGTAGGCGACGCCTTCACCGAGGATGCCCTCGATGACGAAGTTCACCGCCCGCAGCTTGGGCAACACATGGCGGCTCACCTCGAGATCGGCTGTCTCGGGCAGGAGTTGCTTGAGCAGTTCGACGGTCAGCGTGTTGGCCAGCCAGTGCCACTGCTCGTCGGTCCGCACCCAGACGCCGACGTTGGCCGATCCGCCCTTGTCGCCACTGCGGGCGCCCGCGATCAGGCCCAGCGGCGCACGCCGGGTCGGGCCGGGCGGCAGGGGGCCCGGCAATGCTGGAGTGTCCGCCGGTGCCAACTCCAAAGTTTCGGTGGCACAGGGGATCTCGAAGCGGGTTCCGTCGGCGTGCACTGCCATGTGCGGCACCTGGGCGGCATCGACATAGCCGGGCCGGAACACGCCGTAAACCTGGCCGTCGCCGGGCGGGGCGGTGGAGGTGAATCCCGGATAGCTGGCGAGCGCCAATTCGACTGCCGCTGAGGAGAATTGGCGTCCCACGTTGGCAGGGTCCGGATCGCGGACCACGCAGCTCAGCAGCGCGCTGGCGGCTTCTTCGGTGTCGGCATCCGGGTGGTCGGTGCGGGCCAGCGTCCACTGCAGCTCGGCAGGCTTGACCGTCAGACTGGATTCGAGCTGCCGTCGCACCAAGTCAGCCTTAGCCTCGATGTCCAGCCCGGTCAGCACGAATGTCATGGAGTTGCGGAACCCGCCGATGCTGTTCAGCGAGACCTTGAGGGTCGGCGGTGGCGGTTCGCCGACCACACCGCTGACGCGCACCCGGTCCGGGCCGTCATCAGACAGCTCGATGCTGTCCATCCGGGCCGTCACATCGGGGTTGGCATAGCGAGCGCCGGTGATCTCGTAGAGGAGTTGGGCGGTGACGGTGTCCACGCTGACCAGCCCGCCGGTGCCGGGATGCTTGGTGATCACCGACGAGCCGTCGGCGTAGACCTCCGCCAGCGGAAAGCCCGCGTAGGTCAGATCGGGAACTTCCGTGAAAAAGGAGAAGTTGCCGCCGGTGGCCTGGACACCGCATTCGATGATGTGGCCGGCGACCACGGCGCCGGCCAGCTGGTCGTAGTCGGTACGGCCCCAACCGAAGTGCGCGGCCGCCGATCCGACGATCACCGAGGCGTCGGTGACCCGGCCGGTGACGACGACGTCGGCTCCGGCGTTGAGGCAGTCGGCGATTCCCCAGCCGCCCAGATAGGCGTTCGCAGTTAGGGGGGCCGTTGCGGCTGTGCCGAGGCCCAGCTCGGCCGCCCGGGGCAACAGATCATCGCCCTCGACGTAGGCGATCCGCGCCGGGATGCCCAGCCGTTGCGCCAGCGCGCGCACCGCCTCCGCGAGTCCGGCGGGGTTCAGTCCGCCGGCGTTGGCGACGATGCGCACCCCGCGGTCGATCGCGAGGCCAAGGCACTCTTCGAGTTGGGTCAGGAAGGTTTTGGCGTAGCCGCGCTCGGGGTGCTTCATCTTGTCGCGGCCCAGAATCAGCATGGTCAGCTCGGCCAGATAATCCCCGGTGACGTAGTCCAGATCGCCACCAGTGAGCATCTCGTGCATCGCCGACAGCCGGTCGCCGTAGAAACCCGAGCAGTTCCCGATTCGCACGGCACCAGACGATGGGGCCACGCGTCCTCCCTTCATTGGGACCACCGGTAGCGGCAAAAAACCAACCAACCGGTAGGTTAGCGGGCGGCGCCGGGGGCCCGTCAACCGGCCGGGCCCCGCGACGCGGTTTTGGCGCCCAGCAGGTCAACGACTATCCTTGACTGCCTGTACGGGCACCGCATGGCATCGCATGACTATGCCGCGCGCAGACCCGTTCCGAAACCCCAACCGAGGAGTGAGGCCCGCCATGGCGACACCCAAGCGCAGGATGTCGCGCGCGAATACCCGAAGCCGTCGCGCGCAGTGGAAGGCCACCCGGACCGAGCTCGTCGGTGTGACGGTGGCGGGGCAGAAGCACAAGGTGCCGCGCAGGCTGCTCAAGGCCGCCCGCCTCGGTTTGATCGACCTGGACAAGCGCTAACCCGCGGGCTGATATCGCCGGGGCTATCGCAATCGACAATCGCGTAGTGGTCCCGCGGCATTACTGGTGTGGTCTGTGTGATCAATGGGACCACTGAGCCTAGTTCTGACCCGGCGCGCCTCTCAGGCCGCTCTCAGGCGTTCGTACGACACTAGTTCGCGTGCGAATTCTTGTCGTTGACGACGATCGTGCGGTGCGAGAGTCGCTGCGCCGGTCGCTTTCGTTCAATGGGTATTCAGTCGAGCTCGCCCACGACGGGGTCGAGGCCCTCGACATGATCGCCAGCGATCGGCCCGACGCGCTCGTCCTGGATGTCATGATGCCGCGGTTGGACGGCCTCGAGGTGTGCCGTCAGCTCCGCAGCACCGGCGACGACCTGCCGATTCTGGTGCTCACCGCCCGTGATTCGGTCTCCGAGCGGGTGGCCGGGCTGGACGCCGGTGCCGACGACTATCTGCCCAAGCCGTTTGCCCTCGAAGAGCTGCTGGCTCGCATGCGCGCGCTGCTGCGCCGCACCAAGCCGGAAGATGCCGCCGAGTCGGTGGCGATGAAGTTCTCCGACTTGACCCTGGACCCGGTGACCCGCGAAGTCACCCGGGGCCATCGCCGGATCAGCCTCACCCGCACCGAGTTCTCCCTGCTGGAAATGCTGATCGCCAACCCGCGCCGGGTATTGACGCGCAGCCGGATTCTCGAGGAAGTCTGGGGATTCGACTTTCCCACCTCGGGCAATGCACTGGAGGTGTACGTCGGCTATCTGCGTCGCAAGACAGAGTCCGAGGGTGAACCGCGTTTGATTCACACCGTCCGTGGGGTGGGCTACGTGCTGAGGGAGACGCCACCCTGATGGTTCGGGTCCGGCGGCCCGTCCAGAACAGGCGCGCAGCGTTGCGAGCCACCAGCTCATTGTCTTTGCGGTGGCGGGTCATGCTGCTGGCGATGTCCATGGTGGCGATGGTCGTCATCCTGATGGCGTTCGCGGTCTACGCGGTGATCTCGGCGGCCCTCTACAGCGACATCGACAACCAACTGCAGAGCCGGGCCCAGTTGCTGATTGCCAGCGGTTCGCTGGCAGCCGATCCTGGAAAGGCCATCGAGGGCACCGCCTATTCCGACGTCAACGCGATGCTGGTGAGCCCGGGCGAGTTCATCTACACCGCCAACCAGCCAGGCCAGACGCTGCCGGTGGGATCCGCTGAGAAGGCGGTCATTCGCGGCGAGCTGTTCATGTCCCGTCGCACCGCCGGCGACCAGCGCATACTTGCCATCCACTTGCCCAACGGGAGTTCGCTGCTGATCTCGAAGAGTCTGCGGCCGACGGAAGCCGTGATGACCAAACTGCGATTTGTACTGCTGCTGGTCGGCGGAATCGGTGTCGCCGTCGCCGCGGTGGCCGGTGGAATGGTCACCCGGGCCGGGCTGCGGCCGGTGGCTCGTCTCACCGAAGCGGCCGAGCGGGTCGCGCGCACCGACGACCTGCGGCCCATTCCAGTGTTCGGCAGCGACGAACTGGCCAGGCTCACCGAAGCCTTCAACTTGATGCTGCGGGCCCTGGCCGAGTCCCGCGAACGGCAGGCCCGGCTGGTCACCGACGCCGGACACGAACTGCGCACACCGCTGACGTCGCTGCGCACCAATGTCGAACTGCTGATGGCATCGATGGAACCGGGAGCGCCCCGGCTGCCCGAGCAGGAGATGGTCGACCTGCGCGCCGATGTGATCGCTCAGATCGAAGAGCTGTCCACCCTGGTTGGTGACCTGGTGGACCTGACCCGCGACGCCGGTCAGGTCGTGCATGAACCGGTCGACATGTCCGATGTCATCGACCGCAGCCTGGAGCGGGTCCGGCGGCGGCGCAACGACATTCACTTCGATGTCCAGGTGACGCCGTGGCAGGTCTACGGCGATGCGGCCGGACTGTCGCGCGCGGCACTGAACCTGATGGACAACGCGGCCAAATGGAGCCCGCCGGGCGGCCGTGTCGGCGTCACGCTGCGCCAGCTGGACGCATCGCACGCCGAGCTGGTGGTGTCCGACCACGGCCCCGGGATCCCACTGCATGAGCGGCGCCTGGTGTTCGAACGGTTCTACCGGTCGACGACGGCGCGCGCATTACCTGGTTCAGGTTTGGGGCTTGCGATTGTCAAACAGGTGGTACTCAACCACGGTGGATTGCTGCGCGTGGAAGACACCGTGCCGGGAGGTCAGCCTCCGGGAACCACGATTTATGTGCTTCTACCAGGACGTCCGATGCCGGTTTCGGATTCCGAGACAGGAGACGCTGCACTGGCGCCTTCGGAACCCGCGGAATTTTCGGACGCGTCAGCAGACAGCCGCACCAATCCGACAGGAAAAGTGATTGAGACCGGTGCGAACTCTCCGGATTCGGCGAACGTTATCTCAGCGGACTCTCAGTCCGCGCGCGCAAGGTAGTTGTGCGGTTAGTGTTGGCAATCAAGCCGACAACGTTCGACAGACGTCGAAGAGACATCGAATTACGAGGAAGAGCGACTTAGCGACATGACGAATCACCCGAGGTATTCGCCACCGCCGCAGCAGCCTGGATACCGTACCGGGCCTGGTGGGCCTGTGCCGCCCGCCTATGCCCAGGGGCCGCAGGACAGCTACAACCAGCAGTTCGACTGGCGCTATCAGCAGCCGTCACAGCAGTACCGTCAGTCTTTCGGCGGCACCGGAACGGGCACCATCCCGACCGGAACGGGGGCGGGCACGATACCGGGAATCACCGGCACCGGTCCGGGGCCGATACCGGGAATGCACGGCACTGGCGCTGGTCCGATACCCGGGATGGGCGGCACCGGCCAAGGTCACATTCCCGGAATGCTTCCCCCGATGCCAGGCCCCCCGGTACGCCAAAAACGTTCGCGCGCAGGCTTGTTCGCGGGCGCGTTGGCGATCGCGGTGGTGTCGGCGGGCATCGGCGGTGCGGCGGCCACGGTTGTCGAACTCGGCCACCAGTCGCCGGGCGGCCACGCCGGCGGATTGATACCTGGAGCGGCACCCAGCGTCCCGGCCGCGAACATGCCGGTCGGCAGCGTCGAACAGGTCGCCGCGAAGGTGGTGCCCAGCGTCGTCATGCTGGAGACCGATCTGGGTCGGCAGTCCGAGGAGGGCTCCGGCATCATCCTGTCGGCGGACGGCCTGATCATGACGAACAACCACGTCATCGCCGCCGCCAACCCCAAGGCGCCGCCCGGGCCCGGCGGTCCGCTGCCCGGCGGTGGCGGTGCGCCGAAGACGACGGTGACCTTCTCTGATGGGCGCACCGCTCCGTTCACCGTGGTCGGTGCCGATCCCACCAGCGACATCGCGGTGGTGCGAGTGGCCGGTATGAGCGGACTCACCCCCATCGCGATGGGCTCGTCGGCGGATCTGCGAGTCGGCCAGCCGGTGGTGGCGATTGGCTCACCCTTGGGTCTGGCGGGCACGGTCACCACGGGAATCGTCAGCGCGCTGAACCGGCCGGTATCGACGACCGGTGAGTCGGGAAATCAAAACACGGTGCTCGATGCGATTCAGACCGATGCCGCGATCAACCCCGGCAACTCCGGCGGGGCACTGGTCAACATGAGCGGACAACTGGTGGGCGTCAATTCGGCGATCGCCACCATGGGTGCTGATTCGGGCGATGCCCAGAGCGGCTCGATCGGCCTTGGCTTCGCGATTCCGGTCGATCAGGCCAAGCGCATCGCCGACGAGTTGATCAGCACCGGCAAGGCGTCCCACGCCTCGCTGGGCGTGCAGGTGATCACCGACAAGGGCACGCCCGGCGCCAAGGTGATGGAAGTCGTTCCGGGCGGGGCGGCCGCGGGTGCCGGAGTGCCCAAGGGTGTGGTCGTCACACGGGTCGACGAGCGCCCGATCAACAGTGCCGACGCATTGGTTGCAGCCGTGCGTTCCAAGGCGCCGGGCGACAAGGTGTCGCTGACCTATCAAGATCCCTCTGGTGGCACTCGCACAGTGCAGGTCACCCTCGGCAAGGCGGAGCAGTGATGAGAGCCGACGCGCAGTTGTCCGACCTCGGATATACGGTTGCACCCATGGAAAAAGGCGCGGAGTTGGTTGTCGGCCGGGCACTCGTCGTCGTCGTCGACGATCGCACCGCGCATGGCGATGAGGACCACAGCGGTCCGCTGGTCACCGAGCTGCTGACCGAGGCGGGGTTCGTCGTCGACGGGGTGGTGGCAGTCGAGGCTGACGAGATCGAGATTCGCAACGCGCTCAACACCGCGGTGATCGGTGGGGTGGACCTGGTGGTGTCGGTCGGCGGGACCGGGGTCACGCCGCGCGACGTCGCTCCGGAGGCCACCCGGGACATCCTGGATCGGGAGATCCTCGGCATCGCCGAAGCCATCCGGGCCTCGGGGCTGTCTGCGGGAATCACCGACGCTGCGCTGTCACGCGGACTGGCGGGTGTTTCGGGAAGCACGCTGGTGGTCAACCTCGCCGGGTCCCGGTATGCCGTGCGCGACGGAATGGCGACGCTGAATCCGCTGGCCGCGCAGATCATCGGCCAGTTGTCCAGCTTGGAGATCTAACTCGGCCCGCGCTGCTGTTCGGCGTCCGCCCGGGGGCCGTAGTCCGGTGTTGGTGCTCTTTCGAAGGAGCCCTGGCCGCCGTGCTTGCCTGACGACACGCCCACGTTGGTCTGGGCGAGCAGGTCGCGGATCTCGGTGAGCAGGACAACCTGGGCGTCGTCCGCCTGCTCGACCTCGCCCTTCTTGCGCAGTTTGTCGTATGGCAGCACGACGAAGAAGTACACCACCGCCGCGACCAGGATGAAGTAGATACCAGCCGACAACAGGACATTCAGGTCGATGGGTTTCGAGCCGCCGATGTCGATGCTCAGGGCGCCGTACTTGGCGTCCGGCTTGACGCCGATCCGCGCGATCAGTGGTTCGATAATGGCGTCGGTGAAGCTTTTGACCAACGCCGTGAACGCCGTACCGATCACCACCGCGACGGCTAGGTCGACGATATTGCCCCGCGAGAGAAACTCCTTGAACCCTTTTAACATGGGCGGACCTTTCTGGACTGGACAGAGTTTGCTGCAGGTCGTGTACCGAATCGCGGACAGCTACTCAGTGCAGGGTAAGGGTCACCGCTTGACCTAACGCCGAGCCTGCCACCGTGTTCGCCACCCGAGCCGGCAGCGCAACCAACACTACGCGGTCATCCGCGGCGGCCCCGCCTTTTTCCTTGGCGGACACCAGGACAACTACCGCGTCGGTGGCCAAAACTCGGGGAGCCGACGGTACAGCCGGCTGCGCATCGCCGGCCGGCGCAGCCAGTACGTCGACGACATCGCCGACCCGAACGAGGTCGATCAGCGCGCTGTCCGCGAGATGCAGTGGCACGATGCGTGCGCCGGGTCCGGCCGTCGACTCGGCTAGCCGGCTACCCAACACCCGGACATCGGTGAGCACCTCGCCGCGTCGCGCCGGGCCGGCCAGCGTCGAACCCACCACCGCGCCCGGGTCGGCCTGTGATCCGTCGGGAACCGTTGTCGCTAAACGCTTTTCGACGCGCACGTCATCAGGGGTCAACGTCGTCCCAGAGCGCAGGTCGCGATTGGCAACCACCACGTTGACCCGATCGCCCTCTGAATTCGAACGCAGCGCCGCAATACCTGCCAACACGACGAGCCCGCCTGCGGCGACTCGCCGGGCCAACACCGTCCGAGTCCAGTCCGGATGCAACGACGTCAAGATCCGGCTGAACAGGGAAGGATTCAGCGATGGTTGCGCCACACAGCAAAACGTAGGCCCAACGCAACCGCGCGGATGCCGGACAGTGGCCGGCTTGTGGACGACTTACTAGCTCGACGCGCCCGCGGTAGCCGGAGCGGAGTTGCTCGTCGACTTGTCGCTAGAGGTGGTCGACTTGGTATCGCCCGACCCCGAACTCGACGTGGATTCGCCGGACGAGGAACTGTTGCTTGAACCGTTCGACTTATTGGCCGACTCACGGCTGTCGGTGCGGTAGAAACCGCTGCCTTTGAACACGACACCCACCGAGTTGAACAGCTTGCGCAGCCGACCCGAGCACTTCTCGCAGGTCGTCAGGGCGTCGTCGGTGAAGGCCTGCACAACGTCGAAGCGGTCAGCGCATGCGGTGCACTGGTAGCTATAGGTCGGCACGAAAACCTCCGGATAAGTCAGGCTGTGTTAGCACTCTAGCGTGTCAAGTGCTAGAACCGCCAGGTGATGTGTCTCATTCCCTGGACAGTTCGACTGCTCCACCGCGCGGCGTGAGCGCGTGCGTCATTGCGACATCGTGCGGTTCGGCGGGCAGTTCGTCCACGAATTCCTCGTCGCGCACCATCGCGATCAGCCGCGCCTGTGGATCACGGGCGGCCAGCGAGCGGTCGTAGAAGCCGCGGCCCCGGCCGAGTCGCACGCCCGAGCGGTCGACCGCCAGCGCCGGCACCAGCACCAGCTCGGCATCGGCCAGGGCCGACTCCGGCAGCCACGGCTCGAGCGGTTCGAGCAGACCCCACCTACCCTGCGCAAGCCCGTCGGAGCGATACTCTCCCCACCGCAGCGGCAGTGGCACGCCGTCGGCTGAGGTGCGCGCTACCGGGAGCAGGACTCGTTTAGCTTTGCCCAGCAACACGTCGAGCATGTCGATGGAACCGGGCTCGGCGCCCACCGGGACGTGGGCGCATACCGTGCTGCCGGCGCTGACCACCAGCTCCAGGTGCTCGCAAAGCATTCTGGCCTCGGCGGCGCGAACGTCGTCGGCGACCCGACGCCGGGCTGCCAGCAGCTGTTCGCGCAGCACTGCCTTGTTCCCGCTCGCCATGTCCTCAACGATGACAGCCAAGACTGCCGCGCCGCCAACGCGGTTAGACAAGCGCATAACGGTTATGGTGTGAGTCGATGTCATTCCCCTCGAACTCGCAAGTGCCTTACACCGCAATCGTCCCGGCGGCCGGCTTGGGCACGCGGTTCTTGCCCGCCACCAAAACCGTGCCCAAGGAGCTGCTGCCCGTCGTCGACACCCCCGGTATCGAACTGGTCGCCGCCGAGGCCGCCGAGGCCGGCGCCGAGCGCCTGGTGATCATCACCTCCGAGGGCAAGGACGGCGTCGTCGCGCACTTCGTCGAAGACCTGGTGCTGGAGGGCACGCTTGAGGCGCGCGGCAAGAAAGCCATGCTGGCCAAGGTGCGTCGCGCTCCGGAGCTCATCAAGGTCGAGTCGGTGGTCCAGGCCGAGCCGCTGGGGCTGGGACACGCCATCAGTTGCGTGGAACCCACGCTGGCCGCCGACGAGGACGCGGTGATGGTGCTGCTGCCCGACGACCTGGTGCTGCCCACCGGCGTGCTGGAGACGATGTCGCAGGTCCGCGCGGAGCTGGGCGGAACGGTGTTGTGCGCCATCGAGGTTGCGCCGGAGGAGATCAGCGCCTACGGCGTCTTCGACGTCGAACCGGTTCCCGGTCTCGACCTTGCAGGCAATGCCGACGTCCTGAAAGTCAACGGCATGGTCGAGAAGCCCAAGGCTGAGGACGCTCCTTCGATGTACGCGGCGGCGGGCCGTTATGTGCTCGACCGTGCCATCTTCGATGCGTTGCGCCGGATCGAACGCGGCGCAGGTGGCGAGGTGCAGCTCACCGATGCCATTGCGCTGCTGATCGCCGAGGGCCACCCGGTACACGTGGTCGTGCATCGGGGATCTCGACACGACTTGGGAAATCCCGGCGGCTACCTCAAGGCTGCGGTTGACTTTGCATTGGATCGTGACGACTATGGCCCGGATCTGCGGCGGTGGTTGGTGGCGCGATTGGGCCTGACGGAGCAGTAGCCAGGCGATCGGGCTCCGTTCGCCCGACGTGGCGCGACCGGGGCTCGAGGGCAGGAAGGCGCGCTTGTGCGATCTGTTGAGGAGCAGCAGGCCCGAATATCTGCCGCCGCGGTGGCGCCGAGGCCGATCCGCGTTGCCATAGCCGAGGCGCAAGGCCTGATGTGCGCCGAAGAAGTCGTGACCGAACGACCGTTGCCGGGCTTTGACCAGGCCGCAATCGATGGCTACGCGGTGCGTAGCGTCGACGTGCTCGGCGTCGGTGAATCGGGAGTTTCCAGCATCGACGGGGCCGTCGACCCGGATGCCGAGGACGCCGACGGTTCCAATGCGGTCACGCTGCCGGTGATGGGCACGATCGAGGCCGGATCGCGCACCCCGAGCAGGCTGCAGCCCCGCCAGGCCGCCCGCGTCCAGACCGGCGCGCCGCTGCCGACGCTCGCCGATGCGGTCCTGCCGTTGCGCTGGACCGACGGCGGTATGTCGCGGGTCCGGATCCTGCGCGGTGCGCCGTCGGGCGCTTACGTGCGGCGCACCGGGGATGACGTCCAGCCCGGCGACGTCGCCGTGCGTGCCGGAACGATCATCGGCGCGGCGCAGGTGGGCCTGCTGGCCGCGGTGGGGCGTGAACGGGTGCTGGTGCATCCGCGCCCACGGCTGTCGGTCATGGCCGTGGGGGGCGAGCTCGTCGACATCTCGCGGACACCGGGCAACGGGCAGGTGTACGACGTCAATTCGCATGCCTTGGCGGCCGCGGGCCGGGATGCCGGCGCGGAGGTGAACCGTGTCGGCATCGTCAACAACAAACCTAAGGAGCTCGGCGAGATTGTCGAGGGTCAGCTCAGCCGCGCCGAGATTGTGGTGATCGCCGGTGCCGTCGGAGGGGCGGCCGCCGAGGCGGTGCGGGCGGTGCTCTCCGAACTCGGCGAGATGGAAGTGGCGCGGGTCGCCATGCATCCCGGGTCGGTGCAGGGCTTCGGTCAGCTGGGGCGCGAGGGCGTGCCGACATTCCTGCTGCCGGCCAATCCGGTGAGTGCCCTGGTCGTGTTCGAGGTGATGGTGCGGCCGCTGATCCGCCTTTCGCTGGGCAAGCGCCACCCGATGCGCCGGATCGTGCAGGCTCGCACGCTGTCGCCGATCACGTCGGTGGCCGGCCGCAAAGGCTATCTGCGCGGTCAGCTGATGCGCGATCAGGACACCGGCGAATACCTGGTGCAGGCACTCGGCGGTGCGCCGGGCGCGTCATCGCACTTGCTGGCCACCCTTGCCGAGGCGAATTGCCTGGTTGTCGTCCCCACCGGCGCTGAGCAGATCCGCACCGGTGAGATCGTCGACGTCGCATTCCTGGCTCAGCGCGGCTGAGCTGGACCTACGGCACATTCCCGTGAACCTCTTTCGTGACAACTCGCGGCATCCGGGCTGGCCGCAGCCGGTCGGACCGCTGCGGGTCACCGCCGGCGTGATCCGCTTGCGCGCGGTGCGGATGCGCGACGGCGTGAAGTGGAGCCGCACCCGGTTGGCCGACCGGGCGCACTTGGAGCCCTGGGAGCCCAGCACTGACGGCGACTGGACCGTCCGGCACGCCCTGGCCGCATGGCCTGCGGTGTGTTCGGGGCTGCGGTCGGAGGCCAACAAGGGTCGCATGCTGCCGTATGTGATCGAGCTCGATGGGCAGTTCTGCGGGCAGTTGACCATCGGGAATGTCGTCCATGGGGCGCTGCGGTCGGCGTGGATCGGCTACTGGGTCACGAAATCGGCGACCGGCGGCGGTGTAGCCACCGGCGCGGTGGCATTGGGCCTCGACCACTGTTTCGGTCCGGTGATGCTGCATCGTGTGGAGGCGACCGTGCGCCCGGAGAACGCGGCAAGTCGCGCCGTGCTGGCAAAGGTCGGGTTTCGCGAAGAGGGCCTGCTGCGCCGCTATCTCGAGGTCGACCGGGCCTGGCGGGACCATTTGCTGATGGCCATCACCGTCGAAGAGGTGTACGGATCGGTGACGTCGAGCCTGGTCCGCGCCGGTCACGCCAGTTGGGCGTGAAGATGTGGTGCGGGCGCGTTGTCTGGGGGTTGGGTGTGAAGCCTTGGCGTTGGGTGTGAATGCTGGGCTTTGCGTGTGCGGCCACGGCTGAGATTCGCGCCGAACTCCACCCTGGCTTCACCCCGAAAGCCGTCAGTTCACACCAAGACCACCTTTGGCGCCGACCTGGTGTGGCTGACGTGACACGAGTGACTCTTGGTGCTTGTAATGGGCAAATTACAGGTGTGTAATTGTCCTGGGCGTTTGCCGTGAGCCGCACAGGCCATCCATGGATCCGGCCGGGGGATCGCCGCGAAAGGAGCAGGTCATCATGCCGAGCATCCCGCAATCGTTGTTGTGGATTTCATTGGTGGTGCTCTGGCTGTTCGTGCTGGTTCCGATGCTGATCAGCAAGCGAGATGCGGTGCGCCGCACCAGCGATGTCGCGTTGGCGACCCGAGTGCTCAACGGTGGCGCCGGCGCCCGGCTGCTCAAGCGCAGCGGTCCGGCGGCCGGCCATCGCAGCAACCCCGACTGGAAGCCCGAGGACGAATGGGAAGACGAGCCGGTTGACGGTGCGTACGCCGACGCGGACCAGGAGCAAGACGAGGACGAACAGCAGGACGTCGACGATTCGCGGCCGGTCGTCATGAAGCGTGCCGCTGCCGAGGACAGCGAGCCCGACTACCTGGACGTCGACGTAGTCGAAGACTCAGCGGCGCTGCCGGCCGGCGCCGAGGCGGTCGAGGCCGTGGCGGCCGACGAGGCGGTCGAGGAGGAGATCGAGCCGGAAGCCGAGGCTGAGCAAGACGCCGACGAATACGAATACGTCGAGGACTCATCGGGTTTGGAGCCCGAGGAGGACGACGAGGATTCGGCGCCGCCCGTCGCGCCCGCCGCCTCGCGGCGCCGCCGCTTCGACACGAAGACCGCCGCGGCCGTCAGCGCCCGCAAGTATGCATTCCGCAAACGCATGCTGGTGGCGATGGCCGTCGTATTGGTCGGCTCCGCTATTGCGGCGTTCGAAGTGTCGCCGGCGGCCTGGTGGGCCTGTGGCAGCGCCACCGCCATCACCGTCCTTTACCTGGGCTACCTGCGCCGGCAGACGCGGATCGAGGAGAAGATCCGCCGCCGCCGTGCGCACCGAATGGCACGCGCGCGGCTCGGTGTGGAAAACGCATACGATCGCGAGTTCGAGGTGGTCCCGTCGCGACTGCGGCGCCCCGGCGCGGTGGTCCTCGAGATCGACGACGAGGACCCGATCTTCGAGCATCTCGACGACGCCGTGTCGATGCGCAACTACGGCTGGCCCAGGGACCTGCCGAGGGCCGTCGGACAGTAGCGCCCGCCGCGGAACTGGTAGCCTGCTAGCGATCAGGGGCTATGGCGCAGTTGGTAGCGCGACTCGTTCGCATCGAGTAGGTCAGGGGTTCGAATCCCCTTAGCTCCACCAGCGAAAGCCAAGCTACAAGTCCTATACGGGTTAGCTGAGTCCGGGCTTCCGATTGTCCAGTACGCAGTCGGTACGCAGTAGCTTGATTGCCGCGTCCAGGTTGGCGTGTTGAGCGCATTACGCGAAATCTTCGACGGCAGATGGGATCGGCGGGCAGTTGTCGACGGCGGCGTCGTCGCCACCTGGAACCGGGCGCGTGGCCGTGCTAGGTGCTGTCACGACAGCGTGGGATGCCGCGCACGCCGTAATCGCCAAATGTGGTGACAGGTTCCTGCTGCTACGTATCGACTCCACTAGGGAACGAGTCGCTGTCGCCCAGTCCACGCTGAAGGTCATTGGCCGCGAAGGCGAAATGCGCGAGGAGCTAAAGCAACTCGCCGCCGGTGTCATCGCCGGGGTGGACGCAAACATACCGATTGAGCTGAGCGCCACGGATCAAAGCGCGCTCATTGAAGCCGCCGACCTGGTGACGCGGTGCCGCACCGCAATGGAGCGTGACTACCAGTCCAATCCAGTGATGGCCCACGCGCCGGAAGCGCCGACACGGTTCGTCAAGCAGCTCGCACAGGTGATGCGCGGCGCGATCGCAATTGGCCACACCAACACCGCAGCGTTACGGCTGGCGTTGCGCGTGGCCCGCGACTCAATGCCGCCGCTACGGCTGCAAATCCTCAACCATCTCGAGAAGGAGTCGCAACAGACGACCACCGATGTGCGCAGGGCATTGCAGAAGCCGCACAACACCATTGACCGTGAATTACAGGCGATGCAGCTACTCGGCGTGGTGACCTGTGCCGAGGAACAGCGGTACAACGATTTCGGTGCCGAGGCTAAGCCGAAGTGGCGGTGGTCGCTGGCCCCCGGCTTAAACCCTGGCGTTTTGGTGATGCCAGAAGTGTTTCCAAATTCTGCTACCCCCACATATAAGGAGAAAGCACCGTCAGCAGACGTTCTTAATTTGCCTTATACGCGGGCGACAGAATTTGGAAACGATTCGGGGGTCGCGGCTCAGGAACAGACGCCACCAGACTCAAGCAATAACACCTCTGGTACATCTCCATCCCACTCCGACGACCACAGCGCCGAACCCCGCTGCGGCGGCTGCACCAAACCCCTTTGGGCGTCGGTGTCCATCGAGCGTGGGCTGTGTGAAAATGCTTCCTCACCACCAAGCGTGGCGACGCAACAAATCAGGACGGTGCCGCATGACCACCACCTTCGCTTTCAGCCCGAGGACGACTGGAACTTTGTCGCGTTGAGTTACGCCCCACAACTGGCGGCAACCATTAAGACCCTCCGAACGGGGGGTCGCTTCGCTCCTCGCACCCTGCCACCAAGCAGTGGCGCATCCACTCGCTCCTCGCCCTCGAGCTGGCTGCCACGCGGCGCCGGGATGACGACACCATCATTACCCCGCACGAGCAGCCGACCCCCAATGGTCACTGTTGCAGAACCAGACTTGTGAATATGCAGTAACGTAATACCTGTACCAGGAGGGGGTATCTAAATCGCTGCAAACGACCATCCGGACCAAGCCTTTGGCATGGATCTTTTCGTTCCGCTGCATGCGAATGCCGTTTTTTGACCGGAAAGGCTTGAGAAGTGACGACGCAGTCGCGCAGATCAGCGCCAAGTGACCTCAAAGCTCGTGGAAAGGCATTGTGGTGCAGCGTGGTCGCAAAGTATGTGCTCGACCCGACCGAGACCGCGCTGCTGCATGAGTTGTGTCGGACCGCCGACGAGCTCGATGCCCTGACTGCTGCCATCGCTGACGAGTCGCCGGGTGTGGTGGGTCGCAGGGTCAGCCGCGGCATCCGCTGCTGGCCGAGATTCGCCGGCACCGCAAGCTGGCGGAAGCCTTAGCTACCGCATTGGCGCTTCCCATCGACCCAGAGACGATCGGTCAGCGGCGCAGCACTAACGCCAGGGCCGCCGCACAGGCTCGCTGGCGTAACGGGAAGGGCGCTTAATGGCGAGGTTGTGCGCTCAAGAGTCGGGGTCATGGCTTAGCCTCAAGTGATCGCTGCAACACCTTAGCGAGAGGTGTTGAGCGATATGGGGTATGTGACGGGGTTTCGGCG
>NZ_LZSG01000008.1 GCF_001665395.1 Mycobacterium sp. 1164966.3
ATTCCCGAGTGACCTGCCGCTCGATAAGCCCGTTGGAGCCGGTGGTCTGGAACTGCGCGCGGGCCTGATCCGGCGGCACGGTCGCCGGAAACACCTGTGCCGCTCGGTCGCTCGCCGACAGAGCCTTGGTTTCCACCATGCCGTCGAGGACCCAGTTCCAGCGCACGTCGGCACCCTTGGGATCGACGGCGGGATCAAGCGTGGACGGCCGCCGGATCAGGCCCGCGCGCAGTTCCAGACCACCGGCTCCAACGGGCTTATCGAGCGGCAGGTCACTCGGGAATTGATGGAGCTGTTCAACATCGACGAGCAGACGTTAAACACCCAGGGGCTGCAGGTCACCACCACCATCGAGCCGCAGGCTCAGCAGGCCGCGGTGAAGGCGGTGTCGAAATACCTCGACGGCCAGAATCCCGGCATGCGGGCCGCGGTGGTGTCAATCGACCCGCACAACGGCGCCATTCGCGCCTACTACGGCGGTTCTGACGCCAACGGATTCGACTTCGCTCAGGCCGGACTGCAGACGGGTTCGTCGTTCAAGGTTTTCGCGCTTGTCGCGGCGCTCGAACAGGGTATCGGCCTGGGCTACCAGGTCGACAGCTCCCCGCTGACCGTCGACGGCATCAAGATCACCAACGTCGACGGTGAGGGCTGTGGCACCTGCAATATCGCCGAGGCGCTCAAGCAGTCGTTGAACACGTCCTACTACCGCTTGATGCTGAAGCTGAAGGACGGGCCGCAGGCCGTCGCGGACGCTGCACATCAAGCGGGTATCGCGACCAGCTTCCCGGGTGTCCCGCATACCCTGTCCGAGGACGGCAAGGGCGGACCACCCAACAACGGAATTGTGCTGGGCCAGTATCAAACTCGGGTTATCGACATGGCGTCCGCGTACGCCACGCTGGCGGCGTCCGGCATTTATCACCGACCGCATTTCGTGCAGAAGGTCGTCAACGCCGAAGGCCAGGTGCTGTTCGACGCCGGTACCGCGAACAGCGCCGGCGACCAGCGCATCCCCAAGGCGGTGGCCGATAACGTCACCGCTGCCATGCAGCCGATCGCCGGCTATTCACGCGGCCACAGCTTGGCCGGCGGACGGCCGTCGGCGGCCAAAACCGGCACCACGCAACTGGGTGACACGAAGTCGAACAAAGACGCGTGGATGGTCGGGTACACGCCCTCGCTGTCCACGGCTGTCTGGGTGGGCACCGCCAAGGGTGACCAACCGTTGGTAACCGCCTCGGGTGGAGCGGTTTACGGGTCGGGTCTGCCGTCGGACATCTGGAAGACGACCATGGACGGGGCGCTGAAGGGCACCTCCAACGAGTCCTTCCCCAAGCCCACGGAGATCGGTGGTTACGCGGGCGTGCCCGCGCCACCGCCCAAGCCCGTCGCGCCGGCACCGTCGGTGACGGTCATCCAGCCTACCGTGGAAGTCGCCCCGGGCATCACCGTCCCGGTCGGTCCGCCGCAGACTGTCACCGTCGGGCCGCCGCCACCGGCGCCTCCCGCCGGCCCGCCCGCTGGCCCGCCCGCTGAGCCCTCGCCGCCGTGACCGGCGCTCAGCAGCAGCGCGCCACCATCTCGCCGCGTCCGTTGGCCGCGGATCTGCGGAGTATCGGCAACCGCGATTGCCCAAGCCGCACCGACCCTTTGGGCGCCGCGCTGGCGGACGTCATCGGTGGACCGGTTGGCCGGCACGCGCTGATCGGCAGGGCCTGGCTGATGACTCCGCTGCGGGTGATGTTCGTGATCGCGCTGGTGTTCCTGGCGCTGGGCTGGTCGACGAAGGCGGCTTGTCTGCAGAGCACCGGTACCGGGCCGGGCGATCAGCGCGTCGCGGTCTGGGAAAATCAACGCGCCTACTACGAACTGTGCTACTCCGATACCGTGCCGCTGTACGGCGCGGAGTTGTTGAACCAGGGCAGGTTTCCGTACAAATCCAGTTGGATCGAGACCGACGGCAGCGGCGCACCGCAGACCCGCTACGACGGCAAGCCCGCGGTGCGTTACATGGAGTATCCGGTGCTGACCGGGGTCTACCAGTACGTGTCGATGGCGGTGGCCAAAACCTATACCGCCCTGAGCAAACTCATCCCCCTGCCGGTGATCGCCGAAGTCGTGGTGTTCTTCGATGTGGCCGCATTCGGGCTGGCTCTGGCCTGGCTGGCGACGGTATGGGCAACCTCGGGCCTGGCCGGCAGGCGCATCTGGGACGCAGCCCTGGTGGCGGCTTCGCCGTTGGTGATCTTCCAGATCTTCACCAACTTCGACGCTCTGGCAACGGGATTCGCGATGGCCGGGCTGCTGGCATGGGCGCGGCGCAAACCGGCGCTGGCGGGCGTGCTGATCGGGTTGGGCGCGGCGGCCAAGCTGTATCCGCTGCTGTTCTTGGGCCCGATGTTGGTATTGGGCATCCGCACCGGTCGGCTGCGGGCGGTGGCCGGGACCGCCGCCTCGGCGGCCGCGACCTGGCTGCTGGTGAATCTACCTGTGCTGGTGCTGTTTCCGCGAGGCTGGTCGGAGTTCTTCCGGCTCAACACTCGCCGCGGCGACGACATGGACTCGTTGTACAACGTGGTGAAGTCCTTCACCGGCTGGCGGGGTTTCGATCCGAATCTGGGCTTCTGGGAACCGCCCATGGTGTTGAACGCGGTGGTCACCGGGTTGTTCGTAGTGTGTTGCGCGGCAATCGCTTACATAGCGCTCACCGCACCGCAGCGCCCCCGGCTGACGCAGCTGGCCTTCTTGACGCTGGCCGCGTTCCTGTTGACCAACAAAGTGTGGAGCCCGCAGTTCTCGCTATGGCTGGTACCGCTGGCGGTGCTGGTCCTACCGCACCGCCGAATACTGCTGGCGTGGATGACGATTGACGCGTTGGTGTGGGTGCCGCGGATGTATTACCTGTATGGCAACCCGAATCGCTCGCTTCCCGAGCATTGGTTCACCACGACCGTCCTGTTGCGCGACATCGCCGTTGTAGCGCTGTGCGCGTTGGTGATCCGGCAGATCTACCGGCCTGATGAGGACCTCGTGCGGTGGAACGGGCGGCTGGACGATCCGGTGGGCGGCCCATTCGACCGTGCGCCCGACGCTCCACCCGGTTGGCTGCCAGACGGGCTACGTCCGGCCTTGCAGCGGCGTGCGGTCACGGCGCGGGCTCCCGCCGAGACCGGGGCAGCAGCGTCGGGCGCCAGGAGCACCTGATGCTGGTCGCGATCCCGGTGTTTCCCCGATTCACGGCACTCGACGCTGTCGGGCCCTACGAAGTGCTGCAACGCATTCCGGCGGTGGATGTGGTCTTCGTCGGCCACCAGCGGGGTGAAATGCGTACGGAGAACGGGATGCTGGGGGTCACCTGCGACGCCACGTTCGACGAGGTCGGGGCACCCGACGTCGTGGTCGTCCCCGGGGGTATCGGCACCCGCGCGCTGATCCACGACCAAGTCATCCGGGGATGGCTGCAGCGGGTGCATCCGCACACCACGTTCACCACCTCGGTATGTACCGGTGCTTTGCTGCTCGCTGCTGCGGGCCTACTGGACGGACTCACCGCGACGACCCATTGGCGGGCGGCCGACCTGCTCAACGAGTTGGGCGCGCGCTACGTGCCGGAGCGCGTCGTCGAGCATCTGCCGCAGCGGATCATCACGGCCGCGGGTGTTTCCAGCGGCATCGACATGGCCTTAAGGCTGGTCGAGCTGCTGGTCGACCGGCAGGCGGCGCAGGCAGCTCAGCTGCTCATCGAATACGACCCGCAGCCTCCGTTCGATTCGGGTTCACTGGCCAAGGCCGACGCGGCGACGAAGGTCAGGGCCGAGGAATTCCTGCAAGCCAGGAAGTGATCGGGTCGCGGATTTTCCCCGCTGACTGCCGTCCGGTAGCCTAGCGGGGTTGCCGACGCAGGCGACCCTCCTGCCACGGACAGGCCGTGGCCGCACAGACCAGAGGAGGTGGTGAGGTTTCCATGCGTCCATACGAAATCATGGTCATTCTTGACCCCACGCTCGACGAACGCACTGTGGCCCCGTCCCTGGAGACGTTTCTCAACGTCGTCCGCAAGGACGGCGGAACGGTCGAAAAGATCGACATCTGGGGTAAGCGCCGGCTGGCGTACGAGATCGCCAAGCACGCCGAGGGCATTTATGTGGTCATCGACCTGAAGGCCGAGCCGGCGACAGTGTCCGAGCTCGATCGTCAGCTCAGCCTCAATGAGTCGGTGTTGCGCACCAAGGTGATGCGCACCGACAAGCACTGACTGTCCGCTGTCAGCGCGGTTGCCTAGTCTGTTGAAAAGCTCGTTATGTCCTATCGGCCGATTCAAGGCGAAACCCGAGGCAAGACCAGGTCGGAACAGGACGGACCAGGAGGAACATTGTGGCTGGTGACACCACTATCACCGTCGTCGGTAACCTGACCGCCGACCCGGAACTGCGGTTCACGCCATCGGGTGCCGCGGTGGCGAACTTCACCGTGGCGTCCACACCCAGGATCTACGACCGCCAAAGCGGGGAATGGAAAGACGGCGAGGCGCTGTTCCTGCGGTGCAATATCTGGCGTGAGGCTGCGGAGAACGTGGCCGAGAGCCTGACCCGCGGGTCCCGCGTGATCGTCAGCGGCCGGCTCAAGCAGCGTTCCTTCGAGACCCGCGAAGGCGAGAAGCGCACCGTCGTCGAGGTCGAGGTCGACGAGATCGGCCCCTCGCTGCGCTACGCGACCGCCAAGGTCAACAAGGCCAGCCGCAGCGGTGGCGGTGGCGGCGGCTTCGGCAGCGGCGGTGGCGGCGGGTCCCGGCAGGCGCCGGCCCAGCCGAGCAGCGCACCGGCCGACGACCCGTGGGGCAGTGCCCCGGCGTCGGGCTCGTTCGGCGGCGGCGACGACGAACCCCCCTTCTGATTCCCGATACTTCAAGACACTTCTGAACGGAAAGAAACTAGAGACATGGCCAAATCCACCAAGCGGCGCCCGGCTCCGGAAAAGCCCATCAAGGCGCGTAAATGCGTCTTCTGCGCCAAAAAAGAACAGGTGATCGACTATAAGGACACCACGCTGCTGCGGACCTACATCAGTGAGCGCGGCAAGATCCGGGCGCGCCGGGTCACCGGCAACTGCGTACAGCACCAGCGGGACATCGCGCTCGCAGTGAAGAATGCCCGCGAGGTCGCGCTGCTGCCCTTCACCTCGTCGGCGCGGTAATCGACGAAAAGTTAACGGAGAGTTCGTAATACGATGAAACTTATTCTGACGGCCGACGTCGACCACCTGGGTACCGTCGGCGACACGGTCGAGGTCAAGGACGGGTACGGTCGCAACTTCCTGCTGCCGCGCGGATTGGCGATCGTCGCCTCACGTGGCGCCCAGAAGCAGGCCGACGAGATCCGCCGGGCGCGCGAAACCAAGACCGTGCGCGACCTGGAGCACGCCAACGAAATCAAGGCGGCGATCGAAGCGCTGGGCAAGGTCTCGCTGCCGGTGAAAACCGCCGCCGATTCTGGCAAGCTGTTCGGCTCAGTGACCGCCAACGACGTCGTGACCGCCATCAAGAAGGCCGGCGGGCCCAACCTCGACAAGCGGATCGTGCGGTTGCCCAAGGCGCATATCAAATCCGTTGGCACCCATCCGGTGGCGGTACACCTGCACCCCGAAGTCGACGTCGAGGTTGCCGTCGACGTCGTCGCCGAAGCCTAACCTCGCGAACAGACGCAAAATCGCCCCATTTCGGCCGAAATTGGGCGATTTTGCGTCTTCTCGGGAGCGTGGCAACGCGCCTCGGCGAACCGTGCAGCGGTCATGGCTGGCGAACTATTTCGAACGCGGTTCGAGGCGACCGCTTTTACCGGTGCTTAACGCGCCGAAAATCTGGCCGAAAACCAACACGCCCGACTAGGTAACCTGGCCCGACACGCCGAAGAGATTGTTGTCCACACACAATGTGGCTTGTCGTGGGACGTTTATCAGCAGTGATGTCGTAACACCCCGCATTGATCCACAGGTTCTCCACACCCCGCTCAACACAGGTGCCGACGGATATGCACACGCGATGCACAGCTCCATGAACAACACCTCTTGGAGTACTTTCCAGCAACGTTTAACGTCATCCCGGCGCGAGGCGATGGCAGGTGCTTCGGGACGACGACAATGCGGGCTGCGCAGCGGCCTGCTGAGTAGCCGGTCAATTGAGCGGGGCGGGTGTCGGTGCCGTGACTTACGCTCTTGAGAACAGCTGTCGAATGTATGTTCGGGTGCCTGGTCGGAGGAGGTGAGAGCGTATGGCGGTCGTTGACGATCTGGGGCACCCGGGCATGGATGCCACGCCGCCCAGTGAGGACTTCGGCCGTCAGCCACCGCAGGATCTGGCCGCCGAGCAGTCGGTGCTGGGCGGCATGCTCCTGAGCAAGGATGCGATCGCCGATGTGCTGGAACGGCTTCGGCCCGGCGACTTCTACCGCCCGGCGCACCAGAACGTCTACGACGCCATCCTCGACCTGTACGGACGAGGCGAGCCGGCCGATGCGGTGACGGTAGCCGCCGAGCTGGACCGCCGTGGGTTGCTGCGCCGTATCGGCGGCGCGCCGTATCTGCACACCCTGATTTCGACGGTGCCGACAGCTGCGAACGCGGGTTACTACGCGGGCATCGTCGCCGAGAAGGCGCTGCTTCGCCGGCTGGTGGAGGCCGGGACACGAGTCGTGCAATACGGCTACGCCGGTGCTGAGGGCGCCGATGTGGCCGAGGTGGTGGACCGGGCGCAGGCCGAAATCTACGACGTCGCCGACCGCCGCCTGTCCGAGGACTTCGTGCCGCTCGAGGATCTGCTGCAGCCGACGATGGACGAGATCGACGCCATCGCGTCCAATGGCGGCTTGGCGCGCGGTGTGCCAACCGGTTTCACCGAGCTCGACGAAGTGACTAACGGTCTGCATCCGGGGCAGATGATCATTGTTGCGGCCCGTCCGGGTGTGGGGAAGGCGCTTGCGCTGGATACGCCGCTGCCGACGCCGTCCGGTTGGACCACGATGGGCGATGTCAGTGTCGGCGATGAGCTGCTCGGCGCTGACGGGAAACCGACGCGGGTAGTGGCGGCGACCGATGTCCTGTTGGGTCGCCCGTGCTACGAGATCGAGTTCTCTGACGGCACAGTCATTGTCGCCGACGCGCAGCATCAATGGCCGACGAGCTACGGCATCCGGACGTCGGATCAGTTGCGTCGCGGCTGGGACACCATCAATGCAGCCGGGTCGGTCGCGCAGTGCGCCCAGGGGCAGACCGCCGTATTGGCTCCGGTGCTCCAGGTCGATTCGGTGCGTCGCGTGCCCAGCGTGGCTGTGCGCTGCGTCCAAGTGGACAGCACCGATCATCTGTACCTGGCCGGCCGCGGGATGGTTCCGACCCACAACTCCACCCTGGGGTTGGACTTCATGCGGTCGTGTTCGATCAAGCACCGCATGGCCAGCGTCATCTTCTCGCTGGAGATGAGCAAGTCCGAGATCGTGATGCGGCTGCTGTCGGCGGAAGCGAAAATCAAGCTCTCCGATATGCGTTCGGGTCGGATGAACGACGACGACTGGACTCGGCTGGCGCGGCGGATGAGCGAAATCAGCGAGGCGCCACTGTATATCGATGATTCACCCAATCTCACCATGATGGAGGTGCGGGCCAAGGCTCGGCGGCTGCGGCAGAAGGCCGACCTCAGGCTGATTGTGCTGGACTACATGCAGCTCATGACCTCGGGTAAGAAGTACGAGTCGCGACAGGTGGAGGTGTCCGAATTCTCAAGGCATCTCAAGCTTTTGGCGAAGGAGCTTGAGGTTCCCGTGGTCGCGATCAGCCAGCTGAACCGCGGGCCCGAACAGCGCACCGACAAGAAGCCGATGTTGGCCGACCTTCGCGAGTCGGGATGTCTGACCGCCGCCACGCGAATCCTGCGTGCCGACACCGGTACCGAGGTCACGTTCGGGGAGCTGATGCGCACCGGCGAACGCCCCCTGGTGTGGTCGCTGGACGAGCGGCTGCGCATGGTCGCCCGGCCGATGACCAATGTGTTCCCGAGTGGCCACAAAGAGGTGTTCCGGCTGCGGCTGGCGTCGGGGCGGGAGGTCGAGGCAACGGCTAACCATCCCTTTATGAAGCTCGACGGTTGGACCCCGTTGGAGCAGCTGAAGATTGGTGATCGTATCGCGGTGCCCCGACGGGTGCCCGAGCCCGTCGACACGCGGCGGATGGACGAGTCTGAGCTGATACTGCTGGCCCACATGATCGGAGACGGTTCGTGTGTGAAGAACCAGCCGATTCGCTATGCGTCGGTGGATGAGGCGAACCTCGTCGCGGTGACGATTTCGGCCGCGCACTTCGGTGTTACAGCCGTTCGCGACGAATACCCGGCGGCGCGGGTGACGACGCTGCGGATGCCCTCGCCGCATCGTTTGACACACGGCAAGCGCAACCCAATTGCGGCCTGGCTCGATAGCCTCGGCTTGTTTGGAAAGCGCAGTTACGAAAAGTTCGTGCCGCAAGAGGTTTTCAAAGTTCCCAATGATCAAGTCTCACTATTTCTGAGCCACATCTGGGCGACGGATGGTTCGGTGCGATGGAATGAGTCGATTGACCACGCGCAGATCTACTACGCATCAACCAGTCGCCGCCTGATCGATGACCTTATGCAGTTGCTGCTTCGTCTTGGCGTATATTCCCGCACAGCACGTGTGCGGAAGTATGGGTACCGCGATTGCTGGCATCTATATATCGATCGGACCGAGAATCAGGCCAGGTTCCTGAGAAGCATTGGTGTGTATGGTGCCCGAGGTGAGTCTGCGCGAGAGGTCCTCGCTAAGCTTGACAAGCGAACTGGCCGTCCAGGGGCTGACACGATACCCAAAGAGGTGTGGGCCAAAATCGGAGAAGCGCTGGCTGCCAAGCGGATCACACACCGTGAACTCTCAGCCGCGATGAACTCGCATTTTGCTGATGCGACAAGGAGGTTTGCGCCTGGCCGGCGGCGGTTGCATGACGTGGCTCTCGTGCTTGATGATCGCGAAATTCACACGCTGGCAACGAGCGATGTCTTTTGGGACAAGATCGTGGAGATCAGTAGCATCGGCGAACACGATGTTTACGACGGTACCGTTCCTGGTACGAATAACTTTGTGGCACAGGGTATTTCAGTGCATAACAGCCTCGAACAAGATGCCGACGTGGTAATTCTCTTACACAGGCCCGATGCATTCGAACGTGACGACCCGCGTGGGGGAGAGGCGGATTTCATTCTCGCCAAACACCGTAACGGTCCGACCAAGACGGTGACCGTCGCGCATCAACTGCATTTGTCCCGATTCGCCAACATGGCCAGGTGATCGCCGAATAGTAGTCGCTCTTGTCGATCCTCATTTCAAAGGCCGCATTCTCATTCGGCGTGTCATCCCAGTGTCGCGAATGACAAATAATGACGCGATGTGATTGCCGGGATGATGGCGTGCCGCGCGATTTCACCGATCATGGCTAGGTAGACGAAGCGCAACTTCAGTGTGCCGACCCGACTTCGCCTGCCAGCACTCCTGTCGCTAGATGAGCCTCGGCACGAAGACGTCGGCAGTCCGCAGGGCGAAACCGAGTGGGGCGGCAAGCGCGGCGACCAGCGCGCCTTTCGCGCGTCCGCGCCGTCGTGTAGTCACTCTGGGGGGCAGTGTCGCGAAAAGTGTTGCCAGAGTTGGCAACGGTCGGGCGAAGATTGTGAGTTCGACGATCATTCCCTGCTCGTTGACACGGACCAGATTCATGGCATCTAGCTGCAGTCCGCGCACGTTTCCGCTGAACGTGAACACTCCTGTATCTCCGCGAGTCAGTGGCTCAGTGGTGGACAGACATTCGATGACCGCGAAAATATCGCTGTGCAGCGCAATGACTTCCTCCTTACCTTCAAAGCGGATGCGCGAGGTCAACGGACTCCGAAAGACAACATCGGAAGCAAGAATCGGTGCGAGGGCACCGCTGTCGGCATTTTCCGCGGCGGCGCGCAGGGCAGTGATCGCCGTCAACAATGCCGGTTCGTCTGCTTGGTTAGAACCTGATGTGCGCATCGATACTCCTTAGGTGAGAGTTGCTTCCAATGTGTTCGCGATCTACAGCTCTTACCTTTATGACGAATGGCGAAGCCTCAATCCGACAGACAACTCTGCGAATATCCGGCAGTGCTCAGATGCTCGTGTTGTGAAGTTTGCCGAGTTGGCTGTCCAGGCCGAGACAATGCATTCGTTGCCGGCGAGCTCCTCGACGACACCCACACCATGGTTGCGGTCGACACACGACAGACGTGCGGGGACCGGTAGCTGCGGGTGGTTGGTGTTCAAGCCAGGTTGCGTAAGTCGCGCGGGCCACATCTCGACAAGTGGAGCGCGGCCCGCGGCGGCTTACCCGGCGGTGCGTATTCAGCGGGGACAGGGGCCTTGAAACATACAACCATTTGGTTGTATGTTTGCTCCGTGACCCGGGTTGACGAGGATGGGGTGGACGCCCTATTCCATGCGCTCGCCGACCGCACGCGACGTGACATCATGCGCCGGGTGCTGGCCGGGGAGCACTCGGTGTCCGCGCTCGCGGCGAAGTATGAGATGAGCTTCGCGGCGGTGCAGAAGCACGTCGCCGTGCTAGAAAAGGCCACCTTGCTGACCAAGCGACGCAGCGGTCGCGAGCAGTTGGCCAGAGGCGACGTGGCGGCGGTGCGGTCGGTGGCGTCCATGCTCACCGAGCTGGAACAGGTTTGGCGTGGTCGTATCGCGCGCATCGACGAACTCATCGCATCCGACTCAACCAGGGAGGACTGAACCATGCCTGTCACCGACGTCCAGCAGGACCTCGATAACTTGACTCTGACCATCACCGCGGACTTCGCCGCGCCGGTCGAGCGGATCTGGCGGGTCTACGCCGACCCGCGCCAGCTGGAAAAGGTGTGGGGGCCGCCGACCTATCCGGCGACCGTGGTCGACCACGACCTCACACCCGGCGGCCGTATGACGTACTTCATGACCGGGCCGGATGGCGACAAGTACGCCGGGTACTGGCAGATTACGGCGGTCGACAAGCCGACGAGTTTCGCCTTCATCGACGGGTTCGCCGACCTGGACTTCAACCCGAACCCCGCGCTGCCGGTCTCCAAGAACGTCTATACCTTCGCCGAGCACGGCGGCGGCACGCGCGCGATCTACGTGAGCACCTTCGAGTCCGCCGAGGCGCTTCAGCAGGTGCTGGACATGGGTGTGGTCGAGGGCGCCTCATCGGCGATCAACCAGATCGACGACCTGGTTGCCTCCTGAATAGCGCCGCAGCCGGGCGTCTGCGCAGGTCAAGGATCGCAGTAGGAGATGCCGACGCTATTCGGCGGCGGGATCCGCCAAAACGTAGCCGGCGAGGCTGCCCAGCAATCCGGCGCAGTGCTCGACGAGTTGGTCCGGGTGGTAGTCGAGTTCGCCGTCAGCCCAGCGGCGCAGCACCTCGAACACCCCGCCGACACCCACAATTGCGGCGAGCCGGCCGACCTCGACCGCGGAATCGGGGATGTTCAGGTGTAGCCGGGACTGTTGCCAGACGAGGTCGGCGAAGCTGGCAAGCAGCTCGCTGCGGAGTCGACGCAGGGTGGGTTCGGTGCCCGATTCTACGAACAGAATCCGGGCCAGCCGTGGATCGTCGTGGATCATGGTCAGCATCGCCCGGATCGGGGCTTGCGCCAGCGCGTCTGGTGTGAGGCTCCCCTCGGGGATAGCCGCCACGATGGCGCCTTGCATGGAGGTGCGCAGTTGCTCGGCGACGGCGCGCAGCAGCGCGTCGCGGTCAGCGAAGTGCTGATAGAAGTAGCGCGACGTAACCCCGGACGTCGCGCAGACCGCGGTGACCGTGGTGTCGGCGGCGCCTCGGGTGCCCATCAGCTCGATCGCCGTATCAATAAGACGCGCTCGACGCCCGGCCTCGCGCTGCTCGGCTGTCATGCCGCCATAGATCCGCGCCGGGCTCACGGCCTACAGTCTGTCATTCATATCTGACTAGGCGTAAAGTCAGATGCAAAGCTGCTACTGACAGGAGACTGCTATGTCCAGCGCATCGCCGGCCAAACGCCCTGCTCTGAAAGCCCGCCGGGTTCAGTTCACCCCGCCCACGGGCAGCCGCAAGCATTTCGCCGGCGACGACCTGGTGATGAGCCATTTGGTCGCGATGCTGTCCGCGGTGTTTCCGGAGGGTGAGGACTTTTTCATCCGGTCCGTGCGCAACTATCGCGACCAGGTGACCGATCCGGAACTGCAGCAGGCGGTCAAGGGATTCATCGCCCAAGAGGCCACCCACCGCCACCAACACCGGATGCTCAACGATCGCCTCCAGGAGATGGGGTATCCCACCGCGCGGTTCGACCGCCACGTCACGTGGTTGCTCGCCAAACTCGAAAAGGTGTTCTCCACGGAGATGGCGCTGGCCGGCACCGCCGCCCTCGAGCACTACACGGCGACGTTGGCGGAGCTCCTGCTCACCGACGACCAAATGTTGGATTTGCTCGGCCGATCGGACGTGCGCCCGATACTGCTGTGGCACGCATTCGAGGAGTGCGAGCACAAAGCGGTGGCCTTCGACGTCTTTCGAGCGGTCGGCGGAACCGAGCGGACCCGGGTGCGTGCCATGCGAATTGCCACCGTGATCTTCTTGGCCGAGATGGTTTTCCAGACGCTCCGGTCGATGGCCCGCGACCGCGCGTCCTATGACCCGCGACGGTTGCTGCGAAGCCTCAACGATTTCCGCAAATCGCCGTTGGTGAGCGCCGAGACCCGTCGTCGCATCGCCTCCTACAACCGCGCGGGATTCCACCCGGACGACTGGGACAGCACCGAGGTCCTCGACCACTGGTCCAAAGAGCTCTTTGACGCCGACGGAAATCAGCTCGTTCAGGCGAGGTAGCTCCCGCCTGACGAACCGACGCGAAAGCCTGTAAAACCAGCGAGATTCCGCGCGACCGCGAGAGGCTCGGCCGGGAAATATGCGTATCCGCCCGCGCTAGGGTTATCCAATGACTCGCATGAGGGCGGATGACCGAGACTGCCCCGGACATCGCTGGCAATCGCAAATACGCGCCGTCGCAGGAGCGTTCAGCAGGGCATGATGCCAGACCCGCGCGCCCACTACGACGGGAATGCCCTGGGTTACTCGTTTTCGCCGCCGGCCCACGCGCGGCCCCGAAAGCGATCAACCGCCGACACCGTCGCGACGGTAATTCTGTTCACGCTGCTGTTGCTGGCAATCGGGTTGTCGGTGGCTGTGTCACTGCTGCCGTCCCTGTCGATGATGATGCCCATTTGCAGTGACAACTGCGACAGCCCGGAGATAACCCGTCTTGACCATCAGGTGAAAAGCGGAGTCGCCATGATCTGGATTGCAGCAATCGTTGCGGTTCTGGTGGCCGGTACCGGCACAGTCGTGGCGGGTGTGCGCCGATGGGTGATGTGGATCTGGCCGACGCTCGGGCTGGCGATAGTCGTCGTTTCGTTCGTGATAGCCGGCTTCACATGGTTGGACGCGATCCCGAGCGGTGCGTAAGACAGGAGCCCTCCGGCGATTGCGCGACACGGAGCACGCGGGCTCAGTGCCGCGGGGCTTCGCCTACGCGCTCGCGGGCCTGGGCATTATCGCCGCGCTCGTCCTGACTTTTTGCGCATGTGCGGCGCACGGGCCGAAACCCGAGGCGACGCCGGCAACGCTCACAGCTGCGCCGCCAGAACTCGCGAATTGTGCACCAAATCGGTTGGCGCGCTGCATACCCGGGTTGGCGGACGTCGATGCCAATCTCTTCGATGCCGTCGACGTATTCGCGCCGGAACCAGGATTCGCCGCAGTGCCGCCCAGTGCGGCCCGGGAGTCTGCGCCGGATGATTGCAAGTACCTGCCAAGGTTCGCAGCGAAGGACGCACCGGAACTTGATGTGGAGTACCGGCCGGCCACCGATGCCAATGGAATGCCCTTCGACAATCGGTTCCCCGCGCACGGCGGTGAGCCCGTTCATTTTCGGGTGCTCGCCGCAGCCGAAGGCAATGACCTCGCCACTGCGATGGCCTCGTGGGCGCACCGATGTCCCATGTGGGGCATTGCCCACACGATGGAGGACGACCGGGTACTGGGGTGGCTGGTCGCCGAGTCTGGTGAGAAGCTCGCCCGGTACCAGGTGGGCGACATCGACTGGCAATGGCCATATGTCACGCACATGGCGGCGACCGTACTGCCCAACGGGGTGATAGTTCAGGCGTGGTATCGCACCACCGATCCGTCGGCCGCGTCGCGGAATCACACTCTGTCGCAACTGATCCGCGCCGCGGGCCGGCCACGCCCGCGCTCCGCGCTGCCACCCAGTCTCGCCGACTGGAGCCTGGCCCAAATCTCGACGCTGCTTCCGCCCCTGTCGAAGCAGACTTCCATCGACGCCGGCACCCGCGCCAGCGGCGCCACGAGCAGCGTTCCAGGCGACCCACTCTGGTCGCTGTGCCCGTCGGACGACCATGGCTCCACACCGCGCTACGACCCGCTGGCAAGTTGGCACGACTTCGACCAATCGAAGTGGGATCAGCAGGGAATACCACCCCGCCCCTTCGTTATAATCAAGCGGGCCGGCATTGGCGTTCACTACTTGGCCGACCTGCGGAGAGAGATCGCCACCTGCACCGCGCAGCTGTCGAAGAAACCGGCGGTATGTGCCGACCGGCCGAATAGCCAATTCCTCCAAGCAGATTCGGCGGTCGCCGAAGGCGAGGACACGGTGCGCTTGACGCATCGATGGATGCGGGAACTTTCGGTCCGCGGCCACGGCATGTGTAGCGAAGGCGTCGAAGCCATGAGAGTCAGCCAGGTACGCGGGCTGATCATCATCAGCAGTTCGAGCAAAGGTGGCGTTTTTGGCACGGAGACGCCCCCGCTGGCGCTGAATACGCTCGACGAGCTTCTTGCCGAGACCGTGCGGAGGGTCAAGGCCGCCTAGCGGTCGTCGCCGTCAGCTCAGCGGAAGCGGACGTGCAACGTCGCCAGGCCGAAGATCTTCCGGCCACCGGACTTCGCGCCGACGATGACGACGCCGCTGCGGGTGGCCGGGTCCAGCGATTTGATGCGGCCGCTGAACTCGATGTCTGCGCCCTCGGCAGCAGATACGATCGCCGGCGCGGACAACCGCACCGCGTAGCGGGTGACGGCACCGGGGTCGCCCGACCATGCCGAGGCGAATCCGGCGCCCAAACCCATGGTGAGCATTCCGTGGGCGATCATGTCTGGCAGCCCGGCCAGCTTGGCAAGGTTCTCGTCCCAGTGGATCGGGTTGGCGTCGCCGGCCACGCCCGCATAGTTGACCAGGTCGCCGCGGGACAGCCGTGCATGGTGCACCGGGAGCTCGTCGCCGACCTTCAGGTCATCGAATGACGGCGTTCCCGGCCTGCGGGTCGTGCCGCCCTCGGAGATCCGGACCTCACCCTCGGGCCGCACCGTCTTCTGATAAGCGGAATGGGACTCTTCGATGTCGAGGACGTTGAAATCGTGCATCATCGCGCTGCGCACGGCGGCCTTGACCGCCGGATCGACATCCTCGGTGGTGAGGCCGACGACGGTGGTGTGCAGGGTGTGCACCCGCTCGCCGGCGGTGTCGGTGAACGTGTTGGTCACCGTGATCAGGTCTCTACCGGCAATCCTTCGCACCGACGTCAGTTCGACGTCCACGGAAAGGTCGTCGCCCGCCACGATCGGGCGGTGCTGCTCGAAAACTTCCTCGGTCTGCACGTAGGTGTCGTAACCGACGACCACCTCTTCGAACATCCGTCGATTGCAGGCCATGCCTGGGACCGAGGTGAACGTCAGCGGCGCCACCAGGCCCGAATAACCCAGGTCGGCGGCGGCGGCGACATCCCAGTGCGCAGGGTGATAGTCCTGCACTGCACGGGCGTATTCGCGTACTTTCTCGCGGCCGACCTCGTAGGTGTACGCCATCCGGTAGTAGTGGCCGACCCGCGATTCGATCGCCGACGCCTCTGCTGCTGCGGTCATGATTGCTCTGCCGTTCCGTCGGCTTGTTGTTGAGGCCGACCGAAGCACACTAGCGCGCCGCGGCGCGACCGAACCGCAGCCGACGACCGCGACGATCCACAGTAACTGCGATACTGTGAATCTGTGAAGAACATTACCGTCTCTGTTTCCGCCGATGTGTACCGCGCGGCGAGGATTACGGCAGCCGAGCTCGGCACCTCCGTGAGCGCCCTCGTTGCTGGATACCTCGGCACGCTTTCCGAACGGGACGCGGAGTTTTCGCGGCTGGAGGAGAAGCAGCGCAAGACCCAGGCTGAAATCCGCCGGTTTCGTGCGGGTAATCGTCTGAGCCGGGACGAAGTCCACGACCGTGCGGTTCATTGACACCAATGTCCTGCTCTATGCGATCTCGTCCGATCCCGAAGAGCGGGAGAAGAGCAGGCGTGCAAACCAAATCCTGGCCGCTCGAGACCTGGCGGTATCTGTTCAAGTTCTCCAAGAGTTCTACGTCCAGGCAACGCGCATCAACCGGCCGGATGCGATCACGCACGAGCAGGCCGTCGATCTCGTGGAGTCGTACATGCGGTTTCCCGTCGCTCCGATCACAGCCGGGCTCATGCGGGCAGCTTTTGCGACAAGCCGGCAGTTTCGCATCTCGTACTGGGACGCTGCGGTCCTGGAAGCCGCCCGGGCTATGGGTTGTGATGTCGTCCTGTCTGAGGACTTGAGCGATGGCGAGGACTACACCGGGGTACGGGCAGAGAACCCGTTCGGCAAGACCAGTTGACCCTCCACGGACCACGTCGGCAGCGCCCGGCGGCCGAGGAGCTTACTGCGACTGTTCCCGTCGACGACGCCTCGCTCGGTATCAGCATCGGACGTTGCCGGCTCGGCTGCCAGGCGTGCAGCCGCGGACATGGCCGTGCTCGACACGCGGGATGCGATCGCGAGCTAGGGCGTGCGGGCCGCCAACTCGAGCCCACGGGTGCGGCTGGTGCAGTGAGAGCTAGACTCACCCGGACCTGATACGACTTCACCGCCGGGACATAGATGGATCTGCAATGGTCAGAGGCTGACCGGGCATTCCAGGAAGAGGTCCGGCGTTTCCTCGACCAGAAGCTCACCCCCGATCTGCGGCGAGCCGGCCGTTTGATGACCAGCGTCTACGCCGACCACGACGCGAGCATGGCCTGGCAGGCGATTCTGCACGAACGCGGCTGGGCGGCGCCGGCCTGGCCGGTCGAATACGGCGGTTGCGATTGGACCCTGACGCAGCACTACATCTTCAGTCGCGAATCGGCGCTCGCGGGCGCTCCGGCGTTGTCTCCCATGGGAATTCGGATGGTCGCACACGCGATCATCGCGTACGGCACTGACGCCCAGAAAGACTACTTCCTGCCCCGCATCCTGACCGGCGAGGTTTTCTTCTGCCAGGGATACTCCGAGCCCGAGGCCGGGTCGGATTTAGCGGCGCTGTCGATGGCAGCGGTAGCGGACGGCGACGATCTGATTTGCACCGGCAGCAAGATCTGGACTACCCATGCCGCCGAGGCGAATTGGATGTTCGCGCTGGTGCGCACCTCCCGCATGCAGAAGAAGCAGCAAGGCATCACGTTCGTGTTAATCGATATGACCTCGCCCGGTGTGTCGATTCGCCCACTGGTGATGACGTCGGGCGAGCAGATTCAGAACCAGGTGTTCTTCGATGACGTGCGCGTTCCCAAAGCCAACGTCGTCGGCGAGATCGACGGCGGCTGGACGGCGGCGAAGTATCTGCTGGAGTTCGAACGCGGTGGCGGCGCGGTAGCGCCGGCCCTGCAAGTGCGGGCCGAGGAGATCGGCGCGGCGGCAACCGGCCAACCCGGGCCCAGCGGCGGACGGCTGGCCGACGACGAAGCCTTCATGCGCAAACTGGCGGACGCCAGAATCCGGGCAGAGGTGTTAGAGGTGCTCGAGTATCGAGTGCTCGCGGCGGTGGCCGAGGGCCGCAACCCCGGTGCGTCGTCGTCGATGCTCAAGATCCTGGGCACCGAACTCAGTCAGGAACTCACCGAACTCGCGCTGGAAGCGGCCGGACCGCGCGCCCGCGCTTACCAGCCGCACGCGACGATGCCCGGCGGCCCGATCGCCGAATTCCAGCCGCCCGCCGACGGATACCTGACCGGCGAGTCGTGGCAGGCGGTAGCGCCGCTGCGGTATTTCAACGACCGCGCTGGCTCAATTTACGCCGGCAGCAATGAGATTCAGCGGAACATCCTTGCCAAGACGGCGCTGGGCCTGTAGATGGACTTCAATCTGACCGATGAGCAGCAACTGCTGCGGGATGGGCTGACAAGGTTTCTCGCCGCACGGTACAACCTCGAGGCGAGCCGCGCAGCCGCGAAGACCGGTGCCGGCTGGCAACCCGATATCTGGCGTGGGTTCGCAACCGAGCTGGGCATTCTGGGTGCCTCGTTTCCCGAGGATGTCGGCGGAATCGGCGGTGGCCCAGTCGAACTCATGATTATCACCGAGGCGCTCGGCCACGCACTGGCAATCGAGCCGTACGTCGACGCGGTCGTCGTCGCCGGCGGACTGTTACGCCGCGCCGGAGGGCCGGCCGCGACATCAGTGCTGAAGGACATCATCGCAGGCAATGCGATTGTGGCGGTGGCGGCCGCGGAGCCGACTTCGGGCGATCGTTGGCAGGACGTGTCGACAGTGGCCCAGCCCGACGGTGACGGATGGGTATTGAGCGGCGCCAAGATCATGGCCATGGCTGCACCGCTCGCCACCCATCTCCTGGTTACCGCGCGCACCCCCGGCGCAGACGGAATCTCGTTGTTTCTCACCGAGGTTGGCGCCACTGATATAAAGACCCACCCATACCGAACCATCGACGACCGGCGGGCGGCCGACATCGAGTTCAACGAACTCCGGCTGCCATCGGACGCCTTGCTCGCGGGCCAAGCGTGGCCATCTTTGGCTCGGGCGCGAGATGAGGGCGCCGCGGCGATCTGCTCCGAGGCAGTTGGCTGCATGCGAAAAGTTCTGGCGGACACCGTCGAATACTGCAAGCAGCGCCAGCAGTTCGGGCAGCCGATCGGCCGGTTTCAGGTGCTGCAGCACCGCATGGTCGACATGTATATGGAACTCGAACAATCCGTCGCCGCGGTCTATCTCGCGATCCTCAACCTGGACGGCGACGACACTGTCCGCGCTCGCGCGGTATCGGTCGCCAAGGCGACCGTCGGCCGGGCGGCGCGGTTCATCGGCCAGCAAGCCGTGCAGCTGCACGGCGGGATGGGGATGACCGAGGAGCTGGCGATCGGCCATTACTTCAAGCGCCTCACCGCGATTCAGTACGAGTTCGGGACGACCGATCAACACGTCGCGCGGTATGCCGACCTGACGAAGCCGTAGACCACCCGCGGGTGTGTCCGTTTGCTAAGCGGTGAGCAGGGCGTGGTCGATGTAGGCCAGTCGGTCGGGCGGCGCCTTTTGGTTGATGGTGGCCAGGAAGCGGCTGGCCAGGTCGCGCAGCTTGGAGTTGGTTTCCTGGGAGCGCCAAACCAGGATGTCGAAGGCTCGCTCGGCCGATATTCCATACGCGGCCATCAGGACACCCTTAGCCTGTTCGATACGGGCCCGGGCGGTAGCCGCCTCCGAGAGCACGGCGGTGATGTCGGATTGCACTGCCTCGGTGACGTCGACGTAGAACCCGGTAGTGCCGACGACCGTCCCGGTGTTGTCAAGCAACGAGTCGCCAACTACCACCACCGTGCGGGTGCGTCCGCCAGTGTCGATGATGCGGTGCCGGCTGCTGAAGGGTTCGCCTCGCAACACCCGTTCCAAGGCAGCTGCTACTTCGTGGCGGTCGTCGGGATGCTTGTGCCGCAACAAGAGCTCGGTCGTGGGCTGTACCGCTTCGCTGCTGTCGTAGCCGTGCATGCGCGCCACCGCGTCTGACCACTCCCAGCGCTGGCCGTCGAGGATAAAGCGGAATCTGCCGACTCGCTGCGAGCCGCCGGCCCCCAGCACCTCGTCGATGGCGCTCAGTTCGTCAGCCAACTGCGATGTCCACTCGTCATCTGTCGCTCGCGGCGAACCGTCCTGGCCGACGTGCGGGGGATCCTCCTCCTGAACAACCCCGCTGTCCGGCGACTCATCCCGCCTATTCGACGCCACGTCGTCCTCCCGTCACAGCGACCTTGATCGTCGGACGCCTCAGCAAGCAGCATGCATGTACCTGTGCGTCCCACACGGGATACCCAAAGTCATCCGTGAAATGCGTGCCATGAATGAGCCATCCGGCGCCCGTCATGTGGTCACACCGATAGTGCTGCTCGTACGGATTGCCCGTACTGTAGTGGTACGGAGACATCGTACGACTCAGGAGGGTTCAGCTTATGGCCATCAGCGCAAGTGAAGCGCGCCAGCGCCTATTTCCGCTGCTTGAGCAAGTCAACAACGACCACCAACCTGTGCGCATCACGTCCAAAGCAGGAGATGCGGTGCTGATGTCTGCCGATGATTACGACTCGTGGCAAGAAACGGTCTATTTGCTGCGCTCGCCCGAGAACGCACGTCGACTCATGGAGGCCGTCACTCGAGACAAGGCCGGTCGCGCCGCATCCGCCGGGTACACCAAGTCGATCGACGACCTACGCGAGATGGCCGGCGGGGAGGAGTGAGGAGCATAAGCTTCGATCCGGACGGGTGGAACGACTTTCAGTTCTGGCTAGCCTCTGACCGCAGGACGGCACGCCGGATTATCAGGCTCATCGCAGAGATCCAGCGCAACCCATTCACAGGGATTGGAAAACCAGAACCGCTAAAGGGGGAACTGTCCGGGTACGGGTCCCGGCGAATCGACGACGAACACCGGCTCGTGTACAGAGCAGACGACGATGAAGTCAAAATCCTGAAGGCTCGATACCACTATTGATGTGCGGCCAACGACCTTTGCGGTCCGACGCTAGGGATCGATGGCCAGGCGAGTCGAAAGGCGGACAGTGACAGCTTTACAGGGCAAGATCGCGCTGGTGACCGGCGCCTCGTCGGGCCTGGGCGCGGAAACGGCACGCCTGCTGGCCCGCCGGGGCGCGAAAGTCTTCGGCATCGCGCGAGACGCCGAGCGCCTCGGTGAAGTGTTCGCCGACGTGGACGGCGGTGCTTACGCGTCGGTGGACGTGGTGTCGCCGCAAGCCTGCAGCGCTGCCGTCGAGCAGTGCGTCGCAAAGTTCGGCGCACTCGACGTGCTGATCAACATTGCCGGGCGGCACCAGATGCGGCGGACCGAGCTGATGAGCGACGAGGACTGGGCTGACGACCTGGCGACCAACCTGAGCGGCCCGTTCTACCTGTGCCGGGCCGCGTTGCCGCACCTGCTGGCCCGCGGCGGCAACATCGTCAACGTCGCGTCCATCGCCGGCGTCGAGGGCCAGGCGTATTCGGCAGGATATTGCGCGGCCAAACACGGGCTGATCGGGTTGACCCGTGCACTGGCGGTGGAATACACGGCGGATCGCTTGCGCGTCAACGCAGTATGCCCCGGCGGGATGCTGACGCCGCAGATCGAGCAGTTCAGCGCCCCGGAGAACCCCAACTACGACCTGATCATGCGTTCGGCCGCACCGCGCGGCATGATGCAACCCGGCGACGTCGCCAACGTCATCGCATTTCTTGCCAGCGACGCCGCTGCGGCCGTCCACGGCGCCGTCTACCGGGTTGACAACGGCAAAGGCGCCGGCTGAGCACAAGCCCGAAAACGTTCGCGCCGCCAACGGTAAAGGTTCGGCCACGGTTGGGTATCGCGCGACATGGCAGCCGGGAAGTTGTCCTCCGGTAGCCAACAATGCGGGACATGACGCAATCGCGGGATGGTGCCGGCCCGCAGCGCCCGGCTGCGCCGCGCTCGCGACCGTCACTGCGGGATGGTGCCGGCCCGCAGCTCCCGGCTGCGCCGCGCTCGCGACCGTCACTTCACAGCAGCGCGACGTTGGCGCGTGAGTTTTCGCGTCAGACGTTTCTGCGGGGCGCCGCCGGAGCGTTGGCCGCCGGCGCGGTCTTCGGCTCGGTGCGTGCCACCGCAGCTCCTAATGCCTCAGGCTGGGAGGGCCTTTCTTCGGCTCTCGGCGGAAAGGTGTTGCTACCGGACGGTCCCCAATTCGCAACGGCCAAACAGGTTTTCAACACGAACTACAACAACTCGACGCCGGCCGCGATCGTCACTCCCACCTCGACTGCCGACGTGCAAAAGGCGATGGCATTCGCCAGTGCGCACAACCTCAAGGTCGCACCGCGCAGTGGTGGCCACTCCTATACCGGAGCGTCCACCGCCAACGGAACCATGGTGCTTGACCTGCGTCAGCTGCCCGGGGGAATCAATTTCGACGCCGGCAGCGGCCAGGTCACGGTGACTCCCGCGACCAGTTTGTACGCGATGCACGAGGCGCTGGCCGGAGCCGGCCGGGGCATCCCGACCGGTACCTGCCCGTCGGTCGGCTCCGCGGGGCATGCCCTGGGCGGCGGAATGGGGGCCAATTCCCGTCACGCCGGCCTGCTCTGCGATCAGTTGACATCGGCGTCGGTAGTGCTGCCCGGCGGCCAGGCGGTCACCGCGTCAGCCGCCAGCAACCCCGACCTGTTCTGGGCGTTACGCGGTGGTGGTGGCGGCAACTTCGGGGTGACAACCTCGCTGACGTTTGCCACGTTCGCCACCACGAACCTCGACGTGGTGAACCTCAACTTCCCGCCGCAGTCGTTCGCGCAGGTCCTGGTCGGTTGGCAGAATTGGCTGCGGACCGCCGACCGAAACAGCTGGGCACTTGCGGACGCCACCGTCGACCCAATGGGCCCGCATTGCCGAATTCTTGCGACCTGCCCGGCCGGATCGGGGAATAGTGTTGCGGCCGCAATCATTTCAGCTGTCGGGCTGCAACCGACCGGTACCGAGAACCACACATTCGACTACCTGGACCTGGTCAAGTATCTGGCCGTCGGGAACCTCAACCCGGCGCCGCTCGGATATGTCGGCGGTTCCGATGTCTTCCCCACCGTCAACGCCGCCGTCGCCAAGGGGATCGCCGCTGCCGTCGACGCCTTTCCCCGTGGGGCGGGCCGCATGTTGGCCATCATGCACGCGCTCGACGGCGCCATGGCCAGTGTGGCGCCCGGGGCCACCGCGTTTCCATGGCGGCGACAGTCCGCATTGGTGCAGTGGTATGTCGAAACCTCGGGTGACCCGTCGGCGGCGGCCGGCTGGCTAAATACGGCACATCAAGCGGTGCAACCGTATTCGGTCGGCGGCTACGTTAACTATCTGGAGCCCAATCAGCCTGCGTCGCGCTACTTCGGCTCGAATCTGTCCCAGCTGAGCACCGTTCGGCAGAAGTACGATCCGGGCCGAGTCATGTTCTCTGGGCTCAATGTCTAGCTGTCGAACGGCGCGTCACCCCAGAGTTTCGTTAGGGGCTTACTGCCTGCCTACGATAGCTCCGCGCAGCCCATTGCGCCCTAATCAGGCAATTTCGTTGACTATCAACGGGTTTAGGCCAAGCGGCCTGCAATTACCCGCACAGTGGTCGCTCCCAGTTTCAGCATGCCCAGATACGTGGACGGATTGAGTACGGTCGGCCACACGGCTTTACGGTCCTGCTGATGAAACGGCTGGCCGGCGAATCGCTCACCTAGCCAGCGCAGTGCCATCGGTGCGGACAGCGGATGCAACAGTAGGTGCCCGCAGAACCGGTCTCGATGATAGGCGACGGCTGCGCCACCGTACCGGTAGAACGCGACCAATTTGTCGATGGCATCGACACTGATGATCCTGTCGTGGGCGGACTGCACGACCAAAATCGGTGCCTGAGGGGTCAATTGGCCCACTTTCGTGGCGTCGAAGACCTCCCTCACCTCGGGGAGCTCCCACAGTTCGTCGGCGGACATGTCCACGTAGGTGCCGATGTCGGTGTGGCGCAAACGCCACACGGCCTCAGCTGTTGTCATCGTGTGCAACTCGTCGAGCAACCGCCGGCCTGCCTCGGTGGCATGCTCGTCGACAACACGTTGCGCCCCGGGGAACACATGGGTCAACGCCGCGATCATCAGGGCGGCAAGACCTGCGAAGAACGTTCCGTTCAGATGGCGTGCGACGCTGCCGCAGTCCCCGACTGGTGAACCCAGCACCGCTCCGACCACGTTCAGCTCCGGGGCGTAGTCGGTGTGGTGTTCAGCTGCCCACGCCGAGGCCAAACCTCCACCCGAATAACCCCACAGTGCGACCGGAGCCGACGACGATAACTCGAGCCGGTCGCAGTTCAGCGCTGCCCGCACACCGTCGAGGATGCGGTAGCCGGGCTCATGCGGAGCTCCCCACATGCCGTGGCAGCCCTCATGGTCCGGAACCGAGACCGCCCACCCCTGAGCCAACGCGGCCGCGACCAGCAAGTATTCCGATTGCACGAACGCGCCGATCGGCCTCGCGCCGAGCCGGAGCGCATACGACGGAAAGCATCGCGGTGCGACAGCGTCGATTGCGCACTGATACGACAGCAGCGGGCGTACTTCTCCTGGACTGGGGCCTGGACTGGGGCACTGTGGCACCAGGACGGTGGTGACGGCGACCTCGGGCTCGCCGTGCAGATCTGTGCTGCGGTACAACAACTGTGTTGCGCGCACCCGCTGTCGGATCACACCTAGAAAACCCAGCTCAACCGTGCGTGAGCTGAGCACATCGCCGGGCTCAGCCTGCTGATATCCCGAGGGCGCGCGGTAGAACGGGTCCTGGTCGGGAGCGAGCAACGAATTCTCGCGACCTAGCTCCTCGTGAGGTGCGCCAATCGGCGCCGCCGCTGTCGTGGAGTAATCGCTCATCGTCAATCCCTCTCATGTCAGGTGACCGGCAGCGTGACGGTTGCGCGGTACCGCCGGTACCACTTTTTGTACCCGAGATGAGAACTTTGAACCCACGCGCTACGCCGCCGTGTCGCCCCATTAACTGGTTCCGCCGGGAAGCTGCCGCAGCAGGAAAGGGTCCTACGGCAGTTACGTGCTACCGCGTGCTCTCATCGGGGAGTTGGCGTTGAGACTGGTGCGAACCCGGCGCGTCAGGGTCGTCGTGCTGGTGCTCCAGTTGCTCTTCCTCTTCACGCTGCGCGTCAGTCGCCCTCCGGGCGTCCTTCGGCACCGGCTTTGAATTGCTGCCGCCTGGCTGATCCACGCGAGGCCTCCCGGGAAGTCTGTAGTTGCTCCCGATCAGGATCTCCCGAATCATCCGCCGCGAAACTTCGGTTACTCGTCGTTACCGAAAGGCATACGGTCAGACGATGAATTTCGACGAGTACCGGAAATACGACGACACCGGGCTGGCGAAGCTGGTCGCCGACAAGGAGGTGACGGCCGCGGAGCTGCTCACGCAGGCGCGGGAGCGGGCCGCTGCGGTAAACCCGCGGATCAACGCGATCGTGCGTGACGTCCCTACGTCGCCCGACGACCTCAGGGGCCCATTCGCCGGAGTCCCGTTTCTGATCAAGGACATCGCCCAGGACTACGCGGGTCTGCCCACCTCGCAAGGCTCACGCTCGCTGATGTCGACGCCCGTTGCCGAGCACGCCACCGTGGTCCAGCGCTGGATCGACGCCGGATTGGTGATCTTTGGCAAGACCAACCTCCCGGAGTTCGGGGCCAAGGGCATCACGGAGCCGGTGGCATGGGGGCCGGCACGCAATCCGTGGGACCTGCAGCGGACGCCAGGTGGATCCTCGGGAGGTTCGGCAGCTGCGGTCGCGGCGGGGATCGTGCCGTGTGCCGGCGCGAACGACGGTGGCGGTTCGATTCGCATTCCGGCGGCGTGTTGTGGGCTGGTCGGTTTGAAGCCAGGGCGCGGGCTGACGCCCATGGGCCCGGCGACCGGCGAGTCCATGCACGGCGCGGCGGTTCAGGGGGTGGTGTCTCGGACCGTGCGGGACACGGCTGCGATGCTCGACATCATTTGTGGCGGAGAATCTTTCGGGCCATACCTGCCGGCCGTGCCCGACGCCCCGTTTGCGTCGTGCCTGGGCGAGGACCCTGTCAGACTCCGGATCGGCGTACGGGTGCCGTCGGCGATCAATCCGAATCCGCACCGCGAAGCTTTTGCGGCCGTCGATGCGTCCGTACGCGTGCTGTCCGAGCTGGGTCACGACGTCGAGGAGCTGCCGCAGGCGCCGTACGACGATGCCGCACTCGCTCGAGAGTTCCTGCTCACCTGGTTCGTCCACCTGGCCTGGGAGGTGGACGAAGCCAAGCGGTTGGCCGATGCGGGCAACGAGTCGTTCGAGCGCGACACGCTGCTCATGGCCGCACTCGGCCGCGCGACCAGTGGCGTCGACTACGTGGACGCCGTACAGCGGCGCCACGAGCACACCCGGCGGCTGACCACGTTCTTCGAGTCGTACGACCTGCTGCTGACCCCGACTTTGGCGACTCCACCGCCGAAGATCGGCGAGTTCGACTTGCCGGTCGCATTGCAGCGCGGCGCCGATGCGCTGATCAAGACTCGCACCGCCCGCCTGTTGCGTCATACCAAGATCGTCGACGACATGGTGCAGCAGAACCTCGGCTGGGTGCCGTACACCCAGCTGGCGAATCTCACTGGGCGCCCGGCGATTTCGCTGCCACTCCATTGGACCGCCGACTCTTTGCCGTTGGGCGTGCAGTTCGTCGCGCCGCTGGGCGGCGAGTCACTGCTGATCCGGCTGGCGGCCCAGCTTGAACAGGCGTGTCCGTGGGCTGATCGGGTAGCTCCGATCTAGGCGTGTCGCGGCCTTCTCAGAGCCCGCCGCACTGCGCCGGGCCGCTAAAGATTGTGGCCCACGGCGGGCAGCCGGGCGGCGGAGGCGATCCCGGAGGCGCGGGTGGCCCTGCCGGCGGAATCGGACCGGTGGGATAGGGCCACACGTGACCCGTGTCCTCGTCGACCACACCGGTCGGCCCGTAGTGATAGTTGTGGCAGACGCTCCAGTTCCAATGCACGAAACTCGTGTTCGGCGGGCCGCCGGGAGCCCAGTTCGGCGGATCGCCCGGACAATACGGCCGGCCGGTCGCCTGCGCGGTCCCTGCACCCAGGCCCGCCAGAACCAGCAGAGCCGTCGTCAACGGTGCGATTCCTCGCCTCATGATCAGTCATCTTGCATCGGACGGCTTGCGAAATTCTTGCGGCTGCTCGCGCTACTAAGCCGCCGACTTTTCCAGAATGTGCACGCCGCAGGCCGAGCCCAAGCCGATGACATGGGCCAAGCCGACTTTCGCATTGTCGATCTGACGCTCGCCGGCCTCTCCGCGGAGATGGTGGCAGATTTCCCAGATGTTGGCGATGCCGGTAGCCGCGATGGGATGACCCTTGGACTGCAGGCCGCCCGACACGTTCACCGGCGTCGACCCGTCGCGCCAAGTGGCGCCGGAGTTGAAGAAGTCGGCGGCGCCGCCTTCGTCGCACAACATCAAGTTGTCGTAGTGCACCAGCTCGGCGGTGGCGAAGCAGTCGTGCAGTTCGACCAGGTCGAGGTCGCTCGGTCCGATTCCGGCTTGCTCGTACGCGGTCTGGGCGGCGTTGCGGGTCAGCGTGTTGACGTTCGGCAGGACCTGGCAGCCCGGCTCGTAGGGATCGGTGGTCAGCACCGAGGCCGACACCTTCACCGCGCGCCGACGCTGCTCGGGCGACAGCGATTTCAGCGTCTCGCCGTTGCACACCACCGCGGCCGCGGCACCGTCACAGTTGGCCGAACACATCGGCCGGGTGTTCGGGTAGGCGATCATGACATCGTTCATGATCTGTTCGAGGGTGAACCGCTTCTGGTAGGCGGCAAGGGGATTCAGCGTCGAGTGGGCATGGTTCTTCTCGCTGATCTTGGCGAACAGTTCGAAGCTGGTGCCGCCGTACTTGTGGCCGTACTCGGTGCCGATCTGGGCGAACACACCGGGCATGGCCTCAGTGCCGATCCGCCCGTCGACGGGCGCGACCGCCCCGTAGCGCCCCTTCGGCGCCCAGACGTCGGTGTCGGCCTTCGTCTTCCCGCCCGCTCCGAGCAGTCCCGCGCCGGACAGCTTTTCCACGCCGACGGCCAGGCCGTAATCGACCTCGCCGGCCTTGACGGCCATGATGGCTGTGCGCAGCGCGGTGGCGCCCGTCGCGCAGGCGTTCGCCACGTTGTAGACCGGAATGCCGGTCTGGCCGATCTGCTTCTGCAGCTGCTGGCCGAGCCCCGCATTCGCATTCATCAGGTTGCCCGCCGCCAGCACTCCGATGTCGGCCATGCTCACGCCGGCATCGGCCAGCGCGCCGGTGGCCGCTTCGGCCGCCAGGTCTACCGGGTCGCGGTCGGGATGCTTGCCGAACTTGGTCATCCGGATACCCAGGATCCAAATCTCGTCGCTGGCGCTCATCGTCGCTGCTCCTTCGTCAATCGGTGCTAAGTCAGGGGACGGGCTCGAAACCGAAGCCGATTGCCTCGGTGCCGGCCGAGTCGGTGCCGATCGGGTAGGTGGCCAGCCGCACTTTCATGCCGTCGCGCACATGCTCTGGAGTGGGGTCGACGTTGATCAGGTTGGCGCGCACCTGTGTGCCCTCGCAGTCGACAACCGAGGCCACAAACGGGACGGGGATCCCCGGCGCGGCGAAGGTGACGATGGTAAAAGTCCGCACCGTGCCCTCGGTCGCAACCGGGACGGTCTTGAACTCGGTCGCGAAACAGCCGGCACAAGCGTTGCGGCGGTCGAAGAACCGAGCACCGCAATTCGTACATTCCTGCGCGACCAGATGCGGTTCGCCATCGTCGAGCACCAGATAATCGACCAACGCGATTTGCCCAGCCATAGAAACCTCCGTGACGTCTCTGATGACGGTAGCGAGCGCGATTGATCGGGCGCATCAGCGGGTCGCCACAATGGTGGGAGACCATGGCCGAGATGAACAACGTGCCGAATGAATTCGACGTGCGCGGGCGGGAGCTGCAAGACGGAGAGCTCGCCTCCTGGCTGGCCGAACATAGCCTGGGCAATCGCTTCGGCCTGGCAGTCGCGGCTTCCAGTGGTTCCGTTGCGGTGGCGATCGTGGCGGCGGACGGGGATGGCCGCTACATCGACGTCGCCGCGTTGACGCCGGACGACGAGGCGGCGCTGGCGTCCTGGCTCGCCGACCCTGGCCCGCCCAAGGCGGTACACGAGGCCAAGCCCGCGATGCACGCTTTGGCCGGATGCGGATGGGCGTTGCGTGGTGTCGCCTCGGACACCGCGTTGGCGGCATATCTGTTGCGGCCCGAGCATCGCAGCTTGGCGCTCAATGATCTGTTGATACACCACATGCGGTGTGCGCTTCCCACGGAAGCTGCTGAACCGCAGCAACTTTCATCGCTGGACCGGAAGGCGGTGCCGGCGTTGATCCTGAAGGCATGCGCGGTGCTCGATCTGGCCGACGTGCTTGACGAGGAGTTGGCGCGTATCGACTCGTCGTCGTTGCTGAGCCGGCTGGAGCTGCCGGTGCAGCGGGTGCTGGTCGACTTGGAGACCGCAGGCATCGCGGTGGATCGGACGGCACTGACCGGCAGACTGCTGAGTTCGATCGCGTCCGATGGGCGCGTCCACACCACCTTTCACCAGACCACCGGCAGGCTCAGTTCGTCCGACCCGGATCTGCATGCTGCGGCCGGCCGGATCCGGCAGGCGTTCGTGGCGGGGGATGGGTACGCCGAGCTGCTGACGGCGCGATACCGCCAGCTCGAGATGCGGGTCATGGCCCACTTGTCCGGCGATGCCGGACGAATCGTCGAAGACGCGCGCAGGCTCGGATATGCCGCCACCCTGCTGGGCCGCCGCCGCTACCTGCCCGAACTTGACAGCAGCGATCCCCAGGTACGGGAGGTCGCTGAGCGGGCCGCGCTGGCCACGTCGGTAGCGGGCGGCGCAGCCGACATCGTCAAAGTCGCGATGATCAACGTCCACCAAGCGATCAACGATGCCGGGCTGAAATCGCGCATGGTGTTGCAAGCGAATGACGAGCTGGTGTTCGAGGTAGCGCATGGCGAACGTGACATCTTGATGGCGCACGTGTGCGAACACATGAGCGGCGCATATCCGCTGGATGTGCCCCTCGAGGTTTCGGTCGGATACGGCCTCAACTGGGGTATCGCCGCCACGGCATGAACCGCACATGCATATGGTCGAACGGTGCCGATCACCTATGACGATGCGCTGCGCGAGCAGATCCGTGCCCGTTTGACCGGTCACGATCGCCGCGTCGTGACCGACCCGACGAAGCGGCATGCGGCCGTCGCGGTGGTGCTGGTCGACTCCGAGGTCGGCGAAGACAGGGTGGACCCGGCGCCGGTAGAGGAATGGATCGACGGGCGGCCGATCCCGGAAAGCTTAGACGGCCGCATGGTCGACGTCTCCGGCGGTGCGGCTTTCCTGTTGTGCCGCAGAGCATCTCGCCTCACCTCGCATGCTGCGCAATGGGCGCTGCCCGGCGGGCGGGTGGACCCGGGCGAGACAGTGGTAGACGCCGCACTTCGCGAGCTGGACGAGGAGGTGGCCGTCCAACTGTCCGAGGCCGCCGTTCTCGGCCTGATCGACGACTACCCAACACGGTCTGGTTACGTCATCACACCGGTGGTGATCTGGGGCGGCGGACGACTCGATCCCCAACCCGCGCCCGACGAAGTGGTGGCCGTGTATCGGGTTGGCTTGCACCAACTGCAGCGCCCCGATTCACCGAGATTCATTGCGATCCCGGAGAGCCCCCGACCGGTCGTGCAAATCCCGTTGGGAAACGACTTGATTCACGCGCCGACGGGCGCTGTGCTGCTGCAGCTGCGGTGGTTGTGCCTCGAAGGCCGCCACGATCCGGTCGACGAGCTCGAGCAACCGGTATTCGCCTGGCGGTAGACAGTCTCGGTCATGCGGCGGGTTGCACGTGAATGTTTCTCGCGCCCTTGGCGTTACGCAACCCTGAGCAATTCACGCAGCCGATGCACGCCACGCAGTCGGTGCAGCGCACACAGCCGACGCACGCCGCGCAACGGGTGCAGGCGACACATGCCAGACATGCCACACATTCGCGGACAGCCACGCAGAGCACCATCAACGCACTGGAAATCACCCCGGCACTGCCCGCGGTGCCCGCCGAGCCCGCGACCGCAACGCTGCCGGCGGTCGCAACCGAGCCCGCCACGGCCGCACTGGCCGCTGTCGAAACCGATCCGGCAACCGCGACGCTCTTTGCCGTGGCGACTGAGCCGGCAACCGCCAGGCTGTCGACGGTGGCTATCGAGCCGACAACCGACTCATCTTCACGCGCGTCTATCGGCTCCCACGGCACTTTCATGGGTTCATCCTCACGGTCGCGCGGCTCACACTGAAGAAGCAGCCAAATGTGCGCTGCTGTCCTGTAGTTCGTGGCGACGTACATCCATCGGAGTTACGGCGGGGATGTCGCCACCTGCGACCACTGCCCTGGTGATCGGGGTCAGCGCCTGGAACAACGCTTCCACCTCGTCGTCACCGAGGGCCTGGAGCGCCGACAGGGCGAGTAGGTCGGTTCGTGCCTCGATCTCGTCCTTCAGCTCCCTGCCCGATGGCGTCAGGGATCCGTCGTCGGTCAGCAAGCCACGCTCCATCAGCCTTTGTTCGTGGTGTCGCCACTCGGTTTCGTCGTAGTCGCGGGTGCGGGCGATGTAGTCGCGCGGGACCTTGCCTGCCGCCGCATGCAACACGTTGGATTCCCGGCCGGAAATCCCCGCAGCGGTCAGTACCGCCACGTGCGCGTCGCCACGATGTTCCCGCAGCAATGTGGTGGCGTGCCACAACGCGGCCAGCGGATCCTCCGGCCACGGCAGCGCCAGATTCGCGGCGAACAACGGTCTTGCGTCCAGCGGTGCACCGCGCGCCGCACGCCCGGCCAATTCCGCTGCGACACGGACGTTTTCGTCTGCCTCCAGACCGTAGCGGCGCAGCGTCGCCACGGCAGAGTCATCGCGGGCACGCAAGGCGGCTTCCGGATCCGCGATCTGCCACGCCGCCGGCAGCGCCTTGGCGACCCGTTGAGGCGCGAAGTTGTAGAAGATCGCGGTAACCACCTCGGTCGGAACCATGCCCAGCGGCGCGGACCGGGCCGCGAAGTAGCCCATCCAAAACCCGCGGTAGCCCAACGCGTCCAAAGCGGCTCGCGCCTCGGGAGCGAAGTACGTCACCGCATGCACCGGCTCGAATCGATCGAAGAAGCGTCGCGCCAGCCCCGGTTCTCTGCCCATCGTCGCAGTTAACCATGCGATGCCGACAGCGCTATTTCAGGTCATCGCCGAAACTGCGCGGAGGGCGCGAGTTCGCCGCCAACGTTGACCCTCTGCGCAGGTTCGGCGCCACTACCGCAGGCTCGACGCGAAACGGCGCGCACCACAGCTCACTTGCCTTTGAGGCTGCCGATGCGAAGCGAAAAGTCGGTGCGTTCGGACCGTTGGGCGCCCTCGACCTTCTCCACGTAGCGTTCGGGGTCGCGGTCGGTGATCGGCAACCCTTCGGCGGTTGGATGCTCGGCCATGAATGTGCTGTATTGCCGTCCGAGCGCTTCGCGCAGCCCGATCGGGGCATGGCGACGGAAGTCTGAGAGTCCTTCTCGTTCTTCTTCGCCCATGTGCTCGTCGTTAGCGAGCCGGGTGCGCCCGACCGCCGCCCACCATTCCTCGCTGCCGACACGGCTTGCGTTGGCAGCCCGCACTCCGTCGCGAATGTCATTGTGATCGCCGATGGCGTCGAGCGTCTCGCCCTCGGGATCGTCGGCACCCCGCTTCAGCAGCTGCGGGTAGAAGATGCTCTCTTCGATATAGGCATGTACGTCGAGCTTGTCAGCGAGCGGACGCCACACCCGCCCGAGCGCGGCGTGATCGACAGGTTCCTGCGACTGCAGATAGTCCAGCCTGGCGAACTGTTCCCGAAACCATTCGTGGTCAGCGAGGATCAACATGGTGATGTCAGCCATTCCCCACTCCCAGCCTCGGCGACCGCTGCGGCATTTGTCCCATTGTGCAACCAACGGCTCTGTGCAACCAACGGCTCTGTGCAACCAACGGCTCGCGGCGGGTTCCGTGGGAGGGACAGGAGAAAATTACTCTCTCACTTTCAACATATAGCGCACCCCGGGGCTTGCGGCAAGACCGGGGGTATGGCGCAAAATCGCTGGCCGAAGCCGTAATTCACTGACTGGGGGTGCTGCGTGGGTGGCGAGTTGACGCCGGATAGGTCGCACAGCGCGGACGGATCGACATCCGGCCACGCGGTGGTTGTCGCCGGAGGCGGTCCGACGGGCCTGATGTTGGCCGGTGAATTGGCCCTGGCCGGAGTCGACGTCGCCGTCGTCGAGCGCCGGGCCAATCAGGACCTGATCGGCTCGCGGGCTGGGGGCCTGCATTCGCGTACCATCGAGATCCTCGACCAGCGCGGAATCGCCGACCGGTTCTTGGCAGCGGGTCAGGTGGCGCAGGTCGCTGGATATGCCCAAATTCGGCTGGACATCAGCGACTTTCCCACCCGGCATCCCTACGGACTCGCGTTGTGGCAAGAGCACATCGAACGCATCCTGGCCGAGTGGGTCGCAGAGCTCAAGGTCCCGATCTATCGCGGATACGACGTGACGGGTATCGCTCAAGACGGCACCGGCGTGGACGTCGCACTGGAGGGCGGTCGGTCGCTGCGCACGAGGTATCTGGTCGGCTGCGACGGAGGGCGCAGCGTGGTTCGCAAAGCAGCCGGCATCGAATTCCCAGGTTGGGATCCGACGACGAGCTATCTGCTCGCCGAGGTCGAGATGGATTTCGACCCGGACAAACCACCGGAATGGGGCATCCGCCACGATGCCCTCGGCGTGCATTCGATGAGCGTCGAGGACAGCGGCTCGGTGCGGCTCATGGTGACCGAGCAGCACTTGCGAACCGGAGGAGAGCCGACGCTGGCCGAGTTGAGCGAGGCGCTCATCGCCGTGTATGGCACGGATTACGAGATCCACAGTCCCGCTTGGATTTCCAGATTCACCGACGCGGCGCGGCAGGCCGCGATCTATCGGCACAAAAGAATACTGCTCGCCGGCGATGCCGCACACGTGCATCACCCGGTGGGTGGACAGGGCCTCAACACCGGTGTGCAAGACGCGGTGAACCTGGGCTGGAAGCTTGCCCAGGTGGTCAATCACACCTCACCCGACAGCTTGCTGGATACCTACCATGCCGAGCGGCACCCGGTCGCCGCGCGGGTGCTGCGCAACGCAATGGCGCAGATGGCGCTGCTTCGCGCCGACGATCGCACCAAGGCGATGCGCGACGTCGTTGCCGAACTCCTGGGCATGGAAGAGCCGCGCAAGCGCTTCGCCGCGATGATGTCCGGTCTGGACATTCGCTACGACCTCGGCGACGGGCACCCACTGCTGGGGCGCCGCATGCCTGATCTCGACGTCGTCACCGCAAATGGTTCGGTGCGCGTCTTCACACTGCTGCGTGAGGCCCAGCCGGTGCTGCTCAACCTCGGTGATCCCGGCGGCTTCGACATCGCTGCCTGGAGCGGTCGTGTTCGATCGGTTGACGCGAAATACGTTGGTGACTGGGAGCTTCCGGTATTGGGCGTGGTCACCGCTCCCGTTGCGGTGTTGATCAGGCCGGACGGATACGTTGCCTGGACGGGAGATTCTTACCGCGACGGACTCGCTGAAGCACTCACGACGTGGTTCGGGCCGCCTACTGGGGACTAAGCGCCAGGCCCGTGGGCATAGCGAGGCCGCACATATGTGCGTCGTCTATGAGGTGAACTCCCCTGAAACTGACGCCTCTGCCTGAGGGGTGTCGGCGTCCACCGGTGATTTCAAACGAAACACGTTGGCGCAGTGCTAGATATCTAGCCAGCCGGGCGTCGAATACATGGCCGTGCGTGACGCTCGGCTACCTTCGCAATGGTCATAGAAAACTCCAAACATATTAATTCACAACATCATTCACGCCACATTCAAATGGATCGGCAAAATGAACGGTTGTCGACAACGCAATGAATTAGCGCGCGGGAAGTTGTCATTCCCGGATGCGGCTGACCTACCCTCGCAGGTGGTTCGGTGACAGCGCCGTCACTGAAACTCATTGATGAAACGGGTTTTTGAGGAGCAACATGTCGATGGTTATCGCAGAGCCGCAGGTGCTTGCCGTGACCGCTGCGGAAATGCAAGCCTTGAATGCATCGGTCTGGGCCGAAAACGTGGCCGCGGCAGTCCCGACGACTGGAGTGGTGCCGGCCGCAGCCGACGTGGTGTCCATCCTGACTGCTGTGCAATTCGCCTCCCATGCAAGGCTTTACCAAGAAATAAGCGCTCAGGCCGCAGCGATCCGCGAGCAATTGGCAACCACGCTGGAGATCAGCGCCGGATCGTATGCGGCCACCGAGGCTGCGAACGCGACCGCGGTGGCCTAGGCGGATCAACTATGGTCGATTTCGGGTTGTTACCGCCGGAGATCAACTCCGCGCTGATGTACTCCGGTCCAGGCTCTGCTCCGATGCTCGCCGCCGCGGCGGCGTGGAAGGCGCTGGCCAGCGAACTGCACACCACCGCGTCCGCCTACGCGACGCTGATAAACGGCTTGACCGACGGGCCGTGGCAGGGACCATCCGCGGCATCCATGACTGCGGCCGCGTTCCCCCAGCTGGCATGGCTGAGCGGCACCGGCGGACAAGCCGATGAGGTCGCCGGCCAGGCCGCAGCGGCGGCGGGCGCCTATGAGGCGGCGTTCGCCCAAACCGTCCCGCCGCTGGAGATCGCGGCCAACCGCACCTTATTGATGGCGCTGCTGGCGACAAACTTCCTCGGTCAGAACACCGCCGCGATTGCGGCCACCGAGGCCCAATACGCCGAGATGTGGGCACAGGACGCGGCCGCGATGTACGGATACGCGGGGACTTCGGCGACGGCGTCGACGCTGACGCCGTTCAGGCCGGCAACACAGGCCACCAACCCCGCCGGACTGGCCGGCCAGGCCGCTGCCGTCGGCCGAGCTGTCGCAACCGGCACGGGCGTCAACGCCGAAAGCCTGAAAGCAATCCCGAGCACGCTGCAGAGTCTGGCCGGCGTGACGAGTACGCCGCCCGGAACGGCCGATATCACTGCTGCGCTCAACCCGCTCGGCCTGAGCTTGACCTCCAACGGCAGCGGGATCGTCGTGGATGGGGTGTTGGGCGATCTTCTGAAGGGCCTGACTGGATCGTCGACATTGAGCGCCAGCACCCCGTTCGACACATTCATCAGGCTGATTTCGCCCGTGCGGCTTTTCACAACCTCGTTCAAAGACATCCAAGGCCTCAGCCAGGCGCTGTTGCCACAGGCGGCCAAGGCGGCCCCGGAGATAGCCAAAGCCATAGAGTCGGTACCCCATGCGTTCCCCAACGTGATGGGCGGTGCGGCAGCAGGGGTTGGTCGGGCGATGTCGGTCGGCGGATTGTCGGTTCCGTCGGCGTGGGCCGGAGCCGCGCCGACGCCGACCACACCACTTGTGACTCTGAACGGACTCGCGGGAGCCGGGGAACCGGCGACCAACGCGTTCAACGGACTGCCGTTGTTGGGCGGTGGACGCGGTGCACCGGTCCCGTTCGCCGCTCCCAAATACGGGTTCAAGCCGACGGTGGTGGCACAGCCGCCGGCCGGGGGATGATGCGGCGCGCGCGATGTCAGAAGGCGTCGTCAGCCACGTCCATCAACTCGATGTCGACGTTCTCGACCACAACTCGGGTCGCAGAGATCGCCGGCAGGATGGTCTTGGCGAAGAATGCGGCGGCGGCGATCTTGCCACGATAGAACGACTCATCGGAGCCGGCATCGATTGCGGCGGCAGCGATCTCGGCCTGCACCAGCAGGCGCCACCCAATGAGCAGGTCGCCGACGGCGTGCAAAAAAGCCACCGACACCAGCCCGATCTTGTACAGTTCGGTGGGATTACGTTCTGCCGCAAAAAGATACGTGGTAAGGGTGCCCGTCATCGCCTGGACGTCCGACAGGGCCGCCGCCAGCAGCGCGCGCTCGGCCTTGAACCGGTCGCCGGCGATGTTATCGATGAACGTCGTGATCTGCCCAGCGACGTGCCCGAAGGCGACACCCCGGTCGCGCGCCACCTTGCGAAAGATGAAGTCCAGCGACTGGATCGCGGTCGTGCCCTCGTACAGCGAGTCGATCCTGGTGTCCCGGATGTACTGTTCGATGGGATAGTCCTTCAAAAAGCCCGACCCGCCCAGTGTTTGCAGGCTTTCGTTGATCCACTGGTAGGACTTCTCGGATCCGACGCCCTTGATGATGGGTAGCAGAAGATCATGCACACGTGCGGCCAAATCGGCGTCCACTCCGTCCACCAGCGCAACTCCGGACTCGTACTGGTAGGCGGCCGCGTACATGTACAGTGCGCGCAACCCTTCGGCATAGGCCTTCTGCAACATGAGACTTCGCCGCACGTCCGGGTGGCGGGTTATCGGTACCCGCGGCGCCGTCTTGTCCATGAAACGACTCAGGTCTGGTCCCTGCACCCGTTGCTGCGCATAGTCGAGTGCGTGCAGATACGCAGTCGACAAGGTTCCGATTGACTTGATACCGACCATCATTCGCGCGTACTGAATGGCCTTGAACATCTGCGCGATGCCGTTGTGTACGTCGCCGACCAAGTACCCGACGGCCGGAATGCCATTAGCGCCAAAGGTCAATTCGCAGGTCGGCGAGGCCTTGATGCCCATCTTGTCTTCCAGCGCCGTCGCGAACACGCCGTTGCGTTCGCGGAGATCCAGCGTGTCCGGGTCGAAGAGCAATTTCGGAACGTAGAACAGGCTCAGGCCCTTCGTGCCGGGTCCGGCACCCTCCGGCCGCGCCAGCACGAGGTGGAACAGGTTCTCCGCAGTGTCACCGACGTCGCCCCCGGAGATGAACCGCTTCACCCCCTCGATATGCCAGGTGCCGTCCGGTTGCGGTATTGCCCTGGTGCGCCCAGCGCCGACGTCAGAACCCGCGTCGGGCTCGGTCAGGGCCATCGTTCCCGTCCAGCCGCGATCCAAACCCACACGCGCCCATTGCTTCTGCTGTTCGGTACCGACCAGCGCGAGCACCTGGGACATGAGCGGCGTGCTGTACCACTGAATGGCGGGGTTGGCGCAGATCATCATCTCGTTGACAGCCCAAGTCAGTGGAGCCGGTGCCGACATTCCGCCGATCGCCTCGGACATTCCGATTCGCCACCATCCGGCGTCCTTGAACGCGGCAACGGCCGGTCGCACGGAATCCGGCACCGCAATGGTGTGCTCATCGGGAAGGAAGCGCGGCGGGTTGCGATCGGCTGCGACGAACGAGGCCGCGATCGGCCCCTCGGCCAGCCGCGCCACCTCGCGGAGGATCTCACGCACCGTCGCGGTGTCCAGGTCACCGTAGGCGCCCGAATCGAGCACGGCGTCGAGACCGAGAACCTCGAACAGGTTGAACTCCAGGTCTCGCAGATTCGCTCGGTAATGACCCATCGCTGTCCTCCACACATTCACAAAACGCGGTTTCAGCACCCCTCGGCCGCTCTGCGACAAAGATCCTCCTCTAACGGGCAGTCGCCCGCCCCCGTTTTGCGAAATCGATTCGGCTGACCGGCTCGCCCAAGTTCGCATATCGCGACGTCGGTGGGTGTTCAATCATGAGCGTGTTTGATCGCGGACCTGCAGCCGGAACTCCGACGCTGCCGATAGACCTCTACAGCAGGGAGACGCTGCTCAAGCCCGTCGAGACCTACCGACGGATCCGCGATGCGGGAGCCGCGGTGTGGCTGCCAAAGCACCGGTCCTGGGTCATGGGCCGCTACCGGGATGTCCGCCAAGCGCTCGGCGACGACAAGACCTACTGCAGCGGCGACGGTGTCGCTGCCAATCCGATCACCAATATCCTGGCCGCGGGTACCACGCTCGCCAGCGACGGCGACGCGCACGTCAGGCGGCGTCGCCAACTGCTGCAATCACTTTCGGCCAAAGCACTCGCCGCGGTCGACCCGATTCTGCAAGCGGAGGCATCCGCGCTTATCGATAAGCTGTGCCACCGTGACGAGTTCGACGGAGTCGCCGATTTCGCCGCGCATCTCCCCATCCGGGTAGTCGCCGATCTCGTCGGTGTCGACATCGACCACCACCGAATGCTGAACTACGGCCGCGGCGCATTCGACGTCCTGGGACCGATCAACGGTCGAACGTTGAGGGCAATGCCTACCGGATTGAGCCTGCGGCGTTATGCGCGAACTCTCCGCTCCGAGAACGTCAAGTGCGGCGGGTGGGCGGAATCGATTCTGGCCGCGGGCCATGACGGCACTTTGAACCCGGCGGAGGCCAAGGCGATGGTGATCGATTTCATCGGCCCGAGCCTGGATACCACGATCCTGGCATCCGCCCAGCTGTTATGGAGCTTGGGCACCAACCCCGACGTATGGAGCGAGCTGCGGCGTGATCCCGATCTTGTGCCGGTCGCCACGGTCGAAGCCGTCCGCCTCGGCTCGCCGGTGCGTGGGTTCACGCGAATGATCAAGCGCGACACCGAGATCGACGGCACTGTTCTGCGCAGGGGCCATCGCGTGGCGTTGCTCTATGCGTCAGCCAACATGGACGAAACCCAGTTCGAACGGCCTGAGGATTTCTCGTTGCATCGCAAGGGTGCCAACCTCGGATGGGGTTTCGGTGCCCACGCCTGTGTCGGCATGTACCTGTCGAAGATGGAGATGCATGCGTTGTTGCGCGCGATGATCCCGAAAGTCGAGCAGATCAGGGTCGAGAATCCGGTTCGGTTGCTGAACAACACACTTCAAGGTTTCGAATCGCTGCTGGCAAGTTTTCGCCGGTAAGGGCGTTCAGATCAGATCGCTGGGCAGCTCGTCGCTCAGCATGGCCTGGGCCAGCAGCTCACCGAGCAGCGGCCCGAACTTCATCAGGTTGCTGCCGACGAATGCGACGACGCGGCCGCGGCGACTCACGGTCCACCCGTCGCCGCCGGCATCCAGCCAGGGCGCGCGCACCGTGACGCAGTTCACCTGGTCGACCGGCACCAGCGACGGGAACAGCGCGTGCACGGTCGCGGGGTCTGGCGTGACTTGGCCGAATGCCCACCGGCCCGTGCTGCCCACCGGCAGCCCGTAGCCCTCGGGTGCGGAAAGGCATGCCGCACCAACGGCATCGGGCCCTTCGTAGGTGATGCGAGTGTGCGGAAGGAACTCGACGTCGAGCGGCCCGAAGAGTGCCGGCGTCTGAACGCCAGCACAGATGAGCACGCGATCGGCTCGCACTATCGTGCCGTCCGCAAGGACTATCGAGCCGTCGTCGGCAACCGAGGCGATCTCGTCGCGACGGATGCTCACCCGCTGGGCCAGGGCGGTCAGCGCCCGCCGGATGCGCAAGCATCCGCCGAGCGGATCGAAAACGCCTGTCTCCCAAGGTGGAACTGCGAAGGGGATCCGTGCCGCGATCGCCGACCGGTCAAGCCATGAGAACGTGGCGCTAGCGTCGGTCATGGCGGCTGCGACGTCGTCGCTGGGACCGGCGGCGATAAATCCTTCGGAGCCAAGCAATCGTCCCGCACCGAAATCTGCTTCCCAACGCCGCCAACCGACGCGCGCCCTGATCGCGAGCCGGCATAGCGACGGGCGCCGATGCGCGACGCGGAAAATCCGTGCGAGCCCCTTGGACTGTTCGGCAAATGGCTCGCCGCGCTCGAAGACAATCACGTCTTGTTGGCGCCGCGTCAGCTCATACCCGGCGGCGAGCCCACATATTCCTGCACCGATGACGACAATCACGCGCGCTAAGTCCTGGTCTGATGGTGACGACCCGCCTCGCCCGGCTGCGCCGCGCTCGCGATCGCCCTGGTCTGATGGTGACGACCCGCCTCGCCCGGCTGCGCCGCGCTCGCGATCGCCACTAGAAGAAGAAACCCGCGAACGGTGCTTGGGGCACGGTGAACAGCCGATCGGCCTCGGCAAGTGCCGCAGTATCGTCGGCCTGGACCAATCCGGCAACCGCGAGACCGCGCCACGTCGCACCGCCTAGAAGCACGGTGGCAAGGCCCTCTACATCGACGTGCAGTTGGGCGGGCGAATCCGTCGGTTCGGCGCCGTCACCCGTGATCGTGAATGTGGCCGAATTGCTCTGCAAGAGTGGGTCATTCACCTCGATGTTGACGGACCCCGCTTCGGCGTATCCGCGCGCAGCCAGCGCCTGTCGGACGTCGACGATCCGAAGCCACGTTTCGTCGTATACCGCGCGAACCTTCACGGCTCGTCGATCCGATAGCAGCAAGGGCAGCGGATCATCGAGGGGGAGCATCCAGAACATCACGCGGTCAACGAGATCCAGCCCGAACAGGAAGCGCAACAGTCCAAGGTAGGCATCAGTGGTGGGTGCGAAGAAATCCTCGACCACGATGGTGCGCTGATCACTGATGAACCACTGCTCGGTATCGACGGGCCGGTATCGGGCGAACCCCGACTCGGATCCCGGCTCGCCGTGCACCGCGATATACGAAGGCTGAGCGGATGATTCGGCGCGCAGTCGCAAGCCCTCCCACCACACTGCTGCGCGGTCAACGGATCCCGGGCGGGAAGGCCGATTGTCGGCATAAATCCTCGGCAGTACATCCCATGCTTCGGCCGGGTCCAGCAGTCGCACCGGCCCGCCGGAGCGGATGGCTGGACGAAGCACTGCCCGCGCCGTCTGAACCTCGACGCTTTGGCATGAGCTCGCCACTCCGTAGCCGTAGCGCCCATAGATCGTCGCCTCGGATGCCCGCAGCGTCGCGACCACCTCACCGCGTGCGGCGATGTCGCGCAGTTGATGACGCACTAGATCGGTGGCGATACCTTTCCGGGTGAACGACGGCGAGACGCCGATGTGTGTCACCGCGGCGTGACTGACGATGGTTCCGCCCGGAAGTGTCAGTCCGCACGATACGGCGTCCGCGGTCCCGACGAACTGTCCGTCGACGAATGCCCCGATGGTACGGCCGGGTTCGAGCAGCTTGCTGATCTGGCCGGGCGGCAGGTTCGACAACGGAGGGAACCCGACCATGGCGGTGCGAAACAGGTTGGCCGCGGCGATGAGGTCGTCCTCGCTGTCGAGAACACGGATGTCGGCGTTCATGTGGCCATCATGTCCCGCGTCCGTCGCGGCTCTGCGAGCGGCTCGTTATTGGAGAAATTGCCGCGCACTTCGCGCACAGGTGCGGCCACAGCCGCCACATTCGTCTCTGCCGGAGAGGCATATGCCGGTTTGTCCGGCTCTGCGCGACAACCGTCGTCCGTTGCGAGATTGGCGCTGCCCATAATGCGAGTTGCATGTGTGCCCCAGGCCCGTTGTCGCGGCGAGTCGCACAAAAGACACAACCCCTGCTTCCGGGGACTGCAGTGACTGGTGAGGCCGCCGATACACTGCCGCTATCAGGGCACCGGCGACAAACGGCGTTCCAGCACCGTTAGAGCCTGCTCGGCCCACCGAATGTTCTCTTGCTCGAACGAGATTCCGCGCAGCAATGTCAAATAGGGCCCCACACGCTCGGCATGGGCAAGATAATCTTCCTCGGTTCGCCCGCCGAGGAGCCGCGTGCGCAACCGCTCGTAGCGTTCCAACTTCCCTGTCGCCCACTGCAAGCGCTCCACGATGAATTCCCGCACCGTCTGCCGGTCACCGGCATCGGAAGCCTGCACCTTGACCAGGAGTTCATCGCGGATCACCGAAGGTTTTGGCGCTCTAGCGGTGAAATGGCGGATCGCGTCGCGACCGGACTCGGTCAACGAATACATCCGCTTGTTGGGCCGGCGTTCCTGATGGACTACGCGAGCCTCGATCAGACCCTGCTCGGCCAGGCGTTCGAGCTCCCGATACAGCTGCTGCGGCGTGGCCATCCAGAAGTTCGCCGTCGAGGCATCGAAATCCTTGGCCAGGTCATATCCGGAAGATTCGCCCTCGAGGAGGGCGGCCAACACGGCATCGCGAAGCGACATAGCCGGATCATACAACGCAACGATTATTCAACAAAGTGACTAATCACCTATGGACATAAATGGCGACAGCCTCTACCGTCAACTGTCGTGAGCAACAAACACCCCTTCCGCAAGGCGGTCGAAGACCGCGACGAGGCAACCATCCAGGCGATGCTCGCCGATGACGTCGTCTTCACCAGCCCGATCGCCTTCAAGCCATATGTCGGCAAGCCGATAACCGCGGCGTTCCTGCGCGGCGTGCTGCGGGTCTTCGAGGACTTTCGCTACGTCCGGGAAATCCATGACGCCAACGACCATGCGTTCGTATTCGAAGCCACCGTTGCGGGAAAGAAGATCACCGGCTGCGACTTCCTGCACTTCAACGACGACGGCTTGATCGACGACTTCATGGTGATGGTGCGACCACTGTCGGGCGCGACGGCGTTGTCGGAGGCGATGGGCGCGCAGTTCGACCGCATCCAACAGGAGGCCCTCGAACTCGCCGAGGCGGGGCAGCGCTGACCATGCGAATCGGATTGGCCATCAACTACGCGGGCGGCTTCAAGGAGGTGGCCGCCGAAGTAGCCGACCTCGAACGCGCCGGTCTGGATATCGTCTTTGTCCCCGAGGCGTATTCGTTCGACGCGGTGAGCGCACTCGGTTACCTGGCGGCCAGCACCGAACGGGTTCAATTGGCTTCCGGCATCCTGCAGCTCTACACCCGCACTCCCACCCTGACTGCGATGACCGCCGCGGGTCTCGACTACGTCTCCGACGGCCGCTTCACCCTCGGCCTGGGTGCCTCCGGACCACAGGTCATCGAAGGATTTCACGGTGTGCCTTACGATGCTCCGATTGCACGCACCCGCGAGGTCATCGAGATCTGCCGTCAGGTGTGGCGGCGGGAGACCGTGCAACACCAAGGAAAGCACTACACCATCCCATTGCCGCCCGAATCCGGCACTGGCCTCGGAAAGCCCCTCAAGCTCATCAATCAGCCTGTCCGGGAACGCATTCCGGTACTGGTGGCAGCGCTGGGCCCCAAGAACGTCGAGCTCGCCGCCGAGATCGCAGAGGGCTGGCAACCGATTTTCTATCTACCGGAGAAGGCGCGCGGCGTGTGGGGCGAGGCCCTGGCGGCCGGCCAAGCCAAGCGGGATCCCGCGTTGGGTGAGCTCGAGGTCTACGCCGGGCCGGTATTGGCGATCGGCGAGAACGTCGAGCCGCTACGCGAATTCGTCAAGCCACACCTGGCGCTCTACATCGGCGGCATGGGCGCCAAGGGCAAGAACTTCTACCACACCCTGGCCACCCGATACGGCTACGGCCCGCAGGCCGACCGGATCCAAGAGCTGTATCTGGCCGGCGAAAAGGACCGCGCTGCCAAGGCGGTACCCGACGAATTGGTGCGCGACGTCAACCTGATCGGGCCTCCCGGGTTCGTCAAGGAGCGGGTCGCGGCGTTCCGCGAGGCTGGGGTCACCACCCTGACCGTGGCACCCATCGCGGCGACGCCGGCCGAACAGGTCAAGCTCATCGAGGCCCTTCGAGAACTGGTGGACTGACGAACGAAAACCGTTCGTGCTCGGCCGGGTGCATTAATCCTGCCACCCGTCATTCGGCGTCATCGATGAAACGTCTGCGGTACGCGGCGAACCGAGTGGCGATCTCCTCGCGGTCCAGTCCCAAGTCATCGGCATTGTAGAGCACACCGCCGTAGCGGCCACGCGGATGTTCGGCGCGAAATTCCGCCATGGCCTTGCGCACGGAGTCGTCGAACGGCTGCCCGGCGCGCTGGTAGATGCGTGCGATGGTGCCCTCCTCGTCGGCCATGAAGTCGGTGAACCGCACGTCGATCGACTGAGCGCGCGGCAACAGGTCGCGGTCCTGCAAACACGCGTTCAGCAGATCCTCGGCTCGGTCCAGCCAATCGCGCGCGATCTTCACCGGATCCGGCCGCGCCATGGCCATCCGCGCCGAATAGCAGATCATCGTCGCCATCGACAATGTCACCTCCACCGGATCCCGATGTGTCAAAACGAATGTCGCGTCGGGAAAGGTGGCGAGCAGCGTCGGGAACTGCTCCAGGTGCTGCGGTGATTTGAGTACCCATCGGGTGCCCCCTCGCAGCCACTGCATGGCTTGCAACATGCGCTTGAGGTAAGCGTAGCTTGGCCCCTGGTCGTGCGATTTGTAGTGGGCGGCGAAACTTGGTATGTGGTAGACGCTTTCGAGCAACATCCCGGAGATGTCGTTGGCGAACAGTTGGATCTCTTCGTGCGCATGCTCGACCGTCATATCGTGCATGCGCTTGAATTCCGGCATCGACGTGTTGGTCAGCTCCAGTGCGGTCGCACAACGGTCGCGGCGCGGCTGCTCGTCGCTGGCCTCGTCGGGTGAGGGGAACGGTTCCAGACTCTCCCAGTACGGCAGGTGCCGCAGCGACGGGTCGGCGGCCAGCATGTTGTGCAGGTGCGTGGTGCCGGTGCGCGGGAGTCCGCAAATGATGATCGGTCGTTCGACGGGGACGTCTTCGATCTCGGGGTGCTCGGCGATCAGCGCCTCCAGCCGCAGCCGATTGACCAGGTTCTGCACCACCTGCTCGAAAGCGACCGCGACGCCGGTGTCGGACAGCCCCGCCTCGTCGCGCAGCGATGCGCACAACACATCAAGCCGTTCCCGGAATCCCGGATCACCCCAATTGTCCAGGCCGGTGCGCTGTTCTGCAGCCGCGAGCATCTCTTCGGGTTGCAGCCGCAACGTCGCGCCGTAAGCGGCCAGGCCGTCGCGGATCGGTTGTGCCGCAGCCGGATAGACGGGATTGGCCAGATCCGTCAGCCTGATATCGGCAGGACGGTCCGTCATCGCGTCATCCCTGCCACGTCGGCGACGTGGACGACGCGACACGTGGGCCGCACCGGTGTCTCCTCGGGCAGGAACCAGCGCAACCAGATCAGCCCGCGGGCACGGCCCGCGGTGGACACCCAGTTGGGGTGCCCAGGATCCTTGTCGCTGACCACAATTCGCCACGAGCCGTCCGTCTCATAGGCGACGTGCGCGCCGTTGATGGTGACGCGTTCGTAGGTGTAGTCGTAGGTGTGCAAGAACGGGTTCCAGAGGCACAGGTTCCAGAACACGCAGTCCGGTGACGTACCGTCGATCACCAGGGCCTGGTCGGGTTTCAAGTCGTAGGCGCCCATGGCGTAGGCGGCGTCGGCCGCCGACCAACCGTAGGCGTGCTGCGGCACAGGGAAGGGCTCGGCGATCTGGTTGGGCGGTTGGACGCGGGTGGGCAGGAACGACATCTGCTCGCGCAGCCAGGTGCGTGCGGCGCGGAACCGCCGGGCCAAATCCTCTGGGGCGTCCAATTTTCGCGGGGGCGGATCGATCGCCTCGATCTTCCATTGCGTGCGACGTCCGGTGGCCGGTTCGGTGAGGTAGTCACGGGTAAGCGCGTGCACGGCGTCGGGATCGAGTTTGAGCCAGGTTCCGGGTTGCGGTTCCGGGCTGAGGGTGAACTCGAAGTTGCCGTCGTCGTCGAACTCGAGGTTGCGGTCGTTGATCGTGCCGACGATGCGGTTGCTGTAGCGGCCGTCGTCGGGTCCGCCGTAAACCGTCATCGACAGGTAGACGGCGTCGCCGCGGTTCCCGGTAATCCGGTAGGTACGGTTCGGGTCGATCGGAGCGACTTGGTAGAACGCATCGGAGTTGTCGCCGCCCCATTTCAGGTAGGGGCCGATGACGTCGACCAGAATCGGATTGTCCTTGTCGCCCCAGACGTAGGTGTCGACGGCGACCCGTAACACGCTGAACGCCAAGCGGTAGCCGTCGAGTACGTCGGGCTCGTCCAGTGGTGGGTCTGCGGCGAGGATCTTCTGCTCGATGGCGCGCACCTCGTCCAGCAGGCCGTTGAAGGCTTCGGAGGCTTCGGATAGATCGGTTGTCATCTACTTCTCCGTTTCTCGGCGCCTCGAATGACCATGGCGCACAGGCGTTCTGCGAGGGCATCTAGGTCTTGAGAATTTCCGTGCTGCTGCACCTGCGCGGCGTAGAAGGCGGTGCCGACGAGCACCTGGTAGAGCATGTCGACGTCCACATCCCGGCGCACCAGGCCTTGGTCGACGCCGCTGCGCACCAGGGCGGCGAACTCGGTGAGCGTGCGTTCGTCGAGCAGTTGCTGGGTGCGGATGTGCAGGGCCGGGTCGCGGTGGCGCTCGGCAAGGATGCCGAGCGCGGCGGCCTCGACGACGGGTTCGCGCCAGAACCGCAACACCCCGCGGACGAACACCAGCAGATCGGCCTCGAAGTCACCCGAATTCTCGACCAGTGCGGCATCGGGCGGCTGACCGAATACGGCTTCGAAAACCACGTGCGCCTTGGACGGCCAGCGCCGGTAGACGGTGGGGCGGCTCACCCCGGCCTCGCGGGCGATCGCGTCAATGGTCACCTGGTCGTAGCCGTCGTGGGCCAGCAGGCGGCGGGTGGCGTCCATGATGTCGCGCTGCGTGCGGGGGTCGCGCGGACGACCGCGGACGGCAGCGTGCGCAGACATGCCAATATCGTTACATCACGTAACGTAAAGCTGTCAAGAGATACTGCGCCTTACCCAAGTCGCAAGAACCGCTGTAGCAACGTGCGTTCGGTGACGGGGTCTTTGACGGGCCAACACCACAGTGCGAGAAAGACGCGGATCAGCCACTGTGCGGCGAGTGGATCGGGATCCTCCTGACCAAGCATCTCGGCGGCGAAGCCGGTAACGGTGCGCGAACTGGTGATCCACTCGCTGACGGGCGTCGTGTGCATTGACCGCATGAGCTGGGCTAGTGGATCAGATTGCAGGCTCTGCAGAGCGACGATGGTGGCAGTGACTACGCGATCCGGACCCGAAAGACCCTGGATCGCCTCCCGTGCCGTTTCCACGATGCGAACCGATTGGATGGCAACTACGGCGTCACGGATTGCAGCCTTGCCTCCGGCATGGCGGTAGATGGTCGCAGGCGAGCAGTGGACCTCGGTTGCCAAGGCCTCGATGGTGAAAGCCTCGTATCCGTGTCGCGAGATGAGGTCGGCAGCTGCGGCGTAGATGCGTTCGGCGGCTTCACTGCGGCGGTCTCGACCCACTAACCAGTCATCGCGTGGCATCTAACCAGGCTCCTGGCGTCGCCGGACCGGGTGAAATTCTTCCCTCATGCTGAGACATATCAACAGATCTTTCTCAAGTTAATCCGCTGGTAGGTCAGCATAGGCAGTGTCGGGCGCTTGGACCGTTTGCAGCTGGCCGTCCAATAGGGTGAGCAGACGCAAAATCGCCCGACACGCCGTGCGTTCACGCAATTTTGCATCTGCTCGCCGCCTTGGTTACCGGATCGGAAGTCCGGTCAGCGCCCTCGAAATCACCAGGCGCTGGATCTCACTCGTGCCCTCGAAGATCGTGAAGATCTTTGCGTCGCGGTGCATCCGCTCTACCGGGTAGTCGCGGGTGTAGCCGTTGCCGCCGAGGATCTGGATGGCCTCGTCGGTGACATAGACCGCGGTCTCGCTCGCCACCAGCTTGGCCATCGAGCCCTCGGCGGATTCGAAGTTCTGGTTGTTGCGCGCCATCCACCCGGCGCGCCAGACCAGCAACCGCGCCGCGTCGATGCGGCTCTTCATGTCCGCCAACTTGAACGCGACCGCCTGGAATTCACCGATCTTGCGACCGAATTGCTCACGCTGGCAGGCGTATTCGAGGGCATACTCGTATGCGGCCCGCGCTACGCCGACGGCCATTGCCCCGACGGTGGGCCGGGTGCGCTCGAAGGTCTTCATCGCGGCCTGTCCGCCCGCTGAAGCGCCGGATTTCACCCGAGCGATCCGTGCTTCGAACTTCTCGCGGCCGCCGAGAATCGCGTCCTCGGGCACTCGGACGTTGTCGAGCACCACTTCGGCCGTGTGCGACGCGCGAATTCCGTGCTTCTTGAACTTCTGACCCTGAGCCAGCCCATTGGTATCCGGCCCAATCACGAATGACGCCTGGCCGCGGGTACCGAGTTCGGGATAGACCGAGGCAACCACGATGTGCACGTTGGCAATACCACCGTTGGTCGCCCACGTCTTGGTCCCGTTGAGCACCCACTCCCGAGCGGCCTCGTCGTAGCGGGCACGGGTACGGATGCCACCGACGTCAGAACCCGCGTCGGGCTCCGACGAGCAGAACGCACCAAGCTTGGGTTCGCCGGCAGTGCCGAACATTTCCGGCAGCCAGCGCCCCAGCTGCTCGGGAGTTCCGTTGCCCGCCAAGGCCGCTGCGGCCAGCCCGGTGCCCATGATGGACAGTGCGATGCCGGCATCACCCCAGAACATCTCCTCGAATGCGACGAGCATGCCCAGCCCGGTCTCCTCAGCGGCTTGCTGCGCAAAGAAGTCGGGCGAGTAAAGGCCCACTTTCGAGGCCTCTTGGATGACCGGCCAAGGGGTTTCCTCTCGTTCGTCCCATTCGGCCGCGGCGGGACGGACGACCTCGGCCGCGAACTGGTGCACCCAATCGCGGACCTCGATCACGTCGTCGCTCAGTTGTAGCGAATAAGTCACAGTTCTGCTCCTGAAATAGGTTGGTGTTTAACGGTATAGCGGCCCAGAACGCTGATGGTCTGGTTGACCCAGGCCTCGAAGTAACGCTCGTCGTCGATGTTGCCGGGGGAGCGACCGGTCAGCGCTTGCAGCGTGGCGGCGTAGGACAGCGAACCGATTGCGACGGCTGCGATGGCTTCGGGATCGGGGATACGGGTGCGGCCGGAGCTATTCGATCTCTTCAATTCGTCGGCGAAGCGCTGATAGGCGTTGTCGGTGATGACCTGCCAAGTCTTCTCGTCCAGATCGCCGAGCTCGTCCGGCTCGCGCAGCATGACCTTCAGCAAGTCCTCGCTCTGCTTCAGGTTGTTCCAGATCAGCCGGCCCGCGGTGCGCACCGCGTGTTCTACGCTGCCCGGCTCCTCGGCGTCGTACTGCTCGCGGGCGGACACAATGCTGTCGATCCGGTACTCGACTGCCGCTTCCAACAATTCGCGCTTCGAGGCGAAGTGCTTGTAGAGCGCACCCGAGCCCGGCGCCAGGCCTGATGCCCGTTGGATGTCAGCCACCGACGCCGCGGCGTACCCCTTCTCGGCGAAGAGCTTCAGTGCTGCAGCCAGCAGACGATCACGTCCCCCAATAGACCTTGTGGCCATGGTGAGAGAGTACTCACTCACCGCAGGAAAAGCAAGCCGCGCTCGTTGCCGCCATTACAGAGCCAGTGCAGACTCGGCCACCAAGCGCCGACCGAAGAACCGTGCAGAACTACAACGCTTTAGCGGGCGCGTCGCACTAGGCTCGCACCATGGCAATCCCGCGACTTTTCCTGGAATGGCCCGTCGTCCGTCAGCTGCGTTCGGGGGATGTGCTCGGCCGCGGACCGGCGGTCACCTCCAAGCAGACTCGCGCCATCGCCCCGCGCACGTCGACGGCCGACCGGGTGGTGCAAAGCGTTTGCCCATACTGCGCGGTCGGCTGCGGGCAGCGGGTATATGTCAAGGACGACAAGGTCGTTCAGATCGAGGGCGACCCCGATTCGCCGATATCCCGCGGCCGGCTGTGCCCCAAAGGCTCGGCCAGCGAGCAGCTGGTCAACTCGCCGGGGCGGCAGATCAAGATGCTGTACCGCGCCCCTCGCTCTACTGAATGGCAATCGCTGGATCTCGACACCGCCATCGACATGGTGGCCGATCGCTTCGTCGAGGCCCGCCGCCATACCTGGCAGGACATCGACAAGAAGGGCCATCCGCTGCGGCGCACCATGAAGATCGCCGCCCTGGGCGGCGCGACGCTGGACAACGAAGAGAACTACGTCATCAAGAAACTCTTCACCGCCGCGGGTGCGATCCAGATCGAGAACCAAGCCCGTATTTGACACTCCGCCACGGTTCCCGGTCTGGGAACCTCCTTCGGGCGCGGCGGCGCCACCCAGTCACTGCAAGACATGGCCAACTCGGATTGCATCGTCATCCAGGGCTCCAACATGGCCGAGTGCCATCCGGTCGGCTTCCAGTGGGTCGAAGAGGCGCGAGCCAAGGGCGCCAAGGTGATTCACGTCGACCCGAGGTTCACCCGTACTTCGGCGGTGTGCGACAAGCACATTCCGATCCGGGCCGGTTCCGACGTGGTGCTGCTGGGCGCGCTGATCAACCACGTGCTCACCCATGACCTGTGGTTCAAGGAATACGTGCTGGCCTACACCAACGCGGCGACGTTGATCAACGAAAACTACCGGGATGCCGAGGATCTGGGCGGCCTGTTCTCCGGCTTCGACCCCGAGACCGGCCAGTACGACCCGTCGACGTGGGCTTACGCGGAGCAGGACGCCGATCACGAGCACGGCGGCAGCGCCTCGGACCGTGCCGCGGGCGATATGCACGGCAGCGGTGGACCGCCGCTCCCGCATGCCCGTGTGCTGCGCGACGAGACGCTGCAGCATGCGCAGACGGTGTTCCAGATCCTCAAGCGGCACTACGCCCGCTACACGCCCGAGATGGTGCGCGACGTTTGCGGCATCAGCATCCGAGACTTCGACTATCTGGCCCGGACGATCGTCGAAAACTCCGGCCGCGACCGCACCACCTGTTTCGCCTACGCCGTGGGGTGGACACAACACACGCTGGGTGCCCAATTCATCCGCACCTCAACGATTTTGCAGCTGCTGCTGGGTAATGTCGGGCGACCGGGCAGCGGCATCATGGCGCTGCGCGGCCACGCCACCATCCAGGGCTCCACCGACATCCCGACGCTGTTCAACTTGCTACCCGGCTATTTGCCGATGCCCGTGGCCGGCGTCCACGACACCTTCGCCGAATACGTGGAGGCGGTCGGGCCGAAGAACCAGAAGGGGTTCTGGGCCAACGCCGACACCTACATCGTCAGCCTGCTCAAAGCCTGGTGGGGCGAGGCCGCGCGGGAAGACAACGACTGGGCCTACGACTATTTGCCACGGATCGACGGCCCGCACGGGACGTATCAAACGGTCATGTCGATGCTGGAAGACGACGTCGACGGATACTTCCTGCTGGGCCAGAACCCGGCCGTCGGATCGGCGCACGGCCGCATGCAGAGACTGGGCATGTCGCACCTGAAGTGGCTGGTGGTCCGTGACCTCAACCTCATCGAGTCGGCCACCTGGTGGAAGGACGGTCCGGAGATCGCGTCCGGCGAGCTGCGCACCGAGGACATCGAGACCGAGGTGTTCTTCTTCCCCGCGGCCACCCACGTCGAGAAATCTGGGTCCTTCACCCAGACGCAACGGTTGGTGCAGTGGCGGCACAAGGCGGTCGAGCCGCCCGGCGACTGCCAGAGTGAACTGCAGTTCTTCGTCGAGCTGGGCAAGCGAATCCGTGCGCGGCTGGCCGGTTCGGCTGACGAACGCGACCGCCCGCTGCTCGATTTGACGTGGGACTATCCGGTCGACGAGCACGGCGAGCCAGACCCCGAATCCGTGGTGGCAGAGATCAACGGCTACTACCTGACCGGGCCGAACGCCGGCCAGACCGTGCCCGGCTACACCGAATTGCGCGCCGACGGTTCGACGTCATGCGGCTGCTGGATCTACTCCGGGGTGTATGCCGACGGTGTCAACCAGGCCGCGCGCCGAGTGCCACACGGCGGTCCGAGTCCAAGTCAGTCGGAGTGGGGCTGGGCGTGGCCCGCCGACCGTCGCATCCTCTTCAACCGCGCGTCGGCCGACCCCGACGGCAAGCCGTGGAGCGAGCGCAAGAAGTTGATCTGGTGGGACGAGCAGCAGGGCCGCTGGGTCGGTGACGATGTGCCCGACTTTCCGGTGGACCGCGACCCGCACGCCCGGCCGGACCCGGATGTCGGCGGACCGGACGCCCTGGCGGGCGATGACCCGTTCATCATGCAGGCCGACGGGAAAGGCTGGCTGTTCGCCCCCAAGGGCATGGTCGACGGCCCGCTGCCCACGCATTACGAACCGCAGGAGTCGCCGATCGCCAACCCGCTCTACCCGCAACAGCAGAACCCATCGCGAATCGTGTTCCCGCGCAAGGACAATCTGAGTGCACCGAGCGCCGATGAACCCGGAGCCGAGGTGTACCCATACGTATTCACCACCTACCGGCTCACCGAGCATCACACCGCGGGTGGGATGAGTCGATGGCTGCCCTACCTGTCCGAGTTGCAGCCCGAGATGTTCTGCGAAGTCTCTCCTGAGCTGGCCGCCGAGCGGGGCCTCGAACCCTATGGCTGGGCTACCATCATTTCGCCGCGGGCCGCCATCGAGGCCAAAGTGCTTGTCACCGAACGTGTTACGCCGCTGGTGATCGGCGGCCGCACGGTGCACCAGATCGGGTTGCCCTATCACTGGGGCGTCGGAGGCGACGCGGTGGTGAGCGGTGACGCTGCCAACGACCTGCTCGGTGTCACCCTGGACCCGAACGTGCAGATTCAGGAGTCCAAGGCCGGCTCGTGTGACATCCGGCCCGGTCGCCGCCCACAGGGCGAGGCGCTGCTGCGCCTGATCGAGGAGTATCAGTCGCGGGCGGGCGTGACCGTCGAGACGGGCAACGCGCGCGTCACCGAACCGGAACGGGAGGGCTGATGGGGCAGCTGGCTGGACCGACCGATCCCACCACCGACGCGCGGTGGCCAGATCCCAAGCCGCGCAAGGGTTTCTTCACTGACACGTCGATTTGTATCGGCTGTAAGGCGTGCGAAGTGGCCTGCAAGGAGTGGAACCGCAATCCGCTCGACGGCGAGCTGGAGTTGCTGGGCTCGTCCTACGACAACACCGGGCACTTGGGTGCCAGCACGTGGCGGCACGTCGCGTTCATCGAGCAGGGCCGCGACCGCATCGAGCAGGCGCGGGAATCCGGTCGCGCGCTGGTGAACCTGGGTATTCCGAAGCTGCCTGGCCCGCCGGATGCGGTAGACACCAAGCCGCCCGACACTCCGGAGTTCCGCTGGCTGATGGCCTCGGACGTCTGCAAGCACTGCACGCACGCCGGCTGCCTGGATGTCTGCCCGACGGGCGCGCTGTTCCGCACCGAGTTCGGCACCGTCGTCGTGCAAGACGACGTGTGCAATGGGTGCGGCACCTGCGTGGCCGGTTGCCCGTTCGGCGTGGTCGAACGCCGCAGCGACGGGACCTACACGACGCCGGCCCAGCGGTCGGATCGGCCGGCCGAAAAGTTCGTCACCGGCGTCGCGCAGAAATGCACGCTCTGTTACGACCGGCTCGTTGAAGACCAGACACCGGCCTGCGCAAAGACGTGCCCCACGACGTCGATCAAGTTCGGCAACCACGACGAACTGGTGGCGCAGGCGCGCGAACGGGTCGCCGAATTGCATGCGCGGGGGCTCACCGAGGCCCGCCTGTACGGCGCCAACGAGCACGACGGCGTCGGCGGCACCGGGTCGGTCTTTCTGCTGCTGGACGAGCCGGAGGTCTACGGCCTGCCACCCGACCCTCGGGTACCTACCGCCGACCTGATGCAGATGTTCAAACGGGCCGGCATGGCCGGGGCGGGCATGATCGCGGCGGCGGCGCTGGCTTTTTTGTCTTCGGTCAATAAGGCGAAGCGCCGGTGAGCACCTCGGAGTTCGACAGCTTACGACCGCCGCAAGCCGGCGGCGGTCGTCGTAAGCGGGGGAAGCGACGCCGCGACGAGACCCTGATGGTGCCCGAGGCGGAATTCACCAGCTATTACGGACGTCCGGTGGTCAAGCCGGCACCTTGGGGACACGAGGTCGGGGCCTACCTGTTCCTCGGCGGCGTGGCCGGCGGGTCGGGTCTGCTCGCGGCCGGTGCCCAGCTCACCGGGCGTCCGGCACTGCGCCGCAACGCGCGGCTCTCGGCGCTGGTGGCGGTGATACTCAGCGCGGCCGCCCTGGTCAAGGATCTGGGCCGGCCTGAGCGATTCGTCAACATGATGCGGACCGTCAAGCTCACGTCGCCGATGAGCCTCGGCTCGTGGATTCTGAGCGCCTTCAGCGCGGGTATCGGCATTGCCGCGGCGGCTGAGGTAGATCGTCTGACGGGCGAGCGAATTCCATTGGGGCCCTTACGTCCTGTACTGCGGACGGTCGAAGGGCCCGCCGGTTTGGAGGCGGGCCTGTTCGCGGCACCGCTGGCGGTCTACACCGCGGTGCTGCTCGGCGACACCGCGACCCCGACGTGGAACGCCGCCCACGAGGACCTGCCGTTTGTCTTCGTCAGCTCGGCCAGCCTGGCCGCCTCAGGCCTGGCGATGATCACCACGCCCGTCGCCGAGACGGCTCCGGCGCGGCGCCTCGCCGTCCTCGGCGTGGTGGGCGACCTCGTCGCGACCAAGGTCCTGGAACGCCGGATGGACCCGGTGGCCGCAGAGCCGCTGCATCACGGTGGCCCGGGCCGGATGCTGAAGTGGAGCGAGCGGCTCGTCATCGCGGGCGGATTGGGGACGCTGCTCGGCGGCCGGCATCGTGCCGTCGCGGTGGCGTCCGGCCTGGCGCTGATGGCGGCGTCGGTACTTACCCGGTTCGGCGTGTTCGAGGCGGGGCTGGAGTCCGCCCGCGATCCGCGTTACACGATCGAGCCGCAGAAACGCCGGCTGGCCGCGCGCCGGGCGGCGGGCATCACCGACGACTCGATCACGACCGCGGGCTGAGCCGTCGAGCGTGGGGTTTATGCACGCTGAATCGGCCCTGGCCGTGCGTTAAGCCCACACTCGGCGCGGGCTTCAGCGCACTTGGATGCCCTCACCGGCCACGGTGTGGCCGATGACCGGATAGCCGGGTAGCTCGCCGACTACCAGCAGGCCGCCCGAGGTCTGCGCGTCGGCCAGCAGTAGCAGGTCGTCCTCGGCGACATTGTGCCGTAGCTGCGGGCGTACCCAGTCGAGATTGCGGCGGGTGCCGCCGGAGACGAACCCGTCGCGCAGCGCCTCGCGCGCGGCATCGATCACCGGCACGGCCGCGCGTTCGACGACCGCGCCCACCTTCGAGGCCCGGCACATTTTGTGCAGGTGTCCGAGCAGGCCGAACCCCGTCACGTCGGTGGCGGCGCGCACGCCGGCTGCCAGCGCAGCGGTGGCGGCGTCGCGATTAAGTTGGGTCATGGTCGCGATCGCCTCTTTGAAGACCTCGCCGGTCTGCTTGTGCCGGTTGTTCAGGAGTCCGACACCGAGCGGCTTGGTGAGGGTGAGCGGCAGACCCGGTTCGGCGGCATCGTTGCGCAGCAGCCGGTCGGGATCGGCGACTCCGGTTACGGCCATGCCGTACTTGGGTTCCGGGTCGTCGATGGAGTGGCCGCCGATCACCGGACAGCCGGCCTCCGACGCCACCGCCAGGCCGCCCCGCAGCACCTCCGTCATAAGCTCCAATGGCAGCAGGTCGCGCGGCCACCCGACAAGGTTGATGGCCACCACCGGACGCCCACCCATCGCGTACACGTCGGAGAGCGCGTTTGCCGCCGCGATGCGGCCCCAGTCGTAGGCGTCGTCGACGACCGGCGTGAAGAAGTCCGCCGTTGACAGCACCGCCAGGTCGCCGACCAGCACCGCGGCCGCGTCATCGCCGTCGTCGAGCCCGACGAGGACGTTCTCGCTCGGCTGCCCGACCAGGCCGCGCACCGCCTCCTCGAGTTCGCCGGGCGGAATCTTGCACGCGCAGCCGCCGCCGTGCGCATACCCGGTGAGCCGCGTCTGGGACATGGGCCGAGCGTACGTGCCCGCGAAAGTGCAACTACCGACGGCGCTACTCGGGAAACGAGTCGCCAATCGCACTTCCGCGGTGCTGGAAGTTAGGTTTACCGGTGGAGGCGTTTGGGTTCCTGGTGGGCCCCCCGGTCTTCAAAACCGGTGAGATCGAGCAGCTCGGTCTGGCGGGTTCGATTCCCGTCCGTCTCCGCGACTCCGCCTAGGGCGACGAGGAGGAAAGTGACGCAGGTGGACCCGCGCCGCCTGATTCCGCGTACGGATCAGTTGCTCGCGCTGCCAGCGGTGCAGCGGGCACGGGTGCGGCTGGGCGAACACGTCGTCAGAGCCGTGGTGCGCGAAGTTCAAGCCCAGGCCCGTCGCGGCGACCTGGCGCCCGACCGGGTGCAGGACGGGGTGCTGGCGTCCCTGGCCGCGCGCACGACCACGTCGCTGCGGCCGGTTCTCAACGCCACCGGCGTCGTCGTGCACACCAACTTGGGCCGTGCGCCGCTGGCCGCGGGCGCTGTCGAAGCGCTGGTCGAGGCGAGCGGCTACGTCGACGTCGAACTCGACTTAGCCACCGGCACCCGCTCTCAGCGCGGCGTCGCTGCGCGCGAGGCGCTGCTCATCGCCTGCCCGGCGGCCGAGGACGCGCTCGTGGTGAACAACGGCGCTGCCGCGCTGGTGCTGGCGACCACTGCCCTATCGGCCGGGAAGGAGGTGGTGGTGAGCCGCGGCGAGCTGATCGAGATCGGCGCCGGATTCCGGCTGCCCGACCTGATCGCCTCCACCGGTGCCCGGCTGCGTGAAGTGGGAACCACCAACCGCACGCATCTCAAGGACTACGCCGAGGCGATCGGCCCGCAGACCGGGTGCGTGCTCAAGGTGCACCAGAGCAACTTCCGGGTGGAAGGATTCACGGCAACCGTCACGCTGCCCGAGTTACGGCTGTTGACCGCCGAGCGGGACGTGCCGTTGGTCGCCGACCTCGGCAGCGGACTGCTGGCGCCCGACCCATTGCTGCCCGACGAGCCCGACGCCGCCACCGCGCTGTCCGAAGGTGCCGACGTCGTCACCGCCAGCGGCGACAAACTGCTCGGCGGGCCGCAGGCCGGCGTGGTGCTCGGCCGCGCGGACGTGGTGGCCCGGATGGCACGCCATCCCCTGGCGCGTGCCGTGCGCGCCGACAAACTCACCCTCGCCGCCCTGGAGGCGACCGTCCGCTCAGGGATATCGCCAGTAACGCGGTATCTGCACGCCGACTCCGAACGGCTGCGCGTCCGGGCCGAGCGGCTGGCCGCGGCGGTCGGCGCGTCCGTCGTCGCACACGACGGGCGAGTCGGCGGCGGGGGAGCGCCCGGCGTTCCGTTGCCTGGGTGGGCGGTACGGCTTCCGGAGTCCGCCGCCGCCCTGCTACGCGCGGGCGATCCCGCCGTGCTGCCGCGCGTGCACGACGGTGCCTGCCTGCTGGACCTGCGGTGTATACCCGAGTCCGACGATGATCGCCTGCTGGCCGCGGTGCGCAAAGCGTTGGGTGCAGATCCCTGAGCACGCACGTCATCGCTACCGCCGGTCACGTGGACCACGGCAAGAGCACCCTCATTCGTGCCCTCACCGGTATGGAGCCCGACCGGTGGGAGGAAGAGCGCCGCCGTGGCTTGACCATCGACCTCGGGTTCGCCTGGACCACCCTGCCGTCGGGCCGGTCGATCGCTTTTGTCGACGTGCCAGGCCATCAGCGGTTCCTGGCCAACACGCTGGCCGGCCTCGGTCCGGCGCCGGTGGTCTGTTTCGTCGTCGCCGCCGACGAGGGTTGGCGGGCACAGTCCAGTGACCATCGAGATGCGCTCGCGGCGTTGGGAATTCGTCACGGCCTCATCGTGATCACCCGTGCCGACCGGGCGCCCGAGCGCGGGACGGCGGTTCTTGCGCAGGCGCGCGCGGAGTTGGCCGATACCGGTCTGCGAGATGCTCCCGGGGTGATCGTGTCCGCGGTCGACGGCACCGGGCTGGCCGAGTTACGCGCCGTCATCGACGACGTCCTGGCTCAGGTGCCCCCGCCCGATGCCGCCTCGCGGTTGCGGCTGTGGGTGGATCGGTCGTTCACCATCACCGGCGCGGGCACCGTCGTGACCGGGACGCTCGCTGCCGGGACCGTGGCTTGCGGTGACCGGATGGACGTGCTGGGTGCAAAGCACATGCGCTCGGCGGTGATCCGGGGTCTGCAGAGCTGCGGCGAGCCGCATACAACTCTCGGACCGGTGGCGCGGGTGGCGCTGAACCTGCGCGGCGTCCCGCGCGATGCAATCCACCGCGGCGACGCCCTGGTCACTCCAGACGCCTGGCCGAGCACCCGCATCCTCGACATGTGCCGTACTACCGGCCGCCCGTTGACGGAGGTCGCCACACAGGTCGTCGTGCACGTCGGGACAGCGGCCGTGCCCGCGCGGCTGCGACCTTTCGACGACGATCACGGGCGGCTGACGCTGGGTAGAGCGCTGCCGTTGGTTCTGGGTGACCGGCTGGTGTGGCGTGCGGCCGGCAGTGCCGGAGTGCTAGGCGGCGCACAGGTGCTCGACGCCGATCCACCGGCGCTGCGCAGGCGGGGCGACAGTGCGCGCCGGGCCGCGGCGCTTGCTGTGATGGACGCGGGCGGCGACGTCGCGGCCGAGGTGGCCCGCCGGGGTGCGGTGCCGGAAAGCCACCTGCGCCGACTGGGGTTGTTACCGGCGTCGGTGCCCGCCAAGGTGCGAGTGGTGGGCGGCTGGTGGGTGCATCAGCCGGCATATGCCGCATGGCGGCAGCGACTGCGGGCAGCGGTAGACGAGCTGCATGACCGAGATCCGTTGGCTGGCGGGCTGTCTCGGGGAGCAGCTCGTGACCTGCTGGCCCTGCCCGACGAGGCTCTGCTGGAGGCCGTCGCGCGCGACGCGGGGCTCGAGCAGGACGGCGGCCACATCCGGGTGGCCGGTGCTCGTGGCGAGCTGGGCCAGGCCGAAGCGGCGGTGGGTGAGCTGGAAACCCGGCTGGGGGCCGAGCCGTTCCGCGCGCCGGAGGCCTACGAGCTGTCGGAACTGCACCTTGGTGCTCGGGAACTGGCCGCGGCCGAACGTGCCGGCCGTGTGCTGCGGCTGCGTGACGGCGTGGTGCTGCTGCCCACCGCACCTGCGCTGGCGATGCGGGAGCTGGCGCGGCTCGAGCAGCCGTTCACCACAAGCCAAGCGCGGCAGGCGCTTTCCACAACACGGCGGGTCGCGATCCCATTGTTGGAATACCTGGACGGGCGCGGTTGGACGCGTCGATTGGATGCCGGCCACCGCGAGGTAGTGCGGTAGATACGCCGAGCAGACGGAAAATCGCCCAAAAACCCATGGTATTGGGCGAATTTGCGTTCCCCCGCAAGCGGGAGGTGCCCCCAGCTCGCCAAACGACAAAGATTTGGATTCGCTATGCACCCCGCCCGCCAAGTTGACCGGGCAGTACAGCGCCCATACCTTCGGATGGAGGGGCGAGGCGTTTCTCAGCCGGACAACGAAGTCCGGGCCGCGTGTAAATGCCAGTGCGCCAAGAGGTTACATCGACCTGCCGCAGCCTTGACAGTGGTTTATCGCAACGTCCCCTACTACCAACGAGGGAGCGACCAATGCAGCACGCCTATGCGGCGGGCGACCAAGGCGTCGAAGACAACCGCACGTCGCGAATTGACCGCGTGCGCTCGGTGATTCGCCACGACCTGCCCGCCTCGCTGGTTGTCTTCCTGGTCGCGCTCCCGCTGTCACTGGGAATCGCCATCGCCTCGAACGCGCCGGTGCTCGCCGGGCTGATTGCCGCGATCGTTGGGGGCATCGTCGGCGGAGCCGTCGGTGGATCACCCTTGCAGGTCAGCGGGCCCGCGGCCGGCCTCACCGTTGTCGTCGCCGACCTCATCGCCGAGTTCGGCTGGGGAATGACGTGTTTCATCACCATGCTGGCAGGCATCATGCAGATCCTGTTGGGGCTCAGTCGCATTGCACGAGCCGCGCTGGCCATCTCACCGGTCGTCGTGCACGCGATGCTGGCAGGCATCGGAATCACGATCGCACTGCAGCAAACCCACGTGCTGCTCGGCGGCGAGTCACAAAGCACGGCTTGGGAAAATGTCACCGGTCTGCCCGCACAGGTGCTCGGCGCGCACCGGCCCGGTCTCATCCTGGGTCTGCTGGTGATCGCCATTATGGTCCTCTGGCGCAAGGCCCCTCGCCGACTGGCGCGCATTCCGGGGCCGTTGGTCGCCATCGTGGTCGTGACGGTCGTCTCGGTGCTGTTTCCGTTCAACGTGTCTCGCATCAGGCTGGATGGCTCGATCCTGCAGGCGATACACCTGCCGACGCTGCCCCATGGAAACTGGGGAGCTGTCGCCATCGGAGTAATCACCGTCACGCTCATCTGCAGCGTCCAGAGTTTGCTGACAGCGGTCGCGACCGACAGGATGCACAACGGACCGCGCACCGACTTGAATCGCGAACTGATCGGGCAGGGCGCCTCAAACCTGGTGTCGGGCGCTGTCGGTGGGCTGGCCATCGCCGGCGTGATCGTCCGAAGCTCCGCAAATATCAACGCGGGCGCCAAGACCAGCGCGTCGACGATCATGCACGGGTTTTGGGTGCTGGTCTTTGCGCTGCCTTTCGCGGGGTTGGTCGAACGGATTCCCACCGCAGCGCTGGCCGGCCTGCTGATCGTCATCGGAATCGAGCTGCTGAAACCGGCGCACATCGAAACCGCCTTGCGCAACGGCGATCTCGCCGTCTACGTGGTGACCGTAGTCTGTGTCATCTTCCTGAATCTCCTGCACGGAGTCATGATCGGGCTGGCCCTCGCCATCGCGATGACCGGATGGCGGGTGATACGGGCCAGGGTGCAGGCCGAGCAAGTTGGCCACGAGTGGCATGTGGTTGTCGAGGGGGCTTGCACATTCCTGGCGCTGCCCCGGCTGACCCACGCGTTGGCATCGGTGCCGCGGGGCGCGACGGTCACCGTCGACCTGTCGGTCAACTACCTCGACCACGCTGCACATCAGGCGATCAGCGACTGGGAGCGGCAGCACGTCGCTGCCGGCGGAACGGTCCGGATTCTCGGCGGGTTGCAGACGGGCCGCCTCGCCCATCGGGCGGTACAGGACCTGCTGGAGCCCCAAGCACCGGCGCCGGCCGAAGTCGAACGCAACCCAGCCCGGTCGACGTTGGTGTCGGAGCCAACTTAACGAATACCGATCCCCGAGGCATCGGCGATTTCGGTGGCCTTGCGCACCACGGCATCGATGCGCGCGACGGTGGGAGTTCCTGCCGCAGCTTTGTTTTGCGGCTCGTCCATGGCCCGGCGCATGACGCCTTCGGCGATGATCGCAAGCTTCCACAGGCCCAACACATGCCAGTACTGCAAAGCGGACCCATCGCGTCCCGTCGCTTCCAAATAGCGGCGGGTCATTTCCGCACGATCGGGAAACCCTTCCAGCGTCGACGGCGCGAAGTCACCGCCCGTCGTCTCACCGGGTTCCGGCCAGTAGGTGAGCAGGCTGCCCATGTCCGCCAGCGGATCACCCAGCGTGGAAAGCTCCCAGTCCAGCGTCGCCACCACTGCACCGGACTCGGGCGAGGTGATCAGGTTGCGCAGATGGAAATCCCCATGCACCAAGCTGATTTCGCGCTGCTCCGGGGCGGTGGCCACCAGGCGACCGGTGAGAGCGTCCAGCTCGGGTAGCTCACGCGTCTTGGACATTTCCCACTGCCCGGCCCACCGCTTGAGCTGACGCTGGGCATACGGCTTGTGGCTGGCCAAATCCGCTAGTCCGACCTCCGCAAGGTCGACGGCGTGAATCTTGGCCAACGTCGCCGGTAGGTCGAGGGCGATCTGGCGACGCTGCTGCGGCGTCAACGCGCGCGCGACGTCCATGGTGTCGACAACCAGGCCGTCGACGAACTCCATCAATACCAGCGGCACTTCTGAAAACTCCGAATCCGTTGTGGTGCCCAGTATTCGAGGTACCGGCACGTCGGTGTCCCGGAGTGCGGCGATGATTCGGGCCTCCCGCAGCACGTCGTGCGCCGAGGCCAGCAGATGACCCAACGGCGGGCGACGCAACACCCAGGCACGGTCTGCGGTATCGGTGACGCGGTATGTCAAGTTCGATTGCCCGAGGCCGATCCGCCGGAAATGCAGCGGCGCCTCGAACTCGATGCCCAGTTTCGTCAGCCATCGCGTCACGGCGTCTGGATCGAGGCCGACAACCTGCTGCACCTCAGTCATCACGCGCCCACACGATACTTGCGCAACTCCTGTTTGGCGATGGCCCGCTTGTGCACCTCGTCGGGGCCGTCCGCCAAACGCAACGTGCGCAGGTGCGCCCACGCCGTCGCGAGTGGGAAGTCGTCGGTGACCCCGCCTCCGCCGTGCACCTGGATGGCTCGGTCGACCACCTTCAGTGCGATGTTCGGCGCGGCGACCTTGATTGCCGCGATCTCCGTGCGAGCCTCCTTGTTACCGACCGTGTCCATCAAATACGCGGCCTTCAACGTGAGCAGGCGGATCATCTCAATCTCGATGCGGGACTCGGCAATCCAATCCTGGATGTTGGCATTCTCGCTGATGGGCTTGCCGAAGGTGACCCGTGACTGGGCTCGTTTACACAGCAGCTCCAGTGCGCGTTCGGCCATGCCGATCGCGCGCATGCAGTGATGGATGCGGCCGGGCCCGAGCCGGGCCTGGCTGATGGCGAAGCCTTCGCCCTCGCCCTTAAGCACGTCCTTCGCCGGTACCCGCACGTCGTCGAAATCGATCTCGGCGTGCCCTTCTCGGTCCTGGTAGCCGAAGACCGGCAGGTTGCGGCGCACGGTGATTCCAGGGGCGTCGATCGGCACGACCAGCATCGACTGCTGGCGATGCGGCGCCGCATCGGGATCCGTCTTCCCCATCACGATCAGCACTTTGCAATTTCGGTGCATCCCGTTGGACGCGAACCACTTTCGCCCGTTAAGGACATAACCGTCACCGTCGCGAACCATCGACATCTCGACGTTGGTCGCATCCGAGCTCGCCACCGCCGGCTCGGTCATCGCGAAGGCGGACCGGATCTTGCCGTCCAGCAACGGCTTGAGGTAGCGCTCCTTGTGCTCGTCGGTACCGAAGAGCGTGAACACCTCCATGTTGCCGGTATCCGGAGCGCTGCAGTTGCACGCTTCGGAGGCGATGTGGCTGCGGCCCATGATCTCGGCCAACGGCGCGTATTCCAGGTTGGTCAGCCCCGGCCCCCACTCGCGGTGAGGGTGAAAGAGGTTCCACAGTCCACGCTTTCGCGCCTCTGTCTTCAGCTCTTCCAAGATCGGTGGGTGGAAGTGCGGGTCGTCCGCTTCCCGCATCTGCTCGTCGTAGACCGCCTCGGCCGGGTAGACGTGCGCATCCATGAATTCGAGCAGATCGGTCTGGTACTGCTGGGCGCGTTCGGAAACGTCGAACAGGGACATGAGAACACCTCTGACATCCGTTGAGAAAGGGCTGCCCGCCAACTCTATGCCGACTTCCGGAAGGGCCCAGCATCACCGAGGCGCTGTCCGCCGTCAAGCACGAACGTCTCGCCCGTGACCCAGCTCGCCGCATCAGAGACCAGGAACGCAATGACCGAGCCGACGTCCTCAGGCTTTCCGATCCGCGCCAATGCGGTCGCCGAATTCAACTGGCTCTCATGCTCTTTCCACAGCGCCTCGGCCAGCTTGGTCCGGATGACACCGGGCGCGACGGCGTTGACTCGGACCTTCGGGGAGAGTTCGAGCGCCATCTGCTTGGTGAGGTGGATCAGCGCGGCCTTCGAGGCGTTGTACAGCCCGAGGTTCGCCTCGAATCCCATCCCGCCAATGGATGCCATGTTGGTGACGACGCCGCCGTGCTCGCCCATCCACGCGCTCGTCACCAGCGACGTCCACAGGATCGGTGCCCACAGGTTCACGTCGAAGGTCTTGGTGAAGCGGGCATGGTCCTGATTGGTCACCGGGCCGTAGGACGGGTTGGTGCCGGCATTGTTGACGAGGATGTCGACGCTGCCGAACTTTTCGAGCGCGATGTCGATGCAGCGCTGGGCGGCTCCTTCGTCGACGGCATGCGCGGCGACGCCAATCGCGTTGCCGTACACCTGTTCTGCCGCGGCAGCCGCAGATTCCTGTTTGCGCGACGTCAGGACGACGTTGCCTCCGGCTGCCGCAATCGCTTGTGCCGCAGCCAGTCCAATACCTCGTGAGGCGCCGGTGACGACGGCGGTTCGGCCGGTGAGATCAAGTCCGCTCATGTCACAACCCTTCTGGTATTTGCCACGTTCTTGTTTGATCAAATGCGGGTCGACGTTACGGACGCGTCGCCCACGGTATGGGCGTCGGCGCGGATGTTGTGCGTGTCGAATGCGCGGTAGGCGCGGTAGATAACGAACATCATCAGGCCCCAGGTGGACAGCGCCAAGATGTAGAAGATCGTGTGCTCCGAGTCGTCGCCTGGGATGTGGACGAAGTCGTAGATCGCGGCGATGACAATGTTGCAGGCGGTGGCGGCAGCGACCCACACAGCGTGTGCGCGCTCACCGATGTCCCACAGGCGTCCGATGAAGTAGATCAAGAACAACGAGGTGAGCGCCATCGTCACGAGGTAGAAGATCTTGCCGGGAGTACCGATTTGCGCGGCGAACTCGGAAAGGACGAAACCGACAACGGCTGCGAGGGCGAACGCGCCGACGTCCACCGCTGCGGACGGCTTGTACCGATGGGTGACCTTCATCAACCCGAATACCAAGATCAGCGTAAAGCCGATGGAGCGGGAGAACGCGTCCAGGAAGTACGCGACGTGATACATCGGGCTGTCGTGTCCGGCGTGGACGAGGCCGTAGATCAAGAAGTTGGTTCCCGACGTCCCCATGATGAGCCATTCGATGCCGAGCAGATAGTTCTGGTGGTTCCGGATGAACTTGACGCCGTACGTGAATCCGACGGCAATCATCCAGATGTCTGCGACCGCGAAGAGCAATTCTCGGATGGACACGATTTCTCCTTGGGTGGTATTTCAGGCGGTCGGTTGGGCGACGAAGCCGCGCAGTGGCGATTGTTTTTTCCCGCGGGCGGCCAGGCGGTCGGAGGCGCGGTCGGCGAGCCAGATGAGGTTCAGTGCCGTGGAATTGACCATGCCGGGCCAGAACATGCCGCCCCGATGCCAGATGGTGGCCAGGTCGTCGGCCATCGGCTCGCCCGCGATGTGATCGGCGAGCATGTGCCCGACGTACTGCGCCTGGGCGAAACCGTGACCGTTGCACGCGATTGAATACAGCACGCGGGGCGACACCTGTCCGGCGAGCGGAAGCCAGGTGGAACTCATGCCGATCCACCCGCCCCACGCCCGGCGAGGCTGCACGTCGGCGAGAGTCGGAAAGCGTTGCCGGAAGCCACGCAGCAGATCGGCGGCGAGGGTTTTCGACGGGGTACGGGCCTCGAGTGGGCCGCGGGTGGTTTCCAGTTTGCGGGTGCCGAACACGATGGTGCCCCGCGGCGTCACCCGGTAGTTCTCCATGATCATGTGCGCGGTGACCACGGGTGCGCGACTGGTCCAGCCGAGGGCGTCGAGCCGTTCGGGGGCGATCGGCTCGGTCTCCACCAGCGACGTCCACACCGGCGACACGAGTCGCTTCGGGGTGATCGGCAGGTCGCGTCCGTAGGCGTTGGTGGTGAGCAGCGCACGATCCGCGCGGACCCGGCCGTGCTGGGTTTCGACGAGTACCCCGCGCGGGCCGTCGGTGACGTCATGCACTCGCGTGTGCTCGAAAACCCTTGTGCCGGAAGCCAGCACAGCAGCGCGTAGGCCACGGACATATTTGCCGGGGTTAAGCGTGCCGCCGACACCTTCACGCATGCCGCCGAGGAAGCCGTAGGGCACACCTGCCTCGCGGCCGTCGACGAACTCGGCAGATGACCCGGCCTGTGACGCGATCCGCGCACTGCGGCGAACCTTGCGAAGCTGTCCCTTCGTGACGGCCGCCAACACGATCCCTTCCTGTTGGTACTCGCAGTCGATGGCACGGTCGGCGATGACCCGCTCGGTGTGTTCGACGGCGTGTTCGGCGTAGGCGAACAGGGCGCGCAACCGATTGCGGGAGTTCGTCATGGCCAGCAGGCCGGGATCGGCGGCCACCGAGTTCGTCACGTACCCCGCGTTGCGGGAAGTGGCACCCCAGCCGCACGTCTGCGCTTCGAGCAGCACGACGTCGGCGCCGGATTCGGCGAGTCGCAGGGCCGCCGACATGCCGCCGCCCCCGCCGCCGATGACGACGACGTCGCAGGTGATGTCGTCGGCGAGGGCGGGTTCGCCGACGATGTCCAGCTCGGCCCACCCGGTCCGCGACAGCAGGTCCATGACTCGGCCCTTAACGTGCGTCGACGGCTGCGCGGCGTGCCGTGATCGCGGTGCTCGGGCTGATCACGGCTTCGACCACCTCGTGCAGCGGTGCGCCGGCGGTGCGGGCCAGCGCGGCGTAGAACCGTTCGGGGTTCGCCCAGTCCTCGGGAGACAGGACACCGGCGGCGCCGTCGAGGTCCGCGATCGCCAAGATCATGAAGGCCGCGGTGGCCGATCCGGTGCCTGCCGCCATCGAGTCGATGGCCGTACCCGGTCCACTGACCGGCAGACGCCGGATGGACACGACCTTCTCGCCGTCGCGGATGCCGGTGACCCGGACGTAGTTGATGCCGCGATAATCGGGGTGTTTGCGACGCGCGGCCGTTGCGAGGAACTTGAGCACTTCGGATGCGGTCATCTCGCGGCGTCTGACGCTGCCCCACAGGCCGGCGAGCGCATATCGCCACACGCTGAGCGCCCCGGTCCTGTCGGTGGCGATGTCGTTGACGAAGTCGATGGCGTCGTCCATCGGGAGCCGACCGTCTTCGACGGCGACCGCGATACCGCGCATGATGCCGTTGATGGGCGGTGGATCGAGCGCGCCCAGGACGCGGATCCGGTCGGCGCCCGGCCAGCGGCGCGGCATGGTGACCGATTCGGGGTGCGCGCACTCGTAGAGGCGGTAGCCGTCGCCGAAGGAGTGACCCAGATCGAAGACGTCGTTTTCGATGAACGTCTGGTGGACGACGGACCGGCCGTTCTCCCAGGTGTGGCAGGGGCCGGCGAAGCCGCGGATCGCGTGGTCGAGGACGGCGCGACCGAACGGGACCGGTCCTTCGTCACCGGTCGCCCAGCAGACGTCGATGCGTTCGACGGTGTCCATGTCGCGGGCGGCGTCGGCGGCCATCACGTTGGTGAACCCGGGAGATGCCCCGCAGCCGATGAAGATCGGCACGCGGGCCTCGCGTGCCCTGGCGTCGAGCGCGAGAGCGGCACGGGTGCTGGCCTCGTCGTCGTCCAGGTCGAGGTATGGCACCCGCAGTTCGAGGCAGGCCTGCATGACGGGTTCGGCGGTGCGGTTGTACGGTCCGGCGCCCAGGACGACCAGCGACGCACCCTCGATCGCATTGCGCAGGGCAGCGGAGTCGAACAGGTCGAACGAGCCGACGGTCGCCGATCCGGGTGGAAGTTTCCCGACGAGCGCGTCGAGCGCCTGTGGCGCGATGTCGTACAGCTCCAACTTCCAGTCCTGGCCATCGGTGGCTGCGCGGGCAAAGCGTTCGATCGCTACCCGGCACATATCACCCGCGGCCCCGATGAAGACGATTCGCCGTGTGTTACTGCTCAAAGCCATGACCCTCTCCGTTCAGTTGGCTCTGGAATGCCCCGCTCAACTCGCGGCGGCGCGGACGTGGTGCGTGGGCGTACCGATCGAATCCGGGACGTCGAGGATCTCGTCGCGCGGGGTGCCGACACGTTCGAGGGCCTTATAGAACTGCTCCGGTTCGGCCCATTCTTCGGGCGTGAATACCCCTGCGCGGGTGGAGGACTCGTCGTCGAGTGCGACAACCATGAACGCGGCGCACGCCGTTCCCGTCGCCGCTGCCATGTCGGTGAACAGGTAGGTGCCGGGGCCACACACCGGGGTACGGCGGCAGACCACCGTGGGTATGCCATGCCGGATTCCGGTCACCTCCACCTTCAAGCCCGATTTGTAGGGGAAGGTATGGCCCACCGCCGCCAAGACAAGGAACTTGATCAGCTCGGTGCGCGTCGCCTCCCCGGTACGCACGAGGTTTCGCATTCCCGATAGGGCGTGGCGCCAGCCCTTCACACTGCCGAGCTTGTTTGTCATCAGGGCCTCCAGGAAGTCCACTGCCTCCTCCATGGGCATCTTGCCCTTCTGCACGGCCAGGCCGACGCCGCGGACAAGGCCGTTGTACGGCGCTGGATCCAGGCCGCCGAAGCAGCGAATGTTCTTGGCATCCGGGTACTTTCGCGGCAACGTCACCGGCTCCGGGTGAGCGGTCTCGTGCACCATGGTCAGCCCCAGTCCGCCGCCCAACTCCGTCCAGCGGGTCTCCAGCCAGGACTGGTGCATCACCGGCCCGCCGTTCTGCCAGGTCATGCACGGCCCGGCGGCGACGCGCAGCATGTGGTCGAGAACCGCGCGGCCGATGGATCCGCGCTCATCGCCGACTACCCAATACACATCGATGTTCTCGACGGAGTCCAATTCGCCGGCCGCATCAGCGACCAGCATGTTGGTGATGCCGGGAGACGCGCCGCAGCCGACATACATCGGCACCCCGGCCGCTCGAGCATCGTCGTGCAGAGTCAGTGCGTGCAGGGTGCTTTCGATATCGTCGTCGAAATCGAGATATGGCACTTTGGCCGCCAGACACGCCTCCATCACGGGGCCGGCGGTGCGGTTGTACGGACCGGCGCCGAGCACGACGAGCGTTGCTCCTTCGATGGCGTCGCGAAGCCCCTCGGCGTCGTACAGGTCGAGCCGTGCGGCGGTGGCCAGCCCGGCCGGCAGCCGCTGTAGCAACTGATCGAGGAGCTCGGGACGAATGTCGTAGAGGGCCAGCTCCCAGTCGCCCTCGGCGACGGCGAATCGTTCGATGGCAAGCCGACACATCTCTCCTGCGGCCCCGATGAAGACAATTCGCTTCGGGGCGCTAACTGTGGCCATCAACCCTCTCCGTTCTGTTGGTTTAGCCGAAGCCGCGGCGACGAAATGCTGCCGATCCGCAAAAACCAAACACGATTCGAATTCGAGTTTATAGCGAAGGCACCGCCCTGTCAATGTCCCGCCAGCGGCGCAAGTCCCGTTGCCGCGCCTGGCTGACAGCCGCCGCGTCGAGCGTGCAACCAGGGCGGAAAAATCGCCAAATTGTCGCCCTCAGAGCACGTTCGGCGAACTGTCTCAGTGAACGATCACGCCGCGAATGTTCTTGCCGTCACGCAGATCCTGATAGCCCTGGTTGACGTCTTCGAGACGGTATTTCGTGGTCACGAGTTCGTCGAGCCTGAGCTGGCCGGCATCGTAGAGCCGCAATAACCGCACGATGTCGTATTGCGGATTCGCGGAACCGAACAGGGTGCCGCGGATCGTCTTTCCGGTGAGGGTGAGCATGGCACCGGAGACGTGGATCGTCGCTTTTGCGGGGTCGGCGAGACCCACGACGACTACGGTCCCGCCCTTGCCGACGATATCGAACGCTGCCGAAATTACCCCTTCGTCGACGGTGCCGACGGTGACGATGGCCTGGTCCGCGCCTTGGCCCCAAGACAATTCGTTCACTTTCTCGGCCGCTGCGGCGGCATCCTCGAACGCATGTGTCGCACCGAATTTCATTGCGGTGTCGCGCTTCAGTGCTATCGGGTCGACAGCGACGACGTACTTGGCGCCGGCGTGCGCCGCCCCCTGCACGGCATTGATGCCGATACCGCCGATGCCGTACACGACGGTGATGTCGCCCGGACGAACGTTGCCGGCATAGGTGGCGCTGCCCCAGCCGGTCGGCACGCCGCAGCCGACGAGAACGGCGGTCTCGAGGGGTAGCCAATCGTCAATCTTGACCACCGAATGCTGTGAGATCGTCGCCTTCTTGGCGAAGGTCCCCAGCATGCACATCGCACCGAAATCCTGTCCGTCGCCGTGGAATCGGAACGACCCGTCGGGCATGCAACCCTCGAGAATGGTGGCGCCCATGTCGCATAAACTCTGCCTGCCGGTCGAGCAATACCGGCAGTGACCACAGCTGGGAATGAAGCTGCACACCACATGGTCTCCGGGCTTGACCTTGGTGACACCGGGACCGACGTCCTCGATAATGCCGGCACCCTCGTGGCCGCCGACGATCGGGAAACGGGGTGGCAGGTCGCCGTCGGTGAGATGCAGGTCGGAGTGACACAGTCCGGCTGCGGTGTAGTTGATCAGCACTTCGCCTTCAGCAGGACCGTCGAGGTCGAGTTCCATGATCTCGAAGGGCTTGCCCACCCCGAAAAGCACTGCTGCTGTGGTCTTCACCGGAATCTCCTTCGGGGGCGACGGAGCATCGGCACAAAAACGATCTGAAATCGGGTTCGATTTTAAGTTGGGAAGTGCGGGGTTGTCAACAACTCATAACCCCAATCAGTCCTAAGCGCCCGTTGCGCCGAGCGTGTTTTCTGGGCGGGAAATCAGCGAAAAAGCCGCCCTGGCAGCGTGTTCGGGCGGTTGGGAGCCGCACACAGTGCGGATTCTCATCTCGCCCGTCGAACTTTGGATCCGTGGGGGGCATACGTCTCGAGATAGGCGGTGAGCAGACGGCGCGCCTCATTGATCGTGGCGTCATCTCCGGTCGCGGACAGCCGGAACGCTACGTCGAATAGTCGGTTGCCGGCTTCGAACGCGAGCTGTACGACGAGTTGCGGGGTGTCAGCACGGACGAGATTGTGCTCAATGAGGAAGCTCCAGAACAGTTTTGCCTGCGACTCGTCGAATGCGAGCGCCATTTCGTTGAGTGTCGGGGTGCGGCCCGCGAACCACAGCTGGACAAAGTCGGGGTGCTCGCGGAAATAGGCGAGGTAGGGATCGATGACCGCGTCGATGGCGTTGCGCAGTGTGCGCAACTTGGAGCGGTTCACCGACGCGGAGATGCGGGCGTCGAGTTCACGTAGATGGCGCTGCACGAGCTCGGCATCAACCTGATGCCGGTCGGAGAAGTAGTGATACAGCGAAGCGGTCGGGATGCCGGCTCGCTCACCGATCGCTTTCAAAGTGGCGGCCTCGTAACCCTGTTCGCAGAGCAGCGTCTCGGCGGCGTCAAGAATCGCTTGCACCCGCTCGAGCCCGCGGCGCTGCATCGGGGCGGAGCGAGGAGGCGTGGAGGATGTTAGCTGATTATCGAACACGATTCGGGATCGTATCAACCTTTGGCCATTGTTGTCAGCGGTCGGCGCGTTCAATCCGGAAGAGCTTGACCTCGGCGCGCACGCCTTTGAGCCGTCGCGCGCCGACCGAAAACCACTCGAAATTCCCGGCATTGCCGACGGCATCACGCGTCGACTCCGCAGCCAGAACCGTTCCCGGGTGTGCGCTGGCGGTGACCCGGCTGGCCAGGTTGACCGGACTGCCGAACCAGTCGCCGGCCCGGCTGATCGCCGATCCGGACGCCACGCCAATTCTCAACGGCGGCAGGTCATTTGCCGCCGCTACCGCGAGATCCAGCACGGCCTGAAGCAGTGGCGCGGGTTCCGGACAGACCAACATCACCGCGTCGCCGATCGACTTGATGAATCGGACGGGAGTTATCGCCACGTCGTGGGCGATCTCGGCGAGCCGGCTGGCCACACGTTCAAGGTCCTGCGCGGGCAGTGCCTCGCCGAGCTGGGTGAAGCCGGCCACATCCGCGAAGGCGACGGTGACCGGACGGGCACCCGGCAGTGTTCCCGCGGCTCGTTCCGCCGCGTTCACGGCCTCGGTCTCAACCGAATGACGGATTTCCATTCGCATCAGGTCGTCCATCATCGGTGCCAGCAGCGGAACCGCGATCTTCGCCAGTTGCTCGGTCGCCTGGGCGAGCTCGATTTCGGAAGCACCTGGCCGCAACAGGGTCTTGAGGGCCGCCTCACGCATCATTGCGGCGGCATGCCCCAGGCTCTCCACGAGTATTCGCATGACGGCAACCGCATCGTCGGGGTCATAGCCGATATCCAGAAAAACTTTGGCATGTTTCACCGCCTCGGCGTCCGCGCGCGGCAAGATCGCAGCGTCCGGGTCGGCGATCCGCGGCAGGCCGATGGCTCGTTGCATACGCTGCAGCACACTGAGCTCGATCCCGGTGGACTCGCAGATTTCGCGCGCAGATACCAGGGTTCCGTCATCGCCGAGGATCCGGTAGGCGGGCAACATCATAGGCGCGGCCGCCGATTCGCGAATGTGCTCGAGAGTGAACCCCCGATCGAGTAACCAGGCGATCAGCTCGGCGCGGTCTTGGCGTGCGGCACCCTCGAGTCCGTCGAGCAGACCCGACGCTTCCATATCGACGTCTGACGCCATGCGTTTCACCCTATTGCCTCGGGTCCTGACGCACTCTCCCGTTGGCGTCGAGGTTGACAGGATTCACTACGTACCATAAATTCAAACACGATTCGGGATCGAGTTCAAGCACAGAACCCGTTGCGCCGGCAGGCCGTCAGGACTGGAGAAGACGTTGGCCGAAACCTATGACGCCGCGGTGATCGGTGCCGGCTTTGCCGGGCTCATCGCGGCACGCGATCTAAGCGTGCAGGGCTACTCGGTGATTCTCCTCGAAGCGCGCGACAGGGTCGGCGGTCGCACGTTTACCGGTGAGGCTTTCGGTCGTCAGGTCGAGTTCGGCGGCACCTACGTGCACTGGACTCAGCCGAACATGTGGCAAGAGCTTCAGCGCCACCACATACCACTGGCGGTGCCGCTGGAACCCGCCAAGGTCTACTGGCTCGCCGACGGTGCCACTCATTCCGGTACGCCGGAGAAGTACGGCGCGGCCGTCGCACCGCTGATCGGTCGATACGTCGCCGACGCACGGGCCCGGTTTCCGCTGCCCTTCGAAGTAAACGCGGTCGATACCAGCGCCATCGAGCAGGAAACTCTCGAAGACCGGCTCAACTCGCTGAACCTCTCCGAGCACGACAGAGACTTGCTCGACGGGGCGATGGCCGCGCTGGTGACCAACTACAAGGAACATGGCATCGCACAGTTATTGGCGGGCGTCGCAGCCTATTTCGGCCACTGGGACGCATACTTCGAAACCGCTGGCACCTGGCCGATCGAAGGCGGAACCAAGCGACTGGCGGAGGCCATTGTCGCCGAGTCCAACGCCGAGCTGCGGCTGTCCACACCCGTTGCCGCCATTGCCGACGACGGCTCTGACGTCACCATGACGACGCGGGACGGCGATCAGATCCGCGCGCGCGCCGCCGTCGTCGCACTGCCGCTGAACACCCTGGGAGACATCACGTTTACTCCGGACGTCCCAGAAGCGGCGCGCACCATGATCGATCAGCAGAACCCGATCATGGCTTCCAAGATTTGGGTCCGGGCCAAGGGCGAACTAGAGCCGTTCCAAGCCGTGGCCCCAGTCGGCAAGAACCCGATCAACGCCGCCCGAGTCGAATACCACGCCGACGGCCACACACTCGTCATGTGCTTGTGCTGCAACGCCGCCGCCATCGACGCCACCGACCGAGAAGCCGTGCAGGCAGCGCTACGGACATTCGTCGCCGACATCCACGTGCTGGAAACGGCCTGCCACGACTGGACCACCGACGAGTTCGCCAAAGGCGGCTGGATGCTGCACCGGCCCGGACACTTCACCAACGGCGCTGTCGAGCTGCGCAAGCCGCACGGTCGAATCCACTTCGCCGGAAGCGATATCGCAGCCATGGATGCCGGCGCTATCGAAGGCGCGATGGATACCGGCGCGCACGCAGCCCGCAACGTCGCTGCGGCATTGGGCCAGGGCGCCCGATGAGCGTGCGTGTAACCGAGCAGATGAAGCGCGACCTGGCCGATGACGGCGCCATCGTCGTCCGCGGCTTGTTCACGCCCCAAGAACTCGAGCGCGCACGCGAGTGCTTCGACTACGGAATCGCCCACCCGGGTCAGCCGAGCAAGGTCTATGCGGGGACGGACGACGAGCACTTCAACGAATACGGCAACCCCGCCAACGTCGAGCAGTACCTAGCGCTGATCAAGGAGCTCGGACTGCAAGACTTCGTGGCTTCGCTGTGGGACTCGCAGAACGTATGGTTCCTCGGCGAGGAATTGTTCATCAAATCAGGCGGCAAGGCCGGGCGGTCGCCCTGGCATCAGGACACCTCGTACCTGCCGGCCAACGGTCCGCACCTGCTCAACATCTGGATCAGTTTCGAGCGGATCCCCAAGAAGAATTCACTCGAAATCGTGCGAGGCTCCCACCTGGGCGTCCAGTACGACGGCACGTCTTACCTCGATCCGGCCGACCCCACGGCCCCGGCCTGGGGTGGCGACTACTTCCCCCGGCTTCCGGACATAGAGGCGGAGCGCAAGAAGGACCCGACGTCGTGGGACGTCATTTCCTGGGATATCGAGCCCGGCGATGCGCTGGTGTTCCACTCCGGCAGCCTCCATGGCGGTGCTCCGGTGACGCCGGACTGTCCCACGCGCCATACCCTGGTCCTGCGGTTCTTCGGCGACAAGCTGTTCTACCGGCCACTGCCCGACATCAAGGCAAACTATGGATACGACGCCAGCTCGCTCAACGACCCATCGCGACACCTGGCGACCCCTACCGAAACAGCTACTTCGCACAGCTACGCTGACCGGAGGAGCCGCCATGAAAGAAGTCATCCCGGAGTGGATGCAGCCGATCTATGACGCCTATCATTTTGCGCCCGCCGTGGTCGACGGCGATTACCTGCGATGCTCGGGAATGATTGGCATGCATCCCGATCAGAGCGTGCCGGAGGATCCGACGGCCCAGTTCACCCTGGCTTTCGAGAACCTGCGCGGGTTGCTGCAGGAGGCGGGTCTGACGTTGGCAAACGTGACGGAAATGACCACCTACCATGTCGGTCTGCGTGCGCACCTGCAAGCGTTCACCGCGGTCAAAGACCAGTTCATGCCGGCGCCGCACGCGACGTGGACCGCCGTCGGGATCTCTGAGCTCGCTGCTCCGGGAGCGCTGGTCGAGATCCAGGTGACGGCGCGGACGACTTGACGCAATCAGGTTGAAGTCAGGACGGGCGGGCCGAGTTGGTGAGCGAGTTCAAGAGCCAGCTCGATCGCCAACCGGCGCTCGCCGGGCTGATGACCGAGTACCTCAGTCGCGCGTGCGATTCGCTGCAAAACCGTGTTGCGGTGGGTGTGCAGTCGCGCGGCGGCACGGGGTGCGTTCTCGGCTTCGTCGAGGAATACCCGCAGGGTCTCCCGAAGACGTGCCGCATCGGGTGTGTCCACGGCGAGCGGCCCGAGCGTTGTGGCGACGAATTCCGCTGCGCGGCTGCGGTTTTGCGCGGCCAGCGCGGTGACTTCCAGGTCATGGTAGAACGCGAGCCGGGCACCGCCCGGGTGCCCGACGAGCAGATTCTGGATCGTCAAGGCCGCGTCGTGGGAGCGGCGGAAGCCGCTGATGCCGGTCCGCGTCGGCCCCACGGCGACGCGGATGTTGGGCGGTGCTTCGCCGATTGCGCTACGCATGGCTTCGAGTGCCGGCTCGGCATCTGTGCCCAACCACGCCCAGAGTGCGGAGGTTCCGACGGACAGCGTGAGCGGAGGTCTTGCCCCGGCGGCGCGCGCCAAGGTGGTGGCCGTGGACTCCAGGGCGCCGTGTTGCTCGCCGGGCGGTTGGGTCCACAGCACCAGCGCGGTGTGGCGCCGAGCGAACTCGTATCCCAGACGTTCACCGGCCCGGCGGCGATCGATCGGGGCACCGTCCAAGATCAGCCGGATGGTTTCGGCGCGCCGCGCCGGTGCGCCGCCAAGCAGTTCCTCGCGCTCGCGTTGCGCGGCGGTGATCACGGCGGCGATCACGTGGTCGACGTACTCGAACATGCGCTGCGAGGAGACCTCGAGCAGTTGTACAAGCAGTGGGCCCGACGAGACGACGCGGGTGGCATGCGCCAGGAAGCGCCGCAAGGCGACATTCTGCCCGCGACGATAGGACTGGAAGATCACGTCGAGGTCGATGCCGCGCCGGGCAACCGTTCGCGCTATGTCGAGCGCCTCGGGCGGGACGTCGATGGGCGTCGGCTTGGCGTCGCGACGGACGAATGTCGTGAGCAGGCGCACCGCATTGGCGCGATTGCTCGCCGACATATCCGCCACGATCGCCGCGTCGGCACCCAGCGTCGGGGCCAGATCGAGCTCAGCGGCGTCCATCTCGGCGACCAGGTCGTCGAGATCGGCCAGCATCGATTCGGCTACGCCGCCCATCAGTTCGGCTATCTCGGGCGACAGTTCCTCGCCAAGCATCCAGTCAAGTGTGCCATCGCACATATCTTTGCGCCAAGACTAGGCGAGAAGACATACCAAAACGCTTGTTGCGGCCATACCGTGACAACACACCACAGCCCCGCCGTCAGCCAGGCCAGGAGACACCAGTGACGATCACAACCAACCAGACGCAGACCACGGATTTCGACGTGTTGATCGTGGGTGCCGGAATCTCGGGAATCGGCGCGGCATACCACCTCAAGACCCGCCGCCCGGGTACTTCGTTCGCGGTACTGGAGGGCCGCGACTCGATCGGCGGCACGTGGAGCCTGTTCCAGTACCCGGGCATCCGCTCGGACTCGGACATGCCCACCTTCGGCTACAGCTTCAAGCCGTGGACGCACCGCAAGTCGATCGCCGACGGGCACATCATCATGGATTATCTGCAGCAGACCGTCGCCGAGAACGGGCTGGCCGAGCACATTCGTTTCGGCTATCGGGTGTTGCGCGCGGAATTCAACACGTCGGACGGGCGTTGGACGGTCACCGCGCAGCATTCCGACAGCGGCACAACGACTTTCACCGCACGATTCCTGTTCATGGGCACCGGCTACTACGACTACGAGGAAGGCTTCACACCGCAGTTCGCCGGCGTCGAGGACTTCGAAGGTCAGGTCGTGCACCCCCAGCACTGGCCGGAGGATCTGGACTACACCGGCAAGCGTGTGATCGTAATCGGCAGCGGCGCAACGGCTGTCACGCTGATCCCGTCGATGGCCGACAAGACGAGTCACATCACGATGCTGCAACGCTCCCCGAGCTACGTGTTCTCGATTCCGGCCGAGGACCCGATTGCCAACACCCTGAACAAAACGCTCGGACATGAGCGCGCGTACGAGATCGTTCGACGCAAGAACATCGCACTCGCTCGCGGCCTCTTCAAGGCCTGCAAGCGCGCTCCGAAACTGATGCGCAGGCTGCTGATCGCCAACGTGCGCCGGCAGCTGCCCAAGCACTTCGACGTCGACACCCACTTTTCCCCGCGCTACGACCCGTGGGACCAGCGGCTTTGCATGGTGCCCAACGGTGATCTGTTCAAGACGCTTTCGTCCGGGAAGGCCTCGGTGGTCACCGACCGGATAGCGCGGTTCACCAAGACCGGCCTCCTGCTGGAGTCGGGCCAGGAATTGGCCGCCGACATCATCGTGACCGCGACCGGACTGAACATGTCGGTCTTCGGCAAGGTCCAGCTGAGTGTCGACGGCGAGCCAGTGCATCTGCCGGACACCACGATCTACAAGGCGATGATGCTCTCCGGCGTGCCCAACCTCGCGTTCGCCGTCGGCTACACCAACATCTCCTGGACGCTCAAGGTGGATCTGGTCTGCGAGCACTTCTGCCGACTGCTCGACTACATGGACGCGCACGGCTACGGCATGGTCGAACCGGTACTGGACGATCCGCACATGGAGCGGGTGCCGGCGATGGACATGAGCTCCGGCTATGTTCAGCGGGGGATCGCCAAGTTCCCGCGGGGAGGGACCCGCGGCCCGTGGGCTTTCAAGCACGCGTACGAAATGGATGCCGAGCGTCTGCGCGAAGGCCCGGTCGAGGACGCCGCGCTGAAGTTCACTCCCAGCAAGCCGGCTGTGCTGGTGTCCTGAGCGACTGGTGTCCTTGCCGAAAGGGATCACGATGAAGAACCTCACCTTCCCCAGCCACGGGGTTAGCTGCGCCGCTTGGCATATCCCGGCCGGCAGCGAGGCACTGGCCGCCAAGTCCGGGCGCCCGTGTGTTGTCATGGCGCACGGCTTCGGCGGTACCCGGGACTCCGGCTTGCTTGCCTACGCCGAGCCCATCGCCGCTGCCGGCATCGACGTCCTCCTCTTTGACTACCGCGGCTTCGGTGACTCCGAAGGCACGCCCCGCCAAGATGTTTCGGTCCGCCGCCAGCGCCAGGACTACCATGCCGCCGTTGCGGCAGCCCGGCACTTACCCGGCGTCGACCAGGACCGAATCGCGGTGTGGGGCACGTCTTATGCGGGCGGACACGCGATTGCGGTTGCCGCGCAGGACCACCGCGTAGCGGCCGTGGTGGCGCTGACACCCGCAACCGACGGACTGGCCACCCTGGCGCACCTCGCACGCCACGCCGGCGTCGGCCAACTAGTTCGTCTGACCGGACACGGGCTGTTCGACGTGGCTTCTGCTCTCACCAAGCGCGAGCCGCATAACGTGCCGGTCGCAGGGCAACCCGGAACGTTGGCCATGATCACCGCCCCGGGCGCCGAGGAAGGCTGCGAGTCGATTGCCGGCACGACTTGGCGTAACGAGGTGTGTGCGCGCGCGGCTCTCAAGGTGGCGTCGAACCGTCCCACCGCCTCTGCCAGCCGGTTGGCTTGTCCACTGTTGATGCAGGTCGGCACCAACGACCACGTTGCACCGCCCAACGCTGCACGCCGAGCCGCCAGAAAGGCCGGATACTGGGCACAGCTGCGCGAGTACCCCGTCGACCACCTCGACGTCTACGAGGGTCCATGGCAGGCACGGATTCTGGAAGACCAGCTTGACTTCCTCACGCACGTACTCGATCCGTCGCGCGCCGCCGACGTCCACCTCCGCCGTCAGGCCGAACGACTGCGGACGGGGCGTTTGGTTGTCAAGCTGCCTTGGCTGATTTCCTGACCGTCACGTGCTTTCGAGCTAGCCGGGCTGTCGAGCCTGCGGGCAGGGATTCGACCAGCGTCGATGCCGAGAGCGTCAGTCGTTGGCGTGCGCCAGCGCGTCGTTGAACGTCTTGCTCGGCCGCATCACCGCCGCGAGCTTGTCGGGATCGGGGAAGTAGTACCCCCCGATGTCGACCTCTTCGCCCTGGGCCTCGTTGAGTTCGGAAATGATTTTCTCTTCGTTCTTGGCCAAGGTATCGGCGACCCGGGCGAAGTGATCGGCGAGTTCTTTGTCATCGGTCTGCGCGGCCAGCTCTTGCGCCCAGTACATGGCCAGATAGAACTGGCTGCCCCGGTTGTCCAGCTCGCCGGTCTTGCGCGACGGGCTCTTGTTGTTCTCCAACAGCTTGCCTATCGCGGCGTCAAGCGTCTTGCCCAGAATCTTGGCTCGTGGATTGTCGGCCTTGATGCCCACATCCTCGAAACATGCCTCTAATGCGAGGAACTCGCCGAGCGAATCCCAGCGCAGATGGTTTTCCTCCACCAGTTGGTGGACGTGCTTGGGCGCCGAGCCTCCCGCGCCGGTCTCGTACATTCCGCCGCCGGCCATCAGCGGAACGATGGAAAGCATCTTGGCGCTGGTGCCCAACTCCAAGATCGGGAACAGGTCGGTGAGATAGTCGCGCAGAATGTTGCCGGTGGCGGCGATGGTGTCCAGCCCGCGGATCAGGCGCTCCAGCGTGTAACGCATGGAACGCACCTGCGACATGATCTGGATGTCGAGACCCTCGGTGTCGTGGTCCTTCAGGTATGTCTGAACCTTCTTGATCAGCTCGTTCTCATGCGGACGGTAGGGATCCAGCCAGAACAGCACCGGCATGCCGGAGTTGCGGGCACGGGTGACGGCCAGCTTCACCCAGTCGCGGATCGGCTCGTCCTTGACGATGGGCATACGCCAGATGTCGCCGGTCTCGACGTTTTGCGTCAGTAGTACTTCCCCGCTGTCGATGTCCACGATGTTGGCAACGCCGTCCTCAGGAATCTCGAACGTCTTGTCGTGCGAGCCGTACTCCTCGGCTTTCTGGGCCATCAGCCCGACGTTGGGCACCGTGCCCATGGTCGTCGGATCGAAGGCGCCGTTGGTCTTACAGAAGTTGATGAGCTCCTGGTAGATGCGGGAGAAGGTGGACTCCGGCATCACGGCCTTGGTGTCCTTGGGACGCCCGTCGGCGCCGTACATCTTGCCGCCGGCGCGGATCATCGCGGGCATCGAGGCGTCCACGATCACGTCACTGGGCGAATGGAAGTTGGAGATGCCCTTGGCCGAATCGACCATCGCCAGCTCGGGGCGATGCTCGTGGCAGGCGTGCATGTCCCGGAGGATCTCGTCGTGCAGCGACGCGGGCAGCGTCTCGATTTTGTCGTAGAGATCGGCCAACCCGTTGTTGACGTTGACGCCCAGTTCGTCAAGGACCGCCTGGTGCTTCTCGAACGCGTCCTTGTAGAAGACCTTCACCGCGTGGCCGAAGACGATGGGGTGACTGACCTTCATCATCGTGGCTTTCACATGCAGCGAGAACATCACGCCGGTTTTGCGGGCATCCTCCATCTGCTCTTCGTAGAAGTCGACCAGCGCCTTCTTACTCATGAACATGCTGTCGATGATGTCGCCCTCGTCGAGCGACACCTCGGGCTTAAGCACGATGGTCTTGCCGCTCTTGGTGACCAATTCCATCTTCACTTTGCGGGCTCGGTCCAGGGTCATCGACTTCTCGCCGTGATAGAAGTCGCCGTGCTTCATGGTCGCCGCGTGGGTGCGCGAAGCCATCGACCATTCGCCCATGCTGTGCGGATGCTTGCGCGCGTACTCCTTGACCGCCTTCGGCGCGCGACGATCCGAGTTGCCTTCACGCAGCACCGGGTTTACCGCGCTGCCAAGGCATTTGGCGTAGCGCTCCTTGATCTCCCTTTCTTCGTCGGTCTTGGGGTTTTCCGGGTAGTCCGGGATCTTGTAGCCCTTGCCCTGCAGTTCCTTGACGGCGGCTACGAGTTGCGGCACCGAGGCGCTGATGTTGGGCAGTTTGATGATGTTGGTGTCCGGCTCCTGCGTCAGCTTGCCCAACTCGGCGAGGTTGTCCGGCACGCGCTGGTCTTCGTCGAGATGGTCGGGGAACTCCGCCAGGATGCGCGCGGCCACCGAGATGTCACTGGTTTTGATCTTGATGCCGGCCGGTTCGGCGAAAGCCCGCAAGATCGGCAGAAAACCGTAGGTCGCCAATAACGGCGCTTCGTCGGTCAGCGTGTAGATGATGGTCGGCTGCTCGTCGCTCATGGCGGTTCTCCCGGCGTCGCTGTCGTGGATTTGAGGCGCTCCATGGTTTACGGCTCCCAGTATCCCGGCTCCACGTTATGTGTGACATGAGCAGGGTCGGTTTCGCTAGTGCTGCCGACCCGAACGCTTCGCGATCTCAGTGCGCGATGTCGAATTCGATGGGCACCGTGATGGGCCCGCCCAGGGCGGTGACCGGTTTCCAAGGCGCAGGACCGGTGCGGCGGGCGTTGGGCATCCGCCGTGTCATAACCGTCAGCGCTTCAGCCAGCTCGAGGCGCGCGAGATTAGCACCGAGGCAGTAGTGCATGCCGCCGCCGAAGGTCTGGATCGGCGGGGCGCCGACGCGGCAGATGTCGAGCCGGTCGGGGTCGTCGTAGACGGCAGGATCTCGGTTGGCCGACCCGGTATTGACGACCACGATCGTGCCAGCCGGGATCTTGACTCCGGCGAGTTCGACATCCTCGACGGCTGCGCGCAACGTAACGAACGTGATCGGGGAATGGCGGATGAGCTCCTCGACGGCACTGCGCGCGAGCTCCGGGCGCCGGCCCAACAGCGCCCATTGGTCGGGGTGATCGCACAGCACGTGGACCGCGGCACCCAGCTGGAGGCGGGTGGTGTCGGTCCCCGCCAGCAGCAACGCGGCGACGAGCATCCGGAGTTCGTCGGCGCTCAGCCGATCGCCTGGAAAATTCGGGTCTTCGGCACGGATCAGCTCGGATATCAGGTCGTCGGTCAATGTGCACCGCCGACGCGCCACCATGTCGTCGATGTAGGCGTCGAGGGCATCCCATGCGCCCAGGATCGTCGGCGTTTTGTCGGCTGCATTCCAGCCGAAGGCCTCCAAGATGTCATCGGCCCAGCGGGAGAACAATTCCCAGTCCTCGGGTGGCGTCCCGAGCAGCGCGCAGATGACCGGAATCGGGTATTGGCGGGCAATGTCGCTGACAACGTCACAGGTCCCGCGGCCGGTGTGGCGGTCAACAAGTCCGGTGATGATGTCGACGATTGTCGTGCCCAGTCGCGCGGTCGCTTTCGGCGTGAAGGCTTTGGCCACCAGTCGCCGGAGCCGACGGTGTTCGTCGCCGTCGAGGCTGATGATGTTAGCGGCGAGGCGGTCCCACAGCGGGCCGGCGGTAATGCCTTGCGCGGCAAGGAACATCCCTTGGGGCACCCGGAATCGGGGGTCGCGGAGGACGGTGTGAACGAGATCGTAGGTCAGCAATTCGGGCCCGTATAGCCCGATCGCGATCGGCGACTTCTCGCGGGCGTCGCGAATGATCGCGTGGGCGTCGTCGGGGTGTTCGGCGTGCTGGTAGTTGAGAGTCGGTAGTCCGGCGTCGAAAACGCTCGGGCAGGTGGATCCGTCGACGGTCGCAGTCATGGTGGTCCTCCTCGGTCGGGTTGTCGACTTGAGCCTGGCTTTTGCGGAGCGCCAGACCATCGGGGAGAACACGTAACTGAACTCTGGTGGCGTGAGATCGCGCGCCGAGCGTCACGCCGGCGCAACCATCGCCACCGAACGTCATGCCGGCGTGACCATCGCCCAGCCGGGCCACGAATTCGCTGGCTCCGCGACGCGAAGTACGGGATTTCCCTGATGTTTGCGGCTTCTCGCCCCGAGATGCTGGCTAGCATGACCGAAACTGATCCACGTGCGGAGTTGAACTGGAGCGACGTGCTGCCGACGGGAACGGTGACGCTGCTGCTCGCAGATGTCGAAGCCTCGACTCGGTTGTGGGAGACCCAACCAGAGGAGATGACGGCCGCCGTCGCGCGCTTGGATCGCACACTTGCCGACCTGCTCGCCGCTCACGGCGGGGTGCGGCCGGTCGAGCAGGGTGAGGGCGACAGCTTCGTTGTCGCTTTCGCCCGCGCGACCGAGGCGGCCGCGTGCGCATTGGAGTTGCAGCGTGCGCCGCTTGCCCCGATCCGGCTGCGGATCGGCGTGCATACGGGCGAGGTGCAATTACGCGACGAGGGCAACTACATCGGCTCGACGATCAATCGGGCGGCACGGTTGCGCGATCTGGCCCACGGCGGCCAGACAGTGCTCTCGGGCACCACCGAGGATTTGGTCGTCGACGCACTTCCGGCTGACGCGTGGCTGACCGATCTCGGCAGGCACGAACTGCGCGGCGTCGCCCGCCCCGAACGGGTGGTGCAGCTGTGCCACCCCGATATCCGCAACGATTTCCCGCCGCTGAGAACTTCGAAAACTGTTGCTGCCGAGCATCTTCCAGTGCAACTCACTAGTTTCGTCGGCCGGGGTACGGAGATTGACGGCGTGCGGCGGACCCTCTCCGCCGACCGGCTGGTCACCCTGACAGGCGCGGGCGGGGTGGGCAAGACCCGACTGGCCATACAGGTCGCCGCCCATATGGCCGGCGATTTCGACGACGGAGTCTGGTATGTCGACCTGGCACCGATCGCCGACCCCGACCTGGTGCCGGTTGCGATGGCTGAGGCCCTCGCCCTGGCGGACCAGCCAAGCCTCTCTACAACAGACACACTCATACGGTTCGTGAAAGATCGTCGGATGTTGGTGCTGCTGGACAACTGCGAGCACCTCTTGGATGCGAGTGCTGCGTTAATCACCGCGCTGCTGAGCGGCTGTCCGGGAGTGACGTTGCTGGCGACGAGTCGTGAGCCGGTCGGGGTGGCCGGCGAGGTGACGTGGCGGGTGCCGTCTCTCTCTTTGGACGACGATGCCATCGAGCTGTTCGTCGACCGGGCGCGCCGGGCGCGGTCCGAATTCACCATGTCCGACAGCGACGTCGCGGCGGTGCGCGGGATTTGCGGTCGCCTCGACGGGATGCCGCTGGCCATCGAACTCGCCGCCGCGCGGGTGCGGGCGCTGTCGCTCGACGAGATCGTGGACAGTCTGAATGACCGCTTCCGGTTGTTGACCGGTGGGCGGCGTACTGCAGTGCGCCGACAGCAAACCTTGCGAGCGTCAGTGGACTGGTCGCACGCGTTGTTGACGGAGTCCGAGCGGGTGTTGTTTCGCCGGCTTGCGCCGTTCATGGGTGGATTCGACTTGGCCGCCGCTCGTGCCGTCGCGGGCGGCAGCGACGTCGAGCGCTACCAGATCCTCGACCAGCTCAGCTTGCTCGTGGACAAATCGCTGGTGGTGGCCGACGACACCGGCGGCCGAATGCGATACCGGCTGCTAGAAACCGTGCGTCAGTACGCCCTGGAAAAGCTTGGTGAGTCCGGCGAAGCCGATACTGTGCGGGCCCGTCACCGGGACTACTACACCGCGCTGGCAGCGATGCTCGACGCCCCGGCCGCCACCGGACACCAGCAGCGCGTCGAGCAAACAGAAATCGAGATCGACAACCTACGCGCGGCGTTCGCGTGGAGCCGCGAAAACTTTGATCTCGAACTGGCACTACAGATCGCGTCGTCCCTGCAGCCGCTGTGGCTCACCCGTGGCCGCCTACGCGAAGGGCTGAGTTGGATCGATGAGGCACTGGCCGACCTCGATCTCATGCAAGACGCCACCGACCGGGAGGTTGCGCCCGCGGTGCTGGCGCGGACGCTGGCCGACGCGGCTTTGCTCGACGGCTGGGTGGGCGTACCGGAGAGGAAGGAGCAGGCCACCGAGGCGCTGGCGATCGCGCGCCAACTCGACGACCCCTCCCTGTTGGTCCGCGCCCTCACCGCCTGTGTTGGCACGGCCGCGTTCAACGCCGAAGAAGCGGCGACGTACTTCGCGGAGGCCATAGAGTTGGCACGCGCTCTAAGCGACAAATGGAGACTGAGCCAGCTGCTGGGCTTTCAGGCGTATGCGGCCATGATTGCCGGGGACCCGATAACGGAGGACGCGGCCGTGGAAGGGCGTGAGCTTGCCGACGCGATTGGCGACCGGTTCGCGTCCGGCCAGTGCCGTCTGTGGGGTATCGCCGGCGGGCGGTGTGTACGGGGAAACCTCGTGGGCGCCGATGCAGAGTTGCGGGAGTTGATCGCCGACGCCGACACCGCAGGCGACCCGTTGTGCAGGTTCAACGGCCTCATGACGCAGAGCTTTGTCTTGGGGTGGCAAGGCAAAACCGCCGCCGCGCGCGCCGTCGCGGAAACGGCCATCGAGTCCGCCGCCGAATTCGGCGCGGTGATCGAGGGACTCGGCTATCTGACGTTGGGTTGTGCGCATGTCGCCGCGGGCGATGTTGCGGCCGCCAAGGATGCTCTCGCACAGGCCTACAGCCGCATACCGGACGCCGGGTTTACGACGACGAATACGGTGTGGCGAGCCGAAGCCGAGCTTGCCGCAGGCGATGTCGTCGCCGCCCGGTTCTGGGCCGATCAAGCCGTGTTGGCAAACCGGGGATTTTTCCGGATGCTGGCGCTGATCACTCGTGCTCTCGTGGAACTCGCCGAAGGCGACGCGGAGGCAGCTGAGCGTGACGCGCACGACGCGCTGGCGTGCGCGACCGATACCGGGGTACAGCTAGGCGTGCCCGGAGTCTTCGACTTTCTCGCCCGGTTGGCCGCACAGGCCGAAAGCTACGCCGAAGCGGCCAGACTCGTTGGTGCAGCAGAAGCCCTCCGACTGCGCACCGGCGAGGTGCAGTACCAGATTTATCGAGGCGACTACGAAGCGTTGGTCGCCGTGCTGCGAGATGCCATGGGCCACGACGCCTTCGAGGCCGCCCGCGCCGAGGGCGCCACGTTGTCCACCGAAGAGGCGATCGCTTACGCGCAGCGCGGTCGTGGCGAACGCAAACGCCCGTCCACCGGCTGGGGCTCGCTGACCCCGGCCGAGCTGGACGTTGTTCGGCTAGTCAGTGCGGGCTTGGGCAATAAGGACGTTGCCACAAGGCTTTTCATCTCACCCCGCACCGTGGAAACTCACCTCACCCACGTCTACACCAAGCTTGGCCTAGCTTCGCGCGTTCAGCTTGCGCAAGAGGCAGCACGGCACATCTAATGACGCTCATCGCCGAACGCGACCGGTGATCGAGGGTGTCGACGTCCCAATGTGCGCACCGTGCAGGCCGCCCCTGGCCGCTGTCGGGCGTCTTTTCGTTGATGTGGGTGGTGTATCCGCTGGTGGGGGGTTTTGTCGTAGGTGGCTGTCATGATGCGGGTATGTCTTTGACCGCATCGCCTGCCGCGCCGGTGAGCCCCGCCGAGCGTGTTGGGGTGTTGTTTGAGCAGTTGGCGGAGTTGGCCGGTCAGCGTAATGCGATTGATGGGCGGATCGTGGAGATCGTCGCCGAGCTCGATCGCGACCAGCTGTGCGGGATTACGGGGGCGCGGTCGGTGCCGGCGTTGGTGGCCTGGAAGCTGGGGGTGTCCTCGGCGACTGCGCACACGATCAGCACGGTGGCGCGCCGGCGCGAGGAGTTTCCGCGCTGCGCGGCGGGTATGAGTGAGGGTCGGCTGTCGTTGGATCAGGTCGGGGTGATCGCGGCGCGGGCCGCGCAGGGCTCTGATGAGCATTATGCCGAGTTGGCGGCGGTGGCCACGGTCGGCCAGTTGCGCACCGCGCTCAGGTTGGCGCCGCGCCCTCAACCCGAACCTCACCCTGAGCCGGAGCGCTCGATCAGCAGGATCTGCGATGAGCAGTCCACGTCGTGGCGGATCACCCTTCCGCCGGCTGGATGCCGCGAAGTTCGACGCGGCACTGGCCTCGCATCGGGATGCGTTGATGGCGCGGTGGAAGCGCGAGCACGACACCGGTGGGCGCGGCTCCGATCATGCCGTCCCGTTGCCCACTACTGCGGATGCGTTTATGCGGCTGGTCGAGGCGGGGTGGGACGCCGAGGCGGCCCGGCGCCCGCACGGCCAGCACACCACCGTGGTGATGCATCTGGATGTCAAAGAGCGCCTGGCGGGTCTGCATCTGGGTCCGCTGCTCACCGACGCCGACCGCCGCTATTTCACCTGCGATGCCATCGCCGAGGTGTGGTTCGAGCGTGACGGGCAAGTCATCGGCGCCGGGCGCAGCACCCGTCTGATCAACCGGCGGCTGCGCCGCGCCCTGCAGCACCGCCACCCCACCTGCGCGGTTCCCGGCTGTGGGGCCACCCGGGGCCTGCACGCCCACCACATCCGGCATTGGGAAGACGGCGGGGAAACCGAACTGGCAAACCTAATCTTGGTGTGCCCATACCATCATCGGCTGCACCACCGCGGCGTCATCACCATCAGCGGACCCGCCGACGATCTCATCGTCACCGACAGCGACGGACGAACCCTGAGCGCCGCCTCGCTGGCCCGCCCACCCCCAGGCCCACCGCCGGCGGTCCCCCCGGGCCCCGGCCCCA
>NZ_LZSG01000009.1 GCF_001665395.1 Mycobacterium sp. 1164966.3
CCGGTGTCCCCAAGGGGGTGGCGATCACCCACCACAACGTCACCCAACTGCTGGCCTCACTTGAGACCGGGATGGAGCTGGCCGGGCGGGTCTGGTCGCAATGGCACTCGTATGGGTTTGACGTGTCGGTGTGGGAGATCTTTGGTGCGCTGCTCTCGGGGGGGCGGTTGGTGGTGGCCTCTGACGAGGTGGCCGGCTCGCCAGACGATTTCCACGCCCTGCTGATCAGGGAAGGCGTCAGCGTGTTGAGCCAGACCCCGTCGGCGGCGGCAATGCTCTCACCGCAGGGTTTGGAGTCGGTGGCGTTGGTGGTCGCTGGTGAGGCGTGTCCGGTGGAGTTGGTGGATCGGTGGGCGCCGGGGCGGGTGATGCTCAATGCCTATGGGCCGACCGAGACGACGGTGTATGCGGCGAGCAGTGCCCCCCTGCAGGCGGGGGCCGCAGACAGCGACGTGGTGCCCTTTGGGGTGCCGTTCGACCATCTTGGCTTTTTTGTGCTGGATGGGTGGTTGCGTCCGGTGCCGGTGGGGGTGGCTGGTGAGTTGTATGTGGCTGGTGCGGGGGTGGCGTACGGCTATGTGGGTCGGGCGGGGTTGACCGCGTCGCGGTTTGTGGCGTGTCCGTTCGCCGGTGCGGGGGCACCTGGACAGCGCCGCTATCGC
>NZ_LZSG01000010.1 GCF_001665395.1 Mycobacterium sp. 1164966.3
GAGGGCCGGGTGGACGGTGCGGTGCGCGCATTAGCCAAACGCGGCTTCGTGGTGATCGGCCTGAGAGTGGTCCGGCCGGCCGGCCCGGGACCACTTGTATTGGCGGCGACAGCCGAGGATTCCGCTGCGCCCGCGGCGGTCGAGCTGTACGGCCCACATCAGCGCAGCGGGGGCGCACTGCGCCAGGTCTGGCGTAAGTTGCGGCTGCGCGGCACCGAAACCGCGCCGCTGCAGACGTCCATGCGCCGCGCTGTCGAGCATCGCGCTCTGATGTCCATTGCGGTCAACGACGCCGGCGTGGGCAACACGTCGACGATCGCCGTCGGCGTCCTCGACCGCGGGTGGACGTTGTATGCGCATGAACCCGTTCGCGGAATTCCGCTCGACGAATGCCCGACGGAGACGCCCGTCGCACGCGTCTGGGCAGCCTTGCGAATCCTCAACGAGCACCAGATATCTCACGGCGATCTGCGCGGCCACGAGATCACCGTCGACGACGGTGCCGTGCTCTTCGGCGGCTTCGGCAGCGCCGAGTACGGGGCCACCGACGCCCAGCTCCAATCCGACATTGCCCAACTGCTGGTGACGACTTCGGCGCTGTACGACGCGAAATCCGCGGTCGGCGCAGCGATCGATACGTTCGGTAAAGACACCATATTGACCGCGTCCCGCCGACTCACCAAATCGGCTGTGCCGAAACGAATCCGGCAGTCGGTTTCCGACGCGGGCACGGTCATTTCCAACACCCGTGCGGAGGTCAAGCGCCAATCGGGCGCCGAAGAGATCAAGCCCGAAACCATCACCCGGTTCACCCGCAGCCAGATCATCCAGCTGGTGCTCCTGGGGGCGCTGGTCTACGTGGCATATCCGTTCATCAGCACCGTGCCGACCTTCTTCTCCGAGCTGCGCAGAGCGAACTGGTGGTGGGCGCTGCTCGGATTGGCGGTGTCAGCCTTGACCTATGTCGGTGCGGCCGCCGCATTGTGGGCCTGCGCCGATGGTCTGGTGGGCTTCTGGAAACTTTCAATCGTTCAGATAGCCAACACTTTTGCGGCTACCACTACCCCAGCCGGGGTGGGGGGGCTCGCGCTGAGCACCCGGTTTCTGCAGAAGAGCGGACTGAATGCGCTGCGGGCCACCGCGGCGGTGGCGCTGCAACAGTCGGTGCAGGTGATCGTTCACGTCCTATTGCTCATCTTGTTCAGTACCGCAGCTGGCGCGTCGACCGATCTCTCGCATTTCGTCCCGGGCGCCACAGTGCTGTATCTCATCGGAGGTGTAGCGCTGGGCATCGTCGGCGCATTTCTGTTCGTACCCACCCTGCGAAAGTGGCTGGCGACGGCCGTGCGCCCGAGGCTTGAGGAGGTGACCACCGACCTCATCGCGCTGGCCCGCGAACCCAAGCGACTGGCTTTGATAGTGCTCGGTGCTGCTGGAACGACTCTCGGTGCTGCACTGGCGCTTTGGGCCAGTGTCGAAGCGTTCGGGGGCGGCACGACGTTCATCACCGTCACCGTGGTGACGATGGTCGGCGGCACGCTCGCCTCGGCCGCTCCGACGCCCGGCGGTGTCGGCGCCGTGGAAGCGGCGCTGATCGGTGGTCTGGCCGCCTTCGGCGTTCCTGCGGCCGTGGGTGTGCCGTCGGTGCTGCTGTATCGCGTGCTGACCTGCTGGATACCGGTGTTCGCCGGCTGGCCGGTGATGCGTTGGCTGACCAACAACGAGATGATCTAGCACGAGCAGACGCAGAATCGCCCTTTCGGTGCGAAATACGCGATTTAGCGTCTGCTCGCGGTGGAATTGCGTGGTCTACCAGGTGACAGCATTTGGTCTCGCGGACGGGACTGGCTAGTCGCGCATGAATCATGAGTCCCATGAGTCGCAAAATGTCCTGCGAGTGTCTTAACATCCGACTCAGAGCGACAACTGTTGCGCGCCAACTGCTTTGTCGTGAGCCGACATGAGGACTCACATCTTCAACATGACGTCGCCCGCACATGGTCCTGGCTGTGGTTGTGAATCCTTTGCTTTAAGCAGTGAATCCTTGGCTTTGCGCGTGCAGTTTGGGCGGAAATCCGCGTCGATTCCCGCTCTACACTCACAATGAAAACCACTAGTACACAATGAAAACCGCTAGCGCACACTGAACGCCGCTGCTACACAACGAAAGCCGTTAGTATTTGCGGCTGCCCCGGACGGCTAAAAGCGACACTCTGCTAGTTGTCGCTCTGAGTCGGGCAAAAAGACACATGCCGGCGATGTTGTGAATCGTGGGACTTATGGTGCACCACTCGACAGCGATTTCGCGATGTCGCCGCAGGCTGCCCTGACAGCCCGTTCCTGCTCGCGACGAAATTAATTGAATGGCAATTGTAGTAATGCAGCGCAAACCGCTGGACTACCCTCAGTCCCGACCCGGCCAGCGTAGGTGCCGGCCCGTTTCGGGAAAGGCAATTGATGAAATACTTTACGGCGGCTATTGCCACGGTGGCGGTGAGTCTGGCGCTGGTTGGTTGCGGTTCCAACAACAAGTCCGAGACCAAGACGTCCACCTCGACCTCGACCTCAACCTCGACGTCGACCGTAACTTCGTCAGCGACCAGTACCGCACCGGCCTCCGGCGCCAAGTACACCATCGCCGACTACATCAAGGACAACAAGATCACCGAGACTCCGGTCCATCACGGTGATCCCGGGTCACCCACCATCAACCTGCCGGTGCCCGACGGTTGGCAGGTGCTCAAGGAAAGCTCCAGCGCACCCTACGGCGGCATTGTCTTCGCCCCGCCCGCAGACCCGAGTGACCCGCCCACCATTGTGGCGCTCGTCGCGAAGCTCACAGGTAACGTCGACCAAGCCAAACTCATCGAGTTCGCCCCGGGCGAGTTGCAGAATCTGCCGGGATACCAGGGCTCTGGCAATGGCAACTCCTCCTCCTTGGGCGGATTTGCGGCATGGCAGTTAGGCGGCACCTACGAAAAGAATGGCAAGCGGCGGGCCATCGCGCAGAAGACGGTGATTATTCCCAGCGGGGACGCGGTATTCGTGCTGCAGCTCAACGCCGACTCACTGGAAAGCGAGCAAGGACCGTTGATGGACGCCACCAATGTCATCGACGAGCAAACGACGATCTCCCTTTGATATGACGGCATCCGTAAAAGCCCGCCAAGACCACTATCTTGGCGGGCTTTTACGTCTCGAGTCCGAGGCTCTACCGTAATGGCATGGCAGAACAGTCGTATGCGGTAGATGTTGGGCACCCACCATCGGCTCTACTCCGTCTGGTCAACCCCATGCTGGGTGCCCTGCTGCGCACCCCGTTGGCGGGCTCAGCCCGCAAGCAGCTGATGGTGCTGAACTTCACCGGGCGAAAGTCGGGGCGCCAGTTCACAATTCCGGTTAGTGCTAATGTGATCGACGGTGAGCTGTATGCACTGGCCTATGCCCAATGGAAGTACAACTTTCGCGACGGCGCGCCCGCCCAGGTCGTCTACGACGGAAAGACCACCACGATGCGCGGCGAACTCATCCGCGACCGTGCGGCTGTGTCCGCCCTCTACCTGAAGTGCGCGCAAGGCTACGGAGTCAAGCGCGCGCAGCGCATGATCGGGCTGAAATCCAGGGAGCAGCGAATTCCGACTTTGGAAGAGTTCGCCGAGGCTACCGACCGAATGAAGTTGGCGGCCATCCGATTCACGCCGGCGCAGTAGCGGTCAAAGCTGGGCGCGTAGTCGTTCGACGAGGCCGACCATCCGTGCGTGATGCGACCCGGCCCAGTAGATGCGTCCGCAACCCGAGCAGCGACTGAAGTCTTGGTAGTAGCGACGCGTCAATGGCTCGAGCCGGTCGAGCACCTCGTCCTTCGAAACGGCGACCAGCGTGCCGTTACACCGCAGGCACCGGGTGAACGGCGCCAGCCGCTGCCCGAGGTCCAGTCGTCTGATCACCTCGAGCGCCTGCTGCTCGGGATCCTGCGAATGCACGAATATGCCATGCGTGACGGCGCTGCGTTTCAGCAGGCCGCGGTCGCGAGTGAGCAGGATCCGCTGCTCGTCGCGGCTGATATCGGCCAGGGTCGGGTCGTCGGCGTCGCTCGACCACCACACGTCCAGACCGAGGACACGCAGCAGCCGCGCCAGCCGGCCGAGGTTCACGTCGACGACGAACCGCGGAGTGCGCAGCGGCACCGGCCGTAGCCGCGCCGTCGACCCGATGTCCAGCGCTTCGAACATCGGATAGGCGGCGATGCGGTCGCCGACACTCGGGCGATAGTTAAAGCCTTGCGGAGATCCGTTGACCAGGATCAGGTCGACCTCGGTGTGCGGAATGCCCATGGCCTCCAACACATCCTTGACTGTCTGATGACTCCGGAACGGGCGCCGCACGGTCACCCCGCGGGACTCGCCTGGCAAGAAGTCGTTGAGCTCCGCGTATGCCCGAACGTCGACGTAGCCGCGCTCCTCAGTCACCCGCACAGCCCCGCGCCAGCGGCCGCACGAGTTCGGGTGATCACCGGTTCGTCAAAACCGCCCGCCGCTTGCCGCACCGCCTGACCAACCACATCCGCCCGATCGGCCGGAACCAGCGCGATCACACACCCTCCGAAGCCTCCGCCAGTCATCCGGGCGCCCAGTGCACCGGCTCGCACCGCGGTATCGGCGATCAGATCGATGTGCTCGGTGGTGATTTCGAAGTCGTCGCGCATCGAGTCGTGCGAGGCGATCATGAGGCGTCCTGCTTCGACGAAGTCCGAATCACCCAGGGCGGAAACAAAGTCGAGCACCCGCTGGTTTTCGGTTAACACATGACGGGCACGACGGGCGTCGACCGGGTCGGTCATCGCCGCTAGCGCCGACGGATCTTGCACCTCGCGCAGCGACGACACGTTCAGATCAGCGGCGGCTCGCTCGCAGGACGCGCGCCGCGCCGCATATTCGCCGCCGGCATGACGGTGGCGTGCCCGGGAGTCGATGAGCAGCAGCGCAATACCGGAAGCATCGGGGTCGAAGGGCGCGGGCGCGACGGTGACGTCACGAAAGTCGATCAGCAGTGCCGTGGCCGGTGCCCCGAATAACGACGCCAGCTGGTCGAGCAAACCCGTTGGGGCGCCGACATACTCGTTTTCGGCACGTTGCGCGAGCCGGGCCTGTTCTTTGATGTCGATCCGGGCACCGGCGGCCGACGCGATCGCGCCCAGCACCGCGCATTCCAGCGCAGCCGACGAAGACAGCCCCGATCCCATCTCCAGATCACTGGTGATCGACATCGCGCCGCCGGGCACCGGATGGCCCGCGGTCCGCAGCGCCCAGATCACCCCGGCTACATAGCCGGCCCACCCGCTCACGTCACCGGGAGCCGTCCCGAGCGGAATGCGCACCGGCTTGTCCGCGCGATCGCTGGCCGCGGCGATCGCGTCGCTGCGGTCGGGGGTGAAGGTCACCACGGTGCGCTGCGGCAGCGCGATCGGCAGCGCGAACCCGAGGTTGTAGTCGGTGTGCTCCCCGATCAGGTTCACGCGCCCAGGGGCGGCGTACCGGACCGTCATTGGAGTTCCCGCAGCCGCTGCGCCACGCTTTCGGGCGTGACGTCGCTGATGAACGCCTCCATCGCCGATTCGGAGGCTGCCAAGTACTTGAGCTTGGTAGCGCTGCGCCGGATCGACATCATTTCGACATGGAAGTAGCCTTCGACCTGAGGCTCGGTCTTGGCGAATTGATGCAACGCCGAAATATACGGCAGTGGAACAGAATACATGCGGTCGAAGCGCTTCAGCACGTCGAGGTAGACCTGCGCCAGGCCATCCAGCTCGTCCGCATCGAGATCGACCAGGTTGTGCACGAACCTATTTGGGTAGATATGCACCTCGACTGGCCAGCGCGCCGCGAATGGCACGAACGCGGTGAACTGCTGAGTGAGCGCCACGACGCGGCTGCCGTCGGCGACCTCGCGCGCCAGCATATCGGCAAAGAGGTTGCCGCCGTGGCGCATTCGGTGTTCGCGTGCCTGCCGAAGCATGGTAACGGTTCGCGGCGTCAGATAGGGGTAGCCGTAGATCTGACCGTGCGGATGGGTCAGCGTGACGCCTATCTCCTCGCCGCGGTTTTCGAAGCAGAACACCTGCTCGATGCCCGGCGCTGCCATCAGGTCGGCGGTGCGGTGCCGCCATGCCTCGACGACCAGCCGGGCGTGCATCGGTTCCAATTCCGAGAACGACCCGGTGTGGTCGCTGGAAAAGCAGATGACCTCGCACCGGCCATACCCGGGAGCGAACACAAAGCCGTCACCGGTGGGCAGAGATGCCGGAGTTGACCCGCCGGACAGACTAGGAAACCGGTTTTCGAAGACGACTACGTCGTAGTCGGCCGCGGGCACCTCACTGGTCAGCCCGGTCGGACCCGGACACAGCGGGCACTGGTCGGGGGGCGGCTTGTAGGTGCGGTCTTGGCGCAACGCTGCGACGATCACCCACTGCCCGGTTGACCGGTCGAATCGCAGCTCCGACTGCTCGGCGCCGCGCAGCGGCAAAGGTCTGCGATCCGGGACCGGTGCTGGGCAGTGCCCGGGCAACGCGAAAAACAGCAGGTCACGGCCGTCGGCCAGCTGTGCCCGCGTCGGTTCTGTCACGTCGTCAAAACTAGCTTGGCCGCCGCTGGGCTGATTGCTCGGTGCGCTCTGCATTGGCGAGCAGACGATCCTGTATCCGCGGCCACCAGAGGATTTCGATCGCCATAAAGACGACGAAGACCCAGGACACCACTGCCAGGCGGGTGTTAGCAGCAAAGGTGTCGAACACTGCAAGGGCCAAAACCACTGCCGCACATAGCCAGAAAACCCACTGGACACGTCGGGACTGCTCGCGTGCGTCGCGCAAAGCGCCGACATACGCGAGCGCCGCGGGAGCCAGCCGGGTGTCGTCGATCCGCTCGCCCCGACGGACCGCAGCGCTCACCACTACCCGCTCGGTCGGGGTGAGCTCATTTGCCGCAGGCCAGGCCTTACTCATCCGGCGGGACACCACGATCCCGTTGAAGACGCCGATCACCACGAACGCGACCAGCGCACCCACCAGCACGCCGGATTCGGCAAATACCAACGCAGCAAGGAAGATACCGACCGGAACACCCACACATACGGCCCGATACACCGGGCCGCCGCGCCATACCCACGCCGGAATCAACAGCATGATGCGATTGTGGCGTGAATTCGTCGTTGCCGCCGAGACTTGCGGATTTACTATCGGGCAATGGCCACTCCGAATCTTCCGAACCTGCCCCGAGGGTTCGACTTCACCGATCCCGACATATATGCCCGCCGGATACCTGTCCAGGAGTTCGCCGAACTGCGTGCGACGGCGCCGATCTGGTGGAATGAGCAGCCGTTGGACCAGGGCGGCTTCGGTGACGGCGGCTACTGGGTGGTGAGCAAGCACCGCGACGTCCGCGAGGTCTCGTTGCGCAGCGACATCTTCTCGTCGGCCGAGAAGTCGATCGTGCCGAGGTATCGGGAAGATCAGGCGCAGGGCCAGATCGAGGCCGGGCGAGCATCGATGATCATGATGGACGATCCCGAACACAGCCGGCTGCGCAAGATCGTCGCGCGCGGCTTCACCCCTCGTGCCGTCGAACGCCTGCGGGCCGACCTCGCCGAGCGCGCTCGGCGAATCGCGAGACAGGCCGCGGCCGAGGGTTCGGGCGACTTCGTCCGCCAGGTCGCCTGCGAGCTGCCGCTGCAGGCCATTGCCGGCCTGCTGGGCGTGCCGGCGGCGGAGCGGCAACAGCTCTTCGACTGGTCTAACCAAATGATCGGAAGCGACGATCCGGAATTCGCCGACCACGACTCGTTGACTTCTGCGGGCGAAATGATGTGGTACGCCATGCAATTGGCGGCGCGCAAGGCCGAAGAGCCCGTCCCCGGCGAGGATATCGTCACCACGCTGATCCACGCTGACGCCGATGGTCAACTCTCTGAGGCCGAGTTCGGCATGTTCGTGGTCACGCTGGCCATAGCCGGCAACGAGACGAGCCGTAACTCGATCACGCAGGGAATGATGGCGTTCACCGAGTACCCGGACCAATGGGAGCTGTTCAAGTCGCAGCGCCCGAAGACCGCCGCCGACGAGATCATTCGCTGGGCCACTCCGATCACGGCGTTTCAGCGCACCGCTCTGGTGGACACCGAGCTTGGTGGGGTGCGGATCAAGAAGGGCCAGCGAGTAGTGATGTTCTATCGCTCGGCCAACTTCGACGAAGAGGTCTTCGCCGACCCGTACACCTTCAACATCCTGCGCAGCCCCAACCCGCACGTCGGATTCGGCGGCACCGGAGCGCACTACTGCATCGGTGCCAATCTGGCCCGCATGACCGTCGACCTCATGTTCAACGCGATCGCTGACGAGCTGCCCGACTTGACCCCGTTGGCCGATCCCGAACGGCTGCGATCCTCGTTCATCACCGGTATCAAGCACTGGCACGTCGACTACGGGACCGCCACCTCGAAACGGTAGTCAGCGCCGGCATTGGGTGTGAATCCTGGGCTTTGTGTGTGCAACCTGGGCGGGAAAATCGCGCCGATGCCCGCCCTGTCCTCACACCGAAAACCGTCAGTTCACACCGGAAGCCCTCTACTCACACCGAAAACCCTCAGCAGCGAGGGGCCGCGGTAACAGAGCGCCAGCCGGCTAATTGATGCCATAGGATACAATTGTATGATGCAAGTAGCGATTAGCGGAGCCGGGGTGGCCGGAGCGGCAATCGCCCATTGGCTGCACCGCACCGGCCACAGCCCCACGCTCATCGAGCAGGCGCCGGAGTTTCGCACCGGCGGCTACATGATCGACTTCTGGGGCGTCGGCTACCAAGCGGCCAAGCGGATGGGCATCGAGGAGCCGATCCGCAAAGCTGGATACCAAATCGAATCCTTGCGTTCGATGGGCCGGGACGGCGAAGTCAAAGCGGAGTTGGGAGTCAACGTCTTTCGTCGCATCGTCGGCGAGGAATTCACCAGCCTGCCGCGCGGCGACCTGGCCGCCGCCATCTACCGAACCGTCGAAGACGAGGTCGAAACGGTATTCGGCGACAGCATTGCGAGCGTCGAGCAACACAGCGACGGGCTGCGTCTGACCTTCGAGAAGAGCCCGCCGCGCGAATTCGACTTGCTCATCGGCGCCGACGGTCTGCACTCCAACGTGCGCCGACTGGTGTTCGGGCCCGAAAGCGACTTCGAGCACTACCTCGGCTGCAAGGTCGCCGCATGCGTGGTCGACGGGTACCCCTCCCGCGAGGAACTGGTCTATTTCACCCACAACGTCTCCGGCCGACAGGTGGGCCGCGTTTCGCTGCGCGACGACCGCACCATGTTTCTGTTCATCTTTCTCGACCAGCACCAGGATCCTGGCTTACCGCCAAAAGAACAGCTGCGCAACCAGTTTCGTGACGCAGGCTGGGAATGCCGGGACATGCTGGCGGCGCTCGACGATGTCGACGACTTCTACTTCGACGTGGTGAGCCAAATCCGGATGGACCGCTGGTCGCGCGACCGGGTGCTGCTGATCGGCGACGCCGCCGGTTGTATCTCGCTGCTCGGCGGCGAGGGCACCGGCTTGGCGATCACCGAGGCGTACGTCCTGGCCGGCGAACTCGCGCGGGCCGGCACCGACTATCGTCGCGCCTTCGAAGCCTACGAGGAGCGCCTGCATCCGTTCGTCAAGACCAAGCAAGCCGACGCCAAAAGGTACATCTCGTTCTTCGCCACTCGGACCCGGTTCGGGCTGTGGTTCCGCAACGTGGCGATGCGCACGATGAATTTCGCTCCGCTGGCAACGCTTTTCGCGGGCAGCGTGCGCGACGACTTCGAGTTGCCCGATTACAACTTGCCGTGAGCTGCCCGGTTGCTAGGCCGGTGAGCAGACGCAAAATCACCCGAAATTAACCACTTTCGGGTGATTTTGCGTCTGCTCGCGCTGTCACCGGGCGCCTGACATGTCGAGGACGAACGAGTCCACGGGCCTGTCGTGTCCGCGCAGGTTCAGGCGGCGTTGCAGCGTCTTCCCCATCAACTCGTCGGCCACCCCCGAGGCCACGAGCAATTCCCCACCGGCCGCGTGTTGCTGCATGCGCGCCGAGACGTTGACCGCATCGCCGAGCGCGGTGAAGTCGACCACCGCACCGCCGACGTTGCCGACATACGCGACGCCGGCATTCACCGCGACGCCCAACTCGATCCAGGGACCGTCGTCGCTGCCGTACCCGACCGCATCCAGCAACTCCATCCCTGCCACGACCGCTCGCCGCCGGTAGTGCGGACCGCTGATGCCCTGCACAAAGAACGCCATGATCTCGTCGCCGATGAGCTTGTCGATCACCGCGTCATGGCGCAGCAGGGTCTTGGTCGCAGAAACGTAGAACCGGTTGAGCAGCGCGGCGAAGTCCGCGGCCACACCGCGGCGGCCCAACGCCGTCGAGCCGCGCACGTCGGCGAACAACACGGCGACGTCCACCTCCGCCCCACCCGGGGGAAGCGCGTCACAGCATCGACTGCACAGGTTGGGGTTCTTGCGCGACGGGGTGAACCCCGCGGCGGCGAGCACCCGTCCCGCGGGTCCGCCAAATGGGTTGTTGCACACCTTGCATCGCGGCGCCGAGGGCAGATACCGAAACACCCGTCGCGCCCTCACCAAGGAGGCGTGACCTTCGGTGAGCACCTTGTCCCATGGCTGCGCGGAGACCTCGCGTGGCAGGTTGGTTGTGATCATGGGACAAATGGTTGCGCTCAGACAGGTTCGACACATGGGGCATCCGCCTCAAAAACCGCGTGGCGGACGACGTGTTCGGGCCAGAATCAGAGCGTGCACCCTAGACAGGGCCCGACGACAGGTCTGCGCAGAGCCGAGTTGCTGGCCGCGATATCGCTGGCGATCGACCTCGGTCTGGGGCAGCCGATGGAGCACATGCTTCGGTCGGCGCTGATCGCGACGCGAATCGCCGAGCGGATGGGCCTAGACGCCGGACAGCGCGCCACGGTGTACTACGCCAACCTGCTGGGTTGGATCGGTTGTCACGCCGACTCCCACGAACTCGCGGCGCTCTTCGGAGACGACATCGCCTACCGCGCCGACACCTACGCGGTGGATATGACCGGGCTGCCGTTCCTGCGTCTGATGGTCAGCCACCTGGGTCGCGGATTGCCGAGCTGGGAACGCGGCATCCGTTCGGCGGCGTTTGTGCTCACGGCGCGAAACCAGGTTGCCAAGATGATCCATTCGCACTGCAGCTCTGCGGGCGTGCTGTCCGATCGGATGGGCCTGGACCGACGGGTCGGGGAGGCGCTGGCGTACGTCTTCGAGCGCTGGGACGGCCGCGGGATGCCGAATGGTGCTCGCGGAGATGACATTCCGGTCGAGATCCACATCGTTCACCTGGCCGACGTCGTCGAGGTGCATTTTCGCATCGGAGGGGTTGAAGCGGCAGTCGACGTCGTGCGCTCCCGGCGTGGCACGCAATTCAGCCCGGCCGTGGCCGAGGTGTTCGAGGGCGACGCCGCCGCGATCCTCGACGGGCTCCTCGAAATCGATGTCTGGGCGGCGGTGTTGTCGCAGGCACCCGATCGCGACCGCATTCTCGACGATGCCGAGATCGACGAGTTATTAAGAGCCATCGCTGATTTCGTGGATCTGAAATGTCCCTGCTCGCCGGGCTATTCGCGCGGAGTCGGCGACCTGGTGGCCGCCGCGGCACGCCAGCTGGACATGTCGTCGGCTGACGTCACGCGCCTGTACCGCGCTGGGCTGGTGCACGGCCTGGGCAGGTTGGGGGTGTCGAATCAGATCTGGGAGAAGAAGGGGCCGCTCACCACCGCGGAATGGGAGCGGCTGCGGATGTACCCGTACCTCACGGGGCGGATCCTGAGCCGGGTCGGGGGTTTGGAATCGGTGGCGTCGCTGGCGACTCAGCACGAGGAACGGATCGACGGGTCCGGTTTTCCCCGCGGGCTGGCGGGCGCGGAGCTGAGCAGACAGGACCGCTTGCTGGCCGCGGCGGTGGCGTATCACCAACTGCTCGAGCCGCGTCCGGATCGGCCCGCGTTCGACGCCGGTGGGGCCGCGAGTCAGTTGCGCCAAGAGGCACGCGCCGGACGACTCGACGCCGAATCCGTCGAGGCGGTTTTGACGGCGGCGGGGCATCGGACGTCGCGGCGGACGCCTTGGTCGGGAGGGCTGACGTCGCGGGAGGTTGAGGTGCTGCGGCTGGTTGCACAGGGCCGGTCCAACCGCGAGATCGCCGCCCAGCTGGTCATCGCCGAGAAGACGGCGCGCAACCACGTCGAGCATGTCTACACGAAGCTGGGCGTCAACAACCGCACCCAGGCGACCCTCGCTGCGATCGATCGCGGTCTGGTCGGCTAGCGACCGCGAGCAGACGCAAAGTCCCCCGAAAGCACGGCGTGTCGGGGGACTTTGCGTCTGCTCGGCCACACCATCTTGAGGCAAACGCCCCATGTGGCGCCGAGGGCAGCGACCGATGATCGCTGCATGACCAAGCAAGTACAAACCACACTGACACACAACGGGTTCAGCACGCGCGGCGCGCGGGTCGACGCGGTAAATGTGACCCGGCACGCCGGGTCCCGCAAAATCCTGCGCGAGATGTCGCTGTCCGTCGAACCCGGCGAGCTGATCGCCATCGCCGGCGGCAGCGGCGCAGGCAAGACCACCTTGCTGGAGGTCCTGGCGGGCCTGGCGCCACCGTCGGCCGGCGAAGTCCGCCACGACGGCGTCCCGTGCAGTGCACGGGTCAGCTGCGAGTCCCGCATCGGCTATGTGCCTCAGGACGACATCATCCACCTCGATATGCCGCTGCGCCGCACGCTGCGCTACGCCGCGCGGCTGCGGCTGCCCGCGGGTACGTCGGCGGCCGAAGCGGACCGGATAGTCGAGGAGACCATGCACGACCTCGACCTGGCCGACCGGGCCGACGTCCCGGTCCGTGACCTGTCCGGTGGTCAGCGCAAGCGGGCCAGCATCGCGGTGGAGCTGCTGACCCATCCACGGATTTTCTTCCTCGACGAGCCCACCTCCGGGCTCGACCCGGCTACCGCCGCCGACGTGATGGGCCTGCTGCGCAGGCTCAGCCGACGCGGAGTCGCCGTTGTTCTCACCACGCATGAGCCGGCCGCGATCGACCGGTGCGATCGGGTGGTATTCCTGGCCCGCGACGGCCACCATGCCTTCACCGGCACCCCGGCCGAGGCTCGACGCTACTTCGGCGTGCATGATCTCAACGACGTGTACGGCCGAATGTCGGGTGAGGATCCGCAGAGTTGGACGACGCGATTCGCGAACAGCGGGCTGCATTCGAATCCCGTTGCGGCCCAACCGATATATGCCAGACCGGGCGTCACCCGAGTAGGCGCACTCCGACAATGGTGGTTGCTCACCCGACGCAATGTCGATGTGCTGTTTCGCAACCGATTGACGTTGGCGGTACTGCTGGGCTCACCGGTGCTGGTGACGGCCATGATGGCAACGCTGTTCAAGCGCGGCGCATTCGATCCACACAGCCCGGCCGATGTGGGCCCGGCGCAGATCGTGTTCTGGATCGCGTTCGCCGGCTTCTTCTTCGGTCTGACCTACGGGCTGCTCCAAATCGTCGGGGAGATGGCGGTTTTCCGGCGAGAACGCCTGGCCGGATTGAGTGTGGGCGCGTACGTTGCCTCCAAGATCGCAGCGCTGCTTCCGGTGCTGGCGGCGGTGAGCGCGGTGCTGCTCGGTGTGCTTCGGGCGCTCGGCCGACTGCCCGCTGTCGGTTGGGATGTGTACGCAGTGCTTTTCGTAACGATCGTGGTGGAGGCGACGTCGGCGCTGGCGCTGGGCCTGCTCGCCTCGGCCGCGGTGTCCAACGCCGCGCAGGCCGCACTCGCCCTGCCGATGCTGTGCTTCCCGCAGGTCCTGTTTGGTGGCGCCATCGTCCCCGTCGACCAGATGGCCACCCCGGGACGTCTGATGAGCCTCATCCTTTCGAACCGGCACGCCTTCGACGCGTTGGGCCGCGACCTGAATCTGGAGAGGTACACCGCCACGCTGCCGGCCATGTCGGCCTACCGCGAAACCTTCCACGGCGGCACTGCCGGCAGTCTCATCGCGCTCGCCTCGTTTGCCGTCGTCCTCACGTTGGCAACGGTGTGGGTGCTCGACCGGCGGTCCGCACCCGGCGCTCGCTAATTGTCGCGAGCTGGGGGCACTCCCCTACCTACGGTGTGGGCCCACCCGCTTGCGGGGGAACGCAAAATCGCCCTAAATGAAACACTTTTGGGCGATTTTGCGTCTGCTCGCGCTACCTTGGCGCCGGCCGCGCTGCATGCCAGGGATGCGCTGCCTCCAGTTGTGCGGCCACACGAATGAGGACATCTTCGGCGCCGTAGGCGGCGGCGAGCTGGATGCCGATGGGCAGCCCGTCGGGGTTGCGGTGCAACGGAAGGCTGATCGCCGGTTGTCCGCTCATGTTGAACGGCGGCGTGAACGCGGCGAACTGCCCGCCGCGGCGCATCGGCGCCGTCGGGTGCCCGGGGTCGTTCTCGAACTCCGTCAGCGGCGGCGGCGGTTCGGCGACCGTCGGCGTCAGAAGGAGGTCCCAGCCGTCGGCCCACCACTGTTGCAGCGCGCGCCGAAACGCATACACCGCAGCCTGCGCCGCGGCGTAGTCGACGGCGGTCACCTCCGTCGCCCGCTCGATCAGCGCCCAGTTGACCGGCTCAATGTCGTCGGAGGTCACCTCGCGGCCAAGCGTCTCGCTGAACCCGCGGGCCGCCATTGCCAGCTGCGTCGCCCACAGCGCCATGAACTTGTCGACCAGGCCGGTATCTGCCAGACACGCCGGCCACGCCGGCTCGACTATGTGCCCAAGGCCTTCCAGCTTCGACGCCGCTGCCCGCACGGCCGAAACACAGTCCTGGTGCAGGAATTCGCCGCGCGGGTGGACGTCGAGCAGCCCTATGCGCAGCCGGCCCGGCTCAGCGCCGACCTCGTCGAGGTATGGCCGCTGCGGTGCGGGTGCGATCACGCTGTCACCGATGCCCGGACCGCGCACGGCATCCAGCAGGCCCGCGGTGTCACGCACCGTGCGGCTGACGCACAGCTCGACTCCGAGGCCGACCTCGGCACGATGCGGGCCGACGGTGATCCGGCCCTGGCTCGGCTTGAGCCCCACCAACCCGCAACATGAGGCGGGAATGCGGATGCTGCCGCCCCCATCCGAGGCGTTGGCGAACGGAACCATCCCGACGGCGACCGCCGCTGCGGCGCCGCCGCTTGATCCGCCCGGGGTGCGATCCAGCGCCCACGGATTGCGGGTCGGTCCCCATGCCAGCGGTTGTGTGGTTGGCAGACTGCCCATTTCGGGGCTGTTCGTCCGCCCGGCGATGACCAGCCCGGCCGCCTTGAACCTGGCCACCAGCGTGGTGTCGGCGGTGTCGATCTTGCCTGCCTCTTTCAGCGCGACATTGCCGTTGGACAGGGTCTGACCGGCGAAGCTCGTGTAGAGATCTTTGAGCAGAAACGGGACGCCGCGGAACGGGCCGTCGGGCAGGCCGGGACCGGCGGCCACCGAGCGGGCATGCTCGAACCACTCGATGACCACGGCGTTCAACAACGGGTTCGACTCCTCGATCCGCTCGATGGCCGCTTCCAGCAGTTCGCTGGGGGTGACCTCACCCTTGGTCACCAGCGCCGCCTGGTCGGTGGCGTCCATCCAGCGCGTCTCTTCGGCAAGCCCATTCATGCCTTTGGGTTTATCACGACGGGCATCTTTGTTTGTACCGCCCGAGTCGCAGGGGCCGGCGAACGGCTTTAGGCTTCTTTGCGCACAGGACTAGCGGGGGTTGCGGATCAGTGTGAATAAGCGGCTGGGTGTGGTTAAACGCAGAATCGCCATGGTGTCGGCGATCTGTTCAGCCGTCGTCTCATTTGCGGCCTGCTCGACTTCGCAGACCGCATCGCCGCCGGCGGGAAGGTCCGCCACCTCGACTTCGGCGTCCACCGCCCGCCCGGTCGCCGCACCGGCTCCGGCAACCAGTCCATTGGCCAAAGACTGGAAAAGCTACGGCGGCACCGTTTACTTCGGCTGTCCCGAGGGATTCTCGTCGAGCAAATCGGCGCTCGAGGACATTCGTCCGAAGATCTTCGACATCAAAACGGGGCAATTCACCTCGCCGGCCATCCCCGCTGTGCCTGCCGGCGAGAATGTGACCGGCGGTCTGTGTGCGCTGTCCAACACGGCCGACGACATGAAAGTCATGTATCTCGTCACGACCGTCGGCGCAACTCCAGACACTACGAAGACGACGGCGTATCTCTTCGACCTCAAATCGGAGCGGCCGCTGGTTACCAAGGAACTGCAGCCGCCGGCACCCGATCTCAGATTTTCCGCACCGAAGGAATGGCGGCTCGGCCCGACGCTATCCGGTGTGGCGTGGGTGAACGCCTTCGGCGATGAGCACGGCTCAACGTCACCGCCCCGGACCGTTATTCTGTCCAACACCGACCTGTCAGTGGGTTGGACGGATCCGCAGCCCGGGCGAGTGTGGCAGGATGTTCTTGCGTTTCAACGTAATACGACGCCGGGCAAGAGGTCGGGCGCGGAGCTGAGGCTACCGAGCGGCGAAGCGGTATTTCAGGACAACGACATTGAGGCCGTCGAAGCCGAATTGTCCGAGGGGCCGGACAAGTTGGTGAAAATCTCACGTCGAGATCCCGCCAACCCCTCCGTCGTGTCGACGATTTTCTGGGACGTGAACACCAGAGCCATCGTCAAGTTCGGTGACACCGACCGGATTTCGGGCAGCGGACTGGTCGCCACCTTGTCCGACGGGAAATTGTTGATCGATGCTCGTGGCTCGGATAACTCCCAGTTCGGATTCGGCGTGTGGAACTTGCGTACGCAGCAGTGGGATCTGCTGAAAACCAGAGACGAAGCCGGTAAGTTGTCGATTTCCAAACTGGCGTTCTTCGGCGACCGGCTCTATGTCACGTACGCCGGCGGCACCCTTTCGGTGCTCGGTCTGCCCACCGCCAACACGCTCGCGTCGAGCTGGTCAGTCCGGCCTTTCGGACGCATTTCCGGGTGGACGCTCGTGTGCCGCGGCGAAACACCCACCAGCGGCGAATGCAAGGAAATCGTCCTGGTGCAAGACGAGAACGGCCACTACCCAGGGCCCTGGACCTGATCTGACGGCCCCTCTGGCCCGTCCGCCCGGCGTGCCCGCGCGCGTCGCTTGCCTTCGTGCATCGCAGCCACTCGGGCGACCGGAATCCCGCGGCCTTGTGCGATGAGATCATTCGGCAGACGCTGCGGCGCGGCCATCATCTGGGCCCAGGGATCGTAAGCGGAAAGCGCATTGACTGCCGTGTGCACGTTGAAGTCAGCGGGGTTGACGCGGTCCAGATCTGACCAATCCAACGGGAAGGACACCGGCAACCCCGGTCGCAACCGCGGGCTGTAAGCAGCGGCGACGGTCGCGCCGCCGGCCCGGGTTGAGTCGACGAACACCTTGCCCGCCCGGTCCTCGACGATGAAAGCCGTTGTCGCCACGGTGGGGTCGAGCGCCTCCGCGCGTGCGGCGAGCGCGCGCGTCGCCGCAGCCACGTCGTCGACCGGGGCCTTATCGTCGATAGGCACAAAGACATGAATGCCCTTCGCGCCGCTGGTTTTGACGGAGCCGACGAGTCCGCTATCGGCGAGAGCCTGTCGTACGAGGTAAGCGACGTTTACCACCGCTTTGAAGTCATCGCCGGTGGGCGGGTCGAGATCGAGGACGAGATGGGTAGGCCGATAGATGTCGTCGGCCAAACCCAAGGTGGGGTGATACTCGACCGCACGCTGGTTGGCGAGCCATAACAGCGTGCGCCTGTCGTTGCAAACCGCATATCGCACCTCCCGTTGCGAGGCCTCCGCCCAAATCGAAGCCGTCCGCACCCAATCCGGGGTGTACTTGGCCACGTTCTTCTGCATGAACGGCGCACGCCCGCGCAGGACCCTGAGCACCGTGAGCGGCCTACCGGCCAGTCCAGGCAGCATCCTGTCAGCCACCGCGTCCAGGTAGTCCACCAAGTCGCGCTTGGTGGCCTCGGCGTCCGGGCTCAGCGGTTGGTCGAGATTGGTCAGATCGATTCCAGCGCGCTGCTCACCGGCGCTCATTTACGCCGACTGCCTAGCCACATTGCGATACTCCGGAAATCTGTTGCGGCACTTGGGGTGAGTCCACCGATGCTACGACTAGGCTAGCCGTCCATGAGTGCCTTGGACGGACGCGTTGCATTGATCACCGGAGGCGGTCGAGGTCAGGGCCGCGCGCATGCCCTGGCGCTGGCGGCCGAAGGAGCCGACATCGTCGTCGCCGATGCGCCCGGTGCGATGACGGACCTGACCTATCCGTTGGCCACCGAAGACGACCTGCGGGACACCGCCAAGCAAGTCGAAGAGCTGGGCCGACGCTGTCTGCCACTCGCGGTGGATGTGCGTGACCCTGCTCAGGTCGCCGCGGCGGTCGAGCAGACGGTGAAAGACCTGGGCAGCCTGGACATCGTGCTGGCAAACGCCGGCATCGTCAGCACCGGTCCGTTGGAGCAGGTCAGCGACCAGATTTGGCAGCAGCTGGTCGACACCAACCTGACCGGTGTGTTCCACACCCTGCGCGCGGCCATACCGGTGATGCGGCGCCAGCGCTTCGGCCGGATCGTCGTGACGTCGTCGATGGGCGGCCGCATGGGTATCCCGGATCTTGCGGCGTACAACGCCACCAAGTGGGGCATCATCGGGCTGGCCAAGTCTGTTGCCCTGGAGGTCGCCAAAGAAAGCATCACGGTCAACGTCATCTGTCCCACCACGACCCAGACGCCGATGGTGCAGCCCGGCGGAGGTGACGACGTTCCCGACGATTTGGTGCGCCGAATGATGAAGGCCAACCCGATACCACAGCCGTGGCTGCAACCCGAGGACGTCAGCCGCGGAGTGCTTTACCTGGTTACCGATCCGGGGGTCATCACCGGCAGTGTGCTGGAGGTCGGTCTCGGCGGTAGCGCCCGCATTCACTGACCGAGTTGGCGGCGAACTCAGTGTCATTGCTGGGCAGGAGCCGGCTCGGGATCTTATCCAGGCACGCAGGTGAAAGGGAGGCAACGGAATTCGCGGTTCGGGCGCGAATCGGCCGGGCCCTGGCCGCTGACGGTCAAGCGCGGTTTGGTATCCGGACAAAGCGATTCGTCGTTGATGCGTTACTTCGACGGGCCGGACCTGGGCACCCCGGAGTGACCGCGTCGATCAGTCCTTCTGCCAGGTCAGGCAGCTGTGCGTCAAAAATGCCGTGTCACCCGGCTGGACCGTCACGACCTGAGGACCCGTACCGAGGCCGTTGGTGATGATGTGGGTTGGATTCAGACTGTTCAGCCTCGCCCAATAGCAATCGGATTCACCTTGAGGATTGGCGCCTGCCGAGCGATACGTGCCCGGCACGATATCGATGCCCACCCGATACGTGCCATCGGTTTCGATGGTCGTCTTCGGGACCGATGATGGTGGCGACGCGGTCACCGCCACCGTCTTGGTGACTTCGACGGTGGACGTCACCGTCACGGTGGTCTTGGTCGACGTGCCGCCGCCGCAACCTGCCAGGAATATTGCCACGGCAGCGACAGCAGCTTTCCTGCCGACCGCGATCCCCCCGGGTTTAGGACGGCGGGGGCGGTACCACCGGCCGGCACTCATTGGCTCCCGGGTCCCACCAGTTACCAGGACCGCAATCCGGTGGTGGCGGGGGCACTACCGGCTGACACGCATTTGCCCCCGGGTTCCACCAGTTGCCAGGACCGCAATCCTGCGGCGGCGGCGGGGCTATCGGCTGGCACGCGTTTGCCCCCGGGTTCCACCAGTTACCTGGACCGCAGTCGGGCGGTTGAGCTGAACTCACGCCAGGCAAAACCACTGTCGCGTACGCCAAGGGCGCTAGGGCCACGGCGGCGGTGCCTGCCATGCGGCGAACGAACATTCTCATCGAAGACCTCCCATTCGCTAACGTCCCTCAGCTTGACCCGAGTCTAGGACAGGGACTTGCTTCGATAGACCCACAATCGCGAATCCGCCGCGATCCGACGCTGTGTTGGTGACGGCCTAGCCCTAGAGGTGTCGGTGCCCGACAGGGTCGTGGCGCGGCATAGGCCGTTGGTCGACATCGTGTAATTCCAGCGAAAGCTGTGTCGGCTATGGCTAAATCTGCAGCTCAAGCGTTTGGTCGCCGGAAGCTGTCGACGGTAAACGCTTCAGGCGGTGCGCCCTTGCGCGCGGCGGATGTTGTCCTGTTCGTGAAATTTTGCATCTGGACACCAGATAATCGGCCACTCCAACCAGAGCGGGTCGACCTCCTGGTCACCAAAAAACACAGTGTGTTCGGACTGTGGCGGCACCAGCTTCCAACCCAATTGGTCGCCGCGGGACTCGCGCACGAGTAGCCCGCCGTCGGCCGAGCGACGAACCGTACCTCGCGGGGCCTCGTTCATATTGCCCCCAAGGTTTGACGGTCGATCATTTGCTGCCGAGTACCCTCTCACGGGCTCTGCGTAACTCATAGTCTGGCGGGGGTGCTGAGCCGAACAGCGCCGACATCACCCAGACGTTTCTCGGAATGGTTGCGGCGTTGCCCACGGCCGGTCCGACAGCGAAGCGTGATACTCGACGCGAAATCGTCCTAAATCCTCTGCGAGATCGTCCCTGGTCGGTGTAGAAACTTGGGATGGCGGTCCCCCGCTCGAAGGCACGCGCTGCCATTGCCGAAGCCAGAAGGCGTTTACAGTGAAAGAGTCGTTGAGCAAGGAAATTAGATTACTTGTGGCACTAGGGGTTACGTCGTGGGTAATCTTCGATTCCCCCGTGGCCTGGGGAGCCCCGGGCGGCAATGTTCCAGGCCCCGGCGTATGCGACTATCCCGGTGTTGGCGGAAGTACTTTCGAGGCGGGAGCTTCGACGTACTACTGCGATTTTCCTGTCGAAGAGAACAGCACGCATTGGCACTGCGAATACGGCGGATGGAACCTGGGTGGTCCAGCCGGCAACGGCCCCATCGGTGGAAGCTTTATGGGTTTCGGGTTAACCCTTCCGGCAGGCGATTTCGGGGGTGCTAGCGGTAGTTGTTCGTGGCGGTGGCCGGATAACACCATCGGCCCTGCACCCAACCCACCGGGCGCGTGGAAGAACTACTTGGTGCCCAAGCCTCCGCCACCTGAACATCGGGCACCCCCGCCATCGGAAGAGCCAGAGTCCGGACCACCACCTGTAGCGAATCCTGTTCCCGGCGGTGAACCCCAAACACCGGCTTACACCAACCCGAGCTTTCCGAATCCCGGCAGGACTCAGAACCCGCAAAGGTAGCTCGTGTGATTAGTTGCCGAATGCAGCTTGTCGCACCCGTTCCCCGACGACCTGGATGCCGTTGACCGCGTTCGACAGTGCTGCGCGCGATCTGCGGACGGCCGGCAACCTCAAGCCGTTGCATCAGCCGGAAACCCCGTCTGACCTGCTGGTGGCAGGTACAGGATTCGAACCTGTGAAGCTTTCGCGACGGATTTACAGTCCGCTCCCATTGGCCGCTCGGGCAACCTGCCGCCTAGCAGGTTACAACGAACGGGTAGACAGAGCACAAACGGGCGTCACCCGAAAAAGCCATGAAGGAGGGAAGCATCAAATGGCGGACTCATCGTTCGACATCGTCAGCAAGGTCGATCGGCAGGAAGTCGACAACGCGCTCAACCAGGCGGCCAAGGAGCTGGCCACCCGTTTCGATTTCCGCGGCACCGACACCAAGATCGCGTGGAAGGGCGACGAGGCCGTCGAGCTGACGTCATCCACCGAGGAGCGCGTCAAGGCCGCCGTCGACGTCTTCAAGGAGAAGCTGATTCGCCGCGACATCTCCCTGAAGGCCTTCGACGCCGGCGAGCCGCAGGCGTCCGGCAAGACCTACAAAGTCACCGGCGCGCTCAAGCAGGGCATCAGCAGCGAGAACGCCAAAAAGATCACCAAGCTCATTCGCGACGAGGGACCTAAGAACGTCAAGACCCAGATCCAGGGCGACGAGGTCCGCGTGACCAGTAAGAAGCGCGACGACCTGCAGGCCGTCATCGCGATGCTGAAGAAGGCCGACCTGGACGTGGCGCTGCAGTTCGTGAACTACCGGTGACTGTCGGCGAATTCAAGCGAGATTTGCAATGACCCTGACGCCCCAGGAAGCCGATTACTTCGACGTCATCATCGTTGGCGCCGGCATCTCCGGCATCGGCGCGGCCTATCGGATCACCGAACGCAATCCCCAGCTGAGCTACACCATCCTGGAGCGACGCGAGCAGATCGGCGGCACCTGGGATCTGTTCCGCTATCCCGGCGTGCGCTCCGACAGCAGCATTTTCACCCTGTCCTTCCCCTACGAGCCGTGGCCGCGCAAGGAAGGCGTCGCTGACGGCGACCACATTCGCGAGTACCTGACCGCCACCGCGCACAAGCATGGCATCGACCGCCACATCCAGTTCGACAGCTACGTCCGTTCCGCGGATTGGGATTCGGCCACCGATACCTGGACGGTGACCTTTGAGCAAAGCGGAGTGCGCAAGCAGTACCGCAGCCGCTTCCTGTTCTTCGGCAGCGGCTACTACAACTACGACGAGGGCTACACGCCGGACTTCCCCGGCATCGACAGGTTCGGCGGAACCGTCGTACATCCGCAGCACTGGCCGGAGGACCTGGACTACACCGGCAAGAAGGTCGTGGTGATCGGCAGTGGGGCCACCGCGGTCACGCTGATCCCGTCGCTGTCCGAGCGGGCCGAAAAGGTGACCATGCTGCAGCGCTCACCGACTTACATGATTTCGGCGTCCAAATACAGCCGGGTTGCCGCTGTCGCGCGTAAAGTATTGCCCCCCAAGGCCTCCCACTTGGTCGTCCGGATGTGGGCGGCGTTGCAGGAAGCGCTCATCTGGTTCTTGTCGCGAAAGATTCCGGGTTTCGTGAAGTGGCTGCTGCGTCGCACTGCGATCACTAATCTGCCCGACGGCTACGACGTAGACACGCACTTCAAGCCGCGGTACAACCCGTGGGACCAGCGGATGTGCCTGATCCCTGACGCAGACCTGTACACCACCATCAACGAAGGCCGCGCCGCGGTGGTCACCGATCACATCGACCACTTCGACGCCACCGGTATCGCGCTGCAATCCGGTGAGCATCTCGACGCCGACATCATCGTCACCGCGACGGGCCTGCAACTACAGGCGCTGGGCGGCGCCACGATCAGCCTCGACGGCGTAGAGATCAATACGCGGGACCGCTTCGTCTACAAAGCCCACATGCTCGAGGACGTGCCCAACCTGTTCTGGTGCGTGGGCTACACCAATGCATCCTGGACGTTGCGCGCCGACATCACCGCGCGGGCGACGGCAAAGCTGCTGGCGCATATGGCTTCTCATGGCTACACGCACGCCTATCCACATCTCGGGGATCAGTCGATGGCCGAAAAGCCATCCTGGGACATCCAGGCGAACTATGTGAAGCGTGCGCTGCATGCGTTACCCAAGTCCGGCACCAAGCGCCCGTGGAATGTTCGGCAGAACTATTTCGCCGACGCCCTGGACTACAAGTTCGACCGCATCGAGGAGGCGATGGTGTTCGGCAGCGTTCGGCAATACGCTGAGTCGCATGGCAGCTGAGAAGCGCGAACCCAATGTCGTTGTCCTTGGTGGTGGTTCCTGGGGAACCACGGTGGCGTCGATCTGTGCCCGGCGCGCGCCTACGCTGCAGTGGGTGCGTTCGGAGGCGACCGCCAAGGACATCAACGAAAACCACCGCAACTCCCGCTATCTCGGTAACGATGTCGAGCTGAGTGAGGGCCTGCGCGCTACCACGGATTTCGCCGAAGCCGCTCATGTAGCCGACGTCGTGGTGATGGGCGTACCCTCGCACGGCTTTCGCGGCGTGCTCACCGAGTTGAGTAAGGAACTGCGGCCCTGGGTGCCGGTGGTGTCTTTGGTCAAGGGCCTCGAGCAGGGCACCAACATGCGGATGTCGCAGGTCATCGAGGAGATCCTGCCCGGCCATCCGGCCGGGATACTGGCCGGCCCGAACATCGCTCGCGAGGTGGCCGAGGGGTACGCCGCCGCGGCGGTGCTGGCGATGCCCGACCAGCATCTGTCCACTCGGCTCTCGGCGTTGTTCCGCACTCGGCGCTTCCGCGTCTACACCACCGACGACGTCATCGGTGTGGAAATGGCAGGCGCGCTCAAGAATGTGTTTGCGATCGCGGTGGGCATGGGCTACTCGCTGGGCATCGGCGAGAACACCCGCGCGGCAGTAATCGCCCGCGCGTTGCGCGAGATGACGAAGCTGGGCGTGGCGGTGGGCGGCAAAGCCGAGACCTTTCCCGGCCTAGCCGGTCTGGGCGATCTCATCGTCACCTGCACCAGCCAGCGCAGCCGCAACCGTCACGTCGGTGAGCAACTCGGTGCGGGCAAGCCGATCGACGAGATCATTGCCTCGATGAACCAGGTCGCCGAAGGCGTCAAAGCGGCCAGCGTGATCATGGAGTTCGCCAATGAGTTCGGGCTGAACATGCCGATCGCCCGCGAAGTGGACGCTGTGATCAACCACGGCTCGACGGTCGAGCAGGCTTACCGGGGCCTGATCGCTGAAACCCCGGGCCACGAGGTGCACGGGTCGGGGTTCTGAGTAGTCGAAACTCGAATTTGAGCGGAGACGCATGGTTCCGGCGGCGTGGCGCATAGGACCGGACTCGCCAAATGCTCAGTCGACGTCAATGCTGAGACGCAGCCGCTTGCCACATGTCCGTGCCAGCTTTGCCAATTCGTCGACACGCGGCGTCTCGGCACCGCTCTCCCACGCGGCGACCGTCTCCTTGCTGGTGCCGAGCGCCGTCGCCAATTGGGCCTGGGTCATATTCGCCCCGGCACGCGTCTCGAACACCAAATCGGGCAGATCCAATGACAGTCCGGCTTCATGGATTTCCATTGATTCAGGTTCTGCCATCGGAATCACAGCTCTCATAGGTTGCCGCCGAATATTAATTCCAATGTAAAGCCCGCGGAGCCACTGAGCTAGCCGCGCGCCATCGCCTCCAGACGGCGGATGCGGTCCTCGATCGGTGGGTGCGTCGAGAACAGCGACCCGATGCGCTCGCCCGCGCGGAATGGGTTGGCGATCATCAAGTGCGCCTGGGTGGCCAGCTGCGGTTCGGGCGGTAGCGGCGCCATCTCGACGCCGCCGGAGATCTTGCGCAGCGCCGAGGCCAGGCCCAGCGGATCGCCCGTCAGCACGGCACCCGACTCGTCGGCCTGATACTCCCGTGATCGCGACACCGCCAGCCGCACCACCGTCGCCGCGATCGGCCCCAGCAACGAAACCAGCAGCAGCGCAAAGGGATTCTCGCCGTCACGGTCGTCACCGCCGAAGAACATCGCGATGTAGGACAACGCGGTGATGACCCCCGCCAGCGCTCCCGCGACGCAAGAAATCAGGATGTCGCGGTTGTAGACGTGCGACAGCTCGTGACCCAGCACTGCGCGCAACTCGCGCTCATCGAGCAGCTGCAAGATGCCGGTGGTGCAGCACACCGCCGCGTTGCGCGGATTGCGTCCGGTGGCGAACGCGTTAGGCGCGTTGGTGTCGCTGATGTACAGCCGCGGCATCGGTTGGTGCGCGCTGGTGGCCAGCTCCCGGACGATGCGATACATCGTCGGCGCCTGCAGCTCGGAAACCGGCTGCGCGTGCATGGCCCGCAGCGCCAGTTTGTCGCTGTTGAAGTAGGTGTAGGCGTTCATGCCTATCGCGAACAGCACCGCCAGCCACATCGCCGTCCTGCCGAACAGCGAGCCGACCAACACGATCAACGCGGACATACCGACCAACAGGACGAAGGTCTTCAGTCTGTTGGCATGGGGATGCCAGGTCATCAGTGTGTCCTCCTACGAACACCTGGGATTTTTCGCATTACAGCTAGTTCAACGCCCGAGATGACCCGCCGGGTTCCAGGGCGCGCCTCAGCCGTGCCGGCTGACCGTGTAGCCGACCAGCGCTTCCAGCGCATGCCGGCCGGGAACGTCAGGCAGCTGGGCCAGTTCGTGGCGTGCCTTCGCCGCGTAGTCAGCAAGCACTTCCTTGGCCTTTGCCATGCCCGGCGACGCCCGCAACAGCGTCAGCGCCTCGAGCACCTCCGCGTCGTCGTCGACGGGACCGGACAGCAGCGAGCGCAGGCGCTCGCCGTCGGGGCCGGTATCGGCGAGCGCGTACAGCATCGGCAGCGTATGCACACCTTCTCGCACGTCGGTGCCGGGTAGCTTCCCGGACTCCTCGGAATCGCTGTCGATGTCGATGATGTCGTCGGAGATCTGGAACGCGGTACCCACGTAACCGCCGAGCCGGCTCAGCCGTTCGACCTGTTCGTCGTCCGCGCCCGAGAACATGCCGCCGAATTTGCCGGCCGCGGCGATCAGGCAGGCCGTCTTCTCGTACACCACCGTCAGGTAGTGCTCAACCGAATCGACCCCGTCGGCCACCCCGCGGGTTTCGCGCATCTGGCCGGTCACCAGCTGAGCAAAGGTGTCGGCGACGATCCGCACCGCTTCCGGTCCTAGCCGCGATACCAGCCGCGACGCCGTCGCCAGCAGGTAATCACCGGCCAAGATCGCGACATTGTTGCCCCAGCGCACATTGGCGGTCGGCGTGCCGCGGCGCACCTCAGCCTCGTCCATCACGTCGTCGTGGTAGAGCGTGGCCAAGTGAATCATCTCTATGACGGCCCCGGCCAGCGTCACCTCCCACGCCTCCGGATTGGGCCCGGTGTGCGCGGCCAGCACGGTGAATAACGGCCGGAACCGTTTGCCGCCGGCCTTGAACAGGTGCAGCAGCGAATCGATCATCACGTCGTCGGCGCTGCGCAACTCGGTGTCCATGAGCTCTTCGATCCGCGCCACACCGCCACGTACGGTAGCGGCGAATTCGGCGTCGCCGAAGTCCACGCCTGCCACCACCGTCGCCGGAGTCCCCACCCGACCAACATACTGGTGAGCATGAAGACCAGCGCTGAAGTGGTGGTCGTGGGCGCCGGACCCGCCGGTTCTGCGGCGGCCGCCTGGGCCGCCCGGGCGGGCAGCGACGTGCTCGTGGTCGACTCGGCCGGCTTTCCCCGCGACAAGCCCTGCGGCGACGGGCTGACTCCGCGCGCGATCGCCGAGCTGGAACTGCTGGGCCTGGGCGACTGGCTGAATGGCCGCATCCGGCATCACGGCCTGCGGATGAGCGGATTCGGCGGCGAGGTGGAAGTCCGGTGGCCCGGCCCGTCGTTCCCGTCGTACAGCAGCGCGGTGGCCCGCCTGGAACTGGACGATCGGATCCGCAAGGTCGCCGAGGATTCCGGCGCGCGCATGCTCCTGGGAACCAAAGCCGTTGCGGCGCATCATGACTCGTCGAGGCGAGTGGTTTCTTTGACGCTGGCTGACGGTACCGAGGTGGGCTGTCGCAAGTTGATTGTCGCCGACGGCGCCCGGTCTTCGCTGGGCCGCAAGCTGGGACGGCGATGGCATCAGGAGACGGTTTACGGCGTCGCCGCCCGGGGTTACCTGACCACCCCGCGCGGCGACGAGCCCTGGCTGACCTCGCATCTGGAACTGCGCTCCCCCGACGGTGCGGTGCTGCCCGGTTATGGCTGGATTTTTCCGCTGGGCAGCGGCGAGGTGAACATCGGCGTCGGCGCGCTGTCGACGACGAAGCGACAAGCCGACCTGGCGCTGCGGCCGTTGATCTCCTATTACACCGACCTGCGCCGCGACGAGTGGGGCTTCGACGGACCGCCGCGGGCGGTGTCGTCGACGCTGCTGCCGATGGGCGGCGCGGTGTCCGGGGTGGCCGGGCCGAACTGGATGCTGATCGGCGATGCGGCGGCCTGCGTCAACCCGCTCAACGGCGAGGGCATCGACTACGGCCTGGAGACCGGGCGGTTTGCTGCCGAGCTGCTGGACTCGCGCGATCTGTCGCGGTTATGGCCGTCGCTGCTGCAACACCACTACGCCCGCGGATTCTCCGTGGCGCGCCGATTGGCGCTGTTGCTGACCTTCCAGCGGTTCCTGCCCGCGACCGGACCGGTGGCCATGCGCTCGACCAAGCTGATGACGATCGCCGTGCGGGTGATGGCCAACCTGGTCACCGACGAGGACGCCGACTGGGTGGCCCGGGTGTGGCGGGGTGGCGGCCGTGCGTCCCGGCTGATCGACCGCCGCCCTCCGTTCAGTTAGAGTTGGCGAGCAGACGCAAATCGCCTGAAAACGACCGGTTTTGGGTAATTTTGCGTCTGCTCGTGCTTATCAATGCGGTTGACATATATCAGGCAGATTGATATACCGGACGGTATGACTGAGCTTGATTTTGAATTCGAAACGGCATATCGCGGCGAATCCGCACGGCTGGGCGAGGGTGTGCGGCCGCCCTGGAGCCTGGGTGAACCGCAGCCCGAACTGGCCGCCCTGATCGAGCAGGGCAAGTTCCACGGCGACGTCCTCGACGCCGGCTGCGGCGAAGGCGCTATTTCGCTGGCTTTGGCCGAACGCGGGCACAAGACGCTGGGCCTGGACATGTCGCTCACCGCAATCGAGCTGGCCCGCCGTGAAGCCCAGCGACGCGGCTTGACCAACGCGAGCTTCGCGGTTGCAGACATCAGCGATTTCAGCGCATACCCGCCGGGATCGGCCGGGCGGTTCAACACCATCGTGGACAGCACGCTGTTCCATTCCATGCCGGTGGAACTGCGCGACGGCTACCAGCAGTCGATCGTCCGGGCCGCGGCGCCGGGCGCGTCGTACATCGTGCTCGTCTTCGACAAAGCGGCCGTACCCGAAGGCCCGATCAACGCGGTCACCGAGGCCGAGCTGCGCGACGTGGTCTCCAAGTACTGGGTCATCGACGACGTCCGGGCGGCGCGGCTGTACTCGAAATTCTCTCCCGAGTCCGGCGGCCTGCCACCGATGTTCGACATCCGCGAAGAGCCCAACGGCTTCAGCTCTGTCGGCGGTTGGCTGCTAACAGCCCACTTGGGCTGACTTTCCCGGTGTATAGTCCCGCTAATGAAGGGCATAAGGCTGGCTACCATCGGTGCCACGGCGGCCGCTGCGATCGCACTAGCCGCGCCGGCACTGGCTGACGACTACGACGCCCCGTTCAACGCCCAGCTCCATCAGTACGGCATCTACGGCCCGCAGGACTACAACGCCTGGCTGGCCAAGATCAGCTGCGACCGGATGGACCGAGGCGTAGACACCGACGCGTACAAGTCGGCCACTTTCCTCCAACGCAACCTGCCGCGCGGCACCACCCAGGGCCAGGCATTCCAGTTCCTCGGTGCGGCGATCGACCACTATTGCCCCGAGCACGTAGACCGCCTGCAGCAGGTCGGGCATCAGTAGGGAACGCGGAGTTTGACCGCTTAGCGGTCGGGCTTATAGGCGGCGTGCAAGGCCACGATGCCACCGGTCAGGTTGCGCCAGCGCACCGCCGACCACCCGGCCCGCGAAATCTGGCGGGCCAGCGTCGGCTGGTCGGGCCACGCTCGGATCGATTCCGCTAGGTACACGTACGCCTCGGGGTTGCTCGACACCGCACGGGCCACCCGTGGCAGCGCCTGCATCAAATACTCCTTGTAGACGGTCGCGAACGCGCGGTTGGTCGGGGTGGAGAACTCGCACACCACCAGCCGACCACCCGGGCGGGTGACCCGGGCCATCTCGCGCAGCGCGTTTTCGTGGTCGACGACATTGCGCAGCCCGAAGCTGATGGTCACGGCGTCGAACACACCATCGCCGAACGGCAGCTTGGTGGCGTCGCCGGCCACTTTCGGCACCGTTCGCGCCGCCCCGGCCGCGAGCATCCCGACCGAGAAGTCCGTCGCGACACACCACGCCCCGGATTTTCTCAGCTCCACTGTGGACACCGCGGTGCCGGCCGCGAGATCAAGCACCTTGTCGGCGGGCCCGATCCGCAGCGCGTCCCGGGTGGCTCTGCGCCAATACCGGTCCTGACCCAGCGAGAGCACGGTGTTGGTGAGGTCATATCGACGGGCCACGCCGTCGAACATCGACGCGACGTCGCGAGGGTCTTTGTCCAGGTCCGCGCGACTCACGAGGCAGACGCTACCGTGGCCGGCGGCTATCGCGGGAATGCGCCGGCGACGACGGCGTTGCAACACTGCGTGAACGAAAAGGTTTGGTTTATCACCGGTACATCGCGTGGGTTCGGACGGCAGTGGGCGATTGCCGCGCTGGAGCGCGGCGACAAGGTCGCGGCGACGGCACGCGATACTTCGACGTTGGATGACTTGGCCGAGAAGCACGGGGATGCGCTGCTGCCGATTCGGTTGGACGTCACCGACCGGGCGGCGGATTTCGCGGCGGTCAAGCAAGCACACGAGCATTTCGGACGGCTGGACGTCGTGGTGAACAACGCCGGTTACGCCGAGTTCGGCTTCATCGAAGAGCTCTCCGAGCGGGCAGTGCGAGATCAGTTGGAGACCAACGTGTTCGGCGCGCTGTGGATCACGCAGGCCGCGCTGCCCTACCTACGGGAGCAGCGCAGCGGGCACATCATTCAGGTGTCCTCGATCGGCGGGGTCGTCGCATTCCCCAATCTCGGCATCTACCACGCGTCAAAATGGGCGCTGGAGGGCTTCTCCCAGTCGCTGGCCGCCGAGGTCGCGCCTTTCGGGGTGCACGTCACGCTGGTCGAACCGGGCGGTTTCGACACCGACTGGTCCGGCCCTTCGGCCAACGTCGCCGACCGGCTGCCCGCGTATGAGGAAGTGCACGCGATCTTCGATGCCGAGCGCAGTAAGCGCGCCGCATTCCAAGGAGATCCGACCGCGTCGGCCGCCGCCCTGATGAATGTCGTGGACGCCGCTGAACCGCCGCTGCGAGTCTTCTTCGGTGCGTTGCCGCTGCAGCTGGCCAAGGCGGAATACGAGACCAGATTGCGCAATTGGGAGCAGTGGCAACCGGTGGCCGAATTGGCGCAGGGATCCGGCTAAGCGGAACGCCGCCAGGAAAGCCGTATCCGCGCGGACGGCGACATCACCGCCTCGTAGTGGCCCAGCAGCTCGTCACAAATGACCGGCCAGCTGCGACCGAGCACGCTGCGTCGCGCGGCAGCTGAATAGCTCTGCCGATGGGAAACCAGATGGTCCACCGCGGCGGGCAGCTGTGCCTGGAATCCGTTGACCGGCAACAACAGTCCGGTGCGGCGTGGGGTGACAAGGTCACGAGGGCCGCCGGCGTCGGGGGCGATCACCGGCAGCCCCGACGCCAGCGCTTCCTGCACGACTTGACAGAACGTCTCGTGCTCACCGGTATGCACGAAGACGTCCATGCTGGCATACGCCGCGGCGAGCTCCCCTCCATACAGCGCACCCGTGAAAAGTGCTGTGGGCATTGTCGATTGCAGCTTCTCCCGGTCGATGCCGTCGCCGACGACGACGAGCTGCACCGCGTCGCGCGCTGCCAGCACGGCCAGCCGCTCGACGTGTTTCTCCGGTGCGAGCCGGCCCACGAAGCCGACGATCGGCTTACCCTCCGGCGACCACCGTCGCCGCAGCGTCTCGTCCCGCGCCGACGGGGCGAATCGCAGCACGTCGACCCCGCGCGCCCACCGGTGTACACGCGGAACACCGTGGGCAAGAAGCGATTTCATCGTCGCGCTGGACGGGGCCAGGGTGCGGTCGGCGAGGCCGTGCAGGTGGCGAAACCACGCCCACGCGGCACGGGCCGTCTGTGCACTCAGCGGCAGGCCGTAACTGGCCACGAACCCCGGTACGTCGGTCTGGTACACCGCCACGGTCGGCACCCCCAGTCGGCGAGCCGCGCGCAACCCGCCATAACCGAGCAGCGCGGGCGACGCCAGATGCACCACGTCGGGGTTGAATCCGCGCAGCACACCGACTATTCGCGGCGTGGGCACACCGAGCGGCAGAGAGGTCACCTTCGGAAACATCCGGGCCGGTACCCGATGGACTCGGACACCGTCGTGAATGCGCTCGGCGCGCGGTTCACCGGGCGGATTGTCAGGCGCGATTACCAGCGCTTCATGCCCCGTCCGGCGCAGGTGCTCGAGTATCCGCAGCACCGAGTTGCTGACGCCGTTCACATTCGGGAGAAACGACTCGGCGACGATTGCAACGCGCACGCCACCACAGTCGCAGCGCCAGCTGTCGCCAAGATTGCCGACCGGCGTACGGCGCGCGAAATCTCTCAGCTTGATTTGCTGGGCGGACTCGTTGCCTCGTCGCGACGGTCCAGCCGCCGGTCCACCAGGGCGAGCATCACCAGCGCAGCCGTCGCGGCCAGCCAGCCCACCACGGCGATGGACCCGGCCGGGATGATCGCCAGCCCGGCGTTGCGGTGCTGCACCCGGACCAGGTTCGGATCGTTCTTGTTGTATTCGACGTAAATCCGCATGCCGGTTGCCAACTCGGATGGATACAGCACTCCGAGCTCAGGCCGGTAGGTCACGCGCTCGGGCGTGACGAACTCAATGGTGGAGCGCCGCGGCCCGGCGCTGAGCACCTCTGCTTGCGCCACGCCCATGTTGTGTCTGATCGCCAGGTCGTTGCGCCAGGCGCCGGCCACCAGCAGCACCGACTGCAGGGTGACCAGACCGGTGACGATCAGGACCGCGATCCGTGCCCAGCGCAGCGCGATCCGCGCCGTGGTTTTCGGCGGCTCGTCAGCGCGGCCGTGAATCAGCATGCGCAGCAGCCGTTTCGGCGATATCACGCGGTCCTCATAGCGCAGCCTTGATGGCGGCGTGCAGTCCGCGCAGCGAGGACCGGTCCGCCTTGACCTCCAGCACCCGCATGCCCGCGGCGGGCTCGTCCAGGGCCGTTGCCAGCTCGTCGACCTCGATCTGCCGGCTGTCCACGTGGTAGGCACGGCACAACGCACCGACGTCGACGTCATGCGGGGTGCCGAAGACCCGTGACGACACGTCGGAGAACCGGGGGTCGCCCTGCTCGAGCAGCTCGAAGATGCCGCCGCCGTTGTCGTTGGACACCACGATCGTGAGGTGCGCCGGTGTCGGTTCGGTGGGGCCTATCAGCAGCCCGGAGCTGTCGTGGACAAAGGTCAGGTCGCCGATCAGCGCGACGGTGCGCGCAGGGCTGCCCGTCCGCTCATGTGCTAGGGCCGCCCCGATTGCGGTGGACACGGTGCCGTCGATGCCCGCCACGCCGCGGTTGGACCGCACCAGGATGCCGTCGGTCTTGAGGCCGACCAGCGCGGCATCGCGTACCGGGTTGGACGCCCCGAGCACCAGCTGATCGCCGGGACGAAGCGCGTCGGCGACCGCGGCAGCCACATGCAGGCCGGTGGTCAGCGGGTGCGCGGCGAGTTGGCCCCGAACTGCCGATATGGCGTGCTGATTCATCTCGGCGCAGCGACGCAGCCACGCCGGATGAGGTGTACCGGTAATGACCGCCCGCGTGCCGGTGGCCTGCGAGTTGCCCGAGACGTCCGGCCAGCGCGGCCCGGTGGTCAGCGCGTACACGGGCACTTTGGGGTCGGCGAGCAGCGCCGATACCGGGCGGTGCAGCGTCGGGCGGCCCAACATGATCACCTGGCGGGGGCGCAGCAGTGTCAGCGCCAGCGGGTGCAGCGGGTTGCCGCCGCCCGGCGGGGCAGGCGCCGTGGGCTCGGCGACGGTGGGTAATTCGGCGAGGTTGGGGTGCACGCCAGCGCCGTGTCCGGCGATGACGACGGTGTCGGCCGTCAGGTCGATGTCCAGCGGCTGGTCGAAGCTGACCGGCGGGGTATGCGTCCACGACTTGCCGCCCGGCCGGCCCGGCGGGATCACCGCACCGTGCGGTTCGCGATCGGGCACCAGAGGTTCACGTAGCGGAATGTCGAAGTGCACGGGGCCGGCGTTGGCGCTCCGGGCACCGGTAGCGGCCACCAGGACTCGGCAGGTGGCCGATCGCCACGTCGCGTTGAGGGCATCCAGCCGCTCGGAAGCGTCCTCCGCCAGACCCAGGCTGATGGTGGCGCGAACCTGGGTGCCGAAGTAGCCCAGCTGCTCCATGGTCTGGTTGGCCCCGGTACCGAGCAATTCGTAGGGCCGGTTGGCCGACAGCACGATCAGCGGCACCCGCGCGTAGTTGGCCTCCACCACCGCCGGACCCAGATTGGCCACGGCGGTGCCCGACGTCATCGCCACACAGACCGGCGCGCCGGCGGCAATCGCCAACCCGATCGCCAAATAGCCCGCGGTGCGTTCGTCGATGCGGACATGCAACCGGATCCGGCCGGACCTGTCGGCGTCCTGCAGGGCGAATGCCAGCGGCGCGTTCCGGGAGCCTGGACACAGCACCACGTCACGTACGCCGCCGCGGATCAGCTCGTCAACGACGACGCGGGCCTGTGTCGTCGATGGGTTCACCAGTACAGGGTGTCACAAACCCTGCTTGGCCCCGGCAACCGTGCCGCATCCGTCACACCAGCCTCAGCGACCGATGCGGCAAATAACGCACGGCACTCAGTAGGATTCGCTGCATGCCGCTCGAGAACGGTGCCGTCTTCGCCGGCTACACCATTGCAGGTCTGCTCGGTTCCGGCGGCATGGGAGAGGTTTACCTGGCCCAGCATCCCAGGCTGCCACGGTTGGATGCGCTGAAAATCTTGCCAGCCTCGTTGACCGAGGACGCCGATTACCGGCAGCGCTTCAACCGGGAAGCCGACCTGGCCGCCACGCTGTGGCACCCCAACATCGTCGGCCTGCATGATCGCGGCGAGTTCGACGGGCAGCTGTGGATCACCATGGATTACGTCGATGGCATCGACGCGGCGCGCGCCCTTCGCGAGTCCAACCGGTTGCCGGAACCCGACGTACTCGAAATCGTCACCGCCGTCGCGGACGCCCTCGACTACGCACACCAGCGCAACCTGGTGCACCGCGACGTCAAGCCTGCCAACATCCTGTTGACCAAATCCGAGGCGGATCGGCGCCGAATCCTGTTGGCCGACTTCGGTATCGCCCGGCAAGCCGACGACATCAGCGGCCTGACCGCGACCAACATGACGGTCGGCTCGATCGCCTACGCGGCGCCCGAGCAGCTGATGGGCGAGACAATCGACGGCCGAGCAGATCAATATGCGTTGGCCGCCACGGCTTTTCACCTGTTGACCGGGGCGCCGCCGTTTCAGCATTCCAACGCGGCGGTGATCATCAGCAAGCATCTCAATGCGCCGCCACCGCTGCTGTCGCAACACCGTCCGGAGTTGGCGCGGCTGGACCCGGTGTTGGCGAAGGCGATGGCGAAGGATCCCGCCGAGCGCTATCCACGCTGCAGTGACTTCGCGCAGGCGCTCGGCGCGGCACTCACCGGCCCGGCGGTTCACGAGCATCCCACGCAGGCCTGGGCACCCACGCCCCTCGAACCCCAGGCGGCTCCGCCGTGGCAGCCGATCCCCTACCAGCCGACGCGCCCGGAGGCCCGCAAGTGGCCGGCGGTGGTGGTGCCGTTGATCCTGGTGGTCTTGCTCAGCGGTGCCGTCGGCTTTGCGGTGACCCAAGTTCTGCGTCCGGTTCCGACGTCGACGGCAGCGCCCCGCTGGCAGCCCTACGTCGACTACGCGAAGCAGTTCACGATCTGGCTGACCAGTTTGAACCCGCAATCCGTCGACAGGGACATCCAACGCCTCCTCGACGGCTCGACGGGCGAATTCCATGACGACTACGCAAAACAGAGTTCCGCCTTCAAATCCGTACTCTCGGCCGCGAATTCCTCCAGTGAGGGAACCGTCAACAGCGCGGGACTGGACTCGATCAACGGCTCGACAGCCCAGGTCCTGGTTGCCGCGACAGTGAAATCCACCACCCCCAACGGGCCCACCCAAGAGCCACGGAAATGGCGATTGTCGGTGCGAGTCGAAAAAGTCGGCGAGGCCTACAAGGTGTCCAAAGTGGAGTTCGTGCCATGACCATGCGGCGCGCGGCGTGGTGGCTGCTGGTCTCCGCACTGACGGTCGGCACGCTGGCCGCGGTATCGGTGGGCGGCTGGCAACTGGTGATCAAAGCCCACCGACTGCCACCGGTCGCCGACCAGCTTGCCGCCCGTCAAGATGCCACCCGGGCCGCCAGCGCCGGAACCGTGAAATTGATGACCTATTCGCCGGACACGCTGGACCAGGACTTCGCCTCGGCCAGTGAGCTGCTCACCGGCGAATTCCGGGAGTACTACCAGAAGTTCACCAGCCAGACCGTCAAGCCGACGGCGCAGCAGAAGCGCGTCAAAAGCGCCGCGACCGTTCAGCGCGCCGGGGTGCAATCGTTGACGCGCGACGCGGCGGTGGTCCTGGTCTTCGTGAAGCGAACGACGACCACCGCGGACCAGCCGTCGCCGACAGAGGTGCCGAATGCGGTGCGGGTGGGCCTGGCCAAGGTGCACGGAACCTGGCTGATCAACCGCTTCGACCCGGTCTGATCGACCGACGGGCTCAGGCCGTCGCGTTCGCGAAGAACCGCAGGGCGGCGGCGTTGACGGTGTCCGGCTTTTCGAAGAACCCCAGGTGACCGGTGTCAGGAATGTGCAGGTAGCGACCGTTGGGTATGGCGTCGGCGACCTCGCGGCCCAGATGCGCCGGGGTCACGACGTCGTCGGCGAAGCCGATCACCAGCACCGGCGCGCTGATGTTGCCGTAGGCGGGTAACCGATTCGTCGTCGGGGCGACCTCGAGTTGGCAACGCGATCCCGGTGTGGGTTTTATCGGCCACATGGTGAACATGCCGATCCAGTCGGCGACGACATTGTCGTCATTGAGCGTCTTGGGCGAAAAGTTTTCCAGCAGGCGATATTTCGCGTCGGCCGCCGGCGGCAGCAGCGTTCCGGAGTCGTAGAGCTCGGCTTCGGCCTCGTGGAAGAACTGGCGGGTGCGGTCCAGACGGCCCCGGGTGGCCATCAACACGGCCGAACTCACCAGCTCTGGCCGCTCCACCATGAGCTCCTGGGCGATGTAGGAGCCCATCGACACCGCGACGATGCGCGCGGGCGCGGCGCCCAGCGATTCGATCAGCGCCGCCGTGTCGGCGACCATGGTTTGCGTGGTGAAACCTTCGGCGTTCTCGGTGGCGCCGACGCCGCGGTTGTCGAAGGTGATGCAGCGGTATCCCGCCGCCAGGAATGCCGGGACCTGATGTGGTTGCCAGGTGCGTCCGAAGCCGCCGTGGCCGGCGATGAAGACAACCGGCTCGCCGGTCCCCTTGTCGTCATAAGCCAGGTTGATCACCCGAACGACGGTACAAGCAACGGATAGCAAACCTTTACCCGGTCAATCCACCACTGCCGTCGCTCCTCGGGAGCGGCCAGCGCGTGCAGGCGCGCCGGGTCGGGCACGACCGGGCCCACCGGCAGATAGCCGTCGACGGGCACCGCCGGTGCTGCGACGTCCTCCAAGAACAGCCCGCCGGTGCCCAAGCCGCAGGCGTGGCGCAGGTCAGGCAGGGCCGCCGCGGCGGCCAGCCCGCCGGCGATGCCGACGGCCGAATCCAGCGCGCTGGACACCACCACCGGGATGTCGATCTGCGTAGCGATGTCGAGCAGAGCCGAAACACCGCCCAGCGGAGCGACTTTCAGCACCGCGATATCGGCGGCGCCGGCGCGGACCACGGCCAGCGGGTCGTCGGCCTTGCGGATGCTCTCGTCGGCCGCGATCGGCACGTCTGGCATGTCTGGCCGGCTGCGCAGCTCGGCGAGCTCCGGCACGCTGGCACAGGGCTGCTCGATGTACTCCAGTGGCCCGTCGGCGGTCAGGGCGGCGGCGCCCTCGGCGGCTTGGTCGACGCTCCAACCGCCGTTGGCGTCCACCCGCACGGTGGGGACCAGTTCCCGCACGGCGTTGACCCGCTCGACGTCGTCGGCCAGCCGTTGTCCCGGTTCGGCGACTTTCACCTTGGCGGTGCGGGCGCCGGGAAACCGGGCCAGCACCTCGCTCACCTGGGCGGCGGCGACGGCCGGCACGGTGGCGTTGATCGGGATCTTGTCGCGTCGCGGCTGCGGCAGCCGGTGATACGCGGTCTCGATGCCCGACGCGAGCCAGTGCGCGGCCTCGGCCGGTCCGTATTCGACGAACGCCCCGAACTCCCCCCAGCCGGCCGGGCCGTCGATCAGCGCGACTTCGCGGGTGGTGATGCCGCGAAACCGCACCCGCATCGGCAACGCCACCACATGCAGGCGGTCCAGCAGGTCCTGCAGGTCCGGCATCACCGCCGGTAAACCTGGCGCCCCGCCAGAAACGTCGCACGCACGTCCAGATCGGCGATCTCCTCGGGCGACACCGCGCGCGGGTCGGCCGACAGCACCACCAGGTCCGCGTACTTGCCGACCTCGAGCGAGCCGATTATGTCGTCGGCGAACAGTTGCCAGGCGGCGTCGATTGTCTGCGCGCGGATGGCCTGCTCGACGGTCAGCCGCTCCTCGGGCGCCAGCACCCGCCCGCTGGGCGCTGTGCGTGTTGCGGCCACGCTGATGTTGCGCAGCGGCTCCTCGGGGGTGACCGGCGGGTCGTTGTGCAGCGAGATGCGCATGCCCGCTGCAACGGCGGAACCCGCTGGCATCCAGCGGGATCCGCGTTCGGGTCCGAACAATCCGTCGACGATGATGTCGCCCCAGTAGTGAATCTGGTCGACGAAAATGCTGCACGTGACGCCGAGGTCGACGGCCCGCTGGATCTGGTCGTCCCGGATGGCACCGACGTGTTCGAGCCGCAATCGGTGATCGTGGCGCGGATGCTTCCGCAGCGCCTCTTCGTAGACGTCGAGGATGGTGTCGACGCCGGCGTCGCCCTGCACATGGCACGCCATCGGCCAGCCGAGCGGGAAGTAGGCACCGACGATTTCGTGCAGTTGTTCAGCGGTGTAGTTGGCGCATCCGCACGAACCGGGCTGTATGCCGCTGATGCGGGTGGCTTCGGTGTCCAGGTAGGGAAACGACAGCGCGATGTTGCCGATCCACGGTGACCCGTCCACCCAGATCTTGATCCCCACCTGGCGCAGCATGTCGTCGCCTTGGCCCGGCGTGGCGCCGGTGCGCATCTGCGGGTTGGAGATCTCGTAGGTGCGCAACCGGACGGTCAGGTCATTGCGCACCTGCTCTACCAGGGGCTTGAAGTTCGGGTCGAACGCCATCTCCGAGCAGGTGGTCAGCCCGGCCCGGTTGAGCCGGGCGCACTCGGCGCGCAGCATCCCCGGGTAGTCGCTGGGCTGTATCGCGCCCGCCAGCAGCGGGAACACCGCTCCGGTCTCCTCGGCGGTGCCGTCCAGCTCACCATGTGCATCACGGCCGAACTTGGCTCCCTTGGGGTCGGGGGTGTCGCGGGTCAGATTTGCGCGGCGGGCAGCGTGTGTGTTGAAGAAGGCTTTGTGGCCGGAGTTGTGCATGATCACCAGCGGCCCGTCCGGGGCGACCTCGTCGAGCCAGGCCAGCGTTGGCTGCGGAAGCCCGTCCTGCAGCAGCGGATCCCAGCCGTTGAGGTAAGCGCCGTCGGATCCGCGGCGCGCAACCTCGCGATGTACCGCCGCGACGACGTCGTCGGCGCTGCGCAGGGTGACCGGCCGGATGTCGACCAGCCGGTCGGACAGCGCGATGGCCTCCATCAGCGGATGCCCGTGTGCCTCAACGAATCCCGGCATCACACAGCCGTCGCCGATGTCGATGGTCTCGGTGCCGTCGCCGATGAGCCCGTCGACTTCCGACCGATCGCCTACGGCGATGATGCGGCCGTCGGAGATGGCGAGCGCCTCGGCGGTGGGGCGGGTCTGGTCGACGGTCAATATGGTTCCGGTGATGACGACATCTGCCACGGCCATAGGCAGGGATGGTACTGACAGAGGGCACGATGCGGCCCGAATTGCAACACGTTCTAGTCTTGCCACATGACGGACTCGCTGCTGCGCAACCCGACGCACAACGGCCACCTGCTGGTGGGCGCGCTGAAGCGCCACAAGGACAAGCCGGTGCTGTTCCTGGGCGACACCACGCTGACCGGTGGTCAGCTGGCCGAGCGGATCAGCCAGTACATCCAGGCGTTCGAGGCGCTGGGTGCGGGAACCGGCGTCGCGGTGGGACTGCTGTCGCTCAACCGTCCCGAAGTGTTGATGATCATCGGCGCCGGACAAGCCCGGGGATATCGGCGCACGGCGTTGCACCCGTTGGGCTCGCTGGACGATCACGCCTATGTTCTCAACGACGCCGGCATCAGCTCGCTGATCATCGACCCCAACCCGATGTTCGTCGAGCGCGCGTTGGGGCTGCTGGAGAAGGTGGACTCGCTCAAGCAGATCCTGACGATCGGGCCGGTGCCCGAAGCCCTGCGTGGGGTGGCAGTGGATCTGTCCGCCGAAGCCGCCAAGTACGAACCGCAGCCGCTGGTGGCCGCCGACCTGCCGCCGGATCAGGTGATCGGCCTGACCTACACCGGCGGCACCACCGGAAAGCCCAAGGGCGTGATGGGCACCGCGCAATCTATCTCCACCATGACGATGATTCAGCTCTCCGAATGGGAGTGGCCGGAGCAGCCTCGGTTCTTGATGATCACTCCGCTGTCACACGCCGGTGCGGCTTATTTCGTGCCGACGCTGATCAAGGGCGGAGAAATGTACGTGCTGCCCAAGTTCGATCCGGCCGAGGTACTGAAAACCATTGAGGAGAAGCGCATTACGGCTACCTTCGTGGTGCCGTCGATGTTGTATGCGCTGATGGACCACCCGGATTCGCGCACCCGGGACCTGTCGTCACTGGAGACGGTGTATTACGGCGCATCGGCGATCAACCCGGTGCGGCTGGCCGAGGCGATCAGCCGGTTCGGCAAGATCTTCGCCCAGAACTACGGGCAATCCGAAGCGCCGATGGCCATCACCTACCTGGCGAAGGGCGACCACGACGAGAAGCGGCTGACCTCTTGCGGGCGTCCGACGCTGTTCGCGCGCGTCGCCCTGCTGGGCGAGGACGGCAAGCCGGTACCCCAGGGGGAGCCGGGCGAAATCTGTGTCAGCGGACCGCTTTTGGCGGGCGGCTACTGGAATCTGCCAGACGAGACTTCGCGAACTTTCAGAGACGGCTGGCTGCACACTGGCGATATGGCCCGCGAGGACGAGGACGGCTTCTACTACATCGTCGACCGGGTCAAGGACATGATCGTCACCGGCGGCTTCAACGTGTTCCCGCGCGAGGTCGAAGACGTGGTGGCCGAGCATCCCGCGGTGGCGCAGGTGTGCGTGGTCGGCGCGCCGGACGACAAGTGGGGCGAGGCCGTCACCGCGGTCGTGGTGCTGCGTGCCGACGCGGCCCGCGACGATGCCGCGGTCGAGACGATGACCGCCGAGATCCAGGCCGCGGTCAAGGACCGCAAGGGCTCGGTGCAGGCACCCAAGCGGGTGGTGATCGTCGAGTCGCTGCCGCTGACCGGGCTGGGTAAGCCGGACAAGAAGGCTGTGCGGGCGCAGTTCTGGGAAGGCGCCGAGCGCGCCGTCGGGTGAGTTTGCAGCGTCGAGTGTGAAGCGACGGCGTTCAGTGTGAACTGGCGGCTTTCAGAGTGAACAAGCGGCGGGGATCGGCGAAAGTTTGCGCCCTGGCCTCACATTCAAAACCGTGGATTCACAGCGAAAGCCGTGGCTTCACACTCAAACCCGAACGAGCGCGCCGCGGGCACTTCCGGGCGGCGCCGGCAATGCTCGGCCTTACTGCCAGGGACCGATGCCGCCGATCTTGTCGATCCGGATGTGCGTCACGAATCCGGGCGGTGCGCTGTCGGGCGGGAACACGGCCGGGTCGGACAGCGTCTGCGCCAGGGACCGCAGCAACTCCGGGGCCCCGCCCTCGACCACCCGCGCGGTCCCCTCGACCGCGAGATAGGGGCGCATGGCCTTGCCGGCGTCTCCGGTCGAAACGATCGTCAATGCGACTCGGGGATCTCGGCGGATATTGCGAACCTTCTTGTGCTCGCCGAGGTGCGCCGTCACCAGCTCGTCACCCTCGGGTGTGGTTCGCAACGCCACCCAGACCAGCGTCACCTGAGGACTGCCATCCGGATTGAGGGTGACCAGTGTGGCGTCGGCGCCGTTTCCGATGAGCTCGCGCGCGGCTTCGTTGAGTTTCATACGGTCTTCTACCGCGGCGCCTGCCGATTCATTCCCATCGGCGCGGAGGTAACGTCGCGGCATGGGCAACGCCGACCGGATCAAGCCGCCGTGGTGGCTGAAACCAGCGAACAAGGTCTTCATTCAGATGTCGCGGCTGGGCCTGAGCTTCGGCGGGGAAAGTCCCGTGGTGTTGACGGTTCCGGGCCGTAAGTCCGGCACCCCGCGGTCCACACCCGTCACGCCGATGACGGTCGACGGAAAGCGCTATGTCGTGGGCGGCTTCCCGGGCGCGGATTGGGTGCAAAACGTCCGCGCCGCAGGCGAAGTCACGCTGACGCGTGGCCGAAACAAAGAGCGCGTCCGGATGGTGGAGCTGTCTCCCGACGAGGCCAGGCCGCTGCTGCGGGCTTTTCCGACGGAGGTGCCGAGCGGGGTCGGTTTCATGAAGCGGTCCGGACTCGTCGAAGAAGGACACCCCGACGAGTTCGAGAAGCTGGCCGGCCGCTGCGCGGTATTCCGTTTCGACCCGATCGCCCAGGACGGAGTTCAACAGCCTTGAGTGACAACCCGTTCGACGCGAACCAGTGGCGGCCGGTCGAGGGATTCGACGACCTGACCGACATCACGTACCACCGCCACGTCGCGGACGCCACCGTACGGGTGGCCTTCGACCGGCCCGAAGTTCGCAACGCGTTTCGCCCGCATACCGTCGACGAGCTGTATCGCGCGCTCGATCACGCCCGGATGTCTGCCGACGTGGGAGTGGTGCTGCTGACCGGCAACGGGCCCTCCCCCAAGGACGACGGCTGGGCGTTCTGTGCCGGCGGCGATCAGCGCATTCGCGGGCGCTCGGGGTATCAATACGCCAGCGGAGACACCGCGGACACGGTTGACGCAGCGCGCGCCGGCCGGTTGCACATCCTCGAGGTACAACGACTGATCCGGTTCATGCCCAAGGTGGTCATCTGCCTGGTCAACGGATGGGCGGCCGGCGGCGGGCACAGCCTGCACGTGGTGTGCGACCTCACCCTGGCCAGCCGCGAGCACGCCCGCTTCAAGCAGACCGACGCCGACGTCGGCAGCTTCGACGGCGGCTACGGCAGCGCCTACCTGGCCCGGCAGGTGGGACAGAAGTTCGCCCGCGAGATCTTCTTCCTGGGCCGCCCGTATACCGCCGAGCAGATGCACCAGATGGGCGCGGTCAACGAGGTCGTCGACCATGCCGAGCTGGAGCGCGCCGGTGTGCAGTGGGCGAGCGAGATCAACGCGAAATCGCCTCAGGCGCAACGCATGCTGAAGTACGCGTTCAATCTGCTCGACGACGGGCTGGTGGGTCAGCAGCTGTTCGCCGGGGAGGCCACCCGGTTGGCCTACATGACCGACGAGGCCGTGGAGGGCCGCGACGCGTTCCTGCAGAAGCGCCCACCGGACTGGAGCTCATTCCCGCGCTACTTTTAGCTCACGCCGCTGAAATGACGGCAGCGCGCAGGAGTGCGAGAGGAGGGCATGCTGGCGTCGATCTCGGCGAAATTAGACTCCCCCAGTGAGCAAAAGTCCACTTCGCCGGTTGTCCGAACAGATCGCGCTGGCCAGCATGCGCCCGCCGGCTGCCCCGCAGCTGCTGAGTAACCGCCCCGCGATCAAGCCGGTCAGCCTCGAGGGCAAACGTGTCCTGATCACCGGCGCCTCGTCGGGCATCGGCGAGGCGGGTGCCGAGCTGTTCGCCAAACACGGCGCCACCGTGGTCGCTGTGGCCCGCCGCCAGGACCTCCTGGACGCCGTGGCCGACCGCATCACCGCCGCGGGCGCCCGGGCAATGTCGATTCCGTGCGACCTTTCGGACATGGACGCCATCGACGCGCTGGTGGCCGACGTCGAAAAGCGCATCGGCGGCATCGACATCCTGGTCAACAACGCCGCCCGGTCGATACGACGACCGCTGGCCGAATCGCTGGAACGCTGGCACGACGTCGAGCGGATCACGGTGCTCAACTATTACGGCCCGCTGCGGCTGATCCGCGGCTTCGCGCCCGGAATGCTCGAGCGCGGCGACGGCCACATCATCAACGTCTCGACTTGGGGCGTGATGTCGGAGGCGTCGCCGATGTTCGGGGTGTACAACGCGTCGAAAGCTGCCCTGACGTCCATCAGCCGGGTCGTGGAAACCGAGTGGGGCCGAAAAGGGGTGCACTCGACGACGCTGTACTACCCACTGGTGGCCACCCCGATGATCAAACCGACGAAGGCCTATGACGGAATGCCCGCGCTGACCCCGGCGGAAGCGGCCGAATGGATGGTCAACGCCGCCCGCACCCGGCCGGTGCGGATCGCGCCGCGGATGGCCGTCGCCCTCGACGCGCTCAACACCGTCGGCCCGCGTTGGGTCAACGCGCTGATGGAGCGGCGCGCCAGCCACTTGAAGTAGCTCCCCGACCTTGGCACGACGTCCGACGTGGTAGACACGACCTCATGGATATCCTGGCCAGCCGGATGCTGCTCCGGCCGGCGGACTATCAACGGTCACTGAGCTTCTACCGCGACCAGATCGGCCTGGCGATCGCACGTGAATACGGGGCCGGCACAGTGTTTTTCGCGGGCCAGTCTTTGCTGGAGCTGGCCGGATACGGCGACCCGGACCACTCCCGAGGCCCTTTTCCCGGTGCCCTGTGGCTGCAGGTGCGCGACGTCCGCGCGACGCAGGCCGAGCTGGAAAGCCGCGGTGTGGCGATCGCCCGCGAGGCGCGCCGGGAACCGTGGGGTCTGCACGAGATGCATGTCACCGACCCGGACGGCATCACCCTGATTTTCGTCCAGGTACCAGGCGATCATCCATTGCGCCGCGACACCCGTGCGCAGCCCCGGGGAACGGACGGTTAACGACGAACTAATATCTGGCGACGACTCGCGATATACCCGCGATTCGCCTCTCCGCCCATTCGACAATCGAATCCCCCGACCACCAGAATCAGGCGCTGTGAACATCGAACTGTTCCTCTTGATCATCGTCGTGATCACTGCATTGGCGTTCGACTTCACCAACGGCTTCCACGACACCGGCAATGCCATGGCGACCTCGATCGCCAGCGGCGCGCTGGCGCCCAAGGCAGCGGTCGCCCTGTCCGCGGTGCTCAACCTGCTGGGTGCGTTCTTGTCCACGGCCGTCGCGGCGACCATTGCCAAGGGCCTGATCGACGCGAACCTGGTGACGCTGGAGTTGGTGTTTGCCGGCCTGGTCGGCGGCATCGTCTGGAATCTGTTGACCTGGCTGCTCGGTATCCCGTCCAGCTCGTCGCACGCACTGATCGGCGGGATCGTCGGCGCCACCATCGCCGCCGTCGGCGGGCACGGGGTGATCTGGAAGGGCGTGGTGTCCAAGGCGATCATCCCGGCCGTCGTGTCCGCGGTGCTGGCGGTCATCGTCGGCGCGGCAGCGACGTGGCTGGTGTACCGGATCACCCGCGGTGTCCCGGAAAAGCGCACCTCGAGCGGGTTCCGCCGCGGCCAGATCGGCTCGGCGTCGCTGGTCTCGCTGGCTCACGGCACCAACGACGCGCAGAAGACGATGGGCATCATCTTCCTGGCGCTCATGTCGTATGGGGCGGTCAGCAAGTCCGCAACCACGCCTCCGCTGTGGGTCATCGTGAGTTGCGCGGTAGCCATGGCCACGGGCACGTACCTGGGTGGCTGGCGGATCATCCGCACCCTGGGCAAGGGGCTGGTCGAGATTCAGTCGCCGCAGGGTATGGCCGCCGAATCGTCTTCGGCCGCAGTGATTTTGCTGTCTGCGCACTTCGGCTACGCGCTGTCGACGACGCAGGTCTGCACCGGTTCGGTGCTGGGCAGCGGGCTGGGCAAGCCGGGCGGCGAGGTGCGCTGGGGAGTGGCCGGCCGGATGGCGACGGCGTGGCTGGTCACCCTTCCGCTGGCCGGGCTGGTCGGGGCGATCACCTATTTGATCGTCCACCTCATCGGCGGATACCCGGGCGCGATCATCGGCTTCTCGCTGCTGGTGGCGATCTCCGGCACCATCTACCTGCGGTCGCGCCGAGTCAAGGTCGACCACAACAACGTCAACGCCGAATGGGAAGGCAGCCTCACCGCCGGGCTCGACGCATCGGCCGAGCCGCCCCCACTCGATATGGGCCCTAAGTCGGGCGCGCCCGCGCCGCCCCACGGCTCAGATGACGACGCTCTGCCCGCGCGGACCGCATCATGAGCGCCTGGTTCAACTACCAAGCCACGCTCAAAATCCTGGTCTTCAGCATGCTGGCCGGCGCCGCGCTGCCCGCGCTGTTTGCCTTCGGCGTGCGCCTGCAGGCCCTCGGCGCCGGCGCGATCGGTATCGGCGGTGCCACACCGAAACGGAACCCGGTGCTGATCGTCCTCGCCTGGCTGATCTACGCGTTGGTGGTTGCGGTAGTAGTGCTCGGCGTGCTCTACATCGCCCGCGATTTCATCGCACATCACCTCGGCTATCCGTTTCTCGGCGCAAAACCCAAGTAGCATCGAATCGTCGTCCCCCGGAGTGCTGAGCCAACGCGCGGAGTAAGAGCGTGAACCGATTTCTCACCTCGATCGTCTCGTGGCTGCGCGCGGGATATCCCGAGGGCATTCCCCCGACCGACTCCTTCGCGGTACTCGCCTTGCTGGCGCGCAGATTGAGCAACGACGAGGTCAAGCTAGTCGCCAACGAGCTGATGCAGCGCGGTGAATTCGATCAGATCGACATCGGCGTGGTGATCACCCAATTCACCGACGAGCTGCCGTCACCGCAGGACATCGAGCGAGTCCGAACACGGTTGGCCGCCAAGGGCTGGCCGCTCGACGACGCCCGCGACACACCCGGCAATGGAGAGCGCGCATAGCCGTCCTGCGTGCGCTCAGCGTCCCGCCGGGCGGTGCCGTCCAGACGTTGCTGCCGGCCATGCAACGGGCGCTCGACGGCCGTGACTCCGCGCTGATCCCGGTGCCGCCGCAGCAGGAACTCCATGCCGCCATGCGAGTCGGAGAAGCTATCGACGACGACGTGGCCCTGGTCGTTACGACGTCGGGAACCACCGGTATCCCCAAGGGCGCGATGCTGAGCGCCGATGCGCTGGCCGCCAGCGCGTCGGCCACCCACGACCGCCTCGGCGGCCCGGGCCGCTGGCTACTGGCGGTGCCGCCGTATCACATCGCCGGCGTGCAGGTACTGGTGCGCAGCGTGCTCGCCGGTACCGCGCCCGTCGAGCTGGACGTGTCGGGCGGCTTCGACATCGCCGAATTACCCACTGCGGTAAGGCGATTGGGTTCCCACAGGCGATACACGTCGCTGGTCGCCAACCAGTTGGCCAAGGCGCTCACCGACCCGGCTGCGACGGCTGCGCTGGCCGAATTGAATGCCGTGCTGATCGGCGGCGGACCGTTGCCGCGGCCCGTCCTCGATGCCGCCACGGCCGCCGGCATCGCCGTGGTGCAGACCTACGGAATGAGCGAAACCGCCGGCGGCTGCGTTTACAACGGCGTTCCCCTGGCCGGGGTACGAGCCCGAGTGGCGAACGACGGCCGCATCGTTCTCGGCGGGGCCACTTTGGCCAAGGGTTATCGCAACCCGGTCGATCCCGACCCGTTCGCCGAGCCGGGCTGGTTCCGCACCGACGACCTTGGCGCCCTGGATGATTCGGGCGTGCTGACCGTGCTGGGACGTGCCGACGACGCGATCAGCACCGGCGGGCTGACCGTGCTGCCTGAACCCGTCGAGGCCGTGCTGTGTACCCATCCCGCCGTCCGCGAGTGTGCGGTTTTCGGCGTCGCGGACGACCGGCTGGGCCAGCGGGTGGTCGCCGCGGTCGTGGTGCGCGACGGGTGCCCAGCGCCCACCTTGGACGCGCTGCGCGAGCATGTGACCCACACACTGGACGCCACCGCCGCGCCGCGCGAACTGCACGTCGTCGACGCGCTGCCCCGCCGCGGCATCGGCAAGGTGGACCGCGCCGCGTTGACGCACCGGTTCGCCCGCGATCAATAGGCTGTTCGACCGTGAAGGTGGCGCGCCGAGAAGTAATTGCGGTAGCGGCCGGAGCCTTGTTGGTGGCAGCCGCGGTGATCCTGCCGCGGATGCACCTGGGCATCGACCCGCGCCGCGACACCGGCGTGGACCGGTTCGGCACACGGGCCGGCGCAACGCCGATCTTCGGCTATTGGGACGTCCATGCCGGCTGGGGAACCGTTCCGGCGATCCTCCTCGGCCTGGCCGTCGTGCTGTGGGGAACTTCTGTGGCACAACGCCTTTCGTGGCGGATGCTGACCCTGTGCAGCTGGGTCACCGCCGGCGTGTGGGCGTTCGCGCTGGCGATGATCGACGGCTGGCAGCACGGCTTCGCCGGCCGGCTGACCACCCGCGACGAATACCTGTCGCAGGTGCCCGGCATCACCGACATCCCCGCCACCGTGCGCACGTTCGCCAGCCGGATCCTTGACTTCCAGCCGGATTCCTGGGCCACTCACGTCTCGGGCCATCCCCCGGGCGCACTATTGACGTTCGTCTGGCTGGACCGCATCGGACTGCGCGGCGGCGCATGGGCCGGGCTGCTGTGTCTGCTGATCGGCTCGAGCGCGGCGGCGGCAGTGGTGGTGGCCGTCCGGGCGCTGACCGGCGAGCGGACCGCGCGGCGCGCCGCGCCGTTCGTCGTGGTGGCACCGACGGCGATCTGGGTCGCGGTATCGGCCGACGGGTACTTCGCCGGAGTCGCGGCGTGGGGCATCGCGCTGTTGGCATTGGCGGTACACGGCAGGGTCCGGTTCCCCGCGTTGGCAGCCGCTGGGGCCGGCCTGCTGCTGGGCTGGGGCGTGTTTGTCAGTTACGGCTTGATGCTGATCAGTCTGGCGGCGTTGGCGGTGCTGGTGTCGGCCGCGGATTGGCGCGCGTCGCTGCGGGCGCTCGGTCCGGCAACGCTGGCTGCGATAGCGGTTGCAGTCACCTTCGCCGTCGCCGGATTCGACTGGTTCGACGGCTATACCCTTGTGCAGCAACGCTATTGGCAGGGCATCGCGAAAGATCGGCCGTTCCAGTACTGGTGGTGGGCCAACCTGGCGTGCGTCGTATGCGCGATCGGGCTGGGCAGCGTCGCCGGATCGAGCCGCGTTTTCGACAACGCCGCCATCCGTCGGCGATCGGGTTTTCACCTGTTGTTGCTGGCGATGCTGGCCGCCATCGTGTTCGCCGACATGAGCATGCTCAGCAAGGCCGAGACCGAACGAATCTGGCTGCCCTTCACCATCTGGCTGACTGCGGCGTCTGCATTGCTGCCGGTAAGGACGCACCGGGTTTGGTTAGCGCTCAACGTCGTTGGGGCCCTGCTGGTGAACAGCGTCATCTTCACCAATTGGTAGGACCGAGCCCTTCGGTCAGAGTCCGGCCGCCCGGGTGACGCGCGCAAACCGACTGCCGGGCGCGCAGGCATCACGCACGCCGGCGACGTCCTCGACGAGATCGAAGTCCGCCAGCTGTTCAACCATTTTCACGGCAATACCGTTGTCGCGCAATGCCGTCAATGTGCGCTGCCCGGTCTGGGGCTGTGACATGGGAACGCTGCGCAGGCATTCGGCCATTGCGGGCGTCTGCACTCCGAGCACCCACCAGCCGCCGTCGCAGGCCAACCCGAGCACCGCCGGCGCCGCCAGCAGCCGGCGCGCGCAACCGGTCAACAAGACGGCAGTGACCTGCGGGGTGTCCATGCCGATCTGCAGCACCGGAGATCCGTCGGCCGAGTCGGCGTGTGCGTTGGCCAGCCGGTCGGCGAAGCCGTCGCCACGCTGCTCGATCACCGTGAACGATGCGAGCCGCGAACGGATCTCGGCGCCGCTGACGGCCGCGTCCAGGTCGCCGGTGAGCGCCACCACCCGCGCGGCCGACGGCGTGCTCGCCACCGCGTCCAGGGTGTCCAGCAAGGCGGCGGCCGCGATCTCGGCGGCGACTCGATCGCCGACGGACGCCGCGAGCCGAGTCTTGGCGCGGCCAGGTTCCGGCGCCTTGGCGACTACCAACAGGGTCACCGGCAGGCCACTCAAGAAATCACCTTCCAGAAGTCCAGGATCGCGGTGACGCTGCCCCGCAGCGAGCCGCTGACCTTCGACTTGCCGCCCGTCCTCGGACCGTAGCTGATATCGAGCTCGACGACGCGCCAGCCGGCGGCCGCGGCACGAACCAGCAGTTCCAGCGGATATCCCGACCGTCGATCGACGACACCCAGCTTCAGCAGATCGGCTCGCCGGGCCACCCGCATCGGGGCGATGTCGTGCACCGGCAGGCCATGCCGAGTGCGCAGCCGCCAGCTCATCACCACGGTGCCGATCCGGGCGACCCACGGCCAGTGCAGCCCCGGCACCGGACGCCGCCGGCCGGTCACCAGATCGGCGCCGAGGCCCAACTCGGCGACCAGCCGGGGCAGGTCAGCGGCATCCATCGAACCGTCGGCATCGATGACGGCCACGATCGGCGTCGTCGCCGCGACCACGCCCGCATGCACCGCCGCGCCATAACCGGGCCGCGGTTCGGCGACCACCTCGGCTCCGTGTCGGCGTGCGACCGCGGCGGTGTCGTCGGTGCTGTTGTTGTCGACCACCAATGCCCGGTAGCCATCGGGAATGGCGGCCAGCACCGCAGGCAGCGACTCCTCCTCGTCGAGGCAAGGCAGCACCACCGTCACCGCGTCCCCGGGCATGGCAACCGACACTAGCGCGGGCCGGAACCTTCGGAATCGTCGCCATGGAAATCGATTTGCTGCGCCTGAAGCGGGGAGCGGCGACTTTCCCACCTCGCCCAGAATTTCCTTGCCGGCTGTGGTTAACTGTGGCCCGGGGGGCGTGCCAGTGCACCGAGCCGGTGATGACGCGCGTGCCGATCGCCTCGCCGAACGGGGCTGTCGTCGACCGGGGCCCAAGCCGAGAACAGCAATCATCCAGTTGACGCAGTCGCGGCAACCCGAGCACACAGGAAGCACCGATGCAGCCCTTTGACGAACACCCAACGCAGGCAGCCCCATTCCAGTCGCCCAACTATCCGCCGCCGCCCGGTGATCCGGCCGGGATCAATTACGGATATGCGCCGCCGGCTCCGGGCCCCTACGCGCCGTATCCGATGGCCCGGCCGACCAACACGATGGCCATCGTGGCGTTGGTGACCTCGCTGATCATCGCCCCGCTGGGCATCATCTTCGGCCACATCTCGCTCTCCCAGATCAAGCGGTCCGGCGAGGACGGCCGTGGCCTCGCGATCGCGGGCACTGTAATCGGCTATGTGGGAACACTTTTCGCCGTCATCAGCATTGTCTTCGTGGTGGTGGTGATGGGCACGGCGGTCCACCGGGCCGGCAGCCACCACCGCTACACGACGCCGGCGACTACCTCGTATTCCCCGGTCGGCGTTCCGGATGCTTCGGCGGAGGCGATCAAGAACGCCGAAGTCGGCGATTGCATCAGGCGGATCTCAGGGGCACGGAGAAGCGACGGCACCATGGACGTGACGGTCTATCCCGCCACCTGCGGATCCAGTTCCGCCACCGACAAAGTCATCAAGCGCACCACCAGCACCTCCAATTGCACTGGTGGCCAATGGGTTCAGACGAAGGCCTATTCGCCGCCGATCGTGCTCTGCCTGTCCAAGCTGCGGTAGAGCGCTCGAGCACTCAGCCGCCACCGCCGCCGGGAAACCTCGGGAACTGCGGCCTGGGCTGAGGCTGCTGCGGCACCTGCGGCACCTGCGGTTTGGGCTGAGGTTGCACGGTAGGCACCTGCTGCTGGGTCTTCGGCGGGGCCACGGTCGGTTGCTGCGTCTGCGTTTTCGGCGGGGCAACGGTCGGCTGCTGCGTGCTGGGCGGCGGTGCCACCGACGTTTGCTTAGGCGTCGGAGCCACCGTCGTCTGCTGGGTCGGCGGCTGCGCGGAAGTCGTCTGCGGCACCTCCGATGTTGGCTGCTTGCTGGTCGTCGGGATCGACGTGCTGGGCGCGGAGGGCGTGCCGGACGGTGTAGACGGCGCCAGCGGCTTGGTCGACGGCGTCACCGGTGTAGATGGGGTCGCCGGAGTGCTCGGCGTCGGCGGCGTCGACGGCGTGGTCACCAACGGCTGCTTGCTCGGGGTCGACGGAGTCGGGGTCACGGGCGTCGTCGAACCGGATTGACCGGTCGGCTTCTGCGGTGTGGGCGGTATGAATGGCGGCGGCACGAAGATCGGTGGCGGCCGCCAGCCCGGGAACGGAATGAAGATCGGGACCGGGATCGGCATCCTCGGGTCGGGCACAAAGCCGGGCACCGGCGCCGGCGCGGGCGCGACCTGCGCGGGCACCACGGGCGCCTCCACCGGGCCGGCCGGCCCACCGCCTCCACTGGGCGCGGCCAGCTGTGGCGGAATGTAGCCGTTGGCGTCGGGAACGACGCCGCCCTGGTACCCCAGGTTGGGCGAGTCAACCGGGGGCGGCGGCACCGGGGCCTGCTGCTGCGTCGGCAACAGCGGCATGAACTTGCCCGGGGCGGCGTTTTGGTGCCCCAGCACCGGCTGGGAAGCCGCGGTCGGCCGGACGGTCACCGCGACCGCGACGGCCAGCGACGCCAAGCCGATCACCGCGAACGCCACGACGGCGTTGCCGATCAGCACGGATCCCCGGCTGAGCTTCTCCGGTTCCTCCGCTTCCTCGTCGTCGACGAATTCGTCGCCGTACTCGTCTTCGAACGGCAGCAGCTCGTGCTCGTCGGTCATCGAATACGCCAGCTGCTGTTCCTCGCCGCCGGCGGGGGTCGGCGCGGCCGGGGTGTACGCGGTCGCGTCCGCGCCGTAAGCCTGGGGTGACATGGCGGCGGTCGCGTCCGCGCCGTAAGCCTGCGGGGACATCGCCGTCGCGTCGCCGAATGCCTGAGGCGACATCGCCGTCGCGTCGGCGCCGTACGCCAGCGGCGACATGGCCGTCGCGTCCGCGCCGTACGCCAGCGGCGACATGGCCGTCGCGTCGCCATACGCCTGACCGGACAATGCCGCCGCGGGCAGAGCCGACATCGCCGCGCCACGGGCTATCGCGAACGTGGGGTCCTCGGGCACCGACACCCGCATCGTCGACGCGTCCCGCAACTGATCAGCAACCTGCGAGGTGAGCTCGGAAGACGAGCCCACCAGGTAGACGTCGCGCACCCCGCCGGCCTGGTCACCGAGCCTCGCCATCATGGTGTCCAAGGCACCGGTCGCGTCGCCTCCGGCAAACGGCCCGGCGGCCAGCACCGTCGGCGGCGACTCGGGGTCGTCGACCGTCGCCGCGGGCGCCAGCAGCGTCGCCGCCTCGTCGCCGACCACCAGCACCGCTGAGCCCTGCGGACCGGCGGTGCGCATCAGGGCCGTCGCGGCCTGCTGCTCCCCCAGGACCACGACGTTCTGCACGCCGGAGTGCTCCAGCGCTTGACGCAGCTGGTCCGACCTAGGACCGTCCGACCAGCACAAACGGGTGGCGACCAGGCGGTGGTGTTCGTCGGCCAGCAGTTGGTTGGTGCCGACGACGGTCTCGGTCAGCCTCTCGATCGGGTGGTCATCCAGGTCGACGACCGATTGGTCGATGACGTCGCCACCGCCGGCGCCCGCCCCGACAAGAGCCACGCGGGCAACGCGGTCTGCGACCGCCACCCCCAAAACGACGTCCATCGCGGCTCTCCTTCGCCTGGCCACCCCGCAACCAGCAATGTCCCAGCATCATTACACTGCGATACCGTCGGCAGTATCCAACATCCGGATTAGATTCACCTATGAACGCAGCGTAACCAGGTTGCCACAGCCGTACGGCACACTGGGATGGTCACCGCAGAGCAACCTTTGTGGATTTCGGTGTTCGCGGCCCCTGCCGCGCCGTCCGAACGGAGAATATGGTCTCAAGAGAGCATCCGCACAAGGTGTGCTCCGCGCCGACAACAACCGTCCTTGATCACCGGGGGGCCTTGTGAGCCAGAGCAGCTACGACGCGCCTACCGGCCCGATCCGCGGCGGGGCTCCGGCAGCGCCCGTGCAGGCGGCCGGCCCGGGCGGCCCGGCCGGAGAGCCGGTGCGGCGGCGTAACGTCACCCGCGACCTGATCGCTGCCGGGTTGCTCGTCCTCGCGCCGTTCCTGCCCTGGAATCTGTACTTCGGCGTCGGCGTCCCGGACAGCAAGACCGTCCTGTTCGCGGTTCTGGCGGCGGTGACTCTGGTTTCCCTCATCGGGATCGCAGTCCCGGCGGGACGGCTGCGGCTCCTGCTGAACGTCCCCTACTGGCTGCTGGTGCTCGCTTTCATCGGGTACGACGTGTACGAGACGATTCGTTCCGGGGGCAGCGTGCACGTGCCGGGCGGCGTCGGGCCGGGGGCATGGCTGGGGATGGCGGGCTCGGTGCTGAGCGCGCAACCGCTGATCATCGGCCCGGCCGCCGCTGTAGAGACGCCCGACGGGTGGTCGCGGTCCGCCCGGGTGATCGGCTACGTGTCGATGATCGGTGCCACCCTCAGCTCGGGGTTCAACCTGTTCTGGCGGGTGCGGTTCGCAATGCACGACACGACCGGCGCCGGCTTCGGCAAGCAGAACATCGTGGTGATCGTCACCGCGACGGTGTACGGCCTGGTGGCGTGGGTCGCCGTGCTGATCGCATCCCGATGGCTCGTCAAAAGCACCAAAGCGGCCCACCTCGCGCTCGTCGCGCTCGGGGCGTCGGCCCTGGTGGCCGGGCCGCTGGTGTGGTTCCTGCCCATCGGTCGCGACATCGACTCCTTCCACGGCATTGCGCAGAACACGTCGACGGCCGGGGTGGGGTACGAGGGATATCTGGCGTGGGCCGTCGGCGCCGCGATATTCGCACCTCGGGTGTTACCCGGTTACCGTCGCGGCGGCCCGGACGACGCCGTCCCCTGGCGGAACGCGGCCCGCATGGGCTGCACGCTCATCGTCGTGTGGTGCGTGGGGTCGGCGCTGATGCGGATCACCGACTTCACCGGCGCGGTAATTCTGAACTACCCCTACTCGCGCTACGACTCCATGACGCTGGCTGCTTTTGATTTGGCCACCGCGGCGTTGGCGATCTGGCTTCGGATCAAACTGGCTACCACTTCGATACCGACCCGATTGACCACGTCGCTGACCGGGCTGCTCGTCACGATCGGCATCGCGCGCGTCGTGCTGGGCGTCTGGCTGGCGCCACGGTTCGTGGTGCCCCCGGGTGGCGGCGGCTGGAACAACCCGGTTTACGGCAACAACCTCGCGCATCAGATCACCAGCACCTTCGACGTGGCACTGTGCGGGCTGGCGCTGGGCATCCTGCTCGCCGTCAGGATCAGCGGTCACCTCAGCGGCCGCCGGCGTCGTCGGCGCAGGCGCCGCGTCCCCGTTCCCGCGGCCAGGCAGGCGGGCCAGGGAGTGTCACCGCCGCCGTCGGCTGCGGCGACAACCCGCATTCCGGCCGGTGGGGAACCGCAGCTGGCCGGCTCCGGCGCGCCACGCATCTTCCGGGGAGATGACTCGGCCACCCAGCAGATATCCCTAAAGCGGCCAACGCCAAAGATCTACCGCCCACCGCAGAGCTGAGGCTCGTTTCGGCTTTGGGTGTGAATCCTGGGCTTCGGGTGTGTGGTCAAGGCGGGAACTCTCGCGCCGGTTCCCGCCCTACGCTCACACCGAAAGCCACCAGTTCACACCGAAAACCCTTCACCGCAGCGGCGCAAAGGCGAATTCGCGCAGACCGTCCCGCGGATCGACAGCCGCGCGAAAACCCAGCGCCTCGGCCGCTCGGCTGGGGTCGGCCACGATGTGGCGCACGTCGCCGCTGCGGTATTCGCCGGTGATCACCGGCTGCACGGCGCCGCCGCGCGCATCACACAAAGCGGAGGCGACCTGAAGGATGGAGACTGGCCGCCCCGAGCAGACGTTGACAGCGGTGAACCCGTCCCGCTCGGAGGTGGCGTCGGCGGCCAGAAGATTGGCCGCGGCCACGTCGTCCACGTGGACGAAGTCGCGCATCTGCCGTCCATCCTCGAAAACCCTTGGCGGCTGGCCCTTTTCGAGTGCCGAACGGAAGATCGCCGCCACCCCGGAGTACGGGGTATCGCGCGGCATGCCCGGTCCGTAGACGTTGTGGTAGCGCAACGCCAGCACCGAGCCGCCCGTCGCCTCCGACCACGCCAGCGCGAAGTGCTCCTGCGCGGTCTTGCTGGCCGCGTACAGGCTGCGCGGGCGCAGCGGGGCGTCCTCGTCGACGAGCCGCCATACGACCGCCGACCCGCACACCGGGCAGCGATGCTCGAAGATTCCAGCGTCGAGGTCGGCGCGCTGGCGCGGCAACGGCTCGACCGGTCCATGTTCGGGGCAGTCGTAGTTGCCCTGCCCGTAGACCACCATCGACGACGCCAGCACCAGACGCCGCACTCCGGCCGCGAACATCTGCGCCAGCAGCACCGTGGTCGCGAAGTCGTTGTGGCCGCCGTAGGCGGGAGCGTCCCCGGCGTCCACACCGGCCCCTACCATCGCGGCCTGGTGACAGACCAGGTCCACGCCGGCCAACAGCGGCGTGAGGGCGTCGGCGTCGCGGATGTCGATCTGCCGGCAGTCGGGCGGCAATACCGGGTCTGCGCCGTGGGCGGCGGGCAGCAGTGCGTCGGCGGCGATCACCTCGTGCCCCGCCGCCCGCAACGCCTCGTCCACCCGGGAGCCGATGAACCCGGCGGCACCGGTGAGCAACACCCTCACGGCAGCTCGATGGGCAGCGTGACACCGGTGTGCGCCAGGCAGTGCGTGCAGGCGCGCTCGACGTCGACCCGGCCGATGGCAGCCCGGACCAGCTTTTTGAACGGCTCCATGTTCTTTTGGAATTGGGCGAACACGTCGACGGCTTTGACGCCTTCGCCGGCCGCCACACCGGCGTCCAGGTCGGTCACCAAAGCGATTGCGGCATAGCACATTTCGAGTTCGCGGGCCAGCACCGCCTCCGGATAACCGGTCATGTTGACCAGGCTGAATCCGGCGGAGGCGAACCACCGGCTTTCGGCGCGGGTGGAAAACCGCGGCCCCTGGATCACCACCATGGTGCCGCCGTCGAACACACCGGGCAGACCGGTGGCCGCCGCGCGCAGTGTCGGGCAGTACGGATCGGCGAAGTCGACGTGGATGGCGCCGGAGTCGAAATAGGTGTCGGCGCGGCCGGTGGTCCGGTCGACCAGCTGGTCTGGCACCACGACGACGCCGGGACCCAGTTCGGGTTTCAGGCTGCCGACCGCGCACGGCGCGAACACCCGCCGCACGCCGAGCGCGCGCAGGGCCCACATGTTGGCCCGGTAGGGCACGGTGTGCGCCGAGAATTCGTGGTTTGCGCCATGGCGGGGCAGGAAGGCGACTTCGTGCTGGTCGATGAAGCCGATTGTGATCGGGCCGCTGGGTTTGCCGTAGGGCGTGTCCGGATACAGAGTGCGTTCGTCGGAGCCGAGGAAGGTGTAGAAACCGCTGCCGCCGATGACTCCGAGCATCCGCCCATTCTGGTGCATGGGACGCGATGCCTTAGTTTGCCTTGGTGGCCACTTTTACCCAGTGGATATCCGGTGCCCGTCCACGCACGCTGCCCAACGCGGTGGCGCCCGTCGTCGCGGGCACCGGTGCCGCGGCCTGGCTGCACTCCGCGGTGTGGTGGAAAGCGCTGCTGGCACTGGTTGTCGCGGTATCGCTGATCGTCGGGGTCAACTACGCCAACGACTACTCCGACGGCATTCGTGGCACCGACGACGACCGGGCCGGGCCGGTGCGGCTGGTGGGCTCGCGGCTGGCGACCCCGCGGGCGGTGCTGACCGCAGCGGTCGCGGGGCTGGCGGTCGGCGCGGTGGCCGGGTTGGTTTTGGCGCTGGTGAGCGCGCCGTGGCTGATCGCCGTCGGCGCGGGCTGCATCGCGGGGGCGTGGCTGTACACCGGCGGGTCGCGGCCGTACGGCTATGCGGGTTTCGGCGAACTCGCGGTGTTCGTGTTCTTCGGCCTGGTCGCCGTGCTGGGCACGCAGTACACCCAGGCGTTACGGGTGGACTGGGTGGGCTTAGTGCTGGCGACGGCGACGGGCGCATTGTCGTCGTCGGTGCTGGTGGCCAACAATCTGCGGGACATCCCCACCGACGCGCAATCGGGCAAGTTGACCCTGGCCGTGCGGCTGGGCGACGCCCGCACCCGGGTGTTCTATCAAGTGCTGCTGGCGGTCGCCGGGGTGCTGACGCTGGTTTTGATGCTCGCGACGCCGTGGTGTGCGGTCGGGCTTTTGGCCACGCCGCTGGCGCTGCGCGCCGCCGGCCCGGTGCGCTCCGGTCGCGGGGGCCGGGATTTGGTTCCGGTGCTGCGTGACACCGGGCTGACGATGGTGGTGTGGGCGACCGCGGTGGCAGCGGCTCTGGCCTGGTGAGGCAGCCCCGAAGCCCCGAAATCGGCCATTGCGGGGGGCTTTTGCGACTGCTCAGCCAGCAATGTCTACAGTCAGATAACAGCAACTGAGGACGGGCATGACGGAGATCGCCACCAGCAGCGGCGCGAAAAGCATCGGGATGCTCAGCGTCGGGGCGTACCGACCGGAGCGGGTGGTCACCAACGAGGAGATTTGCCAGAACATCGACTCGTCCGACGAATGGATCTACAGCCGCACCGGCATCAAGACCCGCCGCTTCGCGGCCGACGACGAATCCGCGGCTTCCATGGCTACTGAGGCCTGCCGGCGGGCACTGAAGAACGCCTCGCTCGACGCAGCCGACATCGACGGTGTGATCCTCACCACCAACACCCACTTCCTTCAGACCCCGCCCGCGGCCCCGATGGTCGCAGCGGCGTTGGGCGCCAAGGACATTCTGGGGTTCGACCTGTCCGCCGGGTGCGCCGGCTTCGGATACGCGCTGGGCGTCGCGGCCGACATGATCCGTGGCGGCGGCGCCGCCAAGATGCTGGTGGTCGGCACCGAAAAGCTATCGCCCACAATCGACATGTACGACCGTGGCAACTGCTTCATCTTCGCCGACGGTGCGGCCGCAGTGGTGGTCGGCGAAACGCCGTTCCAGGGCATCGGACCGACCGTCGCTGGCAGCGACGGCGAACAGGCCAATGCGATCCGCCAAGACATCGACTGGATCACCTTTGCGCAAAACCCAAGTGGCCCACGCCCGTTCGTGCGGCTGGAAGGTCCCGCGGTGTTCCGCTGGGCGGCGTTCCAGATGGGCGATGTCGGACGCAAAGCACTGGAGGCGGCGGGGGTCGGACCCGATCAAATAGACGTGTTCGTACCTCATCAGGCCAACAGCCGGATCAACGAGCTTCTCGTCAAGAACCTGCGGTTGCGGTCGGACGTGACCGTCGCGAACGACATCGAGCAGGCTGGAAATACCTCGGCGGCTTCCATTCCATTGGCGATGGCCGAACTGATGGCGACGGGCGCGGCCAAGCCGAACGACCTGGCCCTGCTGATCGGCTATGGCGCGGGCCTGAGCTATGCCGCGCAGGTGGTCCGGATGCCCCTGCACAGCGACGCTTAGCCGTCGGGCTCCTCGTCGGGAGGCGCCTCACCGCGCAACCGGGCCCGCAACTTTTCCCGCTCGGCGCGCCGGCGCTCGCCGGCAATTGCCAGCGCCGCCGTCGCGCGCCGGCGCAGCGGGCTGAACACCCAGATGCCCAAGGGCATCGCGATGATCAACGCGAACAACGCCGCAACGGCGATCGGGAACTCGGTGACCCCCAGCAACCGCGCCACCCCGTAGATCGCCGCACCGACCACCACGACCAGAAGCAGCCGGGCCGTCGCGTAGAGCAGGACATCCAAAACCACCCGGTCTCTATCCGCTGGCCCAGTGGCCCCAGTGGCTTTGCCGCTCTGCCCTTTTGACACAGCCTGAGCCTACGGCGCGGGTATATTTGCTCGAAGGAGGTGTCGAGTGCTCTACCTGTTCCTGGTCCTGGTTCTGGGGACGCTGATCTACGTCGGCTGGCGCGCGGCCAAGGCGCAGGCCAATCGGCCCAAGACTCGCGTCATCGGGCCCGACGACGATCCCGACTTCTTGTGGCGGTTGAGCCACGGGGACAACAACCCTCTTTAAAACCCGAAACCGGCCCGCTGATCACCCGGGAAACCCATCTGCAACCACGGCCGCCAGTTCGGTGAGCGCTTCGCGGGTCTGCCGCCGCAGCCGGGACAGGTCTATCTCGGCGCCCTCCTCGAGGTGCGGGTCGAACGGCACCAGGCGCACTGCGCGGCAGCGACGTGAGAAGTGGTCGATCACCTTCTGCATGTCGACATTGCCGGACCTCGGCCGCACCGCATTGATCACCGCGACCGACGAGCGCACCAGGTCTTCGTGCCCGTGTGCGTCCAGCCAGTCCAGCGTCGCCGACGCGCGGCGCGCGCCGTCGATGGAACCCGAGCTGACCACGAGCAATGCGTCGGACTTGGCCAGTACCGCCGACATGGCCGAGTGCAGCAGGCCGGTGCCGCAGTCGGTGATCACCAAGCCGTAGAACCGCTCCAGAATGTCCAGGGTGCGGCTGTAGTCCTCGCCGCTGAACGCGTCCGACACGGACGGATCGCTCTCGGACGCCAGCACTTCCAGCCCGCTCGGCCCGCGCGAGGTGTAACGGAAGACATCGCTGTAGCGCTCGATGGTTCCCGCGTCGTGCAGCAGCTGCCGCACGGTTGCCGTCGTCTCCAGCGGAATCTTCTGGCTCAGCGTGCCGCGATCCGGATTGGCGTCGACGGCCACCACCCGGTCGCCGCGGATGGAGGCCAAGGTGGCGCCCAACGTCGCCGCGATCGTCGTCTTGCCGACACCACCCTTCAGCGACAGCACCGCGATGCGGTAGCACCCCCGCAACGGCCGGTTGATCTGAGCCACCAGGTCGTTGTGCCGTGCGGCGCGGGGACTCTCCCCCACGTTGATCAGCCGCCCGGACAGCACGTAGAGCAGGCGGCGCCAGCCTTCCGTCGGGGGCGGTTTGATGGGTCGCAACAGCATGCCGGTGGACAGCTCGGGATACGGCGTGTGCGGAACCGCTTCCGGGCGGAAGGGCGCATCCACGCGCGCGGCGGGCGCGTCGCCCGGGCCGGTGTAGTAGCCGCCGAATCCCGGCTCGATCGGCCGGACGCCGGTCGCCGGACTGGAGTCCCAGGGCGGCAATGGCGCGGGCGCGGTCGGTGGGACGACGCCGCGCGGGTCGACGCCGGGGCGACGCGACTCGGTGCGGAACCCGGCGAAGGCGCGGGTGGGAGGCTCGCTGCCGGGGTGCGCTTCGGAGGCGGGTTCGCCGTGATACGGCGGCAACTCCCTGGTCGGAGGATCCGCCGCGGCGCGGCCGCCTTGGCCGGTGGGCGTCCCCACGCCAGGGGCTTGATGCTCGGACACGTGCAGTTCCCCCTTTGGGCCGCTTCTTGGCCCCTCGGTTGCTTTTGATGCTGACGGGCGGTCAGCCCACGCCCGCGTAGGAATGCAGGCCTACAGTCACCAGGTTAACGAAGAACAAATTGAAGACCATCGCCACGAAGCCCACGACGTTGATCCAGGCGGCCTTGCGGTCCCGCCATCCCGCCGTTGACCTGGCATGCAGATAGGCCGCGTAGACGACCCACGCAATAAACGAGACGGTCTCCTTGGGGTCCCAGCCCCAATACCGGCCCCACGCCTGCTCGGCCCAGATGGCGCCGAATATCACCCCGAAACCGAACACCGGGAACGCGAAGATGGTGGTCCGATAGGCGACCCGGTCCAGCGTCTGCGCGTCGGGGAACCGCTGCACCACCCGGGCAACTGCGCCGTCGGCGCCGGGCTCTCCCAGCCGCGACGTGCGCAGCAGGAACAAGACGCTGGCAATGCCGGCGACTAGAAACACCCCCGATCCGAGACTGACCACCGATACGTGAATGGGCAGCCAGTAGGACTGCAACGCGGGCATCACCGGCGCGGCGTTGGCGTAGAGCCAGCGTCCGGAAACGGTGAGCAGGATCAGCACCGGCACCAGCAGGAACACCCACAGCGGGCGGTACTGGGGACGGCGCAGCACGATCGCCCCAGCGACCAGACCGCTGAAGCACGTCAGGTTGATGAACTCGTACATGTTGCCCCACGGCACCCGCATGGTGGCCGCCCCGCGCAGCATGATGCAGGCGAACAGCAGCCCGATGCCGAGGTAGACCACGGCCAGCCCGGCCCGCCCGACGCGTTCGTCGAACGGCCGTTGCTGGTCGTCCACCACCACGCCGGGGGTCGAGCTGTCGGCAGCTACGCCGGCCAGCACTCGGGCGCGGGTCTCGACGCGACGGCCACCGACGTAGGCCAGCTCGAAGGCCAGCAGCAGCAGCGCTACCACCAGGGCCACCACCGCCGAGGTGAATGCCCAGTCGGAGTACCTCGACAGGCCGATGTCGACGTGCAGGGTATTCATGGAACCTTCACCTGAGAACTCCTCGTGGCGGCCGTGTCGTCGCTCTCGCTCAGCCCGGCCAACAACCGCTCGGTCAGCCGCTCGAACTCGTCGCCCCACCCGGAGTTGTCGGTGCGCGCCAGCCCGCCCAGCTCGACGTTCACCGTACCGGGGGCGTTGTCGCCGGCGGGGGTGAGCCTTATCCACACCCTCCGGCGGCGCACGACGAGCGAGACCAGCAGTCCGGCCATCATCGTGATGGCGAAGACCAGCACCCACGCCTGACCTGGGTCGTGGGAGACCTGCAGGTTGACGAACGGCACGGCGCCGTCGAAGCGGACCGTGGTGCCGTCTTGGTCCAGCCGCACCAGCTCCCCGGCCCGCAGGTTGACCCGCTTCTCCTTGGTAAGCCGACCCTGCTCGATCAGGCGGGGGTCCAGGCTGAACAGCGATTGCGGACGCCCGGTGTCCAGCCCGGTGTCGCCGCGGTAGATGTCGACGGCCACCGCCGGGTCGTTGAGCGCCGGGAACCGCGACGACAGCAGGGTGCCGTCGAGCTGCTCGGTGGGCGCCAGCAGGCCCTGGATGGCGATTTCGTGTTTGCGACGTTCCTCGCCGTTGGGGTAGCTGCCGGCCGGTGGATCGATGCGAGCCACGCCCGACGACAGCAGCGTCTGCGGGTTGTCCGGTCGCCACTGCACCGTTGACGTGCGGGTTTCGCCGTTCGGGAAGGCCACCGTGAAGGTGGGCGCGTAGCCGTGGCCCTGCAGGTACACCCGGTCGCCGCCGATCCGCAGCGGATGGTTGACCTCCAGCCGGTAAGGGCGCCAGGTGTTCGCCGTCAGGTCTCTGCCGGCTTGGTAAGCGATGTCCGCGGCGAACGAGGTGGCCTGCCCGGACGGCAGGTAGTTGGCGGCGAAGTCGTTCACCCTGATGCAGATCGGGTGCAGCGACGTGCCGTCGACGGTGTTGCCGGCGCGGAAGGAGTCGAACGCGGCCGGTGATGCCGAGCAGAAGCCGGGGCCGCCGTCGGCGATGACGATCACGTTGCCCTCGTAGCCGAACAGCTTGCCGACGGCCACCGCGACCAGCAGACCCAGCAGCGAGAAGTGGAACAGCAGGTTGCCGAATTCGCGCAGATAGCCCTTCTCGGCGGACACCTCGACGGCCTGACCTTGGCGCCGGGTGGTCATGCGCCAGCCGCGCAGCCGGCCAGCGACGGTGGCGGCAATGTCGTCGGGCTCGCCAACGGCCCGGGAGGCGGCGTGCTTGGGCAGCCGGCCCAGGTTTCGCGGCGCGGCCACCGGGGTGGCGCGCAGGCTGCGGGCCTGCTCGATCATTCGCGGGGTGAGGCAGCCGACGAGCGACACGAACAGCAGCACGTAGATGGCGGTGAACCAGAAGCTCGAGAACACCTCGAAGGCCTGCAGCTCGTTGAGCCACGGGCCGATCACCGGGTGGGCTCTGAGGTAGTCGTCGACCTTGCCGGCGTTGAGGCTGCGCTGCGGCAGCAGTGCACCGGGTATCGCGCCCAGCGCCAGCAGGAACAGCAGCACCAGCGCGGTGCCCATCGACGTCAGCGAGCGCCAGAGGTTGCGGCTCCTTTGCGCGAGCAGACGCAAAATCACCCAAAATGGGCCATTTTGGGGTGATTTTGCGTCTGCTCGCCCACTCAAATCGGCAACCTCACATCGGACACGAAGGCATCGCGCAGCCAGGAGACGAAGTCGTTCCACACCCCGGTGACCAGCGCGGCACCGACCGCGATCAACAGCGCGCCGCCGAAGATCTGGATGGCCCTGGTGTGGCGGCGCAGCCAGCCCAGGCCCGCGACCGCCCCCGCCGAACCGAATGCCAGCAACACAAACGGGGTGCCCAGCCCCAGGCAATACGCGATCACGAGCGCGATGCCCCGGGCCACTTGGGCGCCGGAGGCGCCCGGGGTGGCCGACGCCACGGTGATCACCCCGGTAAGCGTCGGCCCGAGACATGGCGTCCAGCCGAGTGCGAACACCGCTCCCAGCAGCGGCGCTCCGGCGACCGTCGTCAGCTGCCGCGCGCTGAATCGGGCCGGGCGCTGCAAGACCGGAATGAAGCCCACGAATACCAGCCCCATCACGATGGTCAGCACGCCGCCGACCCGTTGCAGCAGGACCTGGTTGGTGATCAGCGTGGAGGTCATCCCCAGCACCGCGACGGTGCCCAGCACGAACACCGTGGTGAAACCGGCGACGAACAGCGCCGCCGATCCGGTGACCCGCCACCGCGCCGCCTGCGGCGCTTTGACCGCGCCGGCCGGCGCCTCGTCAGACACCCCGACGACCGCCGCGAGATACGACAGATACCCCGGCACCAGCGGCACGACGCACGGCGAGGCAAACGACACCAGCCCGGCCAGCAAACACAGCCCCAGTGCCACCAGCAGCGGTCCGGCGGCGGCGAGGTGGGCGAATCCGGTCATTTCTCAGGCGTCTCGCCAGCAAGTCGTTGCACCACGGGCTGAAGATCCTGGGCCAGCAGTTCGCGCAGGAACACCGCGGCGACCCGATGTTGGCGGTCCAGCACCAGCGTGGAGGGGATGACGGTGGTGGGGTACTTGCCGCCGAACGCGATCAGGGTCCGCATCGGCGGGTCATAGATGGACGGGAACGTGACGTGACGGTCGTTGACGAAGTCCTGCGCGGCCTGGCGGCTGTTGTCGCGGACATTGATGCCGAGGAAGGACGCCCCCGAGCTCCGGGTGGCGTCATAGGCCCGCTGCAGTTGGGTGACCTCGGCGCGGCACGGCCCACACCATTGCCCCCACACATTGATCACGACGACACGGCCGGCGAATTCGGGGCCGTCCAGCGAGACCGTGCGCGCCGGATCCGCCAGGTCCGGACCGGATAGTGGTCCAGGGCGCCCGCGGCTGGCCGGCGGGTCATAGTAGATGTCGGTCTTGCCGCCGGGCGAGACGAATTCGAACGTGCCGCCCTGCGCGACCGCGTCACGTCCGGCGCAGCCGGACAACAGCGCCACCAACCCGGCGATCGCCAGCCACCGGCGCATGGTCACGGGCCCGCCGGCTGGGAGTACTCGACGCCGGCCAGCCGGTCGCCGTCGTAGACCAGCGTGGTCACCGACGCCAGCCCGCATTGCCGGTGCCGCGGGTCGTGCCAGAGTCGCCTACCGGTCAGGTGCAGCCGCACCGTCCACACCGGAAGCTGGTGGCTGACGCACACCACCTCATGCCCCGCGCCACGGACCCGCGCCTTTTCCACCGCAGTGGTCATCCGGGCCGCGATCTCGGTGTACGGCTCACCCCACGACGGTCTGAACGGGTTGCGCAGCTGCCACCACACCCGCGGGTCGCGCCAGGCGCCGTCACCGGGGCCCAGCCGACGGCCCTCGAAGAAATTGGCCGATTCGATCAGGTCCGGGTCGGTGTCCACCGGCAGATCGTGACGGTCGGCGATGGGTGCCGCGGTTTCCTGAGCCCGCTGCAGCGGCGAGGCGATCACCGCGACCACGTCGCGGTCGGCCAGGAAGTCGGCGACGGCGGCCGCCTGGGCGCGGCCCTGCTCGGAAAGGTGGAATCCGGGCAACCGTCCGTAGAGGACGCCGGTGGGGTTGTGCACCTCGCCGTGGCGCACGACATGGACCCTGGTCTGCTCGCCCATCAGAGCTCCTTGGCAGCGGCGGCGGCCCGCGCCGCGGCGGGGAGGGCATCGGCGATCCGCTCGAACGCGTTGTCGTCCAGGGCCGCCGAGACGAACCAGGCCTCGAAGGCGCTGCACGGCGGGTAGACGCCCGCCTCCAGCAGCGCATGGAAGAACGGCGCATAACGCCATGTCTGGCTGGCCCGCGCGGAGGCGAAATCGGTCACCGGCGCGTCGCCGAAGAAGACGCTGAGCATGTTGCCGGCCCGCGGAATCTGGTGCGGCACACCAGCATCCGCCAGCGCCCGGCCCAGCAACCCGGCGAGCCGGTCGGCGTTGCGGTCCAGCGCGCGGTAGACGGCCTCGTCGGCGGCCCGCAGCGTCGCCAGCCCGGCGGCCACCGCCACCGGATTCCCCGACAGTGTGCCGGCTTGATAGACCGGGCCCAGCGGCGCCAGCCGCTCCATCACGTCGGCCCGTCCGCCAAACGCGGCGGCCGGCAACCCGCCGCTCATCACCTTGCCGAAGGTGAACAGGTCGGCGTCCACCGGATCGATTCCGTACCAACCACTTCGGCTGACCCGGAAGCCCGTCATCACCTCGTCGACGATGAGCAGCGCGCCGTGCTCACCGGTGATCTGCCGCAGCGCGGCGTTGTAGCCCGGCGCGGGCGGCACGACGCCCATGTTGCCCGGGCTGGCTTCGGTGATCACCGCGGCGATCTCGTCGCCGAACTTGGCGAACGTCTGCCGCACCGCGTCGATGTCGTTGTAGGGCAAGACAATTGTGTCGGCCGCGGTGGCCCCGGTGACCCCGGGCGAGGACGGCAATCCTAGCGTCGCCACGCCCGAGCCGGCGTCGGCGAGCAACGAGTCCACATGCCCGTGGTAGCAGCCGGAGAATTTGACGATCTTGGCCCGGCCGGTGAAACCGCGGGCCAGCCGGACCGCGCTCATGGTGGCCTCGGTCCCGGAGTTCACCAGCCGGATCCGCTCGACCGGCGCCACCCGCCCAATGATCTCGGCCGCCAATTCGGTCTCGGCCCGCGTCGGCGCCCCGAAGGACAGGCCACCCGACGCGGCCTTGGCGACGGCGTCGACGACGGCCGGGTGGGCGTGGCCGAGGATCATCGGGCCCCACGAGCAGACCAGGTCGACGTAGCGGTTGCCGTCGGCGTCGGTCAGCCAGCAGCCGTGCGCCTCGGTGATGAAGCGAGGAGTGCCGCCCACCGCGGTGAAGGCCCGCACCGGGGAGTTGACCCCGCCGGGGATGACCCGGCAGGCGTGGTCGAACAGCTGCGCCGAGGAGCGCACGCTAGCGATCGCCTGGTCGGTGCTACCCATGCCGACCAGTGTCTCAGCCTCCTCGACCCACTCAACTACAGGGTGTAAGAGTTGCGGCATGACTCGGCAGTCGGCCGCGGCGGTCGCACAGGCGCGGTTCGCCGCGGTGCGCGATACTCCGCACGGTCGACTGGCGCTGATGCGAGAGCTCTACCAGGTCCCGGCCAACTTCGACCGGGGCCATCTGCCGTATCGGCAGGCGGCTTCGGCGTTCATGGGATGGCAGCTGCGACGGGACTGCTCAACCCATCGACCGGCTCGAGGCCGGGCAGTCCGTGGTGGCGGGCCATCAACGAACGCCTGATTTGCGACGGCTGGGAAGCCCGCGCCCTGTCGTTCGGCCATTCCGGGGCCCCGAGCTCACCGGCGGTGGCCGCGTCGCTGGAGTTCATCCGGGCGCCGTCCGCCCGGCGCTGGTATCGCGCCCACAACATCAGCGTTGTCAACGCTTACCTCGAGCATGAGGATCTCGCATGGCGGGAGTCGCGGGTCGAACGATTCTTCATCAACCTGGTGCTGATGCGGGTGCTCTATGCCCACGCCCTGGTGGCCGCGCCGCGCCTGGCGCTTGGCCGGCTGGCCCTGTCGAGCCGCCCGTTGGGCGATCCACGGCTGGGCATGACCGGTATTTTTCTGTCCCTGTCGCGAGTGCTTCCGGACCGCTACCCGCTGGGCAACGATCTCGCGCCCTACCTCAAGGCCGAACACGGACTGGCACACCTATTGGACGTCGGCGTCATCCAGCCGCGGCTGCAAAACCTCTACGAGTGGTCCGCGCGCGAGCTAAGCATCCCCGAGCTACGTCAGCTGCTGTGCGGCGAGACACCCTGTTACGCATGGCCTCCGGACGACCAGCAGCCCTGGCATCCACCGCCCACCCGCGCAGCGTGGCTGGCGCGCCGGTTGCTGCCGGCGGGTTGAAGTCGGCCGGGGCCGACGAGTTGGATGGGTGGCATGCGATTTCCCGAACGACTCGCCCGGTTCAACCGATACGTGACCAATCCCATCCAGCGGCTATGGGCTGGCCGGCTACCCGGATACGCCATCATCGAGCATGTCGGTCGCCATTCCGGAAAGGCTTACCGCACACCGGTGAATGCCTTCACCACCAACGTCGACGGCAAACCCGGTGTGGCCGTCCCGCTGGCCTACGGGCGCGACCGCGACTGGCTGAAAAACCTCAAGGCGGCCGGCAGCGGCAAGATGCGCCGCAACGGCAAGACCATCGGGATCACCAACCCGACGGTGGTCAGCAGGGAAGCCGCGGCAGCGCACGTGACCCGCGGGCGCGCGGTCTTCGCAAGGCTGCCGTGGGAAGAGGCGGTGCTGTTCACCAAGATCGGGTGATGCGGATCACCGCGATCCTGGAGCGGCCGGTCCCGCTCCGGGGCAGCCCGGCCAACGCTGTTATCAACTTCGGCGGCCACACCTTGTCGCTGGTCGCACTGATCGCCGACCGGGACGGAAAACGCGTGGTCGGGGTGGCCTTCGATTCGATCGGCCGCTTCGCCCAAAGCGGAATCCTGCGTGACCGGATGATCCCCCGCATCCTCGCCGCGTCCCCGGACACCCTGCTGGACGACTCTGGGCACATCGACCCCGCCGCGGTGGCGGCGTGCGCGCTCACCGACGAGAAACCCGGCGGGCACGGAGATCGGGCCGCCGCCGCGGCGGCCCTGGAACTGGCGTGCTGGGACCTCAACGCCAAGCTCGACGACGAGCCCGCGTATGCGACCATCGCACGCCACTTCGGGTGTGAGCCGGCCTCGGCGGTTGCGGTGTATGCCGCCGGCGGCTACTACTACCCCGACGACCGTGGCACGACGCGCCTGCGCGACGAGATGCGGGGTTACCTCGACCTCGGTTATGACGCGGTCAAGATGAAGATCGGTGGCACGCCGCTGGACGAGGACCTGGCCCGAATCGAGGCCGTCCTCGGCGTGGTCGGAAACAGCGGTCGGGTCGCGGTGGACGCCAACGGCCGCTTCGACCGGTCCGCGGCCATCCGGTGGGCCGCCGCGCTGGCGCCCTACGGCCTGCGCTGGTTCGAAGAGCCCGGCGACCCACTGGATTTCGAGCTGAATCACGCAGTGACGGCCTGCTACGACGGCCCGGTCGCCACCGGTGAAAACCTCTTCTCAGTGCCCGATGTGACGAATCTGGTTCGATACGGGGGTATGCGGCCGCGGCACGACATCTTCCAGATGGATGCCGGCCTGAGCTACGGGTTGACCGAGTACGCGCGGATGCTCGGGGTGCTCGAGGCCCATGGCTTCGATCGCCAGTTCGCCTTCCCGCACGGCGGCCATCTGATCAACTTGCACATCGCGATCGGTTTGGGCCTGGGCGGCTGCGAGTCCTACCCCGGGGTCTTCCAGCCCTTCGGCGGCTACTCCGACGGAAGCAGGCTGGCCGGCGGCCGCATCGCGCCTTCCGATGCACCTGGCTTCGGCCTGGAACAGAAGGCCGGCCTGGTCGAGCTGATCGCCGAGTTGACGGCTTAGGAGCAGACGCTATGAAGATCGCGGTAATCGGCTGTGGCGCAATGGGTTCCATCTATGCCGCCCGACTCGCCGCGTCGGGCAACGATGTGCTGGCCATCGACAGTCATCAGCCGAGCATCGAGCAGATCGGCCGGCAAGGGCTGCGGGTCACCGGCCCCGGCTACGACCAGACGGTGCCGCTGCGCGCCGCCACCTCCGCGCCTTCGGAGCCCATGGACCTCATCGTGCTCGCCGTCAAGGCCGCTGACGTGAAAGCCGGTGCACAGCACGCGCTTCCGATGCTGGGTCCGGATACGCCGGTGCTGACCATCCAGAACGGCCTGGGCTCAGCGGAGATCGTTGCCGGCATCGTCGGCGACCAGCGGCTGGCCGTCGGGATCGCAAGCGGGTTCGGCGCGTCGCGTATCGCTCCCGGGCATGTGCACCACAACGCCATGCGTGCAATGCGTTTCGGCTCTTATTCGTCGTTGCCGTTCTCGAGCGTCGAGTCGATCGCACGGACCTGGACGCAAGCCGGGTTCGACGCCGCGGCAGTCGCTGACATCGCCGCCATGCAATGGGAGAAACTGATCTGCAACGTCGCCTACAGCGCGCCGTGCGCGCTGACCGGAATGACCGTCGGCCAGGTGATGGACGATCCGGAGATGGGCGCCGTCAGCCGAGCCGCAGCAACGGAGGCTTGGGCGGTCGCGCAGGCTTCTGGCATCGCCGTCGCCGTAACCGATCCCGTCGCGCATGTCCGCGCCTTTGGCGCCGGCATGCCCGACGCCAAGCCGTCGGCGCTGCTCGACCACGAGGCGCGCCGGGTCAGTGAGATCGACGTCATCAACGGCGCGGTGCCGCGACAAGGAGCGCGGCTGGGTGTCGAGGCACCGGTGAACGCGACATTGACGGCTTTAGTTAAGTCGGTGGAAAGGCAGTGGGGCGAAGGCGTTTGACAACGGTAAGCAACTACCGCATTGGCTAAGGCGGAGGCGGCACCGCATGTCGTCCGTGGCTGGCGGCCAATTTTCGCAGGGCTGCCGTCGAGCAGGCGGTACTTCTACGAGTTGCTCGATAACCAATAAATCCGAGAGCGCTTCGGCGCATAATTGGCGCCTCGGGCTGATTACTCCATCGATTGGGGAGGCGAGGGAGCAGCATGAGCGATCGGCACGATGGTCCGCGCGCGCCATACGGTCGGGGGGCCCAGCCGCCATCCCGACGCGACAACGAGGTCACGCGACAGCCGGGCACCGCAGCAGATGACAGCGCGACTGTTCAACACCACCTACCGCGAGGGCCGTACCGGGCGCCGCAGCCGCCAGCGCAAGGTCCGTACGGCCGGGGACCGCAGCCGCCGGCCCCACCCCAGCTCGGCCATCAGGTGCCGCCACCAGGTCCCACCGCCGTAATCCGCACCACGGATACGCCCCAGGCCCAGCCCATCCCGCACGGCCGCGGACCACAGCCGCCCGTGCCCCCACCCGCAGGCGGCCGTGCGC